>CAVPXS010000007.1:0-547366 GCA_963709775.1 uncultured Flavobacteriaceae bacterium | reverse complement strand
ATGAATCTACGCTTCAACTGATCAAAAATTACAACGAAATAATAAATCCTGAAGCTGTTCAGAAGTAGAAGCATACAAGATCATAAATTTACATAATGAAAATGCACTGCTCAAATCTTTTGCTTTTATCTCCAATAAAGTTCAGGCTGGTTGCTCTTTTCATTCTTCTATTTTCTGCAAACGAGGTGATAGCCCAACAACTGCCTTTTCTTAAATTAGGTGAAGACAGGAGTCATCTCAAGACTGATAACGGTGAACCCTTCTTCTGGCTGGGAGATACCGCCTGGGAGCTGGTTCACAGGCTGGACAGGAATGAGGTTGCTGAATATTTAAATAACGAAAGACAAAGGATTTACTGTTATCCAAACAGTTGTGCTTGCAGAAATGGACGGTCTTAATAGTCCAAATGCCTACGGCGAGAACCCTTTAGTTGACAATGATCCCACCCAGCTAAATGAGAATTATTTCGAGCTGCTCGATTTTGTTCTTTTAGAATCAGAAAAAAATGGCCAATATGTGGGGCTTCTTCCCACCTGGGGTGATAAATTCAATAAAAGATGGGGTGTTGGCCCGGAAATATTTACACCAAAATGCTAAAAAATATGGAGAACTTTTAGGAAACAGGTATAAGGATCATCCAATATCATCTGGATCCTGGGAGGAGATAGAATACCAGAAAATGCCCTACATTATGAAATTATTCGCAGCCTTGCCAAAGGTCTTCGAAGTGCAGATAAAAATCATCTAATATCTTATCATCCTTCGGGTGCAAAGCTGGCTTCAGACTTTTTTGATGAAGGCTGGCTGGACATCGACATGTATCAGAGCGGACATTCCAGCCTAGCCAGAGAATATCAGTATCCTCAAAAAAGCATGGAGAAATCAATTAAAAGACCGGTTATAAATGGAGAAGCAAGGTATGAAGATATTCCTGACCGGTTTTGGGAGGAGGAAAGTTATGAACGTCTGGACGACACAGATGTAAGAGTTTCTGCATACAATAGCTTTCTTGGAGGGGCCGCAGGCTATACCTATGGTAGTAATGATATTTGGCAAATGTTCGATCAGGGCAGAACCCCCACTCTGGATGCCAGGCTCGGCTGGAAAGAAGCACTCGATCTGCCGGGAGCACAGCAAATGAAATACCTCCGGAAATTTTTAACTTCTCTGGAATGGCAAGAAATGGAACCGAACCAAGAGCTCATAAAAAGTCCAAATCCTGAAGATTCGGCCCATATTCTTGCCACAAATGCACCTCAATTCGCCCTTTTTTACACCCCGGAAGGACAATCATTTCAGGTGGATATTTCTCGCTTAAACTTTGAAGACCCAAAAGCCTACTGGTTCAATCCACGAACAGGTACTTCCGAAGAAGTGGTAAAAAACAAGCTGCTCAAAAATGACATATATAAACCTGTTTCTTCGGGGAAAGGCCAGGATTGGCTACTGGTTCTTCTTCCGAAGCATACAAACTTTAAGCTAAATAAATTTCAATAAAATGAGAACAAGAATGTCCCTTACTCTGCTCATAGTCTCTGGTTTGATGCTGAGCGGATTTACCGGAAAAAAAGATAGAAATATGAACTCCACACAATCCTCAAATGATAGTATAGAAGCAAAAATTGATTCCCTTCTAAGTATCATGACGCTGGAAGAAAAAGCCGGGCAAATGAACCAGTACAACGGTTTTTGGGAGGTTACCGGTCCTGCGCCAAAAGACGGGGATGCCGCATTAAAATATGAGCATTTAAGAAATGGCCGGGTAGGTTCCATGCTTACCGTTCGCGGAGTCGACCAGGTGAGGGCGGTTCAGGAAATTGTAGTGAATGAATCAAGATTGGGAATTCCACTTATCATTGGTTTTGATGTGATCCACGGATACAAAACCCTTAGCCCGATTCCCCTGGCCGAAGCTGCCAGTTGGGATATGGAGGCGATAAGAAGATCGGCTGAAGTTGGTGCTGCAGAAGCTGCTGCTTCGGGGATCAACTGGACCTTTGCGCCAATGGTTGATATTTCAAGAGATGCCCGTTGGGGCCGCGTGATGGAAGGCGGAGGAGAAGATCCTTACCTGGGGAGCAAGATCGCCGCTGCCAGAGTTAGAGGTTTCCAGGGAAAAGATCTTTCCAATCCACTTACTGTTGCTGCCACTGCAAAACATTTTGCGGGCTACGGTTTTGCTGAAGCCGGCCGCGAATACAACAAAGCAGACATAGGAAATTCTACTTTGTACAACATGGTTTTGCCACCGTTTAGAGCTGCCGAAGAAGCCGGAGTTAGAACCTTCATGACCGGATTTAATACGCTGGATGAGATCCCTGTGACCGGAAATGAGTTTATTCTAAGAGACATTTTAAAAGGAAAGTGGGGCTTCGACGGATTTGTAATTTCAGATTATGCTTCCATTGAAGAAATGGTAGTTCATGGTTTTGTGAAAAATGAGAAAATGGCTGCAAAAAAAGCGGTCGAGGCCGGGGTAGACATGGATATGGAAGCCTATTCTTATGTTAATGAGATTGTGGGGCTTGTGAATGAAGGCAAGCTTGAAGAAGCGCTTGTTGATGATGCTGTGAGAAGAATTCTTCGGGTGAAATACGAATTGGGTTTAATGGATGATCCTTACAGGTATCTAGACGCGAAAAGAGAAAAAGAAGTGGTTGGTAATCCAGCCCATCACGAAGCTGTACTCGACATGGCTAAAAAGTCGATCGTCCTTCTCAAGAATGAAGGAAATCTCCTTCCGCTGAAGAAAAACGGACAAAATATAGCATTGATCGGAGATCTTGCAGATGATAAGAACAGTCCGCTTGGAAGCTGGAGAATAGCATCAGATGATAACACAGCCGTTTCTGTTCTTGAAGGCATGCAGAAATATAAAGGCAACAAACTTACTTTTGAACAAGGAGCACCTCTTGTAGTGGGAGAAGAATCTTTCCTGACGGAAGTAAATTTTAATACTACCGATAAAAGTGGATTCCCTGCAGCTGTGGAAGCAGCGAAAAGCGCAGATGTGGTAGTTATGGTTCTTGGAGAGCATGGTTTTCAGAGTGGGGAAGGAAGAAGCCGCACAAATCTGGACCTTCCGGGAGTGCAGCAGGAACTGCTTGAGACTGTATATGCAGCCAATAGGAATGTTGTACTTGTACTGAACAACGGAAGACCTCTTGCTATTGACTGGGCTGCAGAAAATATCCCGGCAATTGTCGAGGCATGGCAGCTGGGGACACAGACAGGTAACGCGGTTGCGCAGGTACTCTATGGAGACTACAACCCCAGCGGAAAACTTCCAATGACCTTCCCCAGAAACATTGGTCAAACACCAATTTATTACAACCATCAAAGTACCGGCCGTCCCGAAGATCCCAACCGGGAGCAGAAATGGTGTGGTGGTCACATTATATGGATGTGGAAAATACGCCCCTCTATCCTTTTGGCTATGGGCTGAGCTATACTACTTTTAACTATGACAATCTAAAGCTGAACAAAAACCAATTTGAAATGGGAGAGGATGTGCAGGTTTCTGTAGAGATCACCAACACCGGAAATTATGACGGAAAGGAAGTTGTGCAGCTTTACATCCGTGATCTCTACGGAAGCACTGTAAGACCTGTAAGAGAACTTAAAGGTTTTGAATTGGTAGAGCTGAAAAAAGGTGAAAAAAGAACAGTGAATTTCACACTGACTGAAGATGAGCTTGGATTTTACAATAATCAGGGAGAATACCTTGTGGAACCGGGAGAATTTGAAGTTTTCATCGGCGGAAATTCGGTAGAAACTCTAAAGACTTCCTTTACTTTGGGAGAAGAATAATCAAGAAAATATCCTTACTCCTGCAGTAATTTTAAATTCAAATACTCTTCAAAAATGACATTTTTGAAGAGTATTTTTTTATTACACCTAAATTGAAAAGCAGAACTATTTCTGAATTTCTTCAAGAAAACTTGAAGCCGGTAATCCTGCTTCATTAAAAATGTTGGAAGTGCCGGTATTTCTCCAGGAATAGCGTACTTGTGCGGTTTTTCGATCTTTTTTATGTTCAGCTCCACAAAATCCTTATTGACTTTCATTTCCACAGTCTGGAATTCTCCATCCTCTCCGGCCACTTCAAACTGGGACGCAGAATTTTCTTTATCAACTCTCAATTCTTCAGCATTTGCAAAGTAGATCCGCAACTTATCTTTCTTTTTCTCTACCCTCTCAAAAAGGGGAAAATAGGCAGCTGTTTCTTTTCCGTAGATTTCTTTTAAAGCCAAATTAGCAAACCTAAGTCCAACATCCTTCTTATTGCGAGGATGAATATCTTCTAAATCTCCAATGTCGCTGGTTATAACCATTCCGGTTTTTGGCATTTTTAGCACCCTGCGCTGAGCATCCCGAACTTTTACTCCGGCGAAGTTATCCCCGTAATCATAGGGAGCTATCTGGGCATAGTAAAAAGGCAATTCAGAATTCCATTTTTGACGCCAGGAATTAATAAGCGCAGAGAAAATTTGCTCATAATGATCGGCATTATCTGTATTAGACTCCCCCTGATACCAAAGTACTCCTGCAATGTTGAAGGAAGTGAGAGGGGCGATCATTGCGTTATAAAGGGCGCCGGGTTTCCTGGGTCCCCATTCAACATCAGGTAACATTGCGGCTGCTTTACTAAGCTCCTCATTTTCCTCAATAACTTCCGCCGGCATCCACACTTCAGCCGGAGTTCCTCCCCAGCTGGAGTCGATCAGTCCTACCGGTACATTGAGTTCCGTCGTTCAGCTTTTTTCCGAAGAAATAGGCAACGGCGCTAAAGTGCTTCATAGTTTCTGGAGTACTTACTACCCACTCCCCGCCCAGATCCTGCTGCGGAGTAGGAGCTGTCCTGTTGTGTACCGTGAAAAAACGGATGTTTGGCATTTTCTGCGCCGGCTATTGCTTCGTCTGCATTGTCTATTCCGGCAGCGGCAGTCCATTCCATATTCGATTGCCCGCTTACCAGCCATACCTCTCCCAAAAGCACATTTTTGAGCACAATTGTATTATAGCCGGTAATCGTCACCTCCTGTGGTTCCCGAAGATCGGGCGTAGGCAGGAGAATTTCCCAGCTTCCGTTGTTGACCACTTTGGTTTGAAGAGTGTCTGTACTCCAACTGGTGGATATCTTGACGACTTCTCCGGGTTTTGCCCAGCCCCAGATCCTGGCTTCGGTATTTCGCTGAAGAACCATGTTATTCCCAAAGATTGCGGGAAGGCTCACATTTGAAAATGCTTCTATAGTAGACATTACGAGTAACAAAGTTAAGTAGGTGAAATGTTTCATTTTATGAAGTTTTTTCTTCTAACATGGGGGTACTTTTCGAATAATCCTTTGAAAGAAGCTCACGATAGAAAGGGAGCAATTTTTCAGCCATTGCTGCATGGTCTTCTACACTGGGGTGGCCTGTACAGCCTTCTGAAGTCATTTTTTGGAATTCGAAAACCTCAACAGGGTGATCTGCCAGTTCTCGTTTAATTTCCTTAAGAATAGAAATCAACTCCTCCCCTTCATTTTCACCTGCCATAGGACTGGAAATAAGGGCAACCTTTGTGTTGGGATACCTGTCAAAAATTGTTTTTATAAATCCAATGTAGTTCTTCCTGAACTTTTCTGCGTTGAAAGGTGAGCGTTCCTTTTGTTGGTCCCCTAAAGAAAAATCATTTGTACCTAAAGCAATGCTTACAATTTGCGGCGCGTTTTCCTCTTTTACTTCAGCCTTTTGGCCCTTGTTCGGGATGAGGTGAAGATAAGGGTAGACGTCGGGCATTACGGGTTGGTCTTCGTCGTTCCAGTTCCTATACATCCCCATACCCGAAACACAATTCACTTCAAAATCCACCTCTAGCGCCCTCGCCACTCGCGGTCCATATGCCATATAAGCACTGTGCTGATCATACCATTCTCCTTCTTCACAATTAATTTCACTTGTATCGGCACCCATTCCACAAGTTATGGAATCCCCGATGAATTCGATCTTTGCACGCTTTACTTCGGCTGGCTTTTCTGTATTTTGGACCCGGAGTCCATTAAAAATGATGTTGCCGTTAGAAGCTTCTGTTTCTTTGTACACCGTGAGAAGACTAGTAGAATCTGAAGCCGGAAGTGCAAACTTCAGAGTATCCTTTTTAATACTGAACCGCCCTAAATGTTCCTTATTGAGCTCTACGGCTACGTACTGATGGTTTTCATTGTTGCTCTTGAGGAAAACAGTAACTGTATCTCCCGTAACCCTGGTGCTAACCGAAGCTGCCGAAGCAATGAGCTCTCTTCCTTCTGCTGAACTTATACTGCGCCCGGAATAGCTAAAATTTTCATGCTCAGCCTTAAAATATTTCATTTCGGGAGGTTGTGCTGACTGGCAACTACAAAATAAAGTGACAATGAGGAGGAAAGGAACGATTCGCATTTTAAATATTTTTAGAGTCACTAATTTACAGGATTCCTGAAGATCATGTTTTGCCTATTTTTTCATTTTCTGATATTATTTTACGATTACTTAATGGAAGTTTTTAAATTTGCACCCCACCCGGCCTCGTAGTTCAATGGATAGAATAGTAGTTTCCTAAACTGTAGATCCAAGTTCGATTCTTGGCGAGGCTACTTTAATTTTTAAAGAAGATTAAAAAACCTGTTGATCAATGATTATCAGGTTTTTTGATTTTTGTTGGGTTTATCTGGCATTGTTTGGAGTGCCTGTAAAAGTTCCCAGATCGTCAACCTTAATTCAGCAAATTAATTTATCCCAATATCTCGCGAACTCCCATCTCTGGCAATTTAGTCTTCATATAATTTAATTAGAATCATCAGAATTTACGGGAACAGCCACCATATTTCCGATAAAGGAATATTTATTACATTTAAAAAAATATTTGATCATGAAGATCCTTTCTCTACTTGCCATCTTTTGCTGCACTTCCGTATATTCTCAGACTAAAAATCCTGAGATCATGAAAGATGCTTTTGCACATACTTATTCTATAGTGGCAAGAGATGCAGAAACCGGAGAAATGGCTGTGGGCGTACAGAGTCACTGGTTTTCTGTTGGTTCAATTGTGTCCTGGGGAAAATCGGGTGTGGGAGTGGTTGCGACCCAATCCTTTGTCAATCCGGCTTATGGACCTCAAGGGTTGGAGCTAATGGAACAGGGAAAACAACCTTCCGAAGCATTGGGGATTCTGTTGGCACAAGATGAAGGAAAAGAGTACCGTCAGGTGGCATTTTTGGATACTTCAGGAAACACTGCTGCTCATACGGGCGAAAACTGCGTGGAAGCTGCAGATCATATCACCGGAAAAAATTATTCTGTACAGGCTAATATGATGCTCAATGCCACTGTAGTGCCTGCTATGCAAAAGGCATTCCTTGAAAATGCGAAATTACCACTGGCCGAAAGGGTTTTAAAAGTGCTTCAGGCTGCCGAGGCCGCCGGGGGAGATATCCGCGGAAGTCAGTCGGCTGCAATCATAGTTGTTGGTCCCGAGAAAGTTGAGAATGCATGGGAAGAAAAAAAGATCGACCTTCGCGTGGACGATCATGAACAACCGCTGGTAGAACTGGAACGTTTGCTGAAGGTTGCCCGCGCCTATGAATTCATGAACCGCGGTGACCTGGCTATGGAAGCGAACAAAGTAGACAAAGCGCTGGAAGAATATGGGAATGCCATGGAATTGTTTCCCGATAACCTGGAAATGCAGTACTGGACTGCAGTAGCACTCGCAAACAGCGGAAGAATGGACGAAGCAAAACCCATTTTTGAAGCTGTTTTTAAAGAAGATGAAAACTGGAAGGAAATGACCCGTAGATTACCGTCTGCAGGGCTCCTTAACATCCCGTCACAAGAATTACTGAACCTCATAAAATAAATTGAAAATGAAAAATTTAAAGCTTAATTACATTATAGTTGTCCTGGGATTGATCCTTATGGTTTCCTGCAAAGACGAAGAGAAGACTGCCGAAGCCACGCCACAGGAAACTACCGAAACCACTTCTAAAGCCGAAGGGACCGAAGAAGTAAAGGTGAACCCTGCCCATGGTTTGCCGGGCCACAGGTGTGATCTTCCGGTTGGTGCACCATTGAATGCCAGTGCGGGAAGTACTCCCAACCCTACTCCTACCAGCCAATTGCCTTCAACTTCGGTTTCGCCGATTAGGGTAGATCAAACCCCAAGCGTGAATCCTGCACATGGAGAACCGGGACACGATTGTTCAATTCCTGTGGGAGCGCCTCTAAACAAATAGTTCCTAAAATGACATTTTAGGAGGTCCTTAAAAAGTAAATCAAATTATGCATGAGCCTGAACTAATTTTCAGGTTCTCGTGCAGGAAATTCTGAAATAAATTCAGGATGACGATTTTAATAACTTTTTAAGGGCCTCTTTTTTATTCGCTCTTTTTCAACTTCAAAAAAATTCCCTATTTTAAAAATAAAAGATATGGAAGAGAAAGCCTTAGAGTTTGCACGGAAGGCACATGGGGAACAACTGCGAAAATATTCTGAAGAACTCTACATTGAACATCCTAAAAGAGTTGCAGAGACCGTTCGCACCGTTTCTCATACTACCGAAATGATCTGCGCGGCATACCTGCATGATGTGGTGGAAGATACGCCGGTGGAAATTGAAGAGATCAAAAAGAAGTTTGGAAATAAAGTGGCTCAGCTGGTAGAGGAACTTACAGATGAATTTGTAAAAGAGAAATATCCCCATTTAAACCGGCGCAGGAGAAAAGATAAGGAGGTGGTGCGACAGGCAACCATCAGCAATGAGGCAAAGACCATTAAACTGGCAGATGTCATCGATAATACTCCCGACATTGTTAAAAACAATCCAAGCTTCGGCCCCAAATATCTTTCCGAAATGGATAAGCTCACCAAAGTTCTGGTGGGTGGCGATCCAATTCTTTTTGAGAAAGCGTGTAAAGAAGTCAGCGAAGGCAAAAAAGCTCTCAACTTAAAATAAAAATAGCTGCAAAAAATCCCCTTTTTGACACCTTAGTGACAGAGTTTTTCCTGCAGCTTTATATAATATTCCAGAAGCGCAACTTGCGCTTTTTTTATTTCACTCCGCCTTTTCGGGTTGGGGAACTTGGCTCAGGCCAGGTTTCAGGTTCTCCGGTTCGTTCGTTATTCGGCAGCTTGATCTGCTCTCTGGAAGTCACCTCCTCATCTTCACTTGCCATATAAGCAAGTACTGCAGTAAGGATGACATTATTTCTCACATCATCAAATACGATCTTGTCATAGGTATCACGGTTGGTGTGCCAGGTGTAGTTCCAATAGGACCAGTTAAGAGAACTTAAATTAAATGCAGGCACTCCGGCGGCGAGAAATGATGCATAATCAGATCCGCCGCGACCCGGTCTTCCGGGGAAGTTAGTCTCCACATGATCTGCAACAGTATCGGGCACTTTAGAAAGCCAGTCTCCCACATAATCATAAGCGTGTAATAAGCCATTACCCGAAATACGCACCACTCTTCCTGTGCCGTTGTCCTGATTGAAAACCGCCTGGGTATTCTTCACAATTTCGGGGTGATCTTCTACAAAAGCACGGGAACCATTAAGCCCCTGCTCTTCGCTACCCCACAAACCAACGACAATTGTACGCTTTGGGTTAGGATAATGCTCCTTTAGAATTCTTGCAGCTTCCATCATTACAATAACTCCGGTACCATTATCGGTCGCACCGGTTCCTCCATCCCAGGAATCAAAATGAGCCGATAGTATTACATATTCTTCAGGTAATTCGCTTCCCTCGATAGTAGCAATGGTGTTGAAAGTCGGGACCATCCCAAGGTCTTTAGATTCCGCAGTTACCCTAATTTTTGGTTTGCTGCCATTTTCGGCCAGCCTGTAAAGCATTCCGTAGTCTTCAAGGGCAAGATCCAGTGTCGGCACTTTTTTAGTGTAGGCTCCAAAGATCTTGTTCACTCCAAATCCGTCGGACCAGTTGGAAGTAATAACCCCAACAGCTCCTGCATTTTCAAGAGCTGCGGGCAAGGTGCGGGAGGTATAACCCATTGTGCGGAATTTATCTCTCCAGGCCTCAGTTTGTTCCTGACGTTCGCGTTTCATTTTTTCAAAAGATGCTTCGGTTGCGAACTCTTCCCAGTTATAATCTGGCCGCCCGGTTGGTTCTTTCATTGAAATAAGCACAAATTTCCCTTTCACGTTTGGAAGCCAGCGTTGAAAAGCCATAGAGTCTGAAACAGTTTCGGGCAGCGTGATCACCTCGGCGGTCACAGGTTTCTTTCCGGTTGAAGGACTCCAGGCCAGCTGTCTTCCTTCAAGGCTTTGTACGCGCGGCTCGATCATATCAATATGCGTTATCCCACGTTCCCAGCCGCGCCATTCGCCCCACTTTTGCTTTTCGGCCGGGATATCCCAGCTTTCGAATTTCTTTACTGCCCAGTTGTGAGCATTGTTCATTTGAGGAGTTCCTACCAACCTGGGGCCAATACTGTCAAGCAACTGGTGCGCCAGTTCTTCAAGTTTGGAATTCTCTTCGGCTTCCTGAACGATACTTTGAATGACCTCATCGTTGGTTTGTGCAAAAGAGAACTGCCCCAAGAGGAGCGCCCATAGCACCAATATTCCTGAAAATTTTCTCATAAGTACGAATGTTTTAAACCTGTTTTGACCAAATATATCAATTAAACCCATAAGTTTTCCTGCTGAAGTGCCTCAGATACTGACGCCTTTTCAGGTTATTGACGAAATGTCGGGATTAGATTAGAAGGGAAAAATATCGTAGAAGCCTGATTATTACAGGGATTAATGAAATTCAGAAAAGAAACTTCAGAATTTATTATTTTAAGGAGCGATCCTGTACAGTCTTTGCACAAACTCTACAAAATATTAAAGTAATGAAAGTTTTAGTTATTGGAGGAGGAAATATGGGCCTTACCTACGCAGAAGGGATGGCATCATCAACATTTTTAAACAGGCGAAAGCTGATGATTTATGATGTGTCGCCAGACAAGACCGTTCTGCTGAAGGATATGGGAATTTTTGATGTTCATGAAAAACTCGAAGATGCCTTACCCGAAGCCGATGTGGTTTTTGTTGCTGTTAAACCTTTTCACAGCGAAGAACTATTTGAAAGAATGAAGCCATTGATGCATAAAGAACAAATTGCTGTTTCTTTAATGGCCGGAGTTACCATTGGCAGGATTCAGGAAGGCCTGGGAATTAAAAAAGTTGTAAGGTCAATGCCAAATTTACCTGCCCAGGTAGGAAAGGGGGTTACCTCCTACACCGAAAGTAAGGAAGTCTCAAGAGTGGAGTTGCTTATGATAAGAAATCTTCTCGACACGACCGGAGAGTCCATTCATGTTAAGAATGAGAACTTTATAGATGCCTCAACAGGAATATCGGGTAGTGGTCCCGCATATGTTTTTTACTTTATGAACTCTATGCTGGAAGCAGCTCTTAAAATGGGCTTTTCGGAACACGATTCCCGGGTACTGGTAAGCCAAACCTTTGAAGGAGCAGTGGAATTATTCAACCAAAATGATCTTTCCCCTACGCTATGGATGGACAGGGTGGCCTCAAAAGGAGGAACTACCCGTGCAGCCCTGGATTCTATGGATGACAACAATGTAAAGGAATTGATCAAAGACGCTGCCTACGCCGCTTTTGACCGGGCTGTAGAACTTGGAGAAGAGAGTTAGAAAAATTTAGAACTATATTAAGCCGGCAGTGTTTTATTTAAAACGTTGCCGGCTTTTTTTTCTCCAATATTTAAAGACGCTCCCATGCCTTATTAATTTGAATATGTGATATTTTTACACTCCCGGAATAGTCCCTAACAACTGCCCGGAGAAAAAAGATTTTTTATAACTTAAATGATAAATGAACCAAATGGCATCTAAACAAAATCCAAAGCGGCTTTTTGACTGCCTTAGTTATCAACTTGAGAATTTCCCCCTACCCGATATGCTTGCTGCTAAAGAAAATGGTGAGTGGAGAAAATACAGCACCCGGGAGGTGAGTGAAAAAGCAGATCAAATAAGTGCCTCACTTTTAAACATGGGATTTTCCGCAGGTGACGACAGCATAGAAGGGAAAGATAAAATTGGAATCATTAGCCAGAACTGTCCCGAATGGATGATGGTGGATTTGGCAATTCAGCAGATTGGGGCTGTGTCTGTTCCCGTTTATCCAAATATCACCAATAAAGAATTGCAATTCATTCTGGAAGATGCAGGGGTAAAAATGATCTTCGTTGGAGATGAATCTCTTTATAAAAAGATAAAAGAGATCAGGGAGAATTTACCGGCTTTACAGCAGGTCTATTCTTTTAAGGAAGTGCCCGGGTTACCTCAACTAACTCAATTAATGAAGGAGCTTACACCAGAGATGAAGTCTCAGGTTCAACAGCTAAAAGCAGCTGTAAAGGAAACAGATCTTGCCAGCATTCTTTATACTTCAGGAACAACCGGAACTCCAAAAGGCGTGATGTTGTCACACCGCAACATCGTTAGCAACTCCCTTGGTGCTGCCGATGTTATTCAGGAGGTGGGAGTTCAGGGAAAAAGAGTGATAAGTTTCCTGCCGCTTAACCATGCTTTTGAACGCATGGCAACCTATTGCTTCTTTTACAGCGGGGCAGCGGTCTATTATGCCGAAAGTATGGATACCATAGCTGCAAACCTTAAGGAAGTTAAACCCACTCTTTTTACTACTGTCCCCCGCCTTCTTGAGAAAATTTATGAAGGCATTCTAGCCAAAGGAAATCAATTAACAGGAATTAAAAAGAAATTATTCTTTTGGGCGCTGGACCTGGCAGAGCGTTTTGAGATCAATCAGCCAAAAAGCCTTAGTTATAAGTTGCAGCTCGCGTTGGCCAACAAGCTTATCTTCAGCAAATGGAGAGAGGCCCTTGGTGGCGAGATCAAATCTATCATTACAGGAGCTGCTGCATGCCAGGTACGTTTGCTGAAGATCTTTACTGCAGCCGACATCGTGATACAGGAAGGTTACGGTCTCACCGAAGCTTCACCTATAATTAGTGGGAATCGTTACAACGAAAAGAACAGGATGTTCGGCTCGGTAGGACCACTGCTGAAGGATGTTGAGGTGAAAATAGCCGAAGATGGCGAAATTCTGTGCAAAGGACCAAACGTGATGATTGGCTATTATAAAAGACCCGATCTTACTGAAGAGGTGATGGAAGGAGAATGGCTGCGTACCGGCGACATTGGAAAAATGATAGACGGAAAATTCCTGAAGATCACCGATAGAAAGAAAGAACTCATCAAAACCAGCGGCGGAAAATTTGTGGCACCTCAGCCTATTGAAAATAAGATGGTAGAGAGCCCCTGGATCGAGCAGATCATGGTGGTAGGGGAACTACAAAAATTTGTAGGAGCCCTGGTGGTCCCGGCTTTTGAAGCCTTGAAAAAATGGTATTTGGAACAGGAAAAACCTTATCCCGGAAACGACAAGGTGCTGCACGATAGCGAGGCGAGGGAATTGATTAGCGCATCTGTCACGAAATTCAACCAGGATTTTAATCCGGTAGAACAGATCAAGAAATTCCGGTTAATTCCAAATGAGTGGACCATTGAAGGCGGGGAATTAACTCCTACCCTTAAGCTGAAACGAAAAACGATCATAGAGAAGTACCAGGATTTTATTCAGTCGATTTATAGTTAACGAATTGCACCAACCTCACGAGACTTTGAAAACTTGTGAGGTTCTCTATTCATGAGAGAATATCATAATCCGCCAGAAATGATACAACAGGAATAAGCCACCTCACCGATGGCTTTTTAAATCGCTCCTCCTCAGGGCTTCGCTCGACTGAGTTACACTTCACTCGGGACAAGCTTCCCGCCTCAAAAATGTCTGAAATAAAAAATTAGCCATCTTTTCAGATGGCATTTAAAAAAGCTCCTCCTCTTGGGCTCGAACCAAGGACCCTCTGATTAACAGTCAGATGCTCTAACCAACTGAGCTAAGGAGGAATTCCAATATGTCTTCAATGAATTTTTAAAGAGGTCACTGACACCCTTTTTATTTTTGCTCCTCCTCTTGGGCTCGAACCAAGGACCCTCTGATTAACAGTCAGATGCTCTAACCAACTGAGCTAAGGAGGAATGTCGCAACCATTTTTGCGGTTGCAAATATAATTTAAAATTTCTATTTCCCTAAACAATGTGATAAAAAAGTCGCCCCAATTCATGACTTTTTTTCTCTCTATTAAAGAAGATAATTTATCCTGATACTAAGCAGTCATTCTGGCGGTCAATATCATATTCAACAGCTAGAAGCCGAAGGACTTCCTGAGTTTCAAAAATGGCACTCTTCAAAGAAATTAAATACTGCGGTTACAGCCGGCATTGTCGATAGTAGACTGGTATTGCTCCAGGTAATCTATTAAATACTCGGCAGTTGTTTTGTCATAGGTTTTTGTGGGCTGCTGAAAATCCTGCTCGTAGACATTGGACAGATAATCATTTACTGCCACAGTTATTTCGATAGCATCGTCCATCATTTTGCCATCGGCTGCAATGAGTTCTACTCTTCCATTCCTGTACTCCATTTTAATCCCTGAATAAGCCAGGGAAGGGGCGTAATCGGCATTAAGAAAAGTTTCCAGCTGCTCAACGGTCATGTTGAAAGAATCCAGCCCATTTTGAAAAGGATCTATAGTGTAAAGATCGAAAGGTGTGATACTTCCATAATCCAGTCCGGCACGAATTCCGCCATAGTTTTGAAAAACTATATCGGCCCCGGTTACTGTACGTAGGGCATCGGTATAGAAACAGGCTGTTTCGGGTGTACTGTGATCCCTTAGGGATGTACCTATTTCCTCAAAAAATTCAGGTTTATTGTTGTACTCAGCAATCAACTTCTCCATTTCCTCATCGGTTTCGGTCACCTGATCAAGATCGATGAGCTCATGCCGGTAATCTACAACTTCCCCATTTTCTACCGTTAGACTCAATTTTGTGAGAAGCTTCAGGTTTGATCCTGACTGCACCATGTATCGTCCCGCTACTTTTTCGCTGTATACAGCATGGTTATGACCTCCTACTACAAGATCAACAAAATCGTGCTGCTCCAGGATCATCTTATCCCCTTCCCTTCCATAATGTGTTAGCGCCACCACAAGGTCGGCTGCCATTACTTCGGGATCATTCCGGTATTTTTCCATAGCGTTTACACCTTCCTTAAATTCCAGGCCCTTAAGTTTCTTTGGGTGAGACAATGGTTTATTATCGGCCGATCCTGTTTCCACAACACTTATAAAAGCGATCTCAAAACCATCTTTTTCAAGGACCACTTTTCCCTCCGGAATCGTAAATCCCGAGCTGCTGCTTTCAATGTTTGCACACAGAAAAGGAAATTGGGACTGCAGCATTCTTTTTTGAAGTACCTCCTGCCCGTAATCAAACTCGTGGTTCCCCAGCGCACTCACATCCATCCCGGCCCTGCCCATTAGATCAACCATGGGAAATCCTTTCTCGGGGTGGTAGTCTACAATGGGGTTACCCGAGAAAATATCCCCGCCCGAGACGAAGAAAACCTGGGATTCAGTTTCTTTTTCGGCATCAATAATGGCTTTTATCCTTCCGAAGTTGTGGATCTTCCCGTGGGGATCATTGATGGAGTAGATGACGATAGTTTCGGCTTGCGGCTCAACTTCAGGCGGTGTAGGATCATCGGCATTATCTGAAGAACAGGAAACCAGAAAAAGGATACCCGCCAAAAATGTCATTTTCCGAAGGTATTCCGAAGCAGAGAAAGAGAAATATGTTTTCATAGAGGTCCAAAAATAAAGGCCGAAAATATCATTTTTCGGCCTTATATAATTTAATTTATTCAATATATTTTATTCAAAAAGCCAGCGGTAGATATCGTTTCCGTTCGCGAACAATACCAGTGCGATCAAGATCACGAAACCAACAAGCTGTGCATATTCCATAAATTTTTCATTTGGAGTCCTGCCCGTTACCATTTCGTAAAGGAGGAATACCACGTGGCCTCCATCAAGTGCCGGAATGGGTAGAATATTCATAAAAGCAAGAATTATAGAAATAAAGGCGGTGGTCATCCAGAAAGCCTGCCAGTTCCAGGCATCGGGAAATAGACCTCCAATAGCACCAAAACCACCAACCTGGGTCGCTCCTTTTTTGGTAAAGACATATTTGAACTGCGCCACATAATCATGCAGCGTCCAGTAGGCAAGATCAAAGCCTTTGCTTACACTCTCGGCAAGAGAATATTTTTCACGCTGTACAGAGATGCTGTAAGACTTTGAAATTCCAATTTCTCCTTCAGCATTTGGCGTAACAGAGACCTCTATCATACCATCCTCCAGGATCTCGGCTTTTTGCTCATCCAGCTCTACACTTTGAAATTCTCCATCCCTTCTAAAAATGATGTTTAATGGCTCTCCTTCATTCTCTCCAATTTCACGGGTAAGTTCATGCCAGTATCCTATCTCAATATCATTTATAGAGATGATCACGTCCCCTTTTTGGAGACCGGCGAGAGCTGCAGGACTACCTGTAACAACAGAATCCAGCACAGGGTATTCAATTGGAACAAAAGGCTGCATTACGCCCTCCTGGAACATTTTTGAACCTATTTCTTCGGGAACAGAAATTGTTTCCTGCTGCCCGTCCTGGTGTTTAACAGTGATATTATTAACATCCCTTAAAAAAAGGTATTTATTGATATCTATGCTGTTCTTAAGGTCTTCCCCATTCACCTGCAAAACCTGGTCACCGTCCCGAAAACCAAATTCCTTGAAGGTATCGTCTACGGCAAAACCATTAGGCATATCATCGGGCGAAATATATGGACTTCCCCAGGTGAATACCACCATCATATAAATAACAAATCCAAGAACAATGTTTACGGTAACTCCTCCTACCATCACGATTAATCGCTGCCATGCAGGTTTGCTCCTAAATTCCCAGGGCTTTGGTGCCTGGGCCATTTGCTCCTTGTCCATGCTTTCATCGATCATCCCGGCAATCTTGACGTAACCTCCCAGGGGAAGCCATCCAATTCCATAAACGGTATCTCCTATCTTCTTCTTGAAAAGGGCAAACTTTACATCAAAAAAGAGGAAAAACTTCTCCACTTTTATTCCGAACATTTTCGCCGGAATAAAGTGCCCAAGTTCGTGAAGAACAATGAGAATGGATAAACTGAGGATTAACTGAAGTGCTTTTATAAAAAACGGATCCATACGCGATCTGGCTAAATTAAAATCGCACAAAAGTAACCTTTTAATGGTTCTCAAAAAAGCCTAAAAGGATAGTAGGTTCAGGAACAAATTTTTTTAAGGTCGTGGGGTCTCAAAAATGCCGTTTAGAATCGTAATTTTGTACCCAAATAAATGCTATGCTTAGCTTTTTCGCGAAATATAAGTTCTTCGGAATCTTTCTCTTTGTGCTTTCGGCGATCATCATAACGATCATCTATAACATCCTGAAGCCCGAAGAAAGGCTCCCTGTCTTCCAGCCGAACATGGTGAACAACGAGCTGGTAGATTCTACCATGCAGGAAGTCCGGAAATATCATACCATCAAAGACTTTAAGCTTTACAACCAGAACGGCGATACTATTACCCAGGATTTTTACAAAGACAAGATCTATGTCGCCGATTTCTTTTTCACTACCTGCCAAACCATCTGCCCGATCATGACAGATCATATGCTGCAAATCCAGGAGAAGCTAAAGGACGACGCGGACATCCTGTTACTTTCCCACACAGTAATACCTAACCATGATAGTGTCCCTGTGCTAAGAAAATACGCCGATGAAAAAGGGGTTAATGATGAAAAGTGGAACCTGGTAACGGGTGATAAGAAGGAGATTTATGAGCTGGCGAGAAAATCATATCTCGCAGCAAAATCTGATGGAGATGGTGGTGCCTTCGACATGATCCATACAGAGAATTTTGTCCTCGTGGACAGTGAAAAGAGGATAAGAGGCTTTTATGATGGCACAGATCCCAAAGCCATTGAAGAACTCATGCACGACATTGAAATCCTGAAAAAAGAAGATCGTTAAACTGATCTTTATCAGGAAAGCCTGAATAAAAATTTCTTTTGTGGGTGCAAGTTTTTGTAAGTGTATATTTTGCCTTATTTTTGCCTTGTTTAAAATCAATCTAAATAAACATTGACCACTACCATTGCCGATCTTAAAAGAGGCCAGCGAGGCATCATCAAGGAAATTTCAGCAGAGGTAATTCCGCTAAAACTTCTTGAGATGGGATGCCTGCCGGGCAATGAAGTTGAGCTGGTACAAACCGCTCCATTCAGGGATCCGCTTTATCTCAATATTAACGGCAGCCACCTGGCGATAAGAAAAGAGACAGCCCTGCAAATTGAAATTGAAATTATTCCCTGATCATGGCCAAACAAATAAATGTTGCATTAATTGGCAATCCTAATACCGGGAAAACTTCTGTTTTCAATCAGCTCACAGGCCTAAACCAACAGGTAGGAAATTACCCGGGGATCACGGTAGAGAAGAAAGAAGGAGTATGTAAACTTCCGCGGAATGTTAAAGCACACATTCTCGATCTTCCCGGAACATACAGTTTAAATGCATCATCTCTTGATGAAAACGTGGTCATCGAGCTACTACTTAATAAGAATGACAAGGATTATCCCGATGTTGCTGTAGTAGTGAGCGACGTGGAAAACCTGAAGCGTAATCTTTTACTTTTTACCCAGATCAAGGATCTTGAGATCCCTACGATCCTGGTCATCAACATGGCCGACAGGATGAAGCGCAAAGGAATTTCAATTGATGTTCCCGCTCTTGAAAAGCAATTGAAGACAAAAGTAGCTTTGGTAAGTGCAAGGAAAAAAACCGGAATTGATGAGCTAAAAGAGCACATTTTAAACTACCGGCACATTTCTACCGAGCCCTGTCTTCATGCTTCCAGAATGGATCCGGAATATTTTGGCAGGTTGCGAAATGCCTTTCCTAATCAATCATTATATAAGCTCTGGCTGGTAATCACCCAGGACGTGAATTTTGGAAATGTTGACCGAAACAGTGATACCCTTAGGGAAGATTTTGTGACCAAAGATGAGGGTGCTCTTAAGAGGATGCAGCAAAAAGAGACCATCCTGCGATATCAATTCATTAATAACGTCCTTAAAGAGACAATGACGGTAGATGTAAATGCTGCCAGAGGTTTACGTGCTCAAATGGACAGGATCCTCACCCATAAAATTTGGGGCTATGCGATCTTCTTTGCTATTCTGCTTCTTATTTTCCAGGCCATCTATGATTGGTCCAGTTATCCTATGGATTTTAT
Organism: uncultured Flavobacteriaceae bacterium; assembly: GCA_963709775.1. Taxonomy (GTDB): domain Bacteria; phylum Bacteroidota; class Bacteroidia; order Flavobacteriales; family Flavobacteriaceae; genus Salinimicrobium. The sequence goes on along the minus strand of CAVPXS010000007.1, from coordinate 528,053 downwards.
TGATGCCTCTTTTGCAAAACTCAGTGAGTTCACCCGGGATTTTATGCCTCCGGGACCCTTCACAGATCTTATTGCTGAAGGGATCATCCCGGGACTTGGAGGGATCGTGATCTTTATTCCGCAGATCGCTTTTCTCTTTTTGTTCATTTCAATCTTAGAAGAAAGTGGTTACATGAGCCGTGTGGTGTTCCTTATGGACAGGACCATGCGCCGCTTTGGCCTTAGTGGAAAAAGTGTTGTGCCACTGGTATCGGGTACTGCGTGTGCAATCCCTGCGGTTATGGCCTCCAGGAACATTGAAGACTGGAAAGAAAGATTGATAACTATCCTGGTGGTTCCTTTTACAACCTGCTCTGCCCGGCTACCGGTTTACCTTATCATCATTGCCCTGGTAATTCCCGATAAGTCATTTATGGGATTTAACCTTCAGGGTTTAACGCTCATGCTGTTGTACCTTCTTGGTTTTTCAATGGCCATAGGATCTGCCTGGATACTGCACAAGATCCTTAAGATCAAAAGTAAATCCTATTTCGTTATTGAAATGCCCAATTATAAAGTGCCAATGTTTAAGAATGTGGGCATAAATGTAGTAGAGAAGACAAAAGCCTTTGTTCTGGGTGCCGGAAAGATCATCCTTGCAATATCTATAATTTTATGGGTACTGGCCAGTTATGGGCCGGGAGAAAACTTCAGCAATGCCCGTGAGATCGTCGAAACCGAGTACAGTGAAACCTATTTGCCCGAAGAAGAGATCGATGAACTGGTGGCTTCCTATAAGCTTCAGCATTCGTATATCGGGAATATTGGGAAAGCAATTGAACCGGCCGTAGCTCCATTGGGATATGACTGGAAAATTGGCATAGCGCTTGTAAGTTCTTTTGCAGCAAGAGAAGTTTTTGTGGGTACGCTGGCTACTATTTATAGCGTAGGTAGTGATGAAGAAGAAACCATTAAAGCAAGAATGGCATCGGAGACCAACCATATCCTGGGAGGACCTCTCTTCACCTTTGCAAGTGGAATAAGTTTGCTGTTGTTCTATGCTTTTGCAATGCAGTGTATGAGCACCCTGGCAATCGTAAAAAGAGAAACTAACACCTGGAAATGGCCCTTGTTGCAGTTAGTAACCATGACCGCAATTGCCTATGTCGCTGCGTTGTTAGCATTTCAAATATTAAAATAAGACTATGGAATTACTTCAGGAAATACTTGTCTTTATCACCTTTGGTTTAGCAGTAGGTTACATGTTTACCAAGTTTATTTATAAGCCCAAATTTATCTTCGGAAGCAAGAAAAAGAGCGGCAAAGCATGTGAAACCAGCTGCGGAAGCTGTCATTGATCTTACTGCGGAAGTACCGCCACAAAACTGAGGCAGTATTCTTCGGGAGCTATTCCCTTTGCTGTTTCCGGATACGGTGTTAAACCAGTGATCTGCATTTGAAGCACTTCAGAAAGTGCCAGCTCTGCACCACCACCCGATATCACTACTTCTTTCTCAAAATATTCCCCGTTCAATTCTATTCCAAGCAAAACCTTTGCCTCACCGGGCCAAATACATGTTACCTGCTTGGGGCAACGAGAATCTGAAATCACGCCCAAAAACTTAACCTCGCTCTGACCGACCAGGAAATCCTGCCCCACGCCAAGACCTGCGTTGATTCGAACCTGTTCTACGACTGTGGAATCTTTTTCCTGTGCAAAGGAAATGGCAGAAAGAAAACCTGCCAGAAACACTACTATAAATTTCTTCATATCATAAAGACGACGAAAAAAAGTTGTTGTTGCAAATTACCGGAATTAACCTAATTGGTTTTTTCAAGGTCTTTTGTTAAGCAAATTTCGTAAATTTGAGATAGTTATGAGGTTCGTCATCTCCATTTCGCTCTCGGTATTGCTCCTGATTCAATCCTTGAATTTTGGAGCTGCAGATATTTTATCTTTTGATGAACTAATTGAGCACGCACAGGTTCATTCTGAAGATTACGGGGATTCTTTTTTTGTTTTTCTCACCAAACACTATGGAAGCCAAAAAGAGGAACATTCAGCTTCACATGAAGGACACGAAAACCTTCCTTTCAGGCACGACCATAACCAATCCGCGGTAAATTTATTCGTACCGGAATATTTTGAAACTCCCCAAATAAAAAATCCTCTTGTTTCGCAACAACAGGTAATCTATTTCCAAACCAACATATATACTTCCCTCGATACCCAGAATATCTTTCAGCCGCCCAGGCACGCATAATTCCCTCAATTTTTTTGAAGCCGGTCCCCCCGGAAAAATCAACATTGAAGTTCTGAATTATGCTAACACGAATAATCCGGTTTAGTTTAACCCATAAACTAGTCATTCTTCTGCTAACCCTCGTCATGGTGGGCTACGGGATATACTCCCTTACCCAGATCCCCATTGGCGCGGTACCCGATATCACCAACAATCAGGTGCAGGTGATCACCACCTCGCAAAACCTTTCCACGCAGGATATGGAGCAATTCATCACCGCTCCCATTGAGCTGGAGATGGCCAATCTTCCCGGAGTAGTGGAGATACGTTCAGTATCAAAATTTGGATTATCTGTTGTCACCATTGTTTTCGAGGATGACATGGGCCCTTACCGGCCACGGCAGCTTATTGCCGAAAAGATCGATGCTGCAGCACAATCTATTCCTCAAGGTTTTGGTACGCCCGAGATGGGCCCGATCACCACAGGGCTTGGAGAGATCTACCAGTACATCCTGGATGTCAAACCGGGATATGAGGACAGATATTCTCCTACCGACATCCGGACCATACAGGATTGGATCGTGAGAAGACAGCTTTCGGGAATACCGGGTGTAGTGGAAGTTAACAGCTGGGGCGGAAACCTGAAGCAGTATGAAGTGGCCATAAAAACAGAAAAACTCGCAGCCATGAATATTACTGCTGCCGATGTTTTTACAGCTCTTGAAAAGAATAATAGTGTTGCAGGAGGCGGGTACATTGAAAAGGAGAATCAGGCATATTTTATTCGGGGAGAAGGTTTGGTGAGTTCTCTGGAGGATATTGAGAATATTGTGGTTAAGAACAGGAACGGAATTCCTGTCTATATAGGTGATATTGCTGAAGTAGGCTTTGGAAGGGCTACGCGCTATGGTGCAATTACAGGAAATGCTGAAGGGGAAAAGGTACTGGGGCAGGTAATGATGCTGAAGGATGCGAATTCTAAAAAAGTAATTGAGGCTGTGCAGGAACGGGTGGCTTCAATTTCTGAAACCCTTCCCGAAGGGATCTACATTAACGGCTTTCTGGACCGGAGCCTGCTTATTGACAAAACCACCTTTACCATTACAGAAAACCTTGTCCTGGGATTTCTTATAGTGATCTTCGTGGTGGTTCTGCTTTTGGGAAATATAAGATCCGGGCTTGTGGTGGGTTCTGTGATCCCACTTGCCATGCTCTTTGCCCTTTCCATGATGTACACCTTTGGTGTGGATGCCAATCTTATGAGCCTTGGGGCTATAGATTTTGGGATCATCATAGACGGGGCAGTGATCATAGTAGAATTTATTGCTTTCAAGATAAACAGTAAGAGTGATGATTTTGAAGGGCTTCAAAAACAGGAAAGACAGGAATTAAAAGATAAAGTCACTCTTACAGGGGCCTCAAAAATGATGAATTCTGCAGTCTTTGGACAATTGATCATCCTCATCGTTTTTATTCCTATCCTCTCTTTAACAGGAGTGGAAGGAAAAATGTTCAGACCTATGGCACTTACTTTTAGTTTCGCCCTTGTTGGCGCCATGATCCTCTGCTTCACTTATGTGCCGGTAGTTTCCTCCATTTTTCTCAAGCCTTCGAAACCAGGCCCGAAAAACTGGTCGGTTAGGTTAATGAAATTCCTCAACAATAGCTATGATGCTTCGATTACCCGGGCGTTAAAGATCAAAAAAGTGGTACTGGTACTGGCAGTAATCCTGCTGGCGGCCAGTGTTTACCTGTATACAACTATGGGAGGAGAATTTGTACCTACCCTGGATGAAGGGGATTTTGTTATCCAGCCGGTTTTAAAAACAGGAACTTCCCTTAGCAAGACTATTGAAATTACTACGGAAATAGAACGCATTTTGATCGAAAATTTTCCTGAAGTAGACCAGGTGGTTTCCCGAATAGGTGCTGCAGAAGTTCCCACAGATCCTATGTCAATGGAAGAAAGCGATGTGATTGTCACCCTTAAACCCAAAAGTGAATGGGTAAGTGCAAACAGTAAGGACGAGCTCGCCGATAAAATAAAGGAGGCGCTGGAAGTTATGCCGGGGATGGAAGTAGAATTCACTCAGCCAATCGAAATGAGATTTAATGAACTCATCACAGGAGTAAGGGCAGATATCGCGATAAAAATATTTGGAGAAGATCTCGGAATTTTGAGTAGTAAAGCCGCACAAATAGAAGATCTTATAAGGAACGTAGAAGGTGCTGCCGATATTACCGTAGAAAAAGTAGAAGGCTTGCCTCAAATGGCCGTGAATTATAACCGAAGTGAGATCGCCAGGTACGGATTGAACGTTGCCGACATAAACGAAGTTCTAAGTATGGCATTTGGAGGGAAGACTGTGGGAAGTGTTTTTGAGGGGGAAAAACGCTTCGACATGGTGGTAAGGCTGGATGAAGAAAACCGGAGGGATATTGCTAACTTACAGAACCTTTATGTGGATCTTCCCGCAGGTGGCAAAATTCCCCTTAGTGAGGTTGCTGATGTTTCCTACCAGAAGACCGCCGCCAAAATCTCCCGCGATGAAACCCAAAGGCGAATTGTTGTAGGTATTAATGTAAGAAACCGGGACCTGCAGTCGGTTGTAGATGATGTACAGGAGATCATCAATAACAACCTGGATCTACCCCCCGGATACACCGTCTCCTACGGCGGACAATTTGAAAATCTTCAAAAGGCTTCCAACAGGTTGAAGTATGCAGTGCCGGTAGCACTTATTCTTATCTTCTTCATGCTGTACTTTGCCTTTAATTCCATAAAGGAAACCCTCATCATCTATTCGGCTATTCCCCTGGCAGCAGTAGGCGGAGTATGGTTATTATGGCTGCGGGATATGCCCTTTAGCATTTCGGCCGGGGTAGGTTTTATTGCCCTCTTCGGGATTGCCGTTTTGAACGGAATTGTACTCATCGAACACTTCAATCATTTAAAGGATCATGGAATGGAACATGGAGATGAACTTGTAAGACAGGGGGCTAAAGATCGTTTACGGGCCGTGCTGCTCACAGCCTCTGCCGCAGCCCTTGGATTTCTTCCCATGGCGGTTTCTACCAATGCGGGAGCAGAAGTTCAAAGACCGCTGGCCACAGTGGTCATTGGGGGACTGGTCACGGCAACTTTCCTCACTTTAATTGTGCTGCCAACTCTATACTCCATTTTTGGAAAAAGCGACAAAAAATCCTCTCGCAAAACGAAGAAAGGTAAAAAGAAAAAACTTCTCTTCATCCTGCTACTTTTCTCTATTCCGGCCGTGGCGCAGGAAAAAACGCTTAGTTACGATGAGCTCCTGTCTCTTGCACTGGAGAACAATGCAGGAATTAAAGCCGCCGCATTACAGGTGGACCAGGCTGAAGCCTTAAGAGGTGCTGCTTTTAGTTTTAATAAAACCGATGTCTATTACAGCCGGAATAATGTCGAATCTCTATCCAATGGAGAGCCGCTAAAAATGTTTGGAGTAGATCAAAGCCTGGATTTCCCCACCTTCTACTTCGCGCAGTTAAAGCGGTACAAGGAAAGTACAAAGTTTGAAAGGCTCAATTATGAATTTGCCAGAAAAGCCCTGGAACAGGAACTCGCTTTGAGTTACCTGGAATATCAATATGCACAGGAAAAGAGAAATACCTTTTATGTGATCGACACCCTCTACAGCAACTTCTCAAATGCCGCCAGGCGGAGGTTTGAACTGGGAGAAACCAATTACCTGGAAAAGATCACGGCCCAGGCCCGGCAACGGGAACTTGAGCTGGAGCTTAAAAAAGCCGAAGCTGCAGTAAGCCTTGCCTACACTAACATTATGAAGATCGTGCAGGCAGAGGAAGAGTTGAGGATTGCACAGGCTCCACTGGAAAAATTGGAGATCACCAGGATGGGTGTGGATCAACATGTGCTGAAGCAACTTTATGAACAACGTATTTCCCTCGCAAAAGCCGAAAATTCAGTGGAAAAGCAGCGCCTCCTGCCAGAAATTACCTTCAGCTACTTTCGCGGATTAAATGAAGATGTAAATGATCATCTTTCGGGATACCAGGCAGGACTTCGTATTCCTATTCTCTTCAGCGGAAATGCAGCCAGGATAAAAGCTTCAAAAATAGCAACAGAAATTGCTACTGAAGAAGCCCTGCAAAACGATCGGCTGCTCGAAACAAAATATCTTCAGCTTATGACACAGTTGGAGAAACATGAGGAGGCCCTTTCCTACTATCAACAGGAAGGAAATGAACTTTCAGAAGAAATTTTAAGAACCGCAAATCTTGGCTATCAAAACGGGGAGATCGATTTCTTCCAGTACATTCTAAGCCTCGAGAACGCTTACAGAATAAGGTTATCATATCTCGACACCCTGTATGCCTACAATCAAACCGTGATTGCCATAAATCAATTAATGATCCTAGAACCATGAAATGTATTAAATTTTTACCCTTTTTGACAGTGCTACTCCTCGCTTCATGTAAATCTGAACCCGAAGTAGCCAAAGCCGAATTGAATGAGGACCGGGAGGGAATTGTCATCACCAAAGAACAGTTTGACCACAACCGGATGGAACTCGGTGAACTAACGGAAAACGATTTTCCGGAGATCATTCGGGTAAATGGAAAGATCGATGTACCTCCCGAAAACAGGGCGCAGATCAATGTTTTTGAAGGAGGCTACGTGAAGCGGGCACCTCTCCTGGAAGGAAACAGCGTGCAACGGGGACAGCTATTAGTTAGCCTTGAAAATCCAAAATATGTAGAGCTCCAACAGGAATACCTGGAGCTGGCCGGACAACTTGATTACCTGAAGTCTGAATATGAAAGGCAGCAGATAATGCTCGACGAAAACATCACTTCAAAGAAGAACTTCCTAAGGGTGGAGAGCGAATACAAAAGTGGGTTGGCGCGTTACAACGGCCTGCGGAAAAAGCTTCAAATGCTGAATATAAATCCGCAAGAGGTGGAAGCAGGAAAAGTTACTTCAGAAATTAGCATTTATTCCCCTATTAGCGGTACTGTTGACCGGGTAAATGTCACAAAGGGAATGTTTGTGGAACCCACTCATAATATCATGGAAATCGTGAACACCGATCATCTTCACCTCGAACTAAATGCTTTTGAAAAGGACTTAATGAAGATTAGGGAAGGACAAAAGATCCACTTTAGCCTGCCCCAGGAGCCCTCAAAAAATTATGACGCAGAGATATGGCTGGTGGGAAAAAGTATTGATGAAGATCGTATGGCCGGGGTTCATGCTCATCTTGAAGATAGTCTTAAAAGCAAATTCGCCGTAGGTATGTTTGTGGAAGCAAAGATCATTACCGACAGCAAACAGCTTCCCGCCCTTCCCGAAGCTGCAATTGTAGAAGTTGATAATGCACATTATGTGCTGGTTTTAGAAAACAGGAACGGGGATGAATATATTTTCACCCGTGTCCAGGTGAAGCCACAAGCAACCTATAATGGGTTTACAGCAGTTGAAGATCCCGAAGCCTTAAGAGGAAAACAAATCCTGACCAAAGGAGCATTTAACCTGATAGGCAGTTAGCTAAGCCCAACATCCAGTGTCATCATGACCATAAATCCGCCGATAAAGCCCATGGTGGCAATATCGGTATACCGATCCTGTTGCGCCTCCGGAATTACTTCTTCGACAACAACGAAGATCATCGCACCTGCGGCAAAGCACAGCGCGTAAGGAAGAATAGGTTCAAAGGTCATCACTGCCCATGCTCCCAGGACTGCAGCAATAGGCTCAACAATGGCCGAAAGCTGCCCATAGTTCCAGCTTTTCCAGCGGCTCATCCCCTGCCCTCGCAATGGCATGGCTACCGCAAAACCTTCAGGGAAGTTTTGCAGCCCGATTCCCATTGCCAGTGCTACTGCGCCTCCAATGCTTGCACCTTCCAGTCCCATTGCAGCTCCTCCAAAAAGAACCCCGATGGCAAGACCTTCCGGAATGTTGTGAAGCGTAATGGCCAGAGTAAGCAGGACAGATTTATGCCAGGGAGTTTTCACTCCTTCCTTATCGGCCATTTTAAAATTGACGTGCAGGTGAGGCAGCACCTTATCCAGACCAAATATAAAAAAGGCTCCCAGTCCAAATCCCACCACGGCCGGAATAACTTTTACAAACCCTTCTCCTTGACTCATTTCGATTCCCGGTGCCAATAGACTCCAGAAACTGGCAGCCACCATGACACCTCCTGTAAAACCCAGCATCCCATCAAAAAGAGCCCGATTCATTTTTTTAAAGAAGAATACCAGTGAGGCTCCCAGGGCTGTAAGTCCCCAGGTAAAAAGCGTGGCATAAAGCGCAGCTAATACGGGATCTATGCTCTCAAAATATGCTATTATATTGTTCATTAATCATTGGGTTTTATAAACAGGTTCTTTGAAATTGTTTTTGAAATGCGCAGATCTTTATCATTGATCTTGATCAACAGGGATTCATCATATTCTTCACGCTGCACTATCCTTATAGCTTTTCCAAGGGTGATCTCATTTTTATCCAGGTACCTTAGGAATTCTGTGGAAGAATCTTTTACCCCGACGCAGATTCCCGACTGTCCCTCCTCAAGATCGGCCAATAACATTTTGTTGGAGATCCTGAAATTTCCTTCGGCATCGGGAATAGGATCTCCGTGCGGATCCCTTTTTGGATGCCCCAGAAACTTATCGAGCTCATCAGTTAATTTTTCAGATTTTATGTGCTCCAGTTGTTCTGCGATATCATGCACCTCATCCCAGGAAAAATTCAATTTTTCCACCAGGAAGACTTCCCAAAGACGATGCTTCCGAATAACTTCAATAGCGGTTCTTTTCCCCTGCTCACTCAGTTGCACTCCCTGATATTTCCTGTATTTCACCAGGTCTTTATCAGAGAGTTTCTTCACCATATCGGTAACCGAAGATGCCTTGGTTTCCATTTCTTCCGCCAGGGCGTTGGTACTAACGCCACCTGCATATTTCCTTTCCAAATGGAAAATGGCCTTGAGATAATTTTCTTCGGAAAGACTAAACATAAAATAATTCAATTTTTACATGCCAAAAATACATTTTTAAAGATACATAAACAATATTTAGGTTAGTCTAAAAAATATAAATCGCCGTGCGAATGGAATTGAACATCCAGAGCGGTGTTTTTTGGCAGGTGCATATGACCGGCAGTGAGAGTGCTTATTAGCAGATATTAATTAACAGCAGGCTTATCTTTACCCCATTGGATAGCTTGAATTAGATGCCCGCCACTATTATTGAAAAAGAATGAAGTGGGGATTTCTTCCCTTAAGGGTCAAATAAGATTTTGACATGGGTGTAGACCGGGATGCCAATTACGTCTATGGTCCTTCAGGGCCGCGAACCATGTTTGTTGGATTGAAACTCGGCAATAAATTACTTCAGCAGCAAAATTCCAGGAACCCTAAAAGCCTCGTTCCTTCTGAATTTGTTCGTATGCTTCCTGCACCCTTCTAAATTTCTCTTCGGCTCCTTTTTGATAGGCCTCGTCCATATGCTGAAGCTTATCGGGGTGATATTTCTTGGCCATTTCTCGGTATGCTTTTTTAACTTCGGCGTCGGTCGCAGATTTGTCGATCTCCAGGATCTTATAGGAGTTGTCTGTAGTCTTGAAGAACATCGCGTAAAGACTTTCAAAATCTTTGGACCCAATGCGTAGGTACCCCGCGATTTGCCGTATTTTCCCCGCTTCGGCCTGGCTTACTCTTCCATCGGCATTGGCAATACTAAACAGGAAGTGAACTATTTGCAGCCTGGCTGCATATTGAGTGCGGGCAACCAGGAACTGGGCAATTCTCCTCTCATCAAGTTCCCGACTTTTTACAACATCATTGAAAGTGCGAAAAACAGCATTTGCACGTTCCTTTCCATAAGCCTGCACAAAATAATTGCGCACATAATCCATCTCCTGCTGACTCACCTGTCCATCGGCTTTAATAACAATAGCCGAAAGTGTTAAGAGATGAAGTTCGAAATCACCCGGAGTGACACGCTCTTCTTCAGAAAAAATATTAAATCCTCCCCGACGGGAGGAAGTAAGAGAATCTATAATACTTCCTATAATAAATCCAAGGATAGCTCCACGGAATCCATAAAACATAAAGCCGACAAAAGCGGCAAACCATTTGATCATTCTGGTACTTTTGGGCTGCAAAGATAGTATTTTACAACGGCTTTTCTTCTGAATGAGGAGCCACTCAGGGGTTTAACTTTCCAAAATTTATGCTCTTAGTTTAATTTGGTATCTTTGCATCTTTAGTTCTAACAATAAAAAATTGATATATGTATCCACCGGAATTAGTGAAGCCAATGCGCGAAGATCTTACCAGCATTGGGTTTGAAGAATTACATACAGTAGACAAAGTTGATGAGGCAATTGCAAGAAAAGGTACTACCCTGGTAGTGGTAAATTCTGTATGCGGTTGTGCCGCTGCCAATGCCCGTCCTGCAGCCAGAATGTCTTTACAGAATACTAAACGACCAGATCACCTGGTGACGGTTTTCGCCGGAGTAGATAAGGAAGCAACAGATAAGGCCCGTGATTATATGGTTCCTTTTCCTCCATCTTCTCCATCAATGGCTCTTTTTAGAGACGGCGAATTAGTTCATATGCTGGAAAGACATCACATAGAAGGACGTCCTGCAGAGGTTATCGCAGATAATCTTACTGAAGCTTACAACGAGTTTTGCTAAAAATTCTGGCGTAAAAAGCCATTTTTCAATATTTAAGCTGTCAAAAATGTACTTTTTTGGCAGCTTTTTTTGTTTTAAAAAATCAGACTCTATCTCAACCTGTACTCCTGAACAAGAAATATCAAAATTGATGGTGCAATTAGGTTTTGCACGTCATGAATTAAATGCAGAAATTGCAGCCCTTTACAAGCAAGAAAGAATGAAAAAACTTAAAAAGATCCTCTCCTACCCTATTTCGGTAATATTTTTATTTTTCTTTTTTCTTACCCTGCTGGTATTTCATCCTATTCAGTGGATCTCCCTGAAATTAGGTGGTTACGAAGGTCATAAGAAAAGTGTGGATGTTTTAAATTTCTTCCTGCTGCGCTGCCTCAATCTTTTAGGTACAAGATTTACCATTGAAAATCCTCACAACCTGCCCACCAACAGATCCTGCATTTTCGTCTCGAATCACCAGGGAACTTATGATATTCCGCCTATCATCTGGCACTTTAGAAAGCACCACCCAAAGTTTGTAAGCAAAAAAGAGTTAGGAAAAGGAATACCAAGTATCTCTTATAATCTAAGACACGGCGGGAATTTGCTTATCGATCGAAAAAATGGCCGGGAAGCCATGATGGCGATGAGCAAATTTGCCGATTACCTCAACGAGAATAAGCGCTCTGCCGTTATTTTTCCTGAAGGAACACGCAGCCGTACGGGCGCACCCAAGAAATTTGCAGTAAAGGGATTGCAGTTGCTTATTGAAAAAATGCCCGACGCTTTGGTCGTTCCCATCACCATCAATAACAGCTGGAAACTTTTTCGCTACGGAAACTTCCCAATGGGGATTGGGGTTCACTTCATCTTGAAGGTACATGAACCAATTGCAGCAAACTCTGAAGGTTCCGATGCACTTGTAGCACAGGTAGAACGCACAATAACGGCCGATATAATCTAGGCCTTAATATGACATTTTAGAGACCTATGGACGAAAACAGGATCGTTGCAGACACTGTTGAATTTGTTAAGCATAAATTACAGGACGCCGAAGGAGGCCACGACTGGTTCCACATTGAAAGGGTTTGGAAAAACGCGCGTGAAATCGCCGCAGGGGAGGAAGTTGATCTCTTTGTGGTAGAACTGGGAGCGCTGCTTCACGACATTGCCGATTACAAATTTCATGACGGAGATGAATCTTTAGGGCCTGAGATCGCAAGGAATTTTTTACAGGAAAAAGAGGTCCCGGAAGACATCATTGTACATGTAGAGAACATCATAAACTGGATCTCTTTTAAAGGAGGGAATGAGCAACAGCAATTCAATTCCCCCGAGCTGCAGGTAGTGCAGGACGCCGACAGACTCGATGCTTTGGGAGCTATTGGTATTGCCCGCACTTTTAACTACGGTGGCTTTAAAGGAAGAGCCATTTTTGATCCAGCTATTCCTCCTAACCTCAACATGAGCAAGGAGGAATACAAGAAATCTACAGCGCCTACCATAAATCATTTTTATGAAAAGCTTTTTCTCTTAAAAGATCGAATGAATACCAGAACCGGAAAAAAGCTTGCCGAAGAGCGCCACGATTTCATGGTTAAATTTTTAGAACAGTTTTTTCGGGAGTGGGGCCTTCCCTCTCAAAAATGGGATTTTTAGAAGAGTTTCATTTGTCCATCTTTGTATTGCTCATGCAATTCACAGTTCAATACCGGGCGCTCCCGATCTTTAAGATATAGTTTTCTTGCAATGGCAAATTGCTGTGCAACCTGATCGGAAATATTTCCATCTCCTTTCATACGGGTACCAAAGCGGCTGTCGTTGAGATTTCCGCCGTGACATTCGGCGATTTGATGCAGGACTTTCTCTGCCCTGTCTGGCATTGCTTTCCTGATCCATTCAGAAAAAACTTCACCAATAGCACCATTTAGTCTTACCACAGTATAACCTACTCCACAGGCTCCTCTTTCTGAAATCTCTTTGACCAACGGCAAGATTTCATGGCTGTTGATCGAAGGGATAATAGGCGCCATCATCACGCTTACCGGAATATTTTTGGACGACAGCAGCTCTACCGTCTGCAGTCGCTTCTTTATACTGGCCGTTCTCGGTTCCAGTAACTGTCTCGTTTTTTCATCTAAAGAGGTAATGGAAAGATTTACCCTCACAAGATTATCTTTTGCAAGTTCCTGCAGAATATCAACATCCCGCTGGATCAATGCGTTTTTGGTGATAATCCCAACAGGATGTTTATATTTTAGAAATACCTGAAGTAACCTCCTGGTGATCTCCAGTTTCCGCTCAATAGGTTGATAGCAATCTGTATTCCCCGAAAGTACAATAGGGGCAGCTTTCCAGCTTTTACTACGGAGTTTTTGCTCCAGCAATTCCACTGCATTTCTTTTCACCAGGATCTTCTGCTCAAAATCAAGACCCGGCCCATAACCCCAATATTCATGTGAATTCCGGGCGTAACAGTAAACGCACCCATGTTCACATCCCTGGTAAGGATTAAGAGAATATTCCATCCCCACATCGGGGCTGGTTACTTTATTTACAATAGTCCTGGGAAATGTATCTATCAAAGTAGTTTGCGAAGAGGTTGCCTCCTCACCTTCGGCCGCACAATAGTTGAGAAAATCATCTCTCAACTCATATGACAGGGCATCAAACCTGTTCTTGACCTGGTGCTGCGCTCCCCTTCCCCTGATAAAATCGTTCCTCTTCATAAGGAACAAAAATAGGATATTTTCCCTTTATATGGAAATTTTCCTATTTACCCGAAAAATTCGCCTTTCGCTTATTTAGAAAAGCGGAAGTACCTTCTTGAAAATCTTCGGTTCCAAAAGAGCTTCCAAACTCGTCGATCTCCACTTCAAAACCATTCACACCGTCCTCATAGTTGGCATTGACAGCTTTGATCGCCGCAGCAACCGCCACCATTGAATTCTTCATGATCTTACCGGCAAGCTTTTCGGCAAGGGGAATTAATTCTTCAGGAGTGGTCACATGATTTACCAGGTGGTATTCCAGTGCTTCTTTGGCATCGATCATTCCTGCAGTCATGATCATTTCCATTGCCTTTCCTTTACCTACCAGCTGTGGTAATCTCTGAGTGCCTCCATAACCCGGGATCACTCCAAGAGAAACTTCAGGTAACCCCATCCTGGCGTTATCACTTGCAATCCTGAAATGCGCAGCCATGGCAAGTTCGAGTCCGCCACCGAGGGCAAATCCGTTAACTGCTGCGATTACCGGCTTTGGAAAGTTGGCCACTACATCAAATAGCTTTTCCTGACCTTCAGCAGCAAGTCGTCTCCCTTCTTCAGCTGAAAAATCAGCAAATTCACTAATATCGGCTCCGGCCACAAAGGCTTTTTCTCCACTTCCGGAGAGGATCACCACTTTAATATCGTGATCTTCACGGGCAGATTCAAATGCTTCATTAAGCTCGGCAATTGTAGCCTTGTTTAGAGCATTGAGTTTCTTCGGTCGGTTAATTGTTATGTAACCAATGTTTTCGTTCTCTTCGAACAGAATATTTTCGAAATTCATGTCGTGTTATTTTGGAAAATGAACCTTAAAGATAGTGCCTTTATTTAATTTGGAGGTAAACGTGATGCTTCCGCCGCAACTCTCCACAATATTTTTCACCATCGCAAGACCAAGACCCATTCCGCTGGATTTGGTGGTGAATTTAGGCTCGAAGATCTTGTCCATATTTTCTTCAGAAATCCCAACGCCATTATCTGAAACTATTAAGCAGGCACGGTTCTCCTCCTCCATCACCGAAACCAGGACGGCAGGATTTTCTTCCTTCTCGACGGCCTGTACTGCATTTTTCACCAGGTTCGTCACCACCCTGATAAGCTGAGTACGATCAAACTTGGCGACGATCTCCTCTTTTTCTGAAGAGAACAGGATGTAATCTTCATTAAAGATATCGAGGGCCAGTTTTACTATTTTTGGAACATTTAGAGTTTCATTTTGTTGCGCCGGCATTTTTGCAAAATTGGAAAAAGCCGAAGCAATAGAGCTCATGGTATCGATCTGGGTAATGAGCGTATCGCTGAATTCATCAACCTTGTGCTGAATTTGAGGATCATTGGGATCGAATTTTCTTTGAAAACTCTGAACGCTGAGACGCATTGGCGTTAGCGGATTTTTAATTTCATGGGCCACTTGTTTGGCCATCTCCCGCCAGGCCTGTTCCCGCTCGCTGGTGGCGAGTTTAGCCGCACTTTCTTCAAGCTCGTCGATCATAGAATTATATGCTGCCACCAGGGTGAAGATCTCCTCACTTACATTACCAATTTCGATCTTCTGGTTCTTCTTGTCCAGGCGCGTTTGATGAATCCTTTCTGAAACTGTCTTTAAGCTTCGGGTGATATATTTTGAAAGGAAATAAGCCAGCAGGATCGCAAGGACCAGCATGAACAAATAAACTTCGGTAAGTTTTATAAGAAAGTTCCTTAAATCCCGGGTTATAAAGTAATCATCTTCGAGGTAAGGAAGGTTCAGGATCGCCAGCGGCCGGAATTTATTGTCTGTGATATAGGTATAGGAAGATTGAAATCTTTTGTCGTTTTTGATAGTTTGTTCTATCACCCTTTTTCGGGAAGAAGACTGCAGCTTTTCAACAATTGTCCTGTCAAGTCTAAGATCGGTCGTATCGGGAAAAAAGGACTGGTTGGACTTTAAGATAAGGTCGCCTTCGAGGCTGTAGACGTTAATAGGCATGTTATGCACTTGTGAGATCTCGTGGATCTTGTCATCCTGTTTAAGAATAAGGTAAACCGTCTCCTCCCTTATCTCATAGGTGGTGCTTTCCACTACAAATTTGATGTGCTCCCTTATCGCCTCTTCCTTCCGTTCGAGTCGTTCCCGATGATATTCCTGGGCTTCCTTCTTATATTGCAGTACCGTAATTCCTCCAATTAGAATTGATGCCAGTAACACCAGCACGATCATGGAAAGGAATATTCGGGTTCTTAAAGAGAATTTCAAAAAGTAATTTTTAAGGTGGCAAAATAACTAACAATTATTAAACCATTCTAAATATCAGGATTTTTGGATCGTAAACGCTTGTAAATTTTTATTCCCAGCATCAACATCGCTGCCAAAAGAAAAATCCCAACTACACCATAGATCCAGTTTAGCGCATCTCTTAGGATCACAAGGAATACTACTGCAAAAAGAATAAGCGTGGACACTTCATTCCAAAGCCTCATTTGGTTTGATGTCCAGGTGATTTTATCATTTTGAAGCTGATTAAAGATATGATGACTTTTACCATGGTAAAAGAAAAGAAGCAGCACAAAAGCAAGTTTCACGTGCATCCAGGGCATTTGCAACCATCCCGGCATAAGCACAAGGAGCCATACAGCAAACAGAGTTGCCAGAATTGCTGAAGGCCAGGTAATGATAAACCACAGCCTCCTGGTCATGAGCTTTAATTGTTCGCTTAAAATGCTCTTTTCAGGTTCAGGTTTTTCTGAAGCTTCAATGTGGTAAATGAAAAGCCTGGGGATATAGAAAAGTCCCGCGAACCAGGTGATCACAAAAATAAGATGCAGGGCTTTGATGTAATTGTAATATTCCAAGGCAGGTTAAGATTTTTAAAACGAGTTTTTGCTAAGGTGTCAAAAAGGGAGTTATTACCTAAAGCTTTTGACAGGCCATCAAAATTTGCGAGCAATTACTTTTAATTAGTTCTTTAACTTATTTATTATTCTGAAGGTTTTTTATCTGGATTGAGACGAGTATGGAAAACAGAATGGATTATGATTTCATCTATTGTTGAAGAAAAGATAATGACAAATGGAAATTTTCTAAGAACTGCCCTTCTGTAGGTGATATCCGTCTCTTTTGACTTCGGGAAAAGAAAAGGATCTTCGATAATTCTCCCAGATTCACGTTCGACTTCGGCCAAAAATTTTTTCCCTAGTCCTTCCCGGCGCCTTTCATACCAATCAATCGCATCAAAAATCTCTCGCCGGGCACGGGGAAGAAGAATTAGCTTAAAAGCCATAATTACTTTTTATCTCTTTCCTGAAGTTTTCCCAGGACTCTCCTTTCGATTTTCCACTTTTATATTTTTTATAATCCTCTTCTAATTGTTGGTAATGATTTTCAGGAACAGGATCTATTTCTTTTAAATATTTTTCGCTTTCCTCATTTACCTCAGAAAACCCAATAAGAATCTCCTCCACTCTCTTCAAAGTGGCTACATCATTACAATTAATGATCTCTTCTAAAAGTTCTAATTTCAGCTTATCAATTTTCATATCGTAACAAAGATAATTAAAAACGAATTTTGCTAAGGTGTCAAAAAAGGTATTATACAGCTACATTTTGGTGCGCCCACTCATCAACCCAACGCGCCAGTACCTTCACCCAGTCTTCCCGATCGTTAAGACAGGGAACAACAGTGAATTTTTCACCGCCTGCTTCCTCAAAAATCTCCTTTCCTTCCATTGCGATCTCCTCGAGCGTCTCTAAACAGTCTGAAACAAACGCCGGGGTCACAATAGCAAGGTTCTTTACTCCTTCCAGGCCTTTTCTTTCAATTGTACGGTCTGTATAGGGTTGCAACCATGGGTCAAATCCCAATCTGGACTGGAAGGACACCGAAAATTTCCCTTTTTCGAGCCCCAGGTATTCAGCTACCAGTTTGGTAGTTTCATAACACTGGTGACGGTAACAGAATTGATGTGCAGGAGAAGGCGTTTGACAACAACTTCCATCTATTTTACAATGAGATTGGGTAATATCACTTTTCCTGATATGCCTTTTTGGAACCCCGTGATAGGAAAACAAAAGATGATCAAAATCCACCCCTTTTAAGGATTCTGAAATACTCGTACCCAGCACCCGAATATAATCTGCATGATTATAAAAGGCGGGAACCGAAGTAAACTGCATCTGCGGAAAATGCTTTTTCCGAAGTTCTTCTGCCAGCACTAGAATTGTTTCGGTAGTTGCCATGGCAAACTGGGGATACAATGGAAAGATCAATACCTCATCCACTCCTTTGTCATGCAGTTCCTGAAGTCCGCTTTTAATTGAGGGCTTGCCGTAACGCATGGCCAGAGCAATAGGAACTGAAGTTAAAGAATCCACCTTTTCCTGAAGCCTTTCAGAAAGAACAATTAACGGAGAACCTTCTTCCCACCAGATCTTTTTATAAGCCTCTGCCGATTTTTTTGGGCGGGTATTGAGAATTATTCCCCGCACCAAAAGAGTTCGGGCCCAATAAGGCACGTCAATAACCCTTTCATCCATGAGGAATTCATCGAGGTACTTTTTTACGTCTTTTGGGTCTGTGCTGTCGGGCGAACCAAGGTTGACCAGTAATACTCCTTTACTCATCTTTTGAATTTGCTGTAAAAATACGATTATTAAATTCTAGCTAAAAAGCTTCAGGAAATCTTTAGAAAAATGGTTGCATTGAAGAAATTTATGGATCAGGCTTCCGAAGAAAGTGACATCAGGTACTTCTTTGGAGTAGTTCCAAATTTCTTTTTAAAGGCCGCAATAAAATGGCTGGAAGTGCTGTAACCTACTTTTAAGTCCAACTTCATTCACATTATATTCTCCGGAATCCAGCAGCTTTCGCGCATATTCCATTTTATAATCAAATAAAAAGCTGAAGACCGAATCTCCATAAATTTGTTTAAACCCTTCCTTAAGTTTTTTAAGGCTAAGGCCAATTTCCCGGGAAAGTTCCTGCAGGGAAGGAGGTTCGGCCATATTGGCAATCACAATTTCTTTAGCCTTTCTTATTTTTAGCACGTTCTCTTCGTCACTTAGAAAAGGACACTGTTCCACATCGGGCTCTCCGGAACGGTTAAAATAAAGGCTTAGCAATTCATATGCCTTAGCTTTAAAGTAAAGGTTTTTTATACTTGGAACCACATTATAATTCACCACCTGGTTTAGGACGATAACCATTCCCGGGGTTAAAGGACTGTCCTTATAATATTGCTTATCGCGGTTCTCAAGACTAAGAAAACTCACATAACCTGCCTCTTCAGAAAAAAGGGCATGAAACTTTTTGATCGAGATCACAATGGAGATCACCCAGCTGCCCGGCTGAAGCTCCAGGTCAATGGGCAGGTCACGTTTTGGGTTGTACAGCAACAGTGCATTTTCTTCCAACAGCGGAATTTTATAGCTCCCATTGTTGAAGAAAAACCTGCCTTCTCCTTTCCCCGAGAAATGAAACTGGATGAAGTTGCTGTTGATATTACGGTGAATCTTCACCCGCTCCCTGGTTGTATTCTGAAACCGGAGCAAATAAAATCCCTCTTCCAAACGGGTTTTTTCAAAGGTACTTTGAGCGACATTTTCCTGCATGGCGAAATGAATTTATTAGCGGCTTTTATTTAGAAACGTTCTAAACAAAGTTGCTGCATTTCCATAGTTCATAGGTAAAAATAGCTCAAAAATATGATTTTGATCAGTTTTTTAGTCAAAATCACGTGAAGCGACAAAAAATGTACTTTGAGCGTTGTTTTTTACTTTAACCTTATCTTACATTTGCTCGTTAGAATCCTATTCAGGTACATGGAAGATTATAATATTTCTAGAGGAAAACATTTTTATACAATAGGGCTTAGTTATAAAAAGGCCGATGCAGAAGTAAGAGGACATTTTAGCCTGGACGATACGAGAAAGAAAAATTTGCTTGAGCAGGCAAAGATTGAAGGTATCGACGGTATTATTGTAACCTCTACCTGCAACAGAACCGAAATCTACGGTTTTGCCCAGCACCCTTTCCAATTGATCAAATTGCTGTGTGAGCATACTCATGGTACCGTTGAGGAGTTTGAAAAGGTCGCTTATGTATATAAAAACAAGGAGGCAATTTCTCACATGTTTAGAGTTGGGACCGGTCTTGACAGCCAAATTCTTGGAGATTTCGAGATTATTAGCCAGTTAAAAACTGCATTTATTCAGTCAAAGGATATCGGAGTCTCAAATCCATTTTTAGAAAGACTGGTAAATGCCGTGATACAGGCAAGTAAGCGCATTAAAAATGAAACCGGAATATCCTCGGGAGCTACTTCTGTAAGTTTCGCCTCGGTTCAATACATTTTAAAGAATTTTGAAAACCCGGCGGACCAGAATATCCTGCTGTTCGGAACAGGGAAAATAGGTCGCAATACCTGTGAGAACCTGGTAAAGCACACCAAGAAACATCAAATTACCCTAATCAACAGGACGAAAGATAAAGCAGAAAAAATTGCCGGAAAATTCGATCTCACCGTTAGGGATTATGCCGACCTGCAGGCAGAGATAAGACAGGCTGATATCCTGATCGTGGCGACAGGAGCTCAAAATCCGACCATTACAAAAGAATTGATCTATAATAAGAAAGACCTGTTGATCCTGGATCTTTCTATTCCAAAAAATGTATCAGATGAAGTGGCAGAACTTCCGGGAGTGTCGGTAATTCACCTGGACCACCTTTCCCAAATGACCGATGAGACTTTGGAACGCAGAAAATCTGCTATTCCCGATGCACATAAGATCATTGCCGAAATGGAAGCCGATTTCAATTCGTGGCTAGAAACCCGAAAGTTCGCGCCTACCATAAAAGCATTGAAAAAGAAACTGAAGACCATGAAAGATGCTGAAGTGGATTTTCAACGCCGAAAAATTGAAAATTTCAACGACAGGCAGGCCGAAGTTCTTGGAGATCGCATCATCCAAAAGATCATGAACCAGTTTGCCAACCATCTCAAAGGCGATTCAAATTCTACAGATGAAAGCCTGGAGTTGATCCAGAAGGTATTTCAACTGGAAGAAACCTTTAAGAAATGAGCAGGGTAATTCGTATAGGCACCCGGGACAGTGAATTAGCGCTTTGGCAGGCAAATGCTGTAAAAAATGCACTTGAAAAACTGGGTCATAAGACGAAATTAATACCTGTAAAATCACAGGGTGACCTGGTGCTTGACAAACCCCTCTATGAATTTGGCATCACAGGGATCTTTACCAAGACGCTGGATGTAGCCATGATCACAGATGAAATTGACATCGCGGTACACTCCATGAAAGATGTGCCCACTGCCCTACCGAAAGGAATTGTGGAAGCTGCGGTCTTAAAAAGGGCAAATACTCAGGACATTTTAATTCATAAAGGCACCAATTTCCTCAATGAGGAAGGCATAGTTGCCACAGGAAGTCTTCGACGCCAGGCCCAGTGGCTGCATAAGTACCCAAACCATGAGATCGTAGATCTTCGCGGGAACGTAAATACGCGCCTGCAGAAGCTGGAAGACAGCGACTGGAATGGGGCCATCTTTGCGGCGGCAGGTCTTGAACGCATCAACCTAAAACCCGAATCCTTTATTGATCTAAAATGGATGATCCCGGCACCCGCACAGGGCGCTATGCTGGTAGTTGCCAAAGAAGACGACGAATTTTGCAGAAAGACCCTCTCAGCTTTAAATCATGAGAAAAGCCAAACCTGTGTTCATATTGAAAGAGAATTCCTACGCGTGCTGGAAGGAGGCTGTACAGCTCCCATTGGTGCTCTGGCGACCATTGAAGGAGATAAAATCCACTTTAGGGCGGCACTTTTTAGTCTTGACGGGCAGCAGAGAATTGGTGTAGAAAAGGAAATTCCGGTATCAGATCACAAAGGTTTTGGACGTGCCTGTGCCGAGGAAGTGCTGCAAGCCGGGGGAAGAGAACTTATGCGGGAGATAAAAGAAGCGGTTAACAACACCAAAGGCTAATTTTTAAGAACAAACGCTACCGGGATTTGTCAAAAACAGAAGATGGCGACGGTTTTCCAAAACAGCTCTCAACCCGGAGCAGGATCGCCTCTGTACTTTCAACAAAAAAACTTACTACCGGACAGCGGGGACTCCTTTTAAACCGTGGAATTGGCCTGGTTGAAATGGATTTTATTTCTATTGTCCCAATGGATTTTGAAATAAAAAATATCCCGGACAACCTGATCTTCACCAGCAAAAATTCTGTTAGGGCAATTCTGAAACATCCGCTAAGAAACCAGCTTCAGGAAAAAAATATTTTTTGTGTTGGGGAGAAAACTGCCATTTTCCTGAAACAAAATGGCTTCAGGGTTTCAAAAGTGGCAAATTACGGGGGAAACCTGGCTTCAGAAATAATCAACAATCAGAGGAAAGAAGAGTTTTTGTTCTTCTGCGGAAAAAAAAGAAATGCAGATCTACCGGAGCGACTAAAATCGGCCGGGGTAAAGTTTTCTGAAGTAGAAGTATATGACACTCACGAAGTGTCCAAAAAAATAGATCGTACCTTTGATGGAGTGTTGTTTTTTAGTCCCAGTGCAGTGCGAAGTTATTGTTCCCTGAACGACCTTAAGGATAGCACTGCTTTTTGCATTGGAACGACAACTGCCGCCGAAGCCAGAAAGTTTACAAACGAAATAATAATTGCCACGACTCCGTCAATCGAAAATGTGATTGTACAGGTGGTGAAAAAATTTACGTAGCGAATAGGTGGTAGACCTGCAAGGTTTCCAAAACCTTGTAGGTCTCTTTTAAACTAATAAACTAAGACCTACAAGGTCGAAAAAAAGACCTTGCAGGTCTGGGAGATATAAAAAAATGAAATTAGAAACATTAGAAAAAGATCATTTTTACCACATCTACAACAGGGGTATAAATAGATCAAACATTTTTTCTAATGATGAAAATAAGCGCTACTTCCTTCAGCTGTACCACAAATATTTAAGCCCAGAAGTTTCAACGTTCGCCTACTGTCTACTTCAGAATCATTTTCACATGGTGATTAGAGTGGAGACAGATACGAAGCAAGTAACTCAAAGCTTTTCAAATTTCTTTAATTCTTATGCCAAGGCCTTTAACAAGGCAGAGAATAGGACAGGCAGTTTATTTGAGAAGCATTTCAAAAGAATTAAAGTAGATAATGAAAAGTACCTGAAACAACTGATAATCTACGTAAATTTAAACCCTGAAATCCATTTTGGGAAAGCCTTCAAAACCTATACCTTTTCTTCGTTTCGGGAAACTGTAAGCGATGATCCGAAAATTGTAAAAAATGAAGAAATTTCTGCACTTTTTGGAGGTAAAGAAAATTTTCAGAAAGCACATGAGAATCGAAGTATCTCTCTTTCTGAAGAACTAACATTAGAATAAAACAATGACCATGATAAAAAACGATCTTTTTCTTAGAGCTTTAAAAGGGGAAACGGTGGAACGCCCACCGGTATGGATGATGAGACAGGCAGGAAGATACCTGCCCGATTTTATGAAGCTCAAAGAGAAGTACGACTTCTTTACACGTTGTCGCACTCCGGAGTTAGCCACAGAAATCACCGTGATGCCTATCCACCAGGTAGGAACAGATGCAGCTATACTTTTCAGCGATATTTTAGTGGTTCCTCAAGCGATGAATATTGAAGTGGAGATGAAACCGGGCCTTGGTCCCTGGCTTCCACACCCTGTTAGATCTTCTGCCGACGTGGATAAAGTTATAGTACCCGATGTGCACGAAACTTTAGGATACGTTTTGGACGCCGTGAAGATGACCAAAAAGGAACTTAACAATGAGGTACCTCTGATAGGTTTTGCCGGTTCTCCATGGACGATCTTGTGTTATGCAGTACAGGGACAGGGTTCCAAAAACTTTGATATTGCGAAGAAATTTTGCTTTACAAATCCACAGGCAGCACATACCCTGCTTCAAAAGATCACCGATACTACAATTGCTTACTTAAAAGCCAAAGTTGAAGCAGGAGTTGATGCGGTTCAGGTATTTGATTCATGGGGAGGGATGCTTTCTCCTGAAGATTACCAGGAATTCTCATGGAAATACATTCAGCAGATCATTGATGCCCTAAAACCTGAAATTCCGGTAATTGCTTTTGGAAAAGGCTGTTGGTTTGCCCTCGATAAAATGGCAGTTTCGGGAGCTTCTGCTCTTGGGGTGGATTGGACCTGTTCTCCTCAAATGGCAAGAAAATTAACCGGGGGAGAAATCACCCTTCAGGGGAATTTTGATCCAAGCAGGTTATATTCACCGCCTTCAGAAATTAAGAAAATGGTGAAACAAATGATCGATGAATTTGGAAAAGACAGGTATATAGTCAATCTTGGCCACGGGATACTACCCGATATTCCTGTAGAAAATGCCATTGCTTTCGTGGAAGCCGCAAAAGAATATAAGGCTCATTAATAGTGGTAGTAGGTAAAAGAATAGCGACCCTTAACTTTAGGGAACTCGTTGTTCTTTGCGGCGTCTTTTTAAGGCATCCTTTATACCTCCTCCCTACTTATAAAGCTACCCGTGAAGCTGTAGCCATAAGCGACCGCCTGTATGGCGATTTACATCATAAGGACAACAGGACAAACGCTTTTCGTCATGCCCTTTGGAACTATTTGATCTGTAAATCCTGTTTACCGGCGGCCGGATCACCCGAAATAGCAATGAGCTGGAGCAAAAGGATAACCGATCTTCATGAGAGGCTATCGCCAAATGAGGGTCTCGCAAAAGAAATGGACCTTCATAATAACAGGATAGGAAGGGAATTATTTATTGATTCGCTCGATAAAGAAAAGGAAGAGGTCGTATCCATTCTTCAGCAAAAAACGGGAGAAGCAATAAAAATTGAGAGTGTAGAAGAAATTGAAAAAGAGAATAATAAATTAGTTTTTCTTGAAAAACTTAAAACTCCGAAATGAAAGAAAAGTTCTACGCATACATTCAAAATCTTCAGGACAGGATCACTGCAAATCTTGAAGCCATTGATGGAAAAGCCATTTTCAAGGAAGATCTTTGGCAAAGAGAGGAAGGTGGCGGCGGTCGTACCAGGGTAATAGAAGACGGTGCCGTGTTTGAAAAAGGCGGAGTAAATATTTCCAAAGTACATGGACCTCTTGCACCGGCAATGCAGCAGCATTTTGGAGTGGGAGATGTTGATTTCTTTGCCTGCGGGCTCAGCCTGGTTTTACATCCTTCAAACCCAATGGTACCTACGGTTCATGCCAACTGGAGGTATTTTGAAATGTACGACAAGAGTGGAAACACAGTAGACAGCTGGTTTGGCGGCGGACAGGATCTTACTCCATATTACCTTTTTGAGGAGGATGCAGAGCATTTTCATAAAGTTTGTAAAGCTGCCTGTGACCGACATGATCCCTCTTTTTATCCCGATTTCAAAAAAAAGTGTGACGAATATTTCTGGAATTCCCATCGTGATGAGGCCCGTGGAATAGGAGGTTTATTTTTTGATTATTTGAAGCCCTCGAATGAAAAACCTGAAGAGGCCTGGTACAATTTTGTTACCGATATAGGAGACAGTTTTCTTGATGCTTATCTTCCCATTGTGGAAAGAAGGAAAGATCTTGCTTTTTCCTCCGCCCAACGCGACTGGCAGGAGATAAGGCGTGGTCGCTATGTGGAATTTAATTTGGTGCACGACAAAGGCACTTTGTTTGGATTGAAGACCAATGGTAGAATTGAAAGCATCCTTATGAGTCTGCCTCCACATGTGCAGTGGGTTTATGACCATCATCCCGAACCGGGAAGTGAAGAGGAAAAATTGGTGAAGGTGTTGGAGAATCCGCGGGAATGGGTCTAAATTAGTCATCAGTGGTCAGTGGTCAGTGATCAGTAAAATTTTCGAAAGGCCAAATTTTGACCTTGAACTTTAAACATTAAACTTTGAACCTAAGATTATGCTAATAAGAAACCGACGACTTAGAACAAACGAAGTTATACGAAGCCTGGTAAGGGAAACCATTGTTTCTCCCAACGATTTTATCGTACCACTGTTCGTGGTGGAAGGGCAAAACGTGAAGGAAGAGATCGCTTCCATGCCTAATTACTACAGATATAGTCTGGATCTTTTGAAAAAAGAGGTTAAAGAACTCTGGGACCTGGGCTTACGATCTGTTCTGGTATTTGTAAAAGTACCCGATAATTTAAAAGACAACAAGGGAACTGAAGCTCTTAACGCCGAAGGCCTTATGCAACGGGCGGTAAAGACGATCAAAGACGCTGTGCCCGAAATGCTGGTAATGACCGATGTCGCTCTTGATCCATACTCTTCCTACGGCCACGACGGTATTGTCGAAGACGGGTACATAGTTAATGATGCCACCAGGAAAGTACTGGCTCAAATGTCACTTTCACATGTGCAGGCAGGGGCCGATTTTGTTGCTCCCAGTGATATGATGGATGGCAGGATCCAGGCAATTAGGGAACTGCTCGAGCAGGAGAATTTTCCCAATTCCGGAATTTTGAGCTACAGTGCAAAATATGCTTCGGCATTTTACGGCCCTTTTAGGGATGCACTGGATTCGGCACCCGGCTTTGGTGACAAAAAAACTTATCAAATGGATCCCGCAAACCGCGAAGAGGCGATTAAAGAAACTCTCCAGGACATAGCTGAAGGCGCCGATATCGTGATGGTAAAACCGGGGCTTTGCTACCTGGACATTGTTCGGGAGATCAAAAATGCAGTGAACGTGCCGGTGGCAGTTTACCAGGTAAGCGGCGAATATTCCATGCTCAAAGCTGCAGCCGAAAAAGGCTGGCTGGATCATGATGCGGTGATGCTGGAACAGCTTACTGCTATCAAACGGGCAGGTGCGCAAATGATCGCCAGTTATTTTGCAAAAGACGCTGTTAAATTGCTTTAAACGGTGTGCTTTTTGATTACTTTTAGCTTGTGCAGCAGCAGATAAAAATATTGTTGAATCACCTCGTCCTTTTGCTGGCCCTTTTCAGCATTGGCGGGGTTTCTACTTATGCTTCCGGTGTTCCCGAGATCCGGGAGGAGCAACCGTTTTCTAGCTGAAAAATTTGCCGCTGCCAATCCTGCTTTCTGTAGCTTATCGCGAAAACCCCTTTCAGGAGATCCCGGAGCTACAAAATAAATTCCATTTTGGTAATTCTTCAGTAATTCCTCATTCCTTTAATACGGAGATTACTGTCTATTCGGAAGGATCTTACTTCAGCTATAAAAGAGATCTTCGAAAAGATCTTGAAATTCAACTTTTTCCGAAGCATTTTTTCTTGTGAACCTGTTCTGCACTCTTTTGCAGTACACCGAAAACATATTTTAATAAAGTTCACATTTAAAAATTCACAAAATGGATACAGCATCCACCCTTATGGGTCTGGGACTACTAATCTTGTTTATAGCTCCCGTTGGTTTTCTCGTTTACAACCAGTCTAAAAAAGAAAAAAAACGCGCAAAGAAATTGTCCTTTTTGGCAGGTGAGAAAGGTTACAACCTTGACGAAACCGAAAATGTACATGGGTTATCACTGGCGCTGGACAAAACAGCGAAGAAATTCCTCCTGTTAAAATCTGGTGAGGAAGCCAAATTGCAGGTTATTGATCTTGATGATATATCAAAAATAGATTTACACAAAAACAATGAAGATGGAAAAAGCACATCTTCACTGGATGAAATGAGAGAAATCACGCTTCTGGTAAAGACCAAAAATAATTCAGAAAAAAAGCTGGTCTTTTACGCAGAGGAAGAAGATCCGGTGACCCAAAAAGCCGAACGATTAGACAGGGCTATAAAGTGGCAAAAGACGCTTCAGAAATATTCCCGGTCCTAAAGTTTTCCCAAAATAATTATAAATAACAGGAGCATAACCGCTCCTGTTATTTTTTTGCAGCTTCTTCAACCCTTATCACAGCTGACTTAACAAGAATTGTCACACGATTTTTTTTCGAAATAACCGGCTGCTGATCCAGCTCCGAACTACCAGTAAAATAGCGGGGTTTAAGATTGTTTTAGGTTTGCTTTAGTACAATTTCACAGGCTTCTCTTGTACCTTTGAAAATGAGCGAAGGGATAACTCAGCCGTTTTTTCCGGGACGTTCGCTCATCCCCCCAATTAATTGTCCTGGTGGAAAAAATTCGCTTAAGGTTATTTCAAAATAACTTAAAAAAACATCTAAACAGAATGACTAAAAATGCTTCTCCAAAAATTGCCCTTGTGACCGGTGGTAGTAGCGGTATTGGAAAAGCAATAGCCAAAAAACTCAGCAGTGAAGGCATAACAGTTGTAGTAGCCGATCTTAATGAAGCCGGGGAGCAGCATGAAAATATAAAGTATCGAAAATGTGATGTGAGTAAGGCAGAAGATATCGATGACCTCTATTCCTGGACCACAAAAAATTTTGGTCACCCCGATTACCTTATTCTCAATGCCGGCCGGGGAATTCAGGAAAAACTTACGGAAGGAGATCCTGAGAAATGGAAAATGGTACTGGAAACGAATTTACTGGGCCCTTTAAGATGTATAAGAGCTTTTACACCCAACATGATCTCTCAACAAAAAGGAAATGTTGTTTTTATTTCGTCGGTCTCTGCCAATCAACCTCACCCCTACGGCGGTATTTACGCGGCTTCAAAAACTGCCCTGGAGGTAATTGCAGATACTCTACGACAGGAGGCCCTTCCACATATCAACGTCACGATTGTTAGCCCCGGGATTGTAGATACGGCTTTTTTCAAGCACCAGATCTCGGGAGATAATTCGGTGGACCAAATGGCTATGGGAGCGATAACTCCTGAAGAGATTGCAGAAGACGTATGGTATGCGCTCAACAAGAAAAAAGGAACCAGCATCAACAAGATCATAACCAGGCCAACTTTACAAAACTTTTAACCAGCAAAAGGAAATTAGATGCAGAAGAAAATACTTATCACAGGAGGAGCAGGATTTATAGGGTCGCATCTCGCAGATGAACTTTTAAACAAAGGATACAAGGTGCGGGCACTGGACAACCTTTCTGAACAGGTTCACGGGAAGAATGCTTCCCGTCCGGAATATCTCAATCCAGATGTAGAGCTGCAAATTGGCGATGTTCGTGATAAAGCAGCCGTAGAAAAGGCTCTCGATGGCATAGATGCTGTAATTCACCTGGCTGCAATGGTAGGCGTAGGACAAAGTATGTATCAAATAAAGGATTATACAGATGTCAATAACGTAGGTACTGCAGTATTAATGGAAGCTCTCATGGATAAACCGGTGGAAAAACTGGTCACCGCTTCCAGCATGAGTATTTACGGGGAAGGTCTGTACCTAAATGAAGAGGGCGAAAAACGCATGGACTGTGAAAGAAAACTCGCCGATCTTAAAAAGGGGAAATGGGAGATGTATGACAGCAATGGAAAAGAGCTGGAGCCGGTTCCCACCCCAGAAACAAAAATTCCCAATCTTTCTTCAGTATACGCCCTTTCCAAATATGACCAGGAAAGGTTGAGTTTAATTACAGGAAAAGCATATAATTTCCCTGCCACGGCCTTGAGGTTCTTTAATGTTTACGGAACCCGGCAGGCACTTTCCAACCCATATACCGGGGTACTGGCAATCTTTGCCTCGCGCCTGCTGAATAATAATCCACCATTGATTTTCGAAGATGGAAAACAGAAACGCGATTTCATCCATGTAAAAGATGTAGCCCGTGCCATTAGACTGGCAATGGAAAAACCTGAAGCCGATGGCGAAGTTTTCAATGTAGGCAGCGGCAACAAATACACCATTCTTGAAATTGCCGATAAACTGGCAGAAGTAATGGGGAAAGAAGATCTTAAAGCCGAAGTCACCGGAAAATACAGGGTTGGGGACATAAGACATTGTTTTGCCGACACCACTAAAACAGAAAATAAATTAGGTTTTAAACCTGAAGTAAAATTTGAAGACGGTTTATTCGAACTGGCCGAATGGCTGAAAACTCAAATAGCTACCGACAATGTGAGTCAGGCAAGCGACGAATTATCTTCCAGAGGTCTAACTGTATAAAAGAACAGCTATGAAAGGAACGAAAAATATAGATCCCAATCTTCCTCAACTCGGCATTCTTGAATGGTTTAGACCGGGGGAACACGAGCAGGTAAAAGCTGCAATTGAAGATTTCAAAAAACTTGGTATAAAGCATTTGCGAACAGGTATTTCCTGGGCCGACTGGTACGTTGAAGGTACCCCGGAATGGTATGACTGGCTTTTTGCAGAACTTGCTCCGCATGTCGAGATCTTACCTTGTTTCCTGTATACTCCTCCATCTATAGGGGAAATGCCAAAAACCTCAGCTCCACCTAAAGATCTAAAATCTTATGCCGATTTTATAGATGAAATGATCACCCGGTATGGGGACTATTTCGAATGGGTGGAATTATGGAATGAGCCAAACAACAAAGTGGAGTACGATTTTACTCTTGATTATTCCTGGAACAAGTTTTCCACGATGATAGGCATGGCGGCTCACTGGGCTCAAAAAAGGGGAAAAAAGACGCTTCTTGGCGGGATGAGCCCCATAGACCCCAATTGGCTGCAAATGATGGCCGAGCAAAAAGTCCTTGATTATATAGATGCCGTAGGAATTCATGGTTTCCCGCACGTTTTCGACCAGCAATGGAAAGGATGGGAGATCAATATTCAAAGTGTAAGGGAAATTCTTGATAAATATGGCTATAAACAGGAAATCTGGATTTCGGAAGTTGGTTTCTCTACCTGGCAAGATGATGAGGTGAAACAGTATCAGGAATTCAAGAATGTCCTTAATGCCAATGCCGACAGGATCTATTGGTATTCCTTAAAAGATCTCGATCCAAAAAACTCCACGGTAGGTGGATTCCATCTCGATGAGCGGGAGTATCATTTTGGATTGAAAAAGACCGATGGCACCGAAAAGCTATTATACAAGCTGCTTTTGAACCACGGAGTAGAAGAAATTAGAGAGCAAAATTATATTAAGAAGCAATATAAAATTTCTGAAAAGGAGAAATACACCTTAATAACCGGAGGCGCCGGATTCATTGGAACCAATCTTGCCTCCCGCTTCCTTTCTGAAGGGAAAAGAGTGATGATCTACGACAGCCTTTTTAGAGATGGAGTAGAAGAAAATTTGCAATGGCTTCAGAAGAAATATGGAGATAAATTGATCATCCAGATCTCCGACATTAATGAGGAGAGGATTTTACAGGAGTGTGTGAATAATGCTTCCGAAGTTTTTCACCTCTGTGCACAGGTTGCCGTAACCTCATCGGTGACAAACCCTATTCACGATTTTAATGTGAATCTTAAGGGCACTTTTCATTTGCTTGAAGCAATAAGAAAAAGTAAGCATCAGCCGTCTTTGATCTTCACTTCCACGAATAAAGTATATGGGAATCTACAGGATGTGAAAATGGTTGAAAATGAGACCAGGTTCTATCCTGAAGATGCCAGGATGAAGAAGCATGGGATCAATGAGAAAATTCCGCTTGATTTCCACAGCCCTTACGGCTGTTCAAAAGGGGCCGCAGATCAATACATCCTGGACTATTCAAGAACCTATGGTCTTAAAACAGCGGTTTTTAGAATGAGCTGCATTTACGGGCCACACCAGTTTGGTACCGAAGATCAGGGTTGGGTGGCACATTTCCTCATCAGCGCCCTGGAGAATCAACCAATAACCATTTACGGAAACGGAAAGCAGGTAAGGGATATTCTATTTGTAGAAGATCTTATAGATGCATTCATGCTGGCGCATAAGAATATTGATAAACTGGCAGGAGAAGCTTTCAACATTGGTGGAGGACCCGAAAATACGGTGAGTCTCCTGGAGATCCTGGATACAATCAAAGAGAAAGCCGGGAAAGAGATGGATGTGAGTTTTGAAGACTGGCGTACAGGGGACCAATTCTATTATGTTTCCAATACCAATAAATTCAAAGAGGCCACAGGTTGGGAGCCTAAATATACTGTACAGGAAGGCGTGGAAAATCTGGTGAAGTGGCTATGTGAAAACCGAAATATCCAACTTCCCGAAAACCTGAATCCTCCAAAAAAAGTCGCAATATGAGAACTTCCGAAGCATTACAGGAAAAAGCACCTGAAACATCAAAAACCACTATGGCAAAAGCAGCAGTTTTACAAGCTCCGCAAAAAGTAAGTCTTGAAGAAATAGAACTTCCGGAACCTGCGAAAGGAGAAGTACGAATCAAGCTGGAAGGTTCTGGGGTTTGCGCCTCTAATATCCCTGTTTGGGAAGGTCGCGACTGGTTTGATTATCCGGTCACTCCGGGAGAACCCGGCCATGAAGGTTGGGGCATCATTGACGCAGTGGGAGAAGGTGTTACAGAATTTAAAAAAGGCGACAGGGTTACTGCCCTTACCTATAAAGCCTATGCAACCCATGATATTGCAAAAGAAGATAGTGTGGTGAAATTGCCCGATACTCTTCAGGGAAAACCGTTTCCCGGGGAACCATTGGGATGTGCGATGAACATCTTTAACCGCAGTGATATTCAAAAAGGGCAAAAAGTAGCCATAGTTGGAAGCGGTTTTTTAGGAACACTACTCGTTCAGCTTGCAAAATCTGCCGGTGCCGAAGTTATCGCCGTTTCCAGAAGAGAATTTTCTTTAGACACTGCAAAAAAGGCAGGAGCAGATCATCTTGTTCAAATGGATGATCATTACAAGATCATTGAAAAGGTAAAAGAACTCACAGGAGGGAATTTCTGCGAACGCGTCATAGAATGCACGGGAAAAGAATGGCCGCTTAACCTCTCTATTGAACTCACGGGTACAAGAGGAAAACTCATTGTGGCCGGCTTCCACCAGGACGGCATGCGCAGTCTTAACGTGCAAATGCTCAACTGGAGGGGAATTGACATGATAAGTGCCCATGAAAGGGATCCCCAGAAGTACATTTCGGGTATTAAAGATGCTGTAAAAGCAGTGGAAGAAGGAAAAATGGATCCTTTCCCCCTTTTCACACATAGCTTTTCCCTGGAAGAAATGGACAAGGCATATAAACATCTAACCGAAAGGCCTGAAGGCTTTGTAAAAGCATTAATCGTCAACTAAGAATGATACCAACTCAACCAACCAATAAAGAATTATCCCTTGGCTTTCTGGGCGTAGGCTGGATTGGCCGAAACCGCATGGAGGCTATTCTAAACAATACCAAAGCCACAGCGGCTGCGATTACCGAACCAAATTCCGAAAATTCAGACGCTGCTAAAAAGAGTGCCAAAAATGCCATTTTAAAGTCCTCTCCCGAAGCGCTTTTTGCTGAAGAAGATCTTGACGGAATTGTCATTGCAACTCCCAGCGCCATGCATGCTAAACAAAGCATGGACGCATTGAAAAGCGGAAAGGCCGTCTTTTGCCAGAAACCTCTGGGGAGAACTGCCGAAGAAGTTAAGCAGGTGGTGGAAGCCTCCCGGAATGCAGACAAATTACTGGCCGTAGATCTTTCCTATCGCTACACAAAAGCTTTTAAGGCGGTTTACGATACCATCCAAAAAGGGGAAATCGGCGACATCTTTGCCGTAGATCTCACTTTTCACAACGCCTATGGGCCCGATAAAGAATGGTTCTACGACATCAAAAGATCTGGAGGTGGCTGTGTAATGGATCTGGGAATCCACCTGGTAGATCTGGCCCTTTGGAGCCTGGATTTTCCGGAAATAAAAGATGTGCGAAGCCATCTTTTTCACAAAGGCCAAAAGCTGACTTCTTTTGAGGAGCACGTGGAGGATTTCGCAAGTGTGAACCTCACTTCAGAAAAAGATCAGGTGATCAATCTTGAATGTTCCTGGCATGTTTCCGCAGGAAAAGACGCCATTATTGAAGCCACTTTTTACGGTTCTAAAGGAGGAGCATCCTTCAAAAATGTCAATGGCTCATTTTACGATTTTAAAGCCGAAAAATATCATGGCACACAAACTGAAACCCTGGTAAATCCTCCCGATGAATGGAGTGGCCGCGCCGGAGTTGTTTGGGTAGAAAATTTATTAGAAAATAACCGGTTCGATGAAAAATCGGCCACCGAATTTATAAAAACAGCCGAAGTAATAGACCGCATATATGGAAGATAAAAAGATGAAGGTGTTGATGACTACCGATACGGTAGGAGGAGTATGGGTTTATTCACTGGAACTCTGCAGGGCCCTGGCGCAGTATAATGTGCAGGTGCATCTTGTAGCCCTTGGAGGATGGCCTTCACCGGCACAGCAGATAGAAGCCGAGACAATTCCTAATGTCACCTTCTACAAAAGCGATTACAAGCTCGAGTGGATGGAAGACCCATGGGAAGATGTAGAGCAGTCAAGGAAATGGATCAATAGCATTTATCAAACTGTACAACCAGATTTGGTGCACCTTAACAACTACGCTCACGTAGAGGAAGAGTGGACTGCACCAGTAATCACGGTTTTCCACTCCTGTGTACGAACCTGGTGGCAGGCTGTAAAAGGAAAGAATGCACCACAGGATTGGGATCGTTATTCCCAGATCGTGAAGGAATCCCTTGAAGAATCTCACATTGTAGTGGCGCCTACGAAAGCTATTTTAAAAAGTGCGCAGGATATCCATCAATTTTCTTCGGAAACCAAGGTAATTCACAACGGCCGTGTATTTCCTTCGGAAGTTAAAGAACCAAAAGAGAAATTCATTCTTTCCATGGGCAGGATGTGGGATGAAGCCAAGAATCTTCCCCTGCTTTCAAATATTGCAGAACGCTTGCCGTGGCCTGTATATGTCGCCGGAGACGCTGTTAATCCCAATACCGGAAAAGAATGTAGTGTCAAAAATGTCAAATTTCTTGGGAAATTATCTCCCGAAGAAGTTGAGGAATGGATGCAGCGGGCCAGCATTTTTGTTAGCCCCACCCGCTACGAACCTTTTGGCCTTGCAATTCTGGAGGCTGCGGGCAATGGTTGTGCTTTGGTCCTTAGCCAGCTGGAAACACTAAAAGAATTATGGGATGACGCGGCGCTCTTTTTCGATCCCGACGATGAAGCCGAAGCAGAGAAAACCATAATCCACCTTCTTGAAAGTCCCGAGTTTTTGGAAGAACTTTCAGCAAAAGCGAGAGCCCGGGCGGGGGAATATTCCGCAGAGAAAATGGGCGCAGCTTACCACGACCTATATCGGGAGATCCTGGAAAAAGAACAAAAATTGATCAGTATATGAAAATAGTGATGTTTTACCATTCTTTATATTCCGACTGGAATCATGGGAATGCGCATTTTTTAAGGGGAATTGTAAAGGAACTTCAAAAACGGGGTCACGAAGTGGATGTCTATGAACCCGAAGGTGGCTGGAGTTTACAAAACCTGCTAAAAGATCACGGTGCC
The DNA here is from genome assembly GCA_963709775.1 of uncultured Flavobacteriaceae bacterium. GTDB lineage: Bacteria > Bacteroidota > Bacteroidia > Flavobacteriales > Flavobacteriaceae > Salinimicrobium. Next base: position 493,031 of record CAVPXS010000007.1, on the reverse strand, counting down.
GAGCGGCTGGATGAATTCCGGCAGTATTATCCATCATTGAATCCGCAGTTCTACAATCCCGAAAAAAAGCTGAACTATAAAAATATACTGGAAGATGCCGACCTTGTGATCCTGCACGAATGGAATGAGCCTGATCTTATTTCTGAAATAGGAGAACAAAAAGAAAAATTTGGCTTCAAATTGCTATTTCACGATACCCATCACCGGGCTGTTTCAGCTGAAAAAGAGATGAAAAAATTTGATTTCTCTCACTTTGATGGTGCGCTCGTTTTTGGAGAGGTGATCAGGAAGATCTATCAGGAGAAAAAATGGGTAGAGAAAGTCTGGACCTGGCATGAAGCTGCCGATGCCGACTTCTTCAGCCCAAACAGAGATGAAGAAAAAGAAGGTGACCTGGTATGGATAGGTAACTGGGGCGACGGCGAAAGAACAGAAGAGCTCATGGAGTTTCTAATAAATCCTGTGAAGGAATTAGGAATTAAAGCAAAAGTCTACGGTGTACGCTATCCCGAAAAAGCAAAAAAGGCCCTTGCAGATGCAGGGATCGAATATGGAGGATGGTTACCTAACTACAAGGTGCCCGAAGTTTTTGCGAAATATAAAGTAACCGTGCATGTACCACGGCGACCTTATGTTGAAATGTTGCCGGGAATCCCTACTATCCGGCCTTTCGAAGCCTTATCCTGCGGCATCCCATTGATTTGTTCTCCCTGGAATGATGCAGAGAACCTCTTCACTCCCGGGGAAGATTACCTTATTGCCAAAGATGGAAATGACATGGGCTATAAACTTGCCGAGGTTCTTAAAAGTGCCCAGCTTGCGCAAAGTCTCTCAGAAAATGGCCGAAAGACGATCCTGGAAAAACACACCTGTGCCCACAGGGTGAATGCCCTGGAAGGCATATTTGAAGAACTAGGCCTCCCAAAAGACAAGATCTTTCCAATCCAACACAAAACACAGGAAGCATGAAAAGAAACCTGAAAATTGCCTTTTTTGGCTCAAGTATAGTATCGGCTTATTGGAACGGCGCGGCCACCTATTACCGCGGAATTGTAAAGGCCCTTCATAAAATGGGGCATGAAGTAACCTTTTACGAACCCGATATTTATGAACGACAAAAGCATAGGGACATTGAAGACCCCGAATGGTGTACCGTAAAAGTTTATCCTAAAGATAAGGTGACTTTACAGGGGCTGTTACGGGAAGCATCGGAAGCAGATGTTATCATTAAAGCCAGCGGTGTTGGCGCCTTTGATGATTTCCTTGAAGACGCTGTAGTACAGCTCAAAAAAGAGGACAACCTCATCATATTCTGGGATGTCGATGCACCTGCGACGCTTGATAGAATAGAATCTGATCCTTTAGATCCTTTTAATGCACTTATTCCTAAATATGATCTTGTGCTCACCTATGGTGGCGGCCAACCTGTTATAGATGCCTATGAACGTAACGGCGCAAAAAGATGTGTGCCAATCTATAATGCACTGGATACAGATACACATTTCCCTGTAGATCCAAATCCAAAATTCGAAGGTACTTTAGCCTTTTTAGGCAACCGTCTCCCCGACCGGGAAAAACGTGTAGAAGAATTTTTTATAAGGCCTGCAAATCGACTTTCAGATGATAAGTTTCTGCTGGGAGGTAGCGGCTGGGGCGATAAAAAGATGCCAAAGAACATCGATTACGTTGGCCACGTCTATACCAAAGATCACAATGCTTTTAATTGTACTCCAAAAGCAGTACTTAATATAAGTCGCGACAGCATGGCCAAGTATGGCTTCTCGCCTGCAACCCGTGTTTTTGAAGCTGCCGGAGCCGGTGCCTGTATAATCACAGATTACTGGAAAGGCATCGATACCTTTTTTGTTCCGGGAGAAGAGATCCTGGTAGCCAATAGTGGCGAAGAAGTGGAGATGATACTCTCCGGGCTTTCTTCGGAAAGAGCCAGAGAAATTGGAAAAGCAGCCTATGAGAAAGTACTGGCCAAACATACCTATAACCACCGCGCAGAATTGCTGGAGTCGGTAATTTCTGAAAAGATACAACCTGTAGAACAAAAACAGTAGCCCATGAAATTTGTAATCATAGGACTTTCGGTCACTTCGTCCTGGGGTAACGGTCACGCCACAACGTACCGGGCGCTTCTTAAGGAACTTAAAGCGCTGGGCCATGATATCCTGTTCCTGGAAAAAGATGTGCCCTGGTACTCCCCTCATCGCGATATGCCAAATCCCGATTTTTGCCAGATTGGGCTCTACAAGACCAATGAAGAACTAAAAACCGATTACAAAGAAGAAATCGAAAAGGCCGATGTGGTCATAGTTGGTTCTTACGTGCAGCAGGGAGTGGAAGTAGGAAACTGGGCAATAGAAACAGCTAAGGGCATCACCGCTTTTTACGATATTGATACTCCGGTTACCCTGGCAAAGCTGGAAAGAAAAGATTACGAGTACCTGGACCGGGATATCATTTCAAAATACGACCTGTATTTGTCATTTTCGGGAGGTCCTATCCTTCGGCACCTGGAAGAACATTATGGTTCCCCCATGGCAAGAGCCCTCTACTGTTCTGTAGACCCCGATTTATATTATCCTGAAGACCGACCAAAAAAATGGAAGATGGGATACCTTGGTACTTATAGCGATGACAGGCAGCCCACGGTACAGGAACTACTTAACAAACCTGCCGCACAATTCCCTTCAGAGGAATTTGTAGTTGCAGGACCCCAATATCCAGAAGACTTTCCGTGGTCAAAAAACGTAGAGCGTATAGATCATCTTCCCCCGGCAGAGCATCGGGATTTTTATAATTCCCAGGAATTCACCCTGAATGTTACCCGGGAAGATATGATCAAGGCCGGGTATTCCCCAAGCGTAAGGCTCTTTGAAGCCGCTGCCTGCGGCGTGCCGATAATTTCAGATTACTGGGACGGCATTCACAGTATTTTTGAGCAGGAAAAAGAAATTTTGATCGCCCGCAGCAGCGAGGAAGTGGAAGAATACTTCCGAAGTATATCTGAAGAAGAGCGAAAGCAGATTGGGGAAAATGCACGGCAAAAAGTCCTTAAATCCCACACGGCACGGGCAAGAGCGAAAGAATTAGTTAATTACGTCAAGGAGGTGCTTAAACCTTCAGAAAAAGTTTAATATATGTCCACTCAACAAGAAGTAAAAAAACTGGCGCCCTGGTTCCATAATATTCAACTTCCCGACGGTACTCAAACCGCACCCGATCATTTTTTGGGGGATTTTCCGAAATTTAAATGGGAAAAGATCAAAAACTCTATTCCCGAAAACCTTGAGGGATGGAAAGTGCTGGATATAGGCTGCAACGCCGGTTATTACTCCCTCGAACTTGCAAAACGCGGTGCCGAGGTGCTGGCGATCGACCTTGATGAACATTACCTGAAACAGGCAAAATGGGTAGCAAAAGAATTTGGTCTTGATGACAAAATTAGGTTTGAACAGATGCAGGTTTACGATCTCGCTCATACTGAAGAACAGTTTGACCTCGTGTGGTTCATGGGAGTTTTCTACCACCTGCGTTATCCAATGCTGGCCATGGACATATTGTCTCAAAAAGTGAAGAAAATGATGGTCTTCCAGACGCTTTCCTTACCCGGACAGGAGGAAATGCCCATTCCGGAAGATGTGGAGTTTCACAAACGGGAGATCATGAAAGAAGATGCCTGGCCAAAAATGGCTTTTATTGAGCATAAACTGGCAGGCGACCCTACCAATTGGTGGGCTCCGAATCATCATGGAATCATCTCAATGTTGCGCAGCTGCGGACTCAATGTCACTGCAATGCCAGAAGATGAAACCTACGTCGCCCAAAAAGACACTAATCTTCACTCCAGCCTGGACACCTGGAACTACTCCGAATATCTCTCTGCAGTTGGGAAAGACTGGAAAGAAGAGGTTGAGAAAAAGACCCGAAAAGAATAAAGCCAATTTCAGTGGCACAATTTTCAAAGTAAAAATCGGAGGCGCAGTGAATCGCGCCTCTGTTATTTTCCCATTTATTATCTTACCTCCTGTTAAACAGGATCCTTTTTTAGAATTTTTTAGAGTTTACTGTTCGAAAAATGCAGAATTAATTCTCTTTTGTGAAGTTTCCGTTCTAGCTTTATTATTTTTGAGAGAAATAGAACCATATCATGCTTTGCATTAAACATCATTCGACAGACCCTTACTTCAATATTGCTACAGATGAATATATCTTTAAGCACATGAAAGAAGACTGTTTCATGCTGTGGCGTAATGATAATGCGATCATTGTAGGCAAACATCAAAATACGCAGGCCGAGATCAACTACGAATACGTGAAGGAAAGAGGAATTAAGGTTGTAAGGCGATTATCTGGCGGTGGTGCTGTTTACCACGACCTGGGAAACCTCAACTTTTCTTTTACCCGCACAGGAGAGAACTATGAAATGATCGACTTTCAACGCTACACCAAGCCTATTATTGAAGTGCTGAAGGAACTCGGAGTAGACGCAAAATTTGAAGGCCGCAATGATCTGACCATCGAAGGAAAGAAATTTTCGGGCAATGCAGAGCACGTATTTAAGAACAAGGTACTTCATCACGGCACGCTTCTTTTTTCTTCAGAAATGAAAGATGTTAGCGGCGCGCTCAAGATAAATCCTTTAAAGTATAAGGATCGCGGTGTGAAATCTGTGCCTAACCGGGTGACGAATATAAGCGACCATCTTCCCGAAAAGATAACCCTTGATGAATTCACCAATAAGATCATGGATTTTGTTATCAATAAATTTGAGGATGCACGCCCATATGAATTCACCGACGAGGACCTTGCTGCAATCCAGAAAATAAGGGATGAAAAGTACAGTACCTGGGAATGGAATTTTGGCTATTCACCGGAATACAATTTTACCCAGGGCGCCCGCACTCCCGGCGGAACTGTGGAAATGAACATGAACGTTATTCACGGCATCATACAGGAAGTGAAGATCACAGGGGATTTTTTTCACATTAGGGATATTGGCCCAATAGAGCAGGCCTTGAAGGATACCAAACACGAAGAAGATGAAATTAGGCATAAACTATCTCAATTCAATCTCGATGAATATTTCAGCAAGATCACCGAGGATGACCTGGTAGCAATCATGTTCTAGCTTCTATTATTAACTTAAAAATTTTGAATGGAATTACTCATTTTATACGCCGTACTGGCCATTTTCTTTTCTTTTATGTGCTCCATCCTGGAGGCCGCATTTCTTAGCTTCACCCCCTCTTATTTAAAGATCAAGCTAAGAGAAGGCAAAGCCTATGCCCATACGCTCACGAGATTCAAGCAGGATATTGATAAGCCTTTGGTTGCCATTTTGACCATCAACACTATAGCTCACACCGTAGGAGCTATCCTTGTAGGGGTACAGGCAGAGAAGGTTTTTGGGGACGGTGGGAACGCAGTAGGAATAGTTTCGGCTGTTATGACCATGGCTATTTTAGTGATTTCTGAAATAATCCCGAAAACCATTGGAGCCACCTACTGGAAAAGTCTGGGGAATTTCACGGCAAAATCCCTCAGGGCCTTTGTTTTTCCGCTGAAGTACACCGGTATTCTATGGCTTATGATGCTTACCACGAAACTTATTGGAAAATCGGCTCATGTGAGTTCGATGAGCAGGGAAGAATTTATTGCAATTACCGATGTAGCCGAAGAGGAAGGAGTTTTTGAAGAGCAGGAAACTACGGTGATCAAAAACATGCTCATTTTCAAAAAGGTAAAGGCTAAAGATGTGATGACGCCATTTTCTGTTGCGGTGACCGAGGATGAAAGTACCAGCATAGAGAAATTTCACCAGGAGCATCGCAATCTTAAGTTCTCCCGTATTCCGGTTTACAACAAACGCCAAAATAACATTACAGGATTTGTTCTTAAGGATGATATCCTTGAGGAAATGCTGGACAAGAAAGGTCCGGAACCTCTTAGCGTCTTGAAAAGGGAAATCCCCATGACTTCTGAAGACACTCCCATTCCTCAGCTTTTTGACAGGTTCATTAAAGAGAGAACCCATCTCGCCATGGTAGTAGATCACTATGGCAACACGATTGGCCTTGTTACTATGGAAGATATTATCGAAACGCTTATGGGGCTGGAGATCATGGATGAAAGCGACAGTGTAGAGGATATGCAGGTACTGGCGCGTCAAAACTGGGAAAAAAGGGCTAAGAGATTAGGCCTTTTAAAGCAGGACCAACCCGATGACAAAGAACGCAGGATTGAATAAGGCCTTTATAAATACTCCCCTTGGAAATGCCATTTTAGAGGGAGATGCTCTGGGTCTCACTAAATTTATTCTTACTGAAGAAACAACCGACACGACTTCCCCTCCCCCGACCTGAATTAAGGGAAGCGACAAAGCAACTACATCAATACTTCGCAGGTGAACTGAAGGAGTTTAATTTAAAGCTGAACCCAAAAGGGACCGACTTCCAAAAGAGGGTATGGCAGGCCCTTCTGGCTATTCCTTATGGAAGAACCACCTCCTATATGGACCTGGCAAAGGAACTTGGGAGACCCGCTTGCAATACGCGCAGTGGCTGCTGCCAATGGAAAGAATCCACTGTGGATCTTTATTCCCTGTCACAGAGTTATTGGAAGTGACGGCTCCCTTACCGGCTACGCAGGAGGTTTATGGCGAAAAAAGTGGCTGCTGGAACATGAGCAACCCGCAAAACAACAAAGTCTGTTCATATGAGAGGTTTAAAAAAAGGCATTTTTTCCATCCTTTTGTTTTTAGCACTTTTTGTGGGAGCGGCTTTTTTATTTGAATTCGATTACATTTTTAAAGGAATCCAATCCAGCTACCTGCAAGGCCATCTTAGCGCTCATATAGACGACTACAAGTTCTTCGACAACCGAAAGATCGAAGCAGGAAAACCCCAGCCCTGGCCGCGGCATAAGAACTACAACACATTTCCACTTTCAAAAGCATTACAGGAAAAAAATGAGGAAGCAGGAACAGTAGCTTTTCTCATCATTAAAAATGACAGCATCCTGCATGAAAGCTATTCTGAAGATTATGGGCCGTATTCGCATACCAACTCCTTTTCAATGGCAAAAAGTCTGGTCGCAGCCCTGCTTGGAAAAGCCATTTTTGAAGGGCATGTGAAAAACCTCGATCAGCCTGTGGCAGATTTTTTTCCGCAGTTTGACAAAAGACTTACCCTGCGCCACCTCGTCTCCATGTCCTCGGGTCTTAACTGGGATGAAAGCTACTATAACCCTTTCTCGATGACCACCCAGGCCTATCTTGATGATGATATAAGGGAAATGATCCTGAATCTAAAAGTAGTAGATGAGCCGGGGAAGGAATTCAAATATTTAAGTGGAAACACCCAGTTGCTGGCAATGGTCCTGGAAAAAGCCACAGGTAAAAATGTCTCCGAATATTTGAGCAATAGCTACTGGAAACCAATGGGCATGGAAAATTACGCGCTTTGGCAGCTGGACAGTGAGGAAAGCGGCATGGAGAAAGCTTTTTGCTGCATATCCTCCAACGCGCGGGATTTTGCACGCTTCGGAAAGCTCTATAATGACTTCGGAAAATGGCAGGGGGAACAGCTTCTGGATTCGGCTTATGTGGCAGCATCAATTCGGCCACAGCTGGAGGATTATCCGCATTATGGTTTGGGAATCTGGCTGGAGGAATATATGGGACAGGAAGTGTTTTACCTCCGCGGAATTCTGGGACAATATGTGATTGTACTTCCGCAGAAGGATCTAATTATTGTACGCCTGGGGCATGAAGGCGGAGAAGTTCCCGAAGACAAAGAACACCCGAACGATTTTTATTTTTATCTTGAGGAGGTGTTAAATACACTTCAAGCTACATGATCAAGAAAATCTCACTCCGCAATCTACTGTTCCTGGATATTGAAACAGTTCCCGAAAATGCCACTTTTGCCGAACTTTCTGAAGAAAAACAGAAGCTATGGGAATCCAAATCAAAATATCAGCGTAAAGAGGAGTTCACTCCCGAAGAATTCTACGACCGTGCCGGAATTTGGGCAGAATTTGGGAAGATCGTCTGTATTTCTGTAGGGTATTTTGCTCTTCAGGGAGAGAAGAGAACATTTAGAACCACGACCTTCTGTGGGGAAGAAAAGGAGCTACTTACATCTTTTAAAGATCTTCTGGAGAGTCACTTTGGTAAACCTCAACACCTGCTTTGCGCACATAATGGGAAGGAATTCGATTTCCCTTACATTGCCAGGAGAATGCTCATACATAACATAGAGCTGCCCAATAAACTGAATCTCTTTGGAAAAAGGCCGTGGGAGGTACCTCATCTTGACACGCTGGAGTTATGGAAATTTGGGGATTACAAACATTTTACTTCTCTCAAGCTCTTGTGCAATGTGCTGGGGATCCCTTCTCCCAAAGAAGACATTGACGGAAGCCAGGTGTGCAAAGTTTTTTATGAGGAAGAAGATGTGGATAGAATAGTGTCTTATTGCGAAAGGGATGTGGTAGCCATTGCCCAGGTGATCCTTAGATTAAGACAGGAGCCGCTTCTTGAGGAGAGTGAGATCATGCATGTTGAGATTCCTTAAGGAACTGTTATTTATCCTGCTGCCTTACAAACTTTTAGTATATTTAAGAAAGAGAGTTCAAAAATCTCATTTTTGAGACCTTGTTTTTGTGTAACTAAAAAAACCAATTATGTATTTATATGTAGAACAATGGAATGTAACCAAGGAATGGATGGATCTTTCCAAGGAAGATCGTCGTGCATATATGAACAAAGTGAGTGATGCTATAAATGAAATGAGCCGCGGCGGAGTAGAGAACCTAGGGTGGGCCATGAATGATGAGCACACGCCATACAGAAGCGATTACCGTTACATTGCTCTTTGGAAACTACCGAATGAGGAAGCAGTAAAAAAATTTGAACACGGAATTGAAGAGGCTGGCTGGCACAAGTATTTTTCACAGGTAAACTCCCGCGGAAAGTTGTTACCCCTGAACGAAGCCATGGATTTTCTTGTGAATCTTGAAAAACATTCGACTTCTATATTAGATTAATCCTGAAATATACCTGTTGACCTGCAAGGACTTTTTTAATCCTGTAGGTTAATGACATATTCGGAATTAAAAAGACCTGCAAGATTTAATAGATCTTGCAGGTCTTTTATTATAGATTCATTTCCGGGATTTCCCCTTCCACAATTAAAGTTCCTTCTGTAGCTTCTTTGATTTCCTCCACACTTACTCCCGGTGCCCTTTCCAGAAGCTTAAAACCTTTATCGGTCACTTCGAGCACAGCAAGATTGGTAACGATCTTGGTCACACAACCTACTCCTGTAAGCGGCAGAGTACATTTTTTAAGAAGTTTGGATTCTCCTTCACGATTGGTGTGCATCATTGCCACGATAATATTTTCGGCGCTGGCAACAAGGTCCATCGCACCGCCCATACCTTTCACCATTTTCCCCGGAATTTTCCAGTTGGCAATGTCACCACTTTCGGCCACTTCCATAGCGCCCAGGATGGTAAGATCAACATGCTGACCTCGAATCATTCCAAAGCTCATAGCCGAATCAAAAAAGCTGGCGCCGGGTAATGCTGTGATGGTTTGTTTCCCGGCATTAATAAGGTCGGGATCCTCTTCTCCTTCAAATGGGAAAGGCCCCATTCCAAGAATACCGTTTTCACTCTGGAATTCTACCTCAATATCATCCCGCACGAAATTGGCAACCAAAGTTGGAATTCCTATTCCCAGGTTGACGTAGTAACCGTCCTTTACCTCTTGTGCAATGCGTTTTGCGATTCCGTTTTTATCTAACATTAATTTGAAGATTAGTTGATTTGAAAATTTGAAGATGGTTACTTAAAACTGATAAGTCTTCATAACCCTCTTTTCTTTTTACTTGAACTTATTATTTTTGACATTATTCGTGAAAGAGATTCAATATCTGTGAACATATTTGGCTCTGGATCGGGATAATGAGGAGAAGCTTTACACAACTTAAGCCAGTAGTTTGTTTCATCTGATTCTTTTGCTGCTATTTTAAATTTATGAATGAAATCAGCATTACTTTCTGCATTCTGAGCTTCCCATACATTTGCCCCAATTGAAGTCCCACTTCTAAAGAGCTGAGAAGCCATTTCGTACTTATGGAGAGATCTCAATTTTTCAGAATAATCAATTGCATCCAATGCGAAATTGAAGGTCTTATTTACAATTAGATTTTCCTTGTCGTCTCTCATAAGTTGCAGTTATAATTACATTTTCAAATTATCTCACTTTCAAATTTTCAAATTCCAGTTTATTTTTGTCTTACTGTTCTCTGCTCTATTCGCTTTTCATAATCCTTTCCCTGGAAAATTCTCTGAACGAAAATTCCCGGAATGTGAACCTGATTTGGGTCGAGTTCCCCCGGTTCTACCAGTTCTTCCACTTCGGCTACTGTAATTGTCGCCGCACCGCACATCACCGGATTAAAGTTTCTTGCTGTCCCCTTAAAAATAAGGTTTCCGGCCTTGTCTCCTTTCCACGCTTTTACAAAGGCAAAATCGGCTTTATAGGCTTCCTCGAGAACGTACATTTTTCCGTCGAATTCCCGAGTTTCTTTTCCAACAGCTACTTCGGTACCGTAACCTGCCGGGGTGTAGATCGCAGGAAAGCCCTGTTGTGCTGCCTGGCATTTGGCTGCGAGAGTTCCCTGGGGAGTAAGTTCTACCTCCAGTTCCCCGCTAAGCATTTGGCGCTCAAATTCGGCATTCTCCCCTACATAGGAAGAGACCATTTTATCGATCTGCTTCTTCTGGAGTAACAGCCCGAGTCCAAAATCGTCAACTCCGGCGTTATTGGATATACAGGTAAGATTTTTCAGGTTGAGACGAACAAGTTCAGAAATGGCATTTTCGGGTATCCCGCTTAAGCCAAAACCTCCAAGCATGAAGGTCATTCCATCATGAACGCCGTCAAGGGCTTCAGAAACATCCTTTACAGTTTTATTGATCATTGTTGGTAGTTTTATTCCGAAATATATAAAAAATTAAGGGTCCTTTGCAATACAAAGGACCCTTTACTAAATAATTCGGAAGAATTTTATGTTCTTTTTAGAAATCCAGTTCGTCCGGAAGTCGATCTACATCATCCTCATCACCACGTCCAAACTCCTGGCAATCGGTCTGGATTGTCACCACTTCGGGCCGCGGAAAAGCTCCTTTTGCGATATTTAAGTCTTTATCGTTATAAACCTTCTTCATGTAGATTCCCCAGATTGGCAGAGCCATTGCAGCTCCCTGTCCGTACCTGATGGAACCAAAGTGCACAGCCCTGTCTTCGGCTCCTACCCACACTCCGGTGCTCAGATTTGGCACCATTCCAATGAACCACCCATCACTTTGATTTTGGGTTGTTCCGGTTTTTCCTGCAATAGGAATTTCTTCCCTATGGAAATTATAAGGATAACCAGTTACCACACTTTTATAGTATGGGTCATTCACAGCCCAGTCGCCTCTCAACCTTGTTCCCGAACCGTACTGTGTAACACCTTCAAGAAGGTTGAGGGTTACGTAAGCAGCTTCTTTGCTTAAAACATCCCGGGTCTCGGGCACATGCTGGTAGAGAATAGTTCCATTTTTGTCTTCGATCCTGGTCACAATTACCGGCTTCACATAAACTCCTTCATTGACAAAAGTACTGTAGGCCGAAACCATCTCGAATACGCTCAGGTCTGCCGTACCAAGTGCAATAGAAGGAACTTCCGGAATATTTTTAGTATCAATACCAAGTTTTCCTACAAGATCAATTACAGGCTTAGGCCCTGTACGATCTATGAGCCTGGCAGTTACGGTGTTGATAGATTCTGCCAAACCTCTTTTAAGACTAACCATTCCTACGTAATCATCATCCTTGCCCCCGCTGTTTTTAGGAGTCCAGTCGTTTTGATTCCCGTGCTTACCTGCTTCTATGGTATGAAGGCTCTTTGGTAATGTATCGCAGGGGGAAAGGTGCAACTGGTCAATTGCGGTTGCATAAACGAAAGGTTTAAAGGTTGATCCTACCTGTCTTTTTCCCTGTTTTACGTGGTCGTATTTAAAATGTTTAAAGTTGGTTCCTCCCACCCAGGCTTTCACTTCTCCGGTTTGCGGAGTCATAGACATCATCCCGGCCTGGAAGAATGACTTGTAGTAATAAATAGAATCACGGGGAGTCATGGTAGTATCTATATTTCCTTTCCAGGAGAAGATCTCCATTTTAGTAGGGGTGTCAAAAGACTTCCTGATCTCATCATTCGATAATCCTTTATCTTTTAAAATTCTCCATCGTTCACTGCGACGCATTGCATCTGTGATAAGTTTATCGATCTCCTCTTCTGAAATATCTCTAAAAGGAGCTGTTTTATTGTTCTTGTTCTGCTTATTAAATTCCTTCTGAAGATTTGCTATATGCATTTGCACAGCTTCTTCGGCATACTCCTGCATACGGCTATCGATACTGGTATATATCTTTAGTCCGTCGCGGTAGATATTGTATTCACTTCCATCGGGTTTTGGGTTCTTTTCGATCCAGTCTTTCATGAAGCCCTGCAGGTACACCCTAAAGTATGTGGCAATACCTTCATCATGCCCTTGTGGTGTGAATGTGATCTTCATTGGGATTTGCTGAAGGGAATCTTTTTCCTGCTTCGGTGATGTAGTCGTTCTTCTCCATTTGCCCCAGAACAGTATTTCTTCTCTGCTCAACTAATTCGGGGCGCCTTACCGGATTGTAATATGCCGAGTTAACTAACATTCCCACCAGAACAGCAGATTCTTCGGGTCTCAGATCTTTTGGCTCTTTATCAAAGTAAATTTTCGCAGCCGATCTTACTCCTACAGCCTGATAAATAAAATCATACTTGTTGAGATACATAGTGATGATCTCTTCTTTAGTATACTGTCGTTCCAACCTGGTCGCAATGATCCATTCCTTGAATTTTTGCAAAACCCTTCCCACGAAGCTTTGTGATACATCCTGGGTAAACAATTGTTTTGCGAGCTGTTGAGAAATAGTACTAGCACCACCTCTTTCTCCAAGAAAAACAGCGGCACGCAAAGTTCCCCGTGCGTCTATTCCCGAGTGTTCGTAAAAACGCTCATCTTCGGTTGCCACAAGGGCTTCTACTAAATGTTGAGGCAGATCGTCGTATTTTACCGGAGTACGGTTTTCATTGTAGTATTTCCCAAGGGTCTCCCCATCTGAAGAGAAAATTTCTGTTGCCAGATTCGTTTCAGGGTTTTCAAGTTCTTCAAAAGTGGGCATTGTACCGAAAACTCCCCAGCTTGCCAGCAAGAAAAGGAGTACAATTGCTGAAATTCCTATTGCAAAAATTGTCCAGAACCAGGACTTATAGCGACTGTAATTTCTTTTTTTATCAGTCTCTTTTTTTGCTTTTCCAGATGTTTTTGCCATCTATTATTGTTGTTGTTTAATGTCTTCTATTCTAAAACCCACTTCGGTAATTCCTTCAAGGTTTTCAATCCCCTGTACACTGTCCCGCTTACGCATTGCCTGCTGTATGGTTACACTATATTCTCCGGGCTCTGTAAACTTCATATTCTCTTTATACCAAAGCTTACTTTCTTTTACATCACCAAAGCCCGTGCCAAGCCATTCTCCCTGTAGGCGCAGCCATCTCATATTGAAGGGTATCGCTTATTACTTTGCCATTTGGAAAGTTAAGTTCGGTAATTAAATAAATGTTGCTGAAGTCGTAATCTGAATTATTCCTGAGATTGAGAAACAGGTTATAATTATTGAGGGTATCTGGTGCCTCAAAACTTAATTTCACGATCGAATCCCGATGCCATTCTCCCGGGATAGACTCATATTCATCATAAACCCGGGTCTTGTCACAGGATGCAAAAAATAAAACTCCCACAAAGAGAAAAAAAACAGATACTCTATCCATCCTTTTGAGGTTTTCTCTTTTTGCGTTTGTTCTTTCTCTTTTTCTTCCCGGTTCCTTTAGAATCAAAACGGGTAAGACTATCCTGTCCTACTACATTGTGATAGTCCGGTTTTTCTTCCTGCTGTACCTCTACCGCAAATTCTTCCAGGCTGTTTACAGGCTCCTTCTTTTGATTGGCCTTAATGATCGTATTCGCCTGTTCTACGGTAAGCGTATGCCAGTTACTCCAGTCGCCCTCATAGGCATACCATAAAAATCCTTTGAAAATATCTATTTTTTGACACACTGCAGTACCCTTCTTTGTGTACAGCTTTACTTCTGTCTTTGGGAAATCCTTTAGGGCATCGAGGTAAGTATCCAGTTCATAGTTGAGGCAACACTTCAGCTTTCCGCATTGTCCCGCCAGCTTCTGAGGGTTAAGCGAAAGTTGCTGATATCTTGCTGCGGAAGTATTTACGCTTCGGAAGTCGGTAAGCCAGGTAGAGCAGCACAATTCCCTTCCGCAGGAACCAATTCCCCCAAGACGGGAAGCTTCCTGCCTGAAGCCTATCTGCCGCATTTCAATACGCGTGTTGAATTCTCTCGCAAATTCCTTGATAAGCTGCCTAAAATCAACTCTTTCTTCAGCAGTATAGTAAAAAGTGGCTTTTGAAGCATCACCCTGGAATTCGATATCGCTTATCTTCATTTGAAGATTAAGGCGAATAGCGATCTCACGGGCGCGGACTTTCATTTTCTCCTCCCGCTCCCGCGCTTCCTGCCAAATATCTATATCACGCTGGGTGGCTTTACGATATATTTTTAGCACTTCAGGACTGTCCTGTCGTACCTTTTTCTTCTTCATTTGCACGCGCACCAATTCTCCCACCAGGGAAATTACGCCCACATCGTGTCCCGGGGAAGCCTCTGTAGCTACCACGTCACCTATACTTAAACTTAAATTTTCTGTATTCTTAAAAAAGTGTTTCCGGCCGTTCTTAAAACGTACTTCCACTATATTAAAGGCTTCCATACCCTGCGGAAGCTCCATATTTGATAACCAGTCGAACACCGAAAGCTTATTACAACCGTCGGTCCCGCAGGTCCCATTATTCTTACATCCTTTTGGCTGACCGTCTTTGCCGGTAGCACAACTACTACATCCCATATTTTATATATTGAAATTCTGGGCACAGAATATCCTGTTCCCGAATTGTGACGTTATTAAAAACTATTGAGGTAAATATACCATTATTTATGGAACGTGTTCTTGAGGAACTAATTGTCAGTTCTTAAATTTAAGAACCTCCGAACGCCCTTTTTTAAAGATCTTGTTGCTGTTTCCCTTGCCTTTTCTCAAGGCTTTTTGCTCTTCATAAGGCAGTGCTGCAATGTCCTTACATTCGGCTGAACAGCAGGTGTTCATTTGCTCCGAACATTCTTCACACTGGATGAACAACAGGTGACATGCCTCGTTGGCACAATTCACATGAACATCACAAGGTTTTCCACATTGGTGACAATTAGAAATTACATCTTCACTTATACGTTCCCCACGACGATGATCAAAAACGAAATTTTTCCCGAGGAATTTATTCTCCAGGTTCAGGTTTTGTACCTGGCGTGCATATTCAATGATCCCTCCCTCGAGTTGATAAACCTTTTGAAAACCTTTGTGCTTGTAATAGGCACTGGCTTTTTCACAGCGAATTCCGCCGGTACAGTACATCACGAGGTTCTTGTCTTCCTTGTGATCTTTAATGTCTTCTTCAATAAGATCAAGACTGTCTCTAAAAGTATCAACATCGGGTGTCATTGCGCCTTTAAAGTGGCCAATTTCACTCTCGTAGTGGTTACGCATATCCACCAGGATGGTATTTGGATCGTCCAAAAGTTCATTAAATGATTTTGCGTCAACGTGTACACCTTTGTTGGTCACATCAAAGGTCTCATCATTAAGACCATCGGCGAGGATCTTATCGCGAACCTTCACCTTCAGCTTAAGGAAAGATTTAATATCGTGTTCTATGGCAATATTAAGGCGAACATTTTCCAGGAAATAGATCCCATCAAGGAATTCTTTGAATTTTCCGAAGTTTTTGGCGGGAACAGAAAGTTGAGCGTTGATACCTTCATTAGCCACGTAGATCCTTCCCAGGACTTCCATTTCGTCCCAGGCGATAAAAAGGTGATTTCGGAAAAGTTCTGGATTTCCAATTTTTGCATACTGATAGAAAGAGAGCGTAAGCCGGTCTTCCCCGGCCTCCTCAAGTAGAGCTTCCCTTTCTTTAGCGCTTAATTTATTGTACAGTTGCATGCTATACCAATGATTTAAGGTTAAAGAATTTTGCGCAAAGATAAGGCTTTAAATGAAAAAATGCCCGGATGTGATATCGGGGCATTTTTTTCGAACGGCTAATTCGTTATTAATACTTTTAATTCTTCAACTAAAAATAAGAATAACGTTAGCCACCGTCCATTCGGCAGGTGCAGCTAAGATTAACTACTGCAGAACTGCCGGAAATACTTAGAATAATATTCCGTTTTAAAAATTTCATATACAGTTAATAGTTGGTTTACCTAATAGATGCACAAAAGCAGAAAAGGTTGCGTATTAATTTTATGCACTATTAAAAACTTATAGTATTTTAGCAGCAATATCATATAAAAGAAGCCGAATTAGATGAGTAACGAGAAAGAAAAAGAAGCAAAGTTAAAAGCCCTAAAGCTCACCCTTGACAAGATGGATAAAACCTATGGAAAAGGGACAGTAATGAAGATGAGTGACCAGAGTGTCCTTGATGTTGACGTGATCCCGAGTGGATCTTTAGGTCTTGATCTTGCACTTGGAGTTGGAGGATATCCTCGCGGAAGAGTTATCGAAATATATGGACCTGAATCTTCAGGTAAAACCACCCTTACCTTACACGCTATTGCCGAGGCACAAAAAGCAGGAGGAATTGCTGCATTTATTGATGCAGAACATGCCTTTGATCGTTTTTATGCTGAAAAACTCGGAATCGATCTTGAAAACCTGATCATTTCACAGCCCGACAACGGGGAGCAGGCACTTGAAATTGCCGATAACCTGATTCGTTCGGGAGCTATTGACATTATCGTAATTGATTCTGTTGCTGCTTTAACACCAAAATCAGAGATCGAAGGTGAGATGGGGGATTCAAAAATGGGATTACACGCCCGTCTTATGTCTCAGGCACTTCGGAAGTTAACTGCTTCCATCAGCAAAACCCACTGTACCGTTATTTTCATCAACCAGTTGAGAGAGAAGATCGGGGTTATGTTTGGAAATCCTGAAACTACTACAGGTGGTAACGCCTTGAAATTCTATGCTTCGATTCGTCTGGACATTAGAAGATCAACCCAGATCAAGGACAGCAATAGCGAAGTCCAGGGGAACAAGACCAGAGTTAAGGTTGTAAAGAACAAAGTTGCCCCACCCTTCAAAACTGCCGAATTTGACATCATGTATGGGGAAGGGGTCTCTAAGATTGGAGAGATCATCGACATAGGTGTGGATTACGAGATCATTAAAAAGAGTGGTTCATGGTTTAGCTATGAAGACACCAAACTTGGCCAGGGCCGTGACGCTGTGAAAATTTTGTTGAAGGACAATCCAGATCTTATGGAGGAGCTTGAAACAAAAATTGTGGCGGCGATGAAAGTCGCAAAAGCATAAAAAACACTTAAAATCCCGAAATTTTCGGGATTTTTTCTTTTTCGGGCGCAACCTTTTGCACTTTTCTGCATCTCTGTAATAGAGACCCCAATTTGCCATTGCCGTTATGAAAGATCGACCAGAGACTAATGACTGCGACCCCTACTGTGAAAAAGGCATAACAAAGAGGGAAATTTTAAAGGCTAATTCCTCCGGAAGACCGGGAACCTCTCACGATTCCCGATCTTCCTTTTTTAGAAAACCTCACCCCCCACGACATTTAAGAAGTTCATTTAGCCGCCTGCCGGTTTCAATTTTTGTTGCAGAACCAGCTGAAATTCCTATATTTAGGTTTCCTCATGGCCCTGTGCGACCAAAGGAGAGCCATAAAAGAGCGGCCACTTTGCTGCCATTTTTCAACAGCACTTAAAGATTGGATATTGAGCATCAAACAACTCATACGAAAATGCAAGAAGCAGGACATTAAGGCGCAGGAGCAGCTTTACAAGATGTTTGCGCATAAATTGTTCCCTGTTTGCCTTAAGTATTCTTCCAGTTATCAACAGGCAGAAGACAACCTCCAGGACGCATTTTTGATGATCTTTAAGAATATGCCTCAATATAAAAACAAAGGTTCCTTTGAAGGCTGGATGAAAAGGATCGTAATCAACACTGCCCTTCAAAAATACCGTAAACAAACAGTTTTTGAAATCATTAAAGATGATTACCATAAAGAACCCGAAGTTGAAGTAGAAGAAGATGAAGTTTCCGTCGATTATTTACTCGAGATCATACAACAGTTGCCCGACAGGTACAGGCAGGTTTTTAACCTGTACGTACTCGACGGTTTTTCTCATAAAGAAATTGCCGATATGCTGAATATTTCAACCGGAACCTCGAAATCAAACCTGGCAAGAGCCAGGGTGATCCTGAAAGAAAAAATAGAAACCAGTCTTTTTAAAACCGCCGCCCGCTCTGTATAATAATGAAGGAAAAGAAATACATAGACCGGCTCTATCAGGAGAAGTTTCGGGATTTTGAAGCGGCACCGCGCGAGGCTGTTTGGAAATCTTTAGAAGCCAGGCTTCAGGAAAAGCAAAAGCGGCGGGCAGCTGTTCCTCTCTGGTACAGGTATGCAGGTGTTGCTGCACTACTGGCTTTTCTCCTTATGCTGGGAGACTGGATCCTTCCTGTGCCTCCTTCTGCAGCGGTAGCGAACGAAGAAATAGAAGAAACAACCCTCCCTCCTACCTCGCCATCCATTTCCCCGGCAAGGTCTCAGGAAATTTCAGCTCCTTCAGGAGCAACGAGAGCTATTGTTGAATATGACAACTCGCAGGAAGAATCAGATTTAAATTCAACTCCTGTAATTGCTCTAAATAATTCCCGAAAAGAACAAAGAAACACTGAAGAAGCTGCTTCAAAAATCGCTTTGAGAAATGCTATTTTTGACACCCCTGTCCCGGTAGCAGAGGTTCCGCTTCAGCAAGAAAAAAAGAATTCCATTCCTGAAGAGCTTAAGCCTTCTATCTTCGATGCTCTTAAACCTTCCGAGGAAACAGAGATTGCCAGCAGCGAACGCAAAAGTAATTTTGAGGTCTCCACTCACGCTACACCCATTTATTATGGGAAAATGGGGAAAGCAAATCCTCTTGACGTAGGTTACAATGACAGCCGCGAGGCAGAAGTCACTTATTCTTATGGGGTGAGACTGGCCATGAACATTAGCGAAAAGGTAAAAATAAGATCTGGGATAAGCCGGGTGGATCTTAGTTACAGTTCCAGCGGCCTCGGCTACAGGACGGCTACGGGAATTTACTCTGTGAGAAATGCTTCTTTGGTAAGAGTTAATGACACCGATGTGAAAATGGTCACAGGCGGTGTGGATGGCAGGACCCGCAGTAGCACAAATCGTACGCCTTCAGGAATAATTACTCAGGGGAACTTAAACCAGAAGATGGGATATATTGAAGTTCCCGTAGAATTTGAAATTAACCTTGTAGAGAAGAAGCTCGAACTTAATCTTATTGGAGGGGGAAGTACACTTTTCCTGGATGAAAATGAAGTTACCCTTAACACCGGCAACATTTCTGCAGCAGGAAAGGCCGAAAACCTGAATGATGTAAGTTTTAGTGCAAACCTGGGGCTCGGACTGGATTACAACCTTTCAGAAAAATTTAAGCTCAACCTGGAGCCTATTCTGAAGTATCAAATAAATACTTTTGATAGACCGACGGGAGACGTGCAACCCTACTTTTTTGGAGTCTATACCGGGTTTAGTTTCAAATTTTAAGCCCGGTGATCATCAATTAATTCCTGTTGGATAATCTTCCAGGTCTTTTCTCTTATTTCCTTTTTATTCTCTTGCCCCAGGCCTTGTGTAGGTAAAAATTCTTTGATTTTCACCCGCATTCTTCCGGGACTTCCTTTTGTGAAAATATATGGAAACCGCTTTTTATTATCATAGAATACCAGGGGTACAATAGGGATTTGATGCGCTATTGCCAGTCTAAAAGCTCCGTCTTTAAAAGTATCGAGAAGGAGCGAAGTATCTGTTGGCACGCCACCTTCAGGAAAAATGCAAATGCTGGTACCATTGTTTAGCCGGCGTTGAGCGCTATCAAAAACTTCTTTCCGGCTTCTTTGATTTCCGCGGTCTACCAGGATGCAAGTGCGTTTATAAAAGTATCCAAAAAGGGGAATTTTGACCAGCTCTTTTTTTCCGACAAAAACAAAGGGACTCTTCACAACGGCAAGCATGAGCATAATATCGGTCATCGACGTATGATTGGCTACAAGCATGTAGCTCTCACCTTTTACCAGTTTCTGTTCCCGTTTGATCTTTGGATAGAATCCCATTCCGTAAAGAATAAACAATGCCCACCAGCGGGCGATCATAAAAAATTGCGGATAGAACTTCGTGCGGGAAGTAAACAACAGCAAAAACGGAAAAAATACAATTATGGGAATGGCCATCAAGATGTAGAACCATATTCTCCACAAGACAACCAGGAAAGACCTAAGTATGCGCATGTGGCCAAAAGTAAGGAATTGAATTGAAGGTATTCCTTAAAAAAGATACCTTTGTAGAAAAATACAAAAAGCCAATGTCAAGAATACTTACGGGAGTACAAAGTACCGGTACTCCTCACCTTGGAAACATTTTAGGAGCGATCATCCCCGCCGTGGAAATGGCAAACAACCCAAAGAATGATTCATTTTTATTTATAGCAAATCTCCATACCCTCACCCAAATAAAGGATCCCAAAATTCTAAGGGAAAATACCCTCTCTACGGCAGCAACCTGGCTGGCTTTTGGTCTTGATGTTGATAAAACGGTATTTTACAGACAAAGCGATATTCCACAGGTAACAGAGCTTACCTGGTACCTCAATTGTTTTTTTCCATATCAAAGGTTGACCCTGGCCCATTCTTTTAAAGATAAAGCCGACAGACTTGAAGACGTGAACGCAGGCCTTTTCGATTATCCTATTCTAATGGCTGCAGATATTCTTTTGTATGATGCCGAAATTGTGCCGGTAGGGAAAGATCAATTACAGCACCTGGAAATGACAAGGGATGTGGCTTCCCGCTTCCATGCAAAAATGGGAGAAACATTTGTAATGCCCGATGCCCGAGTTTCTGAAGAAACTATGTATGTACCGGGAACAGACGGCGAAAAGATGAGTAAGTCCAAAGGCAATATCATCAACCTCTTCCTGCCCGATAAGCAGCTTAGAAAGCAGATCATGGCCATCCAAACCGATAGTACTGCCCTGGAGGATCCAAAAGATCCAGATACAGATAATGTTTTTAATATCTACAAGTTAGTAGCTACCAAAGAGCAGACAGCAGAAATGCGACAAAAATACGAGGCCGGCGGTTTTGGTTATGGTCACGCCAAACAGGCATTATACGAGCTCTTGATCACCCGCTTTGAAAAAGAACGTGCCCAGTACAATTACTATATGGAAAATCCTGAAAAAATTGAAGAGGCACTTGAGGTAGGAGCAGAAAAAGCGAGAAAAGTAGCCGATACAGTATTGACAAAAGTGAGAAAAAAGTTAGGCTACTAAACCACCTCAAAAAGTTTCCCCGGCAAAGGCCGCACTACTCCTTTAAGTTCCATGTTGAGCAAAAGGCTTGCGGCCTTGAATGTGGGAATACTACAATTAAGGGCAATGAGATCGAGTTGTTCCCTGCCTCTCTCTTTTAAATAGCCATAAAGCTCCTCTTCCTCCTCCTCAAGCTCTACAAAAAGCTGTTTTTGGACAGGTTTGGATTTAGAATCCGGTAACCAGTTAAGGATATAGGCAACATCTGCCGCAGAGGTTAACACATGAGCCTGCTGGGATTTGATAAGCATATTACAGCCTTTGCTCTGCAGGTCTGTAGGACGACCAGGCACTGCAAAAACTTCCCGGTTATAGGAATTTGCAATATCGGCAGTTACAAGCGATCCTCCTTTTTCGGCACTTTCAATAACGACAGTAGCCTCACTAAGCCCGGCAATTATTCGGTTTCGTTTTAAAAAATTGTTCCGGTCAAAAATATCCGTACTCCAAAAATCGGTTAAGAACCCTCCGTTTTCTTCTACTCCTGCAATATATTTTTGATGCACCCCGGGATAGATCTGGTTTAGGCCATGAGCAAGGCAACCAATAGTTTGCAAATTGTATTTCATGGCTGCCTTTTGTGCAGCTATATCAATTCCATAAGCAAAACCCGATACTATTACAGGGTCCAGCGGTGCAAGCTCTTCTATGAATTTCTCAACAAAAGCCACTCCGTGTGTGGTTGCCCTACGAGTGCCGACAATGCTCAAGATCTTTTTGTTAATAAGATCTATGTTTCCACGTTGGAAAAGCAGGATGGGACCGTCCAAACAATGTTTTAATTTTTCGGGATAATCTTTATCCTGAAAGTACAATGTTCTAATGTCATTTTTGAAGATATACTCCAACTCCTTTTCGGCAGCTTCAAGATTTTTAGACGAAAAAAGATCGGTGAGTTTTGTACTGCCTATACCATCTATTTTAAGTAAGGCAGATTTTTTTTCCTTGAAAACTGCCTCGGCAGAACCCGTGTGACGGATAAGTTTTTTAGCTGAAGCATCCCCTAGATTCGGGACGTGCTGAAGGGCTAAAACAAACTGTAAATCAGAAACTTCCATGTCAAAATTAAAGCCTGAAAAATAGAGCAAAAATTTGTTAATAAAATATGCAAAGCCTGTTTTTTGAGAAAATAAAAATTTCTACATTTGTTTCAATGGCAGTAGCAAATTACATCCACGATCTATTATACCGATACGAATGCGTGATCCTTCCGGGATTTGGAGCTTTTATCACTCAACAGCATTCGGCAGGCATCCATCAATCGACTCAGGAGTTTTATCCTCCCAAAAAAACCGTTTCTTTTAACCGTCAGTTGGTTAAGAACGACGGTCTTTTGGCGAACTACATCATGGAGGCTGAAAAAGTTTCCTATGATGCTGCTATTGAACAGATCAATCACTTTGTTCACGAACTCGAGCTTGTACTTGAAAAGAACAGAACAGTGAATTTTGAAAATGTTGGTTCTTTTACCTTGAATGAAGGTGAGAAACTACAATTTGAACCTGCTGCACAAACGAATTTCCTTAAAGAAGCATTTGGACTGAGTTCCTTTACAAGGACTACTGTTTCCAGAGAAGTATACAAACAACAGGCTGAAGAACTGGAAGAAAAAGCTCCGGTTGCCTTTACTCCCGAAAGAAGATCTGGACGCTGGTTGAAGTACGCAGCTGTGGGACTTCTTGCTATTGGTCTTAGCGGTGCTGCCGGATTTAATATTTATACCGATCAGGTTAGCGAACACAATATTGCTGAACAACAAAAAGCTGTTTCCAAACTGGAAAGTCAAATCCAGCAAGCTACTTTTGTCATAGATAATCCTCTTCCTGCCGTTACTTTAAAGGTTTCAAAACAAACAGGAGATTTCCATATTGTTGCAGGTGCCTTTAGAGAAGCCGAGAACGCTGCAAAAGCAGTTGAGGAATTAAAAGCACAGGGCTTTAAAGCCAGACAAATTGGTGAAAACAGATTCGGTCTTCACCAGGTTTTATCAAGCAGCCACGAAAGCCGCAGAGATGCTATAAATGAGCTTTACAGGGTGAAAAAGACCAATCCCGGAGCCTGGTTACTTGTGGAAAAACTGTAAATCAATTTTACCTTTCTGATTTATTGATTAGCAGTACAAGAAATCTGAGAATTACCTTCATTCCGCCTGTAATCAATGATTTTAGTTTCCTATGTTTTTTTATAGCTCTAAGGTTAAATGACTGAGCCTTTAGAGATCTAGAACTATATTACCCAATAAATAATCACCGCCACTTACTTTTTAATAAGCTCTTAAGTCTTTTTTAATACCTAAGCGGCTTACCTTTGCCGAAAATTCAGAAATGCAAGCCAGAACTCCCGAAGAATCTAAAACTACCCTTACAGATCTTGTTCTCCCAAGCGAAACGAATCCTTTAAACAACCTTTTTGGAGGGGAACTACTCGCGCGTATGGATCGCGCAGCCAGTATTGCTGCCCGTAGGCACAGCCGCCGAATTGTAGTTACCGCCTCGGTCAATCATGTAGCTTTTAATAAAGCAGTACCTCTGGGAAGTGTGGTGACCGTGGAAGCAAAAGTTTCAAGGGCCTTTAAATCTTCAATGGAAATCTATATTGATGTGTGGGTAGAGGATCGTGAGAGTGGGCGACGCAGCAAAGCCAACGAAGCCATTTATACTTTCGTTGCTGTTGATGAGACAGGAACTCCTGTAAGTATCCCTCCTCTGGAACCCGAAACTGAACTGGAAAAGCAACGTTACGACGCAGCTTTGCGCCGCAAACAGCTTAGTCTTGTATTGGCTGGGAAAATGAAGCCGGCTGATGCTACAGAGCTTAAGGCGTTGTTTGTAAATTCGTAGATGATTTTTTAAATATTGGCAGGTAAGGCTATAATCATAAAACTTCAAGAAAAAATTATGCCGCTCCTCTGGAGCTCCTGGTTTCTTTTACTTCTGGTTCTATAAATATGTCGCTCCTCCGGAGCTAAAATACAGAACTACCGAGTTTTTTAGGTTCTAAGCGTGTTTTACAGTCTTCCTGAACTCAACTAGAAGTCTTGGCTCTTATGTCTTGATTCTTGACTCTATTAAAAATTACATCTGATAGATCCATTCCTCGGGATTTAACTTTTGATTGTTTTTGTACATCACGAAGTACAGGGTGGTTCTCCCGTCGGTCTTGTTTATCGCAATATCTCCAAGATCCTGGCCCAGGGCAACCTGCTGTCCTTTGCGAACATCAACAGATTCCAGGTGGTTATAAATTGTAATGTAGTCACCATGTCTAACCATGACCATAAGACTGGATCCCTTTACCGCAATTATTTCACTCACAGTACCTCCAAACACGGCCCTGGCCTTTGTATTGGGATCTGTAGCGATCCTTACTCCGTTGCTGTTCATAGTAGCCGTTTTCACAATGGGGTGAGGCTGAGTTCCAAATCGTAAAACAACGGTTCCGGTCCTTACGGGCCACGGCAATTGTCCTTTATTCTTTTCAAAATCGGCGGCAAGGGCTTTTGCCTCCGGAGTTAGTTTGAAGACACTCCTGGAAGTAGAACCCTCAGCTTTATTATTTGCCGCAATGGCTTCCTCAATTATTCTTTCAATCTCGCGGTCAATAGCATTAATCTCCTGCTGCTTTTTGCGCAATTGTGAGGCGAACTGCCCCTCCTTCTTACGAACCTCGGCAATTAGCCCCTGCTGCTGTTTTCTGCTCTTATCAAGTTGTGCCCGGGTTTGACGGTTTTCAGCGATAAGTTTATCTTTTGCTTGCTTCTGTTCTGCCAGACTTTGATTAAGCTCCTGAAGCTCTCCCGTTCGGATCTTTATCTCCTCCCCTTGTTGATGCCTGTAATTGGCATACTGCTTCATATACTGAAGTCTTTTATAGGCTTGCAAAAAGTTTTCCGAGGAAAGAAGGAACATGATCCTGCTTTGCTGAGATTTGCTTTTATAAGACCGGCGGATCATTTTGCTGTAATCCTCTTTGAGCTGCTCCAGCTCCTTGCGAAGCTCACCAATCTTGTTTTGATTAGTATTGATCTCACGAGTAAGTAAATTCGCCTGTTGATTCGTTACCCGAATAAGGTTTTCTGTAGTACGAATTTGCTGGTCGAGGTCTTCTACCTCGGTAAGTATGGATTTTTGCTTTTGAAGATTTGAAGTACGCAGAGAATTAATCCTCTTGATCTCTTGCTGTAACTCCAGCCTACGCTGTTCCAGCTCTTCCCGCTTATTTTCCTGGGCAAAGCCATGGAGACTCAACAATAAAAATCCTGCAAAAAAGGCAAGTCGTAGTAGAACCTTTATCTTCATTCTATGCTAATTTCTTCGTAGCCCGAAGGTATTGAAAAAGGAAATGAAACGGGAACATTGAATTCAATGTTTCTAAAGCTCATGTCAATTCTGGTATTATCGGCAGCTTCAGTGGCAATTATCTGGATTTGCGAGGGGAATAATTGTCCCTGCACCTTTTGATATTCGGGGTAAGTGACTGTTACACTTCTATTTTCCCGCTCCTGCCCCAGTTGCTGTGCAACGGCTTTAAAATTTCCCGCGTCGAGCAGGAACATACGCTTAAGAAAATTCTCCTGAACAGGCTGTAGTTGATAACCCCGGGCAGATTCCGTCAACTTATATCTTTCATCTCTAAGGTCGTAAATGGTTTGCCCCAGCAATAGATTCTGAACTTTCTCATAATCAAGCGGAGTTCCCAGCAAGTCGCTCAACAAACTGAAATCTCCATCGAAGTAAGTTTTTGTGATCTTCTCATAAAACTGAACCGAATTAGGAGTGATCATTACCTTCGCCAGCGGAATTCCAAGTAGTTGACCGCTCATCCAGATAGTGTCATCCTTTTTCATCCTGAAGTTCACTGTTACGCTCTGGCTTCTTTCTTTGGTCTGATAGTTTAAGCCAAGTTTCCCCTGTAAGGTTTCAAACTTAACCTCGTTATCATAGTGTTGGTTAACTACGGCCGCAACAGCAGCATCTTCGGGAGCCACAGTGCCCATTTTAGCCTTTCGTGCCCCACCACAGGAGGAGAAAAGGATTAGAGTTAAAAGAAGCAGGGGGATAATGCGTTTGTAGGTCATTCAGTTTTAATTTATTTTTTCAGCTTTTTTTAAAGCCTCTTCAGCTTTTTGGGTTTGATTGAGCCCATTATATGTCACAGCTAATTGTCTGTAAAATTCTTTTTCGTTTTCGGGATCCTCAATGAGATAATCCAGGCCGGTGAGCAGCGCTTCTTCAGCTTTTTTAAAGTCTTTAAGCGCGTTGTGCGCTGTGCCTTCCATAAGGAACAGCCAGGCTTGAGTCGGGAAGATCTCTAACCCTTTTTGGCTTAGCAGTTTTACCTCTTCAAAATTTGCGGCTTCAGCTTCAAGTTTTATTACCTCCCGGTATAACCCGAAATCATCTTTTTCATGCTCCAGGGCAGTCCTGTAATAATTTAATGCTTCTGCCTTATTTCCCTTTTCGAGAAAGAAAGTTCCCAACTGCTTATAAACCTTGAGATTGTTTTCTTTTTCAGAGAATACCTGTACCAGCTGTATCAAATCTTCTTCCAAAGAAGCATTTTCGGTGACATAAATTAAAAAATCATTGAGCGCCTGATATTTTGTAACCTCGTCTATTTGATCACTGTTGAGCAGGATATTCATAGAATTTACTGCTTCTTCAGCTTCATCATCGGCTATGTAGAACTTGTACAGGGCCAGGTGGACAAGTTCAGAATCGGGATTCATGGCCAACAACTCTTTTGCCGTCTCAAAAGCCTTCTCCACCTGCCCATTTTCACTGTAGACAAAGATCAGGTTGAGATAGTCTTTCTCATCCTGCGGATTATCTTCAATATTCTCCTGCAGATCACTGATCTGTGCCTCCACATTATTGGTGCGGGCATAAACCTGTCGCCGTAGACTTTCCCTGTAGGTACTGGAGCCTTTAGTATTGTCCAGCGAGTCCAGCAAACCAAGTGCTGCCTCGTACTGCTCATTCTGAATATACAGGTTTACCAGATCTTCGGAAAAAGCAGGGTTCAGCCTTGCCAAATCCTTTACTACCGGTAGGGCACGGTCATATTCCTTGCTTTGAAAATATGTGGTATAAAGCTCTTCCAGCATTCCCTCATTTTTGGGAACTGCTTTTCGACCTTTTTCCAGATACACCGCAGCCTGGGAATATTGACCAAGAGCATTATAGTTTTTGCCCAGCTCAAGATAAACTACAGGTTCATCGGGCTTTAATGCGAGGGCTTGCACTAATGCATCTATAGCCTTCTCATAATTCTCTATCGCCTTTTGCTTAAGAGCCTCAAAAAAATGTTCCTGAAAAGCATCTGTTACATTTCCCAGGTCATCCTGGGCCATTTCCACCACCGGCTTCTGTTTCTCCTGGGCATAGGAAAAACTCTCCCACCGGCAGCAGGGTCAAAAATGGGATTATGTAAAGACATTTTTTCATGCATTTTTACTGCCACGAAATCTATTCCAGTACAGAGTAATCGCCAATGCTAATTTCGGTAAACTTACCATTGAATTTAGCAAAGTTCCCAATCATGGCATTGTTCAAATCGGCATTTTCGACTTCTGCAAAAGTCTGGATCAAGCTGTTCTTTATTGTTGAATTACTAATTTTGGTTCCGTTCCCAATAGAAACATTGGGTCCAATTTTGGCATTTTTGAGTACCACGTTCTCCCCAATGAAACAAGGTTCAATGATTTCAGAATTTTCCATTTCAACGTTTGAAGCCACAAGTTCTTCTCCGTCATCCTGAAGAAAATTCAGCATTCGCGTGTTGGTTTCTACCGTTACCTGCTTATTTCCGCAGTCCATCCATTCATCTACCTTCCCGGGAACGAACCTCGCACCTTTTTGTTTCATGGATTCTATCCCGTCATTGATCTGGTATTCACCACCGCGAATAATGTTGTTGTCCAGCACCCCCTGCAGTTCATTTTTCAATACCGCTACATCTTTGAAATAGTAAATTCCGATAACAGCAAGGTCTGAAACATAATCTGTAGGTTTTTCAACAAGATCGGTTATCTCACGCTTCTCGTTTAACTTCACTACGCCATAGGCTGATGGATTTTCTACCTGTTTTACCCATATTACCGCATCGGCTTCTTTATCTAACGTAAAATCGGCTTTAAAAAGTGTATCGGCATAAGCGATCACAGCCGGACCTTCTAAAGAATCTTTTGCGCACATGATCGCATGTCCTGTTCCAAGAGGTTTATCCTGATAATAGATCGTTCCTTTAGCACCCAGGGTTTGGGCAATTTCTTTAAGATCCTTTTCAACCTTATCGCCAAAATCTTCGCCGATTATAAAAGCGATCTCGTCGATCTTCTCGTCGAGTACTTTGGCAATATCTTCTACAAGACGGTGTACAATTGGTTTACCGGCAATGGGAATTAAAGGTTTTGGAACAGTTAAAGTATGAGGACGTAGTCGCGACCCGCGACCCGCCATGGGAACTATGATTTTCATGTTTTAAGTATTGAGTATTTAGTAGTGAGTATTGAGATGCTCACCTTTTTGTTTTTAGTTTATGGTTTCTTGTTTGTTGTTCATCCTCTCCCCCGGCCACTCTCCAAAGGAAAGGGGAGATTTTCGACAATTGGATTTTTTTTAACTGACCACTGAACACCGATCACTGATCACTAGACCCCCGTGCTTCCAAAGCCGCCTGTGCCGCGGGAGGTCTCTTCGAGATTATCGACTTCTTTCCAGGTGATATGTTCATGTCGGGAAATTACCATTTGCGCAATACGCTCCCCATCCTGAATTGTGAATTCTTCGTTCGACAGGTTCACAAGGATCACCCCGATTTCACCACGATAATCGGCATCTATTGTGCCGGGAGAATTAAGTACGGTAATACCTTTTTTGGCAGCCAAACCGCTTCGGGGTCTTACCTGCGCCTCGTATCCAACCGGCAATTCAATGAATAGACCGGTCTTAATGATAACTCTCTCCAATGGTTTTAACGAAACAGATTCAGAAATATTTGCCCGCAGATCCATTCCTGCAGAGGAACCGGTCTCATAAGCCGGTAATTCGTGCTTCGATTTGTTGATTATTTTTACGTTCATTCTTTTTAGTTTTCTTCGGAAGAAGCAGTATTATGCCTTCTTCAAAAGCTGTTTTAACTGATCTTTTTCGGCGTAATAAATAAGGGCAAAAAAGATAAGAATTAATATACTCCCGATGTAATAATTATTTCTAAAAACATAGAAATAGACCACAGAAAAGCTGATTGAAACCAGGAGGTAGCCTCCTATACGCTTAAGGTCATAGGGAATGGGATAGTATTTTCTTCCGAAGTAATAGGAAAGCAACATCATACTGCCGTAAGCCGCCATTGTAGCAATAGCCGATCCCACATAACTATAGTACGGAATAAGCCAGAAGTTAAGGATAAGTGTTAGTGCAGCTCCAAAGCCGGAAATATATGCCGCAAAACGGGTGCGATCACTCACTTTATACCATACTGATAGATTGTGGTAGATTCCCAGGAAAAAATTGGCCAGCAGGATCATTGGCACTACTACCATGGCTTCCCAATAGGACTCATCCCGAATTATGAGCACCTTTAGTAAATCGGAAAAAATTATAACGAGCAGACAGGATTACTGCTCCAAAAATGACAAAATATTTAGTAATTGTTGCATAAGTCACGGCGGCATTCTTCTCCTTTGCGTGGCTAAAGAAAAATGGCTCTATTCCCATTCTAAAAGCAGTGGCAAAAAGTGTCATAAAAACAGCAAGTTTATAACAGGCAGCATAGGCCCCAACTTCGGCTTTTGCAATTCCTTCGGGTAGAAGGCACCCAACAAGATCTTATCTACAACTTCATTAATTAGCAAAAGCAATTCCCGCTAAAAGGATTGGAGCGCCATAGCTCATCATTTGTCTCCATAGTCCTGGATCAAAGGTGTATTTAAGTCTAAAATAAAATGGCAACATCACCAGCAGGGTAAAGCACTTGCAACGAAGTTGGCATATAAATATATAGGCGATCTCGAAATCGGGTTTGTAAATAGGCTCTAAAAAAATCATTTTTGGATGCCAATTCCTGGAAGGTAAATAATGAAAAAATACATTGAGACCTAAATTGACAGCAACATTTCCAATTTTAATTGCCGAGTAAACCCTGCGGTTTTTCCTGTGCCCGAAGCCATCCAAAAGGAATTACCACAAGCGCATCAAGAGCCAGAATAAGAATAACGTAGTTGAGATAATAAGAGCCAATATTAGTTATTGAGGCTATGGAATCCCTGAAGTAAAAAGGCTAAGAAAAGAAAGATGACAGTGGATCCAAGAACTGAAATAGCTTGAAGTAGCGGTAACCTTTTCCCGATGTTCTTCTTTATGAAAGAACCGAAAAAATGATGTCTCCATTCCATAGGCCAGAATAACATTGAAAAAGACTATCCAGGCAAAAACGATCGAAACTTCCCCATATTCTTCTTGGCGGAAGTAATTCGGTGTACAGGGGTGTAAGCAGGAAGGACAACATCCTGGGCACCACTGTGGCAACACCGTAAATAAAGGTTTGTTTAAATAGCTTCTGAAAAAGCGCCAATAGTTCCTGCTTGTGAATTCCTCACAAATGTACTATTAATGCCGAATGTTTTTAGGGTTTTTTAGCCGCACTTCTTCCGAATCCTTTTTCTCAATATCTTTTATCCTGAAGAATTTCTCTTTACCATTCCTTGTATATCGCACTACAGCTTCCCCTTCGGCAAGTTCAAATGGAATTTTTTCAATCCTTACAGGAACTTCATTTCCATATTCCTTTTTTGGATCCCTGTGCATCACCAGATCCTTTTTTTCACCCGGATCTTTAAACCGTGCGACATAAAGATTGGGTGTATTTTCCTCTTTTTGAAGCACCCCTTTCCTACCGCGGAAGTAAACCGTATCCATTTTGATCTCTGCATCTGCAGCTACGGGAATAAACAAGATTAAACCCAGATCCTGCTGCTTTCACACCTCCTGTCCAGGTAGTGTAATAAGCCTGTTGTACAGCCTTAGGCGGTTCTTCCTGAAGGTGTTTCCCGTTGGCACAATTGCTAAAGCTGAAGATGACCAAAAGGGCCGAAAAGGAGAGGTAAAAAGGTTTCATGGTGCAAATTGTTTACTGTTCAGGCAATAATACTTCAATTTTAGTACCAATTAAAAACAAAAAACTCCATGCCTGTCGACATGGAGTTGTAAAAAGCTGAAATTCAGCTGTATAATTATTCTATTTATTTAAAGCTTCAGCTCCACCTACGATCTCAAGGATCTCATTGGTAATGGAAGCCTGTCG
The DNA here is from genome assembly GCA_963709775.1 of uncultured Flavobacteriaceae bacterium. Lineage (GTDB taxonomy): Bacteria > Bacteroidota > Bacteroidia > Flavobacteriales > Flavobacteriaceae > Salinimicrobium. The sequence goes on along the minus strand of CAVPXS010000007.1, from coordinate 461,016 downwards.
TGCTTTATTGTATGATAGTTTAAGGGAATCCCTAAGTTCGGTAGCGTTATCTGTAGCTTTATGCATGGCAGTCATACGCGCACCGTGTTCAGAAGCGAAAGAATCTCTTAGCGCCTTATAAACCTGCATTTTTAGAGATTTAGGAATTAATTCCAGTACGATCTCTTCTTTTGAAGGTTCAAAAATATAGTCTAAAGTAACATTCTCATCCTTTTCAACCGGCACAATGGGTAAAAACTGTTCTACCTGAACTTTCTGAGTAGCCGCATTTACAAATTGATTGTAAACGAGAACTATTTTGTCATATTTACCCTCAACAAACAATTTCATAAGGTCCTGCGCAACAGCTTCTGCGTTTTCAAAACTAAGATCATCATAGATTTCAGTTTCATTGCGAAAGATCTTGTGAGTCTTCTTTAGAATGTCGTTCGCCTTCTTACCAATGGTAAAGAATTCAACATTTTTGTTTTCGTAATCACGATTCACAACATACTTCGATGCCTTAACTATGTTTGAGTTAAACGCACCTGCCAATCCACGATTGGAAGAAATTGATACTATAAGGACATTATTCACCTCCCGCTGTTCAGAATATTTGCTGCTTTGGTCACTGTCAAGAGTGGCGCTAAGCGACTGTAGTAATTCAGAAAGCTTTTCAGAATAAGGTCTCATTGCAGTAATGGCATCCTGGGCTTTGCTCAACTTTGCAGCCGATACCATTTTCATGGCACTGGTGATCTGCATGGTTGAAGAAACCGAGGTGATCCTGCTTCGTAATTCTTTTAAATTGGCCATTATTGTTAAGTATTGAGTATTGAGATATTAGATGTGAGATCTAAATATCTCAATACTTTAATTCAAATTTGAAAACAGGAAATGAATTTCTCAAAACTCATTTCTCCATACTCAATACTACTTTTTATATTTAGCTGAAAGCTCTTTTACTACCTGTGTAAGCGTATCTGTAATCTCATCTGTAAGCTTACCGGCTTTCAATTGATCAAGTACATCTCTGTGCTTGGCATCAAGATATTCCAGGTATTCTTTTTCAAACTCTCTAATCCTGTCTACTGGAACATTTCTCAAAAGGTTCTTTGCACCTGCATAGATGATGGCGATTTGGTTCTCCACAGGGTAAGGGTTGTTCTCTGCCTGCTTAAGGATCTCCACGTTACGCTTACCTTTTTCAATGATGTTAAGGGTTGCAGGGTCAAGATCTGATCCAAACTTTGCAAAAGCTTCAAGTTCACGATACTGCGCCTGGTCAAGTTTTAATGTACCCGCAACTTTCTTCATGGATTTAATCTGAGCTGCACCACCAACACGTGATACCGAGATACCTACGTTAATTGCAGGACGCACACCCGAGTTAAATAAATCTGAAGTAAGGAATATCTGTCCATCGGTGATCGAGATCACGTTGGTTGGGATATAAGCCGAAACGTCACCCGCCTGAGTCTCAATAAGCGGAAGTGCTGTAAGCGATCCTCCACCTTTAACTTTGTCTTTAAGAACGTCTGGAAGGTCGTTCATGTTCTTTGCGATATCATCATCTGCAATAACCTTTGCAGCACGCTCAAGTAATCTTGAGTGAAGGAAGAAAACGTCTCCAGGATATGCTTCACGTCCCGGTGGACGTCTTAGAAGCAAAGATACCTCACGGTAAGCAACAGCCTGTTTTGAAAGATCATCATAAACGATCAATGCAGGACGACCGGTATCTCTAAAGTACTCACCTATCGCAGCACCTGCAAATGGTGCATAAACCTGCATTGGAGCAGGGTCAGATGCGTTTGCAGCAACAATAGTCGTATATGCAAGAGCTCCCTTGTCTTCAAGGATCTTAGCAATACCAGCAACTGTAGAGGCTTTTTGCCCAATAGCTACATATATACAATAAACAGGTTCCCCTGCATCATAAAATTCTTTCTGGTTAAGAATGGTATCAATAACCACAGCAGTCTTACCGGTTTGACGGTCACCAATTACAAGCTCCCTCTGTCCACGTCCAATTGGAACCATAGCATCGATAGACTTGATCCCCGTTTGAAGAGGCTCGGTTACCGGCTGGCGGTAAATTACACCCGGTGCTTTACGCTCAAGTGGCATCTGGAAAGTTTCTCCTTCAATAGGACCTTTTCCATCAATTGGCGCTCCAAGAGTATCAACAACACGTCCTACGATTCCTTCACCTACATTGATAGAAGCAATTCTCTGGGTCCTTTTAACAGTAGCTCCCTCTTTTACCTGCTTGTAAGGGCCTAAAAGTACAACCCCAACGTTATCTTCTTCAAGGTTAAGTACGATTCCTTCAAGTCCACCTTCAAACTCCACCAACTCGCCGTATTGCGCATTTGCCAGTCCGTAAACGTTAGCGATACCATCCCCAATGTTGAGTACAGTACCTACTTCGTCAAGTGAAGCCTTAGCCTCAAACCCGGAAAGCTGTTTCTTTAAAATCGCTGATACTTCAGCCGGATTAATTTCTGCCATAATTATTTAGAATAAAATGCTGCGCCGTGGCGCAACGGTTTTCATTAAATTTTTGTAACGTATGTATTGTTCAGTAATTCTCTTTTCAAATTGGTGAGCTGGGCGCTAACACTTCCGTTATACTGGATGTCACCCACTCTTAAAATGAATCCCCCAATGATACTCTCATCGATAATATTTTCGATTTTCGCCTCATTCCCTGTCAACTCCTTTACCTTTTGCTGAATCTTAGCTTCCAACGCAGGAGTAAGAGGTATAGCCGTAGTAACCCTGGCTACCTGAACCCCATTCATCTCATCAAAAAGACGGTTGTAATTCTTTGCTACCAGCGGAAGAATATCAAGACGGTTATTCTCGATCAAAACTGCGAACAATCCTGAAGTAACCCCATTCACAGATCTAAAGATCTCTAAAAGGGCACTTTTCTTCATGTTATTTTTAATCACAGGATTCTTAAGAAAATTCCTGAGATCACTGCTATTTGCAATGGTTTCACTAATGGTGGTCATATCATCATTAACCTCATTAGCGACGTTCTTATCTTTTGCCAGGCTCAAAAGGGCTTTGGCATATCTTGCGGCTGCTCTGCTTCCCTGCATCTTATTAATTTAAGGTAACATCATCAAGCATATCTTCAACCAGTCTTTCCTGCTTCGCTTTGGTTGAAAGCTCTTCTCTTACCACCTTCTCGGCTATTTGTACAGACAAAGTAGCTACCTGATTTTTAATATCGGCAAGAGCGGCATTCTTTTCAGTTTGGATAGTTGCTTTTGCCTGCTGGATCATTTTCTCTCCTTCTTTCTGTGCATCTTCTTTTGCTTCAGAAATCATTTTATCCTTGATCTGTCTGGCTTCTTTGATCATGTTGTCACGCTCCAAACGAGCTTCCTGTAACAATTTCTCATTATCTGCCTGCAGGTTTTGCATCTCTTTACGAGCTTTTTCAGCCGAATCAAGTGCATCCTGAATTCCCTGCTCCCTTGAATTCAAGGCATCTAAAATGGGTTTCCATGCAAATTTGCGAAGTAATGCGATAAGCACGACCAGGATAATGATCTGCCAGAAAAACAATCCAAAAGAAAAATCGTTAACTAACTTTTCCATATTCTATTTATTTCTTCTAATGTTTAATTTTTAATAAATCAAGCCTTGCAGCCAACCGCTGCAAAGCTTGAAGTTTTTTTCTGATTGATTATACTGCGAAAAGAGCAGCAAAAGCAACACCTTCCAAAAGTGCAGCGATGATAATCATTGCAGTTTGGATTTTACCGGCAGCTTCTGGCTGACGTGCAATTCCTTCCATTGCAGCGCTACCAATCTTACCAAGACCAAAACCGGCTCCAATAATAATTAAACCAGCTCCAATCAAATCTAAATTTAAGGCTTCCATACTTACTTATTAAAAATTAAACTTACTCTTAAAAACGTTTATACTATAATACGGGGATATCTTCGTTATCGGCAGGATGATCATGATCATGCTCCTCAACCGCCATCCCTATGTAAAGGGCACTAAGCAGGGTGAAGATATATGCCTGTAGAAAAGCTACCAGTAATTCGATAATTGAAATAAAAATTGTAAATCCAAAGAACGCAGGTCCTGCGATCCAGTTCTGGAATATCACGATCAATCCAAGCAACGTCATCACGATCACGTGACCCGCCGTCATGTTGGCAAAAAGTCGGATCATAAGGGCGAATGGCTTGGTGAACATTCCCAAAACCTCGATTGGGGCAAGAATGATCTTCATAGGAACAGGAACACCCGGCATCCAAAAAATGTGTTTCCAGTAATCTTTATTCCCGGAGAACTGAACAATAATAAAGGTTACCAGGGCCAGTGCGAAGGTTACCGCAATATTTCCTGTCACGTTCACACCAAGTGGTGTCATACCTAAAAGGTTAAGGATCCAGATAAAAAAGAAAACTGTTAATAGGAATCCGGTGTATTTTCTATAGTTCTTCCCGATGTTTGGCTTAGCAATTTCATCACGCACGTAAAGAACAAGCGGTTCAAGAACACGGCCAAATTTCTTTGGTATTGCTCTCTTTTTATATGTATTTGCAAGACTTGTGAAAAGAATGAGCATTAAAAGACTCACAAGCATCATTGTAAGCACATTCTTGGTGATTGAAAAATCCCATGGTCTTTCATTTGCAGGAAAACCATCTTCATCATAATTAATGGTTCCCTCGGCATTAGTTTTATAAATATGAGAGTGATACAAACGGTAATGCTGCCCGTCCACCTCAACGATATCTTCACCATGGTGGAATTTACCAGATGAAAAAACTTTCAATCCGTCATCCCAAAGGATAACCGGAAGTGGAAAGCCGTAGTGAGCTCCGGTCTCCGCATCCGAAAAGAAATTTACGTAATAAGAGTCGGCAAGGTGATGATCAATGTATGCCTCGATTTCTTCCTCGGTGTTAACTTTTGCGTCCCCTCCTTCCTGAGGTTCTTTAACACTAAATGCCTGTGAGTTGAAACTCACAAACATTAAAAGACAGGCTAATAAAAACTTCGCAACGTTTTCCTTTTGCATTTTCAGGTAAATTACAGTCCTTTAATTCGGCTGCAAATGTACATAATTATATAAAAAAAAGCAGCCTATGTACACTATTAGTTTTTTTCCGCCGAAAGAAGCGTAATTACTTGTCATTCGAGAAGTTAGTACGATTTAGAATTTTAGCAATGAAGACAATTTCCACCACGATGCACAGTGCGTAAGGGACAAAAAAATGCAAAAAGACAGATTTGTCCAAAACAAACTCTGATGTTTTTATGAGGTAAAAGAAGATCCCCAGCTTTACCATCCCGCTAATTAAAAAGATAAAACCTAACTGTTCTTTAAGATGTTCACTGGCCAAAATAATCGTGGAGGTGAACAGCAGCGTAATGCCCACATTGAATTTATAGGCGAAGTTCACCAGTTCCATTGGGCGGTCATTCTGAAAATAAGTTAAAAATCCATAATGGAGACCATAACTTATCCCTGCCACTAGAAAAAGCAAAAAAGTAAACCTCAACAGGTCTTTGAAAATTTCTGGATTCAATTATTGTAGCGTTTGAGTTGTTTTAAAACAACGTAGACCGAAGCGACTAAACCAAAAAGAACAAAACCAATTGTAAACCAGTTCTTTTCCATGGGATATCTTTCATCCAGTTTTTTTCCAATCCAGGCGCAAATGAAGATCGTGGCGCCCATTTGAAAAGCAATCCCGGTAAATATGGCCCAGTTCTTAAGCTGACTTTTCTTGTCGTTGTTTTTCTCCTCTTTCATTGCGAATTGCTTTCACCCCGCCCCGCATTGTGCAGGTGGCGTTAAAGGTTGCTCCAGGCTCTACCGCCAGTTTAGAAACTATGGCTTCCCCATCAATTACTGCTGTACTTCGAAGACTTAATGTCCCCTGTATCTTAAGATTTCCAGAAAATTTTCCTTCAATGTCGGCATTTTCGCATTCCAGTTCTCCATTCACACATCCATCTTTTCCTATCACCACCTTCCCGGGGGTTTTTACGGTTCCTTCAACACAACCGTCTATCCTAAAGCCGCCTTTGGCTTCGATGTTTCCCTTGATCTTTGTGCCGGGGGATATTTTATTTTGTTCTTTGCTGTTCTCTGTTGTCGAATTTGCCTTATCCTGTTTAAACATTATTGCGTGGGGGTGTTTAATGAATCTAAGTAGGTTTCAATATTTTTATGGATCTGCACGATCCTGTAGTTTGGGGTGGAAATATAAAAAGATTTTTTATCAATCGGGTATTTATCGTCCCCGGTTAATCTTTGAGCAAAAGTATTTGCCTCTGCTTCGGAATTAAAACCATGAACTACAACAAAATCCTGCTCCTTATTGTAAACATCCCGCGAAACTTTCCAAGAATAACCGAATTCCTCCATGGCACTCAAAAGTGTCTCCTGTAATCTGATGGCTTCCTCCCGTTCTTCCTTTTCAAAAGGAAAAATCAACTTAAAGGATGTACCGGAAGTATCCGGAACAAATTGAGATCCTGCCATAGCAGGTAAAGCCTGATTAATAATTTCCTGGGCTTTTTTACCTTCAATAGATTGCGGGTAATTAAGCGCAACATAATTAAGGCTCGCTTTATAGGCCTCAAACCCGTACAACCTTCCTTCTGCCATGGCTTTTAAAAGCTCCAGTTTAGGCACTATCTCATCTCCTGCAAATTGACCGGTTAATTGATCTACCTCTGCAATAACTTCAGCATATTCCTGATTTTCATAACTGCTATACAACTGTTCATAAATAGCTGTGGGATTATTCTCATCCCTTAATAAGCTCTCGGGGTTGGAAAGAATAGCAGCATATCGGGAATCGGGATAGGTCACTAAAATGTCATTTTTGAGAGATTGTGCCCGGGCAGTCATTCCGAGATCTGAATAAATTTTATAAAGATTGTATTTCGCAGGCAGCAACAATCTCTCTTCAGGCTGATTTCCAATTACAAACTCCAACCTTTCAGCCGCCAGTTCGTTTTCATTAAATTTCTCCCTGTAGATCAAGCCAAGTTGATAACTGGCAAAGTTGAGATCCCCTTTTATACTGTCCAGCACAGCTGCATCAGTAGGAATTGTTTTTATATATGACTGAGGATCAAATTTTGGATCGTTATCAATGAGTTCATTCACTCCTTCGGTAACCAGGTCTTCCCCGCCACCACTAATGCGGCGCGTGCGCCAGTTATCGGCAAGTTCCCTGTCACCCCACAACCTGAAAAACTCCTGCTTCCCATACGCCACAGCCGTGGGATTATAGAAATAGAATGAGGAACCGGGGTTTGGGATCCCGGGCATGGCAGGACGTTTATTTTCAAAGAAATTCTGCGCTTCCTGCTGCTGTGCAGGACGTTCGGCTTCACTTTTAGCCTGCTCCCTTAGTTTTGTAGTGTAGTCATTAAAGAATTCCAGTTGCCCCTCTTCAGACAACGAGGCGAGGTACAGGATACTATCGGCTTTTTGAGCCATTTTTTCGTAGTAGATCACATCATCCAGATTATCCCGCTTTCTTTTTATAAGCCGGTATTCTCTTGAATTTTCAGACAATTTCGAAAGAGTGCTGTCAAAGTATGCCCCGGCTACTTCGTAACGGGCAGCATCAAAATTAATATTTCCCAGAGTTTGATAATCCAGGGACTGCAGGTAAGTATTATTGGAAGGTGTTCGAAGCGAACGATTGTAATAATCTATAGCGAGTTCTGAGGAATCCTGCTGATAATGGAACTCAGCAAGCTGAAAGTATATCTTATCAAGGTATGGCCTGTTTTCCCTGTCTTCGGCAAGAGCATTTAGCTGCTCGAGAACAAGAGCTTTCTCTTTTGCAGTGACATTCAAATATTCTATTTGCCTTATCATTGCATTCACCAGGTAAATGCGTGGGATCTTTCTATTAAGATCGATCACCCGGTCAAAAGCATAAGAAGCACTGTCCGGTTTTCCCAGAACATCATAAAGTTGGCCCGTAATATACCAGTAACGGCCTTCTTTATTTTTTTCATCTGTTAACTCGGCCGCACGTTTGATGTGTGCCACAGCAGTATCGGGAGCATTAATATTCAGGTAAGCCTGAGCGAGTATGGCCGAAGCCTCTGCCCTGTCATCCTCTTCCAGTCGCTCGCTTTCCAGGATCTTTTTCAGATTTTTTATAGCCAGTTGGTCAAATTCAAGACGCATGTTGGTCTTTTCCCGCCAAATCCTGGCCTCATTAATTGTGTTGCTAAGAGGATATTTGTGAAGTATGTAGTTGAAAGCTTCCAGAGCCGGCACAAAGCGCTGATCATAATATCTCGCCTTTCCCAACAACAAATACGCCTCATCAATCTGCGGATTCGTTTCGGATCCTTCAATCAACATGGAGTGCCGCTGAATCGCCTTTACCGCTTTTTCTTCGGCTACAAGAAAATTAGGGTTGATGTTCTCGCCGGGAGCCAATACCTCTTCTTTGATCGCCATACGTTCCACCGGAAGTATTCCCCAATAATTGTCAAGGTAGCTTTCATTAAGAGCTTCAATTCCCAGATCAAGAGCTAAATTCCCGTTGTATAGTGTGTTATATTCGGCTGTAACGGCATGCCAGTTGCGGTTGAGAAAGGTGTTCTTTTTCCGCGAGCAACCTGTGATAGAGATCAACAGGAACAAAATGGCAATAACCTTTATAGATAGTTTCAAATCAACAGATCCTTCTTATTAGCAATAACTTAAATGTGCCGTAAATATTATTGTGAGTGGGTAAAAATAGCGAATTTTTTCGGGGGAACTATGCGCGAAAAGGTATTGTAGATTTTAGCTATTCTACCGAGGAATAGAGAAGACTGGAATGTGTGACCTTTGAATCAAACCGGGACAAAAGGTTACGAGCTTCTATTGGGATGTAAGCTGTCTCATAATCTTCCCCTGTTAGTGCTTTTTTGTATCGTTCTTCACTAAAGAAAGATCTTAATCCTCGGTGAAGTTTCCTTATTCTCGGGTAAGGCCGAATGAAAAGTATTTCTGGACTTTTTAATACATTATTGTTTCACCCTTAGAATCAGCCTATCAAAATGCCTTTTTACAGGTCTTTTGTAGTAGTATAGAGCACCTAAGAAAATAAACAGTTGTGCTATGACTGAAAATACCGAACCTTCAAACCCAAATTCCCCGCCATTGAACAAATTTCCAGTAGTATAATTAAACTCTATCAATGAATAAAAATCCTGCCCGCTCACATTAAAACCCAGGTGCGTCTGGAAAAAGTTCCAGCCAAAATGTAGCCCTATGGGGTACCACAAATTTTTTGTGTAGACGTAGGTGATCCCCAGGATAATACCTGCACAAAAAAGACCAAAAAAACTAAACAGGCTCATGTTTGGATTGAATCCGTGCATCAATGAGAATAGAGCAGATGAAATAATCAGTGCGAGATATTTATTACAGGAAAGCATTAAATTTTTTAGGACATACCCCCTGAACAAAGCCTCCTCCACTACTGCAACAATGAGAAACAACAAAACAGAAATAAGCAAATCCTTAAGATTAAAATTGAATTCGGAGTAATTGATCTCATCTATTCCTATCAACAAAATAAATCCAACGACCATAGTGATCAACCCCACAGCTGTTCCCACTATGAAATCCACAGACCTGTTTTTTAATTGAAAACCCAGGTCGATAAATTTTTCCCGGTCAACGTATTTCATAAAGATCCAGAGCACGAGGAAAGTGCCTAATAAATTAAAGAATGAAACGGTTAGTTGTTGCCCCGGTGATCTTACAAAATTTTGATCTTCAAAAGAAATTCCGGCTATGACATAGCCAATGAGCTCCCAAATTCCCCTTATAAACAGGTAAGGCAAAATAAATAAAAGTATTCGCGCCCAGCCATAGATCTTAAATTCGGTATTGTTCAAAATGGTTGCTTAAGCCTGAGTTTCTATAGAGTCTCTTTCCTGGTCCTCCTTAACTTTTACCGCTGCTCCGGCAAAATACTGCTCCAGTTCTTTAAGTGTAGCTTCAGAAGTTTTGATATCATTCACCACATGTCCTTTATCAAGCACCACAATTCTTTCGCAGACTTCGGTTACATGAATAAGGTCATGGCTGGAGATCAAAACAGTCATGTCTGAATTTGATGTAAGCTCCTTGATCAAACTTTTAAGCCTTATTTGTGTGCTGGGATCAAGATTGGCAAACGGCTCATCAAGGATTACGACTTCAGGATCACCTATCAATGCAGCTACGATACCTACCTTCTTCTGGTTTCCTTTTGAAAGGTCCCGCAGATATTTTTTTCTCCCAAGGATCTCCCCGTTAAAGAACTCATCAAAATTCTGAAGGAAAGTAGAAACATCGGCCTTGTTTCGGTTTCGAAGTTCTCCTACAAAATTGAAGTATTCTTCTGGGGTTAGATATCCAATTAGAAAACTTTCATCAATAAAGGAAGAAGTAAAAGGCTTCCACTTTTCGCTTTGGCTTACTGTAATTTCATTATTGAAAACATTGCCGGTAGTAGGCTGAATAAGGTCCAGCAGAAGGCTGAAAAATGTTGTTTTTCCTGCACCGTTATTTCCCACAAGACCAAAGCTCTGCCCGCGGGGGATTTCAAGATGTTCAATATTTAGTACCGGGGTACCATTATAAACTTTCGAAAGGTTAGTAACTGTTATCATCTTATTCTCCTGTTTGTTTAAAGCCATTGATCATGGCATATTTATTCTTTTTATAGGACTGGACTATTGCGTCAAAAATCAGGTTTCTAAAAATTATCCCTAGAAAGCCTAAAGCAGCGAGGGTGGTCACCGCAACTTCAAAGGAAAAAAACTTGTTGAGCAGCCAGAAGATCAAAATTGGAAGGATCAAAAGGGGAAGCCCCACCAGCCATTGTGCTGCTCCTGTTCCCTGATAGTTCATAAAAGGACTTTTTTCCAGATCAATTCGTTTTCTGTTAAATGAACCGGAAAATAAAAGTACCGGCACATTGATCCCTATGTTGTACAGGCACACACAATATTGATGAGCAGAATATCGTAACCAAAATATACATAAGGAGTAGTAAGGATAGTGATAATGACTATGCTAAAAGTGACCAAAGCTGCCTTGGAATTAAGGTACTGCTTCAACGGAATATTCTGCGCCATCATCATCGAGTAATACGACGAATCCCAGGCAGGAATGAACTGCCCGAAGTTGATCATAAAGATCCCCGTCATAAAGATGCCCACAAAAACAAAAAATGCAGGCATTTCCTGATAAGTATCATTGGTATAAAATATAAAGCCATAGGCCATAAAAAACAGGGAAAGAAAAATAAGGGTCTTTGGACGCTTGTTACGCCATATTAATTTAAGATCGAGCTGAAGAAATGGTGCGATTCCTCCAAATCGGCGAAGCCATTCAAAATCCTGGGATTTAGCTTCGGTAACTTTTCCTTTGAGAGATTCGTCCAAATAGAACCTGCTCTTTAACATGGCTTGATTCCACTTGAAGAGGGCGAAAGCAAGAAGTAAAGGCAGAAGTGCCAAAAATGGCATTTCGAGCACGTAATTTAATCCGGCACCAAAAAATTCGGTAATACTAAATATTTCAAATCTTTCGAGCCCATAAAAAATAAGCGCAATTACCATATAAGGTATTATGGCCTTTATATCATCTGCAAACTTCTTTTTCAATAAAAAGTTGATGTAGTTAACACTTAATATTAACCCGATAACGGCAATAATCCATCCAATCATGGAAAGCACCGGCAGCCCGGTTTTATGCCAGGTGAATACCGCAAAAGGCACAAAGAGCAATAGTGGTAAAAAGTTGAAAAAGGAAAATAGTGACCTCAACAGCACGTAATTCACCACTTTTCCTTTAGAAACAGGTAGTGCCAATAGTGGCTTGACCGTCATGACCGGAAGGGATTGTAACACGGATCGCATCATCAATTCCAGAGCAAGATAGACCAGCAAAAACCGATTCACGATCTGTAACGGCTCTTCTTCGGGAAAAGCCTCCTTTAGTAAGGGGTAAAGACCAATTCCAAGAATTAAAAAGACTAACGAGAAATAAATGGCAATAAAAGCCATGAAAATCTTCAACCCAAGGCTCTTACCTAAAGAGGCCGACCGGAAAAAGGCTTTCCACTGTAGAGAAATGAAATGTTTAAACATGCGGTAATGACTTTAGCAGTATTAGTGGAAAAATATTGTTTTTGTTACAAATCCCTTAGAAATATTTCATTTCGGGATAAACTTTTTTCAGGATCTCCTCTTTGTTTTTTGGAAGGCGATAGAAGCAGACATAACTGGTGAGCGCATAAAAAATGATGAGGAAAGACATCAACCAATTCACATACCCGGCTTCCGCAGCATCCATAAAATTCAATAGCTGAAATGGAACCCACACAAGAGAAAAATATCCACCGGCATTTTCAATTATAGTTTCAAAAAGAAAAACCTTTTTGCCCTCCTTGGCTCTTCTCCTCCTCAGCGCTCTTCGGCCGGCAATAATTAGGATGATACAAAAAACAATGAAAAGGAAGGTCAGGTATGCATCTTTTCCGTTGTTAAGGCTCAGAAAAAAATTGGACAGCAAAAAGATCAATAACAGGCCAACAGACACTTTTGGACGTTTGAGAACTGTTATGATCTCCTTCAAAATAAGCTTGAAATATCTCTTTTCCATTGCCCGCTCCCGTTTCTCCACAACATCGGAAAATCCATAAATGCCAAACTTTTGAAATTCCTTTTGTAAAGCCAGCTCAAAGGCAGTTCCGGGATCGTCCTGCCACTGTCTTTCAATCCCGTTGGCAAGATGGTCTACCAGTTCTGTTTGAACATCGTAGTACACCACATAATGCTCCCGGGTAAACCTGTACAATCTTTCTATCTCACTATTGGTAACTTTTTTCATATTGAGGCGAACTGTTTTTTGTAATAAGCAGACATTTTAAAAGCAGTTAATAAAATTCCCAGATTCACCCACACCAAAAGACCATAGAAACCCCCTAACCAGTCTGCTGGTATTTCTACATAACTTAATGATAGAAAGAACAAGTAATTGATCAAATATGCATAAATAGATAACCTGTTAAGAAAGGATATTTTTTATTGTAATTGATAGAACTACCGGTATTAAATAAGCTATGAAGATGCCTGCTGCACAACTTATCTGAAACCAAAGATTTTTTTCCAGTTGAGCAATTTCTACATTAAGAGATGTTGTCATTATTCCCGCACCTGTCAAGGAGCACAGGAATTCTAAAAAGTTCCTTTTTTATACTTAAAAGTACCTTACGATCTACAGACCATTTTACGCTGTTGGCACTTTTTAGAAGACTTTTCTTATTTTTGATCATATAAGATTTAAACGTTTCATAGAAATTACCAGACCCTGTCCTTCTCAAGTTTTTCTTCAATTGCACTGGCTACATGATCAATCATTTCTACACGAACGTCAAGAAATTCCACACCGGAATTTTTTAAATAGGTATCGATAAACTTTATCTGTTCAGGAGTCAAATTTTTCATCTTAGCCAATTTTAGGTTTTAAGAAAATGACTTCCTGAAGCGTCTTTATATATTCTTCAAGTTCAGAGATTTTCTTAGCTGTTTCTGTGGTTCCTTTTTCGGTAAGTCTGTAATATTTTCTCAGGCGATTATCCACCTTTTCCACCTCTACTTCCAGGATCCCGTCGGCCTCCAGCTTATGGAGCGTTGGATATAATGCACCTTCAGTTATTTTAAATTTCCTTTCGTGGCATCTTTAACTTTCTGAGTGATTTCATAGCCGTACATGCGCCCTTCCTCCTTCAACAGCTTGAGAACTATTGTGGATAAACTCCCTTTAAACAGGTTAGAATTAGACATTTACATTGAAATATTCTCAAATATAAAAAATATACCTTTGAGTCATAGGTATTATTTTAAATAATTGTTATAAAAATTGCCATTGTTACTTTGTATTTTTGCGGGTAAACACCCAAAAAATGAGCAAATTCTTTCCGCTAAAGATTAAAAATGTAATTAGGGAAACAGAAGAGGCAGTAAGTCTCGAATTTGAAATACCTCAGGAATTAAAGAGTGAATTCTCCTTTAAAGCAGGACAATACGTTACATTAAGAACAACCATAGAAGGTAAGGAAGTGCGCCGCGCCTACTCCCTTTGTACCCCTCCGGCAGATGAAACTTTTAAGGTCACTGTCAAGGAGGTCAAGGGCGGAACTTTCTCGGTTGTGGCCAACAATAAATTAAAAGCCGGCGATGTACTCGAAGTGCATCCTCCCGAAGGGAAATTTATCTTTGAACCGGTGCAGGATGGTCATCCACACACTTATGCTGCCTTTGCGGCCGGTAGCGGGATCACTCCCGTGCTTTCTATCCTCAAGACCGTGCTGAAGGAAGAAAAGCATAGCCGCTTCGTTCTTGTCTATGGAAACCGCACTCCAGACGAAACTATATTTTTCAAGGAACTCCTTAAACTACAGGCAGAGCATCCCGACAGGTTATTTATTGAATTTGTCTACAGCCGTTGTAATGAGGAAAACTGCCACTACGGAAGGATTGATGATAGCACGGTAAATTATGTCCTGAAAAACAGGTTCAAAGACACAACTTTTACCCGCTTCTACCTTTGTGGACCGGAAGATATGATCAACAAAGTTTCTGAAGTTCTCCTGAAGAACAACATCAAAAAAGAGCAGGTTCTTTTCGAACTTTTCAATACCGAAGTAGAAGGCGAAGTAAAATCAAATCTTGAGGGAGAAACCCAACTGACAATCAAAGTTGATGATGAAGTGGTGACTTTAAGCATGCCAAAGAATAAGACCGTTTTACAAATGGCTCTTGACAATGACATCGATGTTCCCTACTCCTGCCAGGGCGGAATTTGCAGTAGCTGTGTCGCACGCATCACCGAAGGAACTGCCGAAATGGAGAAGAATTCCATTCTTGTAGACAGCGAGATCGAAGAAGGCCTTATCTTGACCTGCCAGGCACATCCGACTTCAGATAGTCTCAAGGTGGATTATGATGATGTTTAAATAGATTTGAGATTTAGATTGAGACGTGAGATCTCAAATAATAAAAAAGAGGTTCAAAAATGACATTTTTGGAACCTCTTTAAATTTTACTATTATTGGAATTTGGTGCTTGGTGCTTGTGATTGGATTTGATTGGAATTAAACATCTCAATTCTGCTCCAGAACTCCTTTTATTCTTTGCACCACCCTCTGCGGTGGGATGCTCCTCATCACCTCCTCATAACCCTGCGGAATGTCTTTTCCATAAATAGAAGTAGGAATAGCGGGATATTTCTGAAGATCGGGCAGCAGGAAGTTTGAATCCGGTTGGCGGAAAGGTGCGAATCCGGTGTAGGGATGAGTGAGGCCCCAAAGGGTGATCACCGGCACTCCAAAATTGGCTGCAAGATGCCCGTTACCACTGTCCATAGACAGCATAAGATCAAGATTGGAGATCAAGGCAAGTTCTTCCTCAAAAGATAATTTTCCGGCTACAGAAACTGTATTGGGAAATTCCTTTTCCCAGGCTGCCAGTTTTCCGGTTTCCACTGCCCCACCGCCGAATAAAAATATCTTAAGATCTTGCCCTTTTTGAAGCTCCTGTAACACCTCTTTCATAAGATCCTCGGGATATGCTTTGGAAGCATGTTGGGCAAAAGGGGCAATTCCAAGCCATCTTCCGGAATGTTCCCCCACAAGCTCCTTCACCCTGGAGGTAAGGTCCTGCTTAGGAAGTACTTCAACTGAATCCAGGTTTAGCGGATAACCGAGCTTTTCAAAAACGCTGGCATAGCGCTGATGAGTGGACTTCAGCTGTTTAAAGATCTTGTTATTCTTTTGAGTGAGTGCTTTCTTCTCTTTGCGACCTTTGTTAATCTGTCGCACCGGCAAGCCCTTCAGCTTAAAGAAAACCTTCAGGATATTCGATCGCAGCACATTGTGAAGATCGGCTACGGCGTCAATTTTAAGCTCGAGAAGTTCAGAAGAAAGTCTTTTGAGTCCGAAGATGCCTTTGTGTTTGCCTTTAACTTCAGCTTCGAAAACCTGGACATTCGGGAGATCTTTAAAAAGCGGCGCGAAAAATCTGCGGGTGAGCAAAGTAAGTTTAACCTCGGGATACTTTTCAGAAAAGCTTTTAAAACAGGGAGCATCATCGCCACATCTCCCATGGCCGAGAGGCGTATGACTAAAATGTGGCGCGGTCTCTCCATTCAAAAATGTTATTTTTTAGCCCCTCTTAATACAGGATTTAGCTCATCATCATTGTACATCTTCATTTGCCTGTACACTTTCATATATTTATCACCATTAGCAATATCCTCCAGTAGCTGGTTAATCGCGGTGGAAAGATCAACACGTTGCTCCAAAAGCACATCGAGCTTCGCCTGGCACTTGATCATATGCTCCTGCCCGGCATCCACACGGTTTGCCTCTTCATTCATGTGATAAATCTTAAGGGCCAAAATAGACAGTCTGTCGATAGCCCAGGCTGGACTTTCGGAATTGATTGTAGCATCCTCTTTTGGCTCCACATCCTTGTATTTGTCAAGGAAATAGCTGTCGATATACTCCACCATATCTGTACGATCCTGGTTGGACGCATCAATCTGTCTTTTTAGTTTAAGAGCTGCACCGGGATCAATATTAGGATCACGAATAATGTCCTCATAATGCCACTGTACGGTATCGATCCAGCATTTACGGAACAACAGGTGCTCCAGCAACTGTTCCTTTTCACTATAAGGATTTTGGAATTCCTGGCCCACGGTATTGATCTCGTGATATTTTTCTATTACTTCCTGAAAGATCTTATTGGCTTTATCTGAAAACATATTTCTGAATTTTAACAGGTTCTTCTGAAGAAAACCCGCCGATTTACAACTTTGGCAAAGGTACCGATTTTTAGCTTTTTTAAGGGATGATTCTTAAACTTCTGAAGCTTTAGAACAGCAGCAGAAGCAGTACCGGAAGGAGCCCGATCGTAATGAGCAGGATCTCCTTGAACCACTTATCATCCATATTTTGAAAATAATTGGTCACCACAATGGCCAGCGGGGCAAAGAAAAACATCAATTCGCTGCCATTTTTGGTGGGTGCTAAAACTGCAACCGTTAAGGCTACTCCCGCGCAAAGGAGAATAAGGAACAACGAAGATTTAGCATTGGCACTGGCCTTTTGAATGATCAACATATAGAAGAAAGAAGCCCATACTGTAAGAGCGAATAAAAATGCGGCGGGAATGAGAAGTTCGGGGTTCTGGTAATTCCTGAAATCAAAGTACCCCTCCTGCATCCAGTCTGTGAGGGTGTAAAAGCTATCGGTAATAAGGAGAGAGGCACTGGTAACAATTGAAAGCAGGGCAAATAGCGCTATGAACGGTACTAGCCAGTTCTTAAATCTATGTCCCACATACACCAGCACTCCAAAGAAAACTACAAACAGAAAAAGGATACTCCAAAAATAAAAGAGTGAAGCTACGCCAACCCAAAAGGTAGCGTCGAAGATCTTTTTTACTGTCTCCCGTTGAGACCTTAGGGAAAGTATGCGCCGCAGTGAAAGCAACAGGAACAAATTGGCCAGGATAACATCATTATTTTGCAGGGCAGCCGGGAACATGCAAAGAAAACCGGCGAACAAGATGCTCTTGTAGGCATTACGCCCGGTTAACTCATTTCTTCCCGAAATAAAATTGAGCATAAAAACGCTTAACACCAGCACCAACAGCATTCCCAGCTCCTGAATAATTACCCATAAAGGTGACGTAAACAGGATGTTAAGATTGGCAAAAAGGTAAAAAATGAGGATATAAACGGCCACTATAATAAAGTTAATGGGCCGGGAATTGCTAAAAAAGCTTGTTAGCATTAGGGTTTTTTATATTTTTGTGAAGTTAAATATAACTACTATGAAGGATTTTTTCGAAGGGATACAGACCATTTTTGAAGATTACCTGTTTGCACCATTTAACAGCCTTGCCGATTTGGAATTGGACAGCTGGTGGTTGGCCAATGCTTTAAACTGGATCTTTATGCTCATTGCAGCAGCAGCTTTTATTTACTGGATGTTACAGTTAAAGAAATTCAATGACCGCAACGAGGAAAAGCGTGAAACCAGCGCACATTCCTTCCTGGATTAGAGATCAAAACCTATATCCTTCCTAAAATACATCTTATCAAAATGAAGTTTTTCGGCATTTTGATAAGATTTTTTTATTGCCTCAGGGAAATCTTTTCCAAAGGACGTAATTGCAAGCACACGACCTCCACTGGTCACCACTTTTCCGTCTTTTTCAGCAGTTCCAGCATGGAACACTATTGAATCCTCGACCTCATTAAGTCCTGTAATTTCCTTTCCTTTTTCGTAGGCTTCAGGATAACCGCCCGAAACCAGCATCAAAGTAGCAGCCGCCTCTTTTTTCACCTTTAGTTCTACCTCACTTAGGTTTCCTGCGGCAACCTTTTGGAACACCTCAACAAGATCAGATTCTATTCGGGGCAACACTACTTCGGTTTCAGGATCTCCCATCCGTACGTTGTATTCGATCACGTATGGCTCCTCTCCCACTTTAATAAGTCCAATAAAAACAAAGCCTTTATAGTCGATATCTTCGGTTTTTAGGCCATCAATGGTTGGTTTAACGATTCTTTCTTCCACCTTTTCCATGAAAACCTCATCGGCAAATGGTACGGGTGAAATTGCACCCATCCCGCCTGTATTCAAACCTGTATCTCCTTCTCCAATCCTTTTATAGTCTTTTGCTGTGGGGAGGATCTTGTAATTTTCACCATCGGTAAGTACAAAAACACTTAATTCAATTCCGTCGAGAAATTCTTCTATCACGACCGTATTTCCGGCGCTACCAAATTTATTGTTGCTCAACATGTTTTCCAGCTCCTTCTGTGCTTCTTCCAGGGAGTTCAAGATCAAAACACCTTTTCCGGCAGCAAGACCATCGGCTTTTAAAACGTACGGAGGTTTAAGAGTGGTTAGAAATTCCTTACCGGCAGCCAGGCTTTCTTTAGTAAAGCTTTCATATGCCGCAGTAGGAATATTGTACAGTGCCATAAACTCCTTGGCTCTCTCTTTACTTCCTTCCAGCAGGGCACCGCGTTTCGACGGACCAATCACCGCCACCTGCTTTAACTGCTCATCCTGATTAAAGAAATCTACGATCCCGTTCACGAGTGGATCCTCGGGGCCAACCACCATCATCTCTACATTTTCCTTTATCACCAGCTCCTTTACAGCTTCAAAATCGGTAACGCTTATGGAGACATTTGTTGCTATTTTTGCTGTACCGGCATTCCCGGGAGCCACAAAAAGATTGTCGCAGTGAGAACTTTTTGATAGCATGTGTGCAAATGTGTGCTCGCGGCCGCCAGAGCCAAGGATAAGAATATTCATAAGGTGTGTGTTTTCTTTCTTGCCTCAAAAATAATTGTTTGTAAATTGAAGCACCAACTAATTGGCGTAAAAAACAATTTTAATTTAACTCTTGAACTGGTTTAGCCTCTCATTACAACTTAATCGTTTCCCCATTAAAAAGGCGAAAAACGCTCTTGAAATGATCAAGAATATTCCTGAAGAGGAATACGCGGCTTATGTGGAAAACAAAAGGCAGGAGATCGTTGAATACCATTTAGAGAACAATTCCTTCTACAGAGATTTCTTTAAAAGTCGTGAATTTAGCAGCTGGGAGGAGGTGCCGGTAATGCAGAAGAAGGATCTGCAACGGCCACTGGAAGATCGATTTAGCAAAGATTACAACTCCAAGAACTGTTATATAGGTAAAACTTCGGGCTCGAGCGGACATCCTTTTATATTCGCCAAAGACAGGTTTTGCCATGCCTTATCCTGGGCCGAATTCAATGATCGATACCGGTGGTATGGAATTGACCTCGATAAATCAATACAGGCCCGATTTTATGGGATTCCTCTTGATAGATTTGGATATTATAAAGAACGTATAAAAGATCGCGTTGGCTTTAGATACAGGTTTCCCATCTTTGACCTCAGCGACGAAAAAATGGAAGAATTCCTACAGGAATTTGAAAAGAAAAGATTTGATTACATCAACGGCTACACAAGTTCCATCGTCCTGTTCGCCAAGTTTCTGAAAAAAAAGAACCGTATTCTAAAAGAAATTTCTCCCAACCTGCGGCTTTGTATCGTGACCAGTGAGATGTTCTTTGAAGAAGACAAAGTGCTTTTAGAAGAAACTTTTGGGGTTCCTGTGGTCAATGAATACGGCGCAAGCGAACTTGGACTGCTGGCATTTCAAAATCCCGGGGATGAATGGATCCTCAACAGCGAAACCATGTTTGTGGAAGTACTGGATAAAGAGGGAAATGCAGTTCCTGCAGGAGAAGAAGGAAGAATTGTGATCACTTCTCTTTATAACAAAGCCCATCCTTTTATTCGGTACGATATCGGCGACACCGGATCTCTTGCGGAAAACAGTAGCTTCAAAAAGCCTGTTTTGAAGAGACTTTTAGGAAGAACAAATGATGTGGCCGTGCTTCCCAGCGGAAAAGTGGTTCCCGGCCTTACATTTTATTATGTCACTAAAAGTATCATAGAAAATGACGGGCAGATAAAGGAGTTCATTGTTCAACAAACAGAACCGGGATCATTTACCGTCATTTATGTGTCTGAAGAAGAGCTAAGACAGGAGCAAAAGAAGAAGATCGAAGAAGCCATGGAGGTTTACCTGGAAACAGGATTAAACTTGAATTTTGAACATAAAACTATGCTTAACCGCAGCAAAAGAGGAAAGCTTAAACAATTTGAATCACTTTTATAAGGCGACTTTCTGCTTCTGTTTCACAAAAAGTTGCTCCCAGAGGAATAATACCATCCAAAAAAGGCTTTTTGGAGTAGAATATTTTAGCACCTTTCTATAAACCCTGTAGTTATACTGCAACATTTCTACTTTGTTTTGAGAAATAGATCCCTTGCGTTCCCTGTAGATCGCCAGCGGCTCCTGTATCCCTCTTGCACCACCGGCTTTTTGAACGGCAAGAAGCCAAAGCCCCCAATCCTGCCTCTTCCTGATAAGCGGGCAATAGATCTTCCCCAGTGCCCGCACACTATAAATTCCGGTTAGATTGCCAATGTAATTAGCCTTTTTCAGCTTATCAAAAGAAAGTGTTTTCAGTGCTTTTATCTGCTTGTTCAGGCTTTGCCCGTCTTCGTTCATAAGCTCATAGCTGCTGAAGCAAACCTGCATGTTCTCCTCCTGCATTACTTTTAGCTGTTTTTCCAGCTTTTGAGGTTTCCAGAGATCATCGGCATCCAGAAATGAGATAAAATCCCCCGTAGCGGCTTTAATTCCGATATTCCTGGCAAATCCTGCTCCCTGATTGGTAGGCAGGATATGAAGTTTGATCCGGTCGTCCTTTTCTTTTAAGGCTTCTACCACTTCAGAAGTACCATCATTGGAAGCATCATCAATCACAAGCAGCTCCCATTCTAAATGGGATTGCTGCTGAACAGAACGAATACTTTCAGCTATAAAAGCGGCAGCATTATATGCCGGCATAATGACAGATACCAAAGGTTCTTGCTTCATTCAGGTATTATAAAAAATCCTGCGGAAACACCAAAATTATAAAGACTCAAACCTATATGCCGTTTTAATAGAATATTATTTCCTGTTGTGCTTTGAAAAATCTTTATGTTCGCTACGGTAAAGTTCTTCTTCACCCAAATTTTTAAAGTATTCATAGGTCTTTTTCATACCCTCACTTCGGGAGACTTTAGGTTCCCAGCCGAGTAATTCCTTTGCACGGGTAATATCCGGCTGCCGCTGCATAGGATCATCTTCGGGTAAAGGTTTGTAGATGATCTTTTGATCTGTCCCCGTTAATTTAATAATCTCTTCAGCAAAATCCTTAATAGTGATCTCATTTGGATTCCCAATATTAACAGGATTGGAATAATCACTTAAGAGCAATCTATAAATTCCCTCCACTTCATCGTCAACATAGCAAAAAGATCTTGTTTGAGACCCGTCACCAAATACAGTAAGATCCTCTCCCCTCAAAGCCTGACCAATAAAGGCAGGTATAACACGACCATCGTTTAGTCTCATTCGCGGCCCATAGGTATTAAAGATTCTTACGATACGGGTTTCCAAACCGTGAAAGCGGTGATAAGCCATGGTAATGGATTCCTGAAAGCGCTTAGCTTCATCATAAACTCCGCGGGGGCCAATGGTGTTGACATTTCCAAAGTAATCTTCGGTTTGAGGATGTACCTGTGGATCGCCATAGATCTCGGAAGTTGAAGCAATAAGGATCCTCGCCTTCTTCTCCATTGCAAGACCCAGAAGGTTGTGAGTTCCAAGGGAGCCTACTTTTAAGGTTTGAATAGGGATCTTCAGGTAATCAATAGGACTGGCAGGAGAGGCAAAATGCAGGATGTAATCGAGTTTTCCCGGCACATGCACAAAAGTGGTGACATCATGATGGTAGAATTCAAAATGCTCGAGCTTAAAAAGATGTTCAATATTTCTTTTGTCTCCCGTGATAAGGTTGTCCATTCCAATCACGTGGTATCCTTCCTTGATGAATTTATCACAGAGGTGGGACCCGAGAAAACCGGCCGCCCCGGTGATGAGTATACGTTTCTTCATTGGGTGGTTTTACTTCCGAAAATAACAAAATTAACATTCACAGGCACCACCAAAAATAATGGGTACAGGGGTTTCTGCTGCATTTAAGAATAATTTAACCCTATTTAAGCAAACTGCAACTAAGCTTTGGTCGCAATATGATTAATTTAGGCTTAATAACAGAAAACGAAATACTTATGAGGAATCTTTTACAGCACTTTTATACCAATGTAAGTCCCGCCGAAAGAGGCGCCTCTTTACTCGCAGGAGCATATTTTCTTTATGATGCACTGGGAAAGGAAAAGAAAAGCAGCCTTGAAGCAATTCTTGCTGGATATCTTCTTTACCGGGGAGTGTCGGGCAATTGCTTTCTGTATAATGCCATTGGTAAAACAAAACCCGATAACCGCAGTCGCAACGTAAATATTCAGCTTAAAATGATAGTTGAGAAACCGAGGGAGGAAGTTTATTCCTTCTGGCGAAATCTTGAGAACCTCCCGCTCTTCATGGAACATTTGGAAAGCGTAGAAAGTTTGAATGACAGCATCTCTGTTTGGGAGGCGAATTTGCCGGGACATGTTGGTACGCTGCGTTGGAAAAGCGAGATCGTAAAGGAACGGCCTAATGAATTACTGGGCTGGCAGTCTTTGCCCGGTTCATCCATTGAAAATGCCGGAAAAGTGGAATTTCGGGATGCCGGTGAAGGAACCGAATTACATGTAGTGATCTCTTATCACGCTCCCGGCGGAATTGCCGGTGAAAGTGCTGCCCGTCTTCTCAATCCTGTTTTTGAGGATATGGTTGAGGAGGATGTAAGGAACTTTAAATGGTTTATTGAAAGGGACTACAACTTTTGATAAAGCTCTTTTAAACTCTCCTTCCAATGTGGAATGGGTAATTTAAAAACATCCTGCACTTTCTGTTTGCTCAACACACTATATTCCGGTCTTACCGCCAGGGTTTGATAGTCGTTGTTTTCATTAAGCTCTGTACCTGAGTTCATCAAGGTGAGAATCTCTTTGGCAAAATCATACCAGGTAGCTTCCCCCAGGTTGCTGTAGTGGTATAAACCATACTCCAGTTTGTTCTCTGCTATGATTTCAAGAACAAAAGCAGCCAGATCGTGGGCATTGGTGGGCGTTCCTATTTGGGAAGTGGTGATGTTGAGGATTTCTCCCGCTTCAGCTTTAGTCCTGATCGTTGTAAAAAAGTTCTTCCCAATATCCGAATACAACCATGAGGTTCTAAAGATGAGATATTTTTTGGTGGCTTCCTGTATATATTCTTCCCCAAGCAACTTTGACGCACCATATACATTTAAAGGATCTGTGGCATCTTCTTCGGTATAAGGAGAATCCTTCTTTCCGTTGAATACGTAATCTGTAGAAATGTGAATAAGCGTGCAGCCGGTTTCGTCGCAATCCCTAGCCAGGTTCCTTACGCTTTCGGCATTGATGAGATAGGCCATTTCCTGCTCCTTTTCTGCCTTTTCCACGTTAGTATAAGCAGCACAGTTGATGCAGATGTCAAATTTTTCTCTCCGCATAAAGGCTCCCACAACAGCAAACTGGGAAAGGTCCAGGCCATCTGAAGTTGTGAAAGTAAAATCATGATCGGGATAGTTAAGAGAAGCCTGTTTAAAGCATTTTCCCAACTGTCCTCCTGCCCCGGTGATTAAAATTTTCATAAGTCTAATTCTTCAAAAGTGGGAAGATTTTTATCTTTTTCAGAAAGAATAAATTCATCCTGCGGGTATTCCCAGTCAATATTAAATACCGGATCATTAAAATAAACTCCGGCATCGGCTTCTTTATGGAAGTACTGGTCACATTTGTATGCAAAAACAGATGTTTCTGAGAGCGTAAGAAAGCCGTGAGCAAAACCGGCAGGCACAAAGAGCTGATGATGGTTTTCGTCGCTTAAAACGGCTTTAAACGATTTCCTGAACGTAGGGGAATCGGGACGAAGGTCTACCACAACATCTAAAACGCTTCCCACCACTGTTCTTACCAGTTTTGATTGGGCAAATTTTCCTTTCTGAAAATGAAGCCCTCTCAAAACGCCTTTTTTGGAGGATGACTGGTTGTCCTGCACAAAATCCATTTGCAGGCCTGTGACCTCTTCAAATCTTCTTTGGCTGAAGCTTTCCAGAAAGGTGCCGCGGTGATCCCGAAACACTGAAGGCTTCAGTAAAAAACAATCTTTTAATGGTGTCTTTTCCAGTTCTAACATGCTAATCCAGTTGTAAAAGGTATTCGCCGTAGCCGCTTTTTAACAGCGGTTGGGCCAGCCTGTGAAGCTGAGATTTATCAATATAGCCCATTTTATAGGCTGTTTCTTCTATGGCTCCTATTTTCAAGCCCTGCCGTTCTTCGATCACCTGCACAAATTGTGCAGCCTTCATTAGAGAATCGAAAGTACCTGTATCCAGCCAGGCAGTACCTTTATCAAGGATACTCACCTGTAACTTTCCCTTTTGAAGGTAAGCGTTATTCACATCTGTGATCTCCAGTTCCTGCCTGCGCGAAGGTTTTATATCCCGAGCAATATCAATGACTTCATTGTCGTAAAAATAGATTCCGGGAACCGCAAAATTTGACTTCGGGGTAACAGGTTTTTCTTCAATCGAGATCACTTTTCCTGTCTTGTCAAAATCTACCACGCCATAGCGTTTCGGGTCATGAACGTGATAAGCGAAGATCATTCCGCCGTTTGGGTCGCTATTATTTTGAAGCAGCTTGTCCAGTCCCGAACCATAAAAAATGTTGTCTCCCAGGATAAGAGCTACTTTGTCATTCCCTATAAAATCTGCTCCAATGATAAAAGCTTCGGCCAGGCCGCGGGGTTTATCCTGTACCGCGAATTGAAATTCACAACCATACCGGCTCCCGTCACCCAGCAATTCCCTGAATAAGGGAAGATCCTTTGGGGTAGAGATTATGAGGATCTCTCTTATCCCTGCCATCATTAGCGTTGACAAAGGATAATAGATCATAGGCTTATCATACACCGGCATTAACTGCTTGCTTACCGCAAGGGTTAACGGGTGCAACCTGGTGCCCGATCCTCCTGCCAGGATGATGCCTTTCATGCTTTATATTTTTCAAGGTACCATTGTACCGTTTTTTCTATACCCGATTCAAAATTCTCATCGGCTTTCCAACCCAGCTGTGACTCCAGTTTTGTAGCATCAATAGCGTACCTCTGGTCGTGCCCGGGGCGGTCCTTCACAAAAGTTATAAGATCTTTATAGCTCTTACCGTCTTCACGTGGAACTAACCTGTCTAAAATTTCTGAGATCTTTTGAGCTATATAAATATTCTCCCGCTCGTTTCGGCCACCAATATTGTAGGTCTCTCCAAATTTACCCTTTTCGAGAACCAGTTTTATTCCCTTACAATGATCTGATACATATAGCCAGTCACGTACATTTTTTCCGTTGCCGTAAATAGGGATTGGTTCCTTTTTTAATGCAGTGCGGATTATAGTAGGAATGAGCTTTTCATCGTGCTGGTGCGGGCCGTAATTGTTTGAACAATTGGTGGTCACAACCGGAAGCCCATAAGTGTGGAAATAACTGCGCACAAGAAAATCTGAAGCCGCTTTTGAAGCCGAATACGGACTGTTGGGCGCGTACGGAGTTTCTTCGGTAAATAATCCTTCTGCACCTAAAGTTCCATACACCTCATCTGTCGAAACATGCAGAAATTTGGCATCGCTAAACTCTTCCTTCAGCTCAAAAGGTCCATTCATCCACAGCGTGTAAGCAGTTTGCAGCAGGTTGAAAGTACCGTTAATGTTGGTTTCCACAAAAGCAGCAGGATTAAGAATAGAATTATCCACGTGAGATTCGGCTGCAAAATTTATTACCCTCGAAAAATGGTATTTTTCGAAGAGATCTTTCACCAACTCCTTATCGCGAATATCACCTTTTACAAAAGTGTAATTCTCATGACCATCAACTTCCAGGTTTTCAAGATCCCCGGCATATGTGAGCAAATCCAGGTTTACTATATGAGTATCCTTATCTTCTATGAAAATATTGATATAATTTGACCCAATAAAGCCTGCGCCGCCGGTAACCAGCGTATATTTTTTATTCTCCATCTACGGTTTCCTTTTTTCCTGATTTTTCATTTTTCTCCGATTCCTTCGGAATTTCAAAAATTTGCTCCAGAATCTTTTCGGTGATAAGATATGTAGGTTTTACTCCTGTAGTTCCCAATCCGCCTGATGCAAGTGTGCTTCCTGTTTCCAAAGGATTATCTGAAGCATAATAAGCATACCTCACCTTGACATCTTCACTAATATTTTTTCTTAACCTGGATGCAGCCTGTACTGCTTTTTGATAATGTGCTCCTTCCATTTCCAGTCCTACCACATTCCAAGTGGACTCATGGAAAAACTTCAAAATATCTTTGTTTTGAAGGGAAGTTCCCAATACAGTGATCATTGAGCCGTCACAAACATGTATTCCATGGCCGTCAAGATCTTCTTTTGAAAGTTCATTGTGAATTGGATAATTATCTGCCGTACCTTCGAACAGGTGCGCTGTAGGGATCATAATATCCCCTTTACCGCCTGCTAAAATTCCGGCTTTACCCATGATGGAAATTGAGGCCACATTCAGGTGGATATTTCCATGCTCAGACTGGTAAGGTTTCAGCATTTCATCCATGGTTTCGTAGGCTTGTTCTCCAAAAGCGTAGTCCATCACCATGATCACCGGCTTATCTTCTTCTTTCTTCTTGCTGCTCTGTTTGAATTTTGAGTTTACCAAAGACATCTTCGCAGTATCAAAAACCTGTACATCAATGTTAGCACCACTGGTATCTTCAATAAACACCATCCCTTCAGAAACAGCATTTTTCATAACCTTCATTCTTAGCTGTCCATTAGCCCCGTTACTTAGATCTTCATAAATGCCAAAAAGTGATTTCTTCTTTAGCTCCGGTTTTAAAGCTTCCGAAGCATAAAGAGTATTCATCACACTATGCATGTTTGCACTTATAATGTGCAAAGGACGGTTCATAAGGTTCTTTTGTAGTAGCACCTCTTTCACCTTATTTGCCCAGATCTCGCCGTGAATATGGTGACCAAGCCGCTCCCTAAGTACAGGACTAAAGGTCACAATACGTTTGTTGTTATTGAGCATTTCATCAAGAGCCAGTTTCCCAAGGTAATAGATGATGTGGAGGAACCTTTCGGGACTTGACGGGGTGCTAAAAAGAGGATAGATCGTGGTCACTTCTCTAAAAGTACGGCCCAAAATATTTGCCGTATGGGTAAGGGCTACTTCCCGCTGTGCCTGGTCAAGTGGCTCCTTTTGGGTAACCGCCAGTTCCAGCTTTTGCCAGTCCCGGGAAACTTCTCCTTCCTCGTCTATAAGAACCCGTCTCATAATTTTATGAGATTCGATGAACAGGAAGGTGAGGTGAGTAAGAATATCATAAATCTCAGACCGCCCGCGGGTGATCTCGATATTCATTTGCTCCTCATCGATCCTGTAACAGTTCCTGCGCCTTTTTGGAGGAACAATGGGTTTAAAGTGAGAATTACCGTAGCCTTCATCACTGGTGAGGTTGATAAAACGGCACTCCTCCAGTCCGAGAGGGAGCCTGTCCATTACGTATAGAAGCCCGTTGAGTTCTACCTTTTCTTCGGCTACAGATCCATATATCTCCGGACGAAGGATTAATAATGCTTCCCGGAGAGTTTCCCCGGATACCCCCATAGGTTTGTAGAACCCACGGTTGAAAAGATGTCGCATAGTGATGTACATGCGTTCAATGGCATTTGAACTTTCCTGTGCTCTTGTGCGACCCTGTAATTTTAAATTACCCATAAATTATTTTCTGTTTTGTATATTTTCCAATGCTTCGGCGATCTTACGATCGTTTGATAGCCTTGGTAATTTGTTTTGCCCGCCCAGTTTTCCAATAGACTTCATGTACTGCTGAAAACCGTTAGCAGGAACCCGGCTTATTTTTAATTGCTGAAGGATCTTCCCTTCTATCAAGTCCAGGTAATAAGAATTTTGCTGCTGAAGGGATTTATCTAAAGCTGAAGCAAAAGTATTTAAATCTTCGGGTTCTTCCTCAAATTCGATGAACCATTCGTGGTAAGGCAATTGATCGCCTTCCGGAGTTATTTGTGGCGCAACTGTGAATTCGGAGATTTGAATCCCTGTGCCCGAAGTTGCTTCCTGCATCGCCTGTTCTACTTCCTTGGCGATCACATGCTCTCCAAAAGCCGAAATAAAATGCTTGATCCTTCCCGAAACAATAACTCTGTAAGGAGCCAGCGAGGTAAACTGTACTGTATCTCCAAGGTTATAAGCCCATAGACCTGCCGTAGTGGAAATGATCATGACATAGTTTACATCAAGCTCCACCTCCCCTATAGTGTATCGTCGGGGGTTTTCAGAATAAAACTCATCTGCTTTAATGAATTCATAAAAAATCCCGGAATCAAGCTGTAAGAGCATTCCCTTTTCATCCTGCCTGTCCTGAAATGCAAAAAACCCTTCAGAAGCTGGAAAGAGTTCAATACTGTCCACTTTCCGGCCAATAAGGCTTTCAAATTTTGCGCGATAAGGTTCAAAATTTACTCCGCCGTAAATGAAAAGGTTGAAGTTGGGAAAGATCTCTCCCACTTTCTTTCCGGCCCTTGCCTGCAGTCTTTCAAAATACATCTGTACCCAGGAAGGAATACCGCTTATTACGGTCATATCCTCCTTAATGGTTTCATCAACTACAGCTTCTACCTTCGTTTCCCAATCTTCAATGGTATTGGTCTCCCAGGAAGGCATGCGGTTGCGTTGCAGGTAACCCGGTACGTAATGTGCAGCTATTCCGGAGAGCCGTCCCAATTTAATCCCGTTTTTCTCATCAAGTTCGGGACTGCCTTGCAGGAAGATCATTTTTCCATCTACAAAATCTGCTTTCCCGGTGTCATTGATATAGCATAAAATGGCATTTCGTGCAGCATCAATATGAGTAGGCATTGACTCCTTTGTAAGCGGAATATATTTGGCACCACTGGTGGTTCCGGATGTTTTTGCAAAATAAAGCGGTTTCCCGGGCCAAAGGATATCTTTCTCACCCGCTACCACTTTTTCAACATACGGTTTAAGATCCTCATAATCCCTCACCGGAACACGGGCTGCATATTCCCTGTATCCGGAGATATTCTGAAATCCGTGGTCTCTTCCAAACTCAGTGTTAGCTGCTTTTTTTAAGAGCTGTTCAAAAACCCTTTTTTGGGTCTTAACCGGCTCGTTTGCCCAGGAATCAATCTGGCGTCTAACGTAGGATGCGAATATTTTGGCTGCAAATGATTTAACTGACATACTTACTATTCAAAATCTATAAAATCTGTTGGGTTCACCGGTCGGCCTTCACTCCACAATTCAAAATGCAGGTGTGGCCCCGTTGAATATTCTCCTGTAGACCCCGCCGTTGCGATAACTTCTCCTCTTTGCACCCTGTCCCCCTGTTCTTTAGTGAGGGATGCATTGTGCTTATAAATGGAGATAAGCCCGTAACTGTGTTCTAATATAATTACGTTTCCGGTTTCTGCCGTCCATCCTGAAAATATCACCGTCCCATCGGCCACAGATTTTATTGGGGCGTTATGCGAAGCGACAATATCAACCCCAAAATGCTTGTCTTTGATGTTATAACCTTCAGAAAAAGGGCCTTTTAGAGGGGGAAAAAGAGCGTAGTTGGCGCGGGAAGTTGCGGTTTCCAGGAAATTATATTTATCCTCCTGTACCACGGTTTCCCTAAGTAAACTATCTTCTTTGGAGGGTTTAAGGTCTACTTCATCTGCACTTAACCTATGAGCTTCCAAAAGGGAATCCCGGTTAAATTCTGCCGGTTTTACATCCCCGGACAGCACCCGTTTAATGGAGCCCAGATACTGGTTGTTTAGTTCCACGACAGTTTGCAGGGAATCTGTTTTATAAGCCAGCTGCAAAGCTCTTTGCTGCAGTTCGGTAGAAGAATAGCCGGGGATGTACTCTCTCAATCCAGTAAAGGCTATGAGTACCGTGGTGCCGGCGATCAATAAAATTGCAGAAAGAGTTACCACCACAAAAACATTAAGGCGGGTAAGTTTAAAGGACACTTTTTCTTCAAAAGTGTCTTCATTAAGAATTACCAGCCTGTATTTATGCAGGAGCTTTTGCCTGAAATTTCTTTTATGTTCGGTGTTCTTGGTCATATTTACGGCCTTAGGCAAAGATATAATAAAGATATTTTAGAGAGGTTTTATCCTCTCATAAACAAACGGATTAAAGTTTTATTACTAACTTTGCAACATTAAATTGATCATTATGAGTGCAGTTTTTATACCATTACAGATTGGAGCACCACAAATTATATTAATCGTGGTCATTGTGTTGTTGTTGTTTGGAGGAAGAAAAATCCCTGAACTAATGAGAGGATTGGGTAGCGGAATTAAAGAATTTAAAGACGCTTCCAAAGATGATGCTCCTGCCAATAATACTGAAGAAGACAAAAAAAGATTGTAAAAGATCTTTTTTATACTAAGCAAAAACCCAACTTTCGTTGGGTTTTTTTATTGCTAATTAATTTTTGCCGATTTGAGAATGGCCTCGAGTTCCATCATATTCTCCCTTTTCCTTGCCGAGGGTGAAAAGGCAAACCCTTCCAGTATAACATAACGATCGTTCTCCTCATCGAGCACCGCATAATTTAAAAAAGGGCCACCCATAAAATCTCCTTTTACTTCCCAAATACCTTTAGACTCCCAGGCAAAATTACCATCAATTTCAGATTCAAAAAGATAAGGTGCATAAGCAGATTCAGTTACCATATAGCTCCCGTCAACTCTTCCAGGAATATGGGTTTTTCCAATAGAGTCACGCATTTCGATGATGTTTCCAACAATATTGGTGTCTTTTTCAATAACGCTCCTTGGCACTTCATAAACAAGTATTTCCATACTCCCTGTAGGTATATCTTTGCGTATCCAGAAGAAGTCATCGCTTTCTTTCGCATACCTGTAGGCGGTAGGAAATTTCAAAGACACGCCAAGTTGCTCTTCCAGTTTTTCATCGTTCTTAAGAGATTTCTTAATACGACGCTGTTGCTCGTTTAGTTCTGTTTTTTTGAAGGTGGAAATAATTTGTTCCGCATTTTCATCAATAAGAGAAATGATGTCCTCATTAGTCTCCCCGGTAATCAAAACTCCTTTTTGAGGGCGGGCATAAGCATCGTCGGCGAGTTTAACTCCAGTCTCTTCTCCTTTTTGTACTTTAAGAAAGATCCTGTTTTTCCTGGCAAAACCAGAAAAGGCCACCGGCGGCATTTGGCTAAGGGAGAATAACGGCTCCTCTTGTGGTAGCCCGTCCACAGGGGCAGCGAAATGTCTTCTTACAGCCTCTCCAACTTCACCGGTCCACAGCTCGTTCTCCATGACTACTGTTACACTATTGATCTTCCCTGAGGAATTGGATACTACAACGGGATCATCCTTGCCATCACCACACCCGGTTAAAATTAAAAGAACTGAAAAGAAAGCTAATAGTTTTTTCATAGATAAAGTTTGAAGTGGGAAGACTACCCGTCGGAAAGTTTAAGTTTCATCCCAGGTTTGAGCCGGGTACTGTTCATTTTATTTAGATTTTTAATCTCCTGTACAGTTACACCCGGAAATTTTTTAGAAATGCTCCAGAGAGAATCTCCATGTTTAACGGTATAGAATCTTGGCGAGGAAGAACTTTCGGCTGTAGCAGAGTTTTTCTGCGGATAAATAATAAGTCTTTGGCCTATTCTAAGATTATTGCTCCTCATGTTGTTCCATCTTTTTATCTGGCTTACCCCTACTCCATATCTTTCGGCTATTTTTCCGAGGTAATCCCCACGTCTCACGCGGTATCTTACAGTAGACTCCGGCTGCACCAGCTTAGGTAAGGCTTCCTCCTTCTTTTCTTCCAAAGCCTGGGCATATCCATAAATGGCTTCTTCATTATTTACAAAAAGGCCTGTCCTGTTACGCGGCAACCTTAGGCTGTAGCTTTCATCTTCTACATAGGGAATAACATCAAGCTTATAGCTGGGATTAAGGAACTGCAACATTTCTTTTTCCACTCCTGTCACTTGCGAAATTTGCTCGAATGTGAGCATCTTCTTTGGATGAATGGTATCTGTCTCGAAGTAAGTTGTTCTTGGGTGAGGAGGTTGAAAACCATGCTCTTCGGCATATTCAAAAATGTACATTGTAGCCAGGAAAGCAGGTACATATCCAGCTGTTTCACGTGGAAGATATGGTCTTAGGTTCCAGTAATTCGTGGAACCTCCGCTACGCCTAATCGCTTTAGAAACGTTCCCGGGACCGGAATTATAAGAGGCCAAAACCAGATCCCAATCCTCAAAAACCCTGTAAAGGGTAGAAAGGTATTGAGCTGCGGCTTCGGTAGCCATAACAGGATCCATACGCTCATCTACATAAGAACTCACATCCAGTCCATGCATTTTCCCGGTTGCAAACATAAACTGCCATAAACCGGTAGCTCCAACCCGCGATCTTGCGCGAGGATTAAGAGCAGATTCCACTATGGCGAGATATTTTATCTCCAGCGGAATATTATACACGTCCAGCTTTTGTTCAAAAAGAGGAAAATAATAGGTACTTAGTGCCATTAACCGCTCCATCCCCTTCTTATTTCTCTTGAGATAGGATTTGATCACATTCTCAAGAAGAGGATTGTATTCTATATTAAAAGGGGTTTTGGCATTAAGTTTTTGAAGCCTGAGTTTCAAAGTATCTGTGGGAAGATCATCAAAGACTACCTCGTTATACTCCTGGTTAAGCAAGGAGTCCCTTAAATCCAGATAAAGACTGGATTCAAACAGTTCCTGCTGCCACAGCGAATCTATCGTTGCTGCACCAGGATCGTCTAAAAGGGCAAAAACAAGGGAGTCTTTGAGAATCTTATGTACCGGCACATTATTGGCCAGATCTACATCATCACTATCAAGCAAAAGGAAAAAATCCTGTTCGGGAAGTCTTATGGTATCGCCCGTTTCTCCATTCTCCTGTCCCTTTACATTCTTCGCCTCAGTTTTTACGTCCTGGGCAAATGCAGCTACAGACATGAGCAGCATCAAAAAAGGCAAAATTTGTTTCATCATAACATCATTTCTCAAAAAGCAGTACATTTTTTCCTTCAATTATCGTACCTCTTTATTTTTTTAAGGCTTCAATGCCCGGTAAACTTTTTCCTTCAAGCATTTCAAGCATTGCTCCTCCACCTGTGGAAACATAGCTCACTTTATCTTCAAGTCCAAATTGTTTCACGGCAGCAACAGAGTCTCCTCCTCCTACCAGAGAAAAAGCACCTTTCTTAGTGGCCGCAGCAATATGTTCTCCCACAGCGATAGTTCCCTTTGCAAAAGGCTGCATTTCAAAAACTCCCATTGGTCCATTCCACAAGATAGTTTTAGAACTTTCAAGAACGTCACCATATTTCTTAATGGTCTCAGGTCCTATGTCTAATCCCATCCATCCGTCGGGGATCTCATCTACAGGAATCACTTTTGTGCTGGCTTCTTCCGAAAAAGAATCGGCTATCACGGCATCAACCGGAAGATGGATCTTCACTCCCTTTTCTTCAGCTTTTCTAAGAATTTCCAGTGCGAGTTCTAATTTGTCGTCTTCCACTAAGGAATTTCCGATTTTCCCGCCTTTCGCTTTTGTAAAAGTGTAAGTCATTCCACCAC
Organism: uncultured Flavobacteriaceae bacterium; assembly: GCA_963709775.1. Taxonomy (GTDB): domain Bacteria; phylum Bacteroidota; class Bacteroidia; order Flavobacteriales; family Flavobacteriaceae; genus Salinimicrobium. Next base: position 426,660 of record CAVPXS010000007.1, on the reverse strand, counting down.
CAATTATAAGGTGATCGATTTTATCAAGAATATTTTCAATAACAGTGATCTTAGTTGAAACCTTGGCTCCACCCAAAACAGCAGTTACTGGTTTTTCTGAATTTCCAAGCACTTTTTCCAGACTGTCGATCTCCTTATGAAGTAAAGCACCAACACATTTTTTATCAAAATATTGTGCTACAATGGTCGTGGAAGCATGGGCACGGTGTGCAGTACCAAAAGCATCATTCACGTAAATGTCTCCCAAAGAGGCCAGTTTTTTAGCAAATTCTTCATCCCCTTTCTCTTCTTCAGCATGAAAACGCAGGTTCTCAAGCAAAAGTACCTCTCCCGGTTTTAGATCACGGGCAGCTTGCTGCGCCTTTTCCCCAACACATTCATCTACAAATTTCACCTCGACCCCAAGAATTTCCGAAACTTTAGCTACAATGTGCTGCAGCGAGTTCTTTTTATCAACTCCCTTTGGGCGACCAAGGTGTGACATAAGGATAGCGCTACCACCATCTTTCAGGATCTTATCCACTGTAGGTTTAGCACCTTCGATTCGGCTGGTATCCCCTACTTCTTGTTGTTCATTAAGCGGAACATTAAAATCAACCCTTATCAGGGCTTTTTTATCTTTAAAATTATAATCATTAATAGTTTTCATATAGCTGTTTTTAGCCTAAATTAAATTTTCCCCTAAGATAATAAAGTGTGAAGAAATTTTATCTTTGCTTATGCTATTTTCTGAAGTATTAGGCCTTCCGCATATAAAGAATCACCTCACCACCACGGTGGATAATAACCGAATCCCTCATGCCCAATTATTTGTAGGATCCTCGGGTAGTGGAACGCTTCCCATGGCTATTGCATATGCGCAATACGTGCTCTGTGGAAATACAAGTGCAGAGAACAATACCGGAAGGGAAGCCTGTAACCTGAAGATGAACAAACTCGCTCATCCAGACCTGCATTTTGCATATCCTGTTGCTAATAACGACAAAGTTAAGAAGAATGCCATTTCTTCTCATTTTAGTGAGGAATGGAGGCAATTTGTGGAACAGGAGCCCTACGGAAGTCTTTTTGACTGGTACCAAAAACTGGGAATTGAAAATAAGCAGGGAAAAATAGGGGTCGATGAGGCACAGGATATTGTCAAAGCCCTTTCGCTGAAATCTTATGAAGGAGGCTATAAGGTAATGATCATTTGGATGGCCGAAAAGATGAACGACAGCTGCGCCAACAAATTGCTGAAGCTTATTGAAGAACCCCCGCAAAAGACCCTTTTCCTGTTAATTACCGAAGAAGAGGAAAACATTATTCAAACTATAAGATCCAGGTGCCAAACCCTGCACTTTCCCCCATTGAATGAGGCAGTAATTGCTGAAGCCCTTGAACAAAAAGAAAATTGTGATCGTCCCAAAGCGCTTACTATTGCACACCGCGCCAACGGAAATTACAATAACGCTTTACACATTCTTAGACACAATTCGGGTGACGAACAATTTGAGGAGTGGTTCATTTCCTGGGTAAGAACAGCTTTTAAAGCTAAAGGAGATAAGACTGCTCTAGCCGAATTAATTGCCTGGAGTGAAATGATTGCGGGCACAGGAAGGGAACCACAAAAGAAATTCCTGCTGTATTGTATGGATTTTTTCCGACAGGCTCTCATGTACAATTATAAAGCGAAGAACCTCGTCTTCATGCAACCGCAGACAAAAGGATTTAAATTGGAAAAATTTGCTCCTTTTATCACAGGGAATAATATCACCGGCATCACAAAAGAACTGGAAGATGCCGTTTATCATATTGAAAGAAATGGAAACGCCAAGATCATCCTAACAGATCTTTCAATTAAACTAACCAGACTCATTCATAAAAACTAGTTCATCATGGACAATTTTATTTCTAATATTCCTGTTTACCTAATTTTGGTTTTTACCATAATTACCTTTCTTCAATCTGGTCTTGATAAGATGGTGAACTGGAAAGGAAATTACGAATGGCTTACAGGACACTTTAAAGGCACCTTCATGGGCGGAATGGTATCCCTGTTGTTAGGAATTATTCTTGTATTGGAAATAATTACAGGCCTCATGGCTATAGCAGCCATCTTTACCCTTTACTTAAATGATGATCCTACACTGGCCCTTTGGTCACTTGTTCTTGCCGCAGTTACCCTGCTCATGTTGCTTTTTGGACAACGGGTGGCAAATGATTATGCGGGAGCCTTCACTATTGTTGGATATTTCATCGTTATAATCTTTGGGGTCTTTTTAGTAACCGCATAAAAAAAGGGTTCCATGTGGAACCCTTTAAATTTTAAGAGAGTAATCTATTACTCTGTAACCACAGCATCTTCTTTGGAAACTCCCCTGCTTTCATTTAGCTCTCCCAATATTTCCTGAGTTATATCAAGTCCTTCCTCTGCATACATAATATTTGCAGATTCATTCGATCCAAAGATATAGGTGTAATCATTTTCCTCTCCGTAAACCTTCACAAAATCCTTCACTTTAGTAATGATAGAATCTATCACCTGGTCACCTTCCTGTCTCAATTGACCACTTCTCATTTGCTGTTGTTGCTGAAGCATTTGTTGCTTTTGCATCAAATTTTCCTGGGCTGCCTGTCTTTCAGCTTCAGACATTGTTGCCGCATTATCTCTAAATTCCATTACTTCCTGCTGAAATCCCTGCGCAGCAGAATCCAGTTCCCTTTTCAAACTTTCAGATCTTACATTGAAATCTGCTTCGACTTCTTTCATTTCAGAATACTCCTGAATTAAAACAGTAGTGTCGACATAGGCAGTCTTATCATTGTTACAAGCAGTAAGGATAGCCCCTAAAGACAGGACCATAAATAATTTTCTCATTTTTAAATTTTTTCGATTTGCAGCAAAAGTAAGAAAGCATTTCCATTCCCTCCTAAAAAAGCCTCTATTATGCAGCTATAAGGTTTTGATATGAAAAAAAATAAGCTTATTTAAAAATTCTATGAAAAATGACAGAATAAGAGGCTTAAATAAGCTTCAGAAAATAAAATTGACATACAGAATATCATCAAGAAGCTAAAAGCTTCTTAAAACGCTTAAAAATGCGTTTTACCTGCTTTTCTTTAGAAAGTAAGCAAGAGAAGAGTAGTTTCCGGAGGATCTTGCCTTGAGGTTAGAAGTTATGCCATTATATCCTGCCCGAAGAAGATTTCCTGAACCGGAAGAATATTTTTCAGAAAGAAGGCTCACATAAAAGGAATCAAAAAAAAGCCCTTTTTGAGAGGTGAGTAAAAAACCTGTCGAATTAAAAATATTTTTAATAGCTGAAGGAGAGAAATGATAAAGATGCCGGGGCACATCATAAGCTGCCCAATTTTCTTTGTATTTCTTCGCGTCATCACTTTTAAAATTTGGCACCGCGATAACAAGAAGACCATTTGGTTTTAAAAGCCGGTCAAGTTCTTTTATCTGCTCCTCAAGATCGGGCACGTGTTCTAAAACATGCCACATGGTAATCACATCAAAACTCTGGTCGGGAAAAGAAGATGTTGTTTTTTCCAACTCCACCCCTTTTTCTGAAGCAAGTTTTCGGGCATCAGGATTTGGTTCGACTCCAAAAACTTCCCAGTTCCGGTTTTTTGCCGCACGCAAAAAGTCTCCCGTTCCTGCACCAATATCTAAAATTTTTGCTCCAGGCGTTTTTTCTTTTTCAATCCAGTTCAGCTTATTTTTAAGCATCAGGTTTTTTACCTGCTGATAAATCTTATCGAAAAAACCCTTTTTTGAATCGGTATGGGAAATGTAATTTTCGCTTTTATAATAAGATGGTAATCGCTCAAGATCTGGTCTTGGAAAAGTTGCTAAAAGATCAAGATCCTTTGCTTTTCTCAATTCGAAATACTCTCCACTTACTGTATGATCCTTACATACGAGAACAGGTTTTTCAGAAAATTCTAATGGAAACATATAAATTTTTTACCGTTGTTCCACGTGGAACTATTACATTTTATCTTCCCATGTACACCAACAAAACAGAAATATCGTTTGGACTTACCCCGCTAATTCGGGAGGCCTGCGAAATAGATGTTGGCTGAACTTTTTTGAGTTTTTCACGCGCTTCGTAAGACATGGATTTGATCCTGGAATAATCAAAATCCCCCGGAATTTTAATTCCTTCCAGCCTGTGAAGTTTGTCGGCATTGTTCTTTTCCTTTTCAATATACCCCGAATACTTAACCTGAATTTCGGTTTGCTCAAGTACTTCCTCCCCCAGTTGATTCTCCTGAATATAATCTTCCACACCACTAAAAGTACGGATGTCCTGCATGTCAATATTAGGCCTGGAAAAAACCTTAAAGATCTTGTCGCTTTGTTTCATTGGAGCAGAATCATTTGCTTCCAAAACAACATTAGCCTCTTCGGGTGCCACACTTTTATCTTTCAGAAATTCCACAAAAGCAAAAGATTTGGATTTCTTCTCTTCCATCTTTTGCATCCTTTTTTCCGAAGCTAATCCAATTTCAAAAGACTTTTCGGTAAGTCTGAAATCTGCATTATCCTGTCGCAAAAGAGTTCGGTATTCTGCCCTCGAAGTAAACATTCGGTAAGGCTCTTCTGTTCCCTTTGTAATGAGATCATCAATTAAAACTCCTATATAAGCCTCACTTCTTTGCAATACAAATTCTTCCTTCTCCCGAACTTTTAAGGCCGCATTTATACCTGCCATTAAGCCTTGTGAACCTGCTTCTTCATAACCTGTGGTTCCATTGATCTGTCCGGCGAAATAAAGTCCTTCTACCAGTTTGGTTTCAAGGGTATGTTTTAATTGTGTTGGCGGGAAATAATCATATTCAATCGCGTAACCGGGTCTAAAGAATTTCACTTTTTCAAATCCCGCTACCGAACTCAAGGCTTTAAATTGTACTTCCTCGGGCAACGAAGTTGAAAATCCATTGATATACATCTCCACAGTATTCCAACCTTCGGGTTCAATAAAAAGCTGGTGCCTGTCTTTATCTGCAAAACGATTGATCTTATCTTCAATAGAAGGACAGTAACGCGGACCAACACTTTTTATTCTGCCGTTAAACATTGGGGACCTGTCAAAACCTTCTTTTAATAATTCATGTACCTCGGGAGAGGTATAAGACATATAACAAGATCTCTGTTTAGTGAGGGGTTTTGTTTCGTCCAGATATGAAAATTTGGAAGGCACATCATCTCCGGGTTGTTCAATCATTTTAGAATAATCCAACGATCTTCCATCCACCCTGGGAGGCGTTCCGGTTTTCATTCTTCCGGCTTCAAAACCTAATTGTACAAGTTCCTCGGTGATGCCGGTTGCAGCTCTTTCTCCTGCCCTACCGCCACCAAATTGTTTATCTCCAATATGGATCAAACCATTCAAAAAAGTTCCGTTGGTAAGGATCACGCTTTTGGCTTTGATCTCAATTCCAAGGGAAGTTTTTACTCCGACTACTTTCTCCCCTTCTATGATTAATCCCGAAACCATTTCCTGATAAAAATCCAGATTTGGTGTTGCTTCGAGACGTAGACGCCAATGCTCTGCAAACATCATTCGATCACTCTGCACTCTTGGACTCCACATCGCAGGTCCTTTAGATTTATTGAGCATCTTAAATTGAATGGCACTGGTATCACTCACGAGCCCACTGTACCCTCCAAGAGCATCTATCTCCCGTACGATTTGCCCTTTTGCAATACCACCCATGGCAGGATTACAACTCATTTGAGCAATATTCTGCAGGTTCATGGTCACCAAAAGTGTACTGCAACCCATATTGGCTGCGGCCGCTGCGGCCTCACTTCCGGCGTGACCGGCTCCTACAACTATAACATCATATTCGTTTTGAAACATAAAATTCTTTCTATTGTTCCACGTGGAACATTTTCATTTTTTCCTCTTCCTTCTCCCTCATCAGCTTTTCTTGATCGGGAGTTTTATCCTTATACCCACACAAATGAAGTACGCCGTGGATGATCACCCGCTTAAGCTCTTCTGAAAATTCTACCTCATAGGAGTCGGCATTTTCTGAAACTCTTTCAGTGCTTATGAAGATATCTCCATTTAAGATGTTTCCAACTGAAGCATCAAAACTTATAATATCTGTATAGGTGTCGTGATCGAGATACTTTTGGTTTATCTCCAGCAGGTATTCATCATCGCAAAAAATGAAACTAATTTCCCCGGTCTTTTTACCTTCAGATGAAATTACATTTTTCACCCAACTTTCATAAGAAGAAACCTTCTCCAGTTCAAAGTCATTTTCGGAATAAAAATTAATTATCTCTTCGTTCAAAATACTCTTTTACTTTAAGCTTATAAATGGGGCGCAAAGGTAAGCTTTGTCTATTTAAAATTTCATTGGTGTTGAAATATTCTTTAGCTCGTTCTCTGGCCGTGCCGGTCTCATTAGAGAACTCATCCTTACCCGTAGTTGATTCTCTTTCGGGTTTATTTCCCTGCTTTAATTTGGCCTCTTCCAACTCCAGCAATCTGTGTTCCAATTTTTGCATTTTTTGAAGTACGCCGGGATCAAATCCTTTTTCCAAAAGTTGTTTCTCGATTTGTTCCATTTCTTTTTGAATACCTTTCCCCGCACCTTTCTGTCCTTCTTCCTTAAGCTTTTCCTCAAGTGCCCGCCTCAACATTTGCTGTTCCTGAAAGATCCTGAACAATTCACCACTTTCTTCTTCCCCCGATTCTCCGCCCTGCTGTTTTTGTTGGCCCTTTTTCATTTGTTCCTGCATCTCCTCATTCAATTCCCCTTGCTTCTGAATGATATCCTGAAGCTGCTGGCCCTGCCCCTCCCCTTGTGAAGACGAAGAGTTGAGCATTTCTTCCATATTGCCCAGGATATCACTCAATAAATAGGCCAGATCGTTAGCTCCTGTTACTACATATTGCTGACTACTTACTCCCATCCTGATATCGGTTTGGGAAAGACGATCCAGGGTTTGATCAAGGCTGTAATCCACATCGATGAGCTTTTTGGTAATAGGTTCGCTAATCATTTCATTACGCAAAGCAAGGGCGTAAAGACTGTCATCAATGTGCCGAAAATGTTCCCTTAAAAGATCCTGCCGTCTAAGTTTTCCCGGCAAAGAAGCATTATCGCTACCGGCCTTTTTAAAGTCCTCCATTAAATCTTCCTGCCCAAAAGAGAAGGTGATCAGGTTATCGAGGATTTGCCTTAGCATAGTTACATCTTCCTGCATTTGTTGCATACCTCCCTGTTGCATTTGTTGCTTCATCTTTTGACCCATCTCCCTGAGCTTCTCACCTGCTTTCTTCTGTTCTTTTTTAGCGCCCTCTTTATTTTCCTTTTGAAGCTCCTCCCCGGCTTTTTCCTGCCCTTCTTTTACATCCTCCTGTTCTTCCTGGCTATCCGGAATTTCCAGAGGCTTCTTAAGCCCTTGATTTTCCTTTTGAAGCTCCTCTAGTTCTTCAAAGGCTTCTTCAGTTTCTTTGGAAAGAGAATCCTGGGCAGCCTCAGTATTTTCTTTTTCCTGTTCTGCAAGATCTTGTTGCTTCTCTCCCAATTCCTCCAGATTTTCGGCTACTCTCGCAGTCTTCTCCTGCACGTAATATTTTTTGGTTAGCTCAAGAAGTTGTTCGAGACTCCTTTCCTGATTTCGGGAGTTTTTGGAAAGCTGTTCCAATTTTTCCTGTAGTCCTTCTTCCTGGATCTTTTCAGAATATTTTTCGAGTTCCTCAAGAAGCTTTTCGTTTTCTTCCAGCTCCTTTTCACGATTTGAAAGTCGCTCTTCAAGATCTTTTTTCAGGTCTGTATTTTGAGGGGAAGATTCCTCCTCAAGATTCCGTTTAAGCTTTTCGGTAAAATTTTCCATCAGCCTGTTTTGCTGTTTTTGGCGTTCAAGAAAATTTTCAAGCCTCTTACGATCATTATAACTCAGTTCCTTTTTTTCCTTCTGAAGTCTTGACAATTCCTCCAATTCCTTTTCTGAAAGTTTCATCTTCTCCAGGGAGCCATCCATTCCTTCTATAGCCTGTTGTTGCTCCTGAAGTCTTTGTTGCTTCTCTTCTGAAACTGTCTTCTCCCGGTATGTGAAAAGTCTGCTTTTCACTCTCTTATACCCGTTAATCCTGTCATTATCAATAACTTCAAAATAAAACTGGTAGTTTTTACCCTTTTCAAGGGAAAGGGTATCAGGAAAAGTACTCACAAACTCTCCAATATTACCTTTTCCGAAAGGAAGACGCACTACTCTTTCATTTTCAGGAGATTCCATCGTCTGAACCACCAGGTTAACCGCCGAAATTCCGTAGTCATCAGATACTTTTCCGAAGAAATACTGCGCATCGGCATCCAGGGAATCGATTTGATGTTCCAGGACAAGTTCGGGATGCTCATCTTTAACGGACCTTATCTGGTAATTAAGGTTTTCAAAGTTCTTTACCTTGTCATTTGAAGTGCTTATCCCGTAATCAACGGTTGAATTAATCCTTTTCTGAAACCTAAAAAGATCCCCTTGTTTTTCAAATTTTTGAAGAGTATCGGGCAGCTGCATTTCGACCGATTTGGTGGAAGAAGTTTCCAGTTCCCAATTAATTTGAGTTCCCTCCGGCACAGTAGCACTCCCAGTACCTTCGATTATCTCCTCCCCTAACCCGGTGTGCACAGGGTAATCAAGAATCATTTTCAAATTCCGCATTTTTGGCACCTCTACAACTTCCACCTCATAGTTGCCCGATCGTACTTTGTTAGCAGAAAGACTGAAATCAAAAGATTTGTGCGCCGGTTCAAATGTATATTCAAAGGTTCCGGGGGAAACCCGCTTCATAAAATAACTTTGGCCGTTATAATGTATCGAGGCATCCTCCGGCACAATCTTTCCACTCGTGTTGACCTGAATTGTGAGTGGCTCATTTTCTCTTATTTGTAAATTCTCGTTACGAAGCTGAAAAGAGAAAGGCGCGGGTGGTTCATAAGCGGTTTTGTAATTAACTACCCGCTCATAACTACCGGAAAAAACTTCGGTCCTTCCGGAAATGGCAATGAGGAGAATAATAATTACAGGAATTGCAGCATATTTTAGGTAAGGAACATTCTTTCGCAAATCCACGGCCATTGTAAAGGGAACGGGACGAAGTTCATTGGCTTTTTGTTCGATGGAAGCGAGCAGCAAATCTGTCTTTCGATCGTTCTTATCCAGTTGGAGTACATTCAGGAGTTTGTCATTGACTTCAGGAAAATGGCGACCTATAATACGGGAAGCTTCGGTGTAGTCAATTCCGCGGGAGATGCGAAACAACTTCAGCAATGGATAAACAATAAACCTTCCGAAGAGAAAAACCTCCACGGCAATAAAACTCCAAAAAAGAATGCTGCGGCCGGTAGAATTTAGCCAAAGCAAATGCTCCACAAAAAGTGTTAGTATAAAATACAGCAGCCCAATGGCCACAAAAAATATGAAACCCTTAAGAAGTTCGTTGAGATAAAACTTCCTTATAAACGCCTCCAGCTTCTTTCGTAAGATCTCGAAATTATCCATTTTTCCCTCCCCCATTTTTAATCTCCTAAAATTACAATTTTATTTGAGATTCCATTTCAACCTCCACATTTTCAGCACCATTTCGAGAACCTAAAGAATCCTTTATCTTTGCCCAAAATAACCAGCTTATGTCTACAGAAAAAGTAAGGGTGCGTTTTGCACCAAGCCCCACCGGGCCATTACATATAGGAGGAGTTAGAACAGCTCTTTTTAACTACCTGTTTGCTAAAAAACACGGCGGAGATTTTATTCTGCGTATTGAAGATACAGACCAGGCCCGCTATGTCGAAGGTGCCGAAGAATATATTATAGAATCTTTAAACTGGTGCAATATTCCGTTTGATGAAGGCCCGGGGAAAGAAAAAGATGCAGGTCCTTACCGCCAGAGCGAGCGTAAAAATCTTTACCGGGAGTATGCTGAAAAGCTGCTCGCCTCGGGAAATGCTTATTATGCCTTTGATACTTCCGAAGAACTTGACCAACATCGTTCAAACCACGAGGCCGAAGGAAAAACTTTTATCTATAACTGGCACAACCGCCAAAAGCTGAAAAATTCTCTCTCTTTACCGGAAGCTGAAGTAAAGCAGAAAATAGAAGCAGGCGAGCCTTATGTTGTGCGTTTTAAAACCCCTGAAGATGAAAGTTTGTCTCTTAAAGATGAAATTAGGGGGGAAATGACCATTGAAACCAAGATCCTGGATGATAAGGTGCTTTTTAAAAGCGACGGTATGCCAACTTATCACCTGGCAAATATTGTGGATGATCACTTGATGAAGATCACGCATGTTATACGAGGGGAAGAATGGTTGCCCTCTCTCGCCCTGCACGTTCTTTTATACAGAGCATTTGACTGGACCGCTCCAAAATTCGCCCACCTGCCCCTTATCCTTAAACCACAGGGCAAAGGAAAATTGAGTAAGCGGGACGGAGACAAAATGGGCTTTCCGGTTTTTCCTTTGGAATGGAAAGACCCGAAGTCGGGAGATGCTTCATCGGGATACCGCGAGGAAGGATACTTCCCCGAAGCAGTAGTTAATATGCTTGCCCTACTTGGCTGGAATGCCGGCGGTGGAACAGAAAAAGAAATCTACACCCTGGAAGAACTTACCCAGGCATTCACCCTGGAGCATGTTTCCAAAGGTGGATCCAAGTTTGATCCCGATAAGACAAAATGGTTCCAGCATCATTATATGCAGGAAGCCAATGACGAAGAACTGGCTAAAGATCTTGTTCGTCTCCTGGAAGAAAAAGGAATTTCTACTTCCCAGGAATACGCCGTTAAAGTAGTTGCTCTTTTAAAAGAAAGAGCGACGTTTTTAAGCGACTTCTGGGACATGGGGAGCTACTTCTTCACCGCACCCGAAAACTACGATGAAAAGGCTGCAAAAAAGGCCTGGAAAGAAGATACTTCAGAACTAATGGACTCAGTGATTCAACTCCTAAAAGAGACCGAGGATTTCACTGCAGAAAACGTTCAGGAAAAAGTAAAATCCTGGATAACTTCCGAAGGAATAGGCTTTGGGAAGGTCATGCAACCCTTCAGGCTTTCGCTGGTAGGTGCCATGCAGGGTCCAGATGTTTTCGAGATCGCCGCTGCAATTGGAAAAGATGAAACAATTGACAGGTTAAAAAGAGCTCAGGAAAAATTATAGCCTGAAAAAATTCAATAAAAAAAGCCATTTTTGAAAGGTATCAAAAATGGCTTTTTTTATTGTTTCTTATTTTCTACAAGTAAAAGGTGACACCACCGGCGATCATACTTATATTACCTTTAAAGGATGGCACAGAAGCATCTTTTTCCTGCAGGCCTTCATCATGAAGTCCCTTGAAAAAGTTGTTGATACCATACTGGTATTGCGCCCAAATTTTGACGGCTTCCCCTCCCCCGCTAATACCTACAGCAAGATTTAGATTAAAAGCAGAAACTTTTTCAATATCGATTGCATTGATGTCGTAGTTTCCAACATAGTATAGTTCCTTGTCCTGTCTTGCCTCCAGTTTTCCGTTAACCTGCACCACAGGACCGGCTTCCACACTCAGGTAATGATCAATTAATTTATAACTGGCAAAGAAATTTCCCTGCACGCCGATCATACTATACTCAATAAGGGAATTTGCAGATGTTTCTTCCAGTCTTTTACGCCCGTCAATATCTACTTTTAGGTCGTAGAAGTTGATACCGTAAACGAATTGGAAATCATTGTAGAAAGAAGCACGCGTGGTAAAACCAGCCGTCCAGCTCACCTTTGGGGTCACCTGGAGATCATCTGTGATAATATTGAAGTGATTTACACCTCCCTGTAAACCCAATCTATTATACTCTCCATCCCATAACTTACGTTGTGCCTGGGAACTGAAAGAAAACATCAAAATTCCTGCAAAAAGAAGAACTTTCTTAGGATCCATAACTGCGTTTTAAAAATGATGGGCTAATGTAGTTGAATATTTTATATCTTTCCTTAAAATTAACTTACAACCATGATCTCCACAATCTTAACAGCACTCTTCGTAGTTTTCGCGTTCATTGTGCTTTTTTCAGGAATATTTACAGTAAAACAACAAACCGCAGCGGTCATTGAGCGCTTCGGAAAATTCCAGCGAATAAGTAACAGCGGTTTGCATTTTAAAGTACCGGTTTTCGACCAGATATCCGGCAGGATCAACCTTAAGGTACAGCAACTGGATGTACTGGTTGAAACCAAGACCAAAGATGATGTTTTTGTGAAGCTGAAGATCTCTGTACAGTTCCAGGTCATTAGCACAAGGATCTACGACGCCTTCTATAAACTGGAGAATTCTCATGACCAGATAACTTCGTATGTATTTGATGTGGTACGTGCAGAAGTTCCAAAAATGAAGCTGGACGATGTTTTTGAACGTAAAGATGATATTGCAATTGCAGTAAAGCGCGAGTTAAACGAAGCCATGGAAGAATATGGCTATGATATCATAAAAACCCTTGTAACCGATATTGATCCCGATGTACAGGTAAAGGCCGCGATGAACCGTATTAATGCTTCGGAAAGGGAAAAAGTAGCAGCAGAATATGAAGCTGAAGCCGAAAGGATCAAAATCGTAGCCAAGGCCCGTGCAGAAGCCGAAAGTAAACGTCTACAGGGACAGGGAATTGCCGACCAGCGTCGGGAGATCGCCCGGGGACTTGAAGAAAGTGTTGATGTTTTAAATAATGTTGGAATTAATTCTCAGGAGGCTTCTGCCCTTATTGTAGTTACCCAGCATTATGATACGCTCCAGTCTCTTGGTGAAGAAACACAAAGTAACCTGATCCTTTTACCTAATTCCCCTCAAACAGGAAGCGATATGCTTAATAACATGATCGCATCCTTTACTGCCTCCAATCAAATTGGAGAAGCCATGAAAAAGGAAAATGCGGCAAGGGAGAAAAAACGGAAAGAAAAAGAGGTACGCAAGAAAAGGGAACAACTGCCACCACAACTTCCCGGAGAACAGGAAGAAGGAGATAATGAAAACCAGCAGTAATAATTATCTAAAGTAGTTATTTACCGAACTTTTCTCCTATAAATCCAAGTACAGAGGTCGCACCTTTGAGGACCAGTGCGTTTTTAAATATACTCCCGGCAGCACTTTTAATAATGCGCTTGGGAGAAAGACTTTCTTTTGTTTGATTGTAACTTAAGAGTACTCTTTCCTTATCTATCTCCTTTTGAAGTTTGAGAAGTTTAAGATCACGGTCTATTTCTTTGAAATTCTTATACTCTCTCATTATCGTTATTCTTTATAATGATCTCGTCTGTCTCATAATCCACCTGTTCTGTAAATTCGGGATGTTCAACCTTCGGCTTCTTCTCGGGCTCCTGGAAGAACTTTTTTGAAGCTCCCGGTAGGATTGCTTTCATAAGTACTTTACTGCCAAAGAAGACGAAGAAAAGACCTAATAAAAGATAAAATCCAGCTACTATGAAAAATCCTGAACTTGGGGAATCGATCCAGTTGCTAAGAGCTACTGCAATAGCTATGGAAAGGAACAACAAAGCGAAAAGCATGAAAAAAGCTATTGCCGCCCCTTTAATGGCAGCAGTAGTTCCTTTCATGCTCTTGCTAAAGAGATCAAGTTTATAGTACTCTGCGCTGCTTTGCGCAAAGTCTTTAATGTTCTCGTTTAACTGCTGTAGGTTGTCAGATATTCTTTCGAACGCCATAAACGCTTAGACTGCAGCACTACCTGTGTTCTTATTTCCTTTGGATGCTACGCTTTCATCAACGTTTGCCTTATCATCTGATTCGCTTTTGCGATCTTTCTGAAACTTGGAATTCTGCTTTTTAAGCTCCTCAAGTTTTACTTCAAGGCTGCTAAGAATCTCATCTGCTTTGAAACTTGCTGAAGACAAAGTTTCTTCCAGTCTCTGCTCAAAATCGGATTTAGCCTTCTTAGCCTTCTGACTGAGATTTGATGAAGTTTCCCGGTATCGTTTATTTAAGTCGTCCTGAGTTTTTTTCGCATTTTCTCCCAGTTTTCTCCTGGTTTCCTCTCCACTTTCAGGGGCATATAACATTCCAAGGCCGGCTCCAATTGCTGCCCCGGTTAGCAATGCTAAAAAAGTACTTCCTGATTTTGCCATGATATTCGTTGTTATTAAGATTAATACTACAACCAAATATACTTCAATGAGTCCTGCGGCGCTGTTAATAACCGGTTAATATCTAAAATGCAATGCTAAATTATTCTTAATTGAAAACCCGGCTTACACAGCATTAATTCTTGCCTCCCCAAGAATCCCTCAGTGTCACAGTGCGGTTAAAGACCAAATGATCTTTGCTGCTCTCCTTATCAACGTTAAAATATCCTAATCTTTGAAACTGAAATTTATCCAAAGGCTCCACATTTTGAAGGCTCGGTTCCAGATATGCAGTGATAACCTTGAGGGATTCAGGATTTAAAAAGTCAAGAAAATCCTTCTCCTTGTCGGCATCGGGTGACTCTACACTAAACAACCTGTCGTAAAGCCTTACCTCCGCCTCTATTGCGTGTTTGGCCGAAACCCAGTGCAGGGTTCCCTTTACCTTACGCATAGATTCTTCGGTACCGCTACCACTTTGGCTTTTTGGATCATAAGTACAGTGGATCTCTACAATGTCTCCTGCATCATTTTTCACTACTTTCTCGCCCTTAATAATATAAGCGTTCTTTAGTCTTACTTCCTTTCCAAGGGTTAGCCTGAAAAACTTTCGGTTAGCTTCTTCCTTAAAATCCTCCTGCTCAATATATAGTTCGCGGGAAAAAGGCACTTTTCTTGAACCTGCAGATTCATCTTCAGGATTGTTTTCGGCTTCCAGCCACTCCTCCCCGTCTTCGGGATAATTAGTGATCACCAGTTTTACAGGATCAAGAACAGCCATTACCCTTGGCGCAGTTTTATTAAGATCTTCCCGAATGCAGAATTCCAAAAGGGAAACATCAATGATATTTTCTCTTTTCGCGATTCCAATGGTATCAGCGAACTTCCGGATAGAATCAGGTGTAAAACCTCTTCTCCTAAGGCCCGAAATGGTAGGCATCCTTGGATCATCCCATGATTTTACTATTCCTTTTTCCACCAGATGCAAGAGTTTTCTTTTACTTACAATGGTGTGGCTAAGATTACGTCGTGCAAATTCCCGCTGTTTTGGGCGAAAATCTTCCGCAGAACTCACCTTTTCCAGGAACCAGTTATAAAGCTCCCTGTGAGGCAGAAATTCGAGTGTACAAAAAGAATGAGAAACAGATTCTATGTAATCACTTTGCCCATGGGCCCAGTCGTATAGTGGATAGATCATCCAGTCATTGCCTGTACGGTGGTGTTTACGGTGCAGCGTACGGTACATTACAGGGTCACGCATCAACATGTTCTTGGCAGCCATATCAATTTTTGCCCTTAAAACGTGCTCCCCTTCCTTTGTCTCCCCATCTTTCATCTTTCTGAAAAGCTCAAGGTTTTCCTCGACAGATCGATCGCGGTAGGGACTGTTCTTCCCTGCCTGAGTTGGAGTTCCCTTTTGTTCAGCAATAACTTCGGAAGCCTGACTGTCAACATAAGCATCGCCACTTTTAATCATCATCACCGCCCAGTCATACAACTGCTGAAAATAATCTGAAGCATAACATTCCTTAGCCCATTTAAACCCGAGCCATTCCACATCCCGCTTAATAGCATCAACATACTCCTGTTCTTCTTTAATGGGATTGGTATCGTCAAACCTAAGGTTCACCGGCGCATTATATTTCTCCCCCAGTCCAAAATTCAGACAAATAGAAGAAGCGTGGCCAATATGAAGATATCCGTTTGGTTCAGGTGGAAACCTGAATTGCAGGTCCTCTTTTTTATAATCGTTTTTTAGATCTTCTTCGATTATTTGCTCAATAAAATTGAGGGATCGTTTTTCTTCGGCCATAGTTTGTGAATTCTTTTTGAGAGGGCAAAATTAAAGAAAATAAACATCAATTCCGCCGCTCCATGATTGTCTTCTGAATTGTTTATATCTTCGCAAAAAATAAGATTTTGGGAAGTATTAAACTCAGAAATATTAAAGTCTTCGCCTATCACGGATGCCTTGAGGAAGAAGGCCAGATTGGCAGTGATTACAAGGTAGACCTTAAAGTGAAAGGAGATCTTTCACTTTCTGCAAAGACCGATGCATTAAAAGATACTATTGATTACGTGCATTTGAATAAAATTGTGAAGGAAGAAATGGCAATTCGCTCCAAATTGCTGGAAACTGTTGCCGAAAGGATCCTGAACCGCGTTCTTGAAGAACTGCTCATTGTTCAAAAAGTAACCGTGTATGTGTCAAAAATTAATCCACCAATAGGCGGAAATGTCGCCATGGTCACTGTAAAAAGAAGCAAAAGCAGGTAATTTTGCATTTTTTGTCAAAGCAGGTAAAAAGCATAGGCTTCAAAAAAAGAAATTTTATTACATTTGCCTTCCGTTATTGAAACGGCATCGTGGCCGAGTGGCTAGGCAGAGCTCTGCAAAAGCTCGTACAGCGGTTCGAATCCGCTCGATGCCTCCAAAAAGCTCCTTTTTTAAGGGGCTTTTTTTGTTTTAAGTAATGAATCAAGATTGAAGAATCAATAGATCCCCGAAATACGGAGCTTTAACCATTTTTCAAAAGATTTTGGAACCTGACTTGGAGATTTTCTTATTAACCTGGTTAAATATATCCTCCAGAAATGCCGTTTCAGGAAGAAATTTCAACTCTAAAAAAGAGGTAATCTACCAAAGAAGTATATAGAATAACCTTTGAATTACCAGTCAAAAATGCCCTTTTTGACACTTCTTTTTCAGTTGGATTTACTTAAGATATGCAGCCGATTCGGGAGTAATGTTATCGATCTGGTCCTGGATCTGGTTCAATTCCTGCGGAACCAAGCCCTGGGCGACTAAAAAGACTCCAAATATTACGAGAATAATACTGATTATCTTTTTGACATTGTAGATTCGGGTGGGAGTAAGTTTTCGATTGAGTTTTTTTGCGGCAAGGATCTTAAAAATGTCAACTAGTAAATAAGTTCCCAGGATGGTACCAAAAAATACCGTCATACGGTCGGTTTCCATTTCCATTCTTGGTCCGAAAATAATAATAAGACCTAACCAGAAACCTAAAACCCCAATATTGATAAAGTTGAGTAGAAAGCCTTTGGCAGCAAGGCCCAAATAGTCCCTTTTATTCAATTTTTGAATTTCCGGAACTTCCTCGTGTTCCAGAACTTTTCGGTTTTGAACAAACTGAATGATCCCATAGGTCATAAGAATGCCTCCTCCAAAAACAAAAAGAGCCGGATCATCCTTGATCCGGTTCAATAGTTTTGTGGTACTTAAATATGCAATTAGCAGGAAAATAATATCGGCAAAAATGACCCCGAGATCGAATGAAATTGCAGCTCTAAACCCTTTTATAGCAGCAGTTTCCAGGAGCACGAAGAATACCGGTCCCAGTAAAAATGCAAGAAAAAATCCTAAAGGTATTGCAGCCAGTATATCCTGAAACATTCAGCTCATTTAGTTTCACAAATATAGGATTTTACTTTACTTATATGATTTTTCCGCCCAGGGTGGTCTTTTTATCTACTTCCCCCGGTCTTCCAAAGATCTCTACGGTCCCACCAAGTTTGGCGGTGGCCTTTACATAATCTTTTGCATGGATCTCTGCCCTACCTGCGGTACCGGCAGTAACATCGGTTCTTTGCGTACGAAGATTTTTTCCCAGGTATTGACCACCCGTATTGGTTTCTACCTCTTGCTCTTCAGCTTCACCTTTGAGGGTAATTCTTCCGCCAGAAATTGATTTAGAATTGATTTTACGGCCTTTTACCTTACCTTCTATTACTGCACCTTCCTGAACCCTAAAAGTCAATTCTTCCCCTCTTAATTCATCTGAAATCTCAACTAATGAACCTTCATTAGCATCAATCGTTTTGAGATCACTGGTATAAAGGGTAATGCGGGTATTGTTCTTTGACCAAATGTTATCCAGAGAAAGCCTTATTTCAAGGCGGTCTTCAACAATCTCATATTTGACATCATTTTTACTGTGCCCGGTGATTACAATCCGGTTTTCTTCAGAAGGTAATATTTCGACTTCAACAGCATTAAAAGTTTTTACTTCAGAAAAACTTCCAAGATTCTCCTTTACATCCTGCGCGGTGGCAGAAATGGCAAAAAAGAACAATAAACATGAGAAAATAGTTGTGCTAATTTTGATTTTCAACTTCATCTTTACTTCCAATTAATTTAAAGTCCAAATGCCTTTTTACAAGATCGGCGTTTTTAACTTTGACATAAACTTCGTCCCCTAACTGGTAGACCTTTTTGGTCTTGCGGCCAATAATCGCGTATTGATCTGGGTCAAAATCAAAATGATCTTCCCTTATGTCACGCAATCTAACCATGCCTTCACACTTATTTTCGATGATCTCGACATAGATCCCCCATTCGGTAACACCCGAAATAACGCCAAGGAATTGTTCATCATTGTGCTCCTGCATAAATTTAATTTGCATGTACTTGATGGAATCCCGTTCGGCACTGGTTGCCAGGCCTTCCATGTTACTGCTATGCTGACATTTAGATTCATATTCTTCCTCCTGAGCAGATTTCCCCTGATCGAGATAGTGTTGAAGTAACCTGTGCACCATAACATCGGGATACCTCCTAATTGGAGAGGTAAAATGAGAATAGTAACTAAAGGCAAGCCCGTAGTGACCAATATTTTCTGTGCTGTAATAGGCCTTACTCATTGTTCTTATGGTAAGGGTATCAATAAGATTCTGTTCCTTTTTTCCCTGAACATCGCTCAATAAGTTATTGAGGGATTGAGAGATTTGCTTTTGATCTTTTAGGTTTAACTTATGTCCAAATTTGCTCACAAGAGACTGTAAAGCATTCAGTTTCTCGGTATCGGGCTCATCGTGGCAACGGTAAACAAAGGTCTTTTTAGGTTTTTGTTTTCCAATGAATTCGGCTACTTTTTTATTAGCCAGTAACATGAATTCTTCAATAAGCTTGTTGGCTTCCTTCGAAGTTTTAAAGAAAACACCTATCGGTTCATTCTTCTCATCAAGCTCGAACTTCACCTCTACCTTGTCAAAGGAAATTGCTCCTTCCTTCATTCTCTTTTTCCGCATTGTTTCAGCGATCTGGTTCATCTTGAGAATGGCAGTGACAATTGCATCATCTGTGCTGTAGCTTTCCCCGGTAATAGAAATATCTTCAGGAATATCGCCACCAGTAGTTTCAATGATGTATTGTGCTTCTTCATAAGCAAAACGTGCATCGGAATAGGTGACCGTTCTCCCAAACCATTGATCTTTAACAATTCCCTGTGAAGTCATTTCAAAAACTGCTGAAAATGTATATTTCTCTTCGTTGGGACGAAGGGAACATGCGTTGTTCGAAAGAATTTCAGGTAACATTGGAACGACCCGGTCCACGAGATAAACCGAAGTTGCACGGTTAAAAGCTTCCTCGTCAAGAATAGTTCCCGGCTTCACATAATGGGAAACATCTGCAATGTGAATTCCAATTTCGAAATTCCCGTTTTCCAGTTCCCTAAAACTTAAAGCATCATCAAAATCCTTGGCATCTTTAGGATCAATAGTGAAGGTCAATACATCACGCATATCCCTCCTGTTCTTGATTTCTTCCTCCTGAATGCTGGTATCAATTCCCTGTGCAAAATTCTCTACTTCCTGCGGAAATTCATGCGGCAACCCGTACTGGGCTAAAATTGAATGGATCTCGGTATCATGTTCTCCGGGTTTCCCAAGAACCTGAATAATCTGACCAAAAGGCGAATCTGCCTTTTCTGGCCATTCTTCCATTTCCACAATAACCTTATCGCCATCTTTAGCTTCCCCGATCTTATTCTTCTGTACAAAAATATCGGTGTACATTTTTCCATCCTGGATGGCAACAAAACCAAAGTTCTCCTGAAGTTGTAAAACTCCAACAAACTGAGTTTTCTTTACGGTTAAGGATCTTGGTTATCTCACCTTCAGATTTTTTGTTGCGACGACGTTTGTAAACGTAAATTTCAACTTCGTCACCGTCAAATGCTTTATTGATATTATTGGAAGGGATAAAAACATCTTCATTTAATTCTTCAACTACAACGTAACCACTACCCTTAGCGGTCATATCTAAAATTCCGTGGTAATAATCTACTCCGGCGTTCAGACGAAACCTGCCTCTGTCAACCTCTTCAATCTTCTTTTTGGCAGCAAGTTGGGATAAAGTTCGAATGATCTTGTTTCTGCTGCTGGGATCATCCACTCCCATTTTTGCAGCAATTTGTTTATAATTAAAATCCTTTCCCGATTCCTTGCGCATAATACCAAGGATATTCTGTGTAAAACTTTCGGAATTGGTTGATTTGTTCTTTTTATTCTTTTTACTCATTTCTAAAATTAAGCTATAAAATTAAGTCTTATAATTTACATCTACCTGAAATTACAGGAATTTCCGGTTTTTACCTTCTCTTAGTTAAAAGATGATCTTTATTTAATATGAAATATTAACAAAAAAGAGCTGAATTCTTAAAAAAGTATTAAATTTGACTGTTCCCCGCAGTTTTCTATATCCTTCTTGAAATGAGAAAACCAAATAGTATAATCATCATTTTTATTCTAATCTTCGTCATTGGGGTTCTAACTTTTGTAGCCTCTATCAATCACACCCTTAACCATCCTCATTCTACCTTACTCCCTGCCGATACATCTTCTTTTCAAGATTAGAATGTCGTATATTTAGTAGCAATTCTTTTGCTATGGAAAAATTTATAACCCTTGCCGTTTTTACTTATCCTCATGAATACCAGGTTTTAAAGCTCATCCTGGAACGGGAAGGAATTCAGTGTTTTTTCCAGAATGAAACTATGGTAGGGGTCTTTCCCTTTTATTCCAATGCCCTGGGCGGGATACATCTAAAAGTTCACCACCTGGATCTAAGTAAGGCACAGGAAATCCTCGACAGTTTTAATGACAACCCAGCTCCACTTAAAGATCGTTTAGTTGTCAACAGTTATATTATATATTCCTTTTTCTTTCTTTTTTAAAAAATTAAAATGTTGGTGTATTATAGTCTGTTGATATGTACAATAACTTTTCTGAAACTTTTTTGGAAAACTGGTTAGAAGTATTGAGGTAACAACTTATCAACAGCAGCAGACGATCCTAAGCTCCTGATTTCTATTGTAAGTTTAGTTTTTCTTAACAACTGTTCATAATGAAATGTGAATAGCGAGTTTTAATAACTTAATGATTATTTAATGTGTAGAACTGAAAAATTGGTGCTGAAAACTTACCGGAAAATTGTGGGTTTAAAATTTCTTATTGTCGCAGATTCTTTCATATTGGGTTTTCCCGGCACATTACCAAATTTCCTTTTGCTTTTTTCACTTTCAATTATTAACAAATTATGAACTTTTATAAAGCCTTTATTTTAAAGGTATTGTAACATTTAATTAACAAACGCCAAAATAGAAGTTGATAACCTAAATTTCTACCTTTGTAGCCCATTAAACCCTATCTCATGAAAATATCTATTGGAAATGATCACGCAGGAACCTCATACAAATTTGCGGTTATCGATTATCTGAAATCCAGGAATATCGAAGTTGTCAATCATGGAACCGACAGTGAAGACAGTGTGGATTATCCAGATTTTGTTCATCCCGTTGCACAGGATGTGGAAGACAAAAAAGCCGATCTTGGAATAATTATTTGCGGTAGCGGTAATGGTGCTAACATGACTGCAAATAAACATCAGGCTATACGTTCTGCACTTTGCTGGACCAAAGAGATTGCCTCCCTGGCAAGAGAGCACAATGATGCTAATGTATTGAGTATTCCTGCACGCTTTACTTCTAAGGAACAGGCTGTAGAAATGGTAGAGGTATTTCTTGATACCGAATTTGCAGGTGGTCGTCATAATCGCCGTGTGGAAAAAATTTCCTGTAAATAATGGAGATAAAAATCCTCACTTTTGAAGAGTTAAGTCTTCATGAATTGTACAAAGTTTTGCAGCTTCGGGCCGAAGTCTTTGTGGTAGAACAGGATTGCGTTTACCAGGACATAGATGGTAAGGACGAAAAAGCGCTGCACATACTCGGTTTTGAAGGTGAGGAACTAGTGGCTTATACGCGTATTTTTCCACCGGGAATTTACTTTAGCCAGGCAGCTATTGGCCGGGTTGTGGTTAAGGAAGGACACAGGAAGAAAAGTTACGGACATGAAATATTAAAAGCTTCCATAAAAGCTGTAGAAGAGAAATTTGATACCAAAAAGATCAAATTATCTGCACAAACCTATCTCACCAAATTTTACGAAAGCCATGGCTTTAAACAAGTTGGAGAAGGATACCTTGAAGATGGAATACCACACATTGGTATGGTAAAAGATTAGCCTTTCAGGATATTGCGGTAACGCGCCTGATCGTTCAAAATCTGCCTGGCTTCAATTATTTCAGGATTATTCTTTACGTAATAATCATAGAGTCCTTCCTTGTAAAAATACCTCTTGATGATCTCTTCAGACAGGAGGCTCATAATTTCAGCTTTTTTAGAGGTAAGAGCTTTGTCTTTTGAACTTGAAATCACCTGTTGTATCTCGTTCAGATCTTTAGAAAGATCCTGTTGATAACCTTCTTTTTGAGCAGCAGCAACTACATCTTCCAGTTCTCTTTCTGTCGCTGTTTTATATTCGAAGCCGCTGGTTTCAAGGAACTTCTTAAAATCTGAATAATCTTTTTCTGTGAAACTAAATTCTTCCGGGGAACCTAATTCATGTGTGTAATAGTAATTTGTAGCGAAGTCAAAAATGGCATTTTCCTGAAGCAATGCATTTGTGATATCACTAAATTCTGAAGTTTCCAGTTTCACATCGGGAGAGATGCCACCCCCGTCATAAACCTTTCGGCCGTTTCGGGTTTTAAATTCATTATAGTCCTTTGAGCTAAACCTCACAGCGTTACCTTCTTCGTCCCGGTGGCGGTAATCCAATGCCTGTATGCAACGGCCACTGGGCGTGTAATACCTGGAAATAGTAACCTTCAACTGGGTGCCATAAGTAAGGTCTTTAGGCCTTTGTACAAGACCTTTTCCAAAGCTACGGGCTCCAATAACCACTGCCCTGTCGAGATCCTGAAGGGATCCTGCAACAATTTCACTGGCCGATGCACTTCGGCCATTAATTAACACCGTCAATGGAATCTCAGTGTCTATGGGCTTTCTCGTTGTTAAAAACTTCTGATTATACTTTTCAACTGCCGATTTTGTGCTGGTGATCAATTCTCCTTCAGGCACAAAAATGTTAGTGACATTAATAGCTTCAGAAAGTAATCCTCCCGGGTTTCCGCGCAGGTCAAGAATGATCTTTTCGGCGCCTTGTTCTTTTAGTTCTTTTAAGGCTTTTACAGTTTCGGCCGATGCATTTCGGTTAAACTGGGAGAGCACAATATATCCTGTTTTGTCTTCGAGCAGCCTGGAATAAGGCACTGCTTTGATCTCCACGGCTCCACGGGTAAGTGTTGTGGTCTTTGTTTCCCCACGCCGCTTAAAAATAAGTTCTACACTGGTGTTTGGAGCACCTTTCAGCAATTCTCCGGCACCTTCGGTAAAATCGGCCACAGCAATGTTCCCTATCTTTATTATTTCATCTCCGGCCTTTAAACCGGCTTTATCTGCGGGATAATCTTTGTAGGGTTCTATAATGACAATTTTATCGGCCATTATTCCAACGGTTGCACCTATGCCTGTGTACTCGCCTGCGTTATCTATCCTTGCCGCCTGCACCTCCTGTTCATTCCAGTAATGCGTATATGGATCGAGATCTTCGAGCATGGCATTAATGGCCGTGTCCATGAGCCCGGCAGGATTGGTTTCATCAACATAATTCATGTTGAGTTCCTTGAAAAGTGTGGTGAAGATCTCCAGCTGCTTGGCGATCTCAAAGAAATCTGCTTTGTAACTAACCGTGGTAAAGAACAGCACGGGAATGGCTGCCAAAATTGCTATTTTAGAGAATGTCTTTTTCATGGTCCTTCATTTTTTCTTGCTCCACAAATCTTTTAAGAAGTTCTTCGCTGCTGCGAAAAAGTTCGGCATAATTCCAGATATCCCTTCCGGTATAGATGAACATCAATGCATAATTTTGGTGTAAATTATTGGTAACAAGATACTTATTTTTTCTATAAGCCTCCCGCATGAGCCGTTTTAATTTGATCCTGTCAACAGCGCGCTTAAAGCTTCTCTTAGGAACTGAAACCGCTACTTTATTCACATTTTCTGAAGAATTTTCCAGCGGAAGGTAAACGAGCCGTAAAGGATATTTCTTGACAGAATTACCTTCAGCAAATAAGCTGTCGATAACGATCTTGCTCTTGAGCTTTTCTTTCTTTCCGAAGCTTTCATCCATGCGGTAAAATTATCATTTATAAATAAGGATTGGTAATTATTTACTGCAAGTGGATCAATTCTGAAGCAAATAAAAAAGCCCCTCCAAAAGAAGGGGCTTAAAAATGTCATTTTTAGAACTTATTCCTGTGTTTCCTTAGGATAAACATTGTTATCCATGTTGATATCGGCCATCATTTTACCGGGATCGATCTCAATAGAAGAAACCTGGGATTTTGGTTTATTAAGAGTAAAAGAATAGGTAGGATAAGCCCATGCCCAATCTTCTTTAATTTGCTCCTCTTCAAAACCTGGTTTTTCCCAACGCATCATCTGCAAAGGAATGTAAACTTCTTCTGAAGTTCCATCCTTATAAGTGACCTTCAGTTCTATCGGCATTGGCATAACACCATTCCTTTGAAGGATCACGCGGGTTTCATTTCCTGTCTCTTCCACAGTCTGGATTCCGTAATCTATGGTATTGGTGGTTTGAGTCCAATCGGTCAAATACCAGTCAAGTTCTGCTCCCGATACTTTTTCGGCTACTCTAATGAAATCATTTGGAGTTGGATGCTTGAACTTCCACTCGTCATAGTATCTCTTAAGCGTTTCCTGAAGGTTTTCTTCTCCAATGATGTATCCCAGCTGAGAAAGGAATACAGAACCTTTAGAATAAGCGGCAGCACCATAGGCTGCATTATAATTATACCTGTCGGCGTGGGTGGACTGAGGCTGTTCAACACCAGACTTTGCAAGCCTGTCATAGCTTCTGTAAGAACCTGAAAAAGGGTTTTCCTGACCAAGATCCATTACTTCATTCATGGCAAGATCTGAAATGTAGCTGGTAAAACCTTCATCCATCCACTCGTGCTTGCTCTCATTTGTAGCCATTAAGTGCTGGAACCAGGCGTGAGCCAATTCATGGGCAGTTACTCCTACAAGGCTTCCAAAGTTTCTCTCGCCGGTAATAAGGGTTAACATAGCGTATTCCATACCGCCATCACCACCCTGGATCACAGAATATTGAGGCCATGGGTAAGGACCAATATGTTCATTGAAGTACAGGAGTAAATCTTCGGTCTTAGACTGAAGGTTTTTCCAGTTTTCTTTGATTTCCGGATTGTTCTTGTAAAGAAAGTGAAGCACTGTTCCATCAGGCGCAGTTCTCTTATCGTGAATATATTCGGGATCTGCTGCCCAGGCGAAGTCGTGAACATCTTCAGCAACAAAATGCCAGGTAAGCTTCTTCCCTTTCTTTCTGTTCACCTTAACACCTTCGTCTTCATAGCCATACCCAATTTCATTAGCATTTTGAAGTAATCCTGATGCTCCTAAAATATAATCCTTATCTATGGTAAGCTTTACATCATAATCACCCCATACGCCGTGCCATTCCCGGCCTATGTAAGGATCGGCATGCCATCCTTCAAAATCATATTCGGCCATCTTTGGAAACCATTGCGTCATTGACAGGGCTACCCCTTCACTGCTGTTCCTTCCTGCACGACGAATTTGTTCCGGTACCTGTCCGGCAAACTTCATTGAGAAATTAACAGTTTCTCCCGGCAGGATGGGTTCATCCAACTCTACTTCAAGCACAGTTCCCACTTCTTCAAATTCAAGAGATTTCCCATTTTTTGTGAGGGTATTTACCCGCAGGTATCCCTGTTGTGATGGGGTAAGCTTGGAAATTCTATCTCCTACTCTTGGATCTGCATCGGCAATTGTGCGGGATCTCACATCCATTTCACTTCCCGGTTGGAAAGCGTTATAAAAAAGATGATAAAAAACCCTTTTTAAAGTGTCGGGGGAATTGTTGGTATATTCCAGTTCCTGGTCTCCCGTGTACTGGAAATTCTCAACATTCATGTCAACATCCATTTTATAATTGGCTTCCTGTTGCCAATACGAGGTATTGTTCTGGGCAGTTACTGCCAGGCATGTAAAAAATGCCAGTGCTAATATTCCTTTCTTCATATTTTTTATTTAGACATTTTATCGGCCAGGATCATGGCGTTGTATAGGTTCACCATTTTTCCTGAAGTTGATAATTCACTGAATTTACTTGTATTTGAAGGATCCCCTCCAATGATAACGGTTGCACTGCTGGTAAGTCCACTATTCATGATCACCTGTTTTACCTGGTCATCTGAAAGTTTAGGGAAGTACGAACGAATCATAGCTGCAACTCCTGCAACAGCCGGTGCTGCCATAGAAGTACCTTGCAGGTATTCATATTCGTTGTTTGGAGTAGTAGACCAGATCTTTGTTCCCGGTGCAAAAACATCAACATTTGTTTTTCCATAGTTGGAGAAACCTGCTATCAACCCGGAACCATATTTGTAATTAAGAGCTCCTACCGTTAGAAAGTTGTCTGAGATCTCACCTGTGTTCACAGGATCCTGATCATTTGGATAAACGGCATTGGTATCGAGATTAAGACCTTCGTTACCGGCGGCGTTTACGATCAAGACATCATTTTCATCTGCGTATTTGATCGCATCTCTTACCCATTCAGGATGAGTGGAGAAATATTTACCAAAGCTGGTATTAATAATGCTTGCTCCATTATCTACTGCATAACGAATGGCAAGTGCGATATCCTTGTCGTACTCATCACCATCGGGCACTGCTCTAAGCACCATGATCTCAACATTGTTGGCAACTCCGTCAATACCGGTATTGTTTCCTCTTTCCGCCGCAATAATACCTGCAACGTGGGTTCCATGTTTGATGTCTTCTTTATCTTGAGTTGGACCCATAACATTAGCATTTCCATAGTCGGTATCGGTGATATCATCCACATCATCGCCCACTACTGCCCTGGCATCAAGGTCAAGGTTGAAATGTGAGGAAAGGCGCCCGTCGAAATATTCTATAGCTTCCTGCAATTTTACCATAGCCTCGGGAATCGTGCCTTCAACATTGGTCATCACCTGGCTAAGGAAACCTTTATACTGCTGCATTTCCTCTGTGTTTGCAGGCATATCCTGTAATTCCTCCAGGGTATAATCTTCCTTACCAAGTTCTGTGGAAACCGCATTATGAGCAACGTTTAACTGCTGTACAATACCTTCATACTGATTTTTCATACCAAGAGTCTCGTTATACTCTTTTTCGTACTCGGCCTTAGCACTTTGATAGAGTTCAAACTCCTCAAGGTTTTCAGGTTTTACCGCACCGGCAGGTATGCTGCTGTATTTTGGCTTCAGTTTTTTGTAGATCCTGGTATATTCAAGATTTTCTTCAACTGCATCTCCTAAAAAATTCCAGCCGTGCATGTCATCAACATAGCCGTTGTTGTCATCATCACGATTATTGTTAGGTTTTTCATCCCTGTTGGTCCATATCACCCCATCAAGATCTTCGTGCTCAATATCAACACCGCTGTCAATAACGGCTACGATAACTTTATTTCCTTTATTTTTTTTGATGATCTGGTTGTAAGCTTTTTGAACGCTCATTCCAGGAATTGTATCTGAAACAAGGTCGGCGCCACCCCAGCCTTTTAGCTGGACTTCGGTAAGTTCACTTACTTTGAGGGGTGCCTCATCAATATTTTCAATTGGTGTAGAGACAATCGCGGGAGCCGAACTTCCGCAGGATGCCAATACAGCAGCCATTCCGGCTACCAGCATGGGCTTGTAAATAGGGATCTTCATAATTCTTTAATTAAATATTTCATTAAATTTATAAACTTCGTTCAATCTCACTCCTTTTTCGGTTTCCTTTACCTGTATCACCTTGTTATGTGCATCGTGTTCAAGGAAAAGATAAAAATCTTCTTTTGCAGCCTTTTCCAGGAATGTCTGCTTTTCGGGTAATGTAAGTAAAGGCCTGGTGTCATATCCCATGACAAAAGGCAGGGGAATATGTCCCGCGGTGGGCAAAAGATCGGCCATAAAAACCAGGGTTTTCCCTTTATACTTTATGTGAGGGATCATTTGCTTATCTGTATGACCATCTACAAAAAGAATTCCAAAATCAAGTTCGGAGGAATCCTGATAGGCTTCGCCATGTCTTTTGATAAACTTAAGCTGCCCGCTTTCCTGCATGGGAAGAATGTTTTCCTTCAGGAAAGACGCTTTTTCCCTGGCATTGGGATTTGTTGCCCAGTTCCAGTGCTCTTCATTGCTCCAAAAGGTTGCATTCTTAAATGCAGGTTCATAGCCGGTGCGATCCTTGTTCCACTGTACGCTTCCGCCGCAATGGTCAAAATGCAGGTGTGTCATGAAAACATCGGTGATATCATCTCTTGAAAAGCCGTGTTTTTTTAAGGATTTGTCCAGATTGTCATCTCCCCATAGATAGTAATAGCCAAAGAACTTTTCACTTTGCTTATCTCCCATTCCCGTATCAATGAGGATTAGCCGGTCTCCATCTTCTATAAGAAGACAGGTGGCGGCAATATCGATCATATTATTCGAATCGGCCGGGTTTGTTTTGTTCCAGATAGACTTGGGAACTACTCCAAACATAGCGCCTCCATCCAGTTTAAAATTACCGGCCTCAATAGTATATATTTTCATGAATTTTTAGGTGTTTTTTAGATTCCTGAATAAATTCACTGTAAATATATTATTTTTTCACCGGGGCTAATAGTATCGTGAAAGTGAAATGGCCTTTTATGCCCTTCGGGATTAACAATTAAAATAGGAAGGAAATCTTTTTGTTGTTTCTTTTGCTCCTTTACCCATTCCCGGGTTGACATCTCTTCCTCTATCAAAATTTCCTGCTCCTTAGCATTGCCTGTAGTTAACTTGTAAATCCAGGGATCCAGCAGTGTTTTGGTAGCAAACATGGAAGATGCTTCGATCCTGTCCAGCAAGTCTACTCCCGCACCAGATTCCTTTGGATCCACAAGAACGATCTTCTTTGGGATATAAAAAGAATCATTTGCCAGTTGAGCTGCCAGTAGATTGATCTCACTATTTGCTGTGATTGCAATAAAAGTACCTTTATCTATGGCATTTGCCTGCTCCATGGTTTCTTCCTTTAAAATATTGCCAAAAACAGCATCCAGCCCTTCTTCTTTGGCCAGTTCTACCATTTCCCGGTTGGAGTCCACCAGGGTTACATCATTTTCCTCCTGCAAATGTTTAGCTATATGTATTCCCAACGGGTTGGCACCTAAAATGAGAAAACCTTTTCTGGATTCCTGGTGAATAAGCTCTCCCCTGTTTTTAAGCCATCTTGTGGTCCAGGTAAGAAATAATGGAACCGTAAGCGTAGTAAAAATGGCCATGAACACCAGGATAGAAAAAATTTCGGCGGAAATGATTCCCATTTCAAGTCCTATTCCGGCGATAATGATCTCCACGGCACCTCTCCCATTCATTCCGGTTCCCACAGTTATCCCTTCACGCCAGCCAAAGCCACTGGGAAGATAAAATAAAGCGGTCCCACCAATCTTACCTATCATGGCAACGAGGGTAACGGCAATAAGCATCCAAAGATCTGTCTGGAAAATATCCAGTGTCACATTAAATCCTGCAGACACGAAGAAAATAGGCGCGAGAAATCCTATCGAAACATCATGAAAAATATCGTTGATCTCTTTAGAAATCTGCCTGTTAAAAACTCCATCCCTTATGAAAAGACCCGCCATAAAGGCTCCCAAAATACTATGGAGTCCGGCCAGTTCGGCGAGTTCGGCGAAGCCAAAAACAATAATGAGAATAAGAGTAAAATGCAGGGTACGATCCTTTATTTTCGCACTGCTAAGAACCTTTCCCAGTAAGGGAAGCAGATATATACCTGCGAGGGCTGTTAAAATGAAGAAGAGAACTGCTTTTCCTGCCACCCATACGATCCCCAGAGTATCTATATTACCGGCATCAACAAAGCTCATCATTCCGGCGAAAATAATAAGCGCCAGGGTGTCACTTATGAGCGCTCCCGCCATGAGTACATAAGCGATTCGCGTGTTGAGCAGCTTAAGATCTACGAGGATCCGGCTTTTGGTGGCCAGAGAGGTAACTCCCACCGCAATAGCGACAAAGATAGCAGCCATCTGCGTTCCGCCGAAGTAAATGATCGTGTAGTAACCCAGGCCAAAAGGCACAATAAAACCACCAATAGCAGCCAGCAAACCCGGCCAGGAAGCCTTACCCAGATCCCTAAAGTTGATCTCCATTCCAATGTACACCATGAGGAGGATGATCCCAACTTCTGCAAGAACACTTATCATTTCTGAAGTTTCGAGCATTCCCAGAACGGCCGGGCCAAGAATAATACCAATAACCAGCTCTCCTAAAATGGCAGGATAACCCATTCTTTTTGCAGCAGCGCCACCCACCCAGGCTCCTATCAGGATTATTAGCAAATTGAAAATGTTGAATTCTTCCATAATCAGGTTTTAAGAGCAGGTTCATAAATTTTTAATCTCCGGAAACAAACACGAAAACGGAGGCATGAAAAAGAAAATGTTTCTGATTTTCTCAAAAATCACTTAAAAATAGCATTTTTACAAACATTTACATTTTTATAGTAAGGATATCTGCTATTTTTAAGCCTTTAATAATAAATATATGAATGAGTTCCTCGAGTTGTTGAAGCATGAATTTGAACTGCCATTATCGAATCCGGTGCTGGTATTCTCTCTTATTCTGCTTATCATTCTAATTTCGCCCATTGTTTTAAGGCGATTAAATATCCCGGGGATTATTATTCTCATTGTTTCGGGAATTGTGATTGGTCCTTATGGCGTTGGGCTCCTGGAACAGAATTCGGCCATTGATCTTTTCTCCACCATAGGGCTTTTATACATCATGTTTATCGCAGGTCTCGAACTGGACATGAACCAGTTCAAGGCTAACCGCAACAAAAGTTTTCTCTTTGGGTTTTTCACCTTTATCATTCCGCTGGGAATAGGATTTCCCGTGTGTTACTATCTGCTGAATTATGATTTTAATGCAAGTTTTTTGACTGCAAGTATGTTCGCTACCCATACCCTGCTTACCTATCCTATTGTGAGCAAGCTAAAGGTTTCAAAAAATGAAGCTGTAGCCATAACTGTTGGTGGAACAATACTTACAGATACTGCTGTGCTTATTGTACTGGCAGTAATCATGGGGAACCATGAAGGAACACTAAACGCAGCTTTCTGGCAGAGACTGGGGATCTCCCTTGCCATCTTTTCGGCTATTTTATTTTTCCTTGTGCCAAGAATTGCAAAATGGTTTTTCACCAGCATGGAAAATGAAAAACACTCCCATTATATTTTTGTCCTAACAGTGGTTTTTATAGCTGCATTCCTTGCAGAACTTGCCGGGGTGGAACCTATCATCGGGGCTTTCCTTGCAGGTCTTGCCCTGAATAGGCTTATTCCCCATTCTTCAGCCTTGATGAACAGGATCGAGTTTATTGGCAATGCCCTGTTCATTCCGTTTTTCCTTATTAGTGTGGGAATGCTGGTAGACATAAGTGTGATCTTTAGTGGACCCACAGCCTTGATCGTAGCTGGAACGCTGAGTTTTGTAGCTATTTTAGGAAAGTGGCTGGCCTCCTTTTTCACCCAGATATCCTTTAAGTATTCTGCGGCGCAGAGAAAGGTGATCTTTGGACTTAGTAGTGGTCACGCGGCAGCTACCCTTGCAGTAATTATTGTAGGTTTTAATGCGGGGATCATTGATGAAAATATCCTTAATGGTACCATTATTCTTATCCTGGTTACTTCTATTGTAGCTACTTTGGCAACGCAACGGGCGGCCACTAAATTAAAGGCTGAAGTTGAAAAGGATCTTACCAGCGAAATCAAGAAAACCGATACTTTTAAAAATGAGACCATCCTGCTACCTATTGCCAATATTCTGAATTTTGACAAGTTGCTTGAATTCGCAATTCTTATCAAGGATAAGACCTCTCCCAATCCCATTTCCATACTTTCTGTAGTTCCCAATAATGCTGAAGCTGAAGCCAATATTGCCCGGGCCACCGGAAAACTTGAAGATTTCGTTTCACAGGCATCAGCTGCCGAGGCCGAAGTAACTATCCAGGCTACCATTGATCATAATGTTGCGCAGGGAATTGCCCGAAAAGCCAGGGAAATAGTTGCCGATCTTATCATTTTTGGATGGCCTTCAGATAAAGGGCTCATGGATAAGCTCATCGGAAAAAAGATGGAACGCATTATTGAGACCAACAACAAGACTTCTTTTATCACCTACTTTAGCAGGCCTTTGGCTACTCATAAACGACTGTTTCTGGCTGTTCCCGCACTTGCCGAAGAGGAAGCGGGCTTTCCTTTGTGGGTCCAAAAGGTCGAAGTGCTTTCCAAAGAACTTAGTGTTCCTGTGGTGATCAATTGTAATGAGGCTTCAAAAAAGGCACTTTCTGAACAGTTTAAAAAGATGAAGAGCGATTCCCCTGTGACTTATAAAATGTTTAGAGACTGGAATGATTTCCTCATCCTTGGCAGGGATATGCAGGAGGAGGACATTGTAGTACTTATTACAGCAAGAAAGGGCACGAAATCCTTTCAGAATGTACTCACGGGAATCCCTGCAAAACTGGAAAAATATTTCTTTGACAAGAGCCGCATCATCGTTTATCCTTAAATATTTCTGAAGAAACCGGGGGAGGTTTCTTAGAAGTTCTGCTGTTAAAACATAAACAGTTAACTTTATGGCCAATTTTGTTTGGTTAAATAGATCATATGTTAGAACTGGCAGGCTTAGTTATCCTGGGAATACTGGCGCAGTGGGTTGCGTGGAAAACAAAAACTCCGGCAATTCTCCCGCTTATACTTATTGGCCTTTTTGTGGGCCCCATATCCACTTTACTTTCCGAAGACGGAACCAAATGGCTGGAACCCATCTGGAATGGAGAGGAAGGAGTTTTTCCCGGGGAAAGTTTATTTTATTTCGTTTCCCTGGCTATTGCAGTCATACTTTTTGAGGGAGGATTAACCTTAAGAAGGGGTGAGGTAGGAAATATTGGTCCCGTAATTGTAAAATTGATTAGTGTAGGGGTGGTGGTCACCTTTTTTGGAGCAGGCCTGGCAGCACACTTTATTTATGGATTTTCCTGGCAGATATCTTTTCTTTTTTCCTCGCTTATCATAGTCACAGGTCCCACCGTTATCGCACCTATTCTTAGGAATATTCCGTTAAAGACCCACGTCTCTTCCATCCTTAAATGGGAGGGGATTTTAATAGATCCTATTGGTGCTCTTATCGCAGTATTGATGTACGAGTTCATTCGTGTGGAAGGTGGACAGGATTTTACCATGACGGCATTGACCGAATTTGGGAAGATCATCCTGTTCGGTTTTACCTTTGGATTCACTTTCGCACACATCCTGGCTTTATTAATTAAACGGAATATTATCCCTCATTATTTACTGAACGTTTTTACCCTTGCGACCGTGCTGGGAGTTTTCGTACTGGCAGACATGTTTGCTCATGAGAGCGGACTTTTGGCCGTAGTGGTGATGGGAATGGTAATGGGAAATAAGAACCTTCCCAACATCAAGGAATTACTATATTTCAAGGAATCTTTAAGCGTTCTGCTTATTTCCATTCTTTTTATTCTTTTAGCAGCCAATATTGAGATTGCTGAGCTTCAGCTCATTTTCAACTGGAAAGCGGCTATTTTGTTTGGAGTCATCGTGTTGGTTGTAAGACCGATCGGGGTGATCCTTAGTTCTCTTGGATCAAACCTTAAAATCAATGAAATAGCATTTATTAGCTGGGTTGGTCCTCGCGGGATCGTGGCGGCCGGTATCGCCTCGCTTTTTGGGCTTAAACTTGCCCGTGAAGGTGTGCCAGGAGCAGAATATATTACTCCGCTGGTATTTATGGTTGTTTTACTTTCGGTGCTGCTTAATGCAACTACTGCAAGGATCTTCGCAAAGCTGGTTGGGGTTTTTGTTAAGGACGCAGAAGGAATTTTAATTATTGGAGCATCTTCAGTTTCACGGCTTATCGGGAAATATCTGCAGGACAGTAAGCGGCATGTGGTACTTATGGATAACAATGCCGATAATGTTATGAAAGCTAAAGATCTGGGGCTTGATGCCATCGCGGGAAGTGTATATGAAGATGATCTTTTCAACAATATTGAATTAAATGATGTTGGTTACTTAATGGCCATGACCGGGAACAGCGACATTAATAAAACCGCCATTAGAAAATTCACCAGCCAGTATGGTGAGAAAGGCTCATTCAGGCTCATTTCTTCCGATGAAATGAATGATCCCGAAACCAATCCTTCCGAAGGTTTATTCTCTCACACAGATGACTATATTAAGCTTACCGAGGTCGCAAGAAGTTTTCCTACAATTCATGAGGTGGAGCTTAACAGCAGGGCGCATTATGAAGGCTTACTGGAAATTTCAAAGACCGAACCCGATATCATTCCTTTGTTTGTTAAAAAAGATACCGGAGAGCTTACAATTATACCATCCCACAGCGGGGAAGTGGAGATAAAAAATGGATATCAACTGGTATATCTTGGTAAGAAGATACAGAAGGAAGAGGAAGAAAAGGAGGAGAATTATGAAGAAACTGTAGAACAGACCAATCCAGAAGAGCAATAAAAAAAACCGGGAACTAAAATTCCCGGTTTTTTTATCTATAAATCTTTGAATTTACTTTAGTCGTTCAGCTTTAAAACGGCCATAAATGCTTCCTGCGGAATCTCTACGTTTCCAACCTGGCGCATTCTCTTCTTACCTTTTTTCTGCTTTTCAAGAAGCTTTCTCTTTCGGGAAATATCTCCCCCGTAACATTTTGCGGTTACATCTTTACGCAGAGCCTTTACGGTTTCACGGGCAATGATTTTCGCTCCAATGGCAGCCTGGATAGGAATATCGAATTGTTGTCTTGGGATGAGTTGCCTTAGCTTTTCACACATCTTCTTTCCTATATCATAGGCGTTGTCCACGTGCAACAGCGCAGAAAGGGCATCCACCACGTTTCCGTTAAGCAGCACGTCTACTTTTACAAGCTTGGAGGCACGCATTCCAATGGGTGAGTAGTCAAAGGATGCATAACCCTTAGAAACGGTCTTTAGCCTATCGTAGAAGTCAAAAACGATCTCTGCAAGCGGCATGTCAAAAGACAATTCCACACGATCTGTAGTCAGGTAGGTTTGGTTCGTGATCTGTCCGCGTTTTTCGATACAAAGAGACATTACGGGACCTACAAAATCGGCTTTTGTGATGATTGTCGCTTTAATATATGGTTCTTCCACCCGGTCTAAACTTGAAGGTTCAGGAAGGTCGGAAGGGTTATTTACCAGGATCACCTGGTCTTTATTCTTATGTGTATAGGCGTGGTAGGATACGTTAGGAACCGTAGTAATTACGGTCATATCGAATTCCCTCTCCAAACGTTCCTGGATGATCTCTAAGTGCAGCATTCCCAGGAAGCCACAACGAAAACCAAAGCCCAGTGCTG
This sequence comes from uncultured Flavobacteriaceae bacterium, assembly GCA_963709775.1. Taxonomy (GTDB): domain Bacteria; phylum Bacteroidota; class Bacteroidia; order Flavobacteriales; family Flavobacteriaceae; genus Salinimicrobium. Next base: position 390,834 of record CAVPXS010000007.1, on the reverse strand, counting down.
CAGAACTTTCAGGGATAAATACTAAAGAAGCATCGTTCAGCTGCAACTTTTCCATCGAAGCCCGAAGGTCCTCGTAATCTTCGGTATCTACGGGATAAATTCCGGCGAAAACCATTGGTTTTACGTCCTCAAATCCCGGTACTGCTTCAGTTGTAGGGTTTTTGGCATCGGTGATGGTATCTCCCACTTTTACTTCCTTAGCTTCTTTAATTCCTGTGATGAGGTAACCAACATCACCGGTCTTAATTTCCTGCCTCGGGAATTGTTTCAGCCTTAAAGTTCCAACTTCATCGGCAAAGTAATTTTTATCTGTAGCAACGAACTTGATGTTCTGGCCCTTTTTAATAGAACCATTGATCACTCTAAAATAAGTTTCCACTCCGCGGAAAGGGTTGTAAACAGAATCGAAGATCAAAGCTCTTAAAGGCGCATCAACTTTCCCTGTTGGCGGCGGAATTCTTTCAATAATGGCAGCGAGGATTTCCTCGATTCCCAGACCTGTCTTGGCACTCGCCGGAATAACATCTGAAGCGTCGCAACCTAAAAGATCTACGATATCATCTGTTACTTCTTCGGGATTTGCACTTGGCAGATCCACCTTGTTCAAAACGGGAATGATCTCCAGATCATTCTCCAGTGCAAGATATAAGTTGGAAATAGTCTGCGCCTGTATGCTTTGTGCCGCATCAACAACAAGTAAAGCTCCTTCACATGCAGCAATGGATCGGGACACCTCGTAAGAAAAATCCACGTGTCCCGGGGTGTCGATAAGGTTCAGAATATATTGCTCTCCCTTGTAGGTATAATCCATCTGTATAGCATGGCTCTTGATGGTGATACCTCTTTCCCGCTCCAAATCCATACTGTCCAGCAGCTGTTCCTGCTTCTCACGATCGGTCACAGATCCTGTGGCGTCCAGTAACCTGTCGGCCAGGGTGCTTTTTCCGTGGTCAATATGGGCAATGATGCAAAAATTCCGAATGTTCTTCATGTGTCTGTTTCAGGCTTAAATTTCCTTCTCAATTAAAGGCTACAAATATAGTCTTTTTTAAAGGCCTCTAAAGAAAACTTCAATTTCCATGTAAAGTGTCAAAAATAGGTTTTAAAGCCTAAGCTTCAGCACCTTCGAAAATTTACAGAACTCTTATTTTATTCTTTCTTCATTTAAGCTTTATTTAAGAATTGTATATCTTGGTGGCTTCAATTTAAACCTCGATCCTTTCCCCCGGCATATGGAAAAAACTTCTACCACCTCTGGCACTAACAAATCAATTTTCATCATTGGTGCCCTATTCTTTATTTTCGGGTTTGTGACCTGGCTCAATTCGGTATTGATCCCATACCTTAAAATAGCCTGTGAACTCAATAACTTCCAGTCCTATTTTGTAGTTACGGCTTTTTACATTTCATATCTGGTCATGGCGCTACCTTCTGCCTGGGTGTTGCAAAAGACCGGCTATAAAAAAGGAATGTCTCTCGGCCTTTTAGTAATGGCAGTAGGAGCGGTGATCTTTATACCCGCAGCTTATTCCCGAACCTATGAACTTTTCCTGCTGGGGCTGTTTGTACAGGGAACCGGGCTCGCTCTTTTACAGACTGCTGCCAATCCTTATGTGGTGGTGCTGGGACCTTTGGAAAGTGCTGCGAAACGAATAAGCATAATGGGGATCTGTAATAAAGTGGCAGGAGTGCTGGCTCCAATTGTCTTGGGAGCGATCCTTTTTAGTTCCTCCGATAATCTTACTGAAACCATTGAAGCTTTGACCGGAGCCGAAAAAACTGCCGCACTTGATGCTTTAGCCGAAAGGGTTATCAATCCATACCTGGTGATGATGGGAGTTCTTATTTTATTGGCTGTACTGGTCTATTATTCTTCCCTGCCTGAAGTTGATGCCGACGCCGAAGATGAAGAAGTAGCAAAATCAAACCTTACCAAAAACAGCATTTTCCAGTTCCCGCATGTTTTCCTGGGGACACTGGCTTTATTCCTGTACGTTGGAGTGGAAGTGATCGCAGGGGACACAATTATAAATTATGCGAATGAAGCTCACGGGATTCCGCTGGTGGACGCTAAATTCTTCGCCAGCTTCACCCTTGGAGCCATGATCGTGGGATATGTTATCGGGATCTTTGCAATTCCAAAGTACATTAGTCAGGAGAATGCTTTAAAAATTTCGGCCATCCTGGGAATTGTTTTTGGAGTGGTAGCCATATTTAGTCCGGGGATAATTTCTGTTACCGCGATCGCCCTTCTGGGAATTGCCAATGCCCTCGTTTGGCCGGCGATCTGGCCTATGGCGCTTGCAGGATTGGGCCGTTTCACTAAAGTTGGTTCCTCTTTTCTAATTATGGCTATTGCCGGGGGAGCTGTGATCCCGCCTATTTACGGCTTACTGGCCGATTCCTGGGATCCACAGCAGGCTTACTGGATACTTATTCCCTGCTACCTTTACATACTATTTTTCGCAACCAAAGGTTATAAGATCAAATCTTTATAAACAATGAGCACACGTACTACAGAACAGGCTTCCAATTATGACCATCTTGAAAAGATGTCTACGGAAGAAATTCTGAAAAACATAAACAACGAAGATAAAAAAGTACCGCTGGCGGTAGAGAAAGCTATCCCGCAGATAGAGCAACTGGTAGAGAAAATTGTAGATAAGATCTCAAACCACAATGGCCGACTATTTTATATTGGTGCCGGCACCAGTGGCAGGCTGGGAGTTCTTGATGCTTCCGAATGTCCTCCAACCTTTGGGGTTTCTCACAACGTGGTGATTGGCTTGATCGCGGGGGGAGACGGCGCTTTAAGAAAGGCGGTCGAAAATGCCGAGGATGACACCGAACAGGCCTGGAAAGACCTGCAGGAATTCAGCATCTCCAAAAATGACGTTTTGGTGGGGATCGCAGCTTCGGGCACCACACCTTACGTGATCGGCGGGATTAAAGAAGCTCGCGAGAATGGGCTTATCACTGCCTGCGTCACAAACAACGCCGGTTCTCCACTGAGTGAGGCTTCAGAATTTCCCATTGAAGTTGTGGTGGGGCCCGAATTTGTTACCGGTAGCACCCGCATGAAGTCGGGAACTGCTCAAAAGCTTGTGCTCAACATGATTTCCACGGCAGTGATGATAAAGCTTGGCCGCATAAAAGGAAATAAAATGGTTGACATGCAGCTTTCCAACAAAAAACTGGTGAGCAGGGGAGAGCTCATGTTAATGGAAGAGTTGGGAATTACAGAACACCTCGCCAAAACTTTGCTTGAAGAGCATAAAAGTGTGCGAAAGGTCCTGGAGATCTTTAAGAATAATCCTGAAAAATAACATTTTACAATACACTAATTTTACCGGTTTAAAGGTTATATAACCTGAAATAACTTAACCTGTTTAAAAAGATCTATGCTGAAGAAAAAGTTTTTCATTACCGGCCTCTTAGCCTTTACCCTTGGATTAAGTGGATGCTCCACCTCTAAGCCTGTTGTTCGCGGGAAAAAACCTGCATCGGAAAAGGTGGTGAAAAAACCCGCCGAAACGGGCGAAGAAGTACCTGTGGTCACGCGCGAAGAGATTGTCGAAGAACTTCCGGTCAAACCTGAAGCTGCCAAAGAAACACCTGCAGAAAAAGCCTTCCGCAGCTCTCCTTTTGTGATGCGGGAATTCCGTGCGGCATGGATCGCTACTGTGGCCAACATTAACTGGCCCAGCAAATCTGGCCTTTCTACAGCCGAACAACAAAAAGAAGCCATAGCCCTTCTTGACTTTTTGAAAGATCACAACTATAACGCAGTTATTTTTCAGGCAAGACCTCAGGCCGATGCACTTTATGAAAGTGAACTGGAGCCCTGGTCTTTTTTCCTTACCGGAATGCAGGGACAGGCGCCGGAGCCTTATTATGATCCGCTACAATTCTGGCTTGATGCCGCGCATGAACGCGGGCTGGAATTTCACGTGTGGCTAAATCCTTACCGTGCCCATCATTCCACCGGCGGTAAAGTGACCGAAGCTTCCGCAGTAAAAAAATATCCCTCTTTCATGGTCGAACTTAAGAATGGGATGTGGTGGATGGATCCTGCCAAAAAAGCCACTCAGGACCATACCTCAAAAGTTGTTATGGATATCGTGAAGCGCTATGACATCGACGGGATTCACTTTGATGATTATTTCTACCCGTATGCTTCTTACAACAAAGGAGAAGATTTTCCCGATGCTGCAAATTATGCTGCATATCAAGCCAACGGCGGAAAGCTCTCCAAACCCGATTGGCGCAGGGAGAACGTAAATAACTTCGTAGAAAGGATCTACAAGGAAATCAAAGCTGAAAAACCGGAAGTAAAATTCGGGATAAGTCCCTTTGGGATCTATCGTCCCGGATATCCTCGAACCATTACCGGAATGGATCAGTATAGCGAACTGTACGCCGATGCCCGGCTGTGGCTTAACGAAGGCTGGATAGATTATTATTCCCCACAGCTATACTGGAAAATAAGTCAGACGGGGCAGAGCTTTCCGGTGCTATTGGGATGGTGGGAAAATGAAAACCACCACAACAGGCATTTATGGCCCGGAATAAACATTGATTTTGGTGGAGATGATCCAAATCTTATCGAAACCGTAAGCCAGATCATGATCACCCGCGGGATGCTGCCCGAAAGTAAAGGCAGTATTCACTGGAGCATTGGTCCACTCTTGAAGTATCCGAATCTTTCTGCCGGCATTCTTGACAACGCTTACAGGAAAAAAGCTCTTGTCCCTGCTTCCCCGTGGATGAATGATGAAGCGCCTGCCATACCACAAGTTGCCATAGTCACGAACGGAAACCAGGTAACTGTAGACTGGGAACATCCTTCAGAAAAGAAGGTGTTTAAATGGGTGGTGCATTATATGTTCAACGGAAAGTGGGATTACAAGATCCTCAACAAAAATGAGAGATCTTTACTATTGCCAAAGTCGGTTAACGGGCACCAGCTTTCAAAAGTGGGAGTGACGGCTGTGGACAGGACCGGGAACCAAAGCGAGTTTGTAGAGAAGAAAGTAATAACTACTTTGCCCTAACTTTTACTGAAAATCAGTATTTTCCAAATTGTGGAATATCAATAAAATAAAGCCTTAAAAATGACATTTTTGAACCGATATATTTTTGCTTTTTCCCTGGCAACTTTTCTTATTTCCTGCAATGATGCCAAACAGGAGCCAATTACTGCGGAAGAAAATCCTACAGATGTTTACATAAAGGAAGTGCAGGGAGAATATGTACCCGACAGGCGGGTAGCAAGATTTGACGTGACAGGTGAGGAGTACGAAGGGAAATTTGTGCTTCGCGGGGAAACAACAAATCCTGAAGCCCTTTCCAGCCTGAAGCAAAAACTTGATTCTGCGCGTATCGAATATGTCGACAGCATTCAGGTTTATCCTGCAAAAGATCTTGAAGGGAAGACTAATGCGCTGGTAAGGATTTCGGTGGCAAATATTCGGTCCAATCCTCAACATTCGGCAGAACTAGCGACTCAGGCAACCCTGGGAACTCCGCTAAAAGTTTTGAAGAAAGAAGGGGAGTGGTACCTGGTACAAACCCCCGACAAATATCTCGCATGGGTTGATCACGGCGGCGTTACATTATATTCAGATGAAGAACTGACCGAATGGAAAGCTTCAGAAAAAGTGATCTTTACAGAGCCTTTTGGGCAGGTGAATGAACAAGCTTCAGAAAATTCAGGAACTGTCTCCGATGCGGTGGCAGGAAATATTTTCGAATTAAAAGGTGTCAAAAATGGCTTTTTTGAAGTAGAATATCCCGATGCTCGTACCGGCTTCATAAAAACATCTGAAGCTGAAAAATATTCAGACTGGCTTGCAAACCTTGAAGCTTCCGAAGAGAATTTAGTGGAAACTTCAAAGAAATTGATGGGTCTTCCATACCTGTGGGGCGGAACTTCAGCAAAAGGAGTTGACTGCAGCGGTTATACCAAAACAGTTTTCTTCATGAACGGAATGATCATTCCGCGGGATGCTTCCCAGCAAGTTCATGCGGGAGAATTAATAGATGAGGACAAGAACTTTGAGAAGCTTCAAAAGGGAGATCTGCTTTTCTTTGGCACTCCCGCAACCGACACTTCAAAAGAAAAAGTGGTGCATGTGGGAATGTGGATAGGTGATGGACAATTCATTCATTCTTCGGGTCGCGTGCACGTGAGCAGTATGAATTCTGAAGCCTCCAATTTTGATGAGTTCAATTACAACCGTTACCTGCGCACCAAGAGATATCTTGACCAGGAAGACCCGAAACTTGTAATATTGAAAGAAAGCGAGCTGTTTACTGCATCCCCTTCGCAGGGATAAATAATTGCCCCATGAAAGAGATTAAATTTTTGCCCTTTTTGACCCTGCTGTTCTTTGCTGTGTCCCAGGTTTCGGGACAAACAGTATCCCCAGAATTCCTACAACACCGAAACAGCCAATGGGTGGATTCGGTAATGAGCAGCCTTAGCCTGGAAGAAAAGATAGGGCAGTTGATCATGGTGGCGGCTTATTCAAACCGTGGGGAAAAGCACAAAAAAGAGATCCTAAAGCTCATTGAGGAGCAAAAGATTGGCGGACTCATCTTCTTCCAGGGCGATGCCGAAAGTCAGGTGGAATTGATGAATGATTATCAGGAGGCTTCAAAAGTGCCATTAATTGGTGCTATTGATGCGGAATGGGGGCTTGGGATGAGGCTTGATAACACCATTAGTTATCCTTTCCAGATGGCATTGGGTGCCATTCAGGATGAGAAGCTGCTTTATGACCTGGGAAAGGAAGTGGCCCGCCAGGTAAAGCTTAGTGGATTGCACATTAATTTTGCACCGGTAGTGGATGTGAATAACAATGCTGCTAATCCTGTGATCAACTTCAGGAGTTTTGGAGAGGATAAAGTGAACGTGTCCAACAAATCTATTGCCTATATGAAAGGCATGCAGGACCACAAACTATTCACAACAGCCAAACATTTTCCCGGCCATGGCGATACAGACACAGATTCTCACTACGCCCTGCCACAGATCAACCATCCTATTGAAAGATTGGATTCTTTAGAACTATATCCCTTCCGAAGACTAATTGAAGCCGGAGTAGGCGGGGTGATGGTAGCACATTTGAACATTCCGGCGCTTGATGCTTCGGGTTTGCCATCCACTTTGTCCAGACCAATTATTACAGAACTTCTTAAGGAAAAACTGAATTTCCAGGGGCTTATCGTGACCGATGCCATGAATATGAAAGGCGTAACCAAGGGCAATCTTCCCGGAGTGGTAGATAAGGACGCCATTCTCGCCGGAAATGACCTGCTGGAATTTACCGAAGATGTTCCCAAAACTATTGAGGAAGTTAAAAAAGCAGTGGAACTCGGCTTGATCTCTGAAGCCGAAGTAGACGAGAAAGTACGGAAAGTACTTGCCGTAAAGCAGTGGGTAGGATTGAATGAATATGAGCCGGTAAAAAAGAAAGGGCTGGAGAAAAAACTGAATTCCCCGGCAGCAAAGTACCTGCATGAACAGCTGGTCGAAGCTTCGCTCACGGTACTCAAAAATGACAAAAATATCATGCCTTTAAAGGAACTGGATCTGCTTAAAGATCGCTTCGGTTTCTATAGGGGCTAAAAAGAGAACCGAATTTCAAAAGGCACTGCGGCTTTATACAGAAGTGGAAGATTATCAGCTTCCAATGGATGCAGATGCTTCAGATATTGAGGAATTAAGGAAAGAACTTCAGGATTACAACCTGGTGATCGTTGGAATACATGATGACAGCAGATTTCCGCGGAACAGCATGAAGTTTTCAGATTCTCTTGTGGAATTCATAGCTGAGCTTTCAGAAAATGAGAACACGGTGATAAGCTTTTTTAAGAATCCGTATGTGATCGATAAGCTGAAGAATATTGAGAATGCACCGGCTTTGCTGCTCACCTATCAGGATTCTGAAATGACACAAAAGAAGGCTGCAGAAGTCATTTTTGGAGGGATAGGCGCTACTGGAAAACTTCCGGTGAGTATTGGAGACAAATTCAAAGCAGGGGCAGGAATTGACCTTCAGGAAAGAATACGCCTTAGCTATTCTATGCCCGAAGCTGTTGGAATGAATTCTGAAGTTCTGGAAAAAGGCATTGATTCCCTCATGCAGCAGGCGATGGAGATGAAAGCTACCCCCGGCGGACAGGTGCTGGTAGCGAAAGATCAAAAAGTGATCTTTTACAAGGCTTACGGAGAGCATGTTTACCATGACACCATAGCTGTGGAGAAAACAGATCTTTATGACCTTGCCTCGGTCACTAAAATAGCAGCCACAATGCCTGCGATCATGCAGTTGTATGAAGAAGGTAAGTTTGGACTTGACCAGACGCTGGCCGACCATTTAAAAGATTTCAGAAGATCGAATAAAAAAGATATTCCTTATCGGGATATTCTGGCGCACCAGGCGGGTTTTCAGCCGTGGATACCCTTTTGGAAGAAAATGTATCGCAAAAATGGCAGTTTTAAGTGGTGGACAGTTAAGAAAGATTCCTCAGCACGATATCCTATTAAGATCGCAGAGAATATGTACCTGCACCACAATTATCACAAAAAAGTGAGGAAGGCGATAAGGAAATCGCCGCTAAGGGATAAGAAGGAATATGTGTATTCCGATTTCTTTTTTATTCTCGCTCCCTGGATCGTGCAGAACATAACAGGGGAACGCTTTGACCGGTATTTACAGGAGGAATTCTATGATCCTTTGGGTGCTACCAGCCTTATGTTCAATCCTGCAGAATCATTTTCTACCGCCGATATCGTGCCTACAGAAAATGATTTTTTTTTCAGGAATAAATTGATCCATGGCAATGTGCACGATGAAGGTGCAATATTGCTTGGAGGGATCTCCGGTCATGCAGGTCTTTTTTCCAATGCCAATGACCTGGCCAAGCTTTTACAAATGTTCCTCAATGGTGGTGAATACGGTGACCGTCGATATTTAGAAGAAGAGACGCTGGCTGAATTTACCCGCACTCAATTTCCCGGAAAATGACAACCGCCGGGCCCTGGGTTTTGACAAGCCTAACCTGGAATACAAAGGAGTTAGTAACAATACGGCCAGGGATGCCTCAAAAGAAAGTTTTGGCCACGCCGGCTTTACAGGTACGCTAGTCTGGGTGGATCCCCAATACAATCTCCTCTACATTTTTCTTTCCAACAGGGTCTATCCTTCCCGTGACAATAATCGTCTTTCAAAGCTTAATACCCGCACGCAGGTGCAGCAGGTACTTTATGATGCTCTTGAGTCTTTTAAAGAGTGAAGGAATAAATTTTATTACATGATGATGAAATCTCAAATTCAAGAATGATGAAAATACATCGTTTTATTTTGCAGCTTGTGCAGCAGCAGAGGTTAAAATCTTTTGTTCTTGTAGGAGAAATACTATATTTGTTTGATTTTCTTAATCTTATCAAGCGCTAACCAACTAACCTGCATGCTTAAAATATACCGCCTCCCCCAGTTACTGTTCTTATTTTTTTGTTCTTTTTCAGGTTTTTCCCAACATTCGGTTGAAGGCCGTGTACTGGATCCTGGCCGCCAGCCGGTAGCCTTTGCCAATGTTATTCTCCTCAATGCAGAGGATTCTACCAGTGTTTATAAAGGAGCTGTCTCTTCGGAAAATGGGGAATTTCTTTTAAGCAATATTGAGGAAAATGATTACCTGCTTAAAGTAAGCTTTGTGGGTTTTCAAGACCTGCTTCGAAAGATAGAGGTATCCAAAAAGATCGCAAATTGAGCGATCTTTTATTAAAGGAAGATACAGCCACCCTTAATGAGGTTTCCATCAATTACAGAAATCCATCAGTAAAAAGAGAGGTTGACCGTCTGGTCTTCAGCGTTGAAAATACCACGCTCTCCACAGGAAGTTCATGGGATATTCTTAAAAAGACCCCGGGAGTGATCCTTTCAGGAAATTCTTTAATGGTAAGGAATCAGGGCGTACAGGTTTATATCAATGATAGAAAGGTGCAGCTTTCGGCTTCAGAATTACAAACACTTCTTGAGAATTATTCCGCAGAAAATATAAAATCTGTTGAGGTCATTACCACACCTCCGGCCCGCTACGATGCCGAAGGGGGAGCTATTCTTAATATTATTACCTCAAAAAGTATTGCACCTGGTTATAAAGGGAATATCAATGGGGCTTGGACGCAGGCAGTTTACCCAAAATTCCAGGTAGGGACCAGCCACTACTACAAAACGGATAAGTTGAATATTTTTGGAAATTATACGTATTCTCCCAGAAAGGAATTCAAGGAGGATGACAGCTATATAAATTTCAGGGATGGGGATGATAATATTCTAACGCGCTGGGAAACAGATTTTGAAAGAACAACCCGATCTAATGCCCACAATGCAAACGTACTTATCGACTATAACTTTAACGATAATAACATTCTGAATTTCTCTACCAGCGCTACTTTTTCGCCAAATGAAAATTTTGATAATAATGTATTTACCAATGTATTTGACAGCGGAATTGAGGTAAGGAATTTAATTACTGACAGTGAACTCAAAGAAGATCTTTTTAATTTCGCTGTTGATCTTGAATACAGGCGCAAACTTGAAAAACCCGGGGCTCAGATCTCAGTCAGGGGACATTACACTCGTTTTGATCAGGACAGGGACCAACTGGTAGCTACTACCATAGAAGAGCTTACAGTTCCAGACCGGGAGAATTTGTTTTCAACTTTTGCACAGCAAGGCATAGATATTTTTACAGGACAGATCGATTACAACACTCCTATTGGAAGCACCAGCTTTGAGACCGGATTAAAAGGTTCTTTTATAAATTCTGAAAACGGAATAGATTATTTTCAAATAAACCCGGACACGGGGGGGCAGACTTATAACCGGCAACAGTCAGACAATTTCCTCTACGATGAAAGCATCTATGCGGCTTACATTTCACTTGCAAAGGACTGGGAAAGATGGAGTGTCAAAGGAGGGTTAAGAGGGGAATATACCGATCGTACCGGAGAATCAAGATCTATGGAACAAGCAAACAGTCGCGAATATTTCGAGCTGTTTCCAACTTTTTACCTGCAGCACAATTTCAACAACAATCACAGTCTTAGCTTTGACTATAGCCGAAGGATCCAGCGGCCCAGATATGAAAGCCTGAACCCGTTTAGGTATTATCTTACAGAATTTGATTTTAACTCGGGTAATCCAAAACTTGAGGCGTCAATTAGCAATAATTTTACCCTGAGCTATGCACTCAAAAATGAATATTTCTTTGATGTTTATTACAGGGATAGCGGAGAAACTCCACAAACCTTGAGTTTTCAGGATAATCAGCAAAGGTTAATTCGCAGAGTGAGCATGAATTTAATGGACAGCAAGTCTTACGGCCTTGACTTGGTTCATGGTCGATCTGTGACCAACTGGTGGTATGCATATGCTTATGTTTCTCTTTTTCATGAAGAACGAACATTTTTAGCAATAGAAAGTGGTGATGTTCCCGTGACCCTGGATATTGATGCGATTTATGCAAGTCTCAGTAACAACTTCACCGTTTCCAAAGATGGAACTTTAACTGCCGAAACCAGCATTACTTATATTTCCAAATGGCTAACCGGATCTTATATAATGGATCCCATGACCACACTTTCCCTGGGTCTTCGAAAAACCTTGTGGAACAATCGTGCAGAGGTAAGTGTGAATGTGGAAGACCTTCTGGACGAAACCAACACCTGGTTAAGGTCACGATATCTCAATCAGGATAACGGCTACTTTCCACAGCCCGAAACCCGTTACGTGCGTGTAGGATTTAAATACAACTTTGGAAACTTCAGGCTAAGCGATAACCAGAGGGCTATTGAGGCAGCGGAGAGGGATAGGTTGTAGTTTAGTAGGCAGTGCCGCAGTGAGATGTAGGCAGTTTAGTGTTCAGTGATCAGTGATCGGTGATCAGGAATTTTTGAGCACCAAAATTGAAGCAGCTAAATTCCAGATTTCTTTCTCTTTTCGCCATACACTTTAACTAAGTGGTCCTTTACAGATTTTATAAAAATTATACATTTGGCGCGTGAATAATTTTACCCCTTCCCAGGAGATCGAAAGAATCCAAACCCTTTTATCCTACGGGATTCTTGACTCTAAACCCGAACAGGAATTTGAAGACCTTGTGCACTTAATTTCTGCTATTTGCGAGGTGCCGGTGGCTATTATCTCAATGCTTGATGAAAACCGCCAATGGTATAAGGCCAAAGTAGGAATGGAATTCTCCGACCTTCCAAAGAATGAGACCATTTGCCAGTACACCCTTTTGCAGAATGAGATCCTGGAGATCACAGATGCACTCCATGATGAGCGGGTAAAGGACAATCCGCATGTTAATACAGAAAATGGAATAAGATTTTATGCAGGTATTTCCCTGCAGGCGCCCAACGGTTACAATATTGGTACCGTGTGCGTGGCCGATACCAAGCCCCGACAGCTTTCCAGCTCTCAAAAGAAATCTTTAAAGCTATTGTCAAAACAGGTAATGGCACTTCTGGAAGCAAGAAAGAGGAATCGAATACTTACCGAAGAGCTCGAGCTAATTCTTAACAACAAAATAAAAGAAGCCGAAGAAAAGCTTTTTCTGAAGGAGAATGAATATCAGCATTTACTTGATTCCATAAAGAGATCTAACAGTGTAGTGGAATTCTCTCCGGAAGGTCATGTACTTTCCACCAATACCATCTTCAGAAGCTTTATAGGTTATAGAGAGGAAGAGCTTGTGAAAATGCATCATTCCGACTTTGTAGATTCTAAGGATAAGGCCAAAAATGTAAAATTCTGGCAGGCGCTTGAAAATGGAGATTTCAAAGCCGGAAGGTTCAAAAGAATCAGAAAGAATGGAGATGAGGTTTGGATGCAGGCCACTTACAACCCTGTAAGATCTCCCGACGGAAAGATCGATAAGGTGCTTCAAATCTCCCAGGATATCACCCTGGAAATAGCCGCCGAAAAAGCAATGCAGGTAGCAAAAGAAGCTGCCGAATCCCTGAACCATCAAAAGGATAGTTTTATTGCAAATGTGAGTCATGAAATTAGGACTCCCATACATGCCGTGCTTGGATTTACAGAACTTTTACTGGAGCAGGAAAGAGATCGCCAAAAAATAAGCTACCTAAAATCGGTCAAAACTGCCGGGGATAATTTGATGTTTATCATCAATGACATTCTGGACCTGTCAAAGATCGAAGCGGGTATTATTCAAATGCACGCGGCAAACTTTAGACTTAAGCAGGTGGTGGAAAATGTGTTTTCTATCCTGCATTTAAATGCCAAGCAAAAGCAGCTTAAACTTACTTATTCCATCTCCTCTGGTGTGCCCGAATATCTTTTGGGAGACAGCAACCGTCTTTCCCAGGTTTTACTTAATCTTCTTGGGAACGCTTTAAAATTCACCCACAAAGGTAAAGTGGAGCTGGAGATAGACTTCGTGGAGATGCAGGTCGACCAACATTTGATAAAATTCACCGTGACAGATACGGGAATAGGGATCGAAGAGGATAAACTCGAGAAAATCTTTCAAAGGTTTTCCCAGGCAGATGAAAGTATTTCCAGAACTTTTGGAGGTACAGGCCTGGGGTTAAATATTTCGAGACAGCTGGTAGAGCGGCAAAATGGAACGATGGAGGTAGAGAGTAAGATAGGAGAAGGAACAAAATTCACTTTTTCAATTCCCTATCCTGCGGGAACAAAGCCCGAAGATCAAGAGCCTGCTTTAGAAGAAGATAAAGTAATATTTACCACCGGAAGAATTCTGCTTTGCGAAGACAACGAATTGAACCAACGGTTGATAGAAGCTATTTTGAAAGAGAAAAAGTTCACGGTGGATATAGCAGGTAATGGCGTGGCCGGTATTGAGCTTTTTAAGAAAAATGAATACGACCTTGTTTTAATGGATCTTCAAATGCCACAACAGGATGGTAGAGAAACTACCCGCATCATTCGGCATGAATTAAATTCTCCTGTACCTGTGGTGGCCCTTACAGCCAATTTTCTCAACATTGAAAGAGAAAAGTGTTTGCAGGAGGGAATGAATGACTATTTATCTAAGCCGTTTAAAAGAGAAGAGCTTTTTGAGATGATCAACCGCTGGATCAATAAGTACAGGCAGGAGAAATTTTCTGTGAGGCGGTTCAATGGTTATAAAGCAGCAGTGTCCCTTAAACATCTTGAAGAAATGTCCGACGGGAATGTGGAATTTCAGCAGGAAATGATCAGCCTCTTCTTAGAGAATTCAGAAAAGTCTATGAAGCAAATGCAGCTTTATTTTGAGCAGCAGGAATTAAGAAAGATTAATTCCGTGGCACACCAGCTAAAGAGTTCCTTTGGCATTATTGGTGCAGATCTCGATCTGCTGCAACAGCTGGAAGAAGTCTCAGATCCTGTCGAAACTAAAAAGCACTTACGGGCTCTTAAAAAACAATTGAGCGAAATTTTTACTATTTTGAAAAATTAAACCCCCAAGAATGAATATCCTACTCGTGGAAGATGATGAAATGCTGCAGAAATCACTTGTTTTTTATCTGCAATCCAACCGATTCAAGGTAAAGGCTTTTGACAATGGAAGTGATGCCATAGCCTATACTGAAACTCCCGAAAATAATATAGACCTTGTAATTACAGACCTCAATCTGCCTTTTGCAGGGGGTATGCAGGTGCTCCAGGCTGTAAAAGCACTCCCGGGAAGAGAGATCCCGGTAATTGTCCTCACCTCATCTGGAGTCGAAGCTACAGAACTTGAAGTTTTTGACATGGGAGCAGATGAATTTGTAACCAAACCCTTTAGTCCTCCTGTACTGCTTAAAAGGATCAACAAATTAATGATAAGTTAGTCAGGATCTTGAGGAATTATCTGGCAATTGAAGCTTCCTTTTTCCCTGCAATGGAACTGTTCGTTTTATGGGTAGCCGTCGCAGTTTTTGCTACGGCTGTGATCTTCTTTGTCACAACTTTTGTAAAAAGAATAAGAAGACTTGAAGAGGAACGTAGAAAGAAGAAGTACCAGGCAGTAATAGAGAACATACTCTTTAAATACCTTTTTGAGGAGCAGAGTTTGGAAGAGGTTTTAAAGCATTCAGGATTTGTTGAAGCAAAAGAGCAGCCTCTATTCCAAAGAGTGGCCATTAGAGCCCTTATTGCCTTGCATGATAACTATAGCGGCAATTACAGCAAAAGGTTGGAATACTTTTTTGAAGCAAGCGGCCTTGTGAAATACTCCATGGCAAAACTGGAATCCAATAGCTGGCCGCATATAGTAGAAGGGGTACGGGATCTTTCCACGCTTAATCATGCTGCTTCTTATAGCCGCATAGCATCACGTATAATTCATCCTCATGAGCTGGTAAAAACCGAAGTTTTACTGGCATTGATCAAAATGGGCGGAATAGAGGAGATCATGAAGTTTAAGAAGAGTGGATTAAAGCTCAATGACTGGATACAAAGTAATATCCTTTATACAGTAAAAAAACACAGAATTCCTGCACCCGCCAACCTGGACGTGATGCTCGAGAGTAAGAATACAACTATTGTTCTTTTGGCAGTGCGTCTTATCAACTATTACAAAAAAGCGGAATATTATGATGTACTCTCCAGGTTTTATCAGGAAACAAAGAATAAAAAATTAAGACTGGAGATCGCCCAGGTACTTAAAAATACCGAATTCGTGATATAATATGACAGGAATTGCTTTTTTAGACACCCTAATTTTCCTCTTCAACTACCTTATCCTGGTGTTTGCAGTATTCGTCATGACATCTTATGTGATCCTGGCAGTGATCTCGGGATTCTCATTAAAAGCTTACCTAAGGCAAAACCGGTTTGTCAATTACAAGGCCCTGCTTGCCCTGGACAGTGCTCCAAGAGTTTCTCTCATTGCCCCCGCGTACAACGAAGGTAAAACCATAGTAGAAAACGTTAGGTCACTCCTTGCGATCAATTACAACAATTTTGACGTCATAGTGGTGAACGATGGGAGTAAAGATGATTCTATTGCAATTCTCACAGCGGCTTTTGAGCTTGTAAAATCAGATACCGTCTTACAAACAAAAGATTTCTACCAAAGATGTAAGAGGGATCTACAGATCTTCAAATAAGGCTTTTTCCAAACTTATAGTGGTGGACAAAATGAATGGGGGAAAGGCCGATGCTCTCAACGCCGGAATGAATGTTTCCGAAAATCCATACCTCGTGTGTATAGATGTGGATTGTATCATGGATAAGGATGTGCTTCTAAAACTGGCGAAGCCATACCTGGAAGCATCAGGTAAAAGGATAATTGCGACAGGCGGTGTAGTGCGTATCGCAAATTCCTGTATCATAAGGTCGGGTAAACTGGTGGAGGTGAGAGCACCTCAAAATTTTCTGGCCAGGATACAGGTGATCGAATACCTCCGCGCTTTCATTTTGGGAAGAATGGCCTGGAGTAAGTTGGACGGACTGCTCATCATTAGCGGTGCTTTTGGAATGTTTGACAAGGAGATTGCGCTGCGTTGTGGAGGTTATGATACCAATACGGTAGGCGAAGACATGGAATTGATAGTGCGAATGCGCCGGTACATGATTGAGCAGAAAGAGCCTTATGCCGTGCAGTATATCCCCGATCCCCTTTGCTGGACTGAGGCGCCAGAATCGTATTCTATCCTAAGAAAGCAACGTAGCAGGTGGATGAGAGGTACTATAGAAACACTCTTACACCCATCGCAAAATGCTCTTCAATCCCAAATATAAAACCCTTGGAATGTTGAGTTATCCATACTGGCTATTTTTCGAATATTACGCTCCTATTATAGAATTGCTGGGACTTTTAATAACCTTTTTGCTGGTTATTCTTGGATTCATTAGCTGGAAGTATTTTTTTCTCTTCCTTTTCTTTGTGTATTCCTTTGCAATAATGTTTTCCATGATCGCACTTTACACAGAAGAAGCCACTTTCAAAAAATACCAACGGCTCGAAGATCTTTTGAAACTAACTTTGGTTGCCCTTCTTGAACCCATCTTCTTTCATCCCTTTACAGTTTATGCTGCTCTAAAAGGAAACTGGGAAAAAATCACAGGTAATAAAGGTTGGGGTGAGATGACCCGTAAAGGATTTGAGAAACCTCCCGGATAAAATTATTTTGACCGTAATCCTTACTATAGATTTTTAAGAATAATGCCTACTACGAAATGATGAAAAAGCCCCTAATTTTTCTACTGATGTTACTTAGTCAATTTTCAGGATTCTGCCAGGAAGTTGATGTTGATGAGTTATTCCGGGAGGCATTACAGGAATACCGGGACGGCAACTACAGTAAATCCCTTGAACTCACCTCCACCGGCCTTGACCTGGCACCAGATTATCATGATATAAGAGTACTGCAGGTGCGAAATAAATACGCCCTGCAGCAATTTGAACAGTCTGATGTAGATTTGAAATATTTACTAAGTAAAGCCCCGACAGTACGAAGGTGTAAAATTGCTTTCCATCCAACGCCTTTATCAATTAACCCCTTTAGAAGCACTTGAATTTGTGGATTATTTGTTGGAAATCTATCCTGGAGATACCGAACTGGAAATTGCCAGGGCCCAATTCCTGCTACTTTTAGAAAGGCCGGAGGAAGCCAGAAAAATTGCACTGGAACTCTATAGAACAACATCTCTAAGCGGAGGCCAGCTCTACGATTTAAATCAAATCATGAACCTTACCGTGAAGAATGCGGTGCAGGTAACAGGCCAGTACATTTCTTTTAGTGAAGAATATTCCCGAAACAATCCGTGGTATTCCCTGAGCGCAGAATACCAACATAACTTTTCCGGCATGGCCGTCATAGGAAGGCTAACTTATTCAGATAGGTCCCATAGCAGTGGCAATCTTTATGAAGTTGAAGCTTATCCTGTTTTTTCAGATAAATTATACGCATTCGCCAATGTAGGTGTATCTAACGGAAGCATATTTCCCGATTATAGAACCAGTGCTTCCATTTTCTACAATTTTGCCTCTTCCTTTGAAGCTGAAGCAGGTTTTAGAAGCTTATTTTACAATGATAACGGCTATTTAACTGCCATAGCGGGTTTAACCGCTTATACCGGGAAATTTTATTTGAATGCCAGGGCTTTTGTAGGGCCACAAAGGTTTGAGGAACTGGTTCAAAATTACCAGTTCAATGTAAGGTATTATATAAGCACCTCAGAAAACTACATTTTTGGCAGGTTAGGCAGCGGAATTTCTCCCGATGAAACAACGCTATATACTCTTGCACAGGAGAACCCTACTTTGGAGGCAGCATATTTCTCTGCGGGGATCAATAAATCTTTTGGGCTCCATCATATTATCTCCGTTAGCGGCGGAATACTCTACGAAGATCTTCCCAGGAAGGAGAAGGGTTACCAGTTTACAGCAAACCTGTCATACAGGTATAAGTTCTAAAAATCTGTCTTTTTCTTTATAAGTTTCATTCCGGCTCCTTTCCAGAGCAACATGATGTAAAATTTTTCATTAACCCGGCTTTGAATTTACCACTTCCCCGAACTGAATTAATTTCATTATTTTTGCAGCCTGAAAAACAGTTGCTTTGGCCAAAATAGGAAACATAGATGTAGGAGAATTTCCATTGTTGTTAGCACCAATGGAAGATGTGAGTGATCCCCCGTTTCGTGCATTGTGCAAGGAACAGGGCGCCGATGTGGTTTATACCGAATTCATTTCCAGTGAAGGACTTATTCGCGATGCTGCAAAAAGCGTCATGAAACTTGATATCTACGAAAAGGAGAGACCGGTGGGGATCCAGATCTTTGGAGCCAACCTGGAATCCATGCTGCAATCTGTAGAGATCGTGGAGAAATCTGGCCCGGATATTATTGATATCAACTTTGGCTGTCCTGTCAAAAAGGTCGTTTCCAAAGGGGCAGGCGCGGGGATCCTAAAAGATATTCCGTTAATGGTTTCCCTTACCGAAGCCATGGTAAAGCATACGAATTTACCTATAACTGTCAAAACCCGCCTGGGTTGGGACCAGGATTCCATCAAAATTGTAGAAGTAGCCGAAAGGTTACAGGATGTAGGAGCAAGTGCTATTTCCATTCATGGCCGCACCAGGGTACAGATGTATAAAGGAGAAGCTAACTGGGCGCCAATTGCCGAGGTTAGGAACAATCCGCGAATGCATATCCCAATTTTCGGAAACGGGGACGTAGACACGCCCGAGAGAGCTGTGGAGATGCGTGACAGGTATGGTCTTGACGGAGCGATGATAGGTCGCGCCAGCATTGGTTATCCATGGTTCTTCAAAGAAGTGAAGCATTTCTTCCAAACAGGAGAGCATCTTGCCCCTCCCACTATGGAAGAGCGCCTGGACGCTGCCCGCCGTCACCTGCAAATGGCTATCGACTGGAAAGGCGAGAAGCTGGGGGTTTTTGAAACCAGGAGGCATTACACCAACTACTTTAAAGGAATTCCTCATTTTAAGGAGTACCGGCAAAAGATGGTGACCAGCGATGATGCTGCCGATGTCTTTGCTGCCTTTGATGAGGTGGAAAAGGAATTTTCCGGCTACCAGTTTGTTTAAGATCTGGATCAACTAAGATTTTAAAAAAGGCATTTTTTACCTGTTTATTTTTTTAAGGTCACCATCCTAATGGTTTCAGGCTTTCTGCTGATTTTTCTCCTGAAAAACAAGGTATTACCTGTACATTTTATTAGTTCCAGTTGACAAATGTCATGATAAAAGCCTTCCGTAGGTTGTAGCTTTGTTCCTTAATGCTAAACCTTTAAAGTGGGATCTATTGTCTTTTGAGGATCCTCACAGGCAATTCTTCCCCCTTTACTTAAAAAAAGCAGGTCATGAAAAAATCTGTCATGTTATTAGTCTTCCTGGGGCTGTGGTCCTTTCAAATGACCGCACAGGAAAAGTGGGCTGTCGAAGTGCGACCACAAGTGAATTTCCCTACTCAGCAGCCAGATCTTATTGATCTTAAAACAGGCTATGGATTTGAAGCCATGTTGTCGTATAATTTTATGGAACACCTTGGTGTATATGCAGGGTGGGGCTGGAACAATTTTGGAGTAGACGATGAAAACGAGATTGGAGATCTTGAAATTGATGAAACCGGATATTCCTTCGGATTAAAATACATTCATCCCATAAAAAATTCAATGTCATACCTCGTTGGCGTAGGCGGGATCTATAAACACTTTGAAGTCGAAGATTCTTCGGGAGATATTACAGCAGATTCCGGTCACGAACTGGGATTTGAGATCACGGGCGGCCTGGTGTTCGACCTGGGAAACAACTTTGATCTAAGGCCACAGGTGATCTACAGGTCGCTTTCGGCTACAGCAGACTTTGGTCAAATTGAGGCCGACTTGGACCTGCAGTACATAAGTTTTGGACTGGGATTTGCCATGAAGTTCTAAAAATTGCATTTTTTGGAGCTCTTAGGGGAGGTGGCTTTTCAGCAAAGTCATTATGCCCTAAGGGCTTTTTTGCTTCGGCTCGCCGCGATATAAGAGGCAATAGTTCCCAGGGTAGAGATCGTCACCAAAACAACGGCAATATTCTGCCAGGTGATCGCTACAGGATAAGGCAGGGTAGGAGTGATCATTACCAGGTCATACTGCAGCTGTAAATAGACCAGCGCAATAGAAAACAACAAACCTACACTTCCACCCAGCAGGGTCATAAAAACCCCCTGTGCAAAAAAGATATTCTTGATCTGTCCCGGGGTAGCGCCCAAGCTGTGAAGGGTTTTAATATTGTCCCGTTTGTCAAGGATGACCATGATGATGGAACCCACAACATTAAAAAGGGCAATGATAAGGACCAGCGTGAAGATGAGGTATACAGCGAGGTTCTCGGTATTCAACATTTTGTACAGGGCGTCATTGAGTTGTGCCCTGTTCTTTATTTCCACCTCTTCTTTAATGACCGATTGTACGGCAGATTTTACCGTTTCGGGATCGGCACCCGGTTTCAGTTTTAATTCAAGACCGGTGATCTCATCGGGTTTAAGGTTAAGCAGATCCCTTGCAAATCCAATAGAAGCAAAAACATATTTACCATCCAGTTCTTCATTGATGCTGTAAATGCCCGAAACTACTGTTCTCTTGGAATTAAAGGCCTGGGTGGGATCGAGGATCTGCCCTTTTCCCGGGCGGGGAACCATGATCTCCAGCAGGCTCATGTAATCGAAAGTGCCAAGGTTAAGCTCGTGGGAAATTGTATTTCCAATGACCACCTGGGCTTCCTCGGGATGAAACCAGCCGCCCATCCCAACAGCGCTGTCGAGTTTGTTCACCTTCAGGAAATTCTCATCCACGCCTTTGATATAGGCGGTTTTATTCTTCGATCTAAAATCAAGGAAAACACGTTCTTCGATTACTTCTGAAAAAACGGAAATTCCTTCAATATTTTTCAGCTTCTGATTTTCTTCCGCAGAAAAATTAAAAGTCTTTCCCGTTGCCGGAAGCACCTTTAGATCGGGATCATATTCATTTGAAAAGGAAAGGCTGAAATCCTTGAGCCCGGTAAAGCCCGAAAGCACGATAAATAGAGCAAAGGCTCCAGCAAAAACCCCCAGCGCCGCAATGATGGTGATGATATTGATGGCATTGTTGCTGCTTTTGGAGAACAAATACCTGCGGGCTATGTAAAAGGGGAATTTCAAGCCTTAAGATTTTTTCCGCTTCGAGAGCAAATCGGGCTGTTCAATTGGATTGTCTTCACCTTTAATGGATTTTTCGATGTTCTCAATATAATCAAGGGAATCATCGATATAAAAATCCAGGTTGGGCATTCTTCGCAACTGGTTTTTGGTGCGCTGGGCCAGCTCATGTTTTATCGTGGGCTTAAGCAGGTTAAGCTCCTTTAAGATATCCTGTCCATTTTTCGCGGGAAAGATGCTTAGGTAGGCTTTTGCCTGCGAAAGATCTGTAGTCACTTTTACTTTTGAAACAGAGATCAAAATTCCTGTTCTTCCCGCATCCCTCAAATGAGACTGTAATACATCGGCCAGATCCTTCTGTAATACGCCTCCTATTTTTTTCTGTCTGTTAGTTTCCATGGTACAAAAGTAGAACATTTAGCGCTCAAATCTTAAAATCTACGTTAATAGCTTTTGGTTTTGCTCCTAAACGTTTTCGAGTTTTTATCTTTAAACCTTGAAATTTCCGGAGCTGCACTGTGGCCCCGGAAATTTAATTTAAAAAACAATCGAATATTTGATGATGAAAAAGATAGAACACATTGGCATTGCAGTCAAAGACCTGGAAGCGGCAAATGAATTATACGCCAAACTGCTGCAAACCGAAAGTTACAAGAGTGAAAAAGTAAAAAGTGAAGGGGTGGAAACCTCTTTCTTTAAAACCGGGGACAGTAAGATCGAATTGCTTGCGGCCACTTCGGAAGATAGTGCCATTGCAAAATTCCTTGCCAAAAGAGGCGAAGGTATTCACCACATTGCTTTTGAAGTAGACGATATCAAAGCCGAAATGAAGCGCCTCAAAGAAGAGGGATTTGAACTTATTTCCAAACGTGCAAAAAAGGGAGCCGACAATAAGCTGGTGGCTTTCCTACATCCTAAATCGGCCAACGGAGTGCTGGTGGAATTATGTGAAGAGATCAAGAATGAGGAGGAGACCATCCCCATTGGAGATGCGGTGTGGGAGGATTTATAGCCTTGCAAAAAATATATTTTTGAAATGCTTGTTAGGTAGTGGTCAAAACTTTATTGATCACCCGGTCCTATAGCTCTCCCGATAGCTATCGGGAGGTTAGAGCACCTGACTCACGTTTTCTATGTATTTTTTGGAAATGAAAGATTGCATAATGGCAAACACTTATATTCTACAGGTTTGAATATCGTGCTCCATAGATAAACGGAAGAAGTGGATTATTTAAATAAGAAATATTTGTTCAATAGCCATTTTTATCTAAATTTGCGCTCTCATAACACCAATGAGCCGGTCCTGTAGCTCTCCTGATAATTATCTGGAGGTTAGAGCACCAAACGGTCCTATAGCTCAGCTGGTTAGAGCACCTGACTCATAATCAGGTGGTCCCTGGTTCGAGTCCAGGTGGGACCACTTTTAATGCTTGTAAAGCCCTATAAACAGTACGTTTGTAGGGCTTTTTTTATTCAGGGGACGAATGAGGGGACGAACAAAATAATTATTCCTCCTCTTTTGAATCTCTTATTTTACAGCCTTTATACCTTGGTAAAGAGACATTCCAAAAAAGAAATATATCTTGTTGCAAATTAACATAGACAACCATATCAAACGGATTATAACAATAAAAATTTATGAAAAAAGAATTTAGGTCAGTAAGAAAACGGTTAAATAACAATAAGATTTTTTTTGAAATTGCAGCTTCCCTTTCAGTGATATTTATTGCGATACAAGCAAATACAATTTCTAAAGCACAAGTAGAAAATAGCGAGTTAATTACTCAACCTAATTTTACTATTAGTAAGCTTGACAATGGAAATATTCTTATTAATTCGATTCTTTCAGGTATACGAACCTCGAATTAGCCATTGGTTCTAAATTAAATTACACTTATACGATAAAGGATTCAATTTCCGGTACCTATCTCTTTAATTTACCAGAAGATTTAGTCATATATGATAATTTCAGATACATTCCAAATCCTGATGTGTCTAGTGAAATAGAATTAGATTTAGTTGGAGAAAATGATTCCCTATTTTTAGCTTCTAAAAATTCCATGAAGAGTTACTTTGAAAAAAAGTATAAAAAAGATGTAGAGATGGGCAACTACTTCATACAGACTTTTCTTGAACTATCATATTTTGATTTTAAAGGAAATGAACAAGTAATATTTTTCGACATAAGTGAAAATCCTAGAAGAGTTTCTGAAAGACGAGCTAAACCCGTAATCAATGAAGAATACAACTCTATATATTTAGATTTAATGGATTATGAATTTCTTGAGGATATATTTTATCCGAAAACATATTATAATGAGGATGGTAGGAGAATTTATTTTACAGATGGTCTAGAATTTTACTATGATGAAGAAGGAAGGAAAATTAAATTAACAGATAGCACTGTCTGATTTTTAGGGTGTATAGTATATACTAAACTAGAGCTTATTATTTCAAGCTCCATTTTTTAAAATTATAATTATATCTAATTAGGTTGCTGTAATGTTTTGGTAATCTTATTTTCATAAATGTATCTTTTTGTTTTTTTCATCTAATCTTTTATAAAGCGGTAAGGTTTTTCTATTTAGATCAATCATTTTTATTTTTAGAAATGGCTGTTCCCTGTGATTTTTTACCTCAAATTCTTTCAGAACTGCGTTTAAACGTTTAAAATGAGCCGTGAACTCTGTAGTAGTGTAAAAGTCTGTGTAAAGCTCTGAAACACGCTTAGAATAATTCCAAACCTGACATTTAAACTTTGCATCATTCTTTGTTACATACTTGGTAACATACGAAGCTATAGATCTAATATTACTTGAATTTAGTTGCTTCACATCAAAGGCTTCTATAAAGGCATCGTTCTTTGTTTGTCGTTCTGCAATCCAGACTGATAATTGAATTCAATTTCAATATTAATTTTGATAATTGGATTAAAGCCATATTTTTGCTGTTATAGATGTTAAAAACTTATCTATTAAAGAGTATTTAAAGAAGGATTTTATCCTGCATGGTGAAAGAACAACAAGAAACGAATTACTTGTAATGCAGCTCAAAAGAGGTAACGAAAAGGCTTTTGAGAAACTCTATGAGAAGTATAGGGATGACATCTTTACGTACAGTAAAGCGTTAGTCAGGTCGCATTCTTCTGCAGAGGAAGTTGTACAAGAGGTTTTTTTAAAGTTATGGCTAAATGCAGAAGATCTTGATCCAGAATTAAGTATAAGGTCATATCTATTTACAATTTCCAGAAATCTTTCATTTGATTTTCTTCGCAAGGCTTCCAATAATCGAAAACTCCGGGAAGAGATTTTCTATATTAAAGAATCTACGGAAGTTCCTGAAGAATTGTTAAACCAGGAATACGATCTCCTGAAAAAAAGAGCAATAGCGGAACTCCCCCCTAAACGACGACTTATTTTTGAAATGTCCCGAAATGAAGGAAAGAGTTATAAAGACATAAGCTCTGAACTGGGCATCTCGGTAAGTACTGTAAAAACTCAGATGAGTGAAGCTCTTCAGTTCCTTAGACAATATCTTCGACTACATACTGATCTTACCTTTTCTCTTATTTTTCTTTTTGAATTAGCATCCACATTTTTATAAGTCAATTTTTCCTAAACGGCTTATAATTTCAATTGTTATCTAAAGATATCAAAATTAGTTTCGTAACTGCATATTGAAACCTTAAATCCTTAGGTGATTTTTAAGGGGATCAATATTCCAGTCCGACCACTATAAATTCAAGGAGAAAAGTTCTGGATTTCTGAATTTTTTTAAAAAAATAATAGACACCAAAGTATTGGTGCCATGTAAATTACCTGTGATTTTTTAATAAAAATTAAAAAAAGGTTAAAGAAGACTAGTACTACAAGGGAACCCAAACGTATAATATGTACAAACCCATTGAAAATGGATTCAGATATCAGTCGATTATTAAGGAAATATGTAAGAAAGGAATGTACGCCGGAAGAAATGAAGGAGGTTGTGCGATTCTTTCAGGAAAGCGGGGAAATGGATTCAGAAATGCTTCCAAGTGGAGAGGAGGTATTACAGATTCTTGAGGAGAAGGAAAAACTAGATGAAAAGTCTGCTGCCAGGTTGTACAGGAATATTATGGTTCACTCCGGAAATCGCAAGCGAAAGAAAGTTTTAGGCAGAAAAACCACCAAATTTTATGCTGCAGCCGCAGTTTTGGTCGTACTTATTGGCAGTTTATTTCTTCGCGAATATTTTAAGCAAGAACAGGCTCCTTTTGTACCACCTAAGGAATATGTGACTATAGAATTTGAGAACGGACAGAAAACAATTTTAAAAGTTGACTCACTTCAGCTTGCCGATGAAACAGGCAATATTTTGGGAGTTCAAAAAGGTACAAGGTTAGTTTATGCTCCTGAGAAAGAAATCACCTCCCTGCGTTATAACTCTATAAACGTGCCTTACGGAAAACGTTTTGAATTAAGCCTTTCTGACGGTACCCTGGTTTATTTAAATGCGGGTACCTCGATAAAATTTCCCGTCGGTTTTGTTACTGGAATGAAAAGGGAGGTTTTTATTTCTGGCGAGGCATATTTTGATGTAGCCGAGGATAGGGATCATCCTTTTATAGTAAACACTGGTTCCCTTGCTGTGGAAGTCCTGGGAACAGAGTTCAATGTAGAGGCATACGAGGAGAACGATCAGCAAAAGATAGTGCTTGTTGAAGGCAGTGTGAAGATCGATAATGACCGGGGTGAGAATATATTGATGTCTCCCAATCAAATGGTAGTCTCAACCAACGGAACCATGAAAAAATCTTCGGTAACCGCATCAGATTTCATTTCCTGGAAGGAAGGTTATTTAACACTGAAGGAGGCTTCGACAGAAGAAACCATATTGTTGTTGGAGCGATACTATAATATAAAGATCCATAGTCAAGGTGAGGAAGAAATCGATCAAATTGTTGGCAGTGGGAAAATATATTTATCTGAAGACGTGGAGAACGTAATTACAACCCTTTCACTTCTGACCAATAATAAGTATTCGTACGAATATTCGAAACTCAGAGCAACTACAAATAAGTAAAAACAGTAATTGTAATCCCCCATAATGGAAAGATCAGTAACAAACGAAAATCTCAGAAAAAGGACTAAAAAAATTGTACTACAGGTGTTGGCCACATTCTTCTTCGGGTTAGGAATTGGTTCGGAAGCATATGCTCAAACAGAAAATTTTTCTTTTAATCTCGAAAATGCAAGTCTCGATTCTATTATTAAAGAAATAGAAAGATCCTCGGATTATGTTTTTGTTTTTTCTGAAGATATTCTGGATAAGGCAGAAGAGCAAGAAAGCATCAAGGTTACCAATGTGACCATTGATGTTCTTCTAAAGGAATTATTCAAAGACCTGGATTTGGAGTACCGACTCCTGGACAAACAGATTGTAGTTTTTAATGGCAAAGGAGGGAAGGTGGAAAAAGTAGTTGAAAACATTTATCAGGAAGATTTTCCTGTAAAAGGAGTAGTGAGAAACCAAAATGGTGAACCCGTGATAGGAGCAACAGTTCTTATCAAGGGGACCAGAAAAGGGACCATAACCGATTTTGATGGTAATTACAGTTTCGCAGATGTTTCCAAGGATGCAATTTTGATATTTTCCTTTTTAGGTTTTGAAACTAAAGAAGTTTCTGTAAACGGGCAGAATACTTTGAATGTGGTAATGCAGGAAAGTCTTGAAGCACTTGAGGAGGTGGTTGTTACAAGCTCTTATGGTACAGCACAAAAGAAAGAGAATCTTGTAAGCAGTGTATATGAAGTAAAATCAGACGCAATTGAACACATGCCGGCGCAAAGGGTGGATCAGTTACTTGAAGGGCTCGTACCTGGGTTAGAATTCAATCCACAGAGTGATGATGCCAGCAGTTCCCGACCACGTTATTCAGTTACTATTCGTGGCGAGGCTTCTATGTCCGCTTCCAATGAACCTCTTTGGATCCTCGACGGTACACCTCTTTATACTGGTGACAGGACCAATATGATTGCCGGAATGCAAACCAGTGTAAGTCCTCTTTCTTACCTGAATCCTGAAGATATAGAATCTATAACTGTTCTTAAGGATGCTTCGGCCACCTCTTTATATGGTGCTGATGGTGCCAATGGAGTTATTTTAATAACGACAAAACAAGGACAGGCCGGGAAAATGCGATTGACTGCCACGGTTCAGGTGGGAGCGACTCAAATTAATGAAGAAACGAGGTTTAAAGTATTGAATGGGGATGAATATCGTATGTTGGCCAGGGAATCCTATGAAAATGCAGGTCTTCCTATGAGCCTGTTTCCTTTTACAGACAATCCTCTGAATAATTATAGTGAGACCCCTGTGGATTGGTATGATGTTTTTTATGACAGGGGAAGTAATACGCAGGTTAATTTATCCGCATCGGGAGGATCCGAGAAAGCTGCTTTTTATGTTTCCGGGTCGTACTACACTAACGAAAGCACCTTAATAGGAAATGATCAGGAACGTTACACATTGAGATCCAATAATACCCTGCACCTTAACGACAGGTTGACCATGCAACTTACCCTGGGTGGTTCCTATAACACCAATAGTTTATTTACACCTGGTCATGAGTATTACGAGAATATTCCGATAATCTCTCCGTACAATGAAGATGGAAGTTATCGACTTTACTATCGAATGGTCGAAGGAATTGGGCCAGATGGGGAGCCGAATTGGATAGACAGAAGATATTTTAATGCAGTTGCGGAAAGGGAGCAGAACGACTATGACCAGCGCGCCTTTGCATTTCAAGGAAATTACAGGCTGATCTATAAACTACTGGATGAGCTTACTTATACCGGAAGGTTTGGGGTGGATTACCTGAGCAGTGATGAAAATATTTACAATTCAATGAAGAACTGGTCAGGTAAAACAACTACCGGGGAACCAGGAGGTACGGCCCGTTGGTCTTATTCTTCATTTCTTAACTGGACTACAGCTCAGTGGTTAAATTATAGTCGAGAGTTCGGAAGCACACGAAGTAGACGCTCTTGCGGCTTTCGAAGCTTCCTCAAGAGATAACAGAACTATTAGTTCCTATGGATCAGGCTTTGTTAATGACAATATCCGTGCAGTAAGTTATGCCACTTACCGCCAGGGAAGCAGTGGGATGCGGAGTACCCGGAAAGTAAGTTTTCTTGGAAATCTAAAGTATGGTTATGACAATCGATATAATGCTCAAATAAATGTACGGAAAGACGGAAATTCCGGATTTGGAAAGGACGTTAGATGGGCAAATTTTGCCTCTCTTGGAGTCGACTGGAACGTCCATAACGAAAACTTCTTCAACAGCAATACTATTAGTCATTTAAGTTTGAAGGGAAGTTATGGGAGTAATGGTAATTCAAGACTTGGGCGTCAGGAGGCTGAAGGTATCTATTCAATAGGTGAAAATTATAACTATGCTGGATCAACCGGGAGCCGGAATGTCAACTGCTCCGAACCCTACATTAAGCTGGGAAACTACCTATATGACGAATCTTGGGTTAAGACTTGGCTTGTTTAATAATCGAATCAATCTGGATACAGAAGTATACCGAAATAAGACCGTTAATCTTTTAAGTAATTTAGATGCTTCAAGAACTACCGGGACTACCAGGGTAATGAGAAATATGGGCGCTATTGAGAACAGAGGTGTTGAAATGGTTTTAACCACTCGTAACATTTTAACCGAAAATTTTAAATGGACGACTAATATTATTGGGTCTCATAATGAAAATAAGATACTTGAATTGTATAATGATATTCCAAAGAACTTTAATAATACCAGGTGGGAAGAAGGTAAAGGATATCAACACTTATTATCTTGTAAAATGGGCAGGAGTAGATCCCAGAGATGGTGCTCCGCTTTGGTATGACATCAATGGAAATATTACTCGTAATTATAACAATGTTCAGGACCGTGTAGCTACTAAAAGCTCCACCCCAGATATTTTTGGGAGTGTGACCAATGATTTGGAATATAAAAATTTCCGTCTTCGTGTGCAGGCCAATTATACTGTTGGAGGTTATGCTTTTAGTTCCTTACGGAAGAAATATCACATCGGATGGATCTGAACATTATGAGTGAAAATCAATCCGTGAATCAATTGGACAGATGGCAAAATCCCGGAGATATTGCACTTTCTCCTAAACCACTTTGGGGTATTAGCACTCAATCTGTGATGCATTCAACCCGATTACCTGTATAGCAAAACCCATGTAAAGCTCCAACATGTAGCCCTGAGTTATACACTGGATCACGAAAGAGTGTTGAACTGGGTCTACAGGATGTAAGAGTCTCTTTAATTGGAGATAACCTTGGAGTGTGGACACCTTATGACAAGGCTAATCGCAACTCTTATAAAAACAATATGTATGGTTATCCAATGGAAAGTGGAGTTTCCCTTGCCTTAACTGTTTCATTTTAATAATAAAAAGATAAAGATGAAAATATTCAGAATAATAACAATTCTATTTTTTACGGGAGCTGTAAGCAGCTGTGAACCATTTCTTGAGGTAGAGGAAGTAGGAAGGAGTTCGATTCCGGTATTTTTTAAGGACATGGATGGAATTCGGGCTGCCTTGCCTGGAGCGTACAGTAAAGTTTATGACTATTACGATGCCAATGTGATTTTATATCCAGACGCAGCGGGTGACATGTTCAATATGATTCCTTCCGGAGAACAAACTAAGATGTATACCCAGTTTAATTACCAGTCGACTCCCCAGGAGGAAATAGGTGCAGTTGGATATATATGGAGGGACGCTTATGAAGCCCTTGCCAATGTGAATAACATCCTGGAATATCAGCCCGTGCTTTTGAATGACTTTCCGGAAGATAGCTGGGAATTGAAACCGAATCAAGGCAGAGGCATCTTTTTCTTAAGGGCGCTTATTCATTTCGATTTGGTTAGGACTGTATGCCCAGCCATATAATTTTTCGGATGGAGCCACTCATCCCGGCATCCCCGTGATGCTTTATACTCCGGGACCCGATGACAATATTCCACGGAGTTCTGTGGCAGAGGTTTACCAGCAGATCATTAAGGATCTTCATGCTTTCAGGAGAAATTTTTACCCAATACCCCAAGATGGATAGCTATCATGCTTCCAGGCAGGCTGCAGAAGCTTTGCTTCCCGTGTTTATCTGTATCAGGAGAACTGGGAACTGGCAAAAGATTATGCATCCCTAGCGTTCGAGAACACCCGTTGGCAGAAGGGGAAGAATATTTGGAAATGTTTAGGACTGTTTCTCAAGGGCCCGAAGCTATTTTTCGGTTGAATGGATCACCTAAAGGCATCAACAGTGGCCGATTTTTACACTCCTGCAGGTCCCACGGGATATGCCTCAGAAAAATTACTTGACCTGTTTTCCGATTCCACTGATATCCGGCTTGGACCTTATCAATGACGAGAATAATGCGACTCTTAAATATTATATCACCGGGCTTTCTGAAGAAGAAAGGCAGATTGACCTTTTTGTGCTTACGGGCTTCGGAAATGTATCTTGTTAGAGCAGAGGCAAATGCCCATTTAGGAATCTTGGACGAGGCAGCACAAGATCTTGAGGCGATTAAAGCACGGCCTTACAATTCCGGTATCGGGGGTAGAGATAAGTGAGCAATAAAGAAGAACTTCCTGGATCTTATCATTGAAGAGAGTGCTAGAGAATTTAGCTTTGAAGGGCACCGATTGTTTGATCTTACCCGTAATGGAAGGGATCTTCAGAGGTACGAATCCGTAAATTCCAGTGTGAATTATATTGAATATCCCAGCCCATTGTTTATCCTTCCGATTCCGGAAACTGAAATAAATGCCAACGATAACATTACCCAAAATCCGGATTATTAAGACCAAACCTAGTATCATGAAAACATATAAGATTTATGGGATTTTTTTCCTGCTCACCGTAGGGATCTCTTGTTCAAAAAGGAAGTAGCACCTTTTGACCAACCATTTGTGCATATTATGGTTGACGACTCAACTGAAATTTCGGTTAATTCTAGCCGAAGAGATGTAGTACCATATTATATTTTTTGAGCTCCAGACCCCTTGACCAATCCTTGAAGTAAGTTATTCGGTGGTTCCCGAGGATGGGTTACAGGAAGGTAGAGACTATAAGGTACTGACCACTGAAAATCCATTGGTTTTCCCTCCTGGAATTTACGAAGACCTATTCAGATCCGTTGGCTTGATCGAAAAGTGGATCCTTCCAAAAACAACAGTCTTAAAATCGTTATTGAAGGGAATAACCTTGGGATTTCTACGGGTCTTCCGGGACCTGATAATTACCAGACCGAATTAAAAATAACGAAAGTCAATAATTAATGTATAGATTTTATTTATTAGCTTTATAGCAATTTATTAAGTACGGTTCAGGTTTTTGCTCAACAATTAAAACTGATCCTAATCTGTTCAAAAGACCCTTAACAATGGGTTTACTTATTACATTTATCCCACTGATAAAGTGGAAAATGAGGCTCATTTCCAACTGTTTTTAAAGGTGGGCTCCTTGCAGGAGACCGACCAACAACGAGGACTGGCACATTTTCTGGAGCATATGGCTTTAATGGAATAGAGAACTTCGAAAAGAATGAACTTATTACCTTTCTGGAATCTAAAGGAGTAAAATTTGGCGCCGATCTTAATGCACACACCAGTTATGGGGAAACCATATATAAGCTACAGATACCAACACAAGAACAATCTGTTGTTGATTCGACTATCACAATTCTCTCGGACTGGTCTGATGGAATACTTTTAGAGGGTGATGAAATAGAAAAGGAACGTGGAGTAGTGCTGGCAGAATGGCTTTCTAAGCAAAGCCCAAGGCGAGAATCTTCTCTGATATTTTTAAAAGCCCTTCTCAATAATCCCATTACTCAGACCGCACAGTGATAGGGGATACGGCGGTTTTAAGAAGCTTTAGTCATCAGGAATTAAAGGATTTTTATGATAAATGGTATGACCCCTCTTTAATAGCCATAGCCATTGCCGGTGATGTAGATGCGAATGTGGTAGAAGAATTAATTATTAAGGAATTTTCCAGTAAAGGTACAACCCGTCCCCATCTGAAGAACTTTAAAATCGAGGATTTCAAAGAGGATGAAGTAATTGTTCACCTTGACGAGTGGGCAAAAAAGACAGAACTCGACGTTATTCAACTTATCCCTCCTTTTGGAGACATTCAAAACGAGAATGATTACGTGGATTATCTTACTCGTAATTTATTGACCCGTCTGATTAAGGAACGATTCGGCAATTTGTCTTTTAAAAATCCGGCATATATTGAAGCGAACATTAGTATAGGTAATTTTTTACCTGCCAAAGGAGTTCACATTTCTTCTGTTGAACTTGATAACGATTCTATACAGGTAGGACTTGAACAATTTTTTGAGCAAACTCAGCAAATCTACCGATATGGTTTTACATCAGGCGAAATTGAAGATATAAAGACCTCTTATCTTCAGAGTATGGAGGAAGAAGTTTCAAAAAAGGAAAAACCTTCCCCGGGATTGATGATCCAGGAAATGAATCAAAATTTCTTTTACAATAACAAGATTGTTTCAAAGGAAGACGAATTACGACTTCTTGAAAAATATCTTCCCGAATTAGATTCAGTAGCCTTTGTTAAAGCCATTAATAAATACAACCTGCCTAAGGCCACACGTTTTTTATTAACAGCCAATGAAGAAGATAAAGATAAATTACCAAGTGAAGCTGATATTCTGTCCTTGTCCAGACGTTTTAAGGAAAAACAGATAGAACGGTATAGTAATGATGTCTTTGTACCAGAGAATCTTCTGTCCGCGTTGCCTGAAGCGGGTAAGATATTAAAGGAAAAGAATCTGCCGGAGATCGATGCTAAACTTTTGGAATTATCGAACGGTTTAAGGATTGTATACAAGCAGACAGATCTGGATAAAAACAATATTATTCTAAGTGGTTTTAGAAAAGGGTGGCTTATACGCCATGGATTCTACAGATTATATCAATGGAACTTTTGCAGCACCGATAATCAGCTTAAGCGGATATGGAGAATTTTCAAGAGAAGCACTGAGTAAATATCTTGCCGGCAGTAGTGCTTCAGCAGTGCTTTTAGCGGACAAAACCAGGACGGGATTCCATGCAAGCGCTGATGTAAAAGATAAGGAAGAACTTTTCCAGCTCCTGTATCTCAAATGGACACAGCCCAGGGTTGATTCTGACCTGTATGAGCAGGTGAAAAAACGTTCCATTAGGAACATGGAGGATGAAGATCCAAGTGCGGCTGCAATTTTTGGTAGAGAGCTCAAGTATTTACTACTAGGTGAAAATTATATCACCAGGAAAATGCAACCAGAAGATGTGGAGGAAAACCTGAATGAAGATGCTTTAATTAAAGCCTATCGACATTTCTTTGGTTCTGCTGACGGTTATACGGTTAGTATCATTAGTGATCAATCCCTTGATAGCTTAAAGCCTTTAATTCTCCAGTATCTGGGAGGACTTCCATCGGGTGCGAAGGATTTGGAATACCGGTATAAAAACAATCATCCTTCGATAGAGGAAGATGTGGAACTTATCAGAAGAACCGGAGAAAGTCCCAGAGCTAGTGTATCTATGATTTTTCAGCAGAAGGACGCAATAAAAGACTTACAGGCACTGGATCTGAAGAATAAAATGGTCAAGGACGTGTTGAAAAGCGTATTGCTAAAGCATCTTCGGGAAGAGATGGGAGCAGTTTACGGGGTTAGTGTTTCCGCAAGTTCTACTGTCACTCCTTCCCACGTAAGCCGACAAACTATCAGTTTTGTTTGTGACCCTGAACGAGCTGAAGAATTAATTGCCGAAACGGAAAAGATCATTCATGATCTTGTCAAAAATCGACTTGATTTCTCTGAGGATCTTGAGAAAACCAAGACCAACTATATCAAAGTTAATGAGCTGCTGAAACAGCGAAATACATATTGGACTTCTGCCGTTCGCGATCATTTTTTCGATGGTATCGATACCTGGGAATACGTTACTGATTACGAAGAAAAAGTACAAGCTGTTTCGGAGGAGGACTTAACTGCGATAATGGAAGAATATTTCCTTAACACCCCTATGATTAAAGCTATTCTTTATCCTTCGGACAAAGCGACTGAAGATAAATCCTCATAAACCTAGTATTAACCTTTAACTATTAATTTAAATTTTTACAAAATGAAAAAAAGCTTAAAATTTTTACCAGCCATGTTTGCTTTTTTGGCATTCTCGGCATGTTCATCAGACGATTCAGATGTGGTGGAACCCGAACCAGCTGTGGTCGGAATTGAAACATTTGGATTTTATCAACAAGACAATCCAGAAGTGCTTTTTGCAGATTATACGGCTGAAGCTATTTCCGGAACCAATATAAATATTGCACTTCCCGAGCAAGTGGAAGAAGATAACCTAGTGGCCCGTTTTACCACTACTGCCGGGGATGTAGTGACTGTACAAGGTGTAACCCAGATAAGTGGAGAAACCTCCAATAATTTTTCAACTCCTCTTGAATATTTGGTTACTGAAGAAGAAACAAATGTTATATATACAGTTAGCGTGACTGAGATGGCCAGTGCCGTGTGGAGTAGACTCCCAATGTTTGATGCCGATTCAATCACGTCCTTTTCTCTAGGGATAAACCCTGAGAATTACAGAGCGAATATCGCTTATATCTCAGACAGAGAATCCAGTGATGATGAGAAATTAAATCTACTAGAATTTGATGGTGAGACCTGGAATTATATAGGAGGTAAAGATTTTTCTCCGGCCAGGGCCAGAAGCCTCGACCTTGCCTTTAGTAACTCAGGAGTACCATTCATCAGTTTTGAAGATGATGCTACAGGAGATACTTACGGTTCTATAATGAGCTTCGAGAATACCAGCTGGGGATACGTAGGGGGAGGAGCTTTTTCTCCATTCGAATCAGGTGTCACCACTTTGAGTGTGGGCGAAGACAATAAAGTGTATGGTTTCTATCATATTGATCAGAGAGACCATGCAGAAAGAAGAGGTGTTGCTGCCAGAGTATTTGATGGAACCTGGGCAGATCTCCCTATCACAGGAAGAACTGGAATGACCCGAGTACTAAGATCAAAAGAGGTCAACGGAGATATTTACCTTGGTATTATGGATTATGGCGAAGGTCAGGCTATTTCAGTGTATAAGTACAGTAATGGAACTTGGACCACTCTTGCTGACAAGATGAAAGAAGATCCAGAAAATACGGTTTATTATTATGGATTCTCAATGGACGTAGATTCTGAAGGGAATGTTCTGGTTGCTTATGCAGAAAACAATGGGGCAGGAACTGACTATCAGCTTCGTGTGAAAAAATATTCAGCAGAAGATGCAAGTTGGAGTTCTGTAGGAAGTACGCCTTTTACTTCAAGTGATTCCATTAATTTGAGAACTTTTGCTATTGCGGCTGATGTTTACGGAAATCCTATTCTGCTTTATACTAATGAACTGCACCAGCCTACGGTTGTTCATTTTGACGATGAAACAAATAATTGGGGAACTACTACAGTATTAGAATCAGTTGATGCGGATGACCTAATGATAGAGGTGGGACCTAATGGAGTGGCTTATGCAGCTTACCTAGTAGATGACGATCTTTACGTTCATAAATATGATTCTCCTGACAACAACTAGAGAATTGGCAACATTACAATTTTTGAAAAGCGGGGCCAATCCCCGCTTTTCTATTTGTTTCAAAAGGTCTTACCGTATTCACTAATTTTAATTTAAATGAAAAAATTCTTCATCTATTACATTTTTTTCTGTGTGGGGATTTGTCAAGCACAGTCCATTGAAGTTTCTGGGGTGATATTCCTGGACGAAAATGGCAATGGAATAAAGGATCCTTTTGAGGAACCCTTGAGAAACATGAGAGTTTCTAATGGAAAAACATTCACTTCTACTAATCGAAAAGGTAATTATACCATAGAAGCTGAACCGGGTGATAAAGTGTTTCCCATACTTTCACAGGGATATTCTTTCATTAATGGGAAAAACTGGTGGTTTTCAGTTCCATCCCAAACCCAGGATTTTCCAAAGAAGATTAAGGGAGTGGACTTCGACCTAATTTCTTCTCCTTTAAAGGGTAATTTTAAAGCTTTAATCATTGGAGATATTCAGATAGGGGACCATGATGAACTTTGGTATGCAGATCAGAGTATTCTTTCCGAACTAAGACAGAGAGACGATTATGATTTCAATATATTTTTAGGAGATCTGGTCAATGATGAACCCCAGCTTTTCAAACCTTTGTCCCAACGTCTAAAAAATTTTCAAAAGCCCACATGGTCAGTCTACGGAAACCACGATAGGAATCCTAACCATTCCCATGAATTCCAGCATAAAGATTATTCAGAATTCTTTGGTCCGACTACCTATGCTTTTTACAAGGAAAAGGTTTTGTTTGTAATTCTAAACACAATAGAACCAGTAGGCAAATATGGCTATAATGGAAAATACAGTGCTAATGATTTGCAGTTCCTTTCTGAGTTGTTAAAAGAAACGGGCGATAATCAACTGCTTGTAATCAGTCAGCACATCCCTTTAGGAATGCTGGATAATAAATCAGAATTGCTGGAGATCGTGAAAAATCAAGAACGAGTTCTATTGCTTTCGGGCCATACCCATACAGTTTTCCAGAAGTTTCGAAATCGGGTTGAAGGGCAGCAGGTCCATGAACTTACAGTAGGTGCTGTTTCAGGCCATTGGTGGACTGGAGAAAAAGACTGGCATGGAGTCCCGCTGGCACTTATGCAATGTGGAACTCCACGAGGGTATTTTGAGATTGATTTTTTTCAGAATAAAGAAGGTACAGACTATCAAATCAAATATAAAGGGGTTGGTTTGGCAAAGGAAAAGCAGATAAGTTTTTGGCTGGGTGAACCCGGAGTAGAAGTGCAAAATGTTTTAACCCCGAAAGACTCCTCCTTTTTGGTAAATGTCTTTGCAGGTTCAGAAAAAACCGAAGTACAATACAGAATAAATGATGATGAATGGCTGACTATGAAACGGGAAAGGATAATCGATCCATTTATTAATAGAATTAAGAAGCTTCAGGATGAAAAGAAATATCCAAATTCAGTTAGCAGGCGCTCTCCATATTTATCTCGTTCCTCATCTCATATCTGGAAGTCGACCATTCCGACAGATTTACAAGAAGGCTACCATAAACTGGAGATAAGGGCTAATGATCATTATGGTCTTGATCATCAGGAAGTAATTTGGTTTTGGTTAAAGAAGGAATAGATAGACCTAAAGATAAAATTACCATCCGAATAAATAATTTTGGAATGATCTCAAGAATTTTAACTAATAAAGGATCATGTAAGTAAGCCAAAAGAAGACGGAACAGTTACATCAAAAGAGTTGATGTTTTTAATTAAAAAGAATAGGATAAAAATAACAGGAACCGGGTTGTGAAGAAAAAAATATAAATTCTAAATTTATGGTACCAATTCACTGTACGATAATTTCTAATCAAAATACTTCAAAGCATCAATAGCCTTTTCTTCATCTCCTTTTCCTAAATAGGCCATGAAATTTCTCTCTGTGTGGTGGCCGGTAATAGTTTTTAAGTGTGATAATGGAACTTCACCATAATAGTTGGTTGCAAAGCTCCTTCTGCCGATATGACTTGTCACCAGCTTCCATTTTTCATAATAATCTGCTTTTTTTCTGAACTGTTTTTCGGCAACTTCTATTTTTTTGCTTCCCCAAACTTCCTCTTTTAATCCTGCTTTTCTACATACATCTTTTATGTACTCGTTGTACTTTGGATCGGGTAAAGGCCTGGGGAACTCGCCATTCCTTTTATCGAGGATCTCCCTGACCTGTTTGAGCAAAGGGATAGTCATAATTTTACCCGTTTTCTTCTGAGTGAATTCGAGCAAAAACTTATCATCTTTCTTCCTAATCATGTCCTTAGTAAACCGCATAAAGTCGGAAATTCTCTGCCCTGTAAAGCATGAAATTATCAACCAGTCCCTGGCAGTCTCCAGGTGCTCTTTCGTAAAGCTCTTTTTCTTGATTTTTTCCAACTCCTCAAAAGTGAGGTATATTTTTTCTGATTCCTTAGTTTTTGTTTTGATCCTGTCTAATTGCCGACTGGTTTCCAAACCTTGGCTATAGGCATGACGTGCCACCGTTTTAGTGAATTTAATAGCT
Source organism: uncultured Flavobacteriaceae bacterium (assembly GCA_963709775.1). Classification (GTDB taxonomy): domain Bacteria; phylum Bacteroidota; class Bacteroidia; order Flavobacteriales; family Flavobacteriaceae; genus Salinimicrobium. The sequence goes on along the minus strand of CAVPXS010000007.1, from coordinate 351,940 downwards.
CTTGCGATTGTGTTATAGGCATATCCCTCTTCGAGCATATAAGCTTCAAAATCCCTCTTAAAATCCAGATCAATATCTTTCAACAAGATAGTCTGATCTAAGCTGTTCTGGAATTTTACCAGCATTTGCTTAATAACATTCGACTTCTTTACAGTTGCCGGACTTACATGCTCCTTTCTTTCTTCGATATAGACTTCCACGTAAGAGATAAGGTCTTCTGGCTTCTCCTTTACTTTTTTAGGATTATAGTAATCATTAATGGTTTTTTGAAGCCATTCTTTAGAGATCTTTTCAGGATCGGTAGAATTAAAGGATTGCAAAATATGAGCTTCAATTTTGTTCAGCTCCAGGTTAATACTATTCTGCTTTTCCTTTAGCTCTTGGATCCTGTTTAGTTCATCAATATCATTAGTTCTTTTGAATCTTATTTGCAGATGTTCTTTTTCCCAATATTGTTTGGATACCTCCAGCTTTGTTTTTCCTCCAAGTGAAAAATCTTCATAACCCTTCGGAAATTTTTCATCGGTAATTCTGAAGAGCAATCTCAGGTTTAGAAAGGCCTTAGGTTTAGTAGAACGGTAGAGGAAATTTACGCTTGCCATGTCAGATATTTTGTACAGTCAAATGTAAATAATTTGTACGATAGTTGTACGGTTAAGCGCAAATAAATGCAAACGGCCTCAATCTAAATCGAAAATAGAATTCAGTAAAACTTCTGGTATGCCGCATAATTACTGATGTTGTAGCCGCGTTTGTGGATTTTTTGAGATTTTCATTTTTGTGGTTGTGTGGTTCAGGTGGGACCACTTTTAATGCTTGAAAAGCCCTATAAACAGTACGTTTGTAGGGCTTTTTTTATGTCAGGGGCGGAGTGAGGGGGGAATAATGGGTGATCACCTTTTCTAAATTTATTTAACAATATTTTAAATATAACATATATTTGTTCAACTCCGTTGATAAACAAATTATGAATTACATAGATTACGTAAAAGTAGAAGGTTTCTGGGGTGACAAAACCGCAGAGATCGACTTTTCAAAAGACATTAATTTTATTATTGGTGTTAATGGATCAGGGAAACTACATTGATTAACCTTGTTGTAGCTACTCTGAAATTGGACTTTTATACTAGTAGAATACAGTATGATAAAGTTCATATAAGGCTTAGAAGCTTTGATAAAAAGAAATTTAAACCTTTTATTGAGATTGAAAATTTCAAAAGGAATGGTTTAACTCCTTATCCTAGAGATAGTATTTAGATTCCAATCTTCATCTAAGAAGAGATTAAGGAATTTCCATAGTTTTGAAAAAAAATTTGGCAATAGAGAAGAATCACTATGCTAAAATTTGAAAAACTTCGATAGGATTTTATGCTGACTAATAAACGTGAATTGGCTTCTTTGCTAGATAATAGACAAGCCAGAAGAACTCTTTTCATACGGCGTTGTATTGGGATACCATATTGGGGATGAAAAATATTCATCGGTTCGTTTACGATTACCTGAAATATGTAGCTAAAAATGAAAAGAATTTATTAAATCAGTGATTATAGGATCAAATGAAATCTGACTATTAGAAAATGATTTTGAGCTTTCAAACTCCAATGGAGTCGATGATTCAGTAAAACTTCGGATAAAAGGGGAAAAAACTTAAAAGCATCTTCAGGTGAAATAAATTCTACAGGAGAGTTGCAGCAGTATTATACTAGGATGATTCACGCAAGAATCGCCTCCAGTTGCTAGAAATTTAAAGCGATGATCAAAATTCATAATCTTGTTCCATTCTCCAGAACATTGGATATTCGTTCCGTTGTTCACCAGTTAGAAGAGTCATTTTTCCTGAGTTGTTACATACAGCTTATGACGGTTCAATTGTTATTGAAGAACTTGATTTACAAGGTAGGTATAAAAGTTAATGTTTCTGAAGTTCAAAAAGGGGAATATAACGAAGCCTCTATAGATACAATTTACTGGAGAAAAATATTCAAAACATTCCGTGAAGATTTAAATCTAAAATTTAAAGCTGTTGGCTCGAAACAACTGTAGAAAATCGCTACAGAAATTGTTGATAAAGATGTAAAAAGATATAGCTGTAATGGACACAGAATTTGATGAGATATATAGTAAAAAAATAAGTCACTCAAATATTATTTACACTTACGGTATAGCTGGAAAACGATGTTTGGCATCAGGAAACACTGTTGGTATTGTTGGAAGAATTAGCAGGGGAGCCGATAAAAAAGCAATTTCAGGAATTACTCCAGTTTTCATAATGACTTAGAAGAAAGTGTTTATGCTGATGCATATCTCTTTGAAATAGACTCTCTTTTTATACCAAGAAACGGATCATATGAAATGCGTAGATTGTGCAGGGATTACCTCTTAAATTGCTATCAGATTATATTGTAATATTTCAGAATTTCTGGATAAAAAGAATAGAGCCTTTGGTTCGAGTCGAAGTATTCAAACAGGATTATCTTGTTATGGACACTTACTGAATGATTTCATTTATCATTTAGTGCGATATATGTCTATCTACATGTTAAAAATTAAGGCAATAAATAAGGACCTACTTGAGCGGTTAGCCATTTCAAAATTTAATGTAGTAATGGAAAAGGGAACAGCTTATCATTTGAATTATGATCTTTAAAAGAGTAGTTATTGAATAGGTCGAAACTCTTTGTTATTTTTGCGAACTTATATTTTTTTCATCTAATCTTTTGTAAAGAGGCAAAGTTTTTCTATTTAGGTCAATCATTTTAATTTTTAGAAATGGTTGTTCTCTGTGATCCTTCACCTCAAATTCTTTCAGAACCGCATTTAAACGCTTGAATTGATCTGTAAATTCCGTAGTTGTGTAAAAGTCTGTGTAAAGCTCTGAAACACGCTTAGAACAGTTCCAAACCTTACATTTTCCCCACAAATCTTCCAATGTGACCTTTGTAACATCCACACTCCGGGAATTGTATTAACTTCAGGAAAACTTAAAACCTGGCGAGATGAAAAAGATTGGGTTAATTGGCGGCACTTCCTGGCATTCCACCATTGTTTATTACAGGCTTATCAATGAAATGGTAGGGGAAAAGATCGGTACTCAGGCAAATCCCGAGTTGCTCATCTACAGCCTTAATATTGAGCTCATGCGGGAGCAGAATAAGGAGAAGATCAACAAAAAGTATCTCGAAATCGCGAATACCTTACAAAATGCAGGTGCCGAAGCGCTGGTCATTTGTGCCAATACCCCGCATATGGTATTTGATTTTGTGCAGCCTAAAATAGAAATTCCAATACTGCATATCGCCGATGCCATTGGAAAAGAAGCCCGGGAAAAGGGACTTAAAACCCTCGGCCTACTTGGAAACCGGCCAACCATGACGGGAGATTTTATCCCAAAGTATTTAAAAGAGCACTACGATATCGACACCATAATTCCCGATGCTCAATATCATAGATCAAAACCACCATTATGTTTCTGCCGAACTCACCCAGGGAATCTTTACCCAGGAGGCCAAAACCTTTTTCCGGGAGCAAATGGAGTTGCTAAAAGCAAAAGGAGCAGATGGGATCATCCTTGGATGTACCGAATTGCCAATGCTGCTGGATGCTTCAGATTTTAACCTTCCCATGATCGCTACCACCCAGCTTCACGCGAAAATGGCTGCAGATTTTATCCTGGGCGGGTAAGAATTTGTGAAAGAAAAACCCCGGCTTGTCCTTCATATAAACAGACAAGGTCGCTCCATTTTCTCCCGTCTCGTTAATTTTTTAATTGGATGACTTTTGTCATTCTGTGATTTCAATTTAAAACCTACCTTTTATAGTTAAATAAAATTTTCAGCAAAAAGGTCTGTAACAATGGTTACTTAGGGGTCTCGATGTTTCCATTAGGTTTACAGATTCGGCTTTTATGGACGATTTTTTTGGACCCCAGGAACTGTAAATTTTGAAGTATGGAAAAAATTAAAACCCTCGCCACCCATTTGTTCTACACCTTTGGCGCAGTGATCGCCCTTATTGTGGTCGTTTTTGCAGGGGTGTACCTTTATTCGGTCAATCCTTCCCTGTTCAGATTTGATAATGAGCAGCAAGTGGCTGTTGCCGAAGAGGAAGAAGTTGGAGAATGGGTTCCAAAAGACGTGCTGGCAGCCCTTGAATTGGGCGAAATGGATGAAAAAGTGGAATATGGATATCATCTCGTAGCCGAAAGCTCAAAATATATGGGCCCTGCTGCAGAAGAAGGAATGCGCTATGCCGGGAACAATCTTTCCTGTACCAACTGCCATCTTGAACTGGGCACAAAACCGGGATCGGGATCGTGGGTAGGAGTTGTGGATCGCTTTCCTCAGTTCAGGGGGAGATCAAATGCTACCGGAACTATGGAAGACCGTATTAATGGTTGTATGCAGCGCAGTATGAACGGTGAAAAAATGCCGGTGGATTCAGAACCCATGCAGGCAATTATCGCTTATATGTCCTGGCTGGGAGAGGATCTTCCGGAAGAAAAAGAGAAAATGTACAAAGGCTATGTAAATCTTGAGATCCCGGAGGTCGCAGTAGATCTTGATAGGGGTGAGGCCATTTATACCAAAGAATGCGTGGTGTGTCACGGGCAGGACGGGCAGGGTATAAAAAAGCCTGACGGTTCTTACACGTATCCACCTCTATGGGGTGAAGATTCTTATAATAACGGCGCCGGAATGAACCGGGTGATCACAGCTGCCGAGTTTATTAAAGGGAATATGCCTTTTGGACAGGCTACCTGGGACAATCCAAAATTGACCGATGAAGAATCCTTCCATGTGGCGGGATATATCAACAGTTTCTCCCGGCCCGAAAAGCCAAATCTGGAGGAAGATTATCCCGATCTTAAACTGAAACCCATGTCTACTCCTTATGGGCCATGGGCAGATGATTTCTCGGCAGAACAGCATAAATACGGGCCTTATCCTCCTATCGCCGAATTCTATCTGGAGGAATACGGGATCAAGAAAAATAAATAATGCTGAAAAAGCTTTCTGTACTCCTGTTCTTTTTACTGCCAATCCTGCTATTTTCTCAGGATAGCCTTAAGGTGCCTGCAAAAGGGGAATTTTCGGGACAGTGGCGAAGCTATTACATGAACACCTTCAACAAAGAGGAATTAAAGGATTTCACTGCGCTTGCTACAGGAGGACATCTAAAATACTCTTATAAATTCACGCCGGAATTTTCGGTGACGGGTGCCCTTTATGCATCGGTAAATACCTGGATTCAGGATCTTAGCATTCCCGATCCCACTACCGGAAAATTAAGCCGCTACGAAGAAGGCCTTTTTAACCGGCTTGACCTGGACCAGAAATTCCTGTTTGTGGCCGGGGAACTCTTTGCCCGCTATAAGCTGAAGGAGCATGAGCTGAAACTTGGAAGGATGAAATTTGTCTCCCCTCTTATCAATCCGCAGGACGGCAGGATGATCCCCACCTTTGTTCAGGGGTTTCATTATTCTGCGAAACCTTCCAAAAATGCCATTTTTGAAGCAGGGATCTTTAATGAGATCGCCCCGCGCTCAACCGGCGGCTTCTATAATATTGGCGAGAGCATTGGCACCTACGCCACCGGCAGGAACTGGAACGGCGAACCCAATCAATATGCAGGCAACACAGAATCGGATTTTCTTATTACCGCCCATGCCAATTTCAGCGGAATTGAGAAACTGAATATCGATCTCTGGAATTATTACGCAGATAATATTTTCAACACTTCTTACCTCAACCCCCAATGGCAAGTAAATAACCGGGTCTCCCTCGAACTGGAGTGGTTACACCAGGAGCAGGTGGGAAATGGCGGGAATGCTTCGGAAGAATTGCGGTACTACAGGGAAAATTCTTCAGACGTGCTTGGAGCCCAGTTCAATTATAAATGGAACCGGTCTTCTTTTTCGCTTTCCTATGACTATATCCTGCCTCACGGGCAGTTCATTTTCCCAAGGGAATGGGGCAGGGAATTCCTGTTCAGTTTTCAGAAAAGGGAGCGCAGTGAAGGCTCCGCCGACAATCATGCGCTGGTAGCCTATTACAACACCCTCCTTCCGCTGAAGGGTTTACAAACAAATATACATAGCATCCTGAGTGTGGGGCACCATTGGAAACCTTCGGTGATGGATGCCAGGCTCAACAAGTACGCCGTGCCCGATTATACCCAGGTAAATCTTGACCTGTTCTTCAATTTTGAAAAGTGGAAGAACCTGAAACCGGAGCTTTTACTGGTAGGCAAATTTGCCAATGGTGACTTCCCCGATAATCCTAACTTCTACTTCAACAAAACCGACCTGTTCCATATTGACCTCATCCTGAACTATAACTTTTGAAATAGAAAAGGTGCTGGTCCCTTGCTTTCGGGTTTGTCTTTTTTAAGGATAATTAATTGATTATCAGTAATTAAAATAAATTTGTAACTTTATGAAACTATAATATTTCCCAGATCAACTTTTCCCTTCCTTTATTTCTACCTGCTTTAGTGGCTTTTTTTAAAGTTTATTCATTTTAAATTTTTGGGTATGTCTTTTCCGGGAGTTATTAGAGAATTAGGTGTTTTTTTAATTGGGATTATAGTTGCAGTATTAGCTGAAAGATTAATTCAGGAAGAGGTTGCTACTACCGAGATAGGACTCACAATTATTTACATAGTCTTTGGAGGGCTGGTTTTGATTTTCGTTAATCACAGCATTAAACATTTTAAAAAGCTTACTGAAAAACTCGAAATCTCTGCCGACTATTTTGAGGAGGATATCTTTAGGGATAAACCATATAAAGGGGATATCTACAAAGAGCTTGAAAGGAATGTTAGATTGGCAAAAAAGGAAATTATTGGGCTGGATTTTACGATCAGCGAAAGCAATCCGTCCCAAATTTTTAAAGAGAAAAGTAACAAACACAGACATTCCTATTTAGAGGCGATTGAAAAAAAAGTCAATACCGTAAAAGGTTTTAGATACGTAAGAATTCACCAAATTGATGATCTTTCCAGAACGCCAGAGACTTATATCAAAGGTCTGACTTTTGATCATTGTATCAGGCTTTTGACCTGTGACGCATGTAAAAGTAGAAATGCAGAAGTATCTATCATGAAAGCCAGGATCAAGCGATTGCAGAGTTTTCTGTTGATCGATCAGAAAACATTGTTAGTTGAATTTGATGGCACAGCCGAAGACGGCGGTGTATATCCTTTTAGTGTATTAACCTTAGAAGACAAAGGCGACAAGATTATTAAACCTATCATTAGAGTGATCAATGATGTTGTTAGCAGCGGGGTGCCTATTCATCAAGAACTTATGCATACACTTGAGAACACGAATAGGCTTGAAGCTTAATTAGTTTAGAAGTTAAAGGCAATGTAAACTATATTTTTGGGTATATGCATGGGTTCAAAAATCTCCTCCTAAAACCTCGTTTTTGAATCCAGGTAGCTCATACCAACCTGTTCCCCTGCGGGATTGCCCGATGATTTGAACCAGCTTTTTACGCGGTTGTAATCCAGGTAATAGGAAACACGAAGTGAGAGGCTGTTGACCTGGGGCCGGTCAAAAAGATTATTAAAATTATCACCAATATTTATGTGCGAACGCTCGAGGTAACTGTCGGTAGCATTGCGGTAGAGGAGCGTCATCTGGCTTCCCGGCGCAAACCACCAGGAAAAACGCAAATCAACATTCCAGCTATTGTAGGTGGTGTTGTACTCGTTGTTGGCAGGGCCGTAGTAGCTTAATTCCCCGTCGTTTTGCAGGGTATAGAATTCGGTATAAAAGACTTCAGAATAATAATGCCTAAAAGCAAGGTTCAAGCCCATCTTATTGTTGAAGATATAGTTCGCTCCCAAAGAATTCACGATGGTATTGCGATCCCGTTGCCCAAACAGGATATCATCCTCCAGAGAATCCACATATCCCTCCTCTTTATCTGAAAGTCGCACGTTGGTTGACAGCTGCACCTTAAACTTATCTGAAAACCTGTACCGCGGCCTGAAGTCAAAAATAAGATCTCCACGACCTCGTTCGTCGTACTTATACCAGTCGGCCACCGCCTCTACGACCAGCTTCTTCCTGAAATCTGTATTAAACCACAACCACTGGTCGTAATAGGTGGGGATGGTGAAATACATGCCATCCACCCGTGGCTCATAAATGTCGTTGGTGCCAATAGGTGTGGTTTCAAAACCTCCGCCAAAATTGAAAAATTCTTTTGTGGTAAAACTGGAGTTGAAATTCAGGATCAATCTGCTGTGAAGATCGGGTTCCAGGCGACGCTCGTGTACGGCTACGAAATTTAAGATACATGTTGTTGAGAAAACCTTTAGGCTGTAGTAGCCGACGCTGGTAAAGCCCCTGGTATTTCATGTAATTAGTGGCGCTGGAGTAGCCCAGGTCGTTGATGTCATAATCTTTTGTACGCAACTGGGCGTTGAGGTCGATCCTGTTCTTGCCGCTTATCTTGGAGAATCCTCCATAGTGCCTCGAGTCCCGATTTTGTTTCGTCTTCCATGACCCAGCTGCCTTCAATTCCCGTAAAGAATTTGTAAGTGTTGGATTCATTGGTGTGGTCGAGGTAAAGCCCAGTGGCATTGGCATCCCTAAAATGGCCTTCGCGGGTAGTGTTGGTATTGACAAGCGAAATTGAAGAATTGTCGCCATAGCGCTGGTCCAGCACCAGGATGTTGTAATTGGTGACAGGTTCAATAAGCTCACGGCGTGACTCCCCGGTTTCAGTGTTTTTTATTTTCACATAGGTCTTTTCGGTTATGGCATTAAAAAAGCCAATTCCCAGGCCACCATCTGTACGTCCCGAAACTTTTAAAGCATTAATTAGATCTACGGAAGCAGGGAAATTTTCGATCTCTTCTTCTTCGGAAAGCTCTACATCTCCAAAAGGAACACCTCCAACCCTTCGGGAATAGAAGAGATCTCCTTTGGTGAAAAGTTCGGTTCCTTCGGTAAAGAAAGGCCGCTGCTCGTCATACTGCACTTCAAAAGCCGAAAGATTTAGCACAGATTCATCAAATCTGGTCTGGCCAAAATCGGGCACCAGGATCATGTCCAGCGTAAAGGCGTCATTGATCCCGTATTTGAGGTCCATTCCGCCATTAAAGCTCGTGGTGGTCTCGCCGTCGTAGTTATTGAGGTAAGTAGAAACATACGGCTGCACCGAGAGTCGGGTAGGGGTTTGTATATTCTCTATCCCGTGGATCTCGCCATCGTAAATAGAAAAAGAACCTTTGGCAGTGTTGATGGGACTCCAGCTGTACCGGGTGCCACTGCGCTTAAATTCCCTTTCCATTTGTAAACCCCATTCGTGAATATCTTTTTCGGGAAATCGCAGTTCAGAATAAGGGATGAAAACTTCGGCTGTCCAGCCGCGGCCGTTGAGGTCCACACCGCTGTACCAAATGGCATTCCAGGAAGAATCTTCGTTCCCGTTGGTCATTTTTGCGTCATACTGCACCCCGGCAGCAGTGACAATGAACTGCATGCTTTGCTGGCGATCATTATAACCATTGAGCAGGATAAAAAAGAAGTCATCATTACCTATATCATCCCTTTCGGTAAGCTCTTTCCTTATTTCTGAAGGGTCGGGGTCCAGCATCTCGGCCCCAAAATAGATCCCAAGATCATCATAAACAACTTTAACTCTTGTCGCAAGACTGTCGGGGATTGGCCTTCCGTTATTGGGTTGGCGCTCCACAAAGTTTGTAGCTATGGCAGCATCTTTCCAGGCAGCATCATCTAATTTCCCATCAATCTTCGGCGTTTCCTGAATTCGGTCTATAGTGATCTGTTTCCGCGGAATGCTGTCTTTTTCCTGTGCGATGGCCGAGAAGCTCCAGAACAGGATAAAGGCCGTAAAAAATGATTTCATTGATGGATTTTGACTAAAGACCACAAAAAAACGAACTTGTTGCAGTTTAAGACAGATTTTTATCTATTATTTTTCTATTTTCTGAAGAATTGGTGGAAAATACCTTTCCAAAATGTCATTTTTGAGAGGTGAGGAATTCTGAGAGCGAATTTTTATGACTCTTTTCTATGGAAAAACCACACAAGTAGAGGTTCCCGTTTAGATTTAGGATTATCTTAGGACATGATAATGCTATACTTTTTTAAATTGTGGATCCAAAATTAACTGTAAATCCAATCCAATCCCCATGCAGCATGCCATTTGCTATATAAGCACCGCCACTTCAGAATTTAATAATATAGAAATTGAGAACCTTTTGGCCGAATGGCGGGAGAAGAACAGCAATAAAGACATTAAAGGAATTTTGCTATTTTCTGAAGGTCATTTTTTTCAGGTCCTTGAAGGAGAAAAAGAAAAGGTTTTGGCTTTGTACTATAGCATCATGGAAGATCCCCGACATAGCAATATTATTCAGGTAATGGGAAAAGATATTAATAAGGGTTCTTTGGATGATTATGTTGTAGAGCACCTTAAAGAACCCGGCTTCTCAAGACCAGATTTGATAAATAAATACTGCGAATCTGTCAAAGGCATGGACCCTCAAACGCAGCAACAAATAAAGAATATCCTCGATTCTTTTATTGATACCCGGAGTTTATAAGTTTCCTACCTTCCCGGGGTGCAATTTGACTTAAAATATTTCCTTGCGGCCGTCATTCTATTCTTTGTAGAAGTCTTTATCGCTGCCTTTGTGCAGGATTCCTTTATACGGCCTTACGGGGGAGATTTCCTGGTGGTGATCTTCCTCTATTGTTTGCTGAAAAGCTTTTTTAAACTGCCCGTCAAAAATGCCATTTTAGGAGTACTTCTTTTTGCATTTGCCGTGGAAGGTTCACAGTATTACAAGCTGATTGATTTGCTGGGAATGCAGGATAATACAATCGCTTCGGCCGTTATGGGAAATCATTTTGAATGGCTGGATATGTTGCTGTACACGCTGGGAGGTCTTGCAATCTTCGGAATAGAAAAATGGAGATCTTCATCCTTCCGAAGCAGGAAAACTTCAGCATAAAAAAAGCCCCCGCCAATAAACGGGAGCTTTTCTGTTTAAGATTTATTGAGGATTAGGGTTTTAGCTCAGAAAGCTCTACTTCTTCTCCTTTTTTATTGATAAGTTTTACTTCATCAAAGTTCATATCCTTGAACTGCTCAAATTGAGTAGCGGCATCTCCCACTACCAGGTAAGCCATTTTAGACTCATCAAGATATTTTTGAGCCAACTCCCTGTGCTGCTCAAGGGTCATGTTGCGGATTATTTCCTCCTCTTTTTCGATATAATCGACAGGCAGGTCATAAGCGCTCACTTCCTGAAGCATCCCAAGCAATGATCCCTGCGTCTCAAAACGACGGGCATTGGACTTGATAAGGGCATTTTTGGTGAACTCAAGATCTTCGGGAGTTATACCTTCCCTGTATTTGGCGATCTCATCTTTAAAGATACCAACAGATTCTCCCGTAGCATTGGTACGCACACTGGAAGCAGCTGTGAAAGTACCGGGGATCTTGGAACCACTAAAGCCGGTGCGGGCACCGTAAGTGTATCCTTTTTCTTCCCGTAGCACTAAATTCACATTACCCGAAAAAGATCCTCCCAGCTTGTAGTTCATAACCTCGGCAGGGAAGAAATCTTCGCTGGTACGAGGCAGGGCAAGGTAACCAATATTGATCACCGACTGTTTTGCACCCGGTACATCAACAAAGTAAAGGGAAGCTTTATCCCTGTTGGTCACCACTTCAAATTCAGGAATGGTCACTTCCTTTGGTTCCCAGTTGTCCTTAATATCATCAAGGGCTTCTACGGCTTTTTCCTTCGAAATGTCACCTACAACATGGAAGCGGCTCACCGTTGGAGAAAAATAGTTGTTGTAGAAATCCTTAAGATCCTGTATGGTAATCGCCTCTACAGACTCTACAGTACCCGAAGTTGGATAGGCAAACGGATGGTTTTCACCATAAAGAAGCTTGTCGTAAACCTGGCTGGCAATTACGTTTGGATTAGCTTCATTCCTTTTAATAGAGTTGATGGTGCTGGTCTTGATACGGGCGAGCTCTTCCTCATCCCATCTTGGCTCAAGCAGGATCTCCTCTATGATTTCCATAGTTTCTTCAAAATTCCTTGTAAGGGTATTACCTCTTATAACTATAGACTCATTAGTAGTATACATAAATATGTTTGCCCCCAAAAGATCTATAGCCTCTTCAAGTTCTGCCGGAGTTTTATTGGCAGTTCCTTCCATCATAATATCGGTCATCAAATTAGCCACCCCGTTTTTGCTGAGGTCGTCCAGTAAATGTCCGCCTTCGATCACTAAGCTAAAGTTTACAAGTGGAAGTTCATTCTGCTCGATCCCATACACTTCAAGATCGTTTTCCAGCTCTACATTCCATGATTCCGGAACATTAAGACCCGGAGTTTCCCCCACTGCAGGAGGAGCCGATCTGTCAATTTTTGACGGAGTTTTTTCAATCTCTTTTTCTTCTGTTTCGGCAACTTCTGCTTCTACATTTTCGGTGATCTCTTCCTCTACAACCTGGGCTTTTTCAGAGTTTTCGGTGATAAGTTCCACCTGGCCTTTAGGAACAAAACTGGTCATTACATAAGGTTGATCTTTAAGATAGGTGTTATAAACCCTCATCACATCTTCCTTAGTCACCTTTTTGATGTTCTCAATATCTTTTTCAATGTAACCGGGATCGCCCGTGAAAACATCATATTGAGCCAGCTGGAAGGACTTCCCAAGCACGCTGCTTATTCCGTTGTAAAAATCGGTTTCAAGACCTGCCTTAATGCGCTCTATATCTTTTTCGGTCACACCTTCTTTTTCAAATCTTTCGAAAGCTTCTTCAATACCGGCTTCGACGCTATCCAGATCCACACCTGCATTAGCAGTAACCATGATGCGGAATTTTCCGGCAATTTGTTCTGAACTATTAAAGGCTCGTGGTTGTGAAGCCAGTTCCTTTTCTTTTACCAGCACTTCATAAAGCGGTGCTTCTTTTCCGTCGGAAAGGATCTCCCCAAGGAAATCAAGTGCATAAGCATCTTCGGTATAATGTTCTACTGTTGGCCACACCATATTAAGCTGAGGTGCGGTAGCAAAATTGTCTTCGTGGAAAAGCCTTTTTGTTTCTGAAAGCTCTACGTTCTGAACTTCAAGCGGGGCAACTTCCTGACGTTTCTTGATCTCCCCGAAATATTTTTCGATTAAATCCTTTGCTTCATCCTTTTCAAAGTCTCCGGCAATTACAAGCGTAGCATTGTTGGGACCATAGAACCTGTCATAGAATTCCCTTACATCTTCTACTGTGGCATTCTGAAGGTCTTCCAGTTCCCCGATCACCTGCCAGCTATACGGGTGCCCGTCAGGGAAAAGGTTCTTGTCTATTACCCAGTTGGTATGACCATAAGGATTATTGTCTACCCGTTGGCGTTTTTCGTTTTGTACGACTTCCTGCTGATTTGCAAAGGCGGACTCGGTTACAGTATTGATAAAATACCCCATACGGTCAGATTCCAGCCAAAGCACCATTTCAAGTGCATTTTGCGGCACTACCTCGTAGTAGATAGTTCCATCCTGCCAGGTACCACCGTTAAGAGTTCCCCCCACGTCCTGGATCTTCTTAAAGAACTGATCCTGCGGAACATTTTCAGATTCCTGAAACAGCATGTGTTCAAACAGGTGTGCAAAACCGGTACGGCCTTTTTTCTCCCTGTTCGATCCTACGCCGTATTGTATGGCAACAGATACTATTGGATCTGACTCATCCTGGTGTAGCACCACATTAAGTCCGTTATCCAGTTCGTATTTCTCATAATCAATAGACAGTCCCTGGTCCTGGGCTGCTTCTGTTTCCTGTCCCTGTAATTGTTCACAGGAGACAAAGGATACAGTTAGCAATGGCATAAAAAGTGCCATTGCGACAAACCTTAATTTTTTCATACTTTGTTCGTTTTAGTTAAAATGCTGCTAAATATAATAAATACTCAATACTAATAGGTCTGATTTTCAGGCATACTGTTACAGATTGTTTATTTGAAGTTGATAGAAAGTTAAAATAAAGAAGTATTGTTCTTTTAACTTCTGAATCTGATTGTGGAAAATGATTAGGTATAAGGGTTACTTGTATTCAGTAATAAGACTATTCCACTCCATGGACTTCAGGGTTCCTATAAGGATAGGGTTGATCTTATCCAAAAGATCTGAATTATCGGGGAAGCTGTAGCTGTAATAGTCCTTTTTGAGGGTGTTTTCCAATACTGCCAGCTCTTCCTCCAGTCCTTTTTCTTCTATACGATAGCTTAAAATAGGTTTGTCATATACCAGCACATTTTTGTCGTTTTCCAAAAGGGCTTCCAGACCTTCATCGGCGCTGGAAATTTTAGAAGAATTAATACCGTACTGATCCAGCAGTTCCTGTGCGCTGGAACTTTTCACTGTATAGACATTAAATCTTTCAAGGTCCTGTACAGAGGCAATATCATCCTGAATGTTCTGGACAGTAAGAGAGGAAGCGATCCCCGCAGTTAAAGTAGAGATCATAATAATTGCCATGAACATCCAGATAAATCCTATGAACCTGCCACCAAAAGTGCGGGGAGATTTATCACCATAACCTACCGTGGTCATCGTCACTGCACTCCACCAAAAGCCTTGTACAATACCTTTAGCTCCCGGACCGAATTCTTCTTTATTCTTTTTACGCTCGAAAATCCAAACCAGTAAGCCGAAGATAAAGATCACTCCCACAAGAATAAGAATGGCAGAAAAAAAGTTCCAGCTAAAAATGTTGGAAAGATATCTCCATACAGAAGAACCACTTTGGCGGGCAATGCCGGTATAGGAGATAAAATAAGGTTGCGAAAAGTCCATTCGTTGCATCCTTTGATCGGTTACAGTGATGGGATTGATGCTGAGATCAACGCTTCCCTGTTCTACGGCCTGCAACAGACTTTCCAGGTTTGAAAATTCCCGAAATTCATATTCGGTGTCCAGTTGCTTGTTGACAAGTTTCCAGGATTCAATACTTAGACCCGAAAAATCAGCTCCATTTTTCATAACGAAAGGAGGGGCTTCGGTCAATCCAATAATAATTTTTTCCTGTGTAATTTCCAGGGAATCCTGGGCTTTACTTGTTGAACAGATAGCAAAGAAAAATAATAGAAGGTATAATTTGTTCATAAGGCTTGTTTGTAGCCCCCAATTTATAAAAATCTGGAAAAGCAGGCATTTCTTAGGACAAGACAAGAAATGATTTCAGTATTACCCTTATTTTTGTAAGATAAATATATATTTCAAGGCCAGTCCTGTAAAGAGGGCATTATATTTTATATTTTTGATTTTTAGAGAAATAAAATAATTTTCAGAAATGTCAATTTGTTTGTCACTTCTAATTACTAGAATATTGTGACCATGGGTAAACGGATAAAATACTATATTTTAATTATTATGCTTACCGGCTTACCTATGGAATTTACGCTATGAACTCACAAGAGCCACCATCATCCCAGCCAGTGAATGGACGTTTGGGAGATATAGGGAACATGGTGATCCTGA
The DNA here is from genome assembly GCA_963709775.1 of uncultured Flavobacteriaceae bacterium. Classification (GTDB taxonomy): domain Bacteria; phylum Bacteroidota; class Bacteroidia; order Flavobacteriales; family Flavobacteriaceae; genus Salinimicrobium. The sequence goes on along the minus strand of CAVPXS010000007.1, from coordinate 336,402 downwards.
TGACGAGGTGATCAGCCACCTCCTCCACCTGGGTTTTTGTTTACCAATAAATGATTATTTGTTGCCTCTTTTTCTTACAGGAGTTGCTCTGGGTGCATTTCAACTTTCCGGCTTAGCAAGAAGCAGGAAGCAGGAAGAGCTTAAGAATTCAGTTCAGTAAGCCGCTTTACGTATTTTCCAATGACATCAAACTCAAGGTTCACTCTTGTACCTTTTTTGATCAATTTGAAAGTAGTATGTTCAAAAGTATAAGGAATAATGGCGACGCTAAAGCTATTTTTTCCTGAATTTACTACTGTTAAACTCACCCCGTTTATTGTAATTGAACCCTTTTCAATGGTGATGTTCTGCAAACCGGGATCATATTCAAATGTAAATTCCCAGCTACCGTTTTTTTCGACCATCCCGGTGCAAAGAGCAGTTTGATCTACATGCCCCTGGACTATGTGGCCGTCTAGTCTCGCCCCGAGTTGCATTCCGCGTTCCAGGTTCACTATATCCCCCTGCTTAAGTTCTCCCAAATTAGTTTTGGAAAGGGTTTCCTGTATTGCGGTAACTGTGTATTCCCCGTTGGATATATCCACTACGGTTAAACATACTCCGTTATGGGCCACACTTTGATCTATTTTAAGCTCTGAAGCCAGGTTGGCCTTTATACTTATATTCAGGTTCTCCTGATTTTTTTCCAGTGCTGTTACTACTCCCAGTTCTTCAATGATGCCTGTAAACATTCTCTTATTATTAATTACCTTTGCAGGTATAAAATTAGGATAAATACAGGGAATCATTATGAAATCATCCGACAAAATAAGAGTGGGAATTAGTATAGGGGATCTCAATGGGATTGGGAGCGAGATCGTGCTTAAGACTTTTGAGGATGCACGGATGATGGAACTGTGTACTCCTGTAGTTTTTGCTTCAGCCAAGACCATTACTTTTATTAAGAAGAAACTTAATTTTGATATTCCTTTTCAGGGCATCGACGAAGCCGCACAGGCTATTGACAATAAGTTCAACGTGGTGAACGTATGGAAGGAAAATGTTCCCGTGAATTTTGGAGAAGAGACTGAAGAGGGAGGGAAATATGCTTTTCTTTCCCTGCAGGCAGCTACCAATGCTTTAAAAAATGGGGATATAGATATTCTTGTCACTGCGCCCATTAACAAACACAACATTCAAAGTGAAGAATTCAAGTTCCCGGGACATACAGATTATCTGGCAAAGGAACTTGGCGGTGACAGCCTTATGTTCATGATCACTGACAGTCTTAAAGTAGGATTGTTGACAGATCATGTGGCAGTGAAGGATGTTGCTTCGGCAATTACACCCCAGTTGATTGAAAAGAAGATAAAGATCATTCACAAAACCCTTCAGCAGGATTTTAAAGTTCAGCAGCCTAAAATTGCGGTGCTTGGAATTAATCCGCATAGTGGGGATAGTGGAGTGATTGGAAAAGAAGATGAGGAGATCATGAAACCTACCCTTGAAAAATTAAGGAACTCCGGAAAACTCATTTTTGGCCCCTATTCCGCCGATAGTTTTTTTGGATCGGGCAATTACAAGAACTTTGACGCTATTGTTGCTGCTTATCATGATCAGGGTTTAATTCCATTTAAAACCCTCTCCTTTGGAAGCGGAGTGAATTTCACGGCCGGTCTTAATAAGGTGCGTACCTCGCCCGATCATGGTACGGCCTATGAGATTGCGGGAAAAAATAAAGCAGATCACCATTCATTTAAAGAAGCCGTGTTCAAAGGAATGGACATCTTCAAAAGCCGCCAGGAATATGAAGAACTCACCCAAAACGTACTTAGGAAACAAGGGAAAAAGATATAAACAAAAATTTGTTTATAAAGAATAGGCAATTCATTAATTTTTATATCTTTGCACCCGCCTTATCCTGAGGGGTAGGCACTTGAAACTGATGATGAAATGAGGAAACTAAAGGAGTTTACGATCCCTTTTGTGGGTCTTAAACAAGGCAAACACCAGTTCGAGTACGACATTGACAATAAGTTCTTTGAACATTTTGACTACGATGAATTCAATAGTGCCGACATTAAGGTAGACCTCCTTTTGGAGAAGAAATCTACAATGATGGAACTCACTTTTAAAGCATCGGGAACGGTAAACGTTTATTGCGACCTTACCAATGAACCTTATAACCAGCCAATCGAAAGTGAATTGTTGCTGGTCATAAAGTTTGGGCAGGAATATAATGATGATAACGAGGATATTTTGATCTTGCCACATGGTGAGTACGAGGTAAACATTCAGCAGTATATTTATGAAATGTTGGTATTGGCCGTTCCGTCAAAAAGAGTTCATCCTGGAGTGCTGGACGGCACTTTAAAGTCTGATGTACTTGAAAAACTGGACGAATTAAGTCCGCGGGAAAAAGAGACTAAAACAGAGGAGGATATTGATCCCCGCTGGAACAAATTGAAAAATTTATTAAACGATAAATAATACGCAGCCATGGCACATCCTAAAAGAAAGATCTCGAAAACGAGAAGAGATAAAAGAAGAACGCATTACAAAGCTTCTGTTCCACAAATAGCTACAGATCCTACAACAGGAGAAGCTCATTTGTACCACAGAGCTCACTGGCATGAAGGTAAATTATATTACCGTGGTCAGGTTTTGATCGATAATACAGAAGAAGTAGAAGCTTAGTAATTAAGAGCTTTGAAACCATATACCAAACTCTCACATTGTGAGAGTTTTTTGTTTTAAGTTGATAAAGTGCTAAAAACACCTTAATTTGCACCGCTGTATTTTGATCAATTAGTAATTTGCTGTTTTTCAGTAATCTAGATAGCATACAGAGGCATTAAATGCATTTTTATGAATAAAACAACAGCAGCGATTACAGCTGTAGGCGGATATGTGCCGGAATTTGTCCTTTCTAACAAGATTCTTGAAACCATGGTTGACACCAATGATGAGTGGATCACTTCAAGGACAGGTATCAAAGAGCGCCGCATCCTCAAAGATGCAGATAAAGGAACTTCCTATCTCGCAATAAAGGCAGCCGAAGATCTTATTGAAAAATCCGGAATAGATCCCGCAGAGATCGATCTGTTAATTATGGCAACTGCTACCCCCGATCTTCCTGTGGCGGCAACGGGAGTTTATGTGGCTACCCAAATTGGTGCAGTGAATGCTTTTGCTTATGACCTGCAGGCGGCCTGCTCTGGTTTTCTTTATGCAATGTCTACCGCAGCAGCCTATATTGAATCTGGAAGATATAAAAAAGTTCTGGTCGTTGGAGCCGATAAAATGTCTTCAATAATTGACTATACAGACAGAACAACCTGTATCATCTTTGGCGATGGTGCCGGTGCTGTTTTATTTGAACCTAATGATGAGGGTCTGGGACTTCAGGATGAGATTCTTAGGAGTGATGGATCAGGGAGAGAATTTCTGAAGATTTCTGCCGGTGGCTCACTTATTCCTGCCACCGCACAAACCGTAGCCGATAAGCAGCACTATGTTTACCAGGATGGAAAAACGGTATTTAAGTTTGCCGTGACCAACATGGCCGATGTGAGTGCCAAAATCATGGAGCGTAATAACCTGACTAATGAAGATGTGAACTGGCTGGTGCCCCATCAGGCCAATCGCCGAATCATAGACGCCACTGCCAACCGAATGGGACTTGACGATTCAAAAGTACTTATGAACATTCATCGGTATGGTAATACAACTTCGGCTACCTTGCCATTATTATTAAACGATTTTGAAAAACAATTCAAAAAAGGAGATAATTTAATTTTCGCTTCCTTTGGAGGAGGTTTCACCTGGGGTTCTATTTACCTTAAGTGGGCTTATAATTCTTAAAAACACCCAACACTAAATATTATGGATTTAAAAGAAATTCAGAATCTAATCAAGTTCGTGGCCAAGTCTGGAGCCAGTGAAGTAAAGCTGGAAATGGATGATATAAAGATCACCATCAAAACCGGCTCTGACGATAAGGAGACCACGATTTTGCAACAGGTACCTATGCAGTCTGCACCGCAAATGCAGCAACCTGTACAGCAACAGCAGGCACCACAGCAGCAGGAGGGTACACCATCTGCCGGCGGTGATACAGCTGGTAGTGAGGAAGACAAAGGATATATCACGATCAAATCACCTATCATTGGAACTTTCTATAGAAAACCATCTCCAGATAAAGAGCCTTTTGTGGAAGTTGGAAATTCTGTAAAAGTGGGAGATGTACTTTGTGTGATAGAGGCCATGAAACTTTTCAATGAAATTGAAAGTGAAGTTTCCGGTAAGATCGTAAAGGTATTGGTGGATGATTCTTCACCGGTAGAATTTGATCAACCGCTATTTTTAGTAGATCCGTCTTAATTGCTGTAAGCAGTTTACCTTAAAGCCAAAACTATACAGGTATGTTTAAAAAAATATTGATTGCCAACAGGGGAGAGATCGCCTTGCGCGTTATTCGCACCTGTAGGGAGATGGGCATTAAAACCGTGGCGGTTTATTCCACGGCCGATGCTGAAAGTCTTCATGTGCGTTTTGCCGATGAAGCCGTTTGTATTGGCCCTCCTCCCAGCAACCTTTCCTATTTAAAAATGTCAAATATCATAGCAGCTGCAGAGATTACCAATGCAGATGCTATACATCCAGGTTACGGATTTCTTTCAGAAAATGCCAAATTTTCAAAGATCTGTGCCGAACACCAGATAAAATTTATTGGCGCCAGTCCCGAAATGATTGAGAAGATGGGGGACAAGGCCACGGCTAAAGCTACCATGAGAGCTGCAGGAGTACCTTGCGTGCCTGGCTCTGAAGGAATTCTTGAATCTTTGCAGGAGGCCGAAAAAATTGCTGCAGATATGGGTTACCCTGTGATGCTGAAAGCTACGGCCGGAGGCGGAGGTAAAGGGAATGCGTGCCGTATGGAAGAAAGGAAGATCTGAAAAAAGCATGGGAATCTGCCCGACAGGAAGCAGGTGCCGCTTTTGGAAATGACGGGATGTACATGGAAAAACTTATTGAAGAGCCACGTCACATAGAGATCCAGATCGTAGGAGACAGCTCGGGAAAAGCATGTCACCTTTCAGAAAGAGATTGTTCTGTGCAACGCCGTCACCAGAAGCTTACAGAAGAAACCCCATCTCCTTTCATGACCGATAAACTTCGGAAGCAAATGGGAGATGCTGCCGTAAAAGCAGCCGAATATATTAAGTATGAAGGTGCAGGTACAGTAGAATTTCTTGTGGACAAGCACAGGAACTTCTATTTCATGGAGATGAATACCCGTATCCAGGTGGAACATCCTATTACCGAACAGGTGATAGATTACGACCTTATTAGGGAGCAGATCCTTGTTGCGGCAGGAGTGCCAATTTCCGGGAAAAATTATTTTCCGCAGTTGCATTCTATCGAATGTCGTATCAATGCAGAGGATCCTTACCATGACTTTAGACCTTCTCCAGGGAAGATCACAAACCTGCATGCGCCGGGAGGTCACGGGGTAAGAATAGACACCCACGTATACAGTGGCTATGTGATCCCTCCGAACTACGATTCAATGATCGCCAAACTAATCACTACTGCCCAAACCCGCGAAGAAGCTATAAGCAAGATGAGACGGGCCCTGGATGAGTTTGTGATCGAAGGGGTAAAAACTACAATTCCATTTCACAGGCAGTTGATGGATGAACCCGATTATGTTGCGGGGAATTACACAACCAAGTTCATGGAGAGCTTCAAGATGAAGCCAATAGAATAACTTATTAAGCCCCTTTTTAAAAGGGGCTTTTTTTATATTCCTTCCGCCGAAAAGGAGGTATTAAAGCTTCAGTGTCTTCTTCAGAAATTTATTGTAAAAGGTTTCTTTTTCAGGGGTTAACAATAAATTCTTACCTTAAGAAAAATGTATATCTACGGTGGTAGCCGGAGCAACATAATCGTCTTTATTAATTCTATAAACCTAAAATTTATGAAGAAGTTATTTTCAGTGTTATTTCTTTTATTCATCGGCATTTCCGCAAGTGCACAGGAGATCACCGGGCGATTGGTATGGCGAATTGATGGTGCAGGATCGCAGTATGGGAATTGTCTTTCATATTTCTGAAACTCAGGATGGCTATACCACTACCTTAGACAGTCCCGCACAAAATGCTTTTGATATTCCGGTGGAGTCTACAACTTTTGAAGATGATGTATTGGAAGTAACGGCCCCAAAGCTTGGAGGATTTCATTTTAAAGGAAAACTACAACAAGAGGAACTTTCCGGCTCATTAAGGCAAGGTGGAGCACTCGTACCTCTTAAACTTTCCAGAGAGAAACCTGAAGAGGTAAAAGAAGAGGCAAAAAAAGAATAACTTTGGCTACCAAATGATATTTTATGAGCTTTTCTTATTGGGAACATGATTCCTGGTTCTCAAATATTGACTTTACAATAGTTGGCAGTGGGATTACAGGTCTCAACTGTGCCCTGCAGCTAAAAACCCGGTATCCCAAAGCTAAGATCGTTGTCCTGGAAAGAGGACTTTTGCCCAATGGGGCAAGTACCAAAAATGCAGGTTTCGCCTGCTTTGGGAGTCTTAGCGAAATCCTTGATGATCTGGAACATCATTCCGAAGAGGAAATGGTGGCCCTTGTGAGGAAGCGAATGCAAGGTCTTGATCTACTCAGGGAAAACCTGGGGAGCGAAAATATAGATCTTCAGGTAAATGGCGGGTACGAACTATTCACCCAAAACGAAGGAAAACTATATGATGCCTGCGTGTCAAAAATGGCAAAAGTAAACACCCTTTTAAATCCCATTTTTGGAGAGGATGTTTTTAGCATAACCAACAACAAGTTTGGATTTGGGAAAGTTCAGGATAATTTGATCTTTAACAAGTTTGAAGGTCAGCTGGACACGGGAAAAATGATGAATGCCTTATTACAAAAGGTGCATGCAGCAGGAGTTAAGATCCTTAATTCGGTCACTGTAAATGGTTTTGTGGAAGGACGTGATTCTGTTGAGGTAGAGACCGAGCATTTTAGCTTCTACACCGGTAATTTACTTATTGCCACCAATGGTTTTGCTGCACAATTGGGCATACCCGAAGTAAAACCTGCCCGCGCACAGGTGTTGATCACAGAACCCATTCCAGATTTACAAATAAAGGGAACTTTCCACCTGGAAAAAGGTTATTATTATTTCCGGAATATTAACAACAGGATTTTATTGGGGGGTGGCAGGAATCTCAACTTTAAAGGTGAAGAAACCACCGAGCTGGCGCTCACTGCACTCATTCAGCAGAAACTTGAGGGCTTGCTTAAAAAATGTAATTTTACCCGGTACTCCCTTTAAGATCGAAAGACGCTGGAGCGGAATAATGGGCATGGGGGAACAAAAGAATCCTGTGATCAAGAAAGTTTCCAAAAATGTGTTTTGCGGGGTACGTCTCGGCGGAATGGGAGTTGCAATTGGTAGTCTCGTAGGTAAAGAACTTGCCGATCTAATAGATTAAGTATGAAAAGATTCTTCAGATTTTTACTGAAATTTTTGCTGGGCCTATTCCTCTTCAGTATTCTCATGGTTGTTATTTATAAGTGGGTGCCGGTACCTTTTACTCCGCTAATGGCCATAAGATATTTTGAAAACCCCGAAGAAGATATTCACCATGACTGGGTGGCTATGGAGAAAATTTCAGATAACCTGAAGCTTGCCGTGATCGCGAGTGAAGATCAGAATTTTCCGGTTCATAGCGGCTTTGACTATGAGGCTATTCAGAAGGCGATGGAGGACAATAAAAAAGGCAAGAGAGTAAGAGGGGCGAGTACAATCTCCCAGCAAACTGCTAAAAATGTCTTTTTGTGGCCACAGCGAAGCTGGTTCAGGAAAGGTCTGGAGGTATATTTTACCTTTTGGATAGAACTTCTTTGGAGTAAAGAAAGGATCTTAGAGGTGTACCTCAACAGCATTGAAATGGGGCAGGGCGTTTATGGTGCCGAGGCTGCCGCTCAAGCCTGGTTTGGTAAAGAGTGCAGAAAATCTTACTGCTTATGAGGCAGCAGCCATTGCAGCTATTCTTCCCAATCCAAGACAGTACAGGGCAAAACCGGCCAGCAGCTACATACAGGGAAGACAGTCCTGGATTGTTCGGCAAATGAGGAATTTGGGGCCTTTAGAACTTTAGTAATGAGTACTGCAACAAAAGAACAACTTATAAAAGCCTGTGAGGTATATGTGGAGTCAAAACTTCATACGGTACAGAATGCCATTAAAGATCTCGAAGCTGCACTCAAATTGGAAACAAAGTGCTCCATGGGCGACAAATATGAAACAGGACGCGCCATGCTTCACCTGGAATTCGAAAAGCTGGCCGGGCAGCATGAAGAGTTTAGCAAATTGCGAAAAACACTGCGCATGATTCCTGAAAGACGAAAGGATACTGCTGCCGGTTTTGGAAGTGTGGTCAAGACTTCTTTAGCAAATTATTTTATTGCGATTCCGGCGGGAGAATTAACGGTGGAAGGAGAGAAATACTATGCAGTGGGAGCGGGTTCTCCAATAGCAAAGGCTTTAAACGGAAAAACTGAAGGGAGTACTGTAACCTTTAACGGCAGGGAATTTCAAATACAGAAGGTTATTTAATCCTGATTACCTATATGTTACTCAGTTTCTTCTATTTCTCCTGCGGGTTAATATTTAAACGCGATCCATAACACCAACGATGCCTCTCCTGAAGGGAGAATTGATTCTATACATGGACGTCAACAGCTCTTAAATTACCTCAACCTTTTTTCCAGGAGTTCTTCTTTAAAGGAAAGGTGAACCATTTTGTTGGGAAGGATATCGCGGGTCGATTCAATTAAAATATTCTCTCCTTCTCTCTCTACTTCCAGAAGGAAATGATTGCCTTTGAAAAAGGATCTTTTCACTTTGGCTTTGAAATTCCCGCTATTTGTAATTTGAATTTCGTGGGGATAAAGCACCACCCTTTTTCGTGCAGGTAGTTCTTTGAAGAAAAGGGATGCAGGCAGCTCGTTCACTTCTCCAAAAAGGGAAGCCACGTATGCACTTTTAGGATTGTTGTAAAGCTCCTTAGGCTCTCCTATTTGAATGATCTTACCATTTTTCATGGCGATGGTCTTATCGGCAAATGAGAGGGCGTCGGTACTGTCGTGTGTGGCAACCAAAACGGTGATGCCGGCTTGTTTTAAGTGAGTGAAGAGGTTGCGGCGGAGTTTGTTCTTTCTAAAATGATCAATGTGACTAAAGGGTTCGTCCAGGAGTAGAACTTCAGGCGATTTTGCCAGGGCTCTCGCAAGGGCTACCCGTTGTTGTTGCCCTCCACTTAATAATCTTGCTTTTACCCTTGCCAGCTCCTTCATTTCGACCAGTTGCAGGAGTTCATTTACCCTTTGCTGCTTTTTCCGCGGAAAGGCATTGGAAAGATATTTGCCCACATTTTCGGCTACACTTAAAGGTGGCATGAGATCGAAATCCTGGGTGAGGTACTTCATAAAATCTTCGCCGGGCACTATATTGAAGTTTGGCCCCAGTAATTGCTCTTCATCCCAAAAGATTTTACCGTCCACGTGGTGGAGCCCGTAGATGGACTGGAGCAGCGTACTTTTTCCACAGCCGCTGGCACCAATGATTGAGACGTTTTCCCCCTTTTCAATATTAAAGCTCAGGTTCTTTAAAACCGGCTTTTCTCTGTAAGCAAAAGAGAGGTTTTTAACCTTAAGCATGTTCTTTCAATTGTGCAGTAAATTTACGGCTTTAAAAGCAAAAAGCCTTCGTGAGAAGGCTTTTTGAAGAGGTAATAAAATATGCTAATATTTATTGTTCATCTTTTGGAAGACGGTCAAAGCCCATGTTGTATAACGTGAACCCAAAAATATCTGCATATTGTTCAATTGTTTTACTCACAGGAGTTCCTGCCCCGTGGCCTGCATTGGTCTCAATCCTTATTAACACCGGCTCGTCTCCCGCGTGCTTTTCCTGAAGCTCGGCAGCAAACTTGAACGAATGAGCAGGGACAACACGGTCATCGTGATCTCCTGTAGTGATCATGGTGGCAGGATATTCTTCTCCTTTTTCAACATTGTGAACAGGAGAGTATCCTTTTATATAATTAAACATTTCTTCACTTTCTTCAGAAGTACCATAATCGTAGGCCCATCCTGCACCTGCGGTGAAAGTGTGATAGCGAAGCATATCCAGCACTCCTACGGCAGGTAAAGCCACTTTCATAAGATCTGGACGCTGGGTCATGGTAGCTCCCACTAAAAGCCCTCCATTAGAACCTCCCCTAATAGCGAGGTAATCTCTGGAAGTATAATCGTTTTCTATAAGATATTCGGCAGCTGCAATAAAATCGTCAAAAACATTTTGCTTCTGCATTTTAGTACCGGCGTCATGCCATTCTTTTCCATATTCCCCACCTCCGCGAAGGTTAGGCACAGCGTAAATTCCTCCCTGCTCCATCCATACTGCATTTGCAATGCTAAAGGATGGGGTAAGACTTACATTGAATCCGCCATAACCGTAAAGGATGGTTGGGTTCTTCCCGTTCATTTTAGTCCCTTTTTTATAAGTGATGATCATTGGGACCTTTGTACCGTCTTTTGAGGTATAAAAAACCTGCTCACTGGTGTATTCATCGGGATTAAAAGCCACTTTAGGGCTGTTATAAAGTACAGAGTTTCCACTTTCAACATTGTATTTATAAATGCTGCCGGGAGTGACGTAGTTAGTAAAGCTGTAATAAAGATCTTTTTCATCTTTTTCACCACCAAAGCCGCCTACGGTACCAATTCCCGGAAGCTCGACTTCTCTAACAAGTTTTCCTTCGTAGTCATACTGTTTTACATTCGAAACTGCATCCTGCATGTATTCTGCAAAAATGTACCCGCCACCGGTTGAGGGGCTAAGAACATTTTCGGTCTCAGGAATAAGGTCTTTCCAGTTTTCGGGAGTTGGGTTTGCAGCATCAACAGTAACTATCTTCCTGTTTGGCGCATCCATATTGGTGACAATAAAGAGTTTGCTGTCATGGTTGTCGATCACATAGCTCTCGTTCTTTTCATGTCCTACAATGGTATCAATGGTAGGATTATCTTTGGTAAGGTCCATCATGAAAAGCTTTCCTCCTGAAGTTGAACTCCTGGCCGAAATAAACAGGTAACGGTTATCCTCAGATACGTTTCCACCTATGTAGCGATGTTTTTGCTCGGGAGTAGCACCAAAGATCACTTTATCCTCACTTTGGGCTGTTCCCAGTTCATGGTAATACAGCTTGTGCTGATCTGTCTTTGCTGAAAGTTCGCTTCCTTCAGGTTTATCATAGCTCGAGTAGTAAAAACCTTCATTCCCTTTCCAGGAAAGTCCGCTGAATTTTACATTTACAAGGGTATCTTCAATAACCTCTTTCGTTTCGGCGTCGATGACAATCACTTTTCTCCAGTCGCTACCACCTTCAGATATACTGTAAGCCAGTTTTTTTCCGTCTTCAGAAAAATTCATTCCGGCGAGAGAAGTAGTGCCGTCCTCACTGAATTTATTCGGATCTAAAAAGACTTCAGGAGCGGCATCTTCAGACTTTTTACGGTAGATAACACTTTGGTTTTGGAGTCCATCATTCTTGCTGAAGTAGATCCAGCCACCTTCTTCACTTGGAGCACTTAGTTTCTCATAGTTCCAGAGTTCGGTTAGTCTTTGTTTAAGTTCATCCCTAAAAGGAATTTGGTCTAAATAATCAAATGTGACCTCATTTTGTGCCTTTACCCAGGCTTCGGTCTCTGCGCTGCGGTCATCTTCCAGCCAGCGGTATGGATCCTGTACCTGAGTTCCAAAGTATGTGTCTACGGTATTGCCCTTGCGGGTCTCAGGATATTCCAATGCAGTTGAGGGGGTTTGAGGTGTTGGGGGAACGGGTGGTTCCGGCTGTTGTTGTTGTGAACTTCCGCAAGAGATCAATGCTCCGGCAGCGATTACAGTAATTATAGTTTTCTTCATTTCTCAAAATTTAAGACAGGTCCTAAAATAGGTATTTTTCTGCTAAATCGTATGGTATTAAGAAAGGCTGCACAGGAATATGCAGCCTTAAAATATAACTTCTCAAAAATGTCACTTTTGACACCTTTTTCTATACAAGATCATTTTTAACCAGGTATTCGGCTATCTGTATCGCGTTTGTTGCCGCACCCTTTCGCAGGTTATCGGCTACGATCCACATATTTAGCGAATTTGGTTGAGAAAGGTCCCTTCTAATGCGCCCTACAAATACATCATCTTTACCTTCGGCATAAATAGGCATTGGGTAAGTATTGACATCTGTATTGTCCTGCACTGTAACCCCGGGAAAATCTTTAAGGATTCTTCGCAGTTCATTGATATCGAAATCATTTTTGAAGGTTACATTGACAGATTCGCTGTGGCCGCCCACTACCGGAATTCGAATAGCAGTAGCTGTAACTTCGACGCTGTCATCCTTTAGGATCTTTTTGGTCTCATTGGTGAGTTTCATCTCCTCCTTGGTATAACCATTTTCTTCAAAAACATCACACTGCGGGATGGCATTGCGGTGAATTGGGTAAGGATAAGCCATTTCGCCCTGTTCCCCTTTATATTCATTTTCTAATTGCTGAACGGCTTTCACTCCTGTTCCCGTAATAGACTGATAGGTCGAGACCACCACCCTTTGAATTCCATACTTTTGGTGCAGGGGAGCAAGAGCCATAACCATTTGAATAGTGGAACAGTTTGGGTTGGCAATGATCTTGTCTTCTTTGGTTAATTCTGAAGCATTTATCTCGGGCACGACAAGTTTCTTATCCGGGTGCATTCTCCAGGCTGAAGAATTGTCGATCACTGTAGTACCTGCTTCTGCGAATTTTGGAGCCCATTCCAGAGAGGTTTCCCCTCCAGCCGAAAAAAGGGCGATATCAGGTTTTTGTGCGACTGCCTCTTCCAGGCCTATTACTTCATACTCCTTATTATTGAAATTTATTTTGTTGCCCACAGATCTTTCTGAAGCTACCGGTAATAATTCGGTTACCGGGAAATTTCTTTCTGCGAGCACTTTTAACATCACCTGTCCCACCATCCCGGTGGCACCAACTACTGCTACTTTCATAATGTATATTTATTAGAGGACCTTCCAGGGTTTGGAAACCTAATTGGTCTCTCCTTCCCGGGGTCTTATTTTTTAACGATGCAAAGGTATTGTACTGCTTGTAATTAAAAGAATAGGGAAATGAAAATTATAAAGACTCCAATTTATTATAACCAATTTACACAGATTGTTAAATATGAAGATTAAAGCAAAAAAAGACCCCCGATTTCTTCGGGGGTTTAGGATTAGGATATGTAGCGTAGCGGTTACTACGTGTCTTTAGTTATGTCTTTCAGCAAATATAAAAAATCCTGCTCAATCTTTTGAAGCTTACGTGGTTGTAGCTTAAGATTTACCTGTTGTTTTTCCTTAGTTCATCCCTTATTTCTGTAAGCAATTCTTCCTGGGACGGTCCTTTTGGCTCGGTCACTTTTGGAGCTTCCTTCTTGGTCTTTGTCCTTTCATAAGCACGTAGGACCAGGAAAATGAAAAAGGCTACAATAATAAAATAAATAATGGCCTGGATTAAATTTCCATAGGTGAGAACAGCAGCTTCGGCTTCTTTTGCGGCGTCTAAAGTCTCATAGTCATTTCCATCAAGGGAAATGAATTTCTGCGAAAAATCAACTCCGCCTGTGATTACTCCTATAAGCGGCATGATGATATCTGCAACAACAGAAGAAACTATTTTATTGAACGCACCTCCAACAACTACTGCCGTAGCAAGAGCGATAATATCACCTTTCATTAAAAAGGTCTTGAAATCTTTTAAAAATGCCATAGTTTTTAGAATGTAGTTAGCAGGTTAAAATTAAGGATTAATTATTAACCAGTATTCTCTTTACCCTTTGGGAGATGCCGGTAATAAGCTCATAAGAGATTGTATTTCCCTTTGCTGCAAATTCAGTAGCATGTTGAGGTCCGCCAAAAATAATAACTTCATCCCCTTCTTCGCAATCTATTCCTGTAATATCCACCATGATCATGTCCATACAAACATTTCCTATAATAGGTGCATATTTACCGTTAATGAAGACGCCGGCACGGCCATTGCCGTATTGCCTGTTGATCCCATCGGCATGGCCAATAGGCAGGGTAGCTGTCTTAGTGGTTTTTCCTGCAGTAAAGGCCCGGTTGTACCCCAAGGTCTCCCCCTTTTCCATGGTATGGATTTGAGAAACTATAGTCTTTAAAGTGCCAATAGGTTTAAGTTTTTGATCTTCGGATTCATCGTTGCCAAAACCGTAAAGTCCAATTCCCGAACGAATCATGTCGAAATGCGCTTTGGGATAGTTTATAACTCCCGAAGTGTTACAAATGTGCAACAAAGGCCTGTAACCCAATTCATCATATAGTTTTATGGCAATCTTGCGAAAGGTATGGATCTGCATTAGGGTGAATTCCCTTTCCCGCCAGTCTTCGCTTGCTGCTAGATGAGAAAAGAAAGAGGTTGCCTTGACAGCCGATGTTCCTTTTAGCAGGTCTCTCACAACAGAAGTTTCTTTTTCTGAAAAACCCAATCGGTTCAACCCGGTATTGAATTTAATATGTACCGGATAGTTCTTTTGTTGCTGCTTTTCGGCTGTTTTAATGAATTCCTCCAGCACAAATTCACTGTAAAGGCTGGGTTCCAGACAGTGGTCAATTACAGCTTCAAAATTTGCAGACTGAGGATGGAGTACAAGAATTGGTGTTTCTATGCCAGCTTCCCGAAGAGCAATACCTTCAGAGGTATAGGCAACCGCAAAATAGTCTGCGCCGAGTTCCACAAGTTTTTGTGCAATTCCGGTGACATCACTTCCGTAGCCAAAGGCTTTGACAACGGCCATGAATTTTACGTCTTTATCAATTTTTGATCTTATGTAATTGTAGTTATGCGCTAAGGCATTGAGGTCAATCTCAAGTACGGTCTCCCTGGCTTTCGGCATGCTCACTTCTTTTTGTATCTTTTAATTCCTCAGGGTCTTTCACCTCGAAATTTCTTAATTTTTCCTTTAATCGGGCCTTGTAAAAAGCGCCCCGGCTAAGTGGCTCGTATTCTTCGGTCTCTCCCAGCATTACCAGGTCTTCATTAGAAGTTTTGCGATAACTGAATTGGGCCAGGTTTCCTGTGCGGGTGCATACGGCATGCACCTTCGTCACATATTCGGCTGTGGCCATAAGATTAGGCATGGGACCAAATGGATTGCCTTTAAAATCCATATCGAGACCCGCTACTATGACCCTTACACCTCTGTTTGCAAGATCATTGCACACAGAGACGATCTCCTGGTCAAAAAACTGAGCCTCATCAATGCCTACCACGTCGCAGTCATCTGCCAGCAACCTAATATTGGCGGCAGCAGGTACAGGCGTGGATCTTATTTCATTCGAGTCATGGGAAACAACCATCTCCTCATTATAGCGAACATCTATTGCAGGTTTAAAGATCTCAACCTTTTGTTTGGCAAATTTTGCGCGTTTGAGCCTGCGAATAAGCTCTTCGGTCTTTCCCGAGAACATCGAACCGCATATAACTTCAATCCACCCAAATTGCTCCTTATGATTTACTGTATTTTCGAGAAACATTTTGTATTTTTCAAGACCAAAAAGCGGACATCGCTTTTGATAAAGGTGACACAAATTTATTAAAAATACAACCGCATTTGGGTTGCAAGCATGAAAGTTATGAAAAAGCAGTTGAAAGAGGAATTAGTAGCTTTGGCCGAAAAAGTTGCTCTTTTAAAAGACCAGGAACAGGTCTCTACCGGTGAGTTGAAGGAACTTGCCAGGAGGTTGTACGAGAAATTAACTGTGTATAATTTTACTGAATCCAACCTTTATACCGCTGCTGAAATAAGGCAGCAGGAGGTGGTGAAAACTGCGCAGAAAGTAGAAGCTCCAAAAGTAGAGAAGGAAACAGTAAAAGCACCTGTAGAAAAAAAGCAGGAGGAAAAAACTCCGGAAAAGAAGGCTGAGCCGGTAAAGCAGGAAGAAAATTCTCCCGAATCTGACGACTACAATCCTACCGGTCTTGAGTACAATGATTCTGAAGAGATCACAGAACCCAATACCGAAAAGATAAAAGACATAGTTGCCCAGATGCCACCCGAAACTCAGCAGGTGGATGATCTTTTTGCACATGTTGAATCACGTGATTACAAGAAGAATGATATGAACGATATTGGCGGGGTTCATTATGATAACCTCCCGCAGTTTGAGCCGGTAAACAGGGCAGGATCATCCCAGGATAAACCACGTTCTCTCAATGACCGTCTCAAAAAGGGTATAAATATCGGCCTTAATGATCGCATGGCCTTTGTGAAACATCTATTTGACGGAAGTACTTCCGATTATAACCGGGTGCTTTCGCAACTCATAACCATCAGGTCGAAAGAAGAAGCCTTTAATTTTGTCGCTAACATGGTCAAACCAGATTATAATAACTGGGAAGGAAAAGAAGATTATGAAAGCCGGTTTTTGGCTATAGTTGAAAAGAACTTCGAGTAACAGGTTGTATGGCTAAATTATATCTTGTGCCAACTCCTATTGGCAACCTGGAAGACATTACTTTTCGCGCCATAAGGATTCTAAAAGAAGCCGATCTTATCCTGGCTGAAGATACCCGTAACAGCGGAAAACTTCTAAAACATTTCGAGATCAACACTCCCATGCAGAGCCACCATATGCACAATGAGCATAAGACGGTGGAGAATGTAGTGCGGCAAATCCAGAATGGAAAAACTATTGCGCTTATTAGTGATGCCGGCACCCCGGCCATTAGCGATCCGGGATTTTTATTAACCCGGGCCTGTGTGGAAGCCGGTATTGAAGTAGATTGTTTGCCCGGAGCCACTGCCTTTGTTCCGGCGCTTGTGAATAGTGGGTTACCGAATGATAAATTCGTTTTCGAAGGTTTTCTTCCGGTGAAAAAAGGAAGGCAGACACGGCTGGAAATCCTTGCGCAGGAAACAAGAACCATGATCCTTTATGAATCGCCACATAAGCTTTTGAAGACTCTTGGACAGATAAAGGAATATTTCGGCGAAGATCGTCAGGTCTCTGTTTCGCGGGAAATTACAAAATTACATGAGGAGACAGTAAGAGGAACAGCAGTAGAAGTACTGGAATACTACGAAAAAAAGCCACCTAAGGGGGAAATTGTCCTTGTAATTGCCGGTAAGAAATAGTTATTCTGTCACATCAATCTTATACGTGGTCACTGTTTTGGCGTAAACCGTAGCTCCATTTGAATCTGCTCTGGTAATTTTTACTACATCTTCTCCGGTAAAATCGGCTTCAGGGACATAGACATAATAAATTCCTTTATCCCGGTATTGAATTTCACTTACAATAAAATGTTCTGCCTGCTGGGAAATGCTGTATCCGCCTTCAATGGGAATTGCTTCCGTTAAGAAGATCTCTAAGGTTTCTGTGTTAGAAACCGAATAAGTATCGGCTATCTTTCCCGTCTTCAGGGAATCCCCACTGCAACCAAAGAGGAAAACAGAAATTAAAACAAAAACAAAATTTCTCATAAGTGTAGCTTTGAAGCTAATTTATTGAAAATAAATATATAACCTTCCAAAAATGTCATTATTGAAGCCTCTTCTTTGGAAAGAATTTTCTTCATTTCTTATTTTCTGAAGTTGTGTAGGAAGCAAATTGATCGCAACAATATGTACTTTTGAAAAAAAACTTCATGCGCTGGACACTTAAACCTAAACCCGATCCTTCCATTGTTGAACATCTGCAGGAAGCTTTAGGTGTCGAAAAACCAATTGCTTCATTACTGGCCCAGCGCGGGATTTCTACATTTGAAGAGGCAAAGAAATTCTTCAGGCCCAGCCTTGAGGATCTCCATGATCCTTTTTTAATGAAGGATATGGAGAAAGCAGTGAACAGGATCGAACTTGCCCTTCAAAAAGGTGAAAATATAATGGTCTTTGGTGACTACGATGTGGACGGCACTACAAGTGTAGCCCTGGTTTCATCTTATCTTAAAAAGATCTATCCTAATGTTGCCACCTATATTCCAGACCGGTACGAAGAAGGATACGGGGTGTCCTATAAAGGTATAGACTTCGCGGCAGATAATGATATTAGCCTCATCATCGCCCTTGACTGCGGGATTAAAGCTATTGACAAAGTGGCTTATGCCGGTCAAAAAGGTATTGACTTTATAATTTGTGACCATCACAGGCCGGGAGCAGAAATTCCCGCTGCGGTGGCAGTTTTGGATCCAAAGAGGCAGGATTGTGAATATCCTTATAAGGAACTCTGTGGTTGTGGCGTAGGTTTTAAATTGCTGCAGGCTTTTAATCAAAAGCGGGGAGAGCCTTTTGAAATTCTTATACCATACCTGGATCTGGTAGCTACAGCCATTGGTGCCGACATTGTGCCGGTGACGGGGGAAAACCGCATCCTGGCTTATCATGGTCTGCAGGTAATTAATGTCGCACCCCGTGCAGGTTTTAGTGCGATACTGGAACAAGTGAAAAAAGAGCAACTAACACTTACAGATGTGGTTTTTATAGTTGCACCACGTATCAATGCTGCAGGAAGAATGAAGCACGGGCTCCATGCTGTCAACCTGCTTACTGAAGAAGATATGGTACAGGCAAGGATGTTTGCAGCCGAAATCGAAGAATATAACACCACCCGCAGGGATACAGATAAGCTCATAACTAAAGAAGCTCTGGCCCAGATCGAAGAACTTAGTGAGCAGGAAAGAAACACCACGGTAGTTTACCGGGAGACCTGGCACAAGGGAGTTATTGGAATTGTGGCCTCCAGGCTTACCGAGACCTATTACCGGCCTACGCTGGTGTTCACCCGAAGCGGGGAAAAACTTGCTGCCTCGGCACGTTCGGTACGCGGGTTTGATGTTTATGATGCTCTTGAAGGATGCAGTGAATTCATTGAGCAATTCGGAGGTCATAAATATGCTGCCGGATTAACTTTGTTATCTGAGCAATACGAAAACTTTAAAAGGAAATTTGAAGAGGTGGTTTCAGCAACAATAGATCCGCGGTTGTTGACTCCCGAAATCCAAATAGATGCCGAAATAGAACTCGGAGATATCACCTCAAAATTCCACAGGATCCTTAAACAGTTTGCTCCTTTTGGCCCGGGTAATATGTCCCCGGTTTTTATGACTAAAAATTTAAGGGATACGGGTTATGCTCGCTGTGTTGGGGGAGAGGATAAACACCTTAAAGCACGTTTCTTTCAAAGAGGCAATGATCGAAGCTTTGATGCCATAGGTTTCGATCTGGGTAAAAAGTGTGAACTTTTAAGTGAAGCCAAGAAAGTAAAAGCAGCCTATTGCATTGAGGAAAATGAGTTCCAGGGAAATATCAGCCTTCAGTTAAAATTAAAAGATATCGATTTTAATTAGTTTTATGTCAGGTTGTTAGCTAATTCTTACAGGGTAAGTTGAACACATGCTCTTTAACAATTATCCCAGTATTTGGTCTAATAAAGTTTTTATAAGAGAGAAGTTTATCTACTTTAGAAGAGCCATAACATAAGTAGGTTAAGTTCATGGTAGATTTGGGGCAAAAAAAGGTGGAGCTTTCCACCTTTTTTTATGCGCAAAAAAAAGCTGCCGTTTAAACGGCAGCTCTGGACACAATCAAAAACCTATGCGTGGTTTAATTATTTGTGCTGTGCATATCTTTTAGATACTTCTTCCCAGTTGATCACATTGAAGAAAGCTTCAATGTAAGCCGGACGCTGATTTTGATATTTAAGGTAGTAAGCGTGTTCCCAAACATCCATTCCCAGGATTGGTTGTCCGCCGCAACCCACTCCGGGCATTAGTGGATTGTCCTGGTTTGCCGAAGAACATACCTCCAGTTTACCGCCTTCCTGCACGCAAAGCCAAGCCCATCCCGATCCAAATTGAGTGGCACCGGCCTTTGAAAATTCATCTTTAAAGGCATCAAAAGAGCCAAAATCCTTGTCTATTGCAGAGGCAAGATCTCCCTGGGGTTTTCCACCACCATTTGGACCCATTATTTCCCAGAATAGATTGTGGTTGAAATAACCACCTCCATTATTACGTACCGCTTTATTTTCCATATCCAGATTAGAAAGAATATTTTCAATATTCTTGCCTTCCATATCTGTTCCTTTCACGGCATCATTTAATTTGCTGGTATATCCTGCATGATGCTTATCGTGGTGGATCTCCATTGTTCTAGCGTCAATGTGAGGCTCCAATGCATCAAATCCATATTTTAATTTTGGTAACTCGAAAGCCATAGTTATATGTTTTTAATATTATTAATTAGGTCAACTTCAAAATTAGAGATAAACGCATTTAATTAAAATTATAAAACGTTATAAAATCCTTAAAGCTTTTGCTTTTTTTGAAAATTAAATTAGAATAACAAAGAAGAATATTCAACTCCTTGAAAATAATTCAATTAAACAGGGAGTAATGAAAGGAGTCAATTGAGAACCATTTCTTACTTTAGTGAAAAAAATTTGAGGCAGTCCAATATCTTCAGAATTTACAATGCTTCGGCCGGTTCCGGAAAGACCTATACCCTTGTTAAAGAATATCTTCTACTATTATTGTCCTCCCCCAGGGTAGACAGTTATAAGAACATCCTTGCCATTACTTTTACGAATAAAGCCGTGGGGGAAATGAAATCAAGGATCATTGAAAGCCTTAATTCCCTGGCAAAGGCCGAAAAATCGGCAAAAGAACAGGCTTTACTGGAAGATCTTTCTTCCAGTTCGGGAATGTCTGCTGATAAAATTCAGGAGAAGAGCAGGGAAATCCTAAAGAACATCATTCACAATTATGCGGCGTTTGAAGTTTCTACCATAGATGGTTTTACCCATCGGGTGTTGAGAACTTTCGCCAAAGACCTGGGCTTACCTCTCAATTTTGAAGTGGAGCTTCGAACAGATGAGGTCTTAACCGAGGCTGTGGACAGGCTAATAAGCAAAGCGGGTAAGGATAAAGCTATAACCCGGGTACTGGTTAATTTTGTGCTTTCCAGGACAGATGATGATAAGAGCTGGGACATAGCCCGTGATCTATATTCCATTGGTCGCTTGCTAACTCAGGAAACCAGCGGCAAATTCCTCCAAATTTTAAAGACTCTAAAGCTCTCTGACTTTGAAAATTTAAAAACGGAAATTAAAGAGCGTCAAAAAAGCCTGGAGGAAAATATCGGGAGAACAACTAATGAGTTCTTTCAGTTACTGGAAGAAAATGATCTTGACAATGGATGCTTCAGCGGTGGATATTGCCCAAAATTTTTTCTGAAGCTTCAAAAAGGGGATTTTAATGTCAATTTTTCCGCAGGCTGGCAAAGGGATCTTGCTGAAAAAGCTCTTTACGCAAGCAAATTAGACTCTCATAAAAAACAGATACTCGACACCCTTCAGCCGCAAATAGTTGAAATGTACGAGAGAGTGAAGAAGAATATCACAAGGCTTCAGTTCCTGGATGCGGTGGAAAAGAATCTTGTGCCATTGTCTTTGTTAAATGCTATCCAGGCGCAGATCGAAGAAATAAAGGCTGAGAACTCAATAGTCTTAATTTCCGAATTTAATGCGACAATAGGGAAAGCCGTAAAAGATCAGCCCGCACCTTTCATTTATGAACGGCTGGGTGACCGATACCGTCACTATTTCATTGATGAGTTCCAGGACACTTCACAATTACAGTGGGAAAATTTGATCCCGCTGGTTGACAATACGCTTTCCATTGAACATCCTGTGGGGGAACATGGTTCCCTTACACTCGTAGGGGATGCAAAGCAGTCCATTTACAGGTGGCGTGGGGGAAAAGCCGAGCAGTTCATGGAGTTATGTCAAAAGCGACACCCCTTTAGCATCGAAGATATTGAAATGCTCGTGCTTCCTAATAATTACCGAAGTGCAAAAACGGTAGTAGAATTCAATAATGATTTTTTCAAATTTGCTTCCGGGTTTTTTCTGAATGAAACGCATAAAGATCTTTTTCTCAACAGCGGTCAGGGGGTTGTGAGTAAAAGAGAAGGCTATGTAAATCTCTCATTTATAGAAGCCGAAAATGCTTCCGAAGAAATGGAGGCTTACCCTAAAAGAGTGCTGGAGATAATATCTGAAGTGCGGGAGAAAGGAAGAACTCTTTCAGGTATTTGTATCCTTACCCGCACCCGTAAAGAAAGTATTGCTGTTGCTAATTATTTGAGTGAGAATTCCATTCCTGTAATTTCTGCCGAAAGCCTGCTTATAAGCAGGTCTCCAAAAGTGAATTTTATTACTTCGGTTTTGCAGTACTGCCTTGATCCCGGGGATAGAGCTCTGAAATTTGAGATCCTTGATCACCTTTTAAATAAAGGCATGGAGGTGGAGAATGAATTCGATTTCCTTATGGAGCACCTGCAACCCGAAGGGGAGCAGTTCTTTAGAGGTCTCTCCGCCAGCGGCATCGAATTTTCTCCCGGGGCAGCCACAGCAATGTCTGTCTATGAAGCCGTGGAATATATCATTCGGGCTTTTTCTCTTGAAGCAGCATCTGATGCTTATTTGCAGTTCTTCCTGGATTTTGTATATGAGGTTTCCAGTACAGAAGGTGCCGGTTTTTTCTCATTTTTGGAACAGTGGGAGCGCAAAAAAGATGAACTGAGTATTGTGGTGCCCCAGGGGGAAGACGCAGTGCAAATAATGACGATTCACAAGGCAAAGGGACTGGAGTTTCCGGTGGTGATTTACCCTTTCGCCAATACGCAGATTAGTGATACTGCCAGGGAACATTTTTGGATGGACCTGCCGGGGGATTTTGGTTCCAACGTAAACATCGCTTACCTGCGTGCAGCCGAAAAAATGAAAGAATGGGAAGGAGAGGCCCCTCAGATTTTTCATGAGCTGTCATGTAATAGTCAGCTCGATGCACTCAACGTTCTTTACGTCGCCATGACCCGGCCCGAGCAGCAATTATATGTTATTTCCAAAATGGATCTTGACAAAAAGGGCAATGAGAACACCGGCCGTTTCTCAGGTTTATTGATCTCTTATCTGCGGTCAATAGGAAAATGGGACGGCAGCAGTGAATACCACTTTGGAAACCCCGAGGAAGCGTTTATGGAGGAGAAAAAAGCTGTAAATTCTCTGGAGCAGGAATTCTTTTTTTCTTCCCCCACTCAGAGCAATGGAATATCGATCATTACCCGTTCGGGCTTGATGTGGAACTCTAAACAAAAAGAAGCCATTGAAAAAGGACAGTTAATCCATGACCTTTTCGCCAGGATCAATACCGAAGCAGATGTAGAGAGGGTACTCGAAAATGCCAAAAATGAAGGGCTTTTTTCTTCCGAAGAAAGAGAAGAACTTCAAAAGAGCATTTTTGATGTTATAAGACATGAAGAGTTGAGAGAGTATTACACAGAGGGAATTGTGAACTACAATGAAAGGGAAATGATCTCTGAAGATGGAGCTCTTTTGCGTCCAGACAGGTTGAATTTCTCAGGAAATACTGTAAGCATCATTGATTATAAAACCGGTGCCGAAAGCCCTCAGCATCGTGAACAGATAAGTGAATACGGCCGAATTCTGGAAAAAATGAACTACAGGGTCGCAAAAAAGATGCTGGTATACATTAACCAGAAGATCGAAGTAAGTTTTGTTTAAAAGAATGTAATTTTGTAAAAAATCACCATTATGTACGGATCATTAAAGGATTATTTAAAGAAAGAAATAGAACAAATAAAAGAGGAAGGACTTTATAAAAAAGAACGGATTATCACCTCTCCTCAGGGAGCAGAGATTACTCTGGAAGGTGGTAAAAAGGTTCTTAACTTTTGTGCGAACAACTACCTGGGGCTTTCTTCTCATCCCGAAGTTATACAGGCGGCAAAAGACACCCTTGATTCCCATGGTTTCGGAATGTCCAGCGTTCGCTTCATTTGTGGTACGCAGGATATACACAAGGAACTGGAACGCAAAATAGCCGATTTCTACGGAATGGAGGACACCATTTTATATGCAGCTGCTTTTGATGCAAACGGCGGAGTTTTCGAACCTTTGTTAGGCGCTGAAGATGCAATTATTTCAGATTCCCTCAACCACGCTTCAATTATTGACGGGGTGCGCCTTTGCAAAGCAGCAAGATACCGCTATGCGAACGGTAATATGGAGGATCTCGAACAGCAGCTAAAAACGGCCAACGAGAAAGGAGCCCGATTCAAGATCATCGTCACCGATGGCGTTTTCTCTATGGACGGCCTGGTGGCTCCCCTTGACAAGATCTGCGACCTTGCCGATAAATATGATGCGCTGGTGATGATCGATGAATGTCATGCTACAGGATTTATTGGCCAGGATGGAATTGGAACACTCGAGGAAAAAGGAGTGCTTGGACGTATTGATATTATTACCGGCACGCTTGGAAAGGCTCTGGGAGGGGCAATGGGCGGTTATACAGTAGCCAAAAAAGAAATTATCGAGCTTCTTCGTCAAAGGTCAAGACCTTATCTTTTCTCTAACTCTCTTGCCCCGGCAATTGTTGGAGCCTCAATAAAGGTATTTGATATGCTGGCAAAGGATAATTCTCTTAGAAAAAAGGTAAAGGAGAACACAAAATATTTCAAAGAAGGAATTAAAAACGCCGGGTTTGAGATTATAGACGGGGAGGCAGCAATTGTTCCGGTGATGCTCCATGATGCAAAATTGTCCCAGGAAATGGCAGACAAACTTCTTGACGAGGGAATTTACGTGATTGGATTCTTTTATCCTGTTGTTCCAAAAGGAAAGGCCCGTATTCGCGTACAGCTTTCGGCCGCACATACAAAGGAGCATTTGGATAAAGCCATTGCAGCCTTCGTAAAAGTGGGAAAAGAATTAGATATCATACAATAGTTTATTGAATACCAAAAGGATGTTTTTTACAACAAAATATCCTTTTGGTATCATATTCTTTGTGGCAAAACTTCAGGACAGGCAGCTGTTTACAGCTGGTGAAGTAAATATTTATTAGTTAATACCAGTGAATTTCTTAAAATACTTTCCCTTTGCTTTGGGAAGTAACAGCGCTTTCTTCTGTAATCAATTATTTATGAGTTAAAAAAGTGAGGTCCTTGAACCTAATTTTTTGTTAAAAAAATGATTTTTTCTAAAAATTTGAGGCCTCAAAATCCCCTGTATCCGCCGATAGTCAGGCCCTTATTAAGAAAACTTTATTAAATTAAGCTTTGTCAATACTGAATATCGGTCTACTTTTGTTTCTGCTAACTAATTAAAATTAAACACTTCAATATGAAACATCTACACAAGTTATTATTGGCTTCACTATGCATCCTGAGCTTCAGCACTATGCAGGCGCAGGATAACAATAATCCCTGGGCTTTAGGTTTAGGAGTTAATGCGGTGGACTCTTATCCAACAGGGGAGGATGCTCCTTTAGGTGGATATTTTGATGAATTCTTCAATACCGGTGATCACTGGAACATACTTGCTGGTCTTTCCAGAGTTTCTGTAGCCCGTAATATTGGAGCAGGATTCTATTTTGAAGGTGCTGGTTCTGTTAACCAGATCAGCAAATTTGGAGATGAAGGTCGTGATGATCTAATGTATTATGGTCTTGATGGTACTTTTAACTACAGCTTTCGCAATGACGCCAACGCAGGTTGGTTAGATCCTATTGTCGGAGTTGGTGGTGGATATACCTGGCTTGATGATGAAGGTTTTGCAACACTTAATGGAACAGTAGGATTAAACTTCTGGTTTACAGACAACCTTGCATTATCAGTTCAGACTATCTACAAGCACGGTTTTGATGACCTGGAGTCACACTTCCAGCATGCGGCAGGAATCAAATTTGCCTTTGGTGGAAAAGATACTGACGGTGATGGTATTTACGACAAAGATGATGAATGTCCAGAAGTTGCCGGTTTAGAGCAATTCAACGGTTGTCCTGACTCAGACGGTGACGGAATCGAAGACAGAATGGACGATTGTCCTAACGAAGCAGGTTTGGCTCAATACAATGGATGTCCTGATACAGATGGTGACGGCGTTGCCGATCCACAGGATGAATGTCCTACTGTAGCAGGTCTTCCTGAAATGAACGGATGTCCTGATGCTGACGGTGATGGAATAAGAGACGGAGACGATGAGTGTCCTAATGAAGCCGGTCCAAAAGAAAATAACGGTTGCCCATGGAAAGACATGGATAACGACGGTGTACTTGACAAAGATGATGAATGTCCTGAAGTAGCAGGAACTGCTGCAAATAACGGATGTCCAGAACCAACTGTTGAAGTAATCGAAGAATTGAACGAGTATTCAAGAACAATCCTTTTCGACTTGAATAAGGCTACAATCCGCTCTGAGTCAGAAGAAACTCTTCAATCTATTGCCGATATAATGAAAGAATATTCTAATACAATCTTTCATGTTGAAGGCCATACCGACAGTACTGGTAGTGAGTCCTATAATGAGAAGCTTTCAAGAGAAAGAGCTCAATCTGTTGAAGATTTCCTTGAAAGCCAGGGTATTCCTTCTAATCGACTAACTTCTGAAGGATATGGTGAATCTCAACCTATAGCTTCCAACAATACAGCTCAAGGAAGACAGGAGAACAGACGTGTTGAAATTTCTTTAGATAAAGAGAGAGAAATGAAAAACACTGAAACTGAACAGGACACTACAGATATGTAGAATTGTTTAAATATCTTTTAAAAACGCCCCGGTATGACCGGGGCGTTTTTTATTTTTAGGGCATGACATCATTTATTGAACAGGTGCTTCAGGAGCTACTGGACCGAAAAGCTCCGATTTCTGAAACCACATTTGTATTACCAAGCAAACGGGCAGGGGCCTTTCTCATTAACCGGCTTTCGAAGCTTTCTTCGGCACCTATGTTTGCTCCAAGGGTTTTAAGTATAGAAGATTTTGCTGAAGAAGTAGCCGGTCTTAAATCTATTGATAATGTCACTTCTCTCTTCGAATTCTATTCGGCTTATCTTGCCTGTACGCCTAAAGAAAACAGGGAAGGGTTTGAAACCTTCTCCACCTGGGCGCAAACCCTTTTATATGATTTCAATGAAATTGACCGGTACCTCGTAGATTACCAATCCTTTTTTGGCTACCTGGGGAGCATTCAGGAGATGAATCACTGGTATCTCCAGGAAGAGCGAACGCCTCTCATGGAAAATTACCTGCTCTTCTGGAATAAACTTCCCGAATATTATGAGGCACTTCAAAAGCAACTTGAAAAAAAGGAGCTGGCTTACCAGGGAATGGTTTACAGACGGGCTTCCGAAAAGGTTATTGAATATGCTGCGGCGGTTTCAGGATCTTTTGTTTTCATTGGATTTAATGCCCTTAACAGTGCCGAACAAAATATCTTTCAATCTCTTCTTGCTGCAGGAAAAGCTGAAGTATTCTGGGATGTGGATGAAGTTTTCCTGAAGGATGAACAGCATGATGTCTCACTATTTTTGAGAAATTATTTTAATTCCTGGCCCTACTACAAGGAAAATAAACCTGCTAAAATTTCCAGGTCCTATCAGGGTTCTAAAGACATCAAGATGGTAGGTGTTCCCAAGAACATTGGGCAGGCCAAATATGTGGGGGAACTACTGTCGAAAATGTCACCGGAGGAGTTACAACAAACGGCTGTGGTTCTTGGGGATGAAAGTATGTTACTCCCGGTTTTAAATTCCCTGCCTCCCAACGTGGATGAGGTGAATATAACTATGGGATTCGCCCTGCAAAATGCTCCTATAGCTTTTCTTTTTGAACATTTATTAAAAATCCATACAGTGCAGGGGGACGGCACTCACTACTACAAGGATCTTATGCTTGTGCTAAGCCATCCGCTTGTACAACAGGTAACAGATGGTTATTCCCGCAGCATGCTGGAAAATATCAGGAAAAATAACCTGGTATACCTAAAAGAAGAAGAAATACTTGCTATAGTTCCCGGGGAGCTAAAACAGCTTTTTAAAATATGTTTTGGGGATTGGAAGAATGAGCCGCGTATCGCCCTGGATTCGCTTCAGGAATTGGTGATGATCTTTAAAGATAAACTCGATAAGGACCGGGATAAAATTACCCTGGAGTTTCTCTATCAACTGCATTTACTGCTCAACCAACTAAACAATTTACTTCAGGAGTATCCCTACATCAATTCTATAAAGATCCTGTTCTCTATTTACAAAGACCTGCTTTCCTCCAAAACCGTCGACTTCCGTGGAAAACCATTTTCAGGATTGCAGCTTATGGGGATGCTGGAGTCGCGGGTTCTGGATTTCAAAAATGTCATTCTTACCTCGGTAAATGAGGGCGTGCTTCCGGCAGGTAAAAGCAGTAATTCCTTTATTCCGTTTGATCTTAAATGCTCTTATAATTTGCCTACTTACAAAGAAAAGGATGCAGTTTATACTTATCATTTCTATCATTTGCTGCAGCGGGCCGAGAGCGTTCATTTGCTGTATAATACAGAAAGTGACGGACTCAACGCCGGGGAGAAAAGCAGGTTTTTGTTGCAACTTGAAATGGAAAACAATGAAAACCACAGCATAGAAAATTTCAACATAAGCCCTGTGGTGCCTCCCGTACCGGCACAACTTAAAACAATTGATAAGTCGGCAGGTGTGTTGGAGAAGATCAGGGAGAGGGCGGCAGAAGGGTTCTCACCATCGGCCCTTACCACCTATATGAGGAATCCGCTGGATTTTTACAAGCAGTACGTTCTGGGACTTAAAGAGCGGGAAGAAGTGGAGGAAACAGTGGCATATAATACCCTGGGAAGCGTGGTGCACGACACCCTGGAGACTTTTTACCGGCAGTGGCTAAATGAGGAAATAACAGTTACAAAGCTTGAGCAGGCACTAAAAGAGACTAATGCAGAGATTGAAAAGCAGTTTAGAGAGCATTATACCAAAGCACCACTTGACAAAGGAAAGAACCTGCTCATTTTTGAAGTTGCCCGTCGCTATGTGCGGAATTTTTTAAGATCTGAAATTAAAAGTTTAAAGGCAGGAAATACGCTGAAGATCCTTGAAATTGAGGAAAAGCTGAAGATCCAATTATCAATTGATGGTCTTGATTTCCCTGTGTTTTTAAAGGGAACTGTAGATCGTGTGGATGAATTTAATGGAAAGCTAAGGATCATAGATTACAAAACGGGGAAAGTGGAGCAGAATAAAGTAGAGGTTGTAGACTGGGAAGAAATCACCTCAGATTATGACAAATACAGCAAACCTTTTCAGATCCTTACTTATGCCCTAATGATGAACGATAAAGATCCACTGCCGGAGGTTTCTGAGGCAGGAGTGATCTCCTTTAAAAATCTGAAAGAAGGATTCCTCAAGTTCACCAAAAAGGACAAAAAAGGCTACGGAGCCAAAAAAGATACAGATGTCACTGTAGAAACCCTGGAAGAGTTTAAAATACAGCTGAAAAACCTTATTTTAGAGATATGTGATCCCGAAGTTCCTTTTGTAGAAAAAGAATTAAAACAAAATGCATGGTAATTAAGAAAGAGAAGAATATAAGCCTGCCCGGTTTACATGGGCGTCCTATTCCCACAGATGTTTTTTATGCTGAAGAAGGAGAAAATAAGCCGGTTCTATTATTCTGCCACGGTTATAAAGGATTTAAAGACTGGGGCGCGTGGAATTTAATGGCCGAAGAATTTGCAAAAAATGGTTTTCTGTTCGTGAAATTCAATTTTGCTTTTAACGGCGGCACCCTTGAAGAACCCATTGACTTCCCCGACCTCGATGCCTTTGGTGAGAATACCTACACCAAGGAACTTGATGATCTTAAAGTACTCATTGACTGGATAAGCAGTGAAGATTTCCCATATGCCAACATTACCGATCTCTCCCGGTTTACCCTTATGGGTCACTCCCGGGGCGGCGGAATTGTTGTGGTTAAAGCTGCTGAAGATAGCCGAATTCAAAAACTTATTTCACTTGCTGCAGTAAGTGACTTTGGAGACAGGTTTCCTAAAGGGGAAGAGCTGGAAGCCTGGCGGCAAAAGGGCATTTCCTATATAGAGAATTCCCGGACCAAACAAAAAATGCCGCACTTGTTCGATTTCTATGAAGATTTTAAACAAAATGAGGAAAGGTTGACCATATCCAGCTCGGCCAAAAAGCTGAATATCCCTTACCTCATTGTTCATGGGACCAAAGATCCAACTGTTGCAGTTGAAGATGCACATGAACTTCATGAGTGGTCTACAAATTCTGAATTGTTCCTGTTGGAAGGTAGTGACCATGTTTTTGAAGCTGCTCATCCATGGGACCAGGATGAACTGCCACCAGCTATGGAGAAGATCATTAAAAAGGCTACGGAATTTGTGAAAAAATAATGTTTCAAAAATGGCATTTTTGGGACATTACCATAGACTGAAGAAGTATTTAAAACCTGTGAATCTGTAATACTGGGGAGGTAAAACAAAAAAACCACTGCAAAGCAGTGGTTTTTCGTGGAGAATATCGGAGTCGAACCGATGACCTTTTGGCTGCCAGCCAAACGCTCTAGCCAGCTGAGCTAATCCCCCAATGTGACGGCAAATTTATAAAATATATTTCAATGTATAAAGGCTTTATTTCTTTCTATAAAATTATTTTTGTGGAGGAAGCCATCTCCTCATGATTAGAACAGCCGACTTAAAAGATTTAGCCGCGATTAAAAGCCTGACCGAGGCCTGCGCACAAAGCATGCAGGAAAAGGCCATTTTTCAATGGAATGAACATTACCCTTCTTTGGAAAAGTTACGTGCAGATATTGAAAAAAGGGAATTGTTCGTTCTTGAAGAAAAGGAGGAGCTGCAGGGAATTGTTGTACTTACTTGTGAAATGGATGAGGAGTATTTGCCTATAGAATGGCTCACCCCCAACGCCAACAATCTCTACGTGCACCGCCTGGCCACAGATCCTGGGAGCTGGGGCAGTGGGAACGGTCGTAAATTGATGGATTTTGCCGAGGAATTTGCGCGGGATAATGGTTATCTCTCAGTGAGGCTGGATACCTTCAGTCAAAATGAGCGCAATCAGCGGTTTTATGAGGCAAGGGGTTATAACAGGCTCGGGAACATTTATTTTCCGAAGCAAAGCGAGCACCCGTTTTACTGTTATGAAAAAATATTGCAGTAATGGCTGCAGTAACCTTCAAAAGTATAAATCAGCTGGCAATTCCTGCAATTATTGCGGGCATCGCCGAACCTCTAATCTCTCTAACGGATATTGCTATTATTGGCAACGTGGAGCAGGATCCTGTTGAAGCTCTCGCGGCAGCAGGAATAGTAGGTTCCTTTTTATCGGCCATTATCTGGATCGTGGCTCAGACCAAAACAGCTATTTCGGCCCTGGTGTCACAACATTTTGGAGCCGGTAGGTTACATGCGGTAAAAACACTTGTCCCCCAGGCTATTTTCTTCAATTTTCTACTGAGTCTTCTTATCTATGCTGTTACGGCATATTTTGCAGCCGCTATCTTTAGTGCGTATAATGCCGAAGGCCTGGTGCTCAACTACGCTGCCGATTACTATCAGATACGGGCCATAGGCTATCCGCTCACTTTAGTCACCTTTGCGCTCTTTGGAGTATTTCGGGGGCTTCAGAATACTTTATGGGCAATGAAATGCAGTCTCACCGGGGCGGTTTTAAATGTGGGGCTTGATTTTGTGCTGGTATATGGGATTGAGGGATGGATCCCTGCCATGCACCTGGAGGGTGCAGCGTATGCCAGTGTGATCGCCCAGTTGGTGATGCTTATAATGGCTTTGTACTTTTTCTTTAAAAAGACTCCTTTTCATCTTGGGCTTAGTCGCAACATTAATCCGCAGATGAGAGCACTTCTATTGATGAGCGGGAACCTTTTTGTTCGAACGGCCGCTCTCAACTTTGCCATTTATCTCGCCAATGCTTACGCTACAGGGTATGGAAAGAATTTTATCGCAGCCCAGAGTATTCTTATGAACATTTGGCTTTTCTTCAGCTTCTTTATTGACGGTTATGCAAATGCCGGAAATGCCATGGGCGGGCGTCTTCTTGGAGCCAAAGATTATAAGGGACTTTGGCTGCTTAGCAAGAAAATAAGTAAATATTCTCTTATCATTGCCGTGACCCTTATAGGAATTTGTGCCCTTTTCTATGAGGAAATTGGTCTAATATTCAGCAAAGAAGCCTCGGTGCTGGTGCTGTTTACTTCAGTTTTTTGGATGGTCCTGGTCATGCAGCCGGTAAATGCAATTGCTTTTATGTTTGACGGGATCTTTAAAGGGCTGGGAGAGGCAAAATATCTTCGGAATGTATTACTCGCAGCAACTTTCCTTGGGTTCACCCCTGCACTGTTAATAGGAGATTATTTCGGACTTAAGTTATATGCAATCTGGATCGCCTTTTTTGTCTGGATGCTCATTAGGAGCAGTGCCCTGGTCATAAAATTCCGCAGGAAATATCTTCATAGAGAGGCTTAAAAACGGCTGAATTTGCCCGTAGCAAAAGGCTAATATTTTTTGTGAGCTGTGGCAATAAGATCAGCTGTTGTTTTTTAATAATTCTTATTTTAGCAATTCATTAACAACTATTTCATTAAACATGCAAGAAACAGTTACTTCTCCTAAAAAGGGCATATTAAACAAAGCCCTGGATGTAGTTGAAAAAATGGGTAACAAACTACCCGATCCTGCTATACTTTTCTTCTATTTATTGATCTTCATCTGGGTGCTATCTGCAATCCTGTCTCCGTTTGATTTTGGAGAAACTCACCCAATGACCGGAAACAGTCTGAACGTACAAAACCTGCTTACAGGAGACCAATTGGCCGCATTCTTAGCTAATATGGTGAATACCTTTGTGCTTTTTGCGCCCCTGGGAATTGTTCTGGTTGCCATGCTGGGAGTGGGGGTAGCAGAACATTCGGGATGGATTGACGCGGGACTGAAAAAGCTTTTAAACTTTACGCCCAAAAAGCTGCTTACTCCAATGCTAATTTTGATAGCCATCGTGAGTCACACAGCTGCAGATGCGGGTTACGTGCTTGTAATCCCACTGGGAGGGGTTATATTCTATGCCGCCGGTCGTCATCCTCTTGCAGGAATTGCAGCAGCTTTTGCCGGCGTTTCGGGAGGATTTTCGGCAAACTTTATCCCTTCGGCTATTGATCCGCTTATCATGAGTTTCACCCTGGAAGCGGCGAGAATATTAGATCCCGATATCAACTTAAACCCCTTGAATAACTGGTATTTCACCTCTGCTTCAACTTTGTTGATCGTACTGGTTGGATGGTGGATCACAGACAAAATTGTGGAGCCAAGACTTTCTAAGATGGAAGTTGATGGGGATGAAGATCAAATGCCTAAGATGGAAAATGTTACTTCCAGGGAAAGTAAAGCTTTCTGGATGGGATTTTTGGCTATGGTACTTGGAATTATAGGCCTTGTTTTGTGGGCATATCCCGAAGACTCGGCTCTTAGAGGTCCGGGGATGGTTGATCCCGAAGTCCAATCCCTCACTTCATTTCATGCGCCTCTAATGAAGGCGATCGTACCTTTGATCTTTATACTGTTATTGATTCCGGGACTTGTCTTCGGGTTTGTATCTGGCAGGTATAAATCTTCGGGGGATTTGATACAAAGTATGAAAAAGTCTATGGAAAGTATGGGATACTATATTGTAATGGCCTTTTTTGTTGCACTTTTTATAGATGCTTTTTCACGTTCTAATATAGGTTTGTTGATTGCCATTAAGGGTGCAAATTTCCTTCAGGCACTCGATTTGCCTGGGCAGGTCACAGTTGTAGGGATCGTGATATTAAGTTCTTTTGTCAATTTAATGGTGGGATCTGCATCGGCCAAATGGGCACTCATTGCACCTATTTTTGTACCTATGTTGATGCAACTGGGAATCTCACCCGACCTTACCCAGGCGGCTTATAGGGTAGGGGATTCAGTTTCCAATATTATTACTCCATTGTTGCCATATTTCCCATTGGTAGTGGTTTTTGGTCAACGCTATGTGAAAAAAATGGGAATTGGAACGTTGATATCAATGATGTTACCTTATTCGGTTATATTTTTAGTTGCCTGGACGATATTTCTGCTGGTTTACTGGTGGCTGGGAATTCCGCTGAGTTTTGAGGCTAATTACGTCTATCCTGCAGGATCGTAATATCATCTTAAAAAATGTAACTTTACAGTAAAAAGATTTAAAAAATGACCACAACCAGGGAAAACGGAAGTCTTTATACAAATGTTTACAATGGAATCGCCTCTTTAGAATTTGGGCATCCAGCCAGTAATTCCTTTCCCGGAGTGTTGCTGGAACGGCTCACCAAGGAACTGGAAAAACTTTCTGAAGATGAAGACGTGAAAGTTATCATCCTGAAATCTGAAGGAGAAAAGGCTTTTTGTGCAGGTGCATCTTTTGATGAACTGCTGGCGGTAGAGAACATGCAGCAAGGGAAGGTTTTCTTTTCGGGATTTGCCAATGTCATCAATGCAATGCGCAGCTGTAAAAAGCTTATAATTGGCCGCATTCACGGGAAAACTGTGGGTGGCGGAGTAGGACTTGCGGCAGCTTGTGACTACTGTTTTGCCACCGAGCAGGCAGCTATTAAATTATCGGAATTAAGTATAGGAATAGGACCTTTCGTGATCGCCCCGGCCGTAGAACGAAAAATGGGAGTGGCAGCCCTGGCGGAACTTACTCTTGCCGCCCAGGACTGGAAAAATGCTTATTGGGCTCAGGAAAAGGGCCTTTATGCACGGGTCTTTGATTCTATTGAGGAAATGGACAGGGAGCTGGAGTTTTTTGCAGAGAAACTGGCGTCTTATAATCCGGCGGCACTTCAGGAGATGAAGAAAGTGCTTTGGGAAGGAACTCAAAAATGGGATTCGCTGCTACAGGAAAGGGCAGCAATCTCGGGAGAGCTGGTCCTTTCAGAATTTACCAGGAATGCTTTATCAAAATTCAGAAAATAAAATGTATTCACTAGCAATTTTTGCCATTCAGGAAGTTGAGAAATCCAAAGCTTACAAAGTAGGCTATGAAATTGGTTATTTTGTAGGTTCCAACTTCTGGGAAGTAGTAACAGCAGCCGTTGTGATTTTGGCTGTCATTCTTTATCTGGCCTTTTTCAGAAAGAAGAAAAGAGAACTGAGTTAAAAATGCCTTTTTAGGCGCCTAAAATTGACACTATGAATTTTCAGCAGGAACATTTACCCAAAGACAGGCCGGCGAGCGAGAGGGAAGGGTATGGATTTTCATTGGAGCACTTCCTGGAGGATCAATGGATATACCTTGTTGGGATCCTCATTGTTCTTGCAGTGTTTTTTTATGCCCGTTATGCGTGGCGCAAAAGAAATAGGCGTTGATGCAGGAAGATCTACCCGTAAACGAGGAAACCTTTGATCTTCTTAGGTTTCTAAGCGGCTATGGCTGGTGGTTGATGATCGCCTTGCTACTAATTGTAGTGGTTTTTATTAAAAAAACCAGGAAGTAAGTTACCGTGTTTTTAACCAGCCGGTGATACTTAATCTTTCAGTTTTAACTGGTTTAACTTCGTGCTCCAGGATCTGGCTTTCAAAAATGACCATTCTGCCCGGGAATGGATATATACTTTTTGGAGTTTCCTCACCATTTTCATTAGTGTAGATCACTAATTCCCCTCCATATTCCGGTTGCCAGTCCTGCTCATTTAAGTAGCATACCATAGAGAGTTTCCTCCTGTCATCATTTTGAAAGGTGTCCAGGTGACGCTTATAAAAAGTGCCTTCGGGGTAAAGCGCGTAATGAAATTCCTTGTGAAGAATCCCCATGTAACAGGTCCTGTTGAGGTAATCAATAAAATCGTTGACCTTTCTAAAAAAGGCTTTTTCGGCCTGGGCTGCTTCAGCTTCATTAAGCCATAAAATAAAATCCCCCCGAATTGATTTTGCAATTATTTCATTGGTGCGGTTTCCTATTGCGGCCTTCTTGAAATTATCTTCTTCGTATTTGTGCAGGAGGGAATCTCGCAACTCTAAAACTTCTGAAAGGCTAAAGAAATCTTCAACAATAGAGTATTGCTGCTCTGAGAGATCTGAAATGATCTTTTCATAAACCGGATTTTCAATTATCTCCAAAGTAGTAGTTTTAAGGCTGCAAATGTATCTTCAAAATGTCAATTTTTGAGCGGTATCCCGAGTAAAGATTAAAATTTTTCAGCAGGAAATAGTTAAAATTTGGGCAGCCAAAAAGCTTTATCTTTGCAAAAAAATTTGACATGGCATTAATTCGCATCACCAAACAATTTACTTTTGAAACCGGTCACGCCCTTTTTGGCTACGATGGCAAGTGCAGAAATGTACATGGACACAGCTATAAACTGGGTGTCACTGTGATTGGAGAGCCTATTAAAGATGAGGATAATGTGAAGCTGGGAATGGTGATTGATTTTGGGGATCTAAAGAAGATCGTGAAACAGGAGATCGTGGATAAGTTTGATCATGCAACGGTTTTTAATAAGAACACGCCTCATGTCGAGCTTGCTGAAGAATTACAAACAAGAGGCCACAGCGTGATCCTGGTCGACTACCAGCCAACCAGCGAGAATATGATACAGGATTTTGCTGAAAAGATCCAGAAACGCCTTCCGGAGCATATAAAACTATTTGGACTTAAATTGCAGGAAACGGAATCCTCCTATGCCGAGTGGTTTGCTGCAGACAATTCCTAAGGTTTTTCATTTTCCATTCCCGAATACCCAAATATAAAGTTATTGGCCCTTCCCAGTTCTTCCGGAAGGATCACGTGACCTGCATCCTTATGAACCTGTAACTCTACGCGGGCATTTTTAGTGTTCAATATCTCTGCTGTCTGCTTTACCCGATCTACAGGAACGTGGGCATCGGGATCACTGGTGCCAAGGTAAATGGGAGTATTTTGGAAATCTGTAAGGTAATTTCCTGTATTGATGTTTTTTCCAATCAATCCGCCAATGATCGAAATAACCCCGCCATATCTTTTGGCATTACGGGTTACATATTCCAGCGTGAGGCAGGCTCCCTGTGAAAAGCCGAAAAAATAAATATCCTTGGACTCGATCCCTTTTTGATTTAGTTCGGTTTCCAATAACTGCAGCATTTCTATTGCCGAATCAAGCCAGGGTTGGTTCTGCTGTTCCGGTGACATAAAGGAAAGTGGGTACCAGCTATTGTTATAAGCCTGGGGAGCGACCAGCGCAAAGCCTTCTACCTTAAGATGGTCGGCTACTGCCAGGATATCTTCGGCAAAACCGCCGCGGCCATGCACCATGATAAGAGCCTTTTTAGCTTGTTCTACAGGAGTCCCGTTATATTTAAAATCTTTCTTATGTAACATTACTTAAATTTTGAAGGGTTGAGTTTTACAGGTTTAACTGCTTTTTCAATAAGATTACGGCGGGATTCGTACTGTGCCGGAAGTTTTAATGCTTCTCCCAGCTTATCCTGCGGTTCATCTATGGCAAAACCGGGTTCGGCTGTGGCCACTTCAAATAGAACTCCGCCGGGTTCCCTGAAGTAAATGGATTCAAAATATTGCCGGTCGAGCACCGGGGTAGGATTGTATCCCGAATTGGCAAGTTTTTCCCGAACCTTTAGCTGACTTTCTTTATTTGCTGTTGAAAAAGCCAGATGATGCACTGTACCGCCACCTCCAAGCCCCCGAAGAGCGTCTGGTTTGCATAAGATATCAATATAATTTCCCGGAGCATCTGTGGCCGCAAAACGAAAGCGGTTACCTTTTTCGGCGATTAGCTTATGGTCAAGACCTTCGGTAAGAAGGCCGGCGGTGCGTTCGTATCCTTCCTGCCATATCTCTACGCTGTAAAAACCCCGAATGGAATGCTCCAACGGGATATTGCCATAGGTCCAGCCCGGCCTGTTGTCGCGATCATTAAAAACCAGCTCCAGGCCGAGACCATCGGGATCTTCAAAATAGATCACAGCCTCGCCATCAAAACGGTCCTGTGCGGGTCTAAAATTGATATCGTACTTTTTTAAGCGTTCCTCCCAGAAAAGAAGGGAACCTGCCGGTACAGAGAAGGTGGTGATGTTAAGCATTCCTATGCCATGTCGGCCTTTTTGAATTCCTTCATAAGGGAAAAAGGTCATTATAGATCCCGGTTTTCCCTGTTCATCCCCGTAATAAAAGTGGTAAACATCGGGGGCATCAAAATTCACTGTTTTCTTGACCATACGCAGGCCGAGGATTCCTGTATAGAAATCAAGGTTTGACTGTGGCTCTCCTGCGAGAGCAGTGACATGATGAATTCCGGTAACCAAATTGTTCATGCTTCTTTCTCTGTTTCTTTTAAAGATAGTTTTATTCTGTAAAACCCCCAAGGAGAGCCGGGTGTGATGCCATTTTTTCTGAAGATTTTAACTTCGGAAATTTTAAAACTATCTTTACCCGCAAATCCTTAGCATGCAGATACCCGAGGGTAAAAAGATCTATTTTTCAAGCGATAACCACCTGGGAGCTCCAACAGCCGAAGAAAGCCGTCCCCGGGAGGAAAAATTCGTGGCCTGGCTCGATCACGTGAGTGAAGATGCTGCGGCTATTTTTTTACTGGGAGATCTTTTTGATTTCTGGTTTGAGTATAAGCACGTAGTTCCAAAAGGATTCGTGCGGGTTTTGGGTAAACTGGCCCAACTAAGGGACAGGGGGATTCCCATTTATTTCTTTGTAGGGAACCACGATCTCTGGATGGACGACTACTTTGAAAAAGAACTTGATATTCCAGTGTTTAGAAAGCCGAAGGAATTTATCTTCAATGACAAAAAATTCCTCGTAGGCCACGGCGACGGCCTGGGACCGGGAGATAAGGGCTTTAAACGCATGAAAAAAGTATTCACTAATCCCATTGCAAAAAGACTTTACCGCTGGCTTCATCCCGATATTGGAATGCCCCTGGCGCAATATTTTTCGGTTAAGAATAAGGCTATTTCGGGTGAAGAAGATGTGGCATTTTTGGGGGAAGAAAAAGAATGGCTTATACAGTATTGCCGGCGCAAGCTCGAGACGCAGCATTACGACTACTTTATTTTTGGACACCGGCACCTTCCGCTGGATATTCAACTTCAGGAGGATTCTACTTACATGAATCTTGGTGACTGGATCAATTTCTACACTTACGGGGTATTTGACGGGAAAGATCTTCAGCTTAAAGAGTGGAAGAATTAAGATTTCCAAAAAAGACATCAAAGTCAAAACTTTTAAGCGGGAAAAATTCAGTTTTTAGGGTTTTTTCCAGCTCCGGGTTCTTATTTAAATCTAGTTCTTCTATTCTTTTTATAGGTGTCAAAAATGTCAATTCTGACACTTATTTTTCTGCAGCAGGATTTTCCAAAATTTATGCAAACGTTTTCGGGGCTAAAATGTTGATTTCTTTCAATATGCAAATGATATTTGTCATGATACGGGGCTTTTTTCAGGGGTATCTTTAGGTGATATTAATCAGGAAATATGTGCAGCATTTTCCTCCAATTTTAAAGCCATGAAAAATATCCTAATCCCTTTCGACTTTTCTGAAGTATCTAAAAATGCTTTGGAATATGCTGTGAAATTTGCAGATAAGGATCCCCTGATCAATTTATTTCTGCTAAACATAGCCGACGGAAATAATGATCTTAAAGCTTCAGAAGAAAACTTCAAAAAGATCATTAAAAAGTACAATAAACCATTGTTTCCTGAAATTCATACCATGGTCAAAACAGGGGAGCTTGTACCTTCCATTATTCAGCTTCAAAAAGAGTTGAAAATTGATCTTATTATTATGGGAACCAGGGGAGCCAACCTGGAGGAAGAAAATATTGCAACCACTACATCCCGCCTGGTTCAGGAAGCAGATCTTCCTGTACTTGTAATCCCTGAGAAATACAAAAAATTCAGGTTGAACACCATCATCCTTTCCCTTGGGAACGAAAAGATAGCCGACAGGTCTCCTTTATATGTACTCCTGGAAGTATCCCGCAAGCACAAAGCCCAGGTTCATGTGTTAACCATACAACAAAAAGAAATGGCTATGGGATACAGCGAAGATGACGAGAGCAATGAGAACACCCTTAATTACTTCCTTGAAATGTTCTATTCTCACCACAGTTTCCACGAAAATGGAGATATAGAGAAAGGAATTCTCGAGTATATCGCAAAGAACGACATGGATATGCTGGCCATAATGCCTAAAACCCACTTACCGGGTAGCGAGGCTTCTCCCGGCCGCCTAACCAGGTTGCTCACTTTACATTCCAATGTTCCCCTACTGGTACTGGATTAGAATTAGATAAAGAGCAGCGACTCTTTGCTTCCGGAACTTTTAACCACTTATTACCGCCAGCGAAATATATGGCACAATTATAACCTCTCAATACTTGAATCATGAAAAATGTTTTAGACAAACCTCAAACGGTTAACCTCGAAGGATACGGTTTGAAAAATTGCAGGATCCACTGGAACCTTTCGGGAGAAGCACTGCAGGAAATCACTGTGCGCAAAGGCATGGGCACAGAAACCGAAAATGGTACCCTTAGTGTAAATACAGGAACTTTTACCGGTAGATCCCCTCAAGATCGTTTCCTGGTAAAGGATGATTATACCCGCGACAAAGTGTGGTGGGGAAATATTAACAAGCCTCTGTCTTCAGAAAATTTTGGACAGCTTTACGACAAGGTAACCGAATATCTTTCAGGAAAAGAAGTATATGTTCACGATGGTTATGTTTGTTCCCACCCAGATTATCGCATGAATGTGCGCACCATAGCCGAATATCCATGGTCTGCTTTCTTTGTAAAGAATATGTTCCTTCGTCTCGAGCAGGAAGATCTTGCCGATTTTTCTGAAGAATGGCTGGTAGTTTGCGCCCCGGGTTATGTAGAAGCAGAGCCCGAAAAATATGGTTTACGCCAGGGCAACTTCAGTATTCTTGATTTCACCCGTAAAGTTGCACTCGTGGGCGGATCTGCTTATACCGGAGAGATGAAAAAAGGAATTTTCTCTGCCCTTAACCTCATCCTTCCTATTGAAAAAGAAGTTTTACCAATGCACTGCTCTGCCAATGTGGGAGAGGAAGGCGACACCGCAATTTTCTTCGGATTATCGGGAACCGGAAAAACAACCTTGTCTGCAGATCCCGATAGAAAACTTATTGGTGACGATGAACACGGCTGGACATCTGAAGATGTGATCTTCAATTTTGAAGGCGGTTGTTATGCAAAGGTAATTGGACTTACAGAAGAATCTGAACCAGATATTTACCGCGCAATAAAACCGGGAGCTTTACTGGAAAATGTGGTCTTCAAAAAAGGCACAAAAGAAGTAGATTTTCTTGATGCCAGCATTACCCAGAATACCCGTGTAAGTTATCCTTTGCAACACATTGACAACATTCAATGGCCGTCTTACGCGAAGAACCCAAAGAATATTTTCTTCCTTACATGTGATGCTTTTGGAGTGTTGCCTCCTGTTTCAAAATTAACACCAGGACAGGCCGCATATCACTTTATTTCAGGATATACAGCCAAAGTCGCCGGAACAGAGGCGGGAATTAACGAACCTGTGCCTTCTTTCTCGGCTTGTTTTGGTGCACCATTTATGCCCCTGCACCCAACCGTCTATGCAGAAATGCTGAGTAAAAAGATGAAAGAGGCAGGAGTTAATGTGTGGCTTATCAATACCGGTTGGAGTGGAGGCCCTTACGGAGTGGGATCAAGGATCAAACTTAGATACACCCGGGCTATGATCACTTCCATCCTTAAAGGAGAATTACAAAATGTAGATTTTGAGATGCACCCTATCTTTGGCCTTCATATGCCAAAGTATTGTCACAATGTGCCTTCAGAAATGCTGAACCCGTTGAATACTTGGCTTCAGAAAGGAGCTTATATCCAAAAATCGATTCAGCTGGCACATAGTTTCCACCTCAATTTCGAAAAATTCTCTGCTGAAGCTTCCAGGCAGATCATTGAAGGCGGACCGCTAATTGACGAGCACCACCACATGGATGCAGAATTTTAACCAATAACTAACCAACCTTTGAAGCCGCCCGAAGTCATTTCGGGCGGTTTTATTTTTGATATAATACATAAAAAGAGGCTGCCTGAAAAGGTCATTTTTCGTCAAGCTTAACTTGTTTCAGCTTCTAATTGATTCTGAATTTCAATTAGTTAAGATCCTGAAATAAATTCAGGATGACGTATGAGATGCTTTTCACACAGCCTCTTTTTAGAGGTCCATAGAAAATTTATTTTTTCACCAATCTGGCTTTGTTGTACTCGTAGTTCATTCGTGCAATATTGAGGACCGAGATATCTTCGGGACACTCTACCTGGCAGGCTTCAGTATTTGTACAATATCCAAAGCCTTCCTCTTCCATTTGATTGACCATGCTCACAACCCGGGTTGAGGTCTCTTTATCTCCCTGGGGTAGTTGTGACAGGTGAGAGATTTTTGCGCTGGTAAATAATGCAGCACTTGAGTTTTTACAACTTGCCACACATGCTC
This sequence comes from uncultured Flavobacteriaceae bacterium, assembly GCA_963709775.1. GTDB lineage: Bacteria > Bacteroidota > Bacteroidia > Flavobacteriales > Flavobacteriaceae > Salinimicrobium. Next base: position 293,849 of record CAVPXS010000007.1, on the reverse strand, counting down.
CACAGCCTATACAGGCTGCAGCGTCAAAAGCCGATTCTGCCTGTTCAAAGGTAACGGGAATGGAATTTGCTTCGGGCGCCTGTCCCGTGTCAACAGAAACATATCCACCGGCAGCAATTATATGATCAAGAGCAGACCTGTTGACCTTAAGATCCCGTACAATTGGAAATGCGGCAGCTTTAAATGGCTCCACATAGATCGTATCTCCATCTTTAAAAGACCTCATGTGCAGTTGGCAGGTCGTAGTATTTTTTAAGGGACCGTGTGCGATCCCGTTGATCATAACCCCACATTGACCGCAGATCCCTTCCCGGCAATCATGGTCAAATTCTACCGGCAGTTCCCCCTGTTTAATTAGTTTTATGTTGAGCGTATCAAGCATTTCAAGAAAAGACATATCCCGGCTTACATCATCAAGATGATATTCTTTAAACTCTCCTTTACTCACGGCATCCCTTTGACGCCAAATCTTTAGTGTGATCTTCATAACTTCTATTTATAACTTCTCACCGATGGTTTAACTGTCTCAAACACCAGAGGTTCTTTGTTTAGAACCGGGGAAGATGCATTTCCTGTCCACTCCCATGCTGCGGAATAGCAGAAATTCTCATCATCCCTTTTAGCTTCGCCTTCTTTGGTTTGATATTCTGCTCTAAAATGAGCTCCACAGGACTCTTCTCTTTGAAGGGCATCAATGCACATAAGCTCTGCGAGCTCCATATAATCTGAGACGCGACCGGCCTTTTCAAGTTCACTGTTAACTTCTCCTGCAGTTCCCGGCACCAATAGGTTTACTTTATATTCTTCTCTTAATTTTTTAATGTTTTCTACCGCCTTTTCTAATCCTTCCTTTGTTCTTAGAAGCCCACATTTATCGTACAGCTCTTTTCCCAACTCCTTGTGGAATTCTTCGGCTGTTTTTTTGCCTTTGGAGTTAAGAAAACCCTGCATTTGATCTTTTACCAACCGCTCACTTTCTTCAAAAGCAGGGTGGTTCACATCTATTTTTGGGATATTTATTTGATCTGCCAGGAAATTCTGAAGCGTATAAGGCAGGATAAAATAACCATCCACACAGGCCTGCAGCAGGGAATTCGCTCCCAGTCTATTAGCCCCATGATCAGAGAAATTTGCTTCTCCAATAGCAAAGAGTCCGGGAACAGAGGTCATAAGTTCATAATCCACCCAAAGTCCGCCCATAGAGAAATGGGCAGCAGGGGATATTTTCATAGGTTCTTTGTAGGCGTCTATGCCGGTGATTTTTTTGTACATGGTAAAGAGATTGCCGTAACGCTCGGCAATGACGTCTTTTCCATATTCCTTTATAGCCCGGGAAAAGTCGAGGTAAACGGCATTTTTGAGAGGTCCCACTCCTTTCCCAAGATCGATTTGTTCCTTGGCTGCTCTTGAGGAGATGTCCCTGGGAGCAAGGTTCCCAAATGATGGGTATTTACGTTCCAGGTAGTAGTCCCTGTCCTCTTCCGGAATTTCCCCGGGAAGGCGGGTTTCATTTTTATTTATAGGTACCCAGATGCGTCCGTCATTTCTCAGGGATTCGCTCATCAAGGTTAGTTTTGACTGATGTTCCCCGCTTTGAGGAAGGCTGGTTGGATGAATCTGGGTCCAGCTGGGATTAGCCATATAAGCTCCTTTTTTGTGAGCTCGCCATATTGCCGAAGCATTGCAACCCATGGCCAGTGTTGACAGGTAATAGATCTTTCCGAATCCGCCGGTGGCCAGCACTACAGTATGGGCTCCATGCCGTTCAATTTCTCCTGTATCCAGGTTACGTGCAATAATTCCACGGGCTTTTCCATCAATGATAACTACATCGAGCATTTCATGCCTGGCATAAAGTTTTACCTTTCCTGCATGCTGTTGACGCAATAGTGCCTGGTACGAACCTAAAAGCAATTGCTGTCCTGTTTGTCCCCTGGCATAAAAAGTACGGGATACCTGCACGCCCCCAAAGGAGCGGTTTCTTAAGTATCCTCCATATTCCCTTCCAAAGGGAACTCCCTGGGCCACGGCCTGATCAATAAGACTTGCCGAGCATTCGGCCAAACGGTAAGTGTTGGCTTCCCGGGAACGAAAATCTCCTCCTTTTAGGGTGTCGTAGAACATTCTGTAGACACTGTCGCCATCATTTTTATAATTCTTGGCTGCATTCACACCACCTTGTGCAGCAACTGAATGTGCCCTACGTGGAGAGTCCTGAAAGCAGAAGCTTTTTACATTATATCCCATTTCAGCTAAAGATGCAGCTGCCGAGGCTCCCGCCAGTCCTGTACCTACGACGATTACCTCCAGCTTTTTCCGGTTATTTGGACTTACCAGTTTGGCTTTCGATTTATAGTTACTCCATTTTTCAGCCAAAGGGCCTTCAGGAATAGGTGCTTTTATAGTTTGACTCATGACTGTAAATTAAAATATAAAAAGAGGGGAATAATGATATAACCAATGGTCATAGTTACCGCGAAAACAACTCCAAGGACCCTCACAATCCTGTTGTACATGGGATGGTAAAGACCTATTGTTCTATGGGCGCTAAAAACCCCGTGAAGTAAGTGGTAACCAAGGGCAAGAATGGCAATGATGTAGAGGATAACATACCACAGTTGCTCAAAAGCCAATACCACCAGCGTATATAGGTCTTTATTGCCGTTTGCGTCTAATGGAAGTTCTCCAAACTTGTAGTGGTACCAAAAATCCTTAAAGTGAATGACCAGGAAAACAAAAATAATGATCCCAAGGGCCATCATATTTCGCGAGTACCAGCTGCTGGCCCTGCCGCGGCGGTCGTACGAATAGGAAACCCCGTTGGCTTTTTTTCTTTTGTATGAAAGATAGATAGCATCCAAAGTGTGCAGAATTATACACAGGTAAAGGACGTAGGCAACCAGTTTCACAAGAATATTACCACCCAATAAATGGCTGTAGGAGTTATACTGAAGCTGCGCCTCTTCTGCGGGTAGCAACAGCTGTAAATTCCCCAGGAGATGGATAATTAAAAAGAAGGATAAAAACAGACCCGTGATCGCCATCAGGTTTTTTCGGGTAATCGAATTTTTTATAAAAATCATGGTTATTTTATAATTGCGGTCAGAAAGCTGATATTTAGAAAACAACTACTTCAGGTGCTCTCCTAAAGTAGTTGTTCCCTACCTGGCTTCCGATCGATTTAAAAATCAATTGATCAATACGCCATCTCAAAAAAGGCCTTTTCAAGCTCTTCACGGTGGGCCGGATGGGCAATTGAAATTAAAGCTTTTGCGCGTTCTTTTAGGTTTTTTCCGAAGAGATTAACTACCCCGAATTCTGTGGCCACATAATGAACATGCGCCCTGGTGGTAGTGACTCCGGCGCCTTCTTTTAACGTAGGAACGATCTTCGAAATACCTTTATTGGTTACTGAAGGCATTGCGAAAATGGCTTTTCCACCTTCAGAAAGAGATGCACCCCGAATGAAATCCATCTGTCCGCCTACTCCCGAAAAATGATATTTTCCAATGGTGTCTGCACAAACCTGCCCTGTGAGATCAATCTCAATGGCCGAGTTTATAGCTGTCACTTTTGGATTTTGCCGAATGATAGCAGAATCATTGGTATAAGCAGATTCTTTGAAATGCACCACGGGATTATCATCGATAAAGTCATATAATTTCTGACTTCCCGCTGCAAAACAGGTCACGATCTTGCCGGTCTTGATCTTCTTTTCCTCGCCGGTAATTATTCCCTTTTCAATTAGAGGCAGAACACCATCTGAAAATAATTCGGTATGAATTCCCAGCCGCTTATGGTTCATTAATTTGGAAAGTACCACGTTTGGAATACCACCTATTCCCATTTGTAAAGTGGCACCATCTTCTACCAAACCGGCCACATATTCTCCTACTTTTTCTTCAATTTCTGAAGGGGTAGTTAGATTATGAGTATGAATTGGATGATCTACTTCAATGGCAGCATAGATTTGACTTACATGTATAATTCCGTCGCCATGAGTTCGTGGAACCCGGGGATTTATCTGGGCTATTACCTTTTTTGCAGTCTGCACCGCAGGTAAAGTGATATCAACAGAAACTCCCAGGGAACAGTATCCATGCTCGTCTGGCGGAGAAACCTGGATAACAGCAACATCAAGAGGTAAGATGTTCCTTCTGAACAGAAGATGGATCTCACTCAGAAATATTGGGATATATGCTCCTATACTAGAGTTAACTGCCTGCCTCACATTACCTGCAACAAAACAGCTGTTGGTCTTAAAGGATTCGCTATAAGGCAGTTGAGTATAAGGGGCCGGGCCTTCGGTGTGAATATGAATGAATTCCACATCACTAAGTTCTCTATATCTCTCGGTAAGGGCATTGATAAGAATATTCGGAGTCATTGCGGCCCCTTGCAGAAAGACACGGTTACCCGATTTTACTACCGAAACGGCTTCTGCAGGTGATACTATATTGAGGGTATTTTTCATAATACTGAAATTTTTGATTTTTAATTGGTGCTAATCATGATGCTTATTCTTCAATAAGGATCTCCAAAAGTTTAATGGCCGTTTCACTTATTTTGGTGCCGGGGCCAAATACTGCGACTGCACCGGCATCAAAAAGGTACTGGTAGTCCTGCGATGGGATCACTCCTCCCACTATGACCATTATATCTTCACGACCATATTTTTTTAGCTCTTCGATCACCTGGGGAACAAGGGTTTTATGCCCTGCAGCCAGGGAAGAGACTCCAAGGATATGCACGTCATTTTCTACCGCTTGTTTTGCAGCTTCTGCGGGAGTTTGGAATAGCGGTCCAATGTCCACGTCAAAGCCAACATCTGCATAACCGGTTGCCACGACTTTTGCACCGCGGTCATGCCCATCCTGTCCCATTTTTGCTATCATGATCCTGGGGCGGCGGCCTTCCTGTTCAGCGAATTGATCGGCCATTTCCCTTGCTTTTTTAAAGGAAGAGTCGTCTTTTATCTCTTTTGAGTATACTCCGCTTATTGATTTTATTTGAGCTTTATACCTGCCGTAGATTTTTTCAAGGGCATCACTTATTTCGCCAAGAGTAGCTCGTTTTCGGGCAGCATCTACAGCCAGAGCCAATAAATTTTCTTCGCCAGATCGTGCTGCAGAGGTCAGTTTTTCAAGTGCTGCTTTTACTTCTTCATTGTTCCTCTCTTCCCTAAGCTGTTTTAGGCGTTCTACTTGTTGCCTGCGTACATTCTGGTTATCTACCTCCAGGGTAACAATAGGATCTTCTTTTTCCCTGCGGTATTTATTTACCCCAACAATGATATCCTGCCCGCTATCAATTCGTGCCTGTTTTATTGCTGCAGCCTCTTCTATCCTCATTTTTGGAATTCCGGCTTCAATGGCTTTGGTCATTCCTCCCAATTCTTCCACTTCCTGAATGAGTTCCCAGGCTTTTTCAGCTATTTCCTGGGTAAGGCTCTCTACAAAGTAACTTCCTGCCCAGGGATCTACTGTCTTGGTGATCTGGGTTTCCTGCTGAAGGTGTAGTTGTGTATTTCTCGCAATTCGGGCAGAGAAATCTGTAGGCAGGGCGATAGCCTCATCCAGCGCGTTAGTGTGTAAACTCTGGGTTCCACCAAATGCTGCAGCCGCTGCTTCAATACTGGTCCTGGCGACGTTGTTAAAAGGATCCTGTTCTGTTAAACTCCAGCCGCTGGTTTGGCTATGGGTTCTAAGGGCGAGAGACTTTTCATTCTTTGGATTAAACTGTTTTACAAGTTTTGCCCACAGCATCCTGGCAGCACGCATTTTTGCGATCTCTGTGAAGTGGTCCATACCAATGGCCCAGAAAAAGGAAAGCCTGGGAGCAAAGCTGTCAATATCCATGCCCGCGTCAAGACCTTTCCTAATGTATTCCAGCCCGTCTGCAAGGGTGTAAGCCAGCTCGATCTCACTGGTAGCACCGGCCTCCTGCATATGATATCCCGAAATACTAATGCTGTTGAAGCGGGGCATGTTCTTAGAAGTATATTCAAAAATGTCTGAAATGATCTTCATGGAAGGAGTAGGCGGATAGATATAAGTGTTCCTTACCATAAACTCCTTTAAAATGTCATTTTGAATGGTTCCCTGAAGCAGTCCGGGCTTTACTCCCTGCTCTTCGGCGGCCACTATGTAAAAGGCAAGAATGGGAAGTACTGCCCCGTTCATGGTCATGGAAACTGACATCTGGTCCAGTGGGATCTGATCGAAAAGGATCTTCATATCCTCAACCGAATCTATGGCAACTCCCGCTTTTCCAACATCTCCCACAACACGCTCGTGGTCGCTATCGTAGCCGCGGTGAGTGGGAAGATCAAATGCAACAGACAAACCTTTTTGTCCGGCTGCGAGATTCCTTCGGTAAAATGCATTGCTTTCTTCGGCAGTGGAGAATCCGGCGTATTGGCGAATAGTCCACGGCCTTATAACGTACATAGTACTATATGGTCCTCGCAGGAAGGGTGGGATACCTGCAGCATACTTAAGATGCTCAATTCCCTCCACGTCCTTAGGGGTGTAAATTTTACCTGTATGGCCATTTTCATTCGGTAATTGGTCCTGTTGGGTATCCCGGGGAAGTGTGATTGCCTCAGGCTCCAAAAGTGCTATATTTTCTAATGATTTTCTTTCCATGATTCTTAGCTTTGGGTTAGTTCGGCCTGTTCCTTTTGAAGCCTTTCCTGTTCCTGCTTCTCGCTTAATCTTTTCTCAACAATAGGTTCAATCTCCATGTTGGCTGAAGTTGCTTCTTTTGAAAGGGTCCAACTCGAGGTCCTGCCCCATATTCTCCTGAAGGTTGGTAAATTTGTTGGTGCCTATCAGGATCAATTCGCCATCATCAAAAAGTTGCTGCTCTTTCTCTGCACTCTGTTCAATTTTTTGCTGAATACTACCCTGGCTGAGCATTTTCAGGAATCCACCCTCTTTTTCAACTTCCCGGAAGATCTTTAAACCGGCCTCTGCAAATTCACGGGTGAGATTTTCAATGTAATACGCCCCATCTGATGCATTGGCTGCTTTGTTGAGGTAAGCCTCATGCTTCATTACAAGTAACTGGTTGCGGGCAATGCGCTCCCCGAATTCATTGGATTTGTGAAAAATCACGTCATAAGGGTGATTGCACACAACATCGGCTCCCCCCAGGATCGCACTCATACTTTGGGTGGTAGTTCTTAGCAGGTTCACGTTATAATCGTAAAGGGTTTTATCTCTTTTCGTTGGCTGTGAAAGGATCATACATTCTCCAGGGAGATTATATTTCTTTGCGAGGGTAGCATATAGCCATCTTAAAGCCCTTATTTTTGCTATTTCAAAGAAATAATTGCCTCCTGTAGCAAGGATGAACTGTGGCAAAAATCCTTCTGAAATCTGCCCTTTTTGAGACAGTATATTTAAATACTCATTCAAATGTGCCAGGGCATATCCCAGCTGTTGAGGAATCGTAGCTCCCGCATTCTGGTAAAGGGCAGCGTCTACACTTACAACAGACTTAAAACTGGAGGTTTTGGAAACTAAAGAATTTAAGGCCTTAATATCTTCTTCTTTACCTAAGAAATAATTTCCGGTTCTGGCCAAATTACCAAAGATGTCTATTTGCAGGTGGATTTTATTCTTTTTTCCCTTCAGGAAGCTGTTCAGTTTTTCAACGTAGTCTTCAGAAAGGAACTGCATGCTAATGAATATCTGGACCTTCTCCAGGTCCAGGCCTTCCAAAAGAGCTTCAGGAGTTATGTCTTCATTGGTAATTACAAGCCATAAGCTTTCGGCTCCTTTTTCCAGTGCATAAGCAGCCTTTCGATTTGCTTCCCCGGCAGTTTCTGCAATGATCTGCTCGCAGATGCTCCATGGCTTAGGCGGAGGTAATTGTATGCTGCCTTTTATATCTTCAGAAGTGTAAAAAGGTTTTACTTTAACTCCGTGAGGAGAATCAAAGATCAGACTTTTATCATAATCAGCTCCTTTAAGGTCTGCTATGACCTTATTTTTCCATTGTTCTGCTGAAACTTCAGGAAATTCTTGAAATAATGGTTCCTTCATTTTTTTCATTTTAATGAAAGTGATTGCATTGCTGCGTGAGATTACGGGACCGTCTCGTAATCTATAATATTAGTGTTCTTTAGTAAATTTCTTAAAAATGCCTTTTTTGAAAGGGTGATGCCCAATTTTTGTTTGCGTGGCAAATCCTTTAGCAGGTTGAGAAACTGCAAAAGTCTGGTCTGGCTGTAAATTTGGGTAGCCTGCTGTCGATCTTTGCTGAAGTGGAACAAGAAGTTCACAATCTAAATCTTAGTTGTAAAATTTCCAGGCTGTCCTGAAGGTAGAATTAAGAAAAACAGGAGAAGATTTTCTCTTTCCGTTTTTCGTTTCAAATTCTTTCAGCTACAGGAATATTTTTTTCCGGTCAGCTGTTTTTCCTTTACAGGAATCCAGAAATCTTTCCCGTAAAGTTAAATATAAGTTTTATGATTTGATGGTTAAAAGCCTATGATTTTAATCATTTTTTAAGAAAAGGTTTTCGTTGAAATTTGTGGTAAGGATTTTTTGGAGATCCTTTGAAAAGTCTTGTCATTACTACAACGTTTGCGTTAATTTCAGAAAAATTGTTGAGGGATTCAGGTCACGTTGAGTTAAAGTTTCGTTATCTTTATAATGCAATAAAATGTATCAAAATGGTACACCTAATAAGACATATTTTACATTCATTTAGGTTGCGCTTTTCATGTCAAAATTTGAGAATTGCGCTGCCTCTCATTTTTCCCTGGGTGTCCAAATTGTGCGCCGTTTTATCTTTTCCTGTCGAGGCAGAGATGTTATTAATTTACCGGAAGAAAATAGAAATCGCCATGTGCGATTTTTTTTTGCTCAAAACTGAAGTCTATTTAAAAATTATATAAGTCATGGAACCAACGCATATAGAACATATAGGTATTGCAGTTGAAAGCCTCGATGAGGCCATTCCCTTTTACGAAAAGACCTTTGGGTTAAAATGCTACTCTGTGGAGGAGGTAAAAGACCAGAAGGTGAAAACAGCTTTTTTTAAAGTGGGTCAGACTAAAATAGAACTACTAGAATCCACAGATCCTGAGGGACCAATAGGGAAATTCCTTGAAAAGAAAGGCCAGGGCGTACACCATATTGCCTTTGCGGTAAAGGATCTGCCTGCAAGGCTGGAAGAACTTGAACAAAAAGATGTGAAGTTGATAGACAGGAGTCCAAGAAAAGGAGCAGAAGGCTTGAATATAGCTTTTCTCCACCCAAAATCCACTTTTGGGGTATTGACAGAACTCTGCGAAGAACCGGTAAAATAATCTAGAAAGAAAATGACAAGTCAGGATAAAGTAAACGAATTGATCCAAAAACGGGAAATAGCCCGTTTGGGCGGGGGGCAGAAGCGTATAGATGCCCAACACGGAAAAGGGAAATTAACTGCCAGGGAAAGGATCGACATACTTCTGGACGATGGGAGTTTTGAAGAATTTGACATGTTTGTCACCCACAGGTCCACGAACTTTGGAATGGAAAAAACCAAATTTCTTGGAGATGGTGTTGTGACCGGGCATGGGACAATAGACGGGAGAGTTGTTTATGTTTTTTCCCAGGATTTTACCGTCTTTGGGGGATCTCTTTCTGAAACCTTTGCTCAGAAAATTTGTAAGGTCATGGATATGGCCATGAAAGCCGGGGCCCCGGTCATTGGTATAAATGACAGTGGAGGAGCCCGTATCCAGGAAGGGGTTACCTCTCTGGCCGGTTATGCTGAAATTTTTGAGCGCAATATTCTCGCTTCGGGAGTAATTCCGCAGATATCTGCCATTTTTGGTCCCTGTGCGGGGGGAGCTGTTTATTCTCCTGCTCTTACCGATTTTGTAATGATGACCGAAGAGAACAGCTATATGTTCGTCACCGGCCCTAAAGTGGTAAAAACAGTAACCGGGGAAGACATTTCTGTTGAAAATCTTGGCGGTGCCAATATTCACTCCTCAAAATCGGGCGTATCTCACTTTAAGGTGTCCAGCGAAGAAAATGGTTTGTTGCTTATAAGAAAGTTGCTTTCATATCTTCCGCAGAACAACCTGGAGGAAGCACCCATCTATAGTAATAATGATCCCATAGACAGGCGGGACGACTTTTTAAACACTATCATACCGGATAATCCTAATCAACCTTACGACATGCAGGAGGTGATCTACAGTATAGTAGATGAAGGAGAATTTTTGGAGGTACACAGGAATTATGCAAAGAACATCATTGTTGGTTTTGCCAGGATGAATGGAGAATCCATTGGGATTGTAGCGAATCAACCTAATTTCCTTGCCGGTGTTCTCGACAGTGATGCCTCCAGGAAAGCTGCCAGGTTTGTGAGATTCTGTGACGCATTTAATATTCCGATTCTAACGCTGGTCGATGTCCCCGGATTTCTACCCGGTAGCGGACAGGAATATGCGGGTATTATTATCCATGGCGCAAAATTAATGTTTGCTTATGGAGAGGCTACCGTTCCCAAGATCACGATCACGCTTAGAAAATCTTATGGAGGAGCACATGATGTAATGAGTTGTAAGCAACTTCGGGGAGATCTCAATTATGCCTGGCCATCGGCTGAAATTGCTGTAATGGGAGCTTCGGGAGCCATTGAGGTACTCGAGGGAAGGGCGATGAGTGAGATCAAAGATCCGGAAGCCAGAGCAAAATACAAGGCAGAAAAAGAACAGGAATATCAGGAGAAATTTGCCAATCCGTATCAGGCAGCTGCTTATGGATATATAGATGACGTGATAGAACCGCGTAATACCCGTTTCAGGATCATTAGAGGGCTTCAATCCCTGCAAACCAAGAAGGTTACCAATCCTCCTAAAAAACACAGTAATATCCCACTATAGTTTAATGATTATGGAAGAAACAACAACGTCTGTAGTAGACTGGTCACAAATATGGATCATCACCGGAGTAGGTTATACAGTTGTGTTTTTTGCTCTCCTTATGCTCATGTTCCTATTTAAAAGTATGCCGCGGGTCTTAAATCTTGGTCTTAGTAAGAAGATAAGAGAGGTGAGGGAAAAAGCCGCTGCAAGGAGGAATGGAGATGCCAAACAGGAAAAATATATTTCCGGGGAGGTAAGTGCCGCAATTGGTTTGGCCTTAACCCTTTATTTTAAGGAGCAGCACGACGAAGAAAGCGGTATAATTACTATTAAACGTGTTGCCCGTACCTATTCCCCATGGAGTTCTAAAATTTACGGAGTAAACAATAATCCCCGATAATTTATTCAAAATGAAAAGATTTGATTTTACAATAAACGGAAATAAATATTCGGTCGATATACAGGATATTGAGGACGATCTTGCTACCATTCAAGTGAATGGGACCGAGTATACAGTGGAGGTCCACCAGGAAAAGAAAAAGCCTGTGAAAACTCCAAAACTGGTAAGGGAAAGCGTAGTACGGCAACCCGGCGAAGGTCGAATAGAAAAGAAACAATCTGCTGGTGGATTTCCTGTAGAGGCCCCTCTGCCGGGAAGTATCTTTAAGCTAAAGGTAAAAGTGGGAGATACTGTAGTAAAAGGTGACTCCCTGCTCATCCTGGAAGCTATGAAAATGGAAAATGATGTTTTGGCAGACCAGGCAGGGGTAATAAAAGAAATAAAAGTAAAGGAAGGAGATGCTGTTCTTCAAAACGATCTTCTACTTGTGATAGGGTAAGGTTTTTATTCAGAAGAATAAAAGCGGCTCCCTAATCCTCTAAACTAAGTTATTGTGAAAAAATTTCTAACCGTTATAAGCATACTGGGTATTTTATATCTTAATTCCTCTCATTTTTGGCGGGAATTTGATGGCCCAGTCAATCATGTCTGAATTACCTGAAGAAACAGGTGGTCTTTTAGAAGGGCTACGTCACTTCTGGGAATATACAGGCTTCTCAAATGTGAGCTTCGGGAATATAATTATGCTTGCCGTCGGCCTGTTCTTTATATTCCTTGCCATTAGGTTTCATTATGAACCTTTACTATTGATCCCAATTGGAACAGGGATTCTTCTTGGGAATATTCCATTCCCTGCAGGTGCAGGAGTTGGGATCTACGAATCGGGTTCTGTACTTAATTATCTGTACTTCGGGGTGACGCAGGGGATTTATCCCCCGCTTATCTTCCTGGGAATTGGTGCAATGACCGATTTTTCCTCTCTTATTTCCAATCCGCGTCTCATGTTGTTGGGTGCAGCTGCACAGATAGGGGTCTTTGGGACCTTTGTTGGTGCTGTTGCCCTGGGTTTTGAAATTCATGAAGCGGGTGCAATATCAATAATTGGAGGAGCAGATGGTCCCACCGCAATATTTGCTTCGGCAAAAATGGCCCCGCATTTAATTGGTAGTATAGCCATTGCAGCCTATTCGTACATGGCCCTGGTGCCCGTTATCCAGCCTCCTATTATGAAACTGTTGGTCACAAAAAAGGAAAGGCTTATAAAAATGAAGCCACCGCGCGCAGTTTCTAAAACCGAAAAGATCCTGTTCCCAATCATAGGCTTGTTGCTTACTACCTTCATTTCTCCATCGGCTATTCCACTTTTAGGAATGCTTTTCTTTGGAAATATCCTCAAAGAAAGTGGGGTCACAGATCGTTTAGCCGATACAGCCAGAACAAAAATGATCGATATAGTAACAATTCTGTTAGGGGTTACCGTGGGTGCATCAACACAGGCAAGTGTATTCCTTACCGGAAGTTCAATTAAGATCTTTGCCCTGGGTGCTGTTTCTTTTATTATCGCGACAGCCGGGGGACTAATCTTTGCTAAAGTGATGAACTTGTTCCTGAGCGCAAATAATAAAATTAATCCCTTAATTGGAGCTGCGGGAGTTTCTGCCGTGCCAGATAGTGCAAGGGTAGTACAACAGGAAGGGATTAAAAGTGACCCTTCAAATCACTTACTCATGCACGCCATGGCTCCAAATGTGAGCGGCGTGATAGGGTCGGCTGTTGCGGCAGGTATTATGATAAGTTTCTTAATGTAAATTAGAAATGATAGTTGTGAAAAAGTCCCGGGTAGAACCGGGACTTTTTCTATTTAGGCTCCTCACTTTATCTCCCTCGAAAACAGGTCTGTTTTGAAAAACATAGCTAGCCTTAACCGATCATAATGGGCACGATCAAAATGCAGCTTTAAATAGCCGAGCTCTACACGGAGGTTTGGATTTAGACGATAACCCAGCCCCAGGGCCATTCTGTTTTGATTAAAATATGGCCTACCCACGTTGATAAAGATCTCATTGAAGGCAGACAGGTATATACTTTTGTAAAGCGGATGCTCCACCTTTAATCTGTAGCGTAGTCTGTGGGACAGGTCATATTGAGGCTCCTGTCTCGTCCATAATGACTCAAAGCGGTAGCGATGGGAAATTGCGAAGTTAGAGTAACGACTGTTAAGATTAAACTCTCCCCAGGCTCTGTGTTGCACGTTTGGTCTATCTTCTGAATATGATTCCGAATAGAAGTAATCGTAGCCCACAGAAACCAATGCGTTCCCTGAAAAGCGATAGGCAAGACCGGTGCGAAGCAGTAAAAACTGAAAATCGTCAAAAACCCTGTAATGTTGAGAAATAGCTGTAGTTCCCAGGCACCATTTTTCAGATAATTCATGCTGTCCAATGAGCTCGGTCCAGCTACCTGTAAGCTCATCGGGATTCTGTGCTGAAAAAGAGGAGCTGTAGAACAGAAACAGTAGTAAAAATGCCCTTTTTGACACGTTAGTAATTTCCCTTAAAGTTAAGGAATAACGGTATTGTCTAAAAGAAATTCCCCTGGTAATTACTTTTCAAAAATGCCTTTTTTGAGAGGTCTTATTTCTAATGTTGGAAACTTGAGAGGAGAAGTAATTGGAACTTATATAAAATAAAAAAGGTGGAAAGCTCCACCTTTTTTGCCCCAAATCTACCATGAACTTAACCTACTTATGTTATGGCTTCGTAAAAATAGACTTTATTCTGAGTCTGTGAGAGCTTTTTAGATGAACTGCATGTATTTTAGTCAAACTGCACAATGTTCGTTAAAAGCGTCGGAAAAAGACCTTCTTAATATGCTCTATCAGTACTTCCTTCGTAAAAATTTATAAATGCACGATTGACTACTCTGTTTCCTCCAAAAGTTGGATAATCTCCTGTAAAATACCAGTCTCCAAGGTTTTTTGGGCATGCCTTGTGAAGGTTTTCTACCGATTGGAATATGATCTTTACTTCAGCTTTAATGCTTTCATCGCTCAGCAGTTCTGCTATCTTATCCGAAATTTGTTCATCGGTAAAAGGAGCATAGATTTCTTTGACAAAATTCTTCACTTCTTTATCATCAAGATCTACCTGCTTTTTACATTTCTCATATACCTCTTCCACAATTTGAAGTTGATCGTTTTCCTTCAGAAGGGCTAGCGCAGCCTGAAAAGCCACTAAATTCTCCAGTCTTGCCATATCTATTCCGTAGCAATCTGGATAACGTATTTGAGGAGCAGAAGAAATAACGATGATCTTTTTTGGATTCGTTCTGTCCATCATCTTAAGGATACTCTTCTTCAAAGTAGTACCCCGTACAATACTGTCATCAATGATCACCAGGTTGTCTTCCGGTTTTACCACGCCATAGGTCACATCGTAAACGTGAGCCACCAGGTCGTCACGGCTGCTGTCTTCGGTAATAAAAGTGCGTAGCTTTGCATCCTTAATAGCGATCTTTTCGGTCCTTAACCTGTGGGCAAGGATCTCCTGCAGGCGGGCATCGGTCAAAGTTTCTTTTTCGGCAAGAATGGTGTCATTCTTCTGCTTGTTAAGCTCATCCTGTGCAGCTTCCACCATTCCGTAGAAGGAGGTTTCAGCGGTATTGGGAATAAAAGAGAAGACGGTGTTTACGGTATCGTGATCTATTGCCTTCAGCACTTCGGGCATCAACAGCTTTCCAAGCATTTTTCGCTCCTTGTAGATCTCGGCATCACTTCCGCGGGAAAAATAGATACGTTCAAAGGAACAGGCTTTTCTCTCCAATGGCTCAAGGATCTGTTTGATACGAACCTCTCCATTTTTCTTGGTGATGATCGCATGCCCCGGTGGTAATTCTTCTACTTTATCAAAATCAACGTTAAAGACAGTTTGAATGACAGGTCTTTCCGAAGCAACTACTACAACCTCGTCATCGCGATAATAATAACAAGGCCTAATACCTGCAGGATCCCGAAGTACAAAGGAATCTCCATGACCTAAAAGGCCGGCCATGGCATAGCCGCCATCCCAGTTCTTAGCCGATTTTCTAAGGATCTTGCTAACTTTTAACTGCTCGGCAATTAGCGGGGAAGCTTCTACCTTGGAGTAACCTTCGTTCTTTAGTTTCTTATACAGTTTACGAACTTCATCATCCAGAAAATGCCCAATCTTTTCCATCACGGTGACAGTATCTGCCTTCTCCTTTGGGTGTTGACCTAGCTCAACAAGATTATTGAAGAGCTGGTGAACATTGGTCATATTGAAGTTTCCTGCCACGATGAGGTTCCTGTGCATCCAGTTGTTCTGGCGAAGAAAGGGATGTACGTTTTCCACACTGTTCTTACCAAAGGTGCCATATCTCACGTGACCCAGGAACAATTCCCCCAGGTAAGGGATATGCTTTTTTTGCAAGGCAACATCATCGGCGTACTCAGGATGTTGCTTGATCTCTTCATTGATACGATCATTGATCTGTGCAAAAATATCCTGAATAGGCTGTGCTGCATTGGACCTGATACGGCTAATGTAGCGGTCACCCGGCTGAGTATTGAGCTTTATGCTCGCAAGACCGGCGCCGTCCTGGCCACGGTTATGCTGCTTCTCCATCATCAGGTACATTTTGTTCACCCCATAAAATGCTGTACCGTACTTCTCCTTGTAGTATTCCAAAGGTTTAAGAAGGCGCAGCTGGGCAATTCCGCATTCGTGTTTTAAAGCATCACTCATAAACTGTTGTTGTTTGACCTGGGTTTAGTCATAAAAAAAGCCCTGAAATTACAGGGCAGAATTATTAAGTAAGTTTTATCTGGAATTGTGTTAGAGCTTTAAACTCTTCCAGGCGTTGATGCACATCTTCTTTGGTTAGATCCTGCATCCTCTCTGTACCAAATTTTTCAACACAAAAAGAGGCAAGGTTAGAACCATAGATCACTGCATTCTTCATGTTCTTAAAAGATATGTCACCTGTATGGGCAAGATATCCTGTGAAACCACCGGCAAAGGTATCTCCCGCTCCTGTGGGATCAAAAACTTCTTCCAATGGTAAAGCAGGTGCGAAAAAGATCTGCTCGTTATGGAACAAAAGTGCCCCGTGTTCGCCTTTTTTGATCACTACATATTTAGGACCCATTTCGGCGATCTTACGTGCGGCCTTTACAAGCGAATATTCATCTGTAAGCTGTCTTGCTTCCTCATCATTAATAGTAAGGGCATCAACTTTACTAATTACTTTCATAAGATCATCCCAGGTATTGTCCATCCAGAAGTTCATGGTGTCGAGCACCACCAACTTTGGTCTTTCAATTTGTTCAAGAACGCTTAGCTGTACCAATGGGTGCAGGTTTCCTAGCATCACCACATCTGGTGCCTTGAAATTTTCCGGTACTACAGGCTGGAAGTCGGCTAAGACATTTAGCTGTGTATCCAGGGTGTCACGGGAGTTTAAGTCGTTATGATATTTTCCGCTCCAAAAGAAGGTTTTCCCTCCCTTTACGATTTCAGTACCTTTTAAGTCAATACTCCTGTTCTTAAGGAGATCGAGGTATTCCTGCGGGAAATCTTCTCCGACTACAGAAACAATAGCACTTTCAATATCAAATTGTGCAGCAGAAAGGCCGATGTAAGTTGCCGCCCCGCCAAGGATTTTATCTGTTTTACCAAAAGGGGTTTCGATGGCATCAAAAGCAACGGTACCCACTATTAATAATTTATTCATAGTGTTCTTTAAAAATGAGGTGCAAATATACGGTTTTGTTTTTCAAGCAATAAAATGGAGAGGTCTTAAAAAAGGCTTTTTGAGTCGTCTTCAAATCCAGTGTCTATTAAAAGCCGGTTTCCTTTTGAGGCTTTTACGGCCAAAGCATCACAGCGCTCATTTTGAGGGTGTTCGTTGTGTCCCTTGATCCATTTGAATCTTACTTTATGCTTGCGGTACTCCTTGAGAAATTCGATCCACATATCGGTATTCTTGCGGTCTTTAAATCCCTTTTTTTCCCAGTTGAAGACCCAGCCTTTCTCGACAGCATCGGCCACATATTTGGAATCTGTGAAAACAATAACGGTGGTTTCAGGATTTTTTAGCTTTTTCAAAGCTTCAATAACCGCAAGGAGTTCCATGCGGTTGTTGGTTGTGTGCTTGAAACCTTTAGAGAATTCTTTCCGGTAAGGTTTTCCCACCCATTCCATTACAATTCCGTAGCCACCCGGGCCTGGATTTCCTCTCGCGGCGCCATCTGTATAAATGTGGACCTGTGCGTTATGCATCTTCTGAAGAAAATAAAAGTTTCTCGATCACCTTCGGAAAATACTCATATTCCAGCTGATGAATTTTTTCAGCTATATCTTCTACAGTATCTTTTTCTTCGATAGCTGTAGTTGTTTGAAAGATAAGCTCTCCTTCATCATATTTATCGTTCACATAATGAATGCTAATTCCTGTCTCCACCTCTTTCTGCTCTAAAATGGCTTTATGAACATTCATTCCGTACATGCCTTTTCCTCCGTATTTTGGGAGCAGGGCGGGGTGAATATTGATCACTTTGTTAGGGAAACGTTTGATTATTTTTTTTGGAAACATCCACAGGAAGCCGGCTAGTACAATGAGGTCGGGTTTAATATCCTTCAGTAAATTTAGAACATCATCACTTTCGTATAGTGCCTCGCGATCAAAATGCAGGGCTTTTACCTCCAGGTCATGGGCCCGTCGCAGAACTTTTGCAGTGCGGTTATTAGAAAATACGGCCACTACTTCTGCAGTTCCTTTCTTCAGAAAGTATTTGATAATATTTTCAGCATTAGATCCATTACCCGAGGCGAAGATCACAATTTTCTTTTTTGGGGAATTCTCAACTTTTTGCAAGAGAAGGGTCTTAACAATTATTAGCAGGTAAAAATACTGGCTTTAGGCGGAAATTATGTAATTTACCACCACATTTTTCAAGTAAAAACAGGTTTTAAAATAAAGTTTTTTATTTTTGCCACTTAATTTAAAATTAAAAACACAAGTTATGTCAGACATTGCATCAAGAGTAAAAGCGATTATCGTTGACAAGTTAGGAGTTGACGAGAATGAAGTAGTAAACGAAGCTAGCTTCACCAACGACTTGGGCGCTGATTCATTAGACACTGTAGAGTTGATCATGGAATTTGAGAAAGAATTTGATATCCAGATCCCAGACGACCAGGCAGAGAACATTGCTACTGTGGGTCAGGCAATCTCTTATATTGAAGACGCAAAAAAATAAAAAGTAACATATCCTTATGGAGTTAAAGCGAGTTGTAGTAACTGGATTAGGTGCCCTTACCCCAATTGGAAAGAATATTGATGAATATTGGGAAGGTCTTATAAACGGTAAAAGCGGGTCTGCACCCATTACATACTTTGATGCCGAAAAATTCAAAACTAAATTCGCTTGTGAGATCAAAAACTTCAAAGCTGAAGACTATTTTGATCGAAAAGAGGCCAGAAAATTAGATAAGTTTGCCCAGTATGCTTTGGTAGCTTCAGATGAGGCTATAAAAGATTCGGGGCTCAATCTTGATACTGTAGA
Source organism: uncultured Flavobacteriaceae bacterium (assembly GCA_963709775.1). Lineage (GTDB taxonomy): Bacteria > Bacteroidota > Bacteroidia > Flavobacteriales > Flavobacteriaceae > Salinimicrobium. The sequence goes on along the minus strand of CAVPXS010000007.1, from coordinate 275,048 downwards.
TAAACTTCGCGTTGGAGTTATCTGGGGTGCCGGGATTGGCGGTCTTGAAACATTTCAGGATGAGGTTTTGGCTTTTGGAAAAGGTGATGGAACCCCAAGGTTCAATCCCTTCTTCATTCCGAAAATGATTGCTGATATCGCGCCGGGAAATATCTCGATTAAGCATGGCTTTATGGGCCCGAACTATACAACTGTTTCGGCTTGTGCTTCTGCGGCAAATGCGCTTATCGATGCCCTTAATACCATTAGGTTAGGTTACAGTGATGTAATTGTTACCGGAGGTAGTGAGGCAGCTGTCGCTCCTGCAGGAATGGGTGGATTTAATGCCATGCATGCCCTGTCAACCCGAAATGAAAGCCCCGAGACCGCTTCGAGACCATTCGATGCGACTCGTGACGGATTCGTTTTAGGTGAAGGTGCAGGTGCTTTGATTCTGGAAGAATATGAGCATGCTAAAGCCAGAGGTGCGAAAATTTATGCAGAAGTAGTTGGTGGAGGGTTGTCTTCGGATGCTTACCACATGACTGCCCCACATCCCGAAGGGATTGGAGTTGTTGCTGTAATGGAGACCTGCCTGAAGAATGCCGAACTTAAGCCCGAAGATGTAGATCACATCAATACCCACGGAACATCCACTCCGCTTGGTGATGTGGCCGAACTTAAGGCTATCAAGAAGGTGTTTGGAGAGCATGCAAAAAACATTAACATCAATTCGACAAAATCTATGACCGGTCACCTTTTAGGTGCTGCCGGAGCTGTTGAAGCGATTGCATCAATTCTCGCCATGAAACATGGAGTTGTTCCGCCTACGATCAACCACGAGGTTCAGGATGAAAATATCGATCCAGAATTAAACCTTACCTTAAATAAGGCGCAAAAAAGGGAAGTGAAAGTGGCCATGAGCAATACATTTGGCTTTGGTGGTCATAACGCCTGCGTGCTATTTAAGAAGCTGGACGAGTAAAATATCATGAGTGTTATAAGAAACATATTAAATTCCCGCTCTTCCAGAGGCGGGAATTTTTTTGTCGAATTGACAAAGATCATGGGTTTCAAACCTCGTAACATTTCACATTATAAAAAAGCCTTTACACACCGGTCTCTAAACCAGAAAGACGCCGAGGGGAATGCCATTAATTTTGAAAGAATGGAGTTCCTGGGGGACGCCATGCTAAGCGCAGTTATTGCCTCCCACCTGTTCAATGAAGTGCCCGGCGGCAATGAAGGCTATCTTACCAAAATGAGGTCCAAGATCGTGAGTCGTAAACATCTTAATGAGTTAGGCAAGGATCTGGATTTGATCAAACATATCAATACAAACATCCCAACAGAGCAATTTGGAACGAACATCCACGGCAATCTCTTTGAAGCCCTAATAGGGGCTATTTACCTTGACAGAGGTTACAGGTACACCAATAAGTTCATCTATGAAAGGGTAATAGAACCTTATGTAGATATAGAACAGCTGGAAGGTACTGTGATTAGTTATAAAGGTCTTCTCATCGAGTGGTGTCAAAAGGAAAAAAGGGAGTTCAATTATGAAGTTTACGAAGACACGGGTAAGGATGAATTAAAACATTTTGCGGTTAAACTTCGAATTGATGACAGGGTTGTGGCCAAAGCCCGGGCAACTTCAAAGAAGAAAGCCGAAGAAAAAGCATCTAAAAGGGCATATTATGCCTTGCAGACAAAAATTTCCACATCTTAAAAATATCACAGAAACTATAACGTTTTCGTAAGATATTCTGAAAATAAGGCCCAAAAAAATTAATTATCTGCGATACAATAATTATCTTTATCCTTTGATGTAAAATCATATGCCGGCGCACAAACTGGTTTTAGATGAAGTTTTTGAACAGCCCTATAAGCTACTTGCGATACATTCTTCGGTAGAGGAATTCAAGCTGGCTTACCTGTTGAACAAGCATATAGACCTAAAGTTGGCCAGAACGCCAAAAGACATTGATCTTCATAAAGGAAAAGAAAGCATTTTATTCGCCCATTTTATTTATGAGGATCTGCAGAAATATTGCACCTATCATCTGGTGAACAATGTCGCCAGACAGGAAGGCAGGTCAGGGTCAGATTTAGATTCTCTTTTTTTTGGAGATCAACTGGCTGTCAAAAAATCATTTTTATTACCGGAATTCAAGCAGGTAGATTTTTTGGTGAAGATCGAAGATGAACTGGATGCGATATCTACAAAAATGCTCATCTCAAGGATCCTGGAGATCCCGCAGGTTTCTACCGCTTATGCCATTGATTTTCATCGCATAAAAACAAAAGAAAATTTAATATTTGACTAATGCCGAATACGAAAAAGACTAAAATTGTGGCCACCCTTGGACCGGCCTCAAGTTCTAAAGATGTTTTGAGAGATATGATGCTAGCAGGTGTGAACGTGTTCAGGATCAATTTTTCTCATGCCGATTATGAAGATGTAAAGCAACGTATAAAAATCATACGTGAGCTCAATGAAGAACTGGGCTTTACCACAGCCATTCTGGGTGACCTGCAGGGGCCAAAACTCAGGGTTGGAAAAATGAAGGAGGAAGTGGTAGTTTCAAAAGGAGACGAAATCACTTTTGCCACCGGAGAGGAGTTTGAAGGAACATCTTCCCGGGTCTATATGAACTACGATGAATTTCCTCAGGATGTAAAAGCCGGAGAACGTATTTTACTGGATGACGGAAAACTAATTTTTGAGGTAGTAAGCACCAATAAGAAAGATGAGGTTCTGGCTAAAGTAGTTCAGGGAGGACCGCTTAGGTCGAAAAAAGGAGTTAACCTTCCAAATACATCGATTTCCCTTCCCGCTCTTACAGAAAAAGACATTCAGGACGCCGAATTTGCAGTAAAGCAGGGTGTGGACTGGATTGCGCTTTCTTTCGTTAGGAATAGCGATGACCTTATTGAGCTTCAAAACCTTATTAAGGAACATACAGATGAAAAGATCCCGATAATTGCCAAAATTGAAAAGCCCGAAGGTGTAGATAATATCGATAAGATCGTAGCATACTGTGATGGTCTTATGGTGGCACGTGGAGATCTTGGAGTTGAAATTCCGGCGCAGGAAGTACCTCTTATTCAGAAGCAACTTGTGTTAAAAGCTAAGAAAGCCAGAATTCCGGTTATTATCGCCACCCAGATGATGGAAACCATGATCACCAGCCTTACCCCTACAAGGGCCGAGGTAAACGACGTGGCAAACTCCGTAATGGATGGGGCCGATGCTGTGATGTTAAGTGGAGAAACTTCTGTGGGGAACTACCCTGTACAGGTGATCGAAAAGATGAGCCAAATTATCATGAGTGTTGAAAATTCACCACTTATTAAAGTTCCTCATGAACCACCTCATGTACGTACAAAGAGATACATCACTAAATCTATTTGTTACCACGCTGCTCACATGGCAAATGAGATCAAGGCACAGGCTATTTGTACCCTTACCAATAGTGGATACACCGCCTTCCAGATCTCTGCCTGGAGACCTGAATCCAATATTTTGGTTTTCACCTCCAACAAAAGAATTCTTAACCAACTGAGTCTGCTGTGGGGAGTACGTGCTTTCTATTACGATAAAATGGTGAGTACAGATGAAACCATAGACGATATCAACAGGATCGCAACAGAGTTTAAATTTGTTGAAAAGGGAGATTTCACGATCAACCTTGCAGCTATGCCAATCACCAACAAAGGGATGGTGAATACCCTGCGTATTTCTGAAATTGAATAGATCTGAGATCTTGAGATTTGAGATAAAAGATAAGCCACAGAGACAAGATCTTTGTGGCTTTTCTTATTAATGGAGTGGGAGCTTACCAGCTGAAGCCAGCTTTAAAACCAAATTCCAAGCACCAAATTCCAATTTTAAATACTGGGTTTGAACCACCACCTCAACCCGCTTTTTAAATAGGCAGTGCGCAGTGTTCAGTTGGCAGTAAATATTCTCCAGAACCTTTCCTTTTTTTAGCTAACCGAAAAAGTTCTCTATTCAGGCACGTACGCCAAAGAACCCGCAACTTTTAACATTTTCAACCTGCAACCCGCAACCTGCAACGCTTTTTACCCGCAACTTTAAGTCTTGTTTCCTGGTTCTTGACTCCTATAGCGCAGCGTTCTAAAAAAATTAAAAATCAAATTTCAGCTGCACCGCGATCTCTTTCTTTTCTTCTTTCTCATCGTCTTTCTCGGTATTGAGATTTGACAGGGAAATACCCAGCAGGCGAACAGAATCTTTCATTTTTTCCTGGTACAATAATTCTTTTGCGGTCTCCAGAATGAGTTCTTTGGATGAAACGTAATAGGAGAGGGTTTTGCTCCGGGTCTGGAGCGTAAAATCGCTGTATTTGATCTTAAGGGTAATGGTTTTTCCTGCCACTTTATTCTTTGCCAGTCGCCGCTCAATTTCTTCGGAAATATTCTGCAGCCGTTCGAGCATAAATATTTCTGAAGATATATTCTCCTCAAAAGTGCGTTCTGCACCCAGAGATTTCCTGATGCGGGAAGGTTTTACTTCGCTGTTGTGAATCCCCCGAACTACATAGAAATAATATTCCCCGCTCTTTCCGAAGTTGTCATTTAGGAAGTCCAGAGATTTGTTTCTAAGATCTTTTCCCGTGAAAATTCCCAGTCGGTACATCTTTTCGGCAGTTACCTTCCCCACTCCGTAGAACTTTCTAATCTCCAGGTTTTCTAAAAAAGCTGCTACTTCTTCGGGAGGAACGGTTTTTTGTCCGTTAGGCTTATTAACATCACTCGCTACCTTGGCAATGAATTTATTGATAGAGATTCCTGCAGAAGCATTCAGGCCCGTTTTTTCTTTGATTTTTTCACGAATTTCCCTCGCAACAAGAGAGGCGCTGGGATTTCCCTTTTTATTTTCAGTTACATCGAGATAAGCTTCATCGAGAGATAAAGGCTCTACCAGATCGGTATATTCAAAAAATATACTTCTTATACGCTGCGAGATCTCACGGTATCGTTCAAATCGTGGTTTTACAAAAATGAGGTCGGGACAATTGCGCTTTGCCAGCACACTGCTCATTGCACTTTTAACACCAAATTTTCGGGCTTCATAACTTGCTGCAGCCACTACTCCGCGTTGGGAACTACCTCCCACGGCAATAGGTTTTCCTTTCAGTTCAGGATTATCCAGCTGTTCCACCGAGGCATAAAATGCGTCCATGTCTACGTGAATGATCTTTCGCTGTTTGGTCTCCTCCATCGCTGTAAAATTAGTGAAACTTCTGCTTCAGGTTTGCCGAAGTTCTTCCGCAGGTAAAATTTTCCGCAGAAAAATCTGTTCCTGTTTTCCCTTTTTTGACAGGCTTTGATTTGAGTCTAAAATCGGTTACCTTCATAAAAAACAATTGCAATGAAAACAGCGATCATTTTAGGAGCTACCGGTCTTACCGGCGGGGAGCTGCTCCACAAACTGCTTGAGGATGATAGATACAGCAAGATCAAACTTTTCTCCCGCTCTTCCATAGGTGTCAAAAATGACAAAATTGAAGAACATTTAGTTGATCTGTTCGAGCTGGGGAAACATTCCAAAGATTTTAATGCCGACGAGGTCTTCTGCTGTATCGGGACCACCCAGGCTAAAACGCCAGATGAGGAGACCTACTACAAAATCGACCATGGAATCCCTGTCGAGGCTGCAAAACTGGCGAAAGAAAATGAAATACCCCGTTTTATGGTAATTTCTGCCCTGGGAGCCGATCCCAATAGCCGCTTTTTCTATAATCGCACTAAAGGAGAAATGGAACGCGATGTGCTGGCGCAGGGAATTCCCGAAACTTATATTTTTGAGCCGTCCCTCATCGCCGGAAACAGGGAAGAAAGCCGGCCTTTTGAAGCCGCATGGAAAAAGGTGATGAGCGTGGGAGACCATTTGCTCGTGGGACCTCTAAAAAAGTATCGCAGCATCCATGCAGGTTCGATCGCAGATGCTATGATCTATGTGGCTAATAATAAATATGCCGCCACCCGAATTGAATCCAGGGAGATCAGGGAAATTGCAGAGAGTTATCGTTAAATTTAGGAAATGCAGGAAATAGAGAGAAAATTTCTCATTTTAGACAGCCCCGATTTCAGGGAAGATGCTTTTAGCAAGACCAGGATCGTGCAGGGATACCTTAACTCGGCACCCGAAAGAACTGTGAGGGTGAGAATAAGAGGGGATAAGGGTTTTTTGACTATAAAAGGTAAAAGTAGCAGCGACGGACTTTCCCGTTATGAATGGGAAAAAGAAATACCTCTTACTTGAGGCTGAAGAACTTCTGAAGTTATGTGAGCCGGGAAAAATTGAAAAATTCCGGTATGAAATCAAGGTGGAAAATCACATTTTTGAAGTCGATGAATTTCTTGGTGAAAATGAAGGTTTACTTATGGCTGAAGTTGAATTAAATAATGAATCTGAAGAAGTAAAGAAACCTTTGTGGCTGGGTAAGGAAGTCACCGGAGACCAAAGATATTATAATTCCTATTTAAGCAAATTTCCTTTTAAAGAATGGCAAACCGACAGATTATGAAAAAACCGATTGTTCTAATTGCTGCGATCATGCTAACGCTGGCCTGCAACCAAAGTAAGGATACCAGGGGCATTCCGGGACCGGAGGAAGTTGAGGCACGACAGCCAGATACAATCCGTAATATTGAACTGGAGGCAGAGGAGTTGCAAAAGCAGGGTTATCAAACTTTTCTATACGATGAGGCAGGAGAGAAACACCTCATGCAGCAATATTTTATTGTATTCCTTAAATCGGGTACGAATCGAAGTCAGGATTCTGTTGCAGCTGCAGAGCTTCAAAAACAACATTTGGCACATCTTAGCCGAATGGCCAATGAAGGTTATATGAGTCTTGCCGGTCCCTTTGGAGATGATGGAGACATTCGGGGAATTGCAGTTTATAATACTCCAACTATTGAAATGGCCGATAGCCTGGCCAGGCTTGACCCTATGGTTGAAGCGGGAAGGCTTGATATAGAAATTCACCCCTGGTGGGCAGCCAAAGGTGAAGCATTGAAGTAAATCCCAATCTACTTTTTCTTAGCATTCTTAGTGGCAGTTAAAAACACTATCGCTATGGAAAAGAACGCCCTTCCCCGGCTGCAGTATAAAGGCAGCGAACAGCAAAAATTGACTTTACATCTGTTTTTCCAGATCATGGGAAAGATCAGGATGAGTTGTAGTCCGCGCAAGAACCACTGGTGGTATATTACGCTGTACGTAGATACCAAAGGTTTCACCACAGGACCTGTTCCCTACAGGAATGGGTTTGAGACTTTTACTCTTACCTTGAACCTGCACAATCAGCGCCTGGAAGTTTTTACTTCGGGAGGAGAGGAGGCTAATTTTGACATTTTTGAAGGAATATCTGTGGCGGAATTTTACCTGCAACTAAAGAACATTTTAAAAAGGTTTGGATAGAAGCAGAAATACTGGAAAAACCTTTCGATCTTAACATCGATAAAGGCTTTAAGGAGTTGAAAGACATAAAGTCTTATGACCGGGAATATGTTCAGCGATACTGGAAGGTGATGTTGTGGGCATCAAATGTTTTCAAGGACTTTAGTGGCCGGTTCTATGGCAAGACCTGCCCGGTTCATCTTTACTGGCATTCTATGGACCTGGCGGTAACAAGATTCTCGGGGAAAAGGGCGCCAAAAATGCCTTCTGAAGCAAGGATTTCAGACAAAGATGCCTATAGCCACGAGTGCATCAGCTTCGGAATTTGGCCCGGTGATCCCAACATTCCTGAACCTGCATTTTATTCTTACACCTTTCCGGCACCTGAAGGAATTGAAAAAACCACCCTAAAGCCGAAACAGGCGAAGTGGGTTGAGAACAACGGTAATTGGCTGGCCATACTGCCGTACAGGGATTTGCAGGAAGTGGAAGAGCCGGCTACTGTTCTGCTGGATTTTCTTGAAAGTGCTTATCAGGCGGGTGCCCGGCTTAAAGGTTGGGATATTGAGGATCTAAAGGTGCCGCCTTTAAAGGACCTTTAAACAAAAAAACTGCCCCCAAAAGAGGGCAGTTCCAACAACTAAAAATCCAATCATGAAAATTATTCCCAGCCGCCTCCCAGCGCCTGGTATAGATCTACTATTGAACTAAGTTCATCAAACCTTATATTGACAAGCTCCAGCTGTGCATTAAGTGCATTTTCTCTTGCAGTCAAAACTTCCAGATAATTTGCGAAGCCATTGTTGAGCAGTTCTTCCGAATAGGAAGTTGCCAGATCATAGGCTTCGAATTCGTTCTGTTTTATATCCAGCTTTTTGTCGGCTGCGGCATAGTTGTATAAAGCATCTGAAACCTCACTGGAGGCTTCCAATATTGCCCTTCTAAATTCCAGAAACGCGATCTCCTGTTGTGCCTGCGCTACTTCATACTGAGTTCTTATTTGTCTCCTGTTGAAGATGGGCTGGGTAAGAGAACCTACCACACTTGCAAAAAGGGAATTGGTGTCGATAAGATCTGCCAGGTCCAGACTCTGGAATCCGCCGTTGGCGGTAAGTCGCAAAGCAGGATAAAAGTTGCTCCTGGCCACATTGGTGAGCTGGAATGCGTTCACGAGGTTGTATTCTGCGGCAATAACATCTGGCCTCATCCTAAGCAGTTGTACCGGTACTCCCGTTCTTAGCTCAGTATTCAGGTCCTGTAGTCTCCAGTTTGGTTCTTTCAATGGAATGTGGCGCTTCCCCCAGCAGGATGGAAAAGGTGTTTTCCAGGAGCCTTATCTGGTTCTCAAGGTCTATAACTACTGCCTGTGCGCTGTAGAGCTGGGCTTCAGTTTGCTTAACTCCAACTTCGGTAACATTCCCCGCCTGCTTGAGCGCTTTAATAGTTTCAAGACTGTTCATCCTGTTTGCTACTGTTTCTCTTGTCACCTCCAGTTGCTCATCAAGAGCCAAAAGTTGATAATAGAGATTGGCAATGTTAGCTACCAGCCTTGTCTTTACGGCCCGGTGTGCTGCCACAGTTTGTAGATAGGCTGCTCTCTGTGCTCTTTCATTGCTCTTTATTCTTCCCCAGATATCGGCTTCCCAGGAAAGATTGGCCGTTGCATCGTATTGTGTTGTGGAACCGCCAAGGAAGCTTCCAAACTGGCTGTTTTTGGCCAGTTCCTGGTGAGCTACCTGCGCAGATAGGCCAAGCGTTGGCAGATATTCTGCCTTCGCCTGCTTCAGGTAAGCACCCGCAGCCTCTATTTGCTGCAGGGCTATCCTTATATCGATATTATTCTCCAGCGCCCGGTCAATATGATTTTCCAGTACAGGATCTGTAAAAAGTTCTCTCCATGAAATTTGTGCCATGGAAATGGTATCTGTAGGAAGTTCATCTGTCCTGTAAGTTTCTGCCTCTACAACTTCGGCAGGCCTGGAGTATTCCTTAGCCACGAAGCATGACTGCAGGGAGAGCAGGACAGCCGGGATTAAAACGAACTTATATATTTTAATTTTTCTCATTGTCTAAAGGTTTTCATTTGCTGCTTTAGGTTGGCCTGTCATTTTTTCCTGCAGCCACTGGAACAGAATAAAGAGGATAGGAATAATGAAAATTCCAAGTATGGTCCCTATCAGCAATCCGCCAACAGCTCCTGTTCCTATAGATCTGTTTCCGGCAGCTCCCGTTCCTGTTGCAAAAACCAGCGGAAGAAGTCCCACGATAAAGGCAAAGGAAGTCATAAGAATGGGCCGTAATCTTGCCTGTGCTGCGCCAAGGGCAGAGTCTACTATTGAATTCCCGGCGTTACGTCTTTGTATGGCAAATTCCACGATCAAAATGGCATTTTTGGCAAGTAACCCCAGCAGCATGATGAGTGCGATCTGGAAATAGATGTTGTTCTCAAGACCCGTCAACGCTGTGGTGACATAGGCTCCCATCACCCCAACCGGAAGTGAAAGCAGTACCGCCAGGGGCAGTAAGTAACTTTCGTATTGAGCCGAGAGAATGAAAAACACGAACAGAATACTCAAAAGGAAGATAAAGGTGGTTTGATCTCCTGCGGAAATCTCTTCTCTTGTTAATCCCGAGAATCCAATGTCGAAGCCTTCCGGAAGGGAGCCCGTTCCTACTTCCTGCACTGCAGCAATAGCATCACCCGAAGAATATCCGGGAGCCGCTGCACCGTTCACACTGGCCGAATTAAACAGGTTAAACCTGGTAACCGATTGTGGTCCATAAACCCTGCTAAGGGTTACAAACTGAGTGATTGGTGCCATCTCGCCCTGTGCATTTCGCACAAAAATCGAATTTAGATCGTCTACTGTCGCTCTGTCCTCGGGTAAAGCCTGCACAAATACACGATACTGCTTTCCAAAGCGGGCAAAATCGGCAGCGTAAACAGATCCTATATAAGACTGAAGGGTGGAGAAGATAGTTCCAATATCTACTCCTGCTTCTTTGGCTTTTGGAATGTTGAGGTCGATTTCGTACTGCGGATAATTGGTATTAAAAGAACTCCTGGCATAAAGGATCTCCGGTCTTGCAGAAAGATCGGCAAGGTAATTCTGGGTAGCAGCATCGAGTTGCTCAAAACTACCGCCAGTACGGTCCAGAACCTTCATCTCAAATCCCGATGATGCTCCAAAACCGGGAACACTTGGAGGCTGGAAAAAGAGAATATTTGCATCGCTTATTCCTGCAGCCGTACCAAAGAATTTCCCAATGATAGCTTCGGCCGACATGCCTTCTTCAGTTCGTTCATCCCAGTCGTCAAGCTTGATGAAACCAATTCCGTAGTTACTTCCGGCACCACCCAAAAAGCTGAATCCGTTTACTACAGAAACCACATCCACTCCCGGAATTTGCTCTACCCTTCGGGTTAATTCCGCAGTAACTTCCGCAGTTCTGTCAAGGGAAGCTCCGGCAGGAAGTTCTATGTTGGCGAAGATCATTCCGCGGTCTTCATCGGGTACGAAACCTGTTGGCGTTGTAGCCGAAGCCCAGAAGATCGCTCCAACTGCGGCCAAAATGATCACCCCGGTGATCCATTTATGCTTGTATAAGAAGGAAACCGACTTTACGTATTTCCTCGTGGTAACGTCAAAAGCGACGTTGAAGGTAGAGAAGAAACGTTTCAAAAAGCCTTTTCTCTTTCCTTCTTTTTCATGATGAGGTTTTAGAAATAATGCACAAAGAGCCGGACTTAATGTTAATGCGTTTACGGCCGAAATAGCAATAGCAACCATTAATGTAACTCCAAACTGCTCATAAAATACTCCTGTAGGACCCGTTATAAACGTAACCGGAATAAACACCGCACCCATCACCAGGGTAATGGAAATAATTGCACCTGCAATTTCTTCCATGGCAGAATGTGTCGCTTGTTTGGCATTTTCGGCACCCTGTTCCAGCTTCGCGTGTACTGCTTCTACCACCACAATGGCATCATCTACTACAATACCAATTGCCAGAACGAGCGCGAACAGCGTAAGCAGGTTAATGGAGTAACCAAACAGGTTTAGGAAGAAGAATGTCCCAATGATCGATACCGGTACCGCTATGGCCGGAATAAGAGTAGACTTAAAATCCTGAAGGAACACGAACACCACCAGGAACACCAGTAGAAAGGCCTCAAAAATGGTAAGAACCACCTTATTTATAGAGGCATTAAGGAACTCATTAGAATCAAAGTTTATCCTTGTTTCCAGTCCCGTTGGAAAGTTCTTTTCCAGTTCATCCAGCTTTTGGTGAACATTCTCAATGATCTCCTGCGCGTTCGAACCGGGCGTTTGGTAAACACCCATACTTACCCCTGGTTTTCCGTTTGTGAAGGAGATCACGTTGTAACCCTGTGCGTCAAGTTCTACATCTGCAACATCTTCAAGTCTTAGAAATCTTCCGTCGTCAAGGGCTTTGATTACAATATTCCGGTAATCTTCTTCGCTGTTGTATCTCCCGCTGTATCGTATGACATACTCAAAAGCTTCAGCATTATTTTGCCCTAAAGATCCTGCCGCAGCTTCCTGGCTTTGCTCATTGATCGCTCCAATAACATCGGCAGGAATAAGATTGTAAGCAGCCATTTTTTCGGGCTGTAACCAAATCCGCATTGCATAGGTCTTGGCTCCAAAAACGTTTACATCTCCAACCCCGTTGATCCTTTTTAATTCGGGGATCACGTTGATGTTGAGGTAATTCTGGATAAAAGTTGCGTCGTAGGCATCATTTTCAGAAACTACGGTGAAGAACATCAAAGCACTTGTTTGCTGTTTTTGGGTTGTCACCCCACTTTGGGTAACTTCCCGCGGAAGCAAAGGAGTAGCCCTGGCCACCCGGTTTTGAACGTTTACCGCAGCAATATCGGGGTCTATTCCCTGTTCAAAAAAGACCTGGATACTTGCACTACCATTGTTACTGGCAGTAGAGGTAATGTAATCCATTCCCTCTACCCCGTTGATTTGTTCTTCAATGGGAATGATCACACTCTCCAGTACCGTAGCAGCATTTGCCCCGGGATAACTGGCATTCACCTGCACCGTGGGGGGAGCAATATCGGGATATTGGGTCACCGGAAGGGTGGTGATCGCGAGGACCCCCAACATAACTATAACTATGGAGACTACTGTAGATAGAACAGGCCTCTCTATAAAAGTTTTCAGCATTAGTCTTTCTTATTTAAAGATTGGTTTGATGGAAGTGGCTATACTGTCAAAAGAAACTGGCTGCGGAACAATAGGCGTGTTATTTCTTAACTTACCTACACCCTGGGCAACGATCTTATCTCCCGGCGTAACTCCCTCTCCTACCACAATTAGATTCTGCACTCGATCTATGACCTGGATAGGAACTGAAACTGCAAGAGTATCTCCCTGCACTCCATAAACATAAACTCTTCCCTGTTGTTCAAAGGAAGCAGATTCGGGCACTACCGGAACGTCCTCATAAGTGCGGGGAATTCTTATCCTTCCACTGTTCCCGCTGGCAAGAATTCCATTAGGATTAGGGAACATGGCCCGGAAGCCTACTGTTCCTGTAGAAGGATCAACCTGTCCCGTTACCGTCTGGATCTCTCCTGTTTCTGAATAGATCCTGTCATTTACCAATTGCAGTTGAACCGGCGGAAAATTCTCAATTTTTTCTGAAATATTTTCTCCTTCGGCATTCTGAAGGAAGTTAAGATAATCCCTTTCATTCATTGAAAAGAAGGCGTAAACCTCGTCAATATCTGAAACTGTTGTAAGTGGAGTAGGGTCTCCCGCACTTACTAAAGCCCCTTCCCTAAAATTGATGGCTCCCACATTACCATCTACAGGACTTTTAATATTGGAATATCCTATACTGGCTGCTATGCTGCTGTAACCGGCTTTTGCCTGTTCAAGTCTTGCTTTTGCTGTTTCCAGCTGTACAGGACTAATAATTCCTTTTTCTACCAGTGGTTTTAGCTTATCAACCTCTACCTGGGCAGCGTTTACATTGGCACGGGCGGCACCGGCTTCCTGCGAAAGAGACTCAGTTTCAAGTCTAAAAAGGATTTGCCCCTTTTTTACCTTTTCACCTTCATCTACTAGCACCTGTGTAATATACCCCGGCACCTTGGCCCTAACTGCACTATTTACAGTACCTTCTATACTTACCGGGTAAGATGTAAAGCCTGTAACAGTTCTTTGCGGTACTTCTATAACCGGAAATGGCATAGCACCACCTTGCTGCGCCTGGCCTGCATTCTCATCCTGGCAGGAGATCATTGTAAAGACACTTAATATTAGCCCTATATAAATTATTTTTCTCATATCTTCTTTCTGTCTGGTGTTAGTTGTTTCTTGATAAGATCTTGTTTTTAAATTTCTTTACTGCAGTAGAAGTTTCCTCCAAAAAGGTGAGAAAATCATCCTGAAATTCAAGATCAAATTGAAAATCTGCTGTTTCTTCTGCCTCTTTATTGCACTGTTCTTTATACTCTCTAATCTTTAAATGCAGCTTTTTCTCATTCTCCCATTTATTGATCATTTCCTCCATGACATTGAGAACGAGGTTTGGATCCACAATAAAATATCTTTTACGGTCTCCTGTTTTTGTGAAATATCTTACGCGGTTGGTATTTTGAAGATGGTCCAGATGGTTGGAAATTGTGCTCTTGCCCGCCTGTAATTCACATACCAGCTGGTCAAAAGTCATCCCTTTCTTTCCGGACAATATTAAAGTAGAAAGAATGCGTGCCGCAAGAGGGGCAAGGTGATCTCCCTCAAGGTGCACCCCTAGCTCTTCTATAAGGTTCTTTCGTTGAATTTCTAAATCCATTTTCTTTCCTTCTGAAGTTTGAAGCTGCAAAAATAGGATTAGTTCGGAATTTTCCGAACAATTAGAACCTTAAATTTTAGTTAAAGGGATTATAGGAAATTCAGGTCGTCTGAGGTTATTGCGAAACCAACCCTTATCATGCTGCGGAGTTCCTTATATGCGATAAGACTTTCTGCATAGCCGTAGTACCACTCCGCCATAAAGTTAATGCTCTTCATCTCAAAGGGGCTGTACAAAATCCTTGTCCTTAGAGCACCTTTTAGGTCCCAGTTGAGCCCTTTTTGAGCCATAATTTCAAAGGACCACAGTTCGGGTTTTATTTCGAAAGAATAATTTACTTCCCCCAGACCAACATAATCGGGAAGATCGGGGTTATCTTTTTTGTATCTAAATGGCCACCATACCTCTCCGCTTAGGGTGTGCCTTTTCCCCAGATCGGCATGAAAAGCCAGGGCAATTTTATTCCAGCTCCTGGAATAAATACTGTCCCGCCCGTTGGATTCATGTTCAAATTTTAGGAATGCCATTCCCAGTAGTTCGTCTTTCTTGTCGAAAACGGGCAGCCCCAAATTTAAACCCGGCTTAAAATTGATCTCCTGAAAAGGTTTGGATTTGTCATAAATATCCCAGAAAGCTTTTTGCGTATAGGTGAGAAAGAGATATGAATCCCAGGGAAATTTATTGCGGCTTAGTAAATATCTAAAGCTTACCTGGTATTTAACATCTGCAGTTTGCCGGGTGATGTCCTTATTAAGCGGCACCCCCGAAATGAAGTAGTTGTCTTCATACAGGGAGAAGGCAGGCATGTCATTGATGGTATCCTTGATCTGTTCCCTGGAAAGTCGCTGCCCCTGAAGGTTAGCACTCATTAGAAAGAAGCAAAGAATAAAAAGGCTATGAATAACTGTTATCCATATTTTTCGGGGATATGAACGTTCTATTTTCATACCGCGAAATTAAATCTACTTCAGCTTTATAGAGTGAGAAGTAAGGCTAATTTTGTGTTAACCTTTAACTTTTCAACTTTTCCAAAGTTCAGGACTTTGGAAAAGTTGAATTCGGTTTCTTCTGAAGATCAAAAAGGAAAATTGTAAAGCTTTGGACGGGAGTGAATAATTTTAAAATTTTGGACACCGTCATAGATATCTAAAACTTCTTTTCTTAGAAGAAAGGTGGGATTATCCGACACCAATGTGTTGTAGGAGGAGTGTTTCCATTCATGAGGTGCCTCTACAATATTTGCAGCCACAGGATTGTTGTGGATGTAATGGATGAGCTGGTGTAAATACTTTTCTGAATCTATTTCCTTTCTTTTGAAATTCTTCATGAAAAGACTTCCCATTCTATTTTGCTGTTTATTAAAAGCCTGGGAGTATGAACTGAAAAAGTTGGAAAATTTTTTACTGCAATACAATCCGATTTTTTCTGAATTCGAGAATCCCGAATCGTGAAAGTCTTCGGCAGATTTGATTCTAATTAGAAAATGAAAATGGTTTGGCATCAAACAATAGCAGTAAGTTTCTGCAACTGGTGTGATATGTTGTTGATACTTCTGTAAAAAGAATTCGTAGTTCCCGGGATTGGCGAAGACTTTTTCATTGCCATTAGCACGATTATAGATGTGGTAAAATTTATCGGGTTCTAACGGTATCATTTTTAAAAATTAAAAGAGCAAGAGCTTAAGAGCTTTTCCAAAGTTTCAAACTTTGGAAAAGCTAGAAAGCTGGAGAGTAGACTACTACTCTCCATAAATCCCGATCTCCAGCTCACCATCACGGTTCATTTTTGCCCGGTACATTCCGGCGGTGTTGAATTCCATGGCCACATTTCCTTCATGGTCAATGGCAATAATTCCTCCGTCACCACCAAGAGCCGGAATCTTTTCCTGTATCACTTCCCGGGCGGCTTCCTCGAGGCTTAAGCCTTTGTACTCCATAAGTGCCGAAATATCATATGCTACCATTCCGCGGATAAAGAATTCCCCCCAGCCGGTGCTGGAAACCGCCACTGTTTTATTGTTGGCGTATGTGCCTGCACCAATAATTGGCGCATCTCCAATTCGGTTGTAACGCTTATTGGTCATTCCTCCCGTGGAAGTTCCTGCTGCAAGATTTCCGTTCTTATCGAGTGCAGCACAACCTACTGTTCCAAATTTGGAGTCTTTAATATAGGGATCCAAAAATGCCGTTTTTTGATCATCATGATCCAGCTGGGTCTTTTCCTGTTCCCTTATGCGTTGCAGGCTTTTATACCTTTCTTCGGTATAGAAATACTGCGGGTCAACAATCTCGATCCCCTGTTCTTCTGCAAATTTTTCGGCACCTTTACCTGCCAGCAACACATGTTCAGAATTTACCATTACCTCATAGGCAAGATTAATTGGGTTTTTAATTGTGGTGACTCCGGCGACTGCGCCGGCATTAAGGGTTGCTCCATCCATTATGGAAGCATCGAGTTCGTTGGTGCCTTCATTTGTAAAAACCGCACCTTTACCGGCATTAAATAATGGGGAGTTTTCCATCACATTTATGGTACGCTGCACTGCCTCCAAAGCTGTACCGCCATTGGCAAGGATCTCGTGCCCTGTTCTAATCGCCTCCTCCAGCTTTGCCCGGTATTGTTGCTCCAGGCTGTCGCTCATATTTTCTTTTAGGATGGTGCCGGCACCGCCGTGAATGACGATCCCAAAATTTGGAATGGTGTCTTTTTCTTCTGAAGCAACTTCAGGGGTTTCAGAATTAACTGAATTTTCTTCAGCAGAATTATTGCAGGCAAGGGTTCCAAAAAAGGCAAAAATGAGAAGTAATTTTTTCATGATCTTAAATTTTCTGAAGGAAAGTTAAGAAAAAAGGGCGGTTTGGCATTCAAGTGCTGCTTTGGAAGATATCTTCAGGAAAAGATTACGTAAATTTAGGGTCCTAAAACAAAATCTATGGCCATAGCAAAACCTTTTAATCTTAACAAATGGATAGCGCAAAACAGGGACCTGCTCAAGCCACCGGTGGCCAATAAAAGTTTATATCCTGATGCCGAGGATTATATTGTAATGGTTGTAGGTGGGCCTAATTCCCGGAAAGATTATCACTATAATGAAACGGAAGAACTTTTCTATCAACTTGAGGGACATATAAAAGTTCATATTCAGGAAGAGGGGCAAAAGCGGACTTTTGAACTCGGACCCGGAGATATGTACCTGCATCCTGCAAAGGTGCCACATTCTCCAGAGCGTACTGAAGGTTCTGTGGGGCTTGTGGTAGAACGAAGAAGAACAGATATTGACGCCAAGGATGGCCTGCTGTGGTTCTGTGAGAACTGCAACAACAAACTTTATGAGGTCTATTTCCCTTTACATGATATAGAAAATGATTTTCAAAAGCATTTTGATCATTTTTACCAGAGTGAGGAGCTGCGCACCTGCAACAATTGTGGGACTGTAATGGAGAAGCCGAAGTAGACTGCAGCTGTTCAAGGCTTTCCTCTTTAATTTTTTTATATTCGCAACAATCCGAACAAATCCATAACAAAACAACAACTAGAATGAGCGCAATTGCAGAAAAATTTGGAATAAATCAAGCTTTAAAAGAGCTTGGTCTTAATGTAGACGAAGTCAATAAAGGTACTTCAACCGGGAAAGAATGGTTCTCTTCGGGAGAGGTGATCGAATCCTATTCTCCTGTAGACGGAGCTTTAATTGGAAAAGTGAAGGCTACCACAGAAGAAGATTATAATCGTGTAATTGAAACTGCACAGGAGGCTTTCAAAACCTGGAGAACTATGCCGTCGCCTCAAAGAGGAGAAATAGTGCGTAAATTTAATGATGAATTGCGCCGACTAAAGGAACCTCTTGGAAAACTGGTTTCTTACGAAATGGGAAAATCTTACCAGGAAGGTCTTGGAGAGGTGCAGGAAATGATTGATATCTGCGATTTCGCAGTAGGATTAAGCAGGCAGCTGCATGGTCTTACAATGCATTCTGAACGTCCCGGCCACCGTATGTACGAGCAGTACCACCCGCTGGGGATTGTGGGAGTGATTTCAGCTTTTAATTTTCCTGTAGCCGTTTGGTCCTGGAACACTGCCCTAGCATGGGTATGTGGGGATGTGTGCGTTTGGAAAGGATCTGAAAAAACACCTCTAACATCTGTAGCCTGTCAAAATATCGCAGCAAGAGTATTTTCAGAAAATGGTCTTCCCGAAGGAATTTCCTGTTTGATCACAGGAGATTACAAGGTGGGGCAAATGATGACCAATGATAAAAGAGTTCCTTTGATATCTGCAACCGGATCTATAAGAATGGGTAAAATTGTTGCCCAGGCAGTAGCTGCAAGATTGGGTAAATCTCTTCTGGAGCTTGGAGGAAACAACGCGATCATCGTAACTCCCGATGCCAATATTAAGAACACAGTAATAGGAGCAGTCTTTGGAGCCGTGGGTACCTGCGGGCAACGTTGTACTTCTACCAGAAGACTAATTATTCACGAGTCTATTTATGATAAGGTAAAAAACGCCATTGTTGATGCCTATAAACAAATCCGAATAGGTAATCCATTGGATGAAAACAACCATGTAGGCCCGCTTATCGATAAGGATGCAGTAAAAAATTATCAGGCTGCTTTAGACAAAGTAGTTGAAGAAGGCGGAAAGATCCTCGTGGAAGGCGGAGTGCTGGAAGGCGAAGGTTATGAAAGCGGTTGCTATGTAAAGCCGGCAATTGCCGAAGCCAAAAATGAATATGAGATCGTGCAACACGAAACCTTTGCACCGGTTCTTTATATAATGAAGTATTCGGGAGACCTTGAAAATGCACTCGAATTACAGAACGGAGTGGTACAGGGGCTATCTTCTGCAATTATGACCAATAACCTTCGCGAAGCAGAGAGATTCCTTTCTGTGGAAGGATCTGACTGTGGAATTGCCAATGTGAACATTGGTACTTCCGGAGCCGAGATAGGCGGAGCCTTTGGAGGTGAAAAAGAAACCGGTGGCGGAAGAGAGTCTGGATCTGATGCCTGGAAGGTTTACATGCGCCGTCAAACAAATACCATAAATTATACAACAGAGCTGCCATTGGCACAGGGTATAAAATTCGATTTATAGTATTTAGCAGATAATGCAGAATATTTAGAAACCCGCTTCATAAGAAGCGGGTTTTTTTATCATAACTACCTCACAATTAGGATTTAATAATTACTTTTTTAATGATTTTAAATTATCTTTAATAGAATTTTAAAGGGTTGACTTATGAGAAAGATAACTTTTTGTGCGGTAGTTCTTTCATTGTTTTATTTATCCTGTAATAATAAGAGCTCTGAAGCTGAGGAACCTGTTGTTTCTGTAACCGGGTCTAATTACGAGGTAGCATCAGAAAAGTTTTCTGAAATGAATGAAAAGGCTATGACCCATTTGGCCAATTTTGAATTTGATGAGTGGAGCAATATGCTGGCCGATGATGTAGAGTATTATTTTCCTGATGGTGATGCCGACAGAACCATAATAAAGGGAAAGGAGGAAGTTGTAAACTGGTGGAAAAACTGGAGAAAGACTTCCGGGATCGATAGCATGGAATTTGTGGATTTAGTCACAATTCCTGTTAAAGCAAATCAGGAATTAAATTATTCAGGTTTAACAGGGGTGATAACTATCACCTATTTTTCCAATCACATGAATTTCAACGGGCAGCCGGTAAATATCCGTTCTAATTCAGCCTCACATTTTAATCAGGATAGTTTAATTGACAGGATCTATACTTATTATGACCGTACTCCAATATTAGAGACCGTGGATAACAATATTCTGGAGATCGTGGCTAAAAGAGAATAACAGACAGGCTCTAAATAACCAGTTTTTGAGTAATTAAAGTGTCCGAATATATACTGGCGAAAATATTTTATCTTAGGAAAGACTAAGCCAGTAACGTTATGAAAAAAATTTACCTATTCTTATTTATTGCCGGACTCTTCTATGCATGTGTACCGGAAGATCATGTATTGGAAATAGAAATAGTCAACAACACTTCCCAGCCGGTAAAAGATATTAAACTACTTACGGCCGGGGACAGGGTCTCATTTGCAGCCGATGTTTTACCTGCAGGGCGGGATATAGCTCATACGCTCCAGGTAAAAGGTAATATAGCCGATGGAAAATACACCTTCAGGTTCACCAGAAGCAATGGGGAACAAGAGTCGGTTAAAGGAGCTTATCTTGAAGAGGGGGAAGGATACCTGAAGAAAACTTTAATTTTTGCAATTCAGGAACAGGCCGTGAATGTCGATCAAAAAGTACTTGAGGTAAAGTAATTGAATTATTCTTCAGAATATTTAGCAGCCTTGCTGGTGAACCTTGACAGGATGACCAGCTTTTTCTTTGTATTGATAAAATATACTCCGGTTAACAGTACCGCGGCGGCAATAGCCGATTGAGTGGTGATCTGCTCATCAAGAAAATACCAGCCCAGGATCATCGCGATAACGGGGTTCACATAGGTGGAAGTCGCCACTTTTTCGGGAGAAACCACCTTCAGCAGGTAATTAAAAGCAGTAAAGGCTACAATACTTCCAAAAATTATAAGTAGTACCATAGAAAACTGCACAGGCGCGCTCCAGGTTGTGGGAGTACTCCAGGGCTCATCAAAAAGAAAACTGGCAATTCCTAAGATAATTCCCGCGGTGAACATCTGGTAGCCGGTATTCACAAAATGATTTGTGGGTAGATTTGCTTTGCCTACAAATAAACTTCCATAGGACCAGCTAAGAAGACAGGCAAAGATCATAAGGATGCCGAGTACAGAATTTTCATCTGAAGTTACCTGCTTCTGGCTTACCAGCAGATAGATCCCTATTAGTCCCAAAGCTACGCCTACCATAGACATGGGCAGGATCTTCTTACCTTCAAGGATTCGCATGAACAAGAGAACTACCAGTGGCTGCGCAGAAATAACTAAAGCTGCAAAACCGCTGTCAACGAACCTCAGGGCCCACACTACAACTCCATTTCCAAAGGCCAGAAACAGGAAGCCGGCAATAACAGTATTAAAGAACTGGGCGCGAGTTATTCTTAATTTTTTCCCCATGGCCTTACTTATGGCAAAAATGAGGAGTCCTGCGGTGATAAATCTTATTGAAGCAAGCATGAAAGGCGGCAACTCGGTTACTGCCACCTTGTTAAGCAGGTAAGTCGAACCCCAGATCACATAGATCGAAAAGAAAGCAAGTAGGATAAAAAGAGGATTTTTCGACTGACTCATGCTGAAATTTTGCTGTACAAACTTAGCAATAAATCGGCTGCTACTGCTACTGCCTGTAAATACATAATCCTGAAATTTTGTAACTTATATAAATTAAGGTTGCGAAGAATGCTGAGAGGAATATGTCTTTGTTTTGGAATACTTACCGGCTTGTTTTGCACCTCCCAGACAGCTATGGAAAATAAAACTTTAAAGATCTTCCTGGCGGGGGATGTAATGACAGGCCGGGGAATAGATCAGGCTTTAAAATATTCTGTAGGGCCGGTAATTTATGAGCCCTATGTTAAGGACGCGCGCGATTACCTGCTGTTAGCAGAAAGGGAAAATGGAGAACTGGATCCCCCCTTGAGTTACAGGTATATTTGGGGTGATGCATTGAAGGTGTGGGACCAAAGAAAGCCTCACCTCAAACTTATTAACCTGGAAACGAGCATTACCACTTTTGATGAACCCTGGCCAGGAAAAGGTATTCACTACCGCATGCATCCAAAAAATATAAAGCTTTTTGAAGTGGCCGATATCGATTACTGCAGCCTGGCTAATAATCATGTGCTGGATTGGAGAAGGAGAGGTTTGGAAGAAACTCTGAAAAGTCTTCAGGATTCAAAAATAGCATTTTCGGGAGCAGGTGAAAATAAAAAGGAGGCAGCCGAACCTGCTATTTTCAAATTGTCACATGCAAGAGTGCTGGTCTATTCCTATGGCACGCCCGGCAGCGGAATTCCGGAGACCTGGGCTGCCAAAAATGACAGATCTGGAGTTAATTTTTTATCCGGTTTTTCCGAAGAACATTTACGGGAGATCACCAATCATATTGCTGCCGTAAAAAAGGAAGGGGATGTTGTCATTTTTTCCATTCATTGGGGACCGAACTGGGGCTACAATGTCCCGAAGGTTCATAGAAAGTTTGCTCATGGTCTTATCGATAAAGCCGGAGTGGATGTCATCTTTGGACATTCTTCCCATCACCCCATGGGACTGGAAATTTATAAGAAAAAGCTGATCATATACGGAGCCGGTGATTTTATCAATGATTATGAGGGCATTAGCGGTCATGAAAAGTATAGAGGCGAGCTTTCTCTTATGTATTTTCCCGAGTTGGATCCTTCAACGGGAGATCTTTTAAAATTAGAAATGGTACCCATGGAAATAAAGCAGTTTAGCCTTCGCAGAGTTTCTAAAAAAGATTCGGAATGGTTACGAGAGGTACTGGACAGGGAGAGCAGGAGATTTGGAGTAGAAATAGATCTCAAAAATGACATTTTAGAAGCAGATTTATTTTAATTTCTAAAGGCCTTTAAAAACTTTTTAATCTGTTAGATACCAGCATACTTCATTGTTCTTTTAAATGAATTTTTCGTAGTTTTTAGTTCCTGAAAGAGGTAAATTTATAGAAGTTTATAAAATTTTCTTCATCTCTAAAGGAATAACGAATGAAAAAGATCTCTCTTGTTTGCATTCTCACCTTCTACGCATTTTTTCTTATCTCTTTTGAAGGTATTGCCTGCACCACTTTTTGTTTGCAGGACGGGGACCGGGTAGTCTTTGGTAGGAACTTTGATTTTCCCGTTGGTTACGGTCATGTGGTTATCAACAAACGTAACACTACTAAAGCGGCAATGATTCGCCCACCCGAAAAACCATTTGAATGGACTTCCAGATTTGGCAGTGTCACCTTTAACCAAAATGGAAAAGAATTTCCATACGGGGGAATAAACGAAAGCGGACTCGTGATTGAGCAAATGGCTCTTAAACGAAACCATTTATCCCGAAACAGACGATAGGTATGGCTTAACCGAACTACAGTGGATCCAATATCAGCTTGATAATTCGGCCAGTGTGGAGGAGGTTATAGCTTCTGAGAAATTTTTAAGGATTTCTCCGCAGTCGGTAGCAAAACTTCATTTTTTGGTGGCAGACAAAATGGGGAATGTGGCAACTATAGAATTCATAGATGGAAAAATGATTGCTCACACTGGAGAAGAGCTTCCAGTAAATGCATTAGCAAATGACACATATAAGAACAGTATGCAATACCTGGAAGATTTTTCGGGATTTGGAGGAACTAAGGACATACCTCATTCTTCTGCACCGCTGGATCGCTTTGTTAATGCAGCAGTTGCTCTTCAGGAATATTCCGGAGAGGACTTGATAAATTATTCTTTTAATATACTGGAAAGGGTAAAGCAGGAAGATTCAAGCACTCAATGGAGCATCGTATACGATCTCAATAATCTGGAGGTGTATTTTAAAACCCAGAAGAATCCTGAACTTAGGAAATTTTCCCTGCTGGAGATGGATTTTGATTGTGATTCTCCTGTTCAATATGTCAATATAGATTAAGGATCTATTGCCGGGAAACTTCAGTTCGAAGATTTTTCGCCTGAAGAAAATGAAGATCTAATAAATCGGGTTTGGAGCGAAGTGGAATTTCTCTCTCCAATTCCTTTAGAAGTAAGGAAGTTTTACGCAGACTATCCCACTGACCTTAAAGTGTGAAGAGCGTAAGATTTGAAAAACCAGAGATTGATTAAAGAACCTGTTTCACGTCAAGCTTGAATTTTTCCGGTGCTAATAAGGGCCAACAATTAAATAAAGGATTCTGGTATATGTGCTTACTGACGATTGTAAGGGATTTTATGCAGTAATTTTTCAATCCAAAATACCAGTAGAGCTGGCCTTGAGAAATTTTACAGCCTTCTTTACAATGACACTCTCGAATTTGTAGTGGAGTATGAATCTGTCTACGGAGAACGCTGGCAGGTTAGCACAAAAGAAACTGCGCCAATAAAATTGAAAAACAGGTAGGAACAAAAACCCCCGCTTTTGCGGGGGTGTCATTATTTATAAGGTTCCGTTTGGTGCTACCCACGCAAACTGGTGGGGATCCTGTGGAACTTTGATCCTTTCGGAGATCCTTGTCATCCTGTCCGGCAGTTTCATTAGGTAATCACGTGCTTTTTCAGCTTTATCTGTCAGGGAAGTCATCTTATCGATTTCCCAGAATTCATTTAGTTTTTGAAGGATCTCAATATAATCGTGGGTGGTATATACTCCAAGTCTTTGAGCGGCATTCGAGAAGTTCTCAAAAGCTTCGCCAATTCCCTGGCCCGATTCTCTAATAAACTGGGCAGGCATAACGATCTTCTTTTTCATCATATCTTCAAAGGCCAGCATCATTTCACTAGGGTCGTACTCAAAAATGGTTTTTACGAATTCCCTGTAGGCAAGGTGGTGACGCATTTCGTCCCCTGCAATAATATTGCACATCTTCGCCAGCATTTTATTTCCTTTTTTTCTCGCCAGTTGGCCTACTCGCTTGTGAGAAATGTTGGTTGCCAGTTCCTGAAAGCTGGTATAAACAAAATTGCGGTAAGGATCACGTCCTGTTCCAATATCGAATCCATCGTTGATAAGGTACTGAGTTGTTTTTTCAACTTCTTTCATATCAACCCTTCCGGAGAGATAAAGGTATTTGTTGAGCGTATCTCCGTGACGGTTCTCTTCCCCGGTCCAATGGCGAATCCATTTTGCCCAGCCGTTCTGCATTCCTTTTTGCTGCCCGTGCTGCTCCACTCCTTCCATGTCCATAAGCCAGGATTCGTAGGTAGGCAAAGCTTCTTCGGTCACCATATCGGCTACCAGCACTACCCAGAAATCGTATCCCAGTTCCTTGGCTTCTTCCCGTATTTGGGTGACCTCTTCAAAAAAACCTTCTTCCTGGGAATTGGGTAAAAGATCTGTAGGTTGCCATATTTCTTCAACGGGAATAAGATATTTTTCCACGAATTCGTCAATAGACTTCTCAACCGTCTTCATTACTTCTAATCGAATATTCTCTAGGGCCATATAAAAAATTTAAACATGTAGGTTCAACAACCGCACCAATAACGAATTGGTAATCTACAAAGATAAGAAGTTAATAGAGGAAGCATCTTAAAAATAATCTTAATTTCTACCGGATTCTTCGGGATACAGTGTGTGGACAGGATCACTTTGAACAAGTTCCCCCGAATTCACGTCAAGTAAAGATATTTTCCCCATAAATGCTGCCCCTGTATCGACATTGCAAACATTGGCAAAACGGGTTGGTTTGTCCCTGCCTATCCTCGTCACGGGCGTGTGTCCAATATAGATCTCTTTAAAAAGAGCTAATCGTTTAGGATACTCCGTGTCACCGGGTTTTAGATTGGGATCTATGCTCATTGCCATTTCCCAAAGCGTACGGTCCCAGTAAAAAGAAGTGGGAGTATATTCTTCTTCTGGACCTTTTTGATTCGTAAAACCCGCATGAACAAATAAGCGATTTTCTTTATCAATATAATAATTGACCATTTGATCGAAGAAGATTATGTGTTCTTCTTTTTCTTCTTTTGAGAACTGCCGGTATGCGTCTATACTGGACTGCCCGCCATGCTGCAGCCACTGGTCATTCTGCTCTCCCGTCTTGAGCCAGCGATGTGTAAGATCATCGTGATTTCCACGCAGAAAAATACAGGTATTTTGTTTTGCAAATTCTATGAGATAAGACACCACATTTGCCGAATCGCTCCAGCCATCTACATAATCTCCCAGGAAGATTATTTCGTCCTCGGGGGTGATTTTTGCACGTTCGAGCAACTGCACCAGGGCTTTTAGCCCGCCATGTATATCTCCTATTACAAGAGTCCTTCCCATTCTTAGTTATATTTTACTTTTCGAAGGATCCTTAAACTGTCTTTGTACTGTTGATAGATCCTTTCATCATATCTCCTTAATTCATCTTTTGAATCCTCAAGCTTGTCGAGTGCCTCATTAAAGCCGTTAAAGTAGCATAATAAATAAGTGGCCGGCAAATTGTAAAGATCCTTTTCTTCAGAAGGGGTTAATTTTAGGTTTTGTCTTAGTTTGCTTACCAGCGTAATATTCGAATTATAGATATGGTAAAGTGTCCTTTTTTCGAATTGTGGAGGCTCAAAAAGCATATTTGTCTTGATCTCATATGTAGCATTATCTTTAAAAAGGATCTTCACTTCCTCCAAAGGATAGTAATGGAACCTATCATTAAGTCCAAGTCGTACATGTTCCAGGATCGTAAAAAGATCTTCGGAAATTTCTATGCTCACCTCATCAAGTTCAGAATAAAAAAGCTTTACCTGCTCGTTAATAAGTTCAATGTCCACCCTGGAAAAATATGTTTTTCCACTAAGTTCTTTTTTCTTTCCGCTCCAGCAAATGACAAAATATTCTTTAAAGACCTTATAAGTAGGACTCAGGTTTTCATGTCTCCCCATAAAATCAAGTACCCCGTCCAGGGTCATTTCGATGTTGTTTTGGGAATGAGCTTCAATAGACTCAACAATATGGGAATTATCACTTTGGGTTCCGCGGGAGAATTCTGAAGAAATACTTATGCTACCCTCCCTCACAAAGATGCTACCTGCAGAATATTTCCATATCCCTTTTCGCAACGAGCAGGTTCGGCCTTTATTCGGCCTGATGGTTACCAATCCTACCACCAGTTCCCCCGGCAAATGCGGAAAGGGAATATTTTCATAAGACACCAATGGGGGATTATCCAAATAGGCATTTACGAGATTCTGTATCTTACTGTCATCAAAGAAATCCACACCCTTCACCTCATTATCGGCGTCTTCCACGCCAATAACCATAAAGGAATTATTGTTGGGATTAGAATTTGAAAGGGCGCAAATATGTTTTAGAAATTTCGCCTTACCTTCTCTTTCAGCAAGGTTGATCTGGCGCTTTTTATCATAAAAACTGTTTTCGCTGTTATGCGCAAGCAGGTTTTTTATGAGAAGGCGCTTGTTGATCATGGTTTCCTATTCCTTATGCACAATTGTGGAACTGGCCTGGGCTGTAGGCAATACCAAAAGATCGGCAATATTTACATGAGCAGGACGGGTGACCATAAAAACTACCAGCTCTGCAATGTCTTCGGGTTTTAAAGCCTGGTATCCCTCATAAACAGATTTCGCCTTTTCTGAATCTCCTTTAAATCTCACTTCGCTAAAATTCGTCTCCACCAACCCGGGATTTATGGCGCCTACCCGTATTCCTTTTCCGTTTAGGTCGATGCGCATTCCTTTATTCAGGGCGTCTACGGCGTGTTTACTGGCGCTGTAAACATTCCCATTGGGATAAACTTCTTTTCCTGCAAGGGAACCAATGTTGATGATGTCTCCGGAACCCCGTTCCACCATTTGCGGAATGATCTCCCTGCTAACATACAGCAGACCTTTTACGTTGATGTCGATCATGGCGTCCCAGTCATCCAGGTTTCCGGTTTGGATTGGGTCGAGACCATGAGCATTTCCGGCGTTATTAACCAGCACATCAATTTTTCTGAATTCCTGCGGAAGGTTTTTGATGGCTTTACTTACTTCTTCCTTGTTGCGGACGTCAAACTGAAGTATTTCAACTTTTACATTATCCTGAAGCCGGGTTTTGAGTTCCTGAAGGGCTTCTTTTCTTCTTCCGCAGATTATTAAATTGAAACCGGCTTTGGCCAGGGCAATGGCTGTTGCTTTTCCAATCCCGCTGCTGGCTCCTGTTACTAAAGCTGTCTTACTCATAGGTGTCAAAAATGTGTTTTTTATTAAAGTTTTTCGGGAAGCTTTTTAAAATCTTCTTCAATAATAGAAGTGTGAAAAGCTTTATAAGCCGAATCTATAACCGCTTGAGAATTTCCTTTGATCACTGCGTGAAATTGAGCTTTGTGATGTAGTAACCATGCGAAAAGCATCTCTTTAGGCCGCAGGTTGTACTTATTTGCGACTGTTTTGAGGGCCTCATGCTCATTTTCCCAGTCCCCGCTTTCAGGAATGACCATTTGAGTGGTTTCGCTGGAAGCAGCTTCAGCTAAGGTAAGACTTTTCACGGCCGACGGTGTAAAGCTGAAGGTGGAAAGTGTGGCGCTGGCAGGAAAATCCTTTAAAAATTCCATTTTCTCTCCCGCTCTTCTTTTCAAAACCCCTACTTCCACGATCTTACCCCGGGCCCTTAGCTTTTCCATGCTTGAAAGTATGACTTCTGAAGGTGCATCAAAGTCCAGGATCAACAGGTCCAGGTAATCTGTATCCAGGAGGTTAAGAATTTTCTCCACCCGGTCCAGTATATCTTGTTCGTTTGTAAGATTTTTTCCGGGACAGGCGATCAACTGGACCTGGTCGCGACTAAGTCCGCTCTCACTAAATGCAGTGCCAAGACTATGGCTGTAGCTTTCAGTTTTTGATAGATCGATTAGGAATGTGGTGATTCCTTTTTCCACGCAATGTTGGAAAAGCTGAATTTTATTTCCTTTTGATAGTTCTTCCCAGTCTTCAGGATCCTGTATGATCCGGGAATAAGAATTTCTTTGCCTCATGTTTTAAAAGTAAGGAACTCCTGCATTTTAGCTAAAAGCTGTATTGTTAAAGAATATCGAGGATCGTTAAAAAGAGTTAAATTTCGTTCGTCGATAAATTAAAGCAGGTTATCGAGCGTTATCATGCCTAAACCTAAAAACAATCTTTTATGAAAAAGTATCATTTATTTTTATTCTTTTCGGCGCTGTTAACAGGGCTTGTTAGTTGTAGTTCAGATGATAATTCTGGTGGAACAGAGGAAGGTACGGCAAAAGTGGCCGTTAGACTTACTGATGCTCCCGGGGATTATAAGCATGTTTATGTTGAAGTGGAAGATGTTATGATTAAAACCTCTGCCGAAGGTAGTGAGGAAGATGGTTGGACCAGCCTTGAAGGTGTGAACAAAGGCGTTATTGATCTTCTTAGCTTAACAGGTGGAGTTTCCGAATTACTGGTTGAAACCGAATTAGAGGCAGGATATCTTCATCAAATTAGACTTGTACTGGGAGACAATAACACTGTTGTAGTCATGAACGGAGAACAAAAGCAGGAATTTGCTTTAAAAACTCCAAGCGCACAACAGTCAGGATTAAAAGTGAAGGTTGAGCAGGAATTAGAAGCAAATGCAGAATATACTTTTATCCTTGACTTTGATGTGGACAAGTCTGTAAAAAGTACAACTACCGATGGGTATAATCTTCATCCTGTAATTAGAATGGGAGTTGAAGAGAATTCAGGTTCTATCAAAGGAAGTGTTCATCCAACTACAGAGCAAACACTAATAAGTGTACAAAATGCTACTGTAAATGCTTCGGCTTATACAGATGCTGACGGAAACTTCCAGGTGCATGGTCTACCGGCAGGAACTTATAAAGTTACTGCAACTCCTGCAGCAGGATTAGGATTAAATATTTCAACCGTCAACAATGTAGTTGTTGGACAGGGCGAACTCAAAATTCTTGATCCAATGTTCCTGGACGGGGAGTAGTCAAAATTTAAAGACGATAAAAAAAGGCAGCGGTAATCCCGCTGCCTTTTTCTTTTAACAAAATTTTAAGATACTTTGGTTGAATATTTGTTGAGGTTGCGCCGTTGACCTTAGATAAGTATCTTCACACTCATAAAATTTTGTTTAAATGCAGGAAAATAACAGCTCAATAGACATTGCCAGTATCAATGAAAAGATAGAGCGCGAAAGCGCCTTTGTTGATATACTGAGTTCAGAAATGAAAAAGGTCATAGTAGGCCAGAAACACATGGTTGAACGTTTATTGATCGGGTTGTTGGGCCAGGGACATATTCTTCTGGAAGGAGTGCCCGGATTGGCTAAAACCCTCGCGATTAATACCCTTTCTCAGGCCGTTCACGGTTCTTTCAGCCGTATACAGTTTACACCAGATCTTCTTCCGGCAGATGTTATAGGTACTTTAATTTACAATATGAAGCTGAATGACTTCAGCATCAAGAAAGGACCAATCTTCGCCAATTTCGTCCTTGCCGATGAGATCAACCGTGCTCCTGCCAAAGTGCAATCCGCTTTGCTGGAAGCCATGCAGGAAAAGCAGGTGACTATAGGAGAAGAGACTTTTATTCTTGACAGGCCATTCCTCGTAATGGCGACACAGAACCCGGTAGAACAGGAAGGAACTTATCCCCTGCCCGGAAGCCCAGGTTGACCGTTTTATGTTGAAGACGGTGATCGAATATCCTGAAATGGCCGATGAGCAAATGATCATTCGCGCCAATTTAAAAGGCAGTTTTGAAAAAGTTAATCCTGTAGTGAGCCTGGAGCAAATTGCAAGAGCGCAACAGGCGGTTCGTGAAGTCTACATGGATGAAAAGATCGAAAAATATATACTCGATATAGTTTTTGCCACACGTTTCCCTGAAAAATACGGACTGGAAAGCCTTAAGCCACTTATCAATTTTGGAGCTTCCCCACGAGGAAGTATAAACCTGGCTACGGCTGCCAAATGTTATGCCTTTATAAAGCGTCGTGGTTATGTGGTTCCCGAGGATGTTCGCGCCATAGTACATGATGTACTGCGACACAGGATCGGGATTACCTATGAAGCCGAAGCCGAAAACGTAACTTCTGAAGATATTATCAATAAGATCGTAAACGAGATCGAAGTCCCGTAATCAATGATCAATTATCAATTAACAAGGATCAGATTCTCTGAGGCCATTGTTAGTTGTTTATTGCTAATTGTTAATTGTAAGAATGGATACTAAGGAGTTACTCAAAAAAGTACGGAAAATAGAGATCAAAACCCGCCGGTTAAGTGACCACATCTTTGGCGGGGAATATCACTCTACCTTTAAAGGTCGCGGGATGACCTTTAGTGAGGTGCGCCAGTATCAATTTGGGGATGATGTAAGGAATATTGACTGGAACGTAACTGCCCGCTATTCCGAGCCTTTTGTAAAGGTATTTGAAGAGGAGCGGGAACTTACCATGATGCTGGTGGTGGATGTCTCCGGCTCCGGATTATTCGGTACCCGTAACGGATTCAAGCAGGACATCATCACAGAAATTGCCGCTACTTTGGCATTTTCGGCTACCCAGAACAACGATAAGATCGGGCTCATCCTGTTTACCGATGTTATTGAGCTTTATATTCCGCCAAAGAAAGGTCGTTCTCATGTCCTCCGCATAATTAGGGAGCTTCTGGAATTCCAGCCGAAAAGCCAGAAGACCGATCTGGAAAATGCGCTGAGTTACCTTTCCCGGGTAATGAAGAAAAAAGCCATTGTTTTTGTGCTTTCCGATTTTATTGCTGAAGATTATCAGCGTACGCTCAAGATCACAAGTGGCAGGCATGATGTTACCGGGATTAGGGTTTATGATGAGCGGGAGGAGGATATTCCCAACCTCGGAATGGTAGCCATGCAGGATGAAGAATCCGGAAAACGAATTATGGTCGATACTTCATCAAGATCAGTTCGAAGAAATTATGCCAAATATTACCACGACAGGGTGGATTATTTTACCGAAAGCTTTAGAAGAAGTGGAGCCGGAAGCCTTAGCACCCGTGTGGATGAAAGTTATGTGAAAAAATTACTGGGCTATTTCAAAGCCAGATAAAAGAATATTGATGCAAAAAAATTTTAGGCAGAATGGCATTTTTGGGACCCTAAGGAACAGTTTTTCCTGGTTCTGCCTGTGTATGTTTTTCCTGCTGTTAAGCACTTTTAACCTGCATGCGCAAGAAGTTTCAGCTTCAGTAGATACTACGACCATAAAAATAGGGGAGCAGATCACCTATGAGCTTTCCGTAGAAGCAGCTCGTGAGGACCTGGTGGTCTTTCCGGAAGGACAAACTTTTTCTCCGCTGGAAATGATCGAGGCTTATGCCATTGACACCAGTGAAATAAGTGATCGTTACCGCCTTACCCGTGAATACGCTTTAACACAGTTTGATTCGGGCAGTTATACCATTCCGCGGCAGCTTGTGCTAATCAATGACCGGGAATTCCGCACAGATTCGTTTTCGGTAGTGGTGAATGATGTGGTGGTAGACACGACGAAACAAAAAATGTTTCCCATAAAACCAGCTGTTGAGGTGCCGCCGGCTTTTGGAATTCCGGCCTGGCTCTGGTGGTTACTGGGAATTATCCTATTAGGTGTGGTTGTTTACCTGTTGTACAGGAGCAGGAAGAAAAGAAAAGAGGCTGCAAAACAGCTTCCGCCATATGAGCGTGCCCTTTTTGAACTTAAACAGCTTGACGATTCCCACCTTTTAGAGCAACGGGAAATAAAAGAGTATTACTCCCAGCTTTCCGCAGCTGTAAGAAGATATCTCGATGGAGATATTTACGATCACGCTTTGGAAAGCACTACAAATGAACTCATCGCTTATCTTGAAGCCGAAAGAGACCGTGGGAGACTAAAACTTGAAAACACCACGATAGGTCGATTAAAAGAAATCCTGGAAAGAGCCGATCTTGCAAAGTTCGCGAATTCAAGACCCGATGTGCTCACAGCAAAGGAAGACCGCAGTAGTGTGGAAAATGTTATAAAAGATACCAAAGCCTCCATCCCGCAGCCAACAGAAGAAGAGCTGTTGCGGGACCAGGAATACCGGGAAAGACTGGAACGAAAAAAGAAGGTCAAAAAGATCATTTTTGGGATCGTTGCCGTAGTAATCCTTATTAGTGCCGGTGCTGCATATCTCATTTCTACCCGCGGATTTGAATATTTTACAGATACTTATATTGGCAACAGCAGTAAAGAGATGCTGGAAAGTGAATGGATCTCCAGTGAATATGGAACCCCTTCGGTCACTATCGCCACTCCCGATGTGTTGGTGCGAAATGTTAGCGATACCAGCGGAATGGCCGCAGGAAAGGAAACCTTTAACTATGGCAGACTGGAGAGCAACCTTTTTGTAAGTATAAATACACGCCCGGCCGGGGAAGACTTTAATTTAGAGTCGGCTGTTGAAGAGGTTTATGCTTACCTGGAAAAAAGAGGGGCGAAAAATATCATTACCAAGCAGGAGGAGATAACCACCATAAATGGAGCCGAAGGCCTTAAAATATTTGGAACTATGACCTTCCAAAAAAATGAAAAATCACAACCTGTTTCCAAGGAATATTCAATTCTGAACTTTGGAATGGGCGAAGGTTACCAGCAGGTGGTGATGATCTACAACGAAGCAGATAAATATGCCGATGAAATTGCCCAGCGCATTACCACATCGGTTGAACTTATAAACAAGGCGAATTAATGTTCGAAAGATTATTTTTTGAAGATCCGCAGTTCTTTTGGTTGTTGCTGCTCTTGCCGCTGGCCCTGGGCTGGTATGTTTGGAAGCGAAACCGGCAGACCGCCGAGCTTAGGATCTCCAGCATTAAAGGCTTTGAAGCCAAACCCGGCTTGTTGGGAAAATTTCGACCAATATTATTCGTGCTAAGGTTGCTGGTGCTTGCTTTAGTGATCACGGCCCTGGCGAGACCTCGCAGCGTTGATGTCTCCTCCCGTACCAGCAGTAATTTTGGTATTGACATTGTTATGGCCATAGATGTTTCGGCGAGTATGCTGGCGCGTGATCTTGATCCAAACCGGCTTGCAGCTACAAAAGAAGTGGCGGCAGATTTCGTGAGAAACCGCCCTGCAGACCGTATTGGCCTGGTCGTGTACGCCGGGGAAAGTTTTACGCAAACACCTATCACCAGTGATAAAAGTATTGTGCTGAGTGCGCTTGAGGATATAGAGTACAACAACATGCTGGAGAACGGGACAGCAATTGGGATGGGACTTGCTACCGCAGTGAATCGATTAAAAGACAGCAAAGCCGAAAGTAAAGTAGTGATCCTGCTTACCGATGGGATGAACAACGCCGGCTTCATTGATCCTAAGATCGCCAGTGAACTGGCGGTGGAATTTGGCATTAAAGTTTATACCATTGGAGTGGGAAGTAACGGTACCGCCCTGTCTCCAATAGCCATTTTGCCTAACGGAAATTTCCAGTATGGCAGGGTTCCTGTAGAAATTGATGAAGCCCTTTTAAAGGAAATTTCTGAAACTACCGGCGGGAAATACTTCAGGGCAACAGACAACCAATCCCTGGAGGAGATCTATGATGAGATAGATGAACTGGAAAAGACTGAAATAGAAGAATTCAGGTTTTATAATTATGAAGAGAAATTCCGGCCGCTCATCCTGCTGGCAGGATTCCTGTTATTGGTGGAAGTGCTGTTGAGATTTACTATTTTCAGAAGCTTTGTTTAAAAAGAGTAGAAGATGTTTTTGTTAGAAGATAAAACTTATTTGTGGTTATTGATTGGCATCCCGGTCATTGTACTGTTGTATGCCATGGTGATCTTTTGGCAAAAAAGAACCCAGCGCAAGTTTGCCGACAAAGAATTGCTGGATAAACTTAAGTCCTAACCGGTCCACCGGGAAACAGGTTATGAAGATCATCCTGCTTTGCCTTGCCATTACAAGTTTTGTCATTGCCCTTGTGAATCCACAGTTTGGCACAAAAATGGAAACTGTTAAGCGAGAAGGGGTTGATGTGGTTTTCGCAGTTGATGTTTCTAAAAGTATGCTGGCAGAGGATATTGCACCCAACCGGCTTGAGAAATCAAAGCAACTTGTCACCCAGATCATCAATAATCTGGCAAGTGACAGGGTGGGGATCATAGCTTATGCAGGCAGCGCTTTCCCGCAGTTGCCAATCACGACAGATTATGCTGCGGCGAAAATGTTCCTGCAAAACATGAATACAGATATGCTTTCTTCGCAGGGAACTGCTATTAGAGAAGCAATTGAGCTGGCAAAGACCTACTTTAATGACGAAGAGCAGACCAACAGGGTGCTGTTCCTTATAAGTGACGGGGAAGACCATGAAGGAGATATTGAAGAGATTGCTGCGGAAGCTGCCCGTGAAGGCATCAGGATAGTAACTATTGGAGTGGGAACTGCCAAAGGAGGACCAATCCCGGTGAAAAGGAATGGTGTAATT
Source organism: uncultured Flavobacteriaceae bacterium (assembly GCA_963709775.1). GTDB lineage: Bacteria > Bacteroidota > Bacteroidia > Flavobacteriales > Flavobacteriaceae > Salinimicrobium. Next base: position 239,729 of record CAVPXS010000007.1, on the reverse strand, counting down.
CAGAATTATAAGAAAGATAATCAGGGGGAAACGGTTATAACCCGGCTGAATGAAGAAACCCTGAAGGAGATAGCTTCCGAAGCAAACGGGAGATATATTGATGGCAGAGTGACTTCCAAAGTTGTGGAAGAAGTGACAGAGATCCTTCAAAATATGGACAAGAAGGAATTTGAGTCGCAACAAATAGCCGAATATAAAAGCCAGTTTCAATGGTTTTTAGCGCTTGGTTTGCTTTTCCTGTTGCTTGATATTCTATTACTTGAACGTCAAACCTCATGGTTAAAAAGGTTAAATTTGTTTAACGAAAAAAGAAGCTGATGATGAAAAGGATGACGAAAATATACCTGCCAAAAATGTTGTTTTTTGGTTTCCTTTTTTCTTTTCCTTTTGTTGGCACTGCACAGGAAAAACCTGAAGTAGCAACTAAAGCCGCGAAAAAATATATGCAGGAAGCCGAAGCTGCCCTGGCCGATAATGATCCGGCTACGGCCGAGGCCTATTATCGCAAAGCCATAGCAAAAGACCCCGCGAATGCCGAGGCAAAATACAATTTGGGGAACCTGTATTACAACAAAGACATTACAAGCCAGGCATTGGAGCGCCACCGTGGGGCTGCAACTACAGCCAAAGAAAAGCCATTAAAACATGACGCTTTTCACAACCAGGGGAATGCTTACATGAAACAAAAAAAGTACAGCGAAGCTGTTGAGGCATATAAGCAATCGCTGCGCAATAATCCTGATGACGACGAAACCCGTTATAATCTTGCCCTGGCCAAAAAGATGCTGGAGGAAGAAAAAAAGCAGGGTGGCGGCGGCGACAGCAAGGAGAAGGAAGAGCAGGACCAGCAGAAGCAACAGGATAAGAACGAACAGCAGGAAGGCGAAGGCGAGAAGGAGCAGAATGAAGAAGGCCAGCCCGATGATAAAGAAGGTGGAGACAAGAAAGAAGACGAAAACAAGGAAGGCGAACAGAAGAAAGATAATGCAGGCCAACCCGATGATAAAGAACAGAAAAAACAGGAGCAGCCAAAAGAGGGAGAGGAGCCTAAGCAGCCACAGCAACGGCCGGGGCAACTTTCTCCTCAGCAAGTGAAAAATTTGCTGGAAGCTATGGGGAATGAAGAAAAGAAAGTTCAGGAAAAGATAAATGCCAAAAAGGCAAAAGGTGTTCCTGTACAAACAGAAAAAGACTGGTAGAAACCAATGAAGGAAAAGCTGTTACTTATAATGATGTTACTGGTCTCCGGCCTTGCCATTGGGCAGGTGCAGTTTGAGGCCAAGGTAAGCAAGGACAAGCTGGGGGTAAATGAACGCCTTAGGGTGGACTTTGAGATGAACCAGGATGGGGACAATTTTAATCCGCCGGAATTTTCCAACTTTACGGTGGTGGGTGGTCCCAACCAGTCTGTGAGCAACAGCTGGATCAATGGTAAAAGAACTTATTCCAAAACTTACAGCTATTTTCTCGCTCCTAAGGGCCGCGGGAAATTCACTATTGGCCAGGCCGAGATTACAATTGACGGAAATATTTATAAAACCACTCCCGTACAAGTGGAGGTCACCGCGGCTGTAGATCAACCTACAGACGGTGAAAATTCGGAATATGTAGCTTCAGAGAATATTCATCTCGTAGCGGAAATTTCTGATACCAGCCCTTTTCTTAATGAAGCCATCACTGTGGTTTACAAACTGTATGTGAGTCCGCGGATCAACGTTAGCGACTGGCGGCAGCTGGATAGTCCAAAGTTCAGTGATTTCTGGAGTCAGAATATTGACATTAGAAGACTGGAAGTAGAGAACGGAACTTACAAAGGAGAACCATACAGGTTTGTAGTGCTTAGAAAGACTGTGCTTTATCCGCAGAAGACCGGAAAACTCAATATTGAGCCGCTTACGCTGAATATTTCTGTAGAGGTGCCCGGCAACCGAAGAGATATTTTTGGCAACAGGTTTTACGAAACTGTAGACAAAGTTGTTGCTGCCGGAAATCGTACGATTGACGTAAAGCCTTTACCTCAGGAAGGCCGCCCTGCCGATTTTACCGGGGCGGTTGGAAAGAATCTCAGGCTCAAAGTTACTACCGATAAGTCAGAGCTTAGAGCTACCGAATCTTTACAGGCTACTGTGGAAGTGACCGGGCAGGGGAATCTTAAGTTATTTGACCTGCCACCATTGACGGTTCCTGCCTCCATGGAAAAATATGAACCCGAATATGTTGAAAATGTTACTACCACTATAAACGGGATGCAGGGGAGCATATCTAATGAATACACGCTTGTACCGCAGTCAAAAGGGAAATATCCCATCCCGCCGGTGAGTTTTAGTTATTTTGATCTTGATTCGCAGTCCTACAAAACCCTTACTTCAAACGAGATCTTAGTTGACGTTGACGCGGCGCCTGCAGGAAGCCGTGCAACTTCCCAAAGTTCGGGGCCAATTGCGCAACAAACTCCGGCGGCTACAAATCAATTTAGGTACATTAAACTCAATACCTCTTTAAAATCAATTGGGGAGGCACCATTTATGGGATCGCCTTTGTTCTGGACCTTATTTTTAAGTCCGTTGCTTTTTATCCCGCTGGCCATCCTTTTCGGAAAAAGAAGGGAGGCAATTGCAGGCGATGTGCGCGGGAACCGAATTAAGAAAGCCGATCGACTGGCCCGAAAATATCTTTCGGAAGCTAAAAAGAACCTGGGAGATCAAACCAAGTTCTATGAATCCCTCGAAAGAGCCTTACATAATTATTTAAAGGCCAAGCTTCACATACAAACCAGTGAGATGAGCAAGGAGCGCATAAAGGAACTGCTGGAAAGTAAAGGCGCTAATGCCGGTACGGTGGCAGAATTCAATGAACTGCTTAAGAGCTGTGAATTCGCCCGCTATACCCCGGCATCCAATGTTGCAATGCAGCAGGATTATGACAAGGCCGTACGTGTAATTTCAGAACTAGATAAACAAGTATGAAAAAGCTGATCTTTTTACTGGCCCTGCTCTTCAGTTTCCCGGGAACGGCACAAAACTCCCAGCTTTTTGAAGCTGGAAATAAAGCCTATTCAGCAGGAAATTATGAAGAGGCAATTGATCAATATGAAGAGATCCTTTCTAATGGGGAAACCTCGGCCGGGTTGCATTACAACCTGGGGAATTCCTATTATAAACTTGACAGGATCGCTCCAAGTATCTATCATTACGAAAAAGCCTTACAATTAAATCCCGGGGATGAGGATATCCGCAATAATCTGGAGTTTGCTAAAAACATGGCCATAGATGCTATTGGAGAAGAAGAAAACACCGGCTTTAAAGGCATTTTTGACACCTCAACTGCGGCTTTCTCTGCTTCAGGCTGGGGTTGGATCGCCATTTTTTGCATGGTGGGATTTGTGGTGTTTTTCCTGGTGTACTACTTCAGTAGAAAAACCATGGTGAAAAGGTTGCTTTTTATAGGCGCAATGTTCTTTTTGGTGATCTCAATTTCTTCAGCAGTAGTAGCAGCAACCAAACAAAATTTTCAGCAGGAAAGGGATTATGCCATCATCTTTTCTGAAGAGGTGGAGATAAAGACCGAACCCTCGCCCCGGGCCGAAGAAGCCTTTCTACTTCATGAGGGAGCCAAGGTGAAGATCACCGAAGATTTCCAGGACTGGGTAGAGATCGAGCTGCCAAACGGAAGCCGCGGCTGGATGCCTCAAAATGATCTAAAAAGATTGTAAATTAGCTCTTCTAAATTAAACGTGATGCCAGATTTCTACAAGAAAATAATTCAGAATAATAAAGATTGGGTCGAAAGTATGATCAAAGAAGACCCTGAATATTTCACGCGATTAGCCGAAGGTCAAAAGCCACCACTCCTATGGATTGGATGCGCCGACAGCCGCGTGCCTGCGAACCAAATTATTGGCGCCCAGCCGGGAGAAGTCTTTGTTCACCGGAATATCGCCAATATGGTCATACATTCGGACATGAATATGCTGAGTGTGCTGGATTATGCGGTTAATGTTCTTAAAGTTGAACACGTGATCGTATGTGGTCATTATGGTTGTGGCGGTGTAAAAGCGGCTATGGGCAACGATTCCATTGGGCTTATCGATAACTGGATTAGGCACATCAAAAATATCTACAGGCTGCACAAAAAAGAACTTGATGCTATCGATAATGAACAGGAACGTTTTGATCGTTTTGTAGAACTAAATGTAGTGGAGCAGGTTTATGATCTTGCCAAGACTTCAATTGTGCAGGCATCCTGGAGGCAGGGCCAAAAACTTCATTTACATGGCTGGGCTTATGGCGTTGGATCGGGAATTATTAAAGATCTTAATGTGAATGTTAGCAGTGAAGATCAATTGGATGAGGTTTACCAGTTAAACTTCTAACATACCTTTCAAAAAGGGGATTTTTTCGGGATTATCTGGGAGTTGTTTCAGCTTCAGAAGAAGTCTCGAAAAGATCCCCTTCTTTTACTTCTTCAATGATGGTGGGCAAAAAGGCAGGTGCCAGTACCCTCACCGGATCATAAAGTACAGATTCTTCTTTTGTTGGTTCCTCTATCTCGAAAACATCGAAATTTTCAAAGAACATAAAAAATATACTTGCCAAAAAAGCCATTTTAAGCACTCCTAAAGCGCCGCCGGCTAATCTATTGATGATCCCAAGTGCAACCATGTGAACCATTTTGGTAAGGAAGCTTCCGGCAAGGGAAATGAGGACAGCAACTATAAAAAAAGTGACCGCAAAAGAAAGGATGGTGAGGTATTTGGCATCCCAGTCTATGAAGGAGTCAAGAAAGACATAGGTCGCATCTGAAAAATGAATAGCGGCGTATATCCCGCCAATGAGGGCCAGAAGGCCGGCAAGTTCTGTAAAAAAGCCTTTAAAAAGCCCCCTTGCAAGTCCAAGAAGGAGGAAAATACTGAGGAGCAGATCCAGGATATTCATGTTCTCAAAGATAGTAATTTCCAGTTCTTAGTAATTATCTTTGCGCCATGTCTAGAGATGAACAATTAAAACAACGTTGGGCCGAGGTGGAGGAAAAACTTTCACGGCAATTTGCAGACGGGGAGAAACTCGAGCTCGATGCTATAATTTATATAATTGGCCTTCAGGAATTGGGGCAGTTACACAGAAAATACAAAAAAGATCACAAGCTCGATCTTATGCACATAGCGATCTGCCGACTTTTAGAGCCTTACGGCTACTATGAATTCGAGTTCTATGATGATGAAGGCTGGCCGCACTACAAGGTATTGGAACATTTACCCACTTTAAGGGCAGGCGAGCAGGCTGTTCTTATGAAAGAGGCTATTGTGCAGTATTTTCTGGAAAAAGAATATATAAAATAGCATTTTTGAGAGGCAGGTAAAGGAGGAATTGCGTGAGCCGGCGGAGGGAAGTGCCGGTTTATTTTCCTAAATTTGCCCTTCCTAAAGAAAAGGGACCATGACAGAAACCATTAAGGAGCACATCGCTGAAATCGAAGCCTTCACGGCAAAGACGAAGGAAGAAGCAGAAAATTTCCGCATAAAATATCTTGGCAAAAAGGGCATTTTAAACCAATATTTTGCTGAATTTAAAGCGGTACCCAATGAAGAGAAAAAAGCTTTTGGGCAGGCGGTAAATGAGCTGAAGAATGCTGCAACAAACAAAGTACAGCAGTTAAAAGATGAGCTGGAAAGCCGTGAGGAGGAAAAAGGGATCTATGGAGACCTTACACGTCCCGGAGAGCCGGTGGAAATAGGTGCACGTCATCCCATTTCCATTGTAAAAAACCAGATCATCGAGATCTTTTCCAATATTGGCTTCAATGTTTCTGAAGGACCCGAAATGGAAGATGACTGGCACAACTTTACTGCTTTGAACCTTCCGGAATATCACCCGGCAAGGGACATGCAGGATACTTTCTTTATTCAGACGAATCCCGATGTTTTGCTTCGCACCCACACCTCTTCTGTGCAGGTACGATATATGGAGGACAACAAGCCGCCTATAAGAACCATTTCTCCCGGAAGAGTTTTTAGGAATGAAGCTATTTCTTCGCGTTCGCACTGTATTTTCCACCAGGTGGAAGGTCTCTATGTGGACAAAAACGTTTCGTTTGCAGATTTGAAGCAAACTTTGTTGTATTTTACTAAGCAGTTGTTCGGAAAATCCAAGATTAGGCTTAGACCTTCTTATTTTCCGTTTACAGAGCCTAGTGCAGAAGTTGATATTTACTGGGGCCTTGAAACCGAAACCGATTACCGTATCACCAAAGGTACCGGCTGGCTGGAGATCATGGGCTGCGGAATGGTAGATCCAAATGTACTGCGCAACTGTAACATAGATCCTTCGGAATATTCAGGTTTTGCTTTTGGAATGGGGATAGAAAGAATTGCGATGTTGCTTTACCAAATAGGGGATATCAGGATGTTCTATGAGAATGACATGAGGTTTTTGGAACAGTTTAAATCATCAATATGAAAACATTAGGAGTAGGAATTATAGGTCTTATTATTATTGCAGTAATAGTAGTACTTGTTGTTGTGGAAATCATTGAATTCGCTATTGGCGCTGTTCTTTTCCTCGTTGCCCTGGGGATCATCTGGTGGTTATACCGAAAGGTTAAAAGCAAGTTAGACTAGAGGTGAAGAAAGACATTGAAATTCCAGAGGTAAAAGAAGTCTACGTTGCTGCCGTGCGGGAAAAGCATGAAGAATACGGCACTTTTGACTGGAATGCTTACTTGATAAATAATCGTTCTGAAGCAATTGAAGGAGTTTTGATCGTTTCCAAAGGTTACGACGGGAAGAAAGAAACTTCCACAATGCGCCACAGCCTTTCCAACTTACCGCCTCAATCTTTTGCGAAGGTGGAATTTCTACAGGATGATGTTCTCCAGCTGAATAATGAATTCTCAGTCTCCTTCTTTTCTGAAGGAAAGATGTTCCATAAGAAGTTTGTATTCAAAAAGAACAGCATCAACGAGAAAGCACTTCAGGATTTGCCGGTGATGTTGAAGAAGGGTGTGTTGTTGAAATAGTTGATTGGTGATTAGGGACTGGAAATTCGGGTTTGGCCTTGGAAATCTGATCAAATTCGGATAAAAACCTACAAGGTTCTTAAAACCTTGAACTTTGAACCTATTAATCCAGTTTCTCCGCCAGCTTCTTAAATACCTTCTTTGGTTCTTTACCCTGATATAAGATCCCGTAAACGGCATTGATGATAGGTGTTTTGGCGCCGGTTTCCTGCACGATCTTGTATGCACTTTCGGTGGCGTAATAACCTTCGGCTACCATGCTCATTTCCATTTGCGCACTTTTTACGGTGTAGCCTTTACCAATCATGTTCCCGAACATCCTGTTTCGGCTAAAGATCGAGTATCCTGTCACTAAAAGGTCACCCAGGTAAGCCGAATCATTAATGTTCCGTTTCATCTTGTGAACCTTTTTGATGAACTTCTTCATCTCCCTTATGGCATTGCTCATCAATACACTTTGGAAGTTGTCCCCATATCCAAGACCGTGGGCGATCCCTGCAGCAATGGCATAAATGTTCTTGAGCATCGCAGCATACTCGGTACCTACAATATCATCACTTGTCTTGCACATGATGTAATCGCTGCTAAGGTATTTCGCGACCAGTTTGGCTTTTTCTTCATCAGAACATGCAATAGTAAGATAAGAAAGCCGCTCCAGGGCTACTTCCTCGGCATGACAGGGTCCTGTAATAACTCCTATGTTCTCATAAGGAATATTGTACGTCTTATGGAAATGTTCGCCCACTATTAGGCTCGTTTCGGGAACAATACCTTTAATGGCCGAAAAAATAATTTTCCCATCCAGGGGTTCGGTGAGTTTGTCGAGCTCCCGCTTCAAAAAAGCCGAAGGAATGGCGAAAATCAAAATATCAGCACGTTTTACCGCCTCGTTGATATCGCTTGTAAGATGAAGTTGAGAGGTGTCAAATTCTACCGAACTCAGGTAATTGGGATTATGTTCCTGTTTTTTGATGTGTTCTATGGCATACACACTACGCATATACCAGGTCACTTCATCCAGGTTTTCACAAAGCATTTTAACATTGGCTGTGGCCCAGCTCCCTCCACCAATAACGGCGAATTTTGGCGATTTCTCCATAAAAAGTCAATTCTGCCACCAAAAATAAGGAAAATAAAGGGGTTGTGAAGAACTGCCGCAGCAAAGAAAATTCTAAAAAGCTTCTTAGTTCCTTTAAAACTTTAACATTTTGAACCTGATAATGAGGTACTATTTGCCGACCAGATCACGTTATAGAGTAAGAAAGATTATTTTTTATAAGAGTTTAATCTTTTTTGGTTGGTTAGTTAGTGAAAAGTTGCCTCCGGAATCTCGAACTCCGGGGGCAATTTTTTTATCTGTAAAAGTTCATTTCATCTATGTACTTCCAGACCTTTTGTGGCAGCAACGGCCGCACATCTTTTCCCTCTTTTATCGCTTTTCTTATAAATGTTGAAGAAATTTCCACCCTTGGAGCATCGGTAAGGGTGATTCTTGGGTGGTCCAGGAGATCGGGATGATTTTCTCCTTCAGAATATCTAGGATACACTACAATATCGTGCCGCTCCAGGATTACCTCGTAATTTTTCCACTTCGGGAAACTCTTAAGATTATCCTCTCCCATAATAAGCACGAATTCATAGTCTGGATATTTCTCTTCCAGGTGCGCAAGGGTATAAACTGTGTAGTTAGGCTGCGGAAGGTTAAACTCAATATCACTGGGTTTGATCCCCGGATATTCCTCGCAAAGCTGCCACACCATTTCGAACCTGTGGTGATTATTTAAAAGGCTGCTTTTCTTCTTAAAAGGATTGTGAGGCGTCACCACCATCCATACTTCGGTGAGGTCTGTGTACTGTAGCAGGTGGTTTGCCAGGATAAGATGCCCAACATGTACCGGGTTAAAAGTGCCAAAAAAAAGACCTACTCTTTTTTTCACCTTTTTGGGACTTTAGTAGCTCCCACAAAGTTTGAAACCAGGGTATAGGCTTCTTCAAGAGCAGTATTAAGGTCATTGTTGATGATGATATGATCGAATTGGGGTGCCGTAGCCAACTCAATAGACGCTTTTGCAACCCTCATATTGATCTTGTCCATGGTTTCGGTTTCCCGTTTCTTTAACCGGATCTTTAATTCTTCAATGCTCGGCGGTTTTACAAATACTGCCAAAGTTTTTTCCGGAAAGATATTTTTTATGTCAAGTCCGCCAACAACATCGATGTCAAAAATGACATTTTTGCCATGTGACCAGATTCTTTCTACTTCGCTTTTTAAAGTTCCGTAAAAATTGTCACGGTAGACTTCTTCCCATTCGAGGAATTCGTCATTCTTGATCTTATCTTTAAACTCTCTAAGACTTAAGAAGTAGTAATCTTTTCCATGTATTTCTGTACCTCTGGCTTCTCTTGAAGTGGCCGAAATTGAGAATTCAAGCCCCAGCTCTTCCTGGGCAAGCAGATATTTTACAATGGTGGTTTTCCCAGATCCCGATGGTGCCGAAAAGACAATTAGTTTCCCGTCTGCCATTAGAGTACGTTTAAAAGTTGTTCCTTGATCTTTTCCAGCTCATCCTTCATTTGCACCACAAGTTGCTGCATGGGAGCGTAATTTGATTTGCTGCCAATCGTATTGATCTCACGGCCCATTTCCTGGGAAATAAATGCGAGCTTCTTCCCGTTGGAATCTGAAGATTTTAGGGTCTTCAGGAAGTAATCCATATGGTTTTCCAGTCGTACTTTTTCTTCGGTGATATCGAATTTTTCAATGTAGAAGATCAATTCCTGCTCAAAGCGGTTTTGATCAACATTTTCTTTTAAGTTCGGCTACTCCTTTCTGAAGACGTTCCCTTACTCCCGCAATTCTTTCAGGATCCATTGCGATCACCTGCTTTAGCAATTCCTGGATATTTCCGGCTCTTTGCTCCAGTTCATCTTCAAGGGCTTTTCCTTCAGCAGATCGAAAATCGTTGATCTCTCTCAAAGCTTCATCAACTGCTTCTTCAATAGCCTTGAATTCATCTGCATCAATTTCTTCTCTTTCAGTCTTAAAGGCATCGGGCATGCGTACCGCCATTTGCAGTAGATCGACATCACTTGCAGGATGAATTTCCCGTAGCTGTGCCATGTATTTTTTAACCGCTGCCGAATTTACGGCCGAGGAGGTCTCTTCTCCCGTCACTTCTACATAAACCGAAAAATCGACTTTTCCACGGGTAAGATCCCGGGAGATCTTGTTTCGCAGCTGCAGTTCTTTCTCCCTGTACTGGGAAGGAAGTCGTGCATTAAGATCAAGGTTTTTGCTGTTAAGGGATTTTATTTCTACGGTTATCTTTTTAGAAGGTAGCTGGAGTACGCTCTTTCCAAAACCGGTCATTGACTGAATCATAGGGTTCTTTTAGTAATGCACAAAGATAAAGATTTCTAAAGCAGTGCAAAGACGCAGAGGGTTTTTTACTTACTGGATTGTAGTGAGTTTTGCATGACGTGCTACCATCATGTTGAAAATTCCATATCCCATTAAACCGGCTGCAGTAATTCCCAACAGGTATGAGCCATACGAGAAACTTAGAAGATATTGAAGTGCTCCTTCTGTTCCTTTATAAACCTCGCTGTTATGTAACAGGATTACCTTTACGAGATAAAAGGAAATGATCCCGAAAACTACTCCTCTTGCGGCATACCCCATTCGCCCCGATTTTCTTATGAATTCGTACTCATGTTTAAGGTCCGGGTACTTGTCAATTTTCTTCATGAAGTGTGCTGTATAGGCAAGCCGGAATTGCATAAAAGCCTGAATAGCTACAATGAGAGCTAAAATCCAGATCAACGTAGTGCCATAACTATGGCTTAATATTTCTCCCAATGCCGCTTCTTGCTGCTCATTTCCCCCGGTAGGTTTTTTGGAATGGTCGTCTCCGGTTAAATCTTCTATAATAGGTTTAGCAAAGGAATAGGCGATAACGGCATAAAAGATTGCCGAATAAAAATATCTCATCCTGGTGAAAATGCCTTTCCAGCTTTGAGGTTTTTTGCCTCCATCTTTTTTGGGTCTCAACCATACCTGTGCCAGTCGCCATAACGTATATGCCAATAAGCCCAAAGCGACTAATCCTACCAGGAATTCGCCCAGGGGCAGGCTCAGGAGAAATCTTATTACGCCACTGGTACTTGTCACATCACCGCCAAGTCCCAATGCGGCCATTAATGTAAGGACACCCACAAGGATATAAACCAGGCCTTTGGTGAAAAAGCCTGCCGAACGCACCTTTGCTACATGGCTCCTGTGGGGCTCTAAATTCATAGTTTTTCTACTAATTTAAATTTTTCCGAAGCTTCTGCAGCAGGAGCATAATATTTTAACCTGTATTTAGCTTTTTTGAAAGGTTTGCAATTGAGCCTCGATGAATTCGAGTGCTCTTTCCTCATTGTAGGTGGATTGCCTGTTCTGGATAAACCCAACATGCCCACCATACTCCGGAGTTTCCAGGAATAAATGTTTGCTTTTTTCGGCAATATCAACCGGATAACAGCCGGGAGAAAGAAAGCCGTCATTTTTTGCATTGATGATTAGAGTCGGGATCTTAATGTTTTCAAGAAACTGGCGCGAACTGTTCCGGTTGTAGTAATCCAGCGCATCTTCAAAATCATGTGCCCTGCTGGTGTACAGGTTGTCAATGTCGAGTAGGCTGTCACAGGCTTCAATTTCTTCCTTTGTTATTTGATCGGGGAAGTTTTTTGCTCGCAAAAACAAGTGTTCGCGCAGCTTCATTCTGAAACGTTTTGCGTACAGGAAATTTTCCCGCTTCTGAAGTTGTTTTAGGCTTCCGTGCAGATCACAGGGTGCCGAAACCATAACGGCTGCCTTGATTTCCTTCGGAATTTCTCTGTTTTCACCCAGGTACTTTAGCATGAGATTGGCGCCAAGGCTGAAGCCGTTAAATGCGATCTCTGTGTATTTGTTCTTTTTCAGAATATGGTCCACCACCTCCTGTAGATCATCTGTAGCGCCGGCGTGGTAAGATCTAAAGCGGCGGTTCATCTCTCCGCTGCAACCACGTAAGTTAACTGCGGCCACATCCCAGCCGTGCTGCGTGAAGTATTTGGCGAGCCCTGTAACATAAGGCCTCTTGGCACTTCCTTCCAATCCGTGGATCACCACCAGGACCTTATTGGTCTTTTCTTTAGAGAAACTCCAGTCCAGATCCATAAAATCTCCGTCCTGAAGGTCCATTCGCTCCCGCTTTTGTTGGACAGGCGCCCGCCGAACCATCGCCGAATACACCGTGGAGATGTGATAATTCCGGAAGATCACCGGTGGATCGTATGTACTTTTTACTAAGGGCATGGTTCTTACCTAAAGTTCTGAACGGTAAATGAAAGAAAATTTATTATGCATGCATAATATAAATTTGTAATTTTATCTCAAAATTTGAATATGTACAAAAAGAAATTTGAGATAAGGTGGAGTGACATTGATGCCAACAGGCATTTGGCCAATACTGCGTATATAAACTTTATGAGCCACACCAGGATGGGTTTTTTAATGGAGAATGGTTTTGGTCACAAAGAAATGGCGCAGCACAACCTTGGTCCCGTGGTTTTTTATGAACATATTTCCTATTTTAAAGAAGTTTTTGCAGGAAAACCAGTGACGGTGACTCTAAAACTAAGAGGTCTTTCTGAAGACGGAATGTACTTCGAATTTGTGCATGATTTCTACGACCACAAGGGCCGTAATTTTGCAAGTTGTGAAATGATGGGCGGGTGGATCGACCTGAAAGAAAGAAAACTTACCGGCCTTCCAAAAGATCTTTTTGACAGTCTTGATCATCTTGATCACACCGAAGATTTTAAGGTTCTAACCAAAGAGGACACCAGGAGATACGGCAAAAAACCTAAAGATCTCGATCCCGCTATGCTACAGGCTTAGGTTTTCGGGTTACCATGTAAACTCCGGCGAAAACAAGGAGAGCAGCAACAATTTTCAACATATTGAGTGAATCGGCTCCCGTGGAGACGGCATATACAATTGCGATCAAGGGTTGTAGGTAAACAAAGGCACTAATCGTCGATGCGCTCAGCTGTTTTAAGGCATAAACATTCAACAGGTAAGTGAGAAATGTTGTTCCAAAAACAACAAAGCTCATTCCCAGAATGGCCTCTTTGGGCAGGTTGGTCCAGTCGACTTCTGTGAATTCATTGAGAGTAAAGGGTAGGTTTATAAAAACTGCTATTAAAAAAAGCCATTTCATCAAAGTGAAAGGGTGGTATTTGGCAGTAAGTGGTTTCACGAGAATTAGGTAAAGTCCGTAAGAGGTGGCGTTTACCAGCACCAGGAGATTTCCCAGCGGAATGTTCGGCGCATTCTGTACCTGATTACTGCTGAACAAAATAAGGCCAAGAGCTCCCGCTAACCCTGTTAATATACCTAAGGTTTTAAGTAATGTGATCCTTTCCTTAATAAGGAGTGCGGCTAAAACGAGGACAATAATTGGAGTAATGGTTGTAATTACCGAGCTGTTAATCGGGGTGGAAAGACTAAGGCCTTTGAAGAAAAACAGCATATTGATACACATGCCCAATACTGCACAGCCAAACAGCCGCGGCCAGTCACTGGTGGCGACCTTTTCCTTTGGTCCTAAAAAGCTTATGAGCCAAAACAGAATCGCGGCCCCTGTTACTCGTAGCAGGATGAAACCAAAAGGCTGGATGTAAACAGGCATTAAACCTTTTGCAACCGTGTGGTTGATCCCGTAGATTGTACCCGCACCAATGGCTGCAAGAATTGCCAGCAGCCTGTTATTCACTTAGAGCAGCTTTTGCGGCAGCGACTTCCTTTTTGGAATTGCCGATAAAGATCTTCTGCCCGTCCACGATCACGGGACGTTTTAGGAAAGTATAATGCTCTAAAAGGAGGTTTTTATAATCATCTTCAGAAAGCTGCTTGTTCTTTAGATCCCGCTCTTTGTATAGCCTGGCTCTTTTGCTGAAGAGCGCTTCATAAGTCCCGGCTCTGTGCTTTAGCTCCTGTAACTGTTCCCCGGTGATGGGTTCTTCCTTTATATCCTGCATTTCAAAAGATGCAGGGGGATCGAGTTCTTTCAGGATCCTTTTGCAGGTATCACAGGTGGAGAGGTAATAGATCTTTTTCATTGGGTAAAATTATTCAATCCTAATGAAAGGCCGCACTTCCTCCAGCGGAATTTCCATTACAATATCTCCGGCTGCATAGGGAGCGATCTCGTAGGAATTGTAGACCATTACTACTTTATCATTTGAAAACCCAATGTTCTCGGGTAGGTTGAAGGTCTCATTTTTAAACCAGAAGCCGGTGCTGTTAATGTTCTCATCTTCGGGTATTCCTTGTTCCTGCCGGAATTTTTCTTCCACAAAAGAGATGAAATCCTTTTCAAAAATGTCTTTTTTGGAGAGAATTTTTCCGCTGGTGGGATCGAAGTTAAGAAAGGTAAGGGTTTTATATCCGTGGGCTCCTCCGCTAAAGATTTCTGTAGTTATCCCAATTGAAACCAGGCTGTCACTAAGCAGGTATACCTTTTCATCCACGTAGGCCTCCCATGGTGGTTCTTCGGAAAAATTTTCGGCTGCCTCGCGGTAATCAGCAAGGAACTTTTCTGAAAGTTCTTCGAGCGTTAAGATAGCCGGGTTTTCCTGGGAAGAGATCAGTCTTATGATATGTTCATCAAGGTTGCGATTGATCTTTTTAGAAACTTCCGAAGCACCCGCAGCCCTTACAACATCAAGTGCGATAATGGAACAATCATAATCGGCCGTGTCACAATTTTCTCCCGCTTTTTTTACCAGGCTCTCTTTTTCAAATCTCAGTGATACCGGTGTTTCTTCTTTTTCTTCTTCTTTGTCTTTTTTGCAGCTTGAAAAAACGATCACGAGCAACAACAGACATAAAACTTTGCGGGACATAAATGGTTACTGTTAAACTGATCTGAAAGGTACGGGCTATTTTGGGAAAGCCCAAAATCGAATGTTACATTTATATCTTAAATAAAGTCTAAAAAATGAAGTTTAATACGAAGACCATTCATGGTGGCCAGCATGATACCGATCCTGCTTTTGGATCTGTAATGCCTCCAATATATCAAACCACCACATATAAACAATCAACTCCGGGCGGGCACAAAGGATTCGAATATTCCCGAAGCGGAAATCCTACCCGGGCTGCTTTAGAAAGATCCCTCGCCAGTATCGAGAATGGAAAATTCGGCCTTGCCTTTGGGTCTGGGCTTGCGGCCATTGATGCGGTGCTCAAATTATTCAAAAGTGGCGATGAGATCATTTCTACCAATGACCTTTATGGAGGTTCTTACAGGTTGTTCACGAAGATATTCCAGGATTTCGGAATTAAATTCCGGTTTGTGAGCATGGAAAATGCAGGGGAGGTGGAGCAGTATATAAATGAGAATACAAAGATGATCTGGGTGGAAACGCCAACCAATCCAATGATGAATATTATCGACATCGAAGCTATGTCGCGTGTTGCGAAAAAGCACAACTTGTTGCTGGCAGTAGATAATACTTTTGCTACTGCTTACCTGCAACGGCCACTAGAATTAGGGGCAGATATTGTGATGCACAGTGCTACAAAATATCTTGGAGGTCATAGTGATGTAGTAATGGGAAGCCTGGTAGTTAATGACCAGAAACTGGCGGAAAGACTTTACTTCATACAAAAGGCCAGTGGTGCAATTCCCGGACCTCAGGACTGTTTCCTTGTTTTAAGAGGAATAAAAACCCTGCACCTGCGCATGCAACGGCATTGCGAAAATGGAGAAGCAGTGGCCAGATTCCTTAAGGATCATCCAAAAGTTGACAAGGTGTACTGGCCGGGTTTTGAAGATCATCCTAATCATGACATTGCGAAAAAGCAGATGAGTGGTTTCGGCGGAATGGTGTCATTTACCACTGCCGAAGGGACTTTGGAAAGTGCGGTTTCCTTTGTAGAAAAACTGAAGGTATTCACGCTTGCCGAATCTTTGGGAGGAGTGGAATCTCTGGCAGGTCATCCTGCGAGTATGACACACGCCTCAATTCCGAAGGAAGAAAGAACCAAAATAGGAATTGTAGATTCTTTGATCAGGCTAAGCGTGGGGATCGAAGACGAAGAGGATCTTGTCAATGACCTGAAACAAGCTCTGGACTAGGTATTCAAAAATGGGGTTTTAGAAGGAATTTTTAGGAAGAAATTTAACAGGTTTCTTCTAAGAAATAGATCTTCAAATTGGAATATTCCGGTTTTCAAATGTCCGGTTCTTCTGCACCTAGAAATTGAGGTAATAAATGTACCCGAAGTTTAGCCAGAACATCATATCATTAAACTTGTTCTGTGGGTTATCATGGTCAAGACCGTCCAGCCAGTCTGTATTGTAGTACCTCCACTGCATGTTCATCACAAGATCACTGCTCACATCCAGCTTGTAACGCATTCCCGCACCTGCCACTACAGACCATGTGGAACCGGCTTCCTGGTCTACATAACCTACAAAAGTATGGAAGGTGTGATCTTCTAAAGGCCCAAGGGTGGAATAAGTATTTGGATCATAACCAACAAAATTAAAACCAAGGCTAACATATGGGGCGATAGGATATGCAAACGCAGTATAGTCTCTTATGCTCAAAGGATAGTATTCTAAATGCGCCCCAATCTCATATACCTTTGCCTGTCCTATCATGCTACGAAGCTGCTCCCCTCCTGTAGTTTTTTTTTGCGCTATTTCTCCAAAATGGTTCAATTGTCCTTCGTGGTAATCCAGCTCTGCCCTAATTCTAAAATGATCGTTAAAATAAGTGTAGCGGGCATAGCAGTCACAATCTGCTTTGTAGGCAAAATTGAGATAATAGACCAATCCGACACCCAGACCCACATTTGAAGAATTAGTTTCAAGATTGTAGCGCAAACCATAATCTGTGAAATAGGCTACCGGGCCGGCAACTATTCCTATTTCCTGGCCCACCATTCCAACCTGTGCATGAGAGTCAGTTTTTCCGAAGAAAAAGAGCAGGTAACTCAGCATTAAAGTTTTGAAAATGTTGGCCATATGAGAATCTCGTATCTTAGCAAATATATAAAAACATCCTAAAGAAACCGGGAATTATGGGCCTTTCAGAAAATGATTAATTATAAAAGGAATAACAAATATTTTAAGGCTAAATTTTGCAGATAATGTATATTTGCACCGAATCGTATAAAACGTTTTCGTTAATAAAATTTAGCCAAAACCATGGAAAAAAATGTACAAGATTTTTTAGATAGCGTTTCAAAACGTAACACCAATGAACCCGAGTTTTTACAGGCGGTTCACGAAGTTGCTGAAACAGTTATCCCATTCATTGAAAAAAATAAAAAATACCAGAATAAAAAGTTGCTGGAGCGTATGGTAGAACCGGAGCGTGTGATCATGTTTCGTGTGCCATGGATCGATGACAGCGGCGAAGTTCAGGTGAATCGCGGTTTCAGGATTCAAATGAACTCTGCAATTGGACCTTACAAAGGAGGATTGCGTTTCCACCCTTCGGTAAACCTTTCGATCTTAAAATTCCTTGCTTTTGAGCAGGTATTCAAAAATAGCCTTACTACGCTTCCTATGGGCGGTGGAAAAGGAGGATCAGATTTTGATCCAAAAGGAAAGTCAGACAATGAGGTGATGAAGTTCTGTCAAAGCTTTATGACCGAGCTTCAGCGTCACATTGGTGCCAATACAGATGTTCCTGCGGGAGACATTGGGGTTGGAGCAAGAGAAGTTGGATTCATGTTTGGACAGTACAAAAGACTTCAGAATGAATTCACAGGGATCCTAACCGGAAAAGGTCTTTCTTATGGTGGATCTTTAATTCGCCCGGAAGCTACAGGTTACGGTAACGTGTATTTTACCGAGAACATGTTGAAGACCAAAGGAGATTCTATAAAAGGTAAAACCATTGTAGTTTCAGGATCGGGTAACGTGGCGCAGTATGCAGCCGAAAAAGCTACCCAGCTTGGTGGAAAAGTAGTTACCATGAGTGATTCTTCCGGATATATCTATGACGAAACAGGAATAGATGCAGGAAAACTTTCTTTCATCATGGATCTTAAGAATGTGAAGAGAGGAAGAATCAAGGAATATCTTGATGAATATCCCGAAGCAAAATACTTTGAAGGAAAAACGCCATGGGATGTGAAGTGTGATATCGCTCTTCCATGTGCGACCCAAAACGAGTTGCTTGAAGATGATGCAAGAACCCTTGTGAAAAACGGCTGTAAAGTTGTTGGTGAAGGTGCGAACATGCCATGTACGCCCGAAGCTATTGCAGTTTTCCAGGAAGCCAAGATCCTTTTCTCTCCGGGGAAAGCTTCAAATGCCGGTGGAGTTGCGACTTCAGGTCTTGAGATGTCTCAAAACTCAATGAGATACAACTGGACTTCTGAAGAAGTGGACGCTAAGCTGAAGCAGATCATGAACGATATTCACGCCCAGTGTGTGAAATATGGTACTGAAGGTGATTACATAGATTACGTAAAAGGAGCCAACATCGCAGGTTTCGTAAAAGTTGCCGATGCAATGTTAGCACAGGGAGTAGTATAAACTTCTGCTGAAATATTTTCTGAAAAAGCCGCGTTTGCGGCTTTTTCTATTTTTGGCTTACATTTATTGCTTCGTTGTAACCAATTTTCACAGTGAGATTTATTAAAAGAAAGAAACTGACTTCTGGTCAAAAACAAGAAATATTCGAACTGTGGAATAATGAGTATCCACGGAATCTCAAGTACAATGATATTGCGGAACTTGATGAATATTTAAGTAAGCTTGAAGATCAAAATCACATACTTCTAATTGATGATAATGGTAAAATTGAGGGTTGGTATTCTGACTTTATTAGAGATCAAGAAAGATGGTTTCTGGCAATTCTAAACTCTAAAATCCAAGGAAAAAAGTTCGGAACGCAAATACTAAATATGGCTAAAGAAGCCAATGAAGAATTAAACGGATGGGTAATAAATTCAGACAATTTTATAAAAACGAATGGACAATTTTATAAATCCCCAACTGACTTTTATAAAAAACAGGATTTTCAAATATTAGAAGAAACTAAACTAGAAACTGACCGAATAAGCGCTATTAAAATTAAGTGGTCCAAAACTGATTAAAACACTTTATAAAAACAATGCTTAAACCTGTCTCGAATCGAAACTCTTTGCGTACTTGCTGCGTCTGATTTTCCTGCGGAAAATCATCGCCGGCAATCGCCACATATTTTTATACGGGACGTTGTAACAAATTTTAAACCGATTACATATTAAAATTAAAATCAAACCATCTTAAGAAAATGCTGACATTAGGAATTGAACATGTTATTCTAATCAGTTGATGAAGTACGAAGATTTCATTAGATTAAGGTGAAACTAATGACTGACTTAATGACTGAGAATGAATTCTAATATCTGAAGATAAGGAATAAAGATAATATTGAAAAGAATTCAAGAATATAGATTGTTAAGTAAGGTCTAATTTATCTTGACATAGCTTCTGCAATGAAGAGCTACATTTAACATTCAAAGTATACAATATTAGCAGTTCTTATCAATAAGACAAATAATCTGTAAGATATAAATTGAAGGGTATAAACAGATTTACAATTTGTAAGATTAATGAAATTGAAGACCCTGAGACAAGGAATCGGAAAAAATCTTACTGGTATGAAGATATAAGAGTAATTATTATATAAATCAATTACTGAGCTAAAGCCTGAATATGATTTGCTTACAAAAATAATTAGATGATTATTTTGATCGAGAATATTTGAACTAATAAAAGAACACGCAAGAGTTATCTGTTCATTTAATAGTAAAAGCAGAATAAAGTATTTGACTATGATAATCATAGCTTGAAGTTGAAGGAACTGTTTAAATAAATTATCACCGATTCTTAGCGAATATTAACCGGAATGTTATATTTTACGGATAAAATGGCTTCAATTCTAAAGCTGAAGCACAGAAAAAGAAAAACTTTGAATTAACATAATAACATTGAGTCAATCTATTCTGAATGTCGAAATACAATATTATAAGGGAAGATTCCAATGTTAATCCTGTAAGATGATGGATAATGCTTGACAATAACTGACTAAATACAGATTAGCGGAAGATTTTCTCAGATAAAATTACCAAGCCTCGAACACCTAACAAGATATAAAAATCTCAGCTCAAACCTGTCTCAACTGATCGGACAATCATGCTCGCCAGCTCACACTGTTTTTATACGGGACAGAAAAATACTTACTTAAAATGCCTTTTTTGGAAGATCATACATCAGAAATCTTACCTCTCAAAAATGTCATTTTTGGAGAGTATTTATTCAGCATAAAAAACAATTCTATTAGATGTTGATCACTACAAAGGGTATAGTCTTTAGTGCTTTAAAATACGGGGAAGCCGACCTTATTGTCAAATGCTTCACCCAAAAAAGCGGATTAAAAACTTATCTTCTTCGGGGTGTTTTAAAGTCTAAAAAAGGTAAAATTAAAGCCTCGCTTTTCCAGCCGTTGACGCAGCTGGAGATAGTGGCCAGTCATAAAGACAAAGGTGCCCTGGAGTACATGAAAGAGGCAAAACTGGGAATTGTATACCAAAGCCTGCACACCAATGTTGTGAAATCTACTGTAGTGATGTTCCTTTCTGAAGTGCTGCGGAATGCTGTAAAAGAAGAGGAGGCAAATCCTGCCCTTTACGACTATGTGGAGGCAAGCCTGGAATGGTTTGATACTCATGAAAAAACCGTGAATTTTCACTTGCTTTTCCTGCTGAAGCTTACCCGTTACCTTGGATTTTATCCCGATGATTCTCAGGAAGATGCACCTGTTTTTAACCTTGTAGACGGGACTTTTCAGGATGTGGAGACCAACCCCGACTGCATAAATGATGAGAATGTTGTGCTTTTACAGCGGCTATTGGGCACAGACTTTGATGAACTTGCTGCTATCAAATTAAACCAGACGACACGCTCCGGATTTTTGCTTAT
The DNA here is from genome assembly GCA_963709775.1 of uncultured Flavobacteriaceae bacterium. GTDB lineage: Bacteria > Bacteroidota > Bacteroidia > Flavobacteriales > Flavobacteriaceae > Salinimicrobium. The sequence goes on along the minus strand of CAVPXS010000007.1, from coordinate 218,691 downwards.
GATCCTGAAATATTATGAAATTCATCTTCAGGGTTTTCATAAGCCTAAATCTCTTGCGGTCCTGAACGAAATTTACAATTAATGCGGCTGTTTTCAAGTCTTCTCCTGTTCCTGTTCTTTGCTATTTCTTCGGCCCAGGAGATTGTCGTTCTTGACAGGGAAAGCGGGCAACCTATTTTTAATGTTGCTGTTTTTAATAAAGACAAATCCAAGAGCCTGCTCACAGGTTTTGATGGAGAAGCTAATCTTTCGGTTTTTTCTTCCGGCGAAATAATTTTCTTCAGGCATATCTCCCATGCAGAATTTCATGCCACCAAAAGGCAGATCCTCCACCGCGGTAATAAGATCTATCTGGAGCCAACGAAAAATGAGCTTAGTGAAGTAGTACTTTCAGTTTCGAAATTTGAACAGGATAGAAATCTTGTTCCTCAAAAGGTGGTTACCATCAATCAGAAGGAAATTTTGTCCTCGGCTCCCCAGACTTCGGCCGATTTGCTGGAAAGTACGGGGCAGGTCTATATTCAGAAAAGTCAGCTGGGTGGTGGGAGCCCCATGATTAGAGGTTTTGCCACCAACAGGTTGTTGATCACTGTAGACGGGGTTCGTATGAATACCGCCATCTTTAGGGGAGGAAATGTGCAGAATGTAATTTCCATTGATCCACTTTCGGTAGAGCGGACAGAAGTGGTTTTAGGCCCCGGTTCTATTATTTTTGGGAGTGACGCAATTGGGGGTGTTATCAACTTTTTCACTCTTACTCCGGCCTTTTCGGTAGCAAAGGGCGGCAATTTTTCCGGAAGGGCTTACACCCGTTACGCTACCGCCAATGAAGAAAAAACCGGCCATTTTGATGTTTCCTATGGGAGCAGGGAATGGGCTTTTTTAACCAGTGCTTCCTATTCAGATTTTGGGCATATGCGCATGGGTAGCCATGGTCCCGAAGAATATTTGCGGCCGGATTATTCCGTGCGAAGAGATGGCCGGGACTATATGGTGGAGAATGAAGATCCGAAAGTTCAAAAACCTACGGGATATGAGCAGCTCAACCTGCTTCAAAAGATAAGATTTAAACCCACAGAGGAATACGACTTTTCCCTCGGAATTATTTATTCAACAACTTCCAATTTTCCGCGTTATGACCGGCTCTACCGCAAACGAGACGGGGTTTTACGTGCTGCCGAATGGTATTACGGCCCGCAGGAATGGCTGCAAACGAATTTGCAGCTGGACAAAGTGGGGAATGGAAGATTTTATGATGAGGCAAAGTTTACCGCCGCTTACCAGTATTTTGAAGAAAGCCGGAATGACAGAGGATACGGTGAGGAGGTGCTTTTTCATACCAAGGAAAAGGTAAATGCCTATTCTTTGAACCTGGATTTTGAGAAAAAATTCAGGAAAAGCAGCCTTTTTTATGGAGGAGAATATGTTTTTAACCGGGTTAATTCAACCGGAAGTGAACAAAATATTGTAACGGGAGAGACTAATCCCGGCGCTTCCAGATATCCCGATGATTCTTCATGGGAATCTTTGGCTGCGTACAGCAATTTTCAGTGGGAATTGAACCCCGAACTTACGCTGCAAACCGGCGCCAGGTATAATTATATTTTGCTGGATGCCACGTTTGATGAAGATACTTATGATTTCCCTTTTTCGGATGCTAATCTGCGAACAGGTGCCCTAACCGGAAGTGCCGGATTAAACTGGCAGCCAAATGACATTTTAGGATGGCAACTGAATTTTTCTACTGCCTTTAGAGCCCCAAACATAGATGACGTAGGTAAAATATTTGATTCGGCGCCCGGCCTGGTGGTGGTTCCCAATCCTAATCTTGAACCCGAAAAAGCATATAATGCAGAACTTGGGCTTCGGCTTAATTTCGATCGGGTAGTGCAGGTGGATCTTGCGGGTTATTACACGCTTCTCGAAGATGCTTTAGTGCGCAGGGATTTTGATCTCAATGGGGAGACAACCGTTATTTACCATGGAGAACCGAGCCGGGTGCAGGCTATCCAAAATTCAGCACGGGCTCGTGTGTATGGCTTTGAAGCCGGGGCAAAAATCAGGTTTTCAGAAAAACTGAAATTGACCTCACAAATAAGCGTTACTGAAGGGGAAGAAGAGCAGGATGATGGCACCACGGCACCTTTGCGTCATGCTGCACCATTTTTTGGAAATGTCCACCTGGTCTGGGAAAATAATAAGCTTAGATTCGATCTTTTCACTGAATACAACGGGGAAATAAGTGCCGAAGAACTTGCGCCTTCAGAAAGAGACAAGGCGTATCTCTACGCTCTGGATGAGAACGGAGATCCATATGCTCCAGAGTGGTATACGCTAAACTTCAGCTCGCAATATCAACTTGGTAAAATGTGGGTTGTGACGGCCAGTCTTGAAAATATCACAGATCAAAGGTACCGCACCTACTCCTCGGGTGTTGCTGCAGCAGGACGTAATCTAATTTTGGCGTTGCAGTACTCTTTTTAGTTAAAACTTCAGGAATTTGAGCTGTTATGGTTGATAACTATCAGCTGGTATTCAGGTTTTCGCTTTTTAAACCTTAGGATTTGTTTAAAATCGTTATTTTCGCGCAACTATTTTGAAAGAACAAGATGATGAGCGCAAAGTTCCCTGAATATAAAGGACTTGACCTCCCAAAAGTGGCTGAAGAAATTCTGCATTTTTGGAAGGAAAATGATGTTTTTGAGAAGAGTGTTACCTCCAGGGATGGAAAGGAGCCTTTTGTCTTTTTTGAAGGTCCACCATCTGCAAACGGACTTCCCGGAATTCACCACGTAATGGCACGTGCCATCAAGGATATTTTTTGCCGCTATCAAACCCAGAAGGGTTTCCAGGTAAAGCGTAAAGCGGGCTGGGATACTCACGGGCTTCCTATTGAACTGGGAGTGGAGAAGGAACTCGGCATCACCAAGGAAGATATTGGAAAAAAGATAAGTGTAGAGGAGTATAACGAGGCATGTAAGAATGCGGTGATGCGTTATACCGATGTTTGGAACGATCTTACTGAAAAAATGGGATACTGGGTGGATATGGATGATCCATATATCACTTACAAGTCAAAATACATGGAAACAGTTTGGTGGCTGCTTTCCCAGATCTACAAAAAAGGCCTTATTTACAAAGGCTATACGATACAGCCATATTCGCCAAAAGCAGGAACCGGTCTTAGTTCACACGAGCTAAATCAACCGGGAACTTACCAGGATGTGACCGATACTACGGTCACGGCCATGTTCAAAGCGAAAAAGGAGACGCTTCCGGCAATGCTTTCTGAAATTGAAGGAGAAATATTCTTCATTGCCTGGACAACGACTCCCTGGACGCTTCCTTCAAATACTGCACTTACTGTAGGACCAAAGATCGAATATGTCACTGTAAAGACTTATAATCAATACACTTTTGAGCCTATCACTGTGGTGGTGGCAAAAGACCTTGCCGAAAAGCAGTTCGACAAGAAGTTCCAAAAAGTGGATTCTGAAGAGGCTTTAAGAGCTTATAAAAAAGAAGACAAAAAAATACCATTTTTGATAGGTGAGTCTTTCCGCGGAAAAGAACTCGAGAATGTAAAATATGAGCAGCTCCTGCCTTATGCGCAGCCATATGAACATCCTGAAAATGCTTTTAGAGTGATCCTTGGAGATTTCGTTACCACAGAAGATGGTACCGGGATTGTACACACCTCTCCAACTTTTGGTGCAGATGATGCGATGGTCGCAAAACAGGCTAAACCCGAAGTGCCACCGCTGCTGGTAAAAGATGAGAATGGAAACCTTGTTCCGCTTGTAGATTTGCAGGGGAAATTCAGGCCGGAGATGGGTGAGTATGGAGGCAAATACGTCAAGAACGAATATTACGATGACGGGGAAGCCCCCGAAAAATCTGTAGATGTTGAGCTGGCGATAAAACTGAAGGAAGAGAACAGAGCATTCAAAGTTGAGAAATATGTTCACAGCTATCCAAACTGCTGGAGAACAGACAAACCAATATTATATTATCCTTTAGATTCCTGGTTTATCAAAGTAACAGACTTTAAGGACCGAATGTTTGAACTGAACCAGCAAATCAACTGGAAACCAAAATCTACCGGGGAAGGTCGTTTTGGCAACTGGCTTGCCAACGCTAATGACTGGAACCTTTCAAGGTCCAGATATTGGGGTATCCCGCTGCCAATCTGGAGGACCGAGGATGGGAAGGAAGAAAAGATCATTGGTTCTATAGAAGAGCTGAAGGAAGAAATGAAAAAGTCTGTGGAAGCAGGCTTCCTGAAGGCCGATCTTTTTGCCGATTTTGAACCCGGAAACTTCAGTGATGAAAACTATGACAAGGTAGACCTGCATAAAAATGTGGTTGATGAGATCGTGTTGGTTTCGGCTTCAGGAAAGCCAATGAAACGTGAAGCCGATCTTATTGATGTTTGGTTTGATTCCGGTTCCATGCCTTATTCTCAATGGCATTATCCTTTTGAAAATGCCGAAAAAGTAGAAAAAACCTGGCGAAAAGCCGATTTCATAGCCGAGGGCGTTGACCAGACGAGAGGATGGTTCTATACCCTGCACGCCATTGCGACAATGACTTTTGATGATGTTGCGTATAAAAATGTTGTTTCTAACGGGCTCGTGCTTGACAAGAATGGACAAAAAATGTCCAAGCGTCTTGGAAATGCGGTAGATCCTTTTGAAACCCTGGCTGCCTTTGGACCCGATGCCACACGTTGGTATATGATCTCCAATGCAAATCCATGGGACAATCTCAAATTTGACATAGAAGGAATTTCAGAAGTCCGCCGCAAATTTTTCGGCACCCTTTATAATACCTATTCTTTCTTTTCTCTCTATGCCAACCTTGACAACTTCACTTATTCTGAAGCCGATGTGCCGCTTGAGGAAAGACCTGAAATAGATCGTTGGATACTTTCAGAATTACATACTTTGATCGAAAAGGTAGATGCATTCTATGCAGATTATGAACCTACCAAAGCTACCCGGGCAATTTCTGAATTCGTACAGGAAAACCTGAGCAACTGGTATGTGAGGCTTTGCCGCAGAAGGTTCTGGAAAGGCGAATACGGCACAGATAAGATCTCTGCATATCAAACCCTTTATACATGTCTTGAAACCGTTGCTAAACTTGGGGCGCCCGTTGCACCGTTCTTTATGGACAGGTTGTACAGCGATCTTGAAAAGGCCACTCAAAAAGAAGATTTTGAATCGGTACACCTGGCATACTTTCCAAAGGCAGATCAACGTTTTGTAGACAAGGAACTGGAGCGACAAATGCAGAAGGCGCAAACAGTATCTTCCCTGGTTCTTTCCCTTAGAAAAAAGGAGATGATCAAGGTGAGACAGCCTTTACAGAGAGTGATGATCCCTGTCCTGGATGAACAACAGAGAAAAGAGATCGCCGCAGTAGCCGATCTTATAAAATCTGAGGTGAATGTAAAGGAACTTGAGCTTATTGATGATGCTTCAGGAATTCTTGTAAAACAAATCAAGCCGAACTTTAAGGTTTTGGGACCTCGATTTGGCAAGGATATGAAGCTTATAGCGGGAAAGATCAATAATTTTTCCGCAGAAGACATTCAGAAAATTGAGCGTGACGGTGAAATTCAGGTTGAGATTAATGGGAATTTCCTTACATTAGAGAGTGGGGATGTAGAAATTACCTCCCAGGATATTGAAGGTTGGCTGGTGGCCAATTCAGGAAATATCACCGTAGCTCTTGATATTACTATTTCTGATGAACTTAAGAAAGAAGGTATTGCAAGAGAATTGGTTAACAGAATTCAGAACCTTAGAAAAGATTCCGGATTTGAAGTAACCGATAAAATAGATGTGACCCTACAAAAGGACGGCACTGTCGAGGAGGCCGTTCAACAAAATATTGAGTATATAAAAACCGAAACTCTCACTGCAAATCTCGACTTAGCAGAAGAAGTGAACAACGGACTGGAAGTTTCTTTTGATGAAGTGACCACAAGGTTGTTAATTAAAAAACATTAAGAACTATGTCAACAGAAGTAAAAGAACGCTACAGCGACGCAGAGCTGGCGGAATTCAGGACATTGATCCTTGCCAAGATCGAGAAGGCAAAGGAGCAGCTGGAACTTTACAAGAGCGCTTACATGAATGACGGAAACAATGGTACAGATGACACCTCTCCAACGTTCAAAGCTTTTGAAGAAGGTAGTGAAACGATGAGTAAAGAGGCGAATTCGCAGTTGGCCATTCGTCAGGAAAAATTCATTCGTGATCTTAAAAACGCCCTTGTGCGTATTGAGAGTAAAACTTATGGAATTTGTAGGGTAACCGGAAAACTAATTGCCAAAGAGCGCCTAAAATTAGTTCCGCACGCTACGCTAAGTATCGAAGCCAAGAATATGCAACGCTAAGGCCTGGCTTTCAATTTTTAAAAACGCTCCGGCCTTTTTGGTTTGGAGCGTTTTTTGTTTTCCTGCAGCTATGAAATTCTACCTCTTTCCTTTTTTCCTGATCTTTTTCTATTTCGGTAAACGCTCAAAAGGTGACCCGGGAAGTTATTAGTGCAGATAATATCAAAAAGATCTCGCTCTCTGGCGATGAAATTTTCAAAGTTAGTTTTAGTACCGGCCCCGGGAAGGAGATCGTTATTACCACCCATACCGAGGGAGAATACTTTAATGATATTAGCCTGGATGCAGAGCTCCGCGATGAGACTTTATTCCTTACGTCCCGCTACAGGGAGATCCTGCAAGATGGATATGATAAACTAAGCGCTCATAAAGTATTTTCTATGGAAGTGGAGCTTGAGATTCCAAAAAATATGATAATTGAAGTAAATTCTAACGTGGCTTCGGTTTATCTCACAGGGGTTTATGAACAAATATTTGTACAGCTAAAAAATGGTTCCTGTTACCTTGAGGATTTTAGTGGAGATGCAGTAATAAACACCTATGACGGCAATATCCTTGGCACAGCGCGAAGCATAAATGCCGAAGCGAAATCCAGGAATGGAGAAGTAGAAGTCCCTAATATTCTCCACGGAAATCATAAAATGGTATTAACCAGTATCAACGGGGATATAAAGATCTCGGAAACTAAATAATATTAGTATTTTTGCCCCGTTCAATTCATTTTCAATGTCTTTAAAGAAAGCTTCACTTATCATCATCCTTATTCTGATCATCGATCAGGTTTCGAAATTCTATATTAAAACCAACTTTATGTTGGGGGAAGAGATAAGAGTCTTTGATTGGTTCAGGATCTTGTTTGTGGAGAATGAAGGCATGGCCTGGGGCGCCCGTATTCCGGGTGAATATGGGAAACTGCTGCTTACCAGCTTTAGGTTAGTGGCCATTGTAGGTATAGCGTACTGGCTTTGGGATTCTGTTCGCAAGAATGGGTCACGAATACTCATAGTCGCAATTTCAATGATCTTTGCGGGTGCCTTTGGAAATATTATTGACTCCGTTTTTTACGGTGAAATCTTTAATCATAGTTATAACCAGATTGCAACATTTTTACCCGAAGAAGGAGGTTATGGTACCCTCCTGCATGGTAATGTAGTAGACATGTTGTATTTCCCTTTATGGTCGGGCTATTTGCCGGAGTGGTTGCCGTTTTGGGGAGGTGAGTATTTTACCTTTTTTGAGCCGGTATTTAATATTGCCGATTCCTCAATAACGATAGGGGTATTTCTGCTCCTTATTTTTAGCAAGAAAGCTTTTCCGGAACATGAAGAGGAAAAGCAGCACTCCAAAAAAGCAGTAGCTTAAGCCACCTCGCGGCTAAAGATCTTTTCAAACCGCTTTAGTTCAATTGGCTTGATCAAATAATCGGTTACCATATTGAAGGATTTTGCCCTTTCAAGATCTCTTGGATCTATGGAGGAACTTACCACGTAAAGAGTGATCTTTTTATTAAAATTGTTTTTAATTTTCACAAACTCACTCAGGAATTCCCAGCCGTCCATGATGGGCATATTTAGATCCAGGAAAATAATATTGGGAAGGCGGTCTTCATTTACACTTTCCAAAGTAGCCTTGAAATAATCAAGGGCTTCCTTGCCATTTTTGAAGATAATAAGGTTTTGAGAGAGCTTTTTGATCTCAATGATCTTCTTTACCAGGTTAACATAGATCCTGTCATCATCAATTATGCATGCAAGTTCTATAGGATGATCCATGATTTAGAATTTGATTTTAAAGGTTGTGCCAATGTTCACTGTGCTGGTAACTGAAATGCTTCCCCCCAGGGTTTCCACCTGATTTTTGGTTATAAAAAGACCAATTCCATTTGCTTCGGGATGCCGGTGAAAGGTCTTGTACATTCCAAACATTTTATCCCCGTGCTCATCAAGATCGATCCCCATTCCATTGTCACTTACCTCCAGGAAATTCTCCCCATGCTCTTTATACGTCTGGATAAAAATCACAGGTTTTCTTCCTTTGAACTTATATTTTATGGCGTTTGTAATCAAATTTAATAAAATACTCTCCAGATACTCAGAAATGTAGCTTATTTCGTTCAACGCATCAAATTCGGCGATGATCTCCGCATTTTCTCTTTTAATCAGGGAAGAAGTTGACGCAATAACCACCTCAAGAGCATCTTTGAATTTTACAATTTGCTTTTCCTTCTTCAGGTTGTTCTGTCTGGTTACTACCTCGTTAAGTTTACTAATGGCCTCTTCAAGGTTTTCAGAAATGTCATTTACATTAAGGAGCAGGTCCAGTTTATCTTCAACGTTTTTGGCCTCTCCAAGAAGTTGGGAAATGAGGCTTAAATTACTGCTGTGGGATCGCAGCTGGTGGGATACAATATGTGCAAAATTAAAGAGTCTTGAATTTTGGGAAGCAATGATATCAAGAGAGTTCTGAAGGTTTAATTCATTTGTCTTTTGCTCATCAATATCCTGATAAACCCCTCTTATTCCAATTATCTCCTGATCATTATTGTATACCGGTTTGCCTGTTGTCCTTACCCAAAATTCCCTGTTGTGAAGGGTTCGCATCTTGATTTCCATTTTAAAAGGAATTCCGAATTTTGAACATTTTTTGAGCATGTTCTCGACCTTTTCATGGTGATCCCCGGCATAGAACCTCATTTTATCATGGGGATTCGGTTCGTAATCCATGGGGCATTCCAGGATCTTCTTGGTAACATTATCCCAATAAACGGCCTGGGTGTCCACATCAAAATACCAGCCCCCGGTGGAGGTCATCTCGGCAGTTTCACGGTAGTAGAAAAAGTTTTCTTCAATAGTATATTCATCCCGCTTTGCCTGGTGAATATTTACAAATAAGAGCACGGCAGCATCTGCCAGCCCTTTCTCCCTGCTCTTAAGATTTCGGCATTCAAACCAGCGGTATTTTCCGTTTTCGAGCTTAAGCCTAATTTCAGCAGTAAATGGTTTATGGCGGTTGGTGAGATCTTCAAAATGCTCCCTAAAGTCGTAGCGGTAATCCTTATGCAGGATATTGTTGAGAAAATATTCGAATTTATCTCCGCCAGTGTCGGGATTACCTATTAAGAAATTAAAATGAGGAGACCAGGAAATCTCTTTTGTGAGGAGGTTGATCTTCCAGTAAGCAACATCAAAGTCTTCTAGAATACTGTTTAGCTGGAGGTCGTTGAGCATTAAAATACCACATTGGATGGACTAAAAGTAATTGAAAACCTGTAGGTTTACAAATTTTTGAAATTATATATTTTCTCCGGAGTGACACAGTAATCCAATGGAACATCGTGCTCATTAATTTCCTCGATCTCATCTTCGGCAGGAAAGAGGGACAATCCAACCTTAACCACTTCTTTTGTACAGCCGCTAAGAAACTTGTCATAAAACCCTTTCCCATAGCCTATCCTGTTGCCATTTTCATCAAAGACCAACAGCGGAATAAATACAACGTCGATTTTGGAAGCAGGGATCTCTATACCGTCTACAGGTTCGGGAATGCCCCAGTCATTGACTTTGATAACTGTGGAATCTGTGAGTAAATAATTGTTAAGTGAGCCGCTTTTAAAATCTGATTTTGAGAGAACAATATTCTTGTCTTTTCCCTGCAGGATGTGTAAAATATCCTGTGTATCTACTTCTTTTTTTTCTGAAATGCTCAGGAAGAGATGATAAAAAGAGTAATCCCAAATGGGTAAACTTAAAAGATTGTTGGCAATCTTCAGGCTTCCTTTTTCGATTTCATCGGGAGTTAGTTCCTCCCTCATTTTTTTATACTTAAGCCGAAGCTGCTTCTTGTTCATAGGTTTCTTTTGAAAGAGAAATATGAAAGATAGCATCCCCCTGGTAAACAATGGGAGATTCATTTACATTTATGATATACCCGGAATTTGGAGCTTTTACTTTATGCCTCAGCTTTCCATAAGGATCTGTAATAATGGCTATGTACTCTCCTTTTTCCACATGTTTACCACATGGGATCTTTACGTGCAGGAGTCCGCTGTATTTTGCACGCATCCAGCTGCTGTAGTCGATCAAAATTGTTTCTCCTGTAGTGTCTGGGACATCAAATTTGGGCTTGAGCATTTCAAAGTGAGAGAGGATGCGCATTACACCATCAACACCATGCTTAGCCACGGTTTTATTACTGTCCTGTGATTTACCACCTTCAAAAAGCAATACCGGTTTTCCTTGTTTTGCACAGGTCTCCCTGTAGGACTTGGTAATTGTTTTAGAAATTATAGTAAAAGGAGCATTAAAGACCCTGGCGTAATGCATAGCCATTTCTTCTCCCTTTTTTATTCTTATTTGGGGTGCGTTAAACCTACTTGCACCTCCGGTATGGAAGTCCATACAAAAATCGGCTACCGGAAGGATTTTTTGAACGAATTGGTATGCAAACCGACTGGCCAGGGAACCATTCTTAGTTCCCGGAAATACCCTGTTAAGATCCCGGCCGTCGGGAAATTCCCGCGCCATATTGAGGAAACCAAAGACATTTAAAATTGGAATGCATATTACCGTGCCTCTTGAAGGCTTGTTGATCTCTTTAACAATAAGCTGGCGCACCACTTCAACTCCATTAATCTCATCCCCGTGGATTCCTGCAGTTATAAGTATAACCGGCCCTGGTTTTTTTGATCTTTCAATGATGATTGGCACTTCTACATGTGTCGTAGTATGAAGCTTCGCCATATTGAAGTTGATCGTCATACTTTTACCGGGAGGAACCTTTTTGCCTAAGATCTCAAGAACATTGTTCTCATCTATTGATGCCATATACTAAACGTTTCGCTCAATATAACGAATAATGGTTTTGGCGATATCTTTCCCTGTAGCCTGTTCTATTCCTTCCAGGCCAGGAGAAGAATTCACCTCAAGGATCAATGGACCACGTGAACTCTGGAGCATATCTACCCCTGCTACTCCCAGACCCATAGATTTTGCAGCCTTAATAGCGGCATTCTCTTCGTCATCTGTAAGTTGAATTATACTGGCAGTTCCACCGCGGTGAAGGTTGGAGCGAAACTCTCCTTCTTTCCCCTGTCTTTTCATGGCGCCTACTACGTGACCGTCTACTACAAACGCCCTAATATCGGCACCACCGGCTTCCTTAATGAATTCCTGAACAATCACTCTTGCCTGGAGGCCATTGAAAGCTTCAATAACAGACTCGGCTGCATTTTTTGTTTCAGCAAGTACAACTCCAAGACCCTGTGTTCCTTCCAGGAGTTTTATGATCAAAGGCGCCCCGCCAACATGATCTATCACCTCGCCAACATCTTTGGAATAATTGGTAAAAACAGTCTTCGGAAGACCTAAACGGGCTCTCGAAAGTACCTGTAGGCTTCGCAGTTTGTCACGGCTTCTTACAAGAGACTGGGATTCGGTCGTTGAAAATACGCCCATCATCTCAAACTGTCTTACTACAGCCGTACCGTAGAAAGTAACCGATGCCCCGATTCTGGGGATCACCGCATCGGCATCTTCAATATGCCGTCCTTTATAATATATACTGGGATGTTTTTTTTCTATGATAAGATCACACTTAAGAGGATCTATGATCTCTACGTCGTGATGTCTTTTTTTTGCTGCCTCCACGAGGCGTTGGGTGGAATACAGGCTACTGTTCCTGGAAAGGATCTTTATATTCATTCTTGTTTCTGCTTAAAAGAGAGATCGTAGTACTCGGTATCTACGACATATTTTCTTGTTATAAATTTACGGCCCAAAAGTACGGGAAATCTCATCTCCTGCCGGGCAGAAAGTGATAGAGAAATTTTACGTGTTTTCCCGAACAGCGTGATGGTAGTTTGAATTTGATAACGTTTCTGTACCATGCCATTGCTGCTTTTCACAAAGACGATGTCGTAATCTGTGAATCTATAGGTCCTGCCGTTATACAAGGGATGTTCCTCATCTAAAAATGTGCATTTTAGCACTCCTTTTTCTTCCACTATGTGATCGCAGTGAATGGATGAGGTATAGGCTCCGGTATCAACCTTAATCGCTATGTCTTCCAGGTGCAGATCGGGAAAATCTGCCTTGTCGAAACGGCCAATGGTGATTTTTTCCATGGGTGCAAGGTACTAAAAGCAGATTTTTAAAATCTTAACTATTTCTGAAAATATATTTTGCTGAAAATGAACTCAATCCCTTCATTTTTCTATTGTTTATACACCGGCTATGTCTTCAGGAAACCTTAGTTGCTTCTGAAGTTGTCGCGAAGACTTTAAAACGCAGAAAAATCATGAAACTTCAGAAATAAATTTTAACACTTTATGGCACCGGGCATTCGGGAAAGGCAAATTCTAATATTTTACCTTTGAGGAATGGAGGAAAATAAGCTGGAATTACAAATAAAAACCCTACCCGAAAATCCGGGTGTTTACCAGTATTTTGATAAAAATGGCAGGATTCTGTATGTGGGAAAGGCCAAAAACCTTAAAAAAAGGGTCACTTCATACTTTACAAAAAACAATGACAGCCATCGCATTCGCGTAATGGTGAAGAAGATCCATGAGATAAGGCATATTGTTGTTTCTTCTGAAACCGATGCGCTTCTCCTGGAAAATAATCTCATTAAAAAACATCAGCCGCGTTTTAACGTGATGCTGAAGGATGACAAGACCTATCCCTGGATTTGTATCAAAAATGAGAGATTCCCACGGGTTTTTGCTACCCGAAGATTGGTCAAGGATGGAAGTGAATACTACGGTCCTTTTACCAGTTTTAAGACCATTCACACCCTCATGGATCTCATCAAAGGGATTTATCCTTTACGCACCTGTAATTATGATCTTGCTGAAGATAAGATAAGGAATGGAAAGTATAAGGTTTGCCTTGAATATCATCTTGGGAACTGCATGGGGCCTTGTGAGGCATATGAAACTGAAGCTGAGTATCAAAAAAAGATAGATGCAATACGACAAATCGTAAAAGGAAATTTTAAGGAGTCCCTGCAGCAGTTTCGGCAGCAAATGAAAGATCACGCCGAGAAAATGGAGTTTGAGGATGCTCAAAAGATCAAGACCAAAATTGACATTTTAGAGAACTATCAGGCGAAATCAACCGTAGTTAATCCGAAGATCAATAATGTAGATGTCTACTCTATTGTGAGCGATGAAGGTTATGGGTACGTCAACTTTTTGCAGTTATCTCACGGGGCCATCATTAGATCCCATACTATTGAGATGAAAAAGAAGCTGAGTGAAACCGATAAGGAATTGCTGGAGCTGGGTATCACCGAAATAAGGCAAAGATTTAATTCCCATACCCGTGAAATCTATGTGCCATTTAAAGTTGATGTAGGCGAGGAATTAAAAGTAACCGTGCCTAAGCTGGGCGACAAGAAGCAGATCGTGGATCTCTCTACCCGGAACGCCAAATATTTTAGACAGGAGCGGTTTAAGCAAATGAAGATCGTGGATCCCGACAGACATGTGAATCGTATTATGGCGCAGATGAAACAGGACCTGCGTCTAAATGAAGAGCCCCGGCATATTGAATGTTTTGACAACTCCAATATACAGGGAAGTAATCCCGTAGCTGCCTGTGTGGTTTTTAAAGATGGGAAGCCAAGTAAGAAAGACTACCGGAAGTTCAATATAAAAACCGTGGAAGGACCCAATGATTTTGCTTCCATGGAGGAGGTCGTTTTTAGAAGATATCGCAGGTTACTGGAAGAAGGGGAGCCTTTGCCGCAGTTGGTCATCGTGGATGGAGGAAAAGGGCAGTTGTCTTCTGGAGTAAAAGCATTGGAAACCCTTGGGTTAAGAGGAAAGATTGCCATAATCGGAATTGCAAAAAGACTTGAGGAGATCTTTTATCCGGGAGATTCCATCCCGTTATACCTGGATAAAAAAACCGAATCTCTAAAGATCATCCAGCAGTTGAGAAATGAAGCCCACAGGTTTGGAATTACTTTTCACCGTCAAAAGCGCAGCAGTGTAGCACTTAATACCGAACTGGAGGAAATCCCCGGCATAGGCGAAAAAACTGTGGTAGAGCTTCTAAAGAATTTCAGGTCTTTAAAAAGAGTAAAGGAGGCATCGCTAGAAAGCTTATCTTCGGTAGTGGGAAAATCAAAAGCGACGATTATCTACCAGTATTACCATTTAAAAGATGCATAAAAAACTGCTCATATTTTTTCTTTTTTTGGGTCTCCTGCCGGTCACCGCACAGGAAAAGGAGGATCCCAAAGTAGGATTGGTATTGAGCGGGGGAGGGGCCAAAGGTCTTGCCCATATTGGGGTGCTCAAGGTTCTTGAAGAAGCCGGGGTGCGGGTAGATTACATTGGTGGTACCAGCATGGGGGCAATTGTCGGCGCTCTTTATTCGGCCGGTTACTCTGCAAACCAAATGGACAGTATTTTCAAAAGTACCAATTTCAATATCCTGCTTCAGGATGAACTGCCCCGGGGAGCTAAGACCTTTTATGAGAAGAGGGATTCAGAAAGATACGCGCTTACCCTGCCGTTTGACAACTTTGATATAGGCTTTCCTACTGCACTTTCAAGGGGGCAGAATGTGTATAACCTCATGTCAAAACTCACCCTGCACCTGGAGAATGTACAGGATTTCGGTGATTTGCCCATTCCTTTTTTTGCTGTAGCCACCAACATGGAAACCGGAAAAGAGGTGCTTCTTGATAGTGGTCATCTTCCGCAGGCAATTTCGGCAAGTTCGGCCATACCCAGTTTGTTTAGTCCGGTGGTGGTAGACGGTCAATTACTGGTAGATGGCGGGGTGGTGAATAATTATCCCGTTGAAGAAGTGCGGCGCAGGGGAGCCGACATTATAATTGGTGTGGATGTACAGGATACCCTTATGGAGCGGGACGAGCTGCGATCTGTCTTTGATATTCTTACCCAAATAAGCAATTTTAGAACTATTGCCGATATGCGGAGTAAGATCAAAAAGACAGATATCTACATTGATCCCGATATCAAACCTTTCTCTGTTATGTCTTTTGAAAAAGGAAACGAGATCATTGATGCGGGTGAAGCTGCTGCCCGAATGAAAATGGAGGAGTTAAAGGAGATCGCAGCAAGGCAGGAGGTGCGGGCCCGGGAGCAAAAATATATTCCCCCGGTGGAGTCTCTTTTTATTAGAGATGTTCGCATTGAAGGAAATACTTCCTATCCCCGTGCATACATCCTGGGGAAACTTAAAATCACTTATCCGGATACTATTTCTTATAAGGACCTAAATCTGGGGATCAATAACCTCTCGGCTACCAGAAATTTTAATCGTATAAATTACCGGCTTGCACCCCAAAAAAATGGGCATGTGCTGGTGATGCAGCTTGAGGAGAATCCCAGCAAAACCCTTTTAAGAATGGCATTGCATTACGACAATGTTTACCACAGCGGAGTACTTTTAAATATCACCCATAAAAGTCTCCTCGTGACCAATGATGTGAGTTCGCTCGATGTGGTTTTGGGAGATGACTTTAGGTATAACTTTAATTATTACATCGATAAAGGTTACTACTGGAGCGTAGGGTTCAGGTCCCGGTTCAATAGCTTCAGTAAAGGGGTTTCTTTTGATTTCGCCAGTGAAAATGCGGATATTAATGGTGACGGAATCAATCAACTGGAGATAGACTATGAGGATTTTACAAACCAATTTTACGTGGAGACCCTTTTCCAACAGGTATTTTCTTTTGGAGTGGGATTGGAGCACAAACATCTTAATATAACTTCAGAAACTATTAATACCCCCAATCCAGATCAACCGGAAAGGGGGGAATTCGATAACAACTCCTATTACGGGGGATTTGGGTACTTACTTTACGACAGCCGGGACTCAAAGTACTTCCCTACAAAAGGGGTGTATTTTGACAGTGATTTTCACTGGCACCTGTTGTCTTCAATAGATGATTTTACACCTTTTTCGGTTGCCAAAGGATCTTTGGGTTATACTTTTTCTCCTGCCCCCAGAGTGGCGTTAAACATTTCTTCAGAAGCAGGTTTTAGGATTGGCAACAGGCAGAACAATATTTTCGATTTCTTCCTTGGCGGCTATGGCAATGATTTCATCAATAATTTCACTTCGTTGTACGGGTACGAGTTCATCAGCCTTTCCGGGGACAGTTTTATTAAGGGTCTAGTCGAGCTGGATTACCGCTTCCTGCAAAAAAACCACCTTATACTTAGTGCCAATTTTGCCAATGTGGAAAATGAGCTATTTGAGGGGGGAGACTGGCTGGAATGGCCGGAATATTCCGGTTATGCGATAGGCTATGGGCTGGAAACTTTTTTGGGACCTGTAGAAGTGAAGTATTCCATCTCGCCCGAAAGAAAGAAAAGTCAGTGGTATTTCAGTCTTGGCTTTTGGTTTTAGTGGTCCTTTAACGGATTTTCCGGCAAAAATTATTGATATTTGTATTTGGTCCTTCAGTTTTTTAAGACTGAAAGAGATCAATCACGAAAACGTTTTCATTAAAAGATCAACATATGCCTTTTTATCACACCCTGGGAAAAATTCCGCATAAGAGACATACCGTTTTTAAAAAGCCCGATGGCAGCTTGTATTATGAGCAGCTTTTTGGGACTATAGGTTTTGACGGAATGTACACTAACATGTACCATGAGCAGCGGCCTACCCAGGTCAAAGAGATCAAAGGGAGTTATGAGGTAAAACCAAAAGTAGCTGCCGAAAAAAATATACAATCCTATAGATTTAAAGGATTTCAGGTAAAACCAGATCCGGATTACCTGAAAAGCCGAAAAGTGGTGCTTACCAACAGCGATGTGGACATTGCCCTTGCCGCACCACAAAAATCTACTACAGATTATTTTTATAAGAACTCCGATTCAGATGAGTTGCTGTTCATTCATAAAGGCAGTGGGAAATTGAGAACCCATCTTGGGAATCTTGATTTCAAATATGGGGATTACTTATTGATCCCTCGCGGAACGATTTATAAGCTGGATTTTGATGATGAGGTGAACAGGTTGTTCATTGTGGAGTCAAGAAGACCTATTTACACTCCAAAACGTTACCGGAATTATTTTGGTCAACTCCTTGAACATTCCCCTTTCTGTGAAAGAGATCTAAGAAGGCCATATGAGCTGGAAACAAATGATGAAAAAGGGGATTTTTTGATCAAGATCAAAAAGCAGGGTAAAATGTTTGATATGGTTTACGCTTCACATCCATTCGATGTTGTGGGGTATGATGGCTATAACTACCCTTATGCCTTTTCTATTCACGATTTTGAACCTATTACAGGCCGAATCCACCAGCCGCCACCGGTACATCAGACTTTTGAAACCGATGCTTTTGTAGTGTGTTCTTTTTGTCCCAGGTTGTACGATTATCACCCGGAAAGTATCCCGGCACCTTATAGCCATAGCAATATTGACAGCGATGAGGTCTTATATTATGTCGATGGAGATTTCATGAGTCGTAATGATATTGAGGCCGGTCATATTTCGCTGCACCCCGCAGGAATTCCTCATGGTCCTCACCCGGG
This sequence comes from uncultured Flavobacteriaceae bacterium, assembly GCA_963709775.1. Taxonomy (GTDB): domain Bacteria; phylum Bacteroidota; class Bacteroidia; order Flavobacteriales; family Flavobacteriaceae; genus Salinimicrobium. The sequence goes on along the minus strand of CAVPXS010000007.1, from coordinate 200,759 downwards.
AGCGGTAGAACGCAGTATAGGGCAAACGAAAACGGAAGAGCTGGCGGTAATGGTAGACACCTTCAAACCATTAATGGTTACCGAAGATGCAATGGAGATCGCTGACGGAGATTACTATAAATCCTGGTTAGACCATTAAAAATAAAACCATCTCAAAAATGTTATTTTTGGGAGGAATTAAATTCTAAGTTTAAAAACACGTCGCGTAGCGGCTAAAAATATTTGAATATGTCAACAGAAAACACTGCAAATTTAAAGAAGACGGTCCCACAGGCCGAAGATTTCCTGCCTATTCTGGGTACAGATTACGTGGAGCTCTATGTGGGAAATGCAAAACAAGCTGCCTTTTATTATCAACAGGCATGGGGTTTCCAGCCGGTAGCTTATTCCGGGATTGGAATCTGGAAGTAAAGACAGGGTTTCTTACGTGCTGCAACAAGGCAAAATAAGACTTGTCCTTACCAGTCCTTTACAGCCGGGAGGAGAGATCAATGCCCATATAGATAAACATGGAGATGGGGTTAAGGTAGTAGCGCTGTGGGTAGAGGACGCACGTAAAAGCTACGAAGAAACTACAAAAAGAGGTGCGAAATCTTATTTCGAACCCAGAGAAGTTAGAGACGAGAATGGTCATGTCGTGCTTTCGGGTATACACACCTATGGAGAAACTGTGCATGTCTTTGTCGAAAGAAAAAATTATACAGGACCATTCATGCCGGGCTACAAAGAATATAAACCTAATTTCCAGGTGAAAGATGTAGGTCTAAAATACATTGATCACATGGTGGGAAACGTTGGCTGGAATGAAATGAACAAATGGTGTGAATTCTACGCCAAAGTAATGGGCTTTGCTCAAATGGTTTCTTTCGATGATAAAGATATTTCAACCGAATACACAGCCTTGATGAGCAAGGTGATGAGTAACGGGAATGGAAGGATCAAATTTCCAATTAATGAACCTGCCGAAGGAAAAAAGAAATCCCAGATCGAAGAGTATATAGACTTCTACAATGGCGCCGGGGTACAGCATATTGCTGTGGCAACAGATAATATTATTGAAACGGTGACTGCTTTGCGGGATCGCGGAGTAGAGTTTTTATATGTGCCGGAGGCTTATTACGATGACGTGCTTGATCGCGTAGGAGAAATAGACGAAGATCTTGAACCTCTTAAGAAACTTGGGGTATTGATCGATAGGGATGACGAAGGTTACCTGTTGCAGATCTTTACAAAGCCGGTTCTTGACAGGCCAACCATGTTTTTTGAGATCATACAGAGAAAAGGAGCTCAATCTTTTGGAAAAGGAAACTTTAAAGCCCTTTTTGAAGCGATAGAAAGAGAACAAAATTTACGGGGAACATTATAATTTAATATAGACGTCATTTAAAAAGCCGATTAAAGCTTAAAAAAATATCATTTTAAAAGGAGATGCGTTAAAGTTGAAATTTTAGTTGTCTAACAACTACTTAAGTAAGACTTTTGCACCGCAATTTTGGAGTGGTTACCAGGATTGGGAAAAAAAATTACTTTTTTTTCATAATTTAAGTTTTAGTTGGTTAATAAGATTAAAAACCCCGTCATTCATTTGACGGGGTTTTTTGTTTTGATACATTTGGAATAGAAATTGTAATTGTATCAACAATAGACGAAAAAACTTACTTATAGATGAAGAAAATTGCCGCGATTATAATTTCTCTTGTTGCTCTAAATGTTTCTGCTCAATCCCATCAGGCTTATGAGGCAGGAGAATGGTTTAGGTTCCGAATTCATTACGGCGTGTTCAACGCGAGTTTTGCCACCCTTGAAGTAAAGGAAACCACTCTTAGAAATCAACCTGTTTATCATGTTGTTGGAAGGGGGAAATCCACCGGGCTACTGCACTTGTTCTTTAAGGTAGATGACAATTACGAAACCTTTATGGATAAGAAAAATGGAGCTCCACTTAGATTTATAAGACAAATAGATGAAGGAGGTCACACTAAAGATCTTCTTATAGATTTTGACCATGACAGTAATAATGCTCATGTTTTTAATCGTAAGCACAATAGAAGAGAGACCTACTCGGTGCCCGATAATGTACACGATATGCTTTCTTCTTTTTACTACCTGCGAAACAATCTGGATGTTAACGCGCTTGACCAGGGGGAGATGTTCAATATCAAAATGTTCATAGATGACGAGAGTCATGATTTCAAGTTAAAGTTCCTTGGCAGGGAGGTTGTAAAAACAAAAATGGGTAATATTGCAGCATTAAAATTTCAACCCTACGTGCTTGCAGGTAGGGTATTTGAAAGAAAGGAAAGCCTTACAATTTGGGTGAGTGATGACAAAAACCGTATCCCTCTAAAAATCAAAGCCGATCTTGCCGTGGGTTCTCTTGATGCAGATATTGATGCGTTTAAAGGTTTAAAATATCCTTTGAATATAATAATGAAATAATATGAGTGGTATACAGCCCGAGATAGCCGAAAAGGTGAGGCAGCTGGAAGAAAAATTCCGAAATTCTGGCCAGGACCTCGGCTCGTATCTTGACGGTCTATTATACGACAAATACCTTACTTACTGGGACTATATTGAACTGGATACCCTCCTGAGTCTGCAAAAGCCCAAAACTCATTTCCCCGATGAGGAAATATTTATAGGTTACCATCAAATCACAGAACTTTACTTTAAGCTGGTGCTTCATGAGCTAAAACAGCTTGTCGAGGCCAAAGACCTATCTGCCGAATTTTTTACAGAAAAGCTAAATCGCATCATCAGGTATTTCAGGATTCAGACAAATTCGTTTGATGTGATGATAAGAGGGATGGAGCGGGAGCAGTTTCTAAAATTCAGAATGGCTCTTTTACCTGCCAGTGGTTTCCAGTCTGCCCAGTTCAGGATGATTGAAATCCATGCAACACCGCTTTATAATCTGGTAAATCATGCAGATCGGGAAAGCTTCCGAAGCAATTTGAACCTTGAAGAGGTTTATCAAAATATTTACTGGAAGAGAGGTGGCATAAGTTCAGATACAGGAGAGAAGACTTTGACTCTAAGGCAATTTGAAGAGAAGTATGATGAGGTCTTTTTAAGGCTGGCAAAAAATCTTAAGGGGAAAACCCTTTTTGAGCTATATAAAACTCTTCCGGAAGAAGAAAGAAACAATAAAAAGTTGATTGAGGCGTTGCGTAACCTGGATGTTGCAGTGAATGTAAACTGGCTCCTGGTTCATATAGGAGCAGCTCAACGTTACCTTATGGTGAAGAAAAATGCCGTTAAGGCTACGGGAGGTACTAACTGGAAGGAGTTTTTACCGCCAAGTTTTCAAAGAATTTCATTTTTTCCTGAACTTTGGAATGAAGAGGAAAAAGAGGAGTGGGGCAAACAATGGGTCGAAGAAATGATAACACAATAAAAAATTTGAAAGAGTGAAAAAGCTTAGTTACCTGCTAATGTTGATGATGGTTTTTACTGCCTGTAATGACAGCAGTGAAAAACCTGAAATAGCCGATAACACGGTCAAAGTAAAGACAGCGCCTGTAATCCAGGAATTTGGTTTTGTATTAAATGATTATGAGGTGGTAAGGGATACCATCAGGTCTGGTGATAGTTTTGGACTTATTCTTGGCACTCATGGTGTTGATCCCAATAGGATCTTTGAGATCGTTAATAAGGTAAAAGACACTTTTAATCCGCGTAAGATTATCCTTGGAAAACCTTATACCATTCTTAAAGAAAAGGATTCTTCTAAAACTCCCCGTGTTTTTATTTACGAGAATGACGTGATTAATTATACGGTAGTTGATCTTTCCGACAGTACTTCAGTTTACACTGCAAAGAAGCCGGTGACTATTACTAAAAGAACAGTAGCAGGAGTTATTAATTCCAGCCTTACCGAAGCTATTCAGGATGAAGGTTTAAGTTACCTCATTGCCCATGAAATGAGTAATATTTACCAATGGAGTATTGACTTTTTCAGGTTGCAAAAGGGTGACCGGTTTAAACTGGTTTATAATGAACGTTATATTAATGACAGCATATACGCCGGGATTGAAAGCATAGAAGCTTCTGTCTTTTATCATGAAGAAAAGCCATATTATGCATTTAATTTTATGGTAGATTCTCTTTCGGGCGAACGTGATTATTATGATGAGAAAGCACGGCCATTGCAGAGTTTCTTCTTAAAGGCGCCGCTTAATTTTACCCGTATTTCCTCCCGTTATAGTCCAAGGAGGTTCCATCCTGTACAACAAAGATGGAAGGCTCATAAGGGTACAGATTACGCAGCTCCTCATGGCACGCCTATCTGGAGTACTGCCAATGGGGTGGTCATAGCATCTTCTTATACTGCCGGTAATGGAAATTACGTAAAGATTAAACACAACGGCACATACACTACACAATACCTTCACATGTCAAAAAGGGCAGTGAAGCAGGGACAAAGGGTAAAACAGGGTGATATAATTGGTTATGTAGGTAGCACGGGATTGGCTACCGGGCCACATGTTTGTTACCGCTTTTGGAAAAATGGTGCACAGGTAGACCCTTTCAGGCAAAATCTACCGGCAGCCGAGCCTATAGAAGATAAATACATCCCATCCTATTTCGCTGCAATAGAACCTCTAAAAGATGAACTGGGGCGAATCCAATTTAAAGAATCAATTTAAAATGAATAACGTTAATCCAACCAAAACTCAAGCCTGGAAAAAACTGCAGGCTCATTATTCCGAAATAAAAGGTCTTAACTTAAAAGAAGCTTTTCAAAAGGACCAGAACAGGGCCGATGCTTTCACCTTAAAATGGGAAGATCTTTACGTAGATTACAGCAAAAATTTAATTACTGAAGAAACCCGTGACCTTCTTACCGCTCTTGCTGAAGAAGCCGGATTAAAGCAGGCTATAAATGCCCTTTTTGAGGGGGAAGAAATCAACAGGACCGAGGGACGATCTGTTTTGCATACCGCTTTAAGAAGTAAAGAGGATGCCGAAGTCAAAGTAGACGGGGAAAACGTAATGCCCGAAGTTTCTGAAGTAAAAAATAAAATTAAAAGCTTTTGTTACTCGGTCATTTCGGGGGCAAAAAAAGGATATACCGGAGAGGCTTTTACAGATGTTGTCAATATAGGAATTGGAGGATCAGATCTTGGACCGGTAATGGTTACCGAAGCTCTTGAATACTACAAAAACCACCTAAAAGTGCATTTTGTTTCCAATGTTGACGGGGACCATGTGCAGGAAGTAATTAAAGATCTAAATCCCGAGACTACTCTTTTTGTTATTGTTTCCAAATCTTTTTCTACCCAGGAAACACTGGCGAATTCTACAACAATAAGAAAATGGTTTACTAAAAAGGCACCGGCCGATGCTGTAGCCAAACATTTTGTTGCCGTTTCCAGTAATGTAAAGGCGGTAGAAGAGTTCGGAATTGAAAGAGATAATATTTTCCCTATGTGGGACTGGGTTGGAGGCCGTTTCTCTCTTTGGAGCGCAGTAGGTCTTTCCATAAGTCTGTCCATAGGCTATGACAATTTTAATTCGCTTCTTGAAGGTGCCCGAAAAATGGATGAACACTTCAGGGAAACTTCTTTTAAAGAAAATATTCCGGTGCAACTGGCACTTTTGACCATTTGGTACAATAACTTTTTTGAAGCCGAAACTCAGGCGGTAATTCCATATACTCAGTACTTACACCGTTTTCCTGCATATTTACAACAGGCAATTATGGAGAGTAACGGGAAAGGAGTGGATCGCGATGGGAACGATGTTACCTACCAGACCGGAAATGTTGTTTGGGGTGAACCGGGAACTAATTCGCAACATGCCTTTTTCCAGTTGATCCACCAGGGAACAAAACTTGATTCCGGCCGATTTTATTGGTTTCAGGAAATCTCTGCATAAAGAGAAAGAACATCACGATAAATTGATGGCAAACTTTTTCGCCCAGACCGAAGCTTTACTTCAGGGAAAGACTTCCGAAGAGGTAAGAAAGGAGCTTGAAGCAAAAAATCTTTCTGAAGAACAGGTTAATAAATTGTTGCCTTTTAAGGTTTTTAAAGGGAATAATCCAACCACAACTCTTCTTATCGACCAACTTTCTCCCGAAAGTCTTGGGAAATTAGTGGCTTTGTACGAACACCAGATATTTGTACAGGGTATCATCTGGAACATATATAGTTATGATCAATGGGGAGTGGAATTAGGGAAGCAACTTGCGACCACAATCCTCACCGAAATCGAGAAAAATGACGTCGGTTCGCATGATTCTTCAACCGAAAATCTGTTAAAGTTTTATCTGCAACAGTAACAGCCATTTAGCTTTTATTAACTTTTCGAAATAACCTCCTGTTTATCAGGGGGTTATTTTGTTATAGGCCATGTTGAAAACGTCCAGGCATTTGTGAAAAACTCTTAACCTTAAGTTAAAGGATATTTTTAAAGAAAGTTGTTCTTTTGCACCAACTTTTTAAACACAAACTAACAAATTACACAATGAGGAAATTTTTAGCATTAGCGTTCTTTTTGACGTCAGCTACAATTTTTGCACAAGGTACTATTACCGGAAAGGTGATTGATTCTGAAATGAATGGCCCTTTACCTGGTGCAAACATCATGGTGATTGGGACCAATAATGGTACTGTTACCGATTTTGATGGGAACTTCACTTTAGAAGTGGATGAAAAAACCGGACAAATTGAAATAAGTTATGTAGGTTACGAAAGAAAAACAATTCCTTTTTCTGTTGCTAATGGCGCAACTCAGGATCTTGGAAGAATTGTTCTTTCCCCTGATGCCGATGCTCTTGAAGAAATCGTTATTACAAGTTTCTCTTTAGCTATTGATCGTAAAACACCAGTTGCTGTATCAACTATTAAAGCAGCTGATATTGAAACTAAATTAGGTAACCAGGAATTTCCTGAAATCCTAAAATCTACTCCAGGTGTCTATGCTACAAAACAAGGTGGTGGATTTGGTGATTCTGAGTTAAGGCTTAGAGGTTTTAACTCTGAAAACATCGCGGTAATGATCAACGGTGTGCCGGTAAACGATATGGAAAGTGGTCGTGTATACTGGAGTAACTGGGCAGGTCTTTCAGATGTGACGCGCTCTATGCAGGTACAAAGAGGTCTTGGTGCTTCCAAAGTTGCTGTGCCTTCTATTGGTGGTACTGTGAACATTTTAACTAAAACTACCGATGCTGAAGAAGGAGGAAACATTTTTGCTTCTACAGGAAATGATGGGTATATGAAGTTTGGAGCTACTGTTTCTACAGGAGTTTTGGATAACGGAATTGCTGCTACTGTTTCTGCTTCAAAAACGACAGGAGATGGGTATATCGACGGAACTCAGTTCGAAGGATATTCTTACTTCATTAATATTGCAAAAGATTTTGGGGACGATCATCAATTGTCCTTTACTGCTTTTGGTGCGCCTCAAACACACGGTCAGAGAGAAACCCGTCATCTTATAGAGACATATAGGAGAAGTGAACGTGGAACCAAATTTAATGGTGACTGGGGTTACTTGAATGGTGAGGTTATTCACGTACAGGACAACTTTTATCATAAACCACAAATGTCTTTAAACCATTATTGGAATATTTCTGATAAAACAAATTTATCTACGGCTTTATATGCTTCTTTCGGTACCGGAGGAGGAGGTGGATATACTGGTGATGCAGACCTTCGTAATATAGACTCTCCATACAGAAGCGGTTATCTTCAGCCTTTAAATCTTGATTTAGTAGTTGCTGAGAACTTTGCTAACGCTGATCTTGGATCAAAAACAATTTTATATGATTCTCGCAACGACCATAACTGGTTCGGGGGTCTTTCCACTATTTCTACTGAATTGACAGAAGACATTGAATTAATGGGTGGTATTGATCTTAGATATTATAAAGGAGAACATTTTCAGGAAGTTAAAAATCTCTTGGGAGGAACTTACTGGTTAGATGATTCTAATGTGAATAACCCTATAAACGTTGCCAGAGTAGGAGATAAAATCAACTATTATAATGATGGAATTGTCCTTTGGGAAGGTGGTTTTGCTCAGGCAGAATACTCTAAAAATGACCTTTCTGCTTTTGTTTCGCTTGCCGCTTCAAATACATCTTATAAAAGAATTGATTACTTCAACTACCTTGATAGTGATCCAGAACAAGAGACAGATTTTGTGAACTTCTTTGGATACAGTGCTAAAGGTGGTGCTAACTATAACATTGACAACCATCACAACGTGTTTGCCAATGTTGGATATTTTGAAAAAGCTCCTTTCTTTCGTGATGTATTCTTAAACTTTGAGAATCTTGTTAATGAGGATGCTGAAAATCAAAAAATCTTTAGTGCAGAGCTTGGATACGGATTCCGTAGCACAAATTTCAGAGCAAATGTGAATGTTTACAGAACTTTATGGCAAGACAGGTCTTTCACAAGAACCCGTTTTGATCGCGAATCTGGGCAAACATTCTTTGCAAATATATTAGGGGTTGATGCTTTACACCAGGGACTTGAAGTAGACCTTTCTTACCGACCATTTGAAAAATTAACTATTACAGCTATGGCTTCTATTGGAGACTGGAACTGGGATAGTGATGTTCAGGATGTATATTTCTATAATGACGAACAGGAGATTTTAAATCCTGATACTCCAATTGAATTATTATTGAAGGATGTACCTGTTGGTGGTTCGGCACAACATACATATGCATTGGGTGCTAATTATGAAGTTTTACCAGGTACCAGACTTAGATTGGATTTTAATTATTATGACAGGTTATATGCAGATTTTGATCCAAACAACGTAGGTGAAGGTTACTCTCCATGGGAAGCACCAGATTATAGTGTTATGGATTTAGGTTTGACCCATGATTTTGAATTTGGAGATTTTGATGCTACTTTGATAGGGAATATCAATAACCTTTTTGATACTGAATACATTTCAGTTGTGGATGATGGTATTAATTCTAACGCACGTACTGCACAGGTATGGTATGGTTTTGGTCGTACTTATACTGTAGGAGCTAAAATTAAATTCTAACAATATACTAAGATGAAAAAATTATTTTATTTGTTATTTATGTTCATCGGTTTGGTTCTTACCAGCTGTGAGCCCATGGAAGATATTCATGATGAAATTGATGCCGAAATTGAAGGTAGAATAGCGGGTAGTGTTGATCCTTACACTCTTACCGAGGATGATTACAAAGAGATCTTAGATCTTGGATTTGCTAATTTTGGAAGCGTTGAAGAGGCAAAGGAATTGGTGCCAGTGGTTCTGAACGAAGTTTTCCCAAGTTTTGGTGAGGGGTCTTCTGTAGAAGTGCTTTTTGATATTTATGCTCCTAAAAGAGATGAGAAAGATCTTATTGTGTATGAAGCAGCGAGTGAGGATTATGTTACTTATGGAAACAATAAATATCCCAATTTCGACAGGATGTCGGAGGTTTTTGAGCTGGTAGAGGACAAATTTGGTGATGTTGCGAACAGAACCCTTGTGTCCTTAACCTATGACTTCTACGATGGTAGTGTTGAAACACGTAATGATGGGTTTCTTTTAGTGGATGGAGATTGGATATATGTTTCTGGTTTCACGGAGGATGAGTATAATGCAATGGGAGAGAGTTATCCAAACTTCTCTAATGAAGATGAAGCTGAAGCTAAAATTCCTGTTTTCCTTACCGAAAAATTTAAGTATGAGCCGGAAGAAGAGGGTACAATTGTTCCTGTAATGTACAAGTTATACACCGATGACATTTATGATCTTGATGAAGACGAAGATACAGACGAAAACAAAACATATAGTTTTGTAAAGTATTTCATCTTTAATGGTACTAATTGGGTAGTTTATAATGACCTTGTTACTGAATCTTTAAAGTTTGGTCATGACGGGACTAACTGGGTTCCAGATAGCACTATTGTTTATACCTTAACCCAGGAAGATTACGCTTCTGTTGGAAATGGACAATATGGTAATTTTGACTATTGGAATGGTGACGATATTGCTGCAGCACATTCTAAGATCATTACTATACTTGAAGCTAAGTTTCCTGATGCAGAAGTGGGTCAGAAATTCCTGATAACTTACAAGGGATATAATGGTTCCACAAACAATTATACTCAAAGATTTGTTGTAAACGATTCTGGTGAGATAGTAAAGGAATAGAATTGTAAAAAAATTAAAAAGCCGTCCTTGTGACGGCTTTTTTTAACTCTTTTAGTTATGAAAAAAAGATTTTTTCCTTTGTTTATTTTGGTAGCATTATTTTCTTGCTCTACAGATGACTCTGGATCACAGCCTAATCCAAACCCGGAACCTAAAGAAAATCCGGTAGCTAATGATGATTCCCGCACCGCGGTGGAAAACGAAACTATTGTCCTGAATGATTTAACCCAAAATGATGTCGTAGTTGATAATGCACGAATTAAATCATTTGATTCCGAAACCTCTCAGGGTGGTGAGGTAAAGGATAACCGGGACGGCACTTACACCTATACGCCGCCTGTAGACTTTATTGGTGAAGATTCCTTTGGTTACATGCTATGTGTTCCGGGAGATTCTGAAAGATGTTCAACTGCTGAAGTTTTCATTGATGTGGTAGATGGTGGAAGTCCGGAGACTACAGATGATAGTGTGAATACGGTTGAATCTGTGAGCATCACTCTGGAAAATTTACTGTCAAATGATGTAGTAGTTGATGGGAGCTCCCTGTCTTCTGTAAATTCAGATAATTCTTCTGGTATCGTCAAACTTAATGACGACGGTACAGTGACGTATACCCCTGCTGATGGTTTCTCAGGTGAGGATACCTTCACTTATACCATTTGTGATAATGATCAACCCGAACCTACTTGTGATACAGGTATAGTGACGGTAACTGTTTATGCTGCAATTTCTTTCAATATTCCGGCTGCTATTCAGGAATATTATAGTGACTTCGCGTTGACATCTAATGGGGAGATCAACTACGAATTTATTTCAGACTTTACTTCAGAGAAACATACGACTCTACTTTCTTATGGACAAAGACATGATTATTTATATGAAGCAGATGAAGACCTGGATAATCCCGATAATGTAACTTTAATGTATTCAGGGGAGTCCAGGTACTGGGAAGAGTATTGGTCCGATTCAAATGACTATGAACCCCAGACTTTTAATACTGAACATATTTATCCACAGTCCAGGTTAAATTCAGAGCTCGCTGTTACAGATCTTCATCACTTAAGAGTAGCAGATGCTGATGTGAATTCCCTGAGGTTAAATTATCCTTACGTAGATGGTGCTGGAGAATTTGGTCTGGTTACAGAGGAAACGTTTTATCCCGGTGATGAGTGGAAAGGGGATGTAGCTCGAATGGTGATGTACCTAAATATAAGGTATGGTGAAAACTTTGAAGAGGTTGGAGGACTTGAACTTTTCCTAAAATGGAATGTTGAGGATCCTGTATCTGCTTTTGAAATGCAGCGGCAGGAAATCATAGAGGGAGCACAGGGTAACCGAAACCCTTTTATTGATAATCCATACTTCGCTACTCTAATTTGGGGTGGCCCCGAAGCAGAAAATCTATGGGATTAATTCTATAAATAAATGAAAGCCGCCTCCTGGGAAAGGAGGCGGCTTTTTTTATGCAAAAAACCTATCTTTACCCAAAACCAATCATTATGTACGAAACCGTTTCTTTTATCCACTCCTGGTGGGCATACCTGGTCCTCCTGGTCCTAATTATTGCAACAGTAAATTTCATCATTGGTATTACCTCAAAGAAGGAATATGGGGCGACAGATTTTCGCCTGGCTTTATTTGGATTAATCGTATCACATATTCAATTGCTAATTGGCCTGGTCCTGTATTTCGTTTCCCCTTATTTTAAAGCTTTTGGGCAAGTGGGAATGGGAGAAGTCATGGGAGATTCAACGTTGCGCCTTTACCTGGTGGAACATCCTCTTATGATGATCATCGCTATCATATTGATAACTGTTGGTTATTCCAAACATAAGAACAAGCGCCTTTCAACATCAAAGTTTAAAACCCTTGGGATATTTTATGGATTGGCCCTTGTATTTGTTCTTTCGCGAATTCCATGGTCGGCCTGGTTCTAATCTAATTCTTTGGTGAGAAGAATATAAACCGGAAAATGATCACTAAAACCACCTGTAAAACCTGAACTACCAAAACTGCGGAAAGGATAATTCTTATAAGCTCCTGTAGAGGTAACCAGGAATGGCGGATTAAATATAAAGGCCCTGAAAAATGTAAATTTTGAAGGGTCTTTTTCTATTAAAGGTTCTGATATCAGGATTTGATCGAACAAATTCCACTGGTCACGATAAGCCGATGTTCCCGAACCCTTTGAAGCAATTACAGCAAAAGGATTGTATAGGTCCTGAAAATCAACCTGTTCTTTTTGGCCCTTTGCTCCAAGCACCTTTTTGAGACTCTTATTCCCTGGATCATCATTAAAATCTCCCATATTGATAATTCGGGCATAAGGATCCTTTCTCTGTAACGAATCAATGATCTTTCTATTCAGCTTTGCTGCATTTTCTCTTTTGTAGCTACTCGATTTTTCACCACCACTGCGTGAGGGCCAGTGATTAACAATAACATGAATTTCCTCCCCCTCTAAAAAACCACTTACTACTAGTTGGTCCCGGGTGTAATCTCTTTTTGAAGTATTCACCCGGTCGTAAAGCAAAAGAGAATGGGTAGAAGTGTTCTGCACAACAAATATCTCCGGTCTATACAAAAGGGCCACGTCTATTCCTCTTTCATCTGGGGAATCAAAGTGGATTATTTCATAGCCATAAGGAGCCAAAAGAGGCATTTTAATGAGATCTTCAAGTACCTCGAGGTTCTCTACCTCGCAAAGCCCCAAAAGTGCAGGAGGAGTTTCTATTCCGGGTTTGCCTATATTGTCTATGACCCTCGAAAGATTTTCCAGTTTTTTGAAATATAATTCTTGTGTCCACCTGTTTTTTCCGGTCGGAGTGAATTCCTCATCAAAAATTAATGGGTCATCATGAATATCGAACAAGTTCTCGACATTGTAAAAGGCAATACTCACCACCCTGTAATCCTTTTTTTCCTGTGCAGGAGCGGGAAAAAAGATGCTCGAATACAGGAGCACAATGAGAAAACTGACGTATATCTTAAACACCTGAATTTTAATTTGTTAAATATTTTAAGAGGGGGTCTAAAGATAAAATAATAAATGTATTATTGCGCCCTAATTGCCTCCCCTGTAGTGAATTATGAAAATATTTTCTTTTGGGAGGATTTTATTTCCTTTAATCTCATTTTCGGTTTCTGCTGCTTTTAGCCAGAACCTTTCGGGTGTTGTGATTGACCAGGTGTCGGGAAAACCGATATATGGTGCTTCTGTTCGGCTTTCTAATACAACACTGGAAGAATTTACCGATCCCGACGGAATCTTTGTCTTTTCTGAATCCCTTCCGCAGGGAGAGCAGATCCTTACCCTCTCCAAAAATGGCTTTTTGGATAAACATTTTCCGGTTAAGATTTTTTCCGAAGACATTGATTTGGGGGAGATTGTTCTGAAACCCAACCTGCCCGAAATGCAGAGGCAAACTGAAATTATTTCACTGGCCGATCATGAACTGGATGAGGATGGAGGTTTTGCCAATATTTCGGGCCTCTTACAGGCTTCAAAAGATGTGTTTCTAAATGCCGCAGCTTTTGATTTTAGTCCCACCTTTTTCAGGCCGCGTGGTTACGATAGTGAGTATGGAAAAGTGTTGATAAACGGTGTGGAAATGAATAAGATCTTCAATGGAAGACCTTTATGGAGCAACTGGGGAGGATTAAATGATGTACAGAGAAACCAGGAATTTTCTAATAGCACCACACCTTCTAATGTTTCCTTCGGCGGTCCCGCGGGTACGACGAATATTATTATGAGAGCCTCTCAATATCAAAACGGAGGCAAATTCTCCTATGCTATGGCAAATCGATCCTATTCGGGAAGGGCAATGGGTAGCTATCACAGTGGTTTACTTCCTTCGGGCTGGGCTTATTCTTTGTCGTTATCAAGAAGGTATGCAAAACAAAGTTACATTGAAGGAAGTAGTTATGATGCCAATTCCTTTTTCGTTTCAGTTGAAAAAAAGTTCAATGATTCACACAGCCTGAATTTTACCGGGTTCTACACACCCAATGAAAGGGGAAAGAATTCTCCCAATACTCAGGAGGTATATGAATTAAAGGGCCACAGGTATAATTCTTACTGGGGCTGGCAGGATGGGGAAATTAGAAACTCGAGAATAAAAGTTGTCGAAGAGCCGGTTCTAATGCTCAACCATTATTGGAACCCTTCCAAAGATCTAGAAATAAGTTCCAGTGTAGCTTATCAATTTGGGAAGACAGGGAATAGCAGGATCGATTATGGAGGCAGCCGCTTGTATGATGCGGGCTCGCAAAATATTTTCATGGGTGGCGGCAGTAATCCGGACCCTGCATATTACCAGAACCTTCCATCCTACTACCTCAGGTCCGAAAATAATCCCGATTTTAGGGGAGCTTACCTGGCCGAACAGGATTTTCGCGATAATGGGCAATTGAACTGGGAGGAGCTGTACCTGGCGAATGAAGCAGCTGCAACTTTAGGTGGCAACGCTATTTATGCTTTATACGAGGACAGGACAGATGACAGGCAACTTACTGCGGGATCCAATTTCCGGTATACCGTATCTTCCCATGTGGTAGTCACGGGAGCTCTGAATTTTCGGCAGCTTAGAAGTGAAAATTTCGCATCGGTTCTTGATCTTTTTGGAGCTGCATCTTTTCTTGATGTGGATTCTTTTTCAGAAGGTATTCAAGCTCAAAATGATCTTCAAAACCAAAATAAATTAGTAGCCGAAAATGACATTTTTAAGTACCACTATAGACTTAATGCTCTCGATGGTGGAGGATTTCTTCAGGCGGAATTTAGGTATGATAGAATAGAAGCTTATGTCGCTGGCCAGGGTTCTGCTACTTCATACCAGCGAACCGGCTACTTTCAAAATGGAAATTTCCCCGATAATTCTCTGGGTGAAAGTGATCCGGTCAACTTTGGGAATTATGGTGCAAAGGCGGGACTTACCTATAAGATCACCGGCAGACATTACCTCACCACTAATCTGGCCGGTTTTACAAAACCACCGGCGCTTCGGAATAGCTTTTCTAATGCACGACAGAATAATGATGTTGTTATTGGCCTGAAAAATGAAAAAATCTTTACCGCCGATGCAGGGTATACCATTCGGGCACCTTTCCTTACCGGAAGAATAACCGGTTTTTACGGCACTTTTGATGATGCAACCGAGGTTTCCTTTTATTATGCCGATGGTCTCGCGGGATCTGGAAGAGAGGTTACCAATGCTTTTGTTCAGGAAATAATGACCGGAATCGATAAAAGACATATTGGACTGGAGTTTGGATTTGAAATCCCGCTAACGAGTACGTTAAAGCTGCGCACTGCCGGCTCTTTTGGGGATTATATCTTCAATAGTGATCCTGAAGTTTATTTAACCTCCGATGATTTTACCGAGGTTAGGCACATGGGGAAGGCAGCTCTTAAAGATTACCGGCTTTCCGGTGGCCCGCAGCAGGCAGTCCAGGCAGGATTTGAATACAGGGACCCGGATTACTGGTGGATTTCAGCTTCTGCAAATTTCTTTTCAAAAACATTCATTGATGTGGCACCCCTCCCCAGAACCCGAAATTTTAAAACCGATGTAGACGGCTTTCCTTTTGTATACTATGATGAAAGTATTGCCCAAAGCCTTTTGCGACAGGAGGAATTTGAAAGCTATATGCTGGTAAATATTGTAGGCGGGAAATCCTGGAGACTGAAAAACAGATTTGTAGGTTTTTTTGGCAGCTTAAACAACATACTTGATTCTACATATAAAACCGGTGGCTATGAACAATCCCGAAATGTCAACTATGCCCTTCTTAAGGCCGATATGGAAAGAGACCAACCTGTTTTTGGATCAAAATACTGGTTTGGACCCGGTACCACCTACTACGCCCATGTTTACTATAGATTCTGAAAAAAATGAAGAGAATTTTGCCCTTTTTGAGCCTGCTATTTTTGGCTGCCTGTGCACCCGAAGATGATCATACAGCACCCGAGGAAACTCGTGATCTTGCTGTAGAAACCAATATGGACCTTCCTGCGGTATTGGGATTACATTTTCAAAATCCGGAAAGGTTAGTGACTTTTGATAAGGACCTGGTCCTTGAGGCTTATGTAGTGTCCAGTGACGAGGCGGGTAATTTTTATAAGGAAATGGTGGTGCAGGATAAACCCCACAATCCAACTGCAGGAATAAATATAAAACTCAACATGGCTTCTTATTACCAGTTTTTCAACTTCGGAAGAAAAATTCATATTAACCTAAAAGGACTTAGTGTGGGCCAGGTAAATGGAGTGGCGGCCTTAGGTGTGGCCGAAGGAAATCAAATAGTGAATATTCCGCAGTCGAGTGTATCACATCATATCTACAGAAGTTCTGAAGTAGCTGAAATTAATCCAAAGATCATCCAGGCTTCAGAATTTAATGACGGGCTGGAAAATCTTTTTGTGAAGATCGACGATGTTCAATTCAATAAGCTTTTAACAAACCCTGAAAAACCTGCAACCTATGCGGCCGAAGAGAATGATGAGTTTGACGGGGAAAGGCTGGTGGAGAGCTGCACGGGAGACTTTCCTTTTATCCTTAGCACCAGTACTTATGCCGATTTTGCAGCTTTAAAACTTCCTATGGGTTCGGGAAATGTTAGCGGAATATTGACACGTGACTTTTATGATGAGTTCTATACTATATACGTGAACTATCCGGGAGATATAGAATTGGGTACAAATTTAAGATGTGATCCAAAAGTAACCGACTGTGGCCTGGCTTCTCAAATTGGAAACAAAATCTTATTTGAGGATGACTTTAGCTCTCAAAAGAATAACAAACCGGTTGAAGGCAAAGGCTGGAAAAATATCATTCAGGAGGGTTCCCGCCCATGGGAAGCCTATACCGCAAAAGGAGCAAATGCTTCTCTGGGACGATCGGCCAGGATGAGACCTTCAGGTTCGGGAGATGCTCGCAGTCTTAGCTGGTTGATCACTCCAAAGATAAATTTTGATACTAATAGCGGAGAGGCCCTAAGCTTTAAAACCTCTACCAGTTTAGCCAATGGCAGTTTTATGGAAGTGCTTATTTCCACCGACTGGGATGGAGTGGAGGAAAACCTGTTAATGGCAGAATGGAATATACTTTCTGCCGCCTATATTGCCCAGAATAATGATTTCTTTGGCGACTGGATCTCTTCCGGCCTTGTGGACCTTTCCTGTATATCCGGTAAAGGTTATATAGCTTTCCGGTACACCGGTAGCGATCATTCCTACTACAATGGAGTTTATGAACTGGATGATGTAATAGTTTCTGCAGATTAATTCCGCAGAAACTATTCAGAAATTAATCTTCTACCATGTCTTCCAGCTTCAGCAGAAAAGCGTATTCCAGGGCTGTTTCTTTGTAGCGTTCAAATCTACCGGAAGCACCGCCGTGACCTGCTTCCATATTGGTATCCAGTAAAAGCAGGTTGTCATCTGTCTTTTTATCCCTTAATTTGGCAACCCATTTTGCAGGTTCCCAATACTGTACCTGTGAATCGAATAAGCCTGTCGTAACCAGCATGTGAGGATATTCCTGTTCAGCAACATTGTCGTAGGGAGAGTAGGATAGCATGTAGTCGTAACTTTTCTTGTTCTTTGGATTTCCCCATTCATCAAACTCGTTGGTGGTGAGAGGAATGGTTTCATCCATCATGGTTGAGATTACATCTACAAAAGGGACACCGGCTATAACACCATTGAACTTTTCGGGAGCCATGTTGACTACCGCTCCCATTAGAAGGCCACCGGCACTTCCGCCCTTGGCGTAAAGATGTTCGGGAGAAGTGTAGTTATTTTCAATAAGATGCCCGGCCACGTCAATAAAATCGGTAAAGGTATTTTTCTTCTTGAACATTTTACCTTCCTCGTACCATTCCCGGCCCATATCCTGACCTCCGCGCACATGCGCAGTGGCAAAGATGAATCCGCGGTCCAGCAGGCTTAAAATTGCGGAATTGAAGAAAGGATCCATAGAAGACCCGTAAGACCCGTAAGCATACAATAACAGCGGAGTATCATCACTCTTTTCGGTGGTTTTTTTGTAGACCACAGTAACAGGAACCTGAGCTCCATCTCTTGCTTCAGCAAAGAATCTCTCGGTTACATAATCTTCGGGATCATGGCCTCCCACAACTTCCTCTACTTTTAAAACATCCTTCTCTCCTGTTTCCATATTGTATTCTACGGTTGAAAGAGGCGTGGTAAAAGAGGAATACATATAGCGTAGTTTGTTGGTCTCAAACTCCGGGTTAATTGAAAAGAAAGCTACATATGCCGGCTCATCAAATTTAAGATAATGCTCTTCTCCTGATTCCTGATCAATTACGCGAATTTGAGTTAAAGCATTTCCCCTTTCATTGACCACCAGGTAATTTTCAAAAACCTCGATATCCTGCAGGAGAACATTTTCGCGGTGAGGAATTACTTCCTCCCAGTTTTCCTTAGCCGTGTTATCTTCGGGAGTTTCCATGAGCCTGAAGTTCTTTGCGTCAAGATTGGTCACCACGTAGAATTTATCTTTGTAATGTTCAATACTATATTCCAGGTCTTCTTCACGAGGTGTGAACTGTTGAAAATCACCGTTAGGATCATCGGCTTTAAGAATATAATGATCGTTGGCAAGAGTACTGCGGGTGTTGATGATCACATATTCATCGGACTTTGATTTGTCGACCCCAATGTAAAAAGAAGGATCTTTTTCTTCATATACCAAATCATCCTGAGCATTTTCCTCTCCCAGGGTATGTCTTAGAATTTTTTCTGAAAGCAGGGAAACCTTATTCTTGGTTGTATAGAAATACGTTTTATTATCGTTGGCCCACGCACCGCTACCCGTGGTGTTATCGAGTTTGTCACTCAACATTTCCCCGGTTTCCAGGTTCAGGAATTGAATGTGGTAGACCCGTCGGCTAAGAGTGTCCTCTCCAAAAGCCAGGATTTTATTGTCAGGACTTACCTCCAGGCCGCCAACCGCATAGTAATCGTGGCCTTTAGCTCTTTCATTGGCATTGATAAGGATCTCTTCCTTTGCATCCATACTTCCCTTTTTTCGGGCGTAAATGGGATATTCCTTGCCTTCTTCGTATCTCGTATAATACCAGTAGCCATTCTTGAAGTAAGGCACAGACTCATCTGTTTGTTTGATGCGGCCCACGATCTCATTAAAAAGTTTTTCCTGCAGCTGCTCGGTATCTGCCATTACCTTTTCGGTATAGGTATTTTCAGCATTTAGGTAAGCCAGTACCTTTTGAGTTTGCTCATCGGGTCGTTCGGCTATTTTCTGATCATCTGTAAGACGCATCCAAAAGTAAGGATCGGTGCGAGTGTGGCCGTGAATACTGAGAACTGAATCCTTCTGCATCACATCCGGAGCTTCGGGATAATTTGAAGCGGAAACTTCTTTTTGAACAATGACCTGGGCGAAAAGACCTTGATAACCTACAAAAAGGAACAGGAATAACAATTGTATATTTTTCATATCAATAAAATTTATAGAGTGAAGAGGGGTTCCTGCTGCTAATTTGCAAATTTATTTTCAGTTTCTTACAAATTTTGCTGAAATTGGATGGAAATGGACATTTTAAAAGCTTTTCTTTTCTGAAGAATTTTATCCTCTAAATATATTGATGCTTTTTTCTGAAGCTATTAATTAAGAAGGCTTTAATCTTATATTTGCATCCGCTAATGAATATCCATGCAACAAGAATTTTCTTTCCAGGTATCTCCTGAAACTGCCGGAAATGCCGAAGCCGTAAAACATTTTGTATCCAGGCAATACGGGCTTCCCTTGAATGAGATCACCCATGTGGAGGTTTTAAAGAGAAGTATTGATGCACGGCAAAGAAACATTAAGGTGAACCTGAAGGTGCAGGTATACCTGCAGGAAGATTTTGAGGAAAAAAAGATCACCATTCCCGAATATAAAAATGTTTCTAATGCCGAAGAGGTGATAATTGTCGGGGCAGGGCCTGCCGGGCTCTTTGCTGCCTTACGCTGCATTGAACTGGGCAAAAAACCTATTGTGCTAGAGAGGGGAAAGGATGTTCGCGCCCGCCGCAGGGATCTCAAAAAGTTAAATATTGAGCACGTCGTAAATGAGGATTCCAATTACTGTTTTGGAGAGGGTGGTGCAGGCACTTATTCTGATGGTAAGCTTTACACCAGGAGCAAGAAAAGGGGAGACGTAAATCGCATTTTAGAGCTTCTGGTTGCCTTTGGTGCTACAGATCAAATCCTGGTGGAGGCGCACCCGCATATCGGCACCAATAAGTTACCTGCGATTATTCAGGATATCACTAAAACTATTATAGATCACGGCGGAGAAGTTCTTTTTAATTCCCGGGTTACAGATATCCTTTTGCAAAATGAGGAGATTGAGGGAGTAGTATTGATGGATGGCAGGAAAATAGTTGCCAAAAAACTCATTTTAGCCACCGGTCATTCTGCCAGGGATATTTTTACCCTGCTTTACAACAAAAAGATCTTTATTGAAGCCAAACCTTTTGCTCTGGGAGTAAGAGTAGAACATCCACAGGCTTTGATAGACCAAATTCAATATCACACTGCAAATAGGGGAGAATTTTTACCTCCCTCTTCATACAGCATCGTAAAACAGGTGAAGGGCAGGGGAGTTTATTCCTTCTGCATGTGCCCCGGCGGAATTATTGCGCCCTGTGCGACTTCCCCCGGAGAGATCGTTACTAATGGCTGGTCCCCCAGTAAAAGGGATCAGGCGACCGCCAACTCGGGGATTGTGGTGGAAATAAAACCTTCAGATTTTGCCATTTTTGGAGACTCTCCTTTGGCAGCTCTTAAGTTTCAGCAGGAAGTGGAGAAAAAAGCGTGGATAGCCGGCGGAAAAACCCAGACAGCACCCGCTCAACGGTTGGTAGATTTCAGTAGCGGAAGAATTTCTTCTTCTCTACCCGAAACTTCCTATAAACCGGGGATCGCTTCAGTTGAACTGGGAGAGGTATTGCCGGGATTCGTATATGAAAGCCTTCAGAAGGGATTTATAGAGTTTGGGAAGAGCATGAAGGGATATTTTACTAATGAAGCTGTTGTGCATGCGACCGAATCAAGAACATCTTCCCCGGTGAGAATCCCAAGGGATAGGGAAACCCTGGAACATGTTCAGATCAAAGGTCTTTATCCCTGCGGGGAAGGTGCAGGATATGCCGGCGGAATTGTTTCAGCAGCTATCGACGGAGAGAAATGTGCTGAAAAGGCGGTTTTGGCGATGGGTTAAATAAAGACCTAACAGGTTTTTAAAACCTGTTAGGTCTGGAAGATTTTTTTTTAATTTGTATAAGCTTCAGAATACGGCGACCAGATCTCATAGATAGGATCCCCTTTAGAACTTTTTCCCCTGTGGTGCCATTCACCATTTTTCACAGCGTAATCAAAGTCCAGGCTTGCTCCCACGCGATTGTCGTCTCTTGAGAAGAATTCGATGTTTTCAATGTATTTTCCGTCCTCTGCTGTATAAGTGCCGCCACCGGTGCCGGAGAACTCCCTGGTTTCTGAATTAAATGCAACCCACTGGAAGCGATCGCCACCAAGGATTTTAATTGTTCTTCGAGTTCCCGGGAGTGCATTCTGTTCATTTCTCCGTTTCGCTGTCTTCCTGTGATCACCCAATTTCCGGCAAGATCATTCTCATTGTCTGACACTTTCTCCCAGGTTTGAGATTTCCCATCTTTTGCAGTGATGGTGAACTGGTCTTCTTTTCAGAAATTTCATATTTCACCTCTTTTCCCACCATGGAGGTGTCGGTAGTATGGAAGTCGTAAGTTTCTGAATATTCTGTCACTGATTCGTATTCTCCGCCTCCGGCTTCAAGGAATTTATTCGTTCCTGTTTCTTTTTTTCCCTAAGCAAAATAGCCATCCTGATAAATACGTATGGTTTCTTCATTAGTTACCGGCTCCCATCTACTTCTGCGAGTTTCCATGAGCCCTCAAGATCCTGAGCAGACAGTATTCCGAAGAAAAACAACATTGGCAAAACAATTAATTTTTCATATCTGAATGTTTTATAGGCTTCTAAAATAGTAAATATTTAGAATCACTCTTCTTCGTCTGTGTAGGTGTCGTACTCGGGATAAAGAAAATTATTATAAGGAAATCGTGTAACATGTATCTCGCGAACTGCTTCATAAACTTTCTTACGGAATTCCTCTAAATTCTCCTTATTGAGTGCAGAAATGAAGAGTACATTGTCGCCCAAACGGTTCATCCAGGTGTTTTCCCATTCGGCTAAAGTATTATGAGAGCTGGTTTTTTCGGTCATTAGGTCGTCTTCTTCGATCTTTTCGGCTTCATAAGCGTCAATCTTATTGAAAACCATTAGGACAGGTTTTTCTGCGCTTTTGATCTCAGCCAGGATTTGGTTTACAGAAGCAATATGATCCTCGAATTGTGGATGCGAAATGTCTACTACGTGCAGCAAAAGATCTGCTTCCCGTACTTCGTCCAGTGTTGATTTAAAGGATTCGACTAATTGTGTTGGTAATTTCCTGATGAATCCTACAGTATCTGTTAACAAAAATGGCAGGTTTCTTATCACAACTTTACGCACTGTCGTATCCAGAGTGGCAAAAAGTTTATTTTCAGCAAAGACTTTACTCTTGCTTATCACGTTCATTAAAGTAGACTTCCCAACGTTAGTATACCCAACCAAAGCTACTCTCACCAGCTGGCCACGGTTGCCACGTTGAACTTCCATTTGCTTGTCTATGGTCTCAAGCTTTTTCTTTAAAAGAGCGATCTTATCACGAACAATACGTCTATCGGTTTCTATCTCTGTTTCCCCGGGTCCTCTCATTCCAATACCTCCACGTTGACGCTCGAGGTGAGTCCACATCCCGGCGAGACGAGGAAGTAAATATTGATATTGTGCCAGCTCTACCTGTGTACGAGCGTAACTGGTAGTGGCACGCTGGGCGAAGATATCCAGGATAAGATTGGTCCTGTCCAGTACCTTACAGTTAAGGATCTTTTCTATGTTTTTCTGCTGGGCAGGGGAGAGTTCATCATCAAAAATTGCAGTCCCTATTTCATGTTCTGAAACATAGGCCCGCACTTCTTCCATCTTTCCAGAACCAATAAAGGTTTTAGGATCTGGACGCTCCATTTTTTGGGTGTAACGTTTCACCACTTCTCCTCCTGCGGTGTAGGTTAAAAACTCCAGTTCGTCAAGATATTCTTCGAGCTTTTCTTCATTCTGCTCCCGGGTGACGATCCCGATTAAAACTACCTTTTCGTATTCTAAATCGTTTTTTTCTAACATAAAAGATTGGCTATACCAACAAAGTTACATAAATATGCGCTACAAGTACAGGCATGATTAAATCAGGCGTCTTAAACATTCGCCAAAATTGGATCCTGAGATTGATGAGCTTTTATTCCTGAAGAAATTAAAAATTGTAAGTCACTCCGGCACCAAAAACTTCTCTTATCTGGAAAGCTCCTACAGTATTGTCATCGTAGATCGCCTGAAAAATAAGGTTGGCAGATAGGAATTTATTGATACTCATATTGAGATTCATTAAATAGT
This sequence comes from uncultured Flavobacteriaceae bacterium, assembly GCA_963709775.1. Classification (GTDB taxonomy): domain Bacteria; phylum Bacteroidota; class Bacteroidia; order Flavobacteriales; family Flavobacteriaceae; genus Salinimicrobium. The sequence continues at coordinate 177,049 of CAVPXS010000007.1, read as the reverse complement.
CGAGATCAATATTTCCCGGCTTATCCAGATAATTTGAGTAAAGACTAAGAGTGTTTTCCAATGTGACGTTTTCCATTAACTTGAATTTTCCATATCCCGTTAAGGATGCACCAAATTCAAAGCGCATGGTTTTTCCTTTATCAACTCCGTAATAACTTCCGTCTACATATCCCGGGGCATTGGTGAAATCGCCATCTACAAATATGAACCGGGAAGTTGCAGGTGCTATATTAAAATGCAGATCATCGCTTTTATGCCATCCAATACCGGGTCCTGCTTTTAAATAGGCAGGGGAGAAAAAATGGGAGGTTTCGGTGCGAGTGATCTCTCCTGTCTCAGGGTTTTCAGAAAAAACATATCCGCTGTCAAACTGCGACTGGAAATGTGCGAAAAATGAATAAAACCAATTGGTTTCCTTGATCTGTTTTCCCACAATGGAATTTATTTCAAACCTGTCATTGGTCTTCCTTATAAATTCGTCGGTCTTTACCTTTGTAAGTCCGTAGGTTGCCCAGACTTTGTTGTCCCAGGTAATATCATCCATCAAGTAATTGAAGCTGTAATCAAAAGTGAGATTTCCCGCAAGACTGGAAGTTCCTCCCCCGGCCCATTCCTTATTAAAAGCTGACTGGTTAAACAGGAGTTGAATATTTCCTTCTGTAGTCCATCCTTCCTGCTGTTCTTCGGCCTCCTCTTTCTCCTGGGCATTGGCAAAAAATCCGAACAAAATGAAAACTGAAAGTAAAATTCTCTTCATATTTATTTTTTATAAAGTGGAACAGAAGAACAGGCTTCGCCATACATAATGCTTCTGGCTACCGGCTGAAGTTTTGATATTAAGTGAAGATAAGCATTTTGAGGAACAGGTCTTCTGGAACAACCTTTAATAATCACCGGTACACCCTCGTATTTTGTCACGTCCAGTTCCTGTAAAATTTCGGTGTAAAGCACGGTTTCCAGCATTTCAAGGTCACCAACCACAACTTTTTTGGCAACAGGGGCTAAATAGGTGTTTAGCAGCATATAAGCCCAGCCGGGAATAATGGCGTCACTTGAGCAAGTAAGAGCCACATATTTTCCCTCGAACCGGGACCAATCGTAAGCTTTAGCAGTTGCCCTAAAGTCTTTTTCCCGAAGAACAAAGCCTTCCAAAAGCCAGTCTTTTATGTCAAAAACCACGCGTTCGCCTACAGGATAGTAATCTTCCAGGTCAATAGTAACAAGTTTACTGTTGGCTATTCGGTTTACAATTTCTTCGGCCATAAAAGTTGTTAGGAAATTTTTGTTTAATTAAAGCATTCCAAGTTCAAGCTTGGCTTCTTCACTCATAAGGTCCTGGGTCCAGGGTGGATCAAATGTGATCTCAACTTCACAATCCTTTACCTCATTCATCGATTTAACCCTTTCCTCAACTTCCATGGGTAGCGATTCGGCTACGGGGCAGTTTGGAGTGGTAAGGGTCATAAGGATCTTGATCTCGTTGTCCTCGTTCACCATGACATCATAGATCAATCCTAATTCGTATATATCAACAGGGATTTCGGGATCGTAAATGGTTTTTAAAACCGTTACGATTTTTTCTCCCAAAACTTCTGAATTCTGTGCGTGTTCCATTTTAATTCAATTGCGTTTGATATGCCACAGCATACATTTTTAACTGCTTGATCATGCTTACAAGACCATTGGCACGGGTAGGTGACAAGTGTTCCTTTAATCCTATTTCATCAATAAAAGCCGTGTCGGCATCTATGATGTCTTTTGGATGTTGATTAGAGTAGGCCCGAATAAGTATAGCAATAATTCCTTTGGTTATTATTGCATCACTGTCGGCCGTAAAGACCAATCGGTCACCTTCGAGTTCGGCATGAACCCACACTTTACTCTGGCAACCCTTTATCAGGTTTTCTTCTGTCTTGTACTTTTCTTCTATAAGCGGAAGTGACTTTCCAAGTTCTATCATATGTTCATACCGCTGCATCCAGTCGTCAAACATTTCGAACTCATCAACAATCTCGTCCTGTATTTCTTTGATATTATTACTCACTATGCTCAATTTTAATTAAGGTCATTAAAGGTATGTCATTATTGGAATAAACCACAATTTCCTTACCATTGCGATCCAGCCTGGAAGCCTTTTCAAGGGAAGAAAGAATTTGTTTTTCCACTTCCATTTTACCCTTGCAATATTTTCTGGTATTCATAGGAGTGGAAAACTCCAGGTTGTTCCCTTGCTGACTGTAATTGGCTGAAAATCTATTACATCCTGTATTTCCTGATACTCTGTTACCTACAGGATTAAATTCGAAAATTATTTCATTTTCAAGAGATTGTTCGACATCAATTTCTATCACCCTGTATTCCCCGTGCAAAATTTCTTCTGCAACTGTATCTGCAGTATTCGCGCAGGAAAACAAAATTAGAGAGCATACTAGAAACAGGATTTTTCTCATAACCTGTAAATTAGGATAGCATATTTTTTGCCCTTTTTACGGCCTCTACAAAAATATCGATCTCTTCTTTAGTATTGTAAAACGAAAAAGAAGCTCTTACAGTTCCCGGAATTTTATAATAATCCATCACCGGTTGAGCGCAGTGGTGGCCGGTTCTTACTGCTATTCCAAGCTTATCTATAATGGTCCCGATGTCATAGGGATGAATATCGCCAATGTTAAAAGAGATCACTGCAGTTTTTTCTGCGGAAGTGCCATAAATTCTCAGGCCTTCGATTTCCTGAAGCTTTTCTGTGGCATATTCCAGTAATTCATGTTCATAGGCAGCTATGTTTTCAAAACCTATTGAGTTCATGTAATCCAAAGCAGCTCCAAAAGCGATTCCGCCGCAAATGTCGGGTGTGCCGGCTTCAAACTTGTGAGGAAGATCGGCGTAGGTTGTCTTTTCAAAAGTCACGGTCGCGATCATTTCGCCTCCTCCCTGGTATGGCGGAAGTTTCTTTAACCATTCTTCTTTTCCGTAAAGCATGCCTACTCCTGTAGGTCCACACATCTTGTGAGCAGAGACAACATAAAAATCCACATCCAGTTCCTGGACATTTGCTTTTATATGTGGTGCCGCCTGGGCGCCATCCAAAAGTACAGCAGCCCCTACTTTATGTGCTTTTTCAATAATTTCCTCAACAGGATTTATGGTGCCTAGAGCATTGGAAACATGATTTACAAAAACCAGCTTTGTTTTTTCTGAAAGAAGTTTTTCATACTCCTCCATGTTCAGCGTACCATCGTCATTCATAGGAATAACTTTTAGCTTTGCTCCGGTTTTTTCGCAGAGCATTTGCCAGGGTACTATATTGCTGTGATGTTCCAGTGCCGAAACTATGATCTCCTCACCTTCCTTTAAAAGGGATGAAAATCCACTTGCAACAAGATTAATTGCATGGGTTGTTCCCGAAGTAAAAATGATCTCGTAAGAATGAGCGGCATTAAAATGCTTTTGCACCTTTACCCTTGCCTGCTCATAAGCATCTGTAGCTTCCTGTGAGAGGGTATGCACTCCACGGTGGATATTGGCGTTGTAGCGCGTGTAGTAGTCTACAATAGCGTCTATTACCTGCTGCGGAGTTTGAGATGTTGCCGCGTTATCGAAATATACCAGCGGTTTTCCATTCACCTCGCGTGAGAGAATGGGAAAATCCTTGCGGATAGATTCGACATCGAAATTAGTTCTGGTTGAGGCAACTTTCATTAAAAATGGGTTTAATATCGTTAGAGGCTATAGCCTACATTTACGCCAAGTTTTAAAGCAATTATTTTTGTGATCCTTGTCTTAAGTTCAGGGATTTTTACACTTTCCAATACATTGTTGGCGAAGGCGTACATTAATAATGCTCTTGCTTCTTTTAAAGGTACCCCACGGGAACGAAGATAGAATAGGGAGTCATCGTCCAGCTGTCCAATAGTACAACCATGGCTACACTTCACATCATCGGCAAAGATTTCCAGCTGTGGTTTTGAATTAATGGTTGCCTTATCATCCAAAAGAATGTTGTTGTTGGCTTGAAAAGCATTTGTTTTCTGAGCCTCCTTGTTCACAATAATCTTTCCGTTGAAAACCCCTGTGGAAGATTCTGCGAAAACACCTTTGTAATCCTGGTGGCTTTCACAGTTTGGTTCCATGTGATGTACAAGCGTGTTGTGGTCTACATGTTGCTTCCCGCCAATAACCGTAATTCCTTTAAGGGTGGAATCTATGCGCTCTCCTTTTTGATAAAAGTTAAGGTTGTTGCGGGTAAGATTTCCTCCAAAAGAGAAGGTGTGAACAGAACAATTACTTTCTCTGTGCTGCTCAATAAATGTATTATCGATCAATGAAGCCTGGTGATTGTCATTCTGGATCTTGTAATAATCCACAATAGCACGTTTATCGGCATAGATCTCGGTTACAGAATTGGTAAGAACCGGATGATCTGTAAGACTTTGGTGTCTCTCGATAATCTGTACATGAGAATTTTCTCCTACAACAATCAGGTTTCTGGGCTGTACCAAAAGGGCCGACTCATTTCCCGTAGAAAAGTTGATCACCTGGATTGGCTTATCGGCCATGGTGTTCTTGGGAATATTGATAAAAGCACCTTCCCTTGAAAAAGCTGTATTAAGCGAGGTAAGGCTTTCTTTTGGTGCCACTGTATTGAAATAATTATCAATTATGGGCTTATACTTTGAGCTGTTTAATGCAGAAGACATCAAACAGGCATCGATCTTCTCATGTGTAGTTGCCGAGAGGTGAGAGGCATAGATCCCATCGATGAACACGATCTTATAGGTGTCGATATCATCAATAAAATATTTCTCAACATCCCGGTAATCAATGGTGTCCTCTTTCTTTGGAAACACGGTATAATCGTGCTTCAAAACCTTGTTTAACGAGGTGTATTTCCAGGCTTCCTGCTTTTTGGTAGGAAATCCCATTTCCTCAAAATCCTTGATCGCCCGGCTTCTTATTTCGTGGATATCTGTATGCATGTCCACATTCTCTTCAAAAGCCAGAAATGAGGATAATAATTTATCTTTTAACTCCATTGTTCTTTTTTCTTACTCCCCAAAAAGGGGAAAATTAAAAGGTTTTTCTCCTGCGTTCTTACGCTCCTACTTCTTCCTTGATCCAGTCGTAACCTTTTTCTTCCAACTCGTAAGCCAGTTCTTTTCCGCCAGATTTCACGATCTTCCCGTCAAGCATCACGTGCACAAAGTCCGGAATGATATAATCGAGAAGTCTTTGGTAGTGAGTGATCACCAGGGTGGCATTATCTGGTCTTCTTAATTTATTGACCCCATTGGCTACGATACGAAGCGCATCAATATCCAAACCTGAATCTGTTTCGTCAAGAATAGCCAGTTTTGGCTCCAGCATTGCCATTTGGAAGATCTCATTCCTTTTCTTTTCCCCTCCCGAAAATCCTTCGTTAAGTGAACGTGAAAGAAATTTGCGGTCGATCTCTAAAAGTTCAGATTTTTCACGAATCTTCTTCAGCATTTCATTTGCAGGCATATCTTTAAGACCTTTGGCCTTTCTGTTCGCGTTGATCACGGTGCGCATAAAGTTGGTCACCGTTACTCCCGGGATTTCCACGGGATATTGAAAAGAAAGAAAAACACCTTTATGTGCCCTTTCTTCAGGATCAAACTCGGTAAGTTCTTCCCCTTCAAAAATGATCTCCCCACGGGTCACTTCATATTCTTCTTTCCCTGCGATAACAGAAGAAAGCGTACTTTTTCCTGAACCGTTAGGTCCCATAATAGCATGTATTTCTCCCGCATTAATTTCGAGATCAATACCTTTTAATATTTTAAGACCTTCTACTTTGGCGTGTAAATTCTTTATTTTAAGCATAATTTCTATATTTCCTGAAATCTCAGGGTTTGTCTATGTCTTTTTTAACTTTTGGTGCAGTTGCAGTGTCTGGAATTCTTGCAGATATTTCCAGGATCTCCTTTATCTGTACCAGCTCTTCCCAACCTTGTTGCCCGGGATTCTGTAATATTTTTGCCTTCACGGTCACGGGGACCATATCAAATTCATCTCTTTTGAAAAAAGCAACACTGTCGGCCAGTTTTCGGCTTATAGAGTCCATCTCAACTCCATAAATGAAATCTTTTCCTTTTATAACTGCTGCATCTGCAAGAAAGATGAAATCCCCTGTTATTGTAGGGATGCTGTCCTTCACAACTACAACTTCCTGTTCTGCATCTTCGGGGGTAGAATCTTCGCCACATCCCGTAAACATGAACAAAACAGCCAGTAATGAGAAATAAATCTTCTTCATAGTTCCTTATCCTACAGAGCCTTCAAGGGAAATTTCCAGTAGCTTTTGCGCTTCAACCGCAAATTCCATTGGTAATTTATTCAATACTTCTTTGCTGAAACCGTTTACAATAAGGGCAATAGCTTTTTCAGTATCAATTCCTCTCTGGTTACAGTAAAATATCTGGTCTTCCCCAATTTTACTCGTGGTGGCCTCGTGTTCTACCCTGGCAGTTTTATTTTTCGCCTCAATGTAAGGGAAGGTATGCGCACCACATTTGTCGCCCATCAACAGGGAATCACACTGTGAGAAATTCCGTGCATTATCGGCCTTGCTGTTGATCTGTACCAACCCACGGTAGCTGTTCTGGCTAACTCCTGCAGAAATTCCTTTGGAAATGATCGTACTCTTGGTGTTCTTCCCAATGTGGATCATTTTAGTTCCTGTATCTGCCTGCTGATAATTATTTGTAACAGCAATAGAATAGAATTCTCCTACAGAATTATCACCTTTCAAAATACAACTCGGATATTTCCATGTCACTGCCGAACCGGTTTCCACCTGTGTCCAGCTTATCTTGGCGTTCTTTTCGCAAATACCACGCTTGGTAACGAAGTTGTAAACTCCACCTTTTCCTTCTTTATCCCCGGGATACCAGTTCTGTACTGTTGAGTATTTGATTTCGGCATCATCCAAAGCGATAAGCTCCACAACTGCAGCGTGCAATTGATTCTCATCCCTTGATGGTGCAGTACAACCTTCCAGATAACTCACATAACTACCTTCATCGGCAACTACAAGGGTTCTTTCAAATTGTCCTGTCCCCGCCTGGTTAATCCTGAAGTAAGTCGACAACTCCATTGGGCATCGAACTCCCTTAGGGATATAACAGAAAGAACCATCACTAAATACTGCGGAATTTAAAGCAGCATAGAAATTGTCCTTTTGAGGTACTACGGTTCCCAAATGTTTTTTGACAAGCTCAGGGTGCTCCTGAATTGCCTCACTCATCGAACAGAAAATAATTCCTTTTTCGGCAAGTGTTTTTTTGAAGGTAGTGGTTACAGAAACAGAATCCATTACTACATCTACCGCCACCCCTGCGAGCTTTTTCTGCTCATCAAGAGATATTCCAAGTCGTTTGAAGGTATCCAGTAATTCAGGATCCACTTCATCAAGACTGTCATATTTTGGCTTTTTTGAAGGCGCAGAATAATAAGAAATGTCCTGAAAGTTCGGTTTTTTATAATGCACATTCGCCCATTCCGGCTCGATCATTTCCTGCCAGGCCCTAAAAGCTTCAAGGCGCCAGTTGGTCATCCACTCCGGCTCATTTTTCTTGAGGGAGATCGCTCGCACTATATCTTCATTAAGTCCCACAGGAAAAGTGTCAGATTCAATATCGGTGTAGAATCCGTACTTATACTCTTTGCTGTCGAGCTCTTTTTTTAAATCATCTTCTGTATATGCCATCTTTGTCTATGTTCCAGGTTTAAGGTTCCAAGTTTCAGGTTATTCTTTCCTAAACTTCGTTCCCTTCAAATCAGTATTTTGCAGATAATTCATAAAGGAGCTTATCTGTCTGCTCAAGATTGAATCAATTTATCCAAAAGAAAATCAAATTTTCCTTTTCAAATATATTTCCTATCAAATGCGCGATAAAGTTGAGATCTTGTTTCACCACAAGATGCTTTTGCTATCGCCAGGAATTGAATAAATTCCCTGTTGCCATTTCTCTCAAATCCTTCAGCAATATTGTCCATTATTGAACCCGAAGAACCGTTTAACTGGTTGTAAAGTTTAAAGTCAGTCTTAAGTTCGGTTTTTTCTTTAATTGTAAAAATATCCTTGCAAATTACCCGGGCACTCTTCCAAATTTCCAGATCTTCAAATTTTTTAATACCGTCTCTTACCAATTTTGAACTTTAAACTCGAAACCTGAATAAACTTTCACTCCTAAAGCGAAAATGATTCCCCACATCCACAAGTGCGCTGGGCATTGGGATTGTTGAATACAAATCCTTTGCCGTTAAGGCCTCCGGAATATTCCAGTATAGTTCCTGCCAGGTATAAAACGCTCTTCTTGTCTACCACGATCTTAATATCGTTGTCTTCAAAAAGCCGGTCGCCTTCTGCCTGGGAATGATCGAATTTTAGATCATAGGAAAGGCCAGAGCATCCGCCGCTCTTCACACCTACCCGAACAAAATCGCGCATGGCATCAAATCCATCCTCCTGCATGAGCATGGCTATTCTTTTTTTGGCGCTTTCACTTACCTTTATCATTGCTTATAAAGATTAATTCTAAATTAAGTGCAAATATAATACAAACAATAGGTTTAACCATAGTAAATACCATCAGAAAAAAGAATTCAGGCATTAGCATCCGCTATCTGTCATTGTATCTTCATTTCTACGAGTTTAAGATATAAGCGACTCATTTTCAGAATTAAAAGAAAAGAAGAGGATTTACCCACCTGTCAAAAATGCCTTTTTAGGCTTATCTTTCCTCAATTGAACATTTAAGCCTTAATTTTGCAAAAATTTATGCACCAAGATTATGTTTGAAAACAGCGGGGAAAGCAGAACAAGCCTTTCAGAATACGGAGAATTCGGATTAATTGACCATTTGACACGCAATTTTGTAATTACTCCTGAAAATACATTAAAAGGCATTGGCGATGATGCCGCCGTTCTGGATTTTAAGGATGAGAAGGTGGTGGTTACCACAGATCTTCTTGTGGAAGGGGTTCATTTCGATCTATCCTATATGCCGCTGAAGCATCTTGGCTATAAAGCGGTTATGGTAAACCTGTCTGACTTGTATGCGATGAATGCAAAGGCCCGGCAGATCACTGTTTCTATTGCAGTTTCGAATCGTTTTCCGGTTGAAGCGCTCGAAGAACTTTATTCGGGTATTGAACTGGCCGCCAAATTATATAAAGTGGATGTGGTAGGAGGAGATACCTCGTCGTCAAATTCGGGAATGATCATTAGTATTACTGCTTTGGGTGCTGCCAAAGAAGAAGAAGTAGTTTACCGCAGTGGCGCAAAGGCTAATGATTTACTGGTGGTTACAGGAGATCTTGGAGCTGCCTACATGGGCCTACAGGTATTGGAGCGGGAAAAGCAGGTATTTAAAGTAAATCCAAACTCCCAACCCGATCTTGATCCATACACCTACCTCATTGAGCGACAATTGAAACCTGAAGCCCGCCAGGATATTCCGCCGCTGTTCAAAGCCCTGGATTTACATCCTACTTCCATGATCGATATTAGTGACGGACTATCTTCTGAAACCATCCACCTCTGTAAGAATTCGGGAACGGGGGTAAACCTGTTTGAAGAGAAAATCCCGTTGGATCCTGCGGTGATTTCTGTGTGCGAAGAATTTGAGCTGGATAGTACTACCATTGCATTAAGTGGAGGGGAAGATTACGAGCTTCTCTTTACAATTGACCAGGGAGATTACGACAAGATCAAGGGTAATCCTAATTTTACTGTGATTGGCCACATGACCGAAAAGAATGAAGGTATGCATCTTGTCACCCGCGCCAATCAAAAGATTGAATTGATTGCACGCGGCTGGAATGCAATGAAGAAAGAAGAAGGAGAAGGTAACTAGAACTTTATTATTTTTTGCCGGGGAGCAACGTCTGTAAAATATTCTGCTTCCCGCTCAAAAATGTTGTTTTCAAGATAGTTTTCCTGATTAGGATTGGCCAGGTAATACAAGCTTGAATGTAGTACCGCATTAAAGTCTGTATAGAAGATCTTGTTGTAAGTATTGATCCATGGAAAATCTTCAGATAGATTTTCTAAGGGTTTGTCCCAAAAGGCATTGAATCCTGATAGTCTTTCATATTGAAAATTATGAATAAGTTCATGAGGCAGGGCCACACGTCCCTTTATCCCTTCTTTTATGACTATTGAATTTGTTCTTGATTGTCCAAATATTGAGGGATCTGAAGAAATTTCTGAAGCCTTAAATACAAAAGTTCCCATACGCAAACTAAGATCTGGATCCAGTTTGGCATTGGTGAAGGAATAGACTGTAGAGAAAAGTGCGGCAGGCATGATTCTATAACTCAACCTGAAATTTTCAGCTGTATTTATTTCAAATCTATTAAAGGCAATATTTAAATGCCATCTCTCCCAGAGATCCCGATTTGCTGCAGCATTTTCGATAATAGATGTTCCGGCAGAATTCACCAGTTTAGCAGGCCATACAAAGGAGAAATCTCCGGTTTCAGCGAATTCCCGAACAAGGCGTTGACTTTCAAAAATTACATAGCCTCCCAGTGCTCCCTGCCATAGTCCTTTTAGTAGGACGTTACCGGTTCGGTCTCCGGGCTTTTTATTGATTATTGCACCTACACCTCCTATAATTCCTCCAATGCCAATGTTGAAAAGGCCGGCTTCCACATCATTTGACTGTGCTGCCGCAGGTTTTGGGAAACAGAAGATTATAAATAGTAGAAGTAAGGTGGAGAATAAAGACTTCAATAAAAGACGATATCTTGAAATGAACTACAAGAATAGTAAAATCTTTGAAGGTTCTATTTATATTGCAACTTAATCTGCCTGTTTATGACCAAACTCCCCTTTTTAGTTACTTCTCTTATTCTTAGTGTACTTTTAATTTCCTGCAGTGGTGATAATCTCTATGAGTTTGAAGATCTATCACAAAAGAGGGATATGGTAATTCAGGTAGTTGTTATTCCTGAAGATCCAAATAAGGATTTTGATTTTCAGACGATCTTTTTCCAAACCAATGGATATGGGGAACTGGTAAAAAAGACTCCGACTTATAGCAGTTCGGGGAAATATGAAGTCGTACGTAGTGCAGTGAAAGAATATAAGAAAGCGGGTGTCACCATAATTCCCAATAAAAATGTCTCCCGGGTGGAAATTAGAATTTACGATCTCTTATTTGACTACGATGTGTGGTATTCGGCTTTCGAAAATGTGGAAGGAAAGATCACCTTATCCTATGATTTTGAACGGGACAGGGAAGAGGTGATTCGGGAGTAAATTTTACGAAGCCCTGGAAAGCTCTTTTTTTTCGAAAAATTTTCTCGAACATCTGCGTTGATGGATCTCCGCTATATAGGCATTAGTTTCCCTGAACTTCGGAGTGAGTTTAGCAATAAAGCCCTGTGCAGTATCGGTCATTTCTTCTCCGCATCGGGTGCATTGGTATTCCTTAATATGATCTGTGATGTTTTGAGAAACCTCAAAACGATGGTCAAAAATGGCACAAATCCAGGCCTTAGGTGAAAATAAGAGGGGCTTTTTATATTCCATTGGTAAAGAATTTAAAAAAGGTTTCAAAATTAAAATTAAAAAACTTTTCTTAAAAATCGACAAAAAGCGTTAATTATTCGTTGAAATACACAGTTTTACGAATTGAGCTTTGTTTTCGATATAGGAAAGATGACCCCCTGAAAAACTGACAAACCTGCAGCCACAGCTCTTTGCCAATTGCTTTAACTCCTGAATATTAACCAATGGATCTTCTTTACCTGCAACAATGATTTTATTGCCATTGAAGCTTTTAAGGACATCTGTCTTGTCTGTACGAATTTTCATGCCTTTTAAAGCAGCAGTGATTCCTTTGGTGGGGAAACTTTTTGCAGTCTTCTTTAGTTCCTCTATTTCTTCGGAAAATTTATCGGTATTGTTGGGGGAAAGCAGGTTGTTGATAGCCATGCTTACATAGGCGCCTTTGTTTCTCTTCACCAACTTAATCGATCGATCTCTTATTTCCTTTTTCTCTTCATTATCTGCCTGGGGAGTAGAATTGAGCAGCATGAGATCCTTTATCATTTCAGGATGCTTTTCCAGAAGTGCGAGACAAACATAACCTCCCATGGAATGGCCAATAAAATTGGCTTTTTTGACATCCTGTCGTTTTTAGTACTTTCCAAACTGCATCGGCCATTTGTTCCATGCTGTGTACTTCATCAAAGCAACCCGAACTTCCATGCCCCGGAAGGTCTATAGTTATGATCTTTCCATAGCGGGAAAATTCAGGTAGGAATTCCTCCCAGATCTTTGAAGATTCCAGAAACCCATGAAGCAATACCGTCGCCTCTCCTTCGCCGGTTACGGAGTAAAAAATTTCTGCGCCTTTATAGTTGAGTACCATATAGGTGTGGTTTTTACCTAAGCTCTTATAAGTGTTTATGAATCTTAAGTAATTATATTTTTTAGTGAAAAAAATAGGCCACAAATTCACCAATTTAATTCGTGGATTCGTGGCCCTTGCTTATTGTCACCTTTAACAATTAACTATTTCCTAATAACTAACTATTCATGATTTCTTCGATCTCATCGGCCTCAATAGGAATGTTGCCCATCATGTTAAAAGGTTCTCCTTTTTCCTGGATGACCACATCATCTTCAAGTCTTATCCCAAAGCCTTCATCGGGAAGGTAGATCCCGGGTTCTACGGTGAATACCATATTGGCTTTCATTGGCTCGTACAACAATCCATAGTCATGGGTGTCAAGACCAATATTATGAGAAGTTCCGTGCATAAAATACTTTTTATAAGCCGGCCAGTCGGGATCTTCATTTTGAACATCTGCTTTATCGAGAAGACCAAGTCCGAGAAGTTCAGAGGTCATTAGCTTTCCAACTTCCTTGTGATATTCTGCCCAGTCGGCACCGGGAACAAGCATCTTGGTAGCATCATTTTTCACGCGGTTAACTGCGTTGTATACTTCTTTTTGACGCTTGGTATATCTTCCCGAAACAGGAATTGTTCGTGACAGGTCACTTGCGTAATTAGCATATTCGGCACCGGTATCGAGCAGAATAAGCTCTCCTTCTTTACACTGCTGGTTGTTCTCAATATAATGAAGAACATTCGCGTTACTTCCGCTTGCAATAATAGGAGTGTATGCAAAACCTTTTGAACGGTTTCTTATCATTTCGTGCCAGTACTCGGCTTCGATCTCATATTCCCAAACTCCGGGTTTCACAAATTTTAAAACTCTGCGGAAAGCTTTTTCAGTAATGTCACAGGCCTTTTGCATAAGGTCCAGTTCGATTGGATCCTTTACAGAGCGCAGACGTTGCAGGATGGGATTGCTTTTCGCGACCCGGTGAGCCGGAAATTGTTGCTTGCACCACTTGATGAACCTGGCTTCACGAGTTTCAGTTTCAACGTTGGCGCGGTAGTGTTCGTTGGTATTGAAGTAAACAGTGTCGCACTGAGTCATGACTTCAAAAAATACCTTTTCAAAATCCTTTAGCCAAAAGACATTTTTGATGCCCGAAACTTCTTCTGCTCTTTCTTTTGTTAACTTTTCTCCTTCCCAAACAGCGATATGATCATTGGTTTCGGTAAGGAACAGCATTTCTTTATGCTTTTCTGAAGGTGCATCAGGGAAAAGGACCAAAATGCTCTTGTCCTGGTCTACACCACTTAAATAGAAGAGGTCACGAGCCTGCTGAAAAGGCATGGTGCTATCTGCCCCAATAGGATAGACGTCATTGGAATTGAAAACAGCCAGGCTTTTTGGCTGCATTTTTTCAGTAAAATTCTTCCTGTTCTTAATGAACAGATTACGATCTATTTGGTGATATTTCATGAGTGTTTTTTAGTGTGTGCTACAAATTTAAAAAATTAAAAGAGAGAAGCCTTGGGAAGGGATAAGGAATAATTTTTAAGGATTTTTTAATGAATTGTAAATTCCTGAAACCTATATCCCGGGCATCGAGGGATCATTCGGTCATTAAATTGATTGAAATTTTCATTCCGTATCCTGAAGTATAATTATCTTAGCTTCTTGTCATTATCTCTCAAAAATGTGTTTTTTGCGGCTTCTTTAAATTTATTCTAAATAAACACTAATTAAAGAAGGTTTGTTTGCTAATGATGTGAAAGGGCGTATTTTTGTTTTCACTTTATTAAAACAATCATAAATTTTATGGCAAAATCTGCGCTATTAAAGTCATCGCTTGCAAAAAAGTACTGGATGGCTTTCACCGGCCTGTTTCTATGTTTATTTCTTGTAGGTCATCTTGCGGGAAACCTGCAATTATTGGTCTCTGGAGTGGGTGCGAGGGATCAGTTCAATGAGTACGCTCTTTTTATGACTACAAATCCTGCGGTGAGGGTGTTGTCAATAGTTACTTTCGCGAGTATACTTTTTCACGTGATCGATGGTATCATCATAACCATCAATAACAGGAAAGCACGACCACAAGGGTATGTTAGTTTTAAACCTTCCACGAATTCCAAATGGTCATCCCGAAACATGGGTGTCCTTGGGACCGTGATCCTTGCATTCATTGTGATCCATTTGATCAATTTCTGGGGAGAAATGAAATTTGGTGGTCTTGACGACACCGTTTATGAAACTGCTAACGGGGAGACGGTAAAAGATCTTTACACGCTTACAATAATGACCTTTCAGGATTCAGAAATGGGTCTTATCTGGGCAATTATTTACTTAATTGCGATGATCGCAATTGGTTTCCACCTGTACCATGGTTTTGGAAGTGGATTTCAGTCTCTGGGGATCAACCACCCAAAATACAACACCTTTGTGAGAAGAGCGGGAGTCGCTTTCGCTATTGTGGTGCCGCTGTTGTTCGCAATCATTCCGTTTTACATCTATTTCGTACTCGAAAAAATATAAGCTATGGGAGTATTAGATTCTAAAGTACCACAAGGGCCATTGGCCGAGAAGTGGGTCAATCATAAAAATAAGATCAATCTTGTCAATCCCGCAAACAAACGGAATATCGACATTATTCTGGTAGGAACCGGGCTTGCAGGAGGTAGTGCTGCCGCTACTCTGGCAGAACTTGGATATAACGTAAAGACTTTTTGCTACCAGGATTCTCCCCGCCGTGCACACTCTATTGCTGCACAGGGAGGAATCAATGCTGCGAAAAATTACCAGGGAGACGGGGATTCAGACTATCGTCTTTTTTACGATACCGTAAAAGGTGGGGATTACCGTTCCCGCGAATCAAACGTTTACCGTCTTGCAGAGGTTTCAGGAAATATTATTGATCAATGTGTTGCACAGGGTGTACCTTTTGCCCGTGAATATGGAGGTCTCCTGGACAACCGTTCTTTTGGAGGGGTGCTGGTTTCACGTACCTTTTATGCTAAAGGTCAAACAGGGCAGCAATTATTATTAGGTTGTTATTCTGCCATGAACAGGCAGATCAACCGCGGAAAAATTCAATCTTACACCCGTCATGAAATGCTTGACGTGGTGCTTGTTGATGGGAAGGCGCGTGGTATCATTGCCCGTGATCTTGTTACAGGGGAGATTGAAAGACACAGTGCGCATGCCGTAGTGATCGCTTCTGGCGGATACGGAAACGTATTTTTCCTTTCTACAAATGCGATGGGAAGTAATGTTACTGCAGCCTGGAAAGTTCACAAAAAAGGTGCTTTTTTCGCCAATCCTTGCTTTACGCAAATTCACCCGACATGTATTCCGGTTTCAGGAGAGCATCAGTCTAAACTGACCCTGATGTCTGAATCTCTTCGGAATGACGGTCGTATCTGGGTTCCGAAGAAACTGGAAGATGCAAAAGCAATCCGCGAAGGAAAACTGAAGCCAACCCAACTTGCTGAAGAAGACCGCGATTACTACCTGGAAAGACGTTACCCGGCTTTTGGTAACCTTGTGCCTCGTGATGTGGCTTCAAGAGCTGCTAAAGAACGTTGCGATGCAGGTTTTGGAGTAAATAAAACAGGAGAAGCAGTTTATCTTGACTTTAGCGCTGCATTTATGCGCTACGGAAAAGAAGCCGTTTCCACACAAAAAATAGAAAATGCTTCCGAAGAGCAGATACGCGAGCTTGGAAAAGCCGTAGTTGAAGCTAAATATGGAAACCTTTTCCAGATGTATGAGAAGATCGTAGATGAGAATCCTTACGAGACTCCAATGAAGATCTATCCTGCGGTGCATTACACTATGGGTGGTCTTTGGGTGGATTATAACTTACAAACTACTGTTCCCGGACTTTATGCTGCCGGGGAAGCCAACTTCTCCGATCACGGTGCCAACCGTCTTGGAGCTTCGGCTTTGATGCAGGGACTGGCCGATGGATATTTCGTACTTCCATACACCATGGGAGATTACCTGGCAAATGACATTAGAACCGGAAAGATCCCTACCGACTCACCTGAATTTGATGCGGCAGAGAAGAACATCCGCGGACAACTGGAACGTTTCTTAAACACTAAAGGCACAAAATCTGTCGATTACTTCCACAAGCGTCTTGGAAAGATCATGTGGGATAAAGTAGGAATGTCGCGTAATGCCACCGGATTAAAAGAAGCTATTTCAGAAATTAAAGCTTTAAGAGAAGAATTCTGGAAAGAGGTACGAGTACCGGGAACTATCGACAGCATGAACCCCGAGCTTGAAAAAGCCGGAAGGGTAGCCGATTTCCTTGAACTTGGAGAGCTCTTCGCCAAAGATGCACTTCACAGGGAAGAATCTTGTGGAGGACATTTTAGAGAGGAGTACCAGACAGAAGAAGGGGAAGCCCTTCGTGATGACGAGAACTTTATGTATGTGGCGGCCTGGGAATATACCGGCGAGCCGGCAGATGCCATCTTACATAAAGAAGACCTTGTTTATGAAAACATTGAAGTTAAAACGAGAAGCTATAAATAGATATGAGATGTTAGTATTGAGAAGTGAGATTTTGTCTCGTACTCAATACTCAGTACTCAATACTCAATACTATAAAAAATGAATCTTACACTAAAAATATGGCGTCAAAAAGATGCCGCTTCAAAAGGGGGAATTCAAACCTATCCATTAGGTGGAGTTGAACCCGATATGTCTTTTCTTGAGATGCTTGATGTATTGAATCAGGAATTGATAGATAAAGGAGAAGAGCCTGTGGTTTTTGACCATGACTGCCGTGAAGGGATCTGCGGAACCTGTAGCTTACAGATCAACGGAGAGCCTCATGGGCCTGATAGAGGGATCACAACTTGCCAGCTGCACATGAGAATGTTCAAGGATGGTGATACCATTACTATTGAACCTTTCCGTGCCAAGGCATTTCCCGTAATTAAAGATCTTGTTGTAGACCGCTCTTCATTTGAGAGAATTCAGCAGGCCGGAGGTTATATTTCTGTAAATACTTCGGGTAATACCCAGGATGCGAATTCGATTCCGGTTGCTAAGGACAAGGCAGATGCAGCCTTCTATGCGGCAACCTGTATAGGATGTGGGGCATGTGTGGCAGCATGTAAGAATGCCAGCGCCATGCTGTTTACATCGGCTAAGGTAAGCCAGATGGCACTTTTGCCACAGGGAGAAGTGGAAGCCGATCGTCGCGTTCTTGCGATGGTGGAGCAAATGGACAAAGAAGGTTTTGGAAACTGTACCAATACAGGTGCCTGCGAGATTGAATGTCCTAAAGGAATCTCTCTGGAGAACATCGCCCGTATGAACAGGGAGTACTTAAGAGCCAGCGTAAAATAACATTTTTGAGACTTATTATTTCTGAAGATCCCGGACTTTGCAGTTCGGGATTTTTTTTGGAACTTATTAAAAAAATCAATGGCAACAGTCAATCATATTTCCTCTAAACTTCCGAAGCACGAGACCAGCATTTTTACAGTCATGTCAAAAATGGCATATGAACATAAAGCTGTGAATCTATCCCAGGGATATCCAAATTTTGATACAGATAAGCGTCTAAAAGAGTTGGTGTACCAGGCGATGCTCGATGGTTATAATCAATATGCGCCTCTTGCAGGAATATCCCCGCTAAGGGAGCAGATCGTGGACAAAATTGAATCGCTGCACGGGAAAAAGTATGATAAAAATACAGAGGTAACGGTAACAAATGGTGCCACCCAGGCATTATTTCTGGCCATTACCGCCTTTGTAAATCCGGGAGATGAGGTGATTGTACTGAAACCTGCTTACGATTCTTATGAACCCGCAATTGAGCTGAACGGAGGAATTCCGGTGCTTGTGCAACTGGAAGGACAGGAATACAAGCTGAACTTTGAAGCCATTAAAGAGAAGATCAACTCGAAGACCAGAATGTTGATCATAAACACGCCTCATAACCCCAGCGGAAATGTCTTTAGTAAGGAAGAAATGTTGCAATTGGAGCAGCTGCTCGAGGGGACAGATATAATTTTGCTGAGCGATGAGGTATATGAGCACATAATTTTCGATGAAGCTAAACATTACAGTGCTTCAGCTTTTCCTAACCTTTCAAAAAGGGCAATTGTGTGTGCTTCTTTTGGGAAAACTTTTCACAATACCGGATGGAAGATGGGATACTGCGTGGCTCCCGAAGAACTTATGGCCGAGATTTGGAAGGTGATGGAGGTTAATGTTTTCTGTGTTCATCACCCTACCCAGCGGGCCTTTGCAGAATATTTAAAAACCCCCGGCCATTACCTGGAATTGGGTGAATTTTATCAGGAGAAGAGGGATAAATTTCTTGACCTTATTAAAGATACCGGTTTTAAGACAGTGCCTTCCAGGGGAACTTACTTCCAGTTACTCGATTATTCCGGAATAAGCAATGAGCCCGACGTGGAATTTTCACGCAGGCTCATTGAAGAATTTGGGATTGCAAGTATCCCGGTTTCAGTATTTAATAAGGATAAGGTTGATTACCGGCAATTGAGGTTCTGCTTTGCAAAGACAGACGATACATTAAAAGAAGCGGCAGAGATCCTTAAGAAAGTGAAGTAAATTCGGCTTCTTCAGACTCTTCTTCCTTTCTTCTCAGCTTATCATTTACATAGCCTCGCACCACTTCGGTGGTAATACCGAAGATCACGTGTGCTACCAATTCGTGCACCTGGGTTTTTACAGGGACTTTTGTCGGGCTCTTGTCAAGGCCCATCAGCGGTAAACTGGTTTCATGGGTTGATGCCCAGGTGGTGGCACCAAGAATTCCGCCGTCCACGATATTCACTTCGTCTTTATCTCTTTTACCGTAGCCATAAATCGCACCTACAGTGGCTCCAAGTGGAATGTTCACCAGCTGTTCCACGATTGCTTCGTTCTGCAGTTTAATCGGGGAGCCGGTAAGTTTGGTTGAAAACTGGTCCATGACCTTGATCTGTGCAGATCTATTATCGATCTTTCTCACTTCCAGGAATCTCTCCACCACAGATTTCACAGCGCTTCCGGCAAGGCCGCCAATAAATCCTGATATAATTCCGCGGGAGGTATTAGAGGGAAAAGAATCTTTTTCAAAAAATGATTGTAAACTCATAGCTTATTTTTTTCTCAAATAAAACTATTCAACTTCTCCGGTCAATGCAACCATTTAACAAGCATTTAGCAGGATAAAAAGGATTTTTAATAACTTTACGTATGGCACAAATTTTAAATACAGCACTCCTTCAGGCGAACCTTGAGTGGGAGAATATCGAACAGAACAAAGCACTTTTTGAAAGAAAAATTAATGAACTTCCGCAGGAAACAGATCTCATTATCCTGCCCGAAATGTTCTCTACCGGCTTTTCCATGAATGCTGAAAATCTTGCGGAACCAGATAAAGGACCAACCTTTAAATGGATGCAAAAAATGGCTTCAGAAAAAGATGCAGCCGTAACCGGAAGCCTCATTACCTCTGAAAAAGGGCATTTTTATAATCGTTTATATTTTGTTTTCCCCGATGGGTCTTCAGAAAAATACGATAAGCGCCACACCTTCACCTTAGCTAAGGAAGATGAGACTTATTCTGCGGGACGGGAGAGGCTTATTGTGAATTACAAAGGATGGAAGATTTGTCCGCTGGTGTGCTACGATCTGCGTTTTCCTGTGTGGGCCCGCAATACCGAAGATTATGACCTGCTAATTTATGTAGCAAACTGGCCGGCCGCCCGTGTAACCGCCTGGGATACCCTTTTAAAGGCACGTGCTATTGAAAATATGAGCTATTGTATAGGTTTGAACCGTGTGGGTCGCGATGGAAGTGAACTTGATTACGTAGGGCATTCGGCAGTTTATGATTGCCTCGGAAAGCAGATCTCTTCCAGCAAGGAAGAAACAGAATTCACCGAGCTGGTGGCGTTAAATAAACAGCATCTAATGGACACCCGCTCCCAGCTGAAGTTCCTTCAGGACCGCGACCGGTTTACGGTACATTTGGAGGAGGAATAATAGCTTCGGGACTGGCATCAAAGGTATAGGTGTCGTCCCAGTTCGCCCTTACATCTACAGGTATCGGGAAGTACACCACTTGTTCGGGCTGCGTCCTTTTAAGAAAACTTCCTGTATCCCAAACCTGGTTTTCATTGCGATCATAGATCAACCTTAGGAGGTAGTTTCCGGGTTTCAGTTTTTCAAAATTAATCACATTGCTCCCCGTCGAATATTTTTCGGCTATAACTTCACCTTTTTCGGTAGTCACCTGGACGATCACGGGAAACTCCTCAACACCTGTGAGGTTGATGATAAGATTTCCAAGATCTGATAGGGCAGGAGTTCGAACCTGGGAAGTAATAGTGTCGTTGAGCCTTCCGAAGAAATCTGTAAAAGCGCCCGGTAAGGCCGTGACTTTATAGCTCATTTTTTCACTTTTTTCAAAGGATAGGTTGTAAACGTTATTCCACCTGTCATAATTCCCCGTAAAAGTTACGGGTATGCTGTCACTCATAGTGACGCTTACTAAGGAATCGTTTATTTCATCAAGTGGTACCGTGGGTCTCACTTGCAAATCCTGGTGGAAGCCCAATGAGGGTTGAGGTTCAAATGTGAACTGAAGAGTATCCCGCTTTGCCTTTTTTAATCTGGCGATCAAAGTATCTGTAACCCGGGGAGTTTGAACAACAAATTGAAGAGTATCCCGCTCTTCAAAAGGTTTATACCAGTAATGTAAAGTATCTGTCGCAGGATCTTTGGTGATCCTGTCCTCAAAATCTGCAGGCACATCTAAAGGAGTGATTGAAATACTATCGGCCAACATGAGCCCTGTATATCCAAAAATGAGATGCTGTTGCCCCTTTACCTGTGGTCTTTCAAAACTTCCCTCCAGTACCTCGCTAAAGAGCGTGAGACCAAATTCCTTATCTGTAGGAATAGTGATATACTCATCTGCAAAAGCAATTTTATCTGTTTTAGGTTCGAAGGTATAATTGTTATTCACATCGCGCATAGCTACAAGCTGATAGGTACCTTGTTTAAGATTGTTCAGCTGAAAAGTGGTGGCACTGTCGAGGGTATTTGTAACGTAGCGGGGCACACGGGTATAAATAACAGAATCTGAATAAGTAGAATCGATCTCATAAAGCATGACAGAAATAAAAGGATCTGGAGCCCTGAGGATGGCATCATTCACACTTCCTCTTATGGAAAGGGAATCTATGTATGGTCCTGTTGAAAAGGCGTAGGTGAAAAAACTCAGCGGGTTTGCCTCGTTATTATCTGTAATACTTCTTCCGAAGTTAATGGTGTAGGTAGTGCGCGGCTGCAGGGTATCATTGATCCTAATGCGAATTGATTTACTTGCGGTTCCCAAGGGAGTGATCTCGGGCCGGGGATCCATTGGAGGGGAAATAATTATTTGCCGCTGTGGATCTGAAAGTTTTACATATTCATTGAAATAGATCCTTATTTCATTAGCATCAAAATTGGTCGTGAAATTCTCGGGTCTCGCTTTTACGTACCGGGGAGGTTCTATATCCAGCGGTCCACCCTCTGGTGTACCTCTTTTTGCACAGGCCGAAAAGGCCAGAATTAGAGATAGAATCAGCAGAAAATTGACGCCGGCACGTTGCATAAAAAGTTATTTGGTACAAAGAAACAATTTATTCTTTTAATCCTGAAGTAGCTAATGGGTAACGGCCATTGTAGCTATACTTATTTTAAGATTGGGAATTTGGAGCAGTTTATGGGCACAAGCCTCAAGAGTGGCGCCTGTAGTAACCAGATCATCTACCAGCAGAACGTGGGCATTTTCCAGGGCACCGGGATCATTTATGACAAAAGTTTCATCTATTGTGCCCCAGCGGGCGAGCCTTTTTTTAATAGTTTGAGTTTTTGTGGCAGTAATTTTAAGCAAATGGTCTTCCCGGTATGGCACTTCAAGTGCTTTTGCGATTTCCTCTCCAAAGCCGGCCACCTGGTTATACCCTCTTATTCTTAGCTTTTTTCGATGTAAGGGTACAGGAATAACCATTGTGATTTTCTGCCATGCAGGGATTTCCTTTAACTCGCTTCCCAGCCAGGTGCCCAAAAATGGACCAATTTCCTTGTGGCCACGATATTTCAGGTTGTGAATGAGCTTTTGAACCATCCCTTTCTTTTCAAATAACAGCAGGGAAGTGGCATTTTCAACGGGAATTCTTCCGTAGAAAATCTTCTCTACAGGATTATCTTTTTCAAGATGATGATCGGCTATCGGTAACTCATGAAGGCAGGAGGTACAAAGAATATTTTCATTGGTTTTCAAGGTAGATTCACATGAATAGCATAGCTTAGGGTAGAGAAGGTTGAGGAAATCGTGAAACATTTGTTAACAAATTGGTCTTGGCCTGATTAAAACTCTTAAATTTACAAAACTAAACCGTTAAAAAACATTTGTTATGTCGGATCAGAAGAGTAATAATGCCTTAAAAATCCTAACCGGGGTTTTGGCAGTCGCTTTGATTGCACTGGGTATTTATACCATTAAATTTTATAATGACGAAAAGGAGAATCAGGAATTACTTCAGCAGGAGAAAGCTGTTATAGAAGGAGAGCTCAACGATTTAATAGTGAAGTATGATGAGGCCATTGCTGAAAATGAAGGGCTTGATTCCGAGTTAAGTGCTGCGAGAGGCAGGATAGTTGCTTTGCGTGATTCTGTACAGGATATGGAAGCCAACCTTGTTCTTATCTCACGTTACCGTCGTGAGGTGAGTAACCTTAAAGCAGAGAAAGAACAGCTTTTTAGAGTAGTGGATAGTTTGAGCAATCAAAACCAGCGGCTTATAACCGAAATTGACAGCACAAACAATATGCTGCTTGAAAGGACCAGAATATCAGATTCGCTTCAGGTCCAGAACCAGTCCATGGCATCGCAAATTGATCGTGCTGCCCAACTTAAGGTAAGTAACCTGAGAGGGGAAGGAGTAATTGAAAGAAACAGCGGCAGACTTGTAGAAAATGACCGCACGCGTAGAGTGGATAAAATAAGAACCTGCTTTACCATTACACCAAATTCCCTTGCCTCTTCGGGAGATAAGGAACTTTATGTTCAGGTTTACAACCCCAACAATGAATTGGTGGGAGATCAAATTGCCGTTCAACATGAAGGTGGCGTCATGGTTTACAGCGCATCAACTAAAGTTTTCTACGAAAACGAGGAACTTGATGTTTGCCTTTTAGCCAATACAAACCCAGATCGTCTTATTGAAGGATCTTATAAAGTACTGGTCTATGAAGGAACTAACCTTATAGGTGCAACCGGGTTTAGTCTTAGATAAAACAAAAAAAACAATTAATCCTACCGCCCTGTCTTGAATCGGGGCGGTTTTTTTATTTTTGCTCTATGGCAAAACAAGAAGATTTATTTAAAAACGTTATTTCCCATGCTAAAGAGTATGGGTATATTTTTGCTTCTTCCGAAATCTATGACGGCCTAAGTGCGGTTTATGACTACGGACAGAATGGAGCAGAGCTTAAGAAAAATATCAGGGAATACTGGTGGAAGAGCATGGTGCAACTGCACCAGGAGATTGTAGGCATTGATGCCGCTATTCTCATGCATCCCACAACCTGGAAGGCATCTGGTCACGTTGATGCCTTTAATGATCCTTTGATCGATAATAAGGATTCAAAAAAGCGTTACAGGGCAGATGTTTTGGTGGAAGATCATGCCGAAAAGATCCTGCAGAAAGCTCAGAAAGAAATTGGAAAGGCGCGCAAGCGCTTTGGAGAAGCCTTTGATGAGGAGCAGTTTGTAAATACCAATGACCGGGTACAGCGATATTTATCTGAAAGAAAAGAGATTTTGGAACGCCTGGGCCGCTCCCTTACAAATGAAGATCTTAAGGATGTAAAAGCACTTATTGAAGAGCTTGGGATCGCCGATCCTGAGACAGGTTCCAAAAACTGGACCGAGGTGCGGCAGTTCAACCTTATGTTCGGTACTAAGCTGGGAGCTTCCTCTGAAACTGCATCCGACCTTTATCTTAGGCCGGAGACAGCACAGGGAATTTTTGTGAATTTCTCCAATGTGCAAAAGACCGGAAGAATGAAAATTCCTTTCGGAATTGCTCAAACCGGTAAAGCTTTTAGAAATGAAATAGTCGCAAGGCAGTTCATCTTTAGAATGCGCGAATTTGAGCAGATGGAGATGCAATATTTTGTTCGCCCCGGGGAAGAACTTAAGTGGTATGAGCACTGGAAAGAGGTGCGTCAAAAATGGCATTTTTCACTGGGCTTAGGCGAGGAGAATTATCGCTTCCACGATCATGAGAAACTTGCCCACTATGCGAACGCCGCAACAGATATTGAATTTAATTTCCCATTTGGATTTAAGGAGCTTGAAGGTATTCATTCCCGTACCGATTTTGACCTGAAGGCACACGAAGAATTCTCGGGAAGAAAGTTGAGGTTCTATGATCCCGAACTTAAGGAGAATTATGTGCCTTATGTAATTGAGACTTCAATAGGACTGGACAGGATGTTCTTAGCTGTACTCTCAGCTTCGCTTAAGGAAGAGGAGCTTGAAGATGGCAGCACTAGAACGGTTCTCAAGTTACCGGCTATTTTAGCTCCTAATAAGGCAGCTGTCCTGCCATTGGTGAAGAAAGACGGTCTACCCGAATTGGCGCAAGAGATCATTGAAGACCTTAAATGGGATTTCAATGTGCAGTATGATGAGAAGGATGCCATTGGACGCAGGTATAGACGTCAGGATGCCGCCGGTACTCCGCTGTGTATCACTGTAGATCACGATTCTCTTGAAGATCGTACTGTGACTGTTAGGTTCCGTGACACCATGGAGCAAAAAAGAATACCTATTTCTGAAATTTCAAAAGTAATTGCAGAAGAAACCAATTTTAAGCACTGGTTGAAAAAGTAGTTTTTATCTGTATAAAATGAGTTAAAAAAGAACAATTCCTGCTGAATTGTTCTTTTTTTTGTTTCTGCTCATTCTAAATCCTTAAATTTAGAAGTTAAAGGTTCCTTTCATGGTGAAAAAATATTTTTTTCTTTTGCTCGTTCTGTTTGCTGGTTTACAGATTACTGCCCAGGACAAAGAAATTTTGGGGCCTGTATCACAAGGGCTTTCAGAGCCTTCTGTTTCTGCGCCACTTTCGGCGAAGGAATTGATTCCGGCAATTAGTGAAAGGAAGGAGGTAAATCCAAAGAACCGGACCGCAAACAGGGTGGTGCCGGGTAAAGGTTTTCCAAAAGGTATAGACGCAGCACTTCAGGAAGAGAAAGGATCTATTCCCTTAAAACAGGCAATTATATCTTTTGATGCCGCCAATCTCTTCCATACGCCAACAGATCCTACAGGGGCGGCCGGTCCCAATCATTACGTGAATGCTTACAATTCTGGATTTTCGGTTTTTGATAAACAGGGAAATGTGCTCCTGCCACCTACAGATCTTTCCTCCCTGGGAGGGGAATTTTCGGGAGAAAGACTTGGAGACCCCATAGTGTTGTATGATCAATTTGCCGACCGTTTTCTTATCACCCAGTTTGCAGGATGTCCATATGATCCTACCCTGGGCTGTCCTAATAAGAACGATCCTACGAATGCCTTGTTGGTAGCTATTTCACGTGGTCCCGACCCTGTGAATGATGGCTGGTATACCTATAGATTTGCCACAGGAACTTTCCCCGATTATCCCAAATATTTTGTGTGGAGCGACGGGTATTATGTCACAACAAATCAAGACCTGGATGATCCCGAAATTACTGAAGTAGTTTATGTGCTGGAAAGAGATAAGATGTTGCAGGGAGAGGCGGCAAAGCATGTAGGTTTTCCTCTTCCCGGGGTGAGAAATAATGGTTTTTACAGTCCTGCGGCTCTTAATGCAACCGGAAATGTGCCGCCACCACCGGGAAATATGCCGGTCATTTATTTTCAGGATGATTCCTGGATGGGAGTGAATGTTGATCATCTAAAGATTTGGCTGGTTAACGTGGACTGGAACAACCTCCAGAATTCCACCATAAGGGAATCCCAGGAAATTACACCTACCGAAGGTCTCACTCCTTTCAAAAGTACGTTTGATGGCGGCGGATTTTCGAATTTGCCCCAGCCGTTTGGAAGTCCCGATCTCGATGCGCTCCAGGGAGCTTTAATGTATCCTACCTCTTACAGAAGGTTTGATAGCCATAATTCGGTCGTTTTTAATTTTGTGGTTGATGTGGACCCTTCGCAGGCAGAACATGCCGGGATAAGGTGGTATGAACTGCGACAAACCGGAGAAAATCAGCCCTGGTCTATTTATCAGGAGGGGACTTATGCACCCGATTTAAATGACCGTTGGTGTGGAAGCATAAACATTGACAGGCATGGAAATATAGGAATGGGATTTACTGTTGTTGATGATAATCCTGAAGCCCCCGTTCTTCCTGCCCTCAAGTTTACCGGTCGTTTCTTTAACGATCCTCCAAATCTTATGACCCTGCAGGAAATAACTTTAATTGAAAGTACATCGCCAAGTGAAAGCAACAGGTACGGTGATTATGCCCATACCAGCATAGATCCTGTAGACAATGAAACTTTTTGGTATAACGGGGAATATTTTAGGCCCGGTTCCCGCCTGAATCAGAGTGGGAGTGTTTAAACTGGCTCCGCAGTTTACAAAAGATGTGGGGGTAACCCAAATAATTTCTCCTGTATCCTCTACACTTTCGGCCAGTGAAAACATTAGGGTGAGTATAAGGAATTTCGGAAGCCAGCCTCAAAGTAATTTTCCTGTTTATTTTCAGGTGAACGAAGGGGAAATTATCACCGAAACTTTTAGCGGTACTATTCCTTCAACAGATCAGGTGGAGTTCACATTTTCAGAAACTGTTGATCTCTCTAATCCTGGAGAAGAGTACGAGCTAACAGTGGGTACAGAGCTGGAAGGGGATATGAATCCGGTAAATGATACTTTGTCTGCCAGGATCATTAATCTTCCACCAAACGATATAGGCGTCACCAGCATCGTGCACCCTGAGACAGCCTCAAACCTGGGGGTAGAAAATATTGTAGTAACCATAGAAAATTTTGGAGGGGAATCTCAAACCAATTTTGATGTAGGTTACAGTGTCAATGGAGGTGATGTTGTTACCGAAACTGTGACTGAAGTTCTGGAAATAGGTGCTCAAATAACTTACACATTTAATAGCTCATATGATTTTTCGGCAAATGGAAAATACACCATTGAAGCATCTACGTTTCTTGAAGACGACAGTGACACCAACAATGATGGGGTAATTGAGACAGTTGCCCAACTTAATTGTATTCCCGTAGGTTCCTCCTGTGCTTTTGGAGACGGGATCAACAGCTTCTATTTAGAAGATATTGTCAACGAAAATATATATTGTGATGACGGTTATAATAATTTCCTTGGCATCTCAACGAGACTTGATGTCAACAGGGAGACTTTCTCTGTTGGTGTAAGATCGAGTAGCAGCAATGAATTTTCCATGTGGATAGACTTCAATGATAACGCGGTCTTTGAACCCGAAGAGCAATTGGTAAGATCGGGAGATATCACTTCTTCTTCAGCCGTTACCGTATTTGAATTCTCCCTTCCGGAAAATGCGCCTTTAGGAGAACACATTTTGCGGGCCAGGGCAGGAGATGTGAGCTCAAGGTATGAAGGAGAGCTCAATGATCCCTTGTAGTGTTATGGAATTTGGTACTACAGAAGATTATACCGTGGTGCTGGTAGACGGAATTAAAGAATCTGAATTACAGCAGGGAGAATTTATTATAAGTTCTTCCGAAGAGGATATTTTCGAACTCAACTTCACTACTCCTTACCAGCGCCCACTCTGGTTAACTGTACATGATATGCTGGGGCAGAAACTTGTGGAGGCGATGATTAAAAAAGGAGCGATAGGTTATGGTTACGTGCTCGATATGTCTTATGCAGCTTCGGGTGTTTACCTTGTGCGCATCGGTACCCGTGAGGAGGGGAAGGTAAAACGGATCATTGTTCATTAACTGCGGAAAACTCCCCTTCCATTCCTTCTGAAGAGCCATCCAAAAATGCTATTTTTGGGCAGCAATAAATTCAGAAGAATGAAGATCATTTCATATAACGTTAACGGAATAAGGGCTGCTATTAAAAAGGGATTTATAGACTGGCTCGAAAAGACCGATGCCGATGTAGTTTGCCTTCAGGAAATCAAGGCTACTCCCGAACAATTTGACCATGAACCCTTTGAAGATCTGGGGTATAAATACAATTCCTGGTTCCCGGCTGTAAAAAAAGGATACAGCGGGGTGGCTATACTTAGCAAAGAAGAACCAAAAAATGTTGTCTTTGGAACAGGGATCGATTACATGGATTTTGAAGGCCGCAATGTAAGAGTGGATTTCGATGATCTGTCAGTGATGAGCCTGTACTTACCATCGGGTACCAATATTGCCCGTCTCGACCATAAGCTTCAGTACATGGCCGATTTTCAGAAGTATGTTGATGAGTTAAAACAGGAGATTCCGCATTTGGTGATATGTGGAGATTATAATATTTGTCACGAAGAGATCGATATCCACGACCCCGTGAGATTAAAGAACACCTCAGGATTTTTACCTGTAGAAAGGGAATGGATAGGAGATTTTATTAAAAGCGGATTCGTAGATTCCTTCAGGCATTTTAATTCAGATCCCGGTCACTACTCATGGTGGAGCTACCGTGCCGGTGCCCGCGGAAACAATAAAGGATGGAGAATTGACTATAATATGGTAAGCGAGCCTTTAAAGGACCGACTGGAGCGTGCGGTAATTTTGCCGGAGGCAAAACATAGTGACCACTGTCCCGTTCTTCTCGAATTAACTTAGATCAAACCAAACCCTCTTTTTATGAAAAGACATCTTTTTTTAGCCTTTGTAAGTAGTTCACTTTTTCTTACCTCTTGCGTTTCCTCTAAAGTTTACAAGGACCTTGAGAGTCAACATGCCCAGTTGCAGGAAGACAACCGGGAATTGTCCAGGGAATTTGAGGACCTGCAAGAAAGAAACCGACAAAATGAGGCCGATTTGGCAGCCTTACAGGCAGAATATGAACAGGCCACAGCCGAAAGAGACCGTTTACAGCAGGAATATAACACCACGAAAACCAGTTATGAAAAGCTAAAGGCTTCCTATGATGCCCTTGAAGCTAACAGTTCTTCTGCCCTTGCTGAAAATTCAAAGAGGAACCGACAGCTTCTGGCAGAGCTGGACGCAAAGGAACAAGCACTACTTGCCGAAAAGACCCGTCTTGAAAAACTAGAGAAAGATCTTGCGGCACGTTCTAAGCGTGTAGATGAGCTGGAGAGTATGATTGCGGCAAAAGATGCAAAAATGAATGCCCTCAAAAATGCCATTTCCAAGGCTCTGGTGAATTTTGAAGGAAAAGGATTAACCGTTGAGCAGAGGGATGGAAAAGTTTATGTGTCCATGGAAAACAAGCTTTTGTTTAGCTCGGGTAGCTGGGCTGTGGGCTCCGAAGGAAGAAGGGCAGTACAACAGCTGGCCTCTGTTCTTGCTCAAAATCCCGATATTGCTGTTCTTATAGAAGGGCATACAGATAATGTACCTTATAATGGCAGCGGCCAGTTGACAGATAACTGGGATCTTTCAACCAAACGTGCTACTTCAATAGTTCAATTGCTGCGAGAGAATGCGAATATTGATCCGCAGAACCTCACAGCTGCGGGAAGAGGTGAACATGCCCCGGTTGCTTCAAATGAGACTGCCGAGGGTCGTGCTAAGAATCGAAGGATTGAAGTTATCTTAACTCCAAAACTGGATGAGATTAGCAGGCTTTTAGAAGAATCGGAATTTGAATAATTTAAAGAGGATTTGCAAGGCTTTTATGGATGAAGAAATTTTCATCCTTTAGTCTTGCGTGATACCAGTCCTTTGTTTCTCCAAGGAAATTAAGGGTGTCATTGCTCCTTACCTGCGAGGCAACTTCTGCTTTGGTAGAAGGTCCTTTTCTAAGGTTGGCAGTGCCGGTAGCCAAAAGGTATTCTGCAGTAATTTTTTGAGTAAGATTTTCCGGGGCGGGGGATTGATAAACGTAAGGTAATGGATCCTGCGCTCCACGAAAGCCTTTATATATCGCCGAAATGGAGATGCGGCGGAGTCGTTTTGGCGTTTCCTGTATTTCCTACAAAACCGAGAGTGTCTCCGGGAGCTACTCTCATTCCTGGTCGGGCAATGATACTATCCAGGTGCGCGTAGTACAGTGAATTTCCCCGCTTGCTATCCCGTAGCCAAACCTGTTTTCCGCCAAGACCTTTATTTCCTGTTGAAGAAATTCTTCCTTCGGTAGCCGCAAGGACAGGTGTTCCCCGGGGTGCAAAAATGTCAATTCCTTCGTGGCTTCTCCTGCCGCCATCTCGCGCAGCACCCCAAAAGCTCTGAACTGCAGTGTTGCCTTTTTCCGACTACCGGAAAGGTGTAGACAGGCTCTTTAGAAAGTTTTAGCTGAAAGCCTGAAGTCGCACCAATCTCCGGCTGAACAAGGAGCTTATAAATTCCCGGCTGTTCTGCCTCATGCTGAATTTCGGCCTCTCCAAAATCGGCTGATTCAAGGTGCTTATAACCAATTACTGAATCAATCTCCTGTTGGTAAAGATCCAAAAATACAAGAGAGTTTAAGGAATCCATATTTACATCCACTCTTAACCTTTCCCCGGGATTTAGGGAGATATTGTAAGTATAGACTTCGGAAGTTGTGGCTGAAAAATTTCCTGCTTCCGAATAAGGAAGGGATATAGCTATACTGTCAAAAAGGGCTTTTTCAGAAGCTATTTTCCAATCTGCAAGAGCGACGGGATCTTGAGCAAAATCTCTCTCGTATATTTCTTTTGCAGTGGGTTTAATGAAAAGATCTTTGGCGTTGTTCATCCGGGAACATGAGTGCATCAGGATAAAAGCCAGTAAAAAGCTAATAAAATAGAGAAGTTTTTTCTTTTTCACGCCCGTTTAAAGGCAGAAACTGTGCCAATAGGTCTAACAAATCATACACAATGGTCAATATTTCTGAAGAGTTCTACTTCAAAATGTGCTTTTCAATATCCAAATGATAAAATAATGTTGCTTTTAACAAACTTTCTCTTTAGAAACTGTTAATTCATATCTTGATTTTGCCGGATTCTCTAACTTTATCCTATAACCAAAACTTAAAGTTATGATTAAGATCTTAGCAGTTATAATGTTAGTTGGTGGTGCAATCGCATTAGTAATGGGTGTATTAGGCATTTTTGGTAGTCTTGCCTTGATGTTAAATCCCTGGGCATTGGCTATACTGGGATTTATCTTTTTTATCGCTGGTATCTCCATGCTTAAATACAGGAAAGATACCGATGAAGTTGCTGCCGAACACAGGTAGTCCACCGCAAATACAATATTTTTAGCTTTGATAAAAGCTGTAAAAGGGAGAATGAAAATTCTCCCTTTTCCTATTAATTAAGAAGGGTCAAAAATGGCCTTTTTGGAAGGTTTTTTACAGGAAGAGCTTCATGATCTTATCGGTTTGCTTATCGTTGCCTACCATATAAGGATGGGAGCCGCTGTGTTGAAAATTATTCTTTAGATAGAAGTTGATGGCCCTAATGTTTTTCTCCCAGACTCCAAGCCAGAGGTATCTCATTTTTCGCTGTACAGCCATTTCTATTACTTCATCCAACATCTTTTGCCCAATTTTTTTATTCTGAAAAGCCTTGTTTACATAAATTCGCTCCAGTTCCATCGCGTCTTCCTCCCGGAAATCTGTTTGTGCATCTCCAAGATTGATCTTGAAATAACCCACAGTCTCACCTTCAATTTTTCCGAAGTAAAACTCTGAAAGCGGATTCAACAACTCCAGTCGTAAATTCTCTTCTCCAAAAGCAGAATTTAGATAGGCTTCGAGATCATCGGGATTATTGTCGGCGCCAAAGGCATCGGTGAACGTTTTCCTGCTTAGTTCCTTTAGCTCCTGAAGATCTTTGGGAGAAAGCTTTTCAAAAATGACATTTTCGGCGGACATTACTACTAAATTTTAAAGGTGAAGATATGGCTGCTTTACCCAAATAAATAACTCACCACGTCTTCTATTTTTGATACTTTCTGAATTTTGATCCCAAAGTTATTCTTCGGGAACTTATTTTGAGCAGAAACCACTATGCTGCTAAAGCCTAATTTTTCTGCCTCCAGAATGCGCTGTTCCACCCGGGTAACCGGTCTTATTTCGCCGGCCAGACCAATTTCGGCAGCAAAACTAATGTCTTTGGGTACTGCAATGTCTTCGTTGGAGGAGAGTATTGCTGCCACTACGGCAAGATCAAGTGCGGGATCATCTACAGAAATTCCGCCGGTAATATTTAAAAATACATCTTTTGCGCCCAGTCTAAACCCTGCTCTCTTCTCAAGAACGGCCAGCAGCATGTTGAGCCGCTTGGCGTTGTAACCGGTTGCCGATCGCTGTGGAGTGCCATAAACCGCAGAGCTTACCAGGGCCTGTACCTCGATCATGAGTGGCCGCATCCCTTCCAGCGTCGCGGCGATAGCTGTACCACTAAGATCTTCTACATTTTTTGATATTAGAATTTCTGAAGGATTGCTCACTTCCCGAAGTCCGTTGCCCTGCATTTCATAGATACCCAGCTCATTTGTGGAGCCAAAACGGTTTTTATGAGCTCTAAGGATCCTGTAGACATGATTTCGATCTCCTTCAAACTGAAGCACCGTGTCTACCATATGTTCCAGGACTTTTGGTCCCGCAATACTTCCTTCCTTCGTGATATGGCCTATGAGGATAACGGGAGTAGCAGTTTCTTTTGCGAACTTGATAAGTTCGGCTGTGCATTCCCTTATTTGTGAAATGCTGCCCGGTCCGCTTTCAATATAATCGGTTTGGAGGGTTTGAATGGAATCTATAATGACAATCTCGGGTTCCAGTTTTTCTATTTGCTGAAAAATATTCTGAGTCTTCGTTTCAGTCAGAATAAAGCACTTATCGGAATTTGGATTAATTCTCTGCGCCCGCATCTTAATTTGTTGCTGGCTCTCCTCACCTGACACATAAAGTGTCCTATAGGCCAAATTAAGGGAGATTTGCAGTAGGAGTGTACTTTTTCCAATTCCCGGTTCCCCGCCAAGAAGGGTAAGGGAGCCCGGAACGATTCCGCCACCTAAAACCCGGTCGAGTTCAAGATTGTTAGTCTTGAGCCGCTCCTCTTTGGAAACTTCAATTTCCGAAATTCTAAGCGGTTTTGATGTTTTCCGAAGGTCTGGAGCTGCCTCGCTGTTCCAGGGTTTTTTCTCGGTTTTTTGGATCACTTCTTCGACAAGTGTATTCCATTCGCGGCAGGAATTGCACTGGCCTTGCCATTTGCTGTGCTGCGCACCACAATTTTGACAGTAATACAGAGTCTTGGGTTTTGCCATTAGGGAGTTACTTCAAATGAGCTGCTAATAACCGAAATCCTGTTTAATTAAGTCAGCTTTTTTGAGCATAAAATCAATGGTAACAAAGGCAACCTCTTCTTTGCCGTAGGCACTCTGGTATGTTTTCATGGCTTTTTTTGGTCTTCCGTTTGCTTCATAGGAACGGGCGAGATAGTAATCCCCCAGGGCCATGTGCGGGTATTGTTTTTGTGCAAGATCACCCAGTCTTTCCAGGTCATCCCATCTTTCCCGGTATTCCAGGGCCTTACCAACTGCTAGAAAGTCATTAATTCTAACCAGCTTTTCAACACCAAAATTGTTATTGATTACCTCGTATTTTTCTATCAGATAATCAAAGGCAGAATCATCCATTATGACCAGTTCATCATATTCCTTAAGACTTATTGGTTTATAGGTTAAAAAGATATGTTCCAGGGCTCTTGGCAGTGCGTTTCCAATAAGGGTGTAATGAGTGGCAGCATCAAAATCATCAAAACGATAATGGACATCTTGATTTTCTATCAGGGAAAGTTGTTGGTCCAGTGCTCTAATGTTCTTTTTTAGGTCGGGCACATCATTTGAACCGGTAGCCAGGTAAAACCACCGGGGAGCTTCGGCTGTTGAAAGTGCTTCAACAAGCCTGTTGCTCATTTCGGGAGCTAGATCGGGGCTTAAGTTGATATATGCGTGGAAAAGCGGATCGGGTTTAAAAAGATAATAATTGATGAAATTCGAGGTATAATCGTGACCTGCAATAGCAACGAACTTTGATGTGCGGTAGGTGTTGTCAATAAATGGAAGTAACTCCATACCAAGAAATTCAAAGAACTGGGCTCCATTTTTTTCCGGCAGAAAAGTCTTGGGATTATAAAGGCAATCATCATTCCTGCTGCGCACCTGGTTCACGCCTACTACTATAGATTCGGGTATTTCATCCCAATAGGAATAATAATCAACATTCCCTGCCATTGGCTCAAAGAGATAGTCGCCGTCGAGAACAATGATCACCGGATATTTTTTGGCGGTATTTTGATCGTAGTCCCTGGGTAATTGGATCTTCAGTTCCCGTTGTTTTCCCAGTTTCGAAGAGTTAATCGTCTTGTAAATGGTTTGAGAAAAAGTTAACTGTACAGCTAAAAAAAAGAGGATAAATAAGTATAATTTCTTCATATGCAATAGGTTTTTTTCCTAAAGCAATATAGATATTATTTCTTTTGATTGTAAATGGGGAGAATTAAGAAGGAAAGTCCCCCGAGGATCACTACCATCAAGGTTTGAGAGCCCCACATGATCCATCCAAATGCCTCACCTGCCTGTTGATTTATACCAAAAAGCAACAGTACGGCACCCATTGCAATAGGGTAGACGCCTATGCCGCCATTGGTGGTGGTAATGGCAAATGTCCCGACTATAAAAGCCGCCATGAACCCTGCTATTGATAGAGAATTCGTTTCGGGAATTGCAAACTTTATGAGGTAGAACATCAACAGGTACATTGCCCAGATGAAGATGGTGTGGAGAACAAATTCTTTTTTCTTTTTCATCCTCACGATGCTGCGCATACCTTCTAATAAACCCCGGGCAAAATCTTTTATTTTCACCATAAATGGATGACCCGATCGTCTTACCAGGTTGAGAAGGGTAACCCCTAAAATAACCAGGAGAAGGAAAATTCCAATGGAAATAAATGGATTGATGTCATTATCCTGAAAATAGG
This sequence comes from uncultured Flavobacteriaceae bacterium, assembly GCA_963709775.1. GTDB lineage: Bacteria > Bacteroidota > Bacteroidia > Flavobacteriales > Flavobacteriaceae > Salinimicrobium. Next base: position 141,509 of record CAVPXS010000007.1, on the reverse strand, counting down.
TGACCAACCCTTCAGTTTGAATAAGAAATCCAAAGGTTGTAATGATTAGGACCATTGCAAGGTCGGCAATTCTTTCTGAAACTATAGTACCAAAGGCCTTGTCAAACGGGACGTTTTCATAAGTAGAAATCGTTGCACCCCGTAATACTTCTCCGGATCTTGGTACCCCCAGGTTTGCCAGATATCCTCCCATTACGGCCATAAAGCTGTTGGCCAGGCGGGGTTTGTATCCCAATGGCTCCAGTAAATACTTCCAGCGATAAGCCCGTGAAAGATGAGATAGTATTCCGCAAAAAACGCTCAAGAAAACCCATTTTAGGTCGGCAAGAAGAATATTATTCCACAGTTCCTCGCGTTCGGCGGGAGTTGCACTGCTAAGAGAATACCAAATAAGAAAAATCCCCAACAACAGGGGGAGAAAAGTTTTTGAAAACTTTAAAAGCTTTTTCTTCAAGATTTAATTGAGGAGATTGGTTTCTTCGTTTGGGAAAACGAGGGATGGCTTAAAGTTTTTTGCTTCTTCCAGTTCCATAATAGCATATGTGATAAGGATCAAGATATCTCCTTTTGCCACTTTGCGTGCAGCAGCGCCATTAAGGGTGATTTCTCCGCTGTTGCGTGGCCCCGGGATAGCGTAAGTTTCAAGTCTTTCGCCATTGTTGTTGTTCACGATCTGCACTTTTTCACCTTCAATGATATTGGCCGCATCCATAAGATCTTCATCAATAGTAATACTGCCGATGTAGTTGAGGTCTGCTCCGGTTACTTTTACGCGATGAATTTTTGATTTAACAACGTGGATTTGCATACTTTTAATTTAAAGCTATATTATCTATTAACCTGATATCGCCTGAATACGCGGCAATAAAGGCACGATACTTTTTACTCCTGTCTTCTTCCTGAATACTCACCAGATCATCTGCATTGGCTATTTCGAAATACTCAAGGACCAGGGAGGGTTGTGATTTAAATCTTTCTGCCACCCAGGTGCTTATCTCTTTTGCACTTTTTGTGCCAAATTCGTTCTTTACCTGTTGCAGGATTTCGTAAATAAAAGCAGCTGTTTGTCGCTCCTTCGGGCTCAACCTTTCATTGCGGGAGCTTCTTGCCAATCCACTGGTCTCCCTGAAAATTGGGCAGCCAATCACCTCGACATTCAAGTCCTGCTTTTCCACCAGTTTTTTAATTATCTGTAACTGCTGGTAATCCTTTTCTCCAAAAAAGGCTTTATCGGGCTCAACCATTTCAAAAAGCCTTTTTACAATGGTGCCTACGCCGTTAAAATGCCCCTCGCGGAATCTCCCTTCCATTTGGTGTTCCAGCCCGTCAAAAGAAAACTCTTCCGAAGATATAATCTCACCATACATCTCAAACGCAGGAGGGGAAAAGACAATAACTTCTTCACTTATTTCTTTTATTTGCTCTACATCCTCATCCAGGGTGCGTGGATATTTTTGAAGATCGTCCTGATTATCAAACTGGGTGGGATTGACAAAAATACTCACTACTACTTTATCGCAGGTAGAAAGAGCTTGTTTGATTAGGGAGAGGTGGCCCTCATGCAATGCACCCATTGTAGGGACAAAACCTATGCTCTTCTGGTCATTTTTGAGAGCTCTAATTTGCTTTTTTAGAGCTTCCTTCTCCTTTAAAATCTGCATCTTATTCCAAAATTAAGGGCCTGCAAACTTAATATAATACTGGCAATCTGCATAAAATTTTGTATTTTTGCTTGTTTTTATTTTACAACAGCATTTAAAGTGATCCTATGAAAGATAAGAGGATATTGTACGTATCATCTGAAGTTATTCCCTACTTACCCGAAACAGAAATTTCATCTATGTCTTTTGAAGCCCCCAGAATGGTTAATAACCAGGGTGGACAAATCCGCATTTTTATGCCGCGTTTTGGGAACATAAATGAAAGGAGGCATCAGCTTCATGAAGTTATAAGGCTATCTGGTATGAACCTGGTCATTAATGACCTGGATATGCCACTTATAATAAAGGTTGCGTCAATTCCGAAGGAAAGGATGCAGGTGTATTTTATAGATAATGAGGATTATTTTAAAAGAAAAGCGACCCTTACAGATGAAGAGGGGAATCTTTTTCCCGATAATGATGAAAGAGCCATATTCTTTGCAAAAGGGGTAATCGAGACAGTAAAAAAACTCAACTGGTCACCAGATATTATCCATGTGAACGGGTGGTTGTCTTCCTTGCTGCCACTTTACCTTCGCAACTACTATGGCAATGAGCCCTTGTTTAATGAGGCAAAAATTGTGACTTCGGTATACAATCAGGACTTTGAAGGTGCGTTAGATAATCAAATGCACAAGAAAGTATTATTTGATGGTCTGGAAAATGAACAGGTTAAACACTTAAAGAAGCCAACCTACGTTAATATCATGAAAACAGCTGTAGATAATTCTGATGCTGTTGTGATTGCAGGAGATGATATTCCTGATGAACTAAAAAAATATTTAAGTAAACTTGATAAGCCAGTACTGGATTATAAGAACAGGGAAGAATTTGCCCAGGCTTATCAGGAATTCTATACCAACAAGGTATTATCATAATTAGAAGAAATTTGATGAATTTAAAGAATACAATGTTGAGAATGGCAACAGTTGTAGCTGTTGTTATTTCGCTAATTGCTTGCGAAGACGATTTTGATACCATAGGTAGCAGTGTTATTGGAGAGCCTGGATTTAATGCCGATCTTTATGATGATGCGTTGCTCTCTGCTCATTCTTATGATCTTCCTCCGGTACAAACCAATGGATTACCACTTAACCTCCTGGGAGTTTATGAGGATGAGGTATTTGGTACTCAGGAAGCCAGTGTGCTGTCAAACGTGCTGCTTTCCACTCCCAACCCGTCTTTTGGAACAGAGCCGGTAGTTGACAGTGTGGTCCTTGCAATTCCTTATTTTTCTCATGAAACTATGGTGGATGAGGAGGTGACGTATGCTCTTGATTCTATTTACGGAAGTTCTCCTATCAGTCTTTCAGTTTATGAATCGGGGTACTTTTTAAACGACTTCGATCCTGAAGAAGATTTTGAGCAGTCGCAGAGATATTATTCTAATCTGGAGCCAAAGATCATGAGTAATATTAATCCTGAAGCACTTTACGAAAATGAAAGCTTTGTCCCTTCGGCCGAAGAAACGGTCGAATATCCTGTAGATGAAGCAGGGGTGACAGATACTGTGAGAAAAGCACCTGCCTTAAGGTTAAAGCTTGATAATAACTTTTTTCAGAATAAGATCCTGGACCAGGCGGGAAGTTCGGCTTTACTTAATCAAAGCAGCTTCAAAAATTACTTTAGAGGAATTTATTTAAAGGCCGATCAGGTAAACAGCGGTGGCACGATGATGTTGCTTAACTTGCTTCAGGGAGATGCGGGAATAACCATTTATTATAAGACACGCGTTGTTGATGTGACAGATGTTGACGAGGATGGTGATGTTGAGGACATGGTTGAGGTGAGAAGATCTTATGAACTTGATTTTGGCGGGGTGCGGGTCAATACTTTCGAACAGGAAGCCCCACAATTTGACGACGAAAATCTTTATTTAAAAGGAGGTGAAGGCGCTATGGCAATAATTGAATTATTTGCCGGGCCCGATGCCGATAATGATGGAGTTTCTGATGAACTGGAGTTTCTGCGTGAGAACGATTGGCTTATAAATGAAGCCAATCTCGAGTTTTTTGTGAACCGCAACGAAGTAGGTGATGTTGATGAAGCAGAGAGGCTCTATTTGTACGACCTTGATAATAATACAATTTTGGCCGATTACATCCTGGATTCTCCCGGGCAGGCCAATAAAACAACTTCAATATCAAATAACGGGCATCTGCAGCCATTGACCCGTGATGAAAACGGAAATGGAGTTAGTTATAAAATAAGGATCACCAACCATATCGATAAACTTCTAAACAGGGATTCAACTAATGTGAAACTTGGATTGGTAGTAACACAAAATATCAATTTAATTTCTACATATATGGTGCTTCCTGCAGTAAATCCTGAGGTAGAAAGGGTACCCGGTAGTGCTTTGATCACTCCGGAAGCAACCGTTCTTTACGGCCCAAATGCACAAGATGAGGACAAGCGCCTCAAGTTGAAAATTTATTATACAGAACCAAAGAGTTAGATTATGTGTGGAATAGTAGGGTATATAGGCCATAGAGAGGCTTACCCAATCGTGCTAAAGGGTCTTCAGAGACTTGAGTACAGAGGATATGACAGTGCTGGTATTGCACTGTATGACGAGAAAGATTTAAAAGTTAGTAAGACTAAAGGGAAGGTTGCCGATCTTAAAGGCAAAAATGGAGAGCGAACTTGATAATACTTCGGGAACGCTGGGAATTGGTCACACCAGGTGGGCAACTCATGGGGTGCCAAATGACGTGAACTCGCACCCGCACCTGTCAAATTCCGGTAATCTTGTGATCATTCACAATGGGATTATTGAAAATTATGAGAGTCTTAAAAAAGAGTTGACCAAGCGTGGTTACAAATTTGAATCAGATACTGATACTGAGGTTCTGGTCAACCTTATTGAGGATGTTATAAAAAAGGAGGATGTTAAGCTTGGGAAAGCAGTACAGATCGCCCTTAATCAAACTGTGGGAGCATACGCTATTGCTGTTTTTGATAAACAAAAACCAAACGAGATCGTAGTGGCCCGTTTGGGTAGCCCGCTTGCCATAGGTGTTGGAGAGAGATGAGTATTTTATTGCTTCAGATGCTTCTCCATTCATTGAATTTACGAACAATGCCATTTATTTGGAAGACGGCGAGATGGCAGTTGTAAGACGTGACAAAGGAGTTAAAGTTCGAAAGATCAAAGATGACTCCCTTGTTGATCCTTACATCCAGGAGTTACAGTTAAACCTTGAGCAAATTGAGAAGAACCATTTTGATCATTTCATGCTTAAGGAGATCTATGAGCAGCCAAGTGCTATAAAGGATACTTACCGTGGAAGGTTAAATGCCGAAGAAGGATTAATCCGCATGGCTGGAATCGATGACAACCTGGAGCGTTTTTTAAATGCAAAAAGAATAGTTATTGTCGCCTGCGGAACTTCATGGCATGCCGGACTCGTAGCTGAATATATTTTTGAGGATCTTGCCCGAATTCCTGTGGAAGTAGAATATGCTTCAGAATTTAGGTATAGAAATCCTATTATTAATTCAGATGATATTGTGATCGCTATTTCCCAAAGTGGGGAGACGGCCGATACTATGGCAGCCATCAAACTGGCCAAAGAAAAAGGAGCTTTTGTTTTTGGTGTTTGTAATGTAGTGGGATCTTCAATATCCAGAGAGACCAATGCAGGTGCTTATACACATGCAGGGCCAGAAATTGGAGTAGCTTCAACTAAAGCCTTTACAACGCAAATTACCGTCCTTACCCTTATAGCCCTTAAGCTGGCTAAAGCTAAAGGGACTATTTCCAATACAGATTTTCACATGCACCTGCAGGAGCTGGAAACAATTCCGCAGAAGATCGAAGTGGCATTAGAAGCAAATGAGCATATTAAGGAAGTTGCCTTAAAATATAAAGATGCCCGTAACTGCCTTTACCTTGGCCGTGGGTTTAACTTCCCTGTTGCCCTGGAAGGAGCTTTAAAGCTTAAAGAGATCTCTTATATTCATGCTGAAGGTTATCCTGCTGCCGAAATGAAGCACGGGCCTATTGCGCTTATAGATGAAGAGATGCCTGTAGTGGTGATCGCTACCAGAAAAGGACATTATGAAAAGGTGGTAAGTAACATCCAGGAGATCAAATCCAGACAGGGTAAGATCATAGGGATCGTGACCGAAGGTGACACAAGTGTTCGTGATCTTGCAGATTATGTAATCGAAGTGCCCGATACCATTGAGTCTCTTACGCCACTTTTGACCACTATACCTTTACAGTTGCTTTCTTACCACATTGCAGTTATGCTTGGTAAAAACGTAGACCAACCAAGGAATTTGGCTAAGTCTGTTACAGTGGAATAATATTCAATGATCACTTTTTGGTGATCAAATGAACCTAAATAAAAAAAAGGATGCTTTTTCTAAAAGCATCCTTTTTTTTATTTAGCAGTTAAAAACCAGCGGTTTTCGTAAAAATAACCATTTGATCTGTATCCTGCTCACGCCTTTAATTTGAATGAACTTAAAGCTGGGGGATAGCAAATGCGAAACCAGTAGGGAGATTAGAAGAGCAAAACTTTTCTTGAGGTTGGGAATATAGAAATCCAGGACCCCATATATATTTAAAAATATGATCAGGAAAAGAATAGCCCGAAAAAAATATGTTTCAGCAATTTTTATCATGTCTGCATTTCCTGGTTTCTTGAGCCAGGACTAATGAACTAAAAGTAGGCAATTTTCGGTCCATTTTTCTTATAAAAAGGCCAAAAAAGGTGTTTTGGGTATGTATTTTTTCTAACAGGAGCTCTGGTAGTTGGCTTTGATAAAAAAGTTATTATTTCTCTTATAGACTTTTAGACAAAAAAACTATCTTTGCAGCCTGAAAAAGGCAATGGCTTTTCGTCATTTTACAAAAGTTGTTACTGGTTCTTTTTTAGTTATTTATAAAAACACACAATATTAAAGGAATAGATAATGTCTAAAGTTACAGGTAAAGTTGCACAGGTTATTGGTCCTGTGGTTGACGTAAAGTTCGACTCAGAGAATGCTGAATTGCCAAGAATCTATGATTCTCTTGAGATTGCCAGGAAAGATGGATCCATTTTGGTCCTTGAGGTGCAGTCTCATATTGGTGAAGACACAGTAAGAACAGTTTCTATGGATTCTACCGATGGTTTGAGCCGTGGAGTTGAAGTGCTTGCGACTGGAGCTCCTATCCAGATGCCAATCGGGAAAGAAGTTTTTGGTCGTTTGTTCAATGTGATCGGGGATGCTATTGATGGTCTTGGGAACTTACCTAAGGCAAATGAGAAAGGTCTTCCAATTCACCGTGAAGCGCCTAAATTTGAAGATCTGTCTGTTTCTACAGAAGTATTATTTACCGGGATCAAGGTAATTGACCTAATTGAGCCTTACGCAAAAGGAGGTAAAATTGGCCTTTTTGGAGGTGCAGGGGTTGGTAAGACCGTTTTGATCCAGGAATTAATTAACAACATTGCAAAAGGTCACGGTGGTCTTTCTGTATTCGCAGGAGTAGGGGAAAGAACACGTGAAGGAAATGACCTTTTGAGAGAGATGCTTGAGTCTGGTATTATTAAATACGGTGATGACTTTATGCACTCCATGGAAGATGGAGGTTGGGATCTTGAAAAAGTTGACAAAACAGCTTTACTTGATTCAAAAGCAACTTTCGTTTTTGGACAAATGAATGAGCCTCCCGGAGCACGTGCACGTGTTGCTCTTTCTGGACTTACCATTGCTGAATATTTCCGTGATGGTGCCGGGGAAGGACAGGGGAAAGATGTTCTTTTCTTCGTAGATAATATCTTCCGTTTCACCCAGGCAGGTTCTGAGGTATCTGCACTTCTTGGACGTATGCCATCTGCGGTAGGATATCAGCCTACACTTGCAACAGAGATGGGTGCGATGCAGGAGCGTATTACTTCTACCAAGAATGGATCTATTACATCTGTACAGGCGGTTTACGTACCTGCAGATGACTTGACAGACCCTGCGCCTGCTACGACCTTTGCCCACCTTGATGCAACAACCGTACTTTCAAGAAAGATTGCCGAGCTTGGTATTTATCCTGCAGTGGATCCATTAGATTCTACTTCCAGGATTCTTACTGCCGATATTCTTGGATCAGATCACTATGACTGTGCTCAGAGAGTAAAAGAGTTACTACAGAGATATAAAGAACTTCAGGATATTATCGCCATCCTTGGTATGGAAGAGCTTTCTGAAGAAGATAAACTTGCTGTATCGCGTGCAAGACGTGTTCAGCGTTTCCTTTCTCAGCCATTCCACGTAGCCGAGCAATTTACCGGTCTTAAAGGAGTGCTTGTAGATATTAAGGACACCATTAAAGGATTCAATATGATCATGGATGGTGAACTTGATCACCTTCCGGAAGCTGCCTTTAACCTTAAAGGAACTATCGAAGAAGCTATCGAAGCCGGTGAGAAAATGTTAGCTGAAGCATAAGCGGAGAAATCCCAATACACAAATTCCAAATTCCAAAGGAACAAACTCTTGGAATTTGGGATTTTGAAATTTGTAATTTAGAAAATTATGTACTTAGAAATAGTTACTCCTGAAGCCGTTTTGCTTAGCGCAGAAGTTGATTCAGTAAGCGTACCCGGGGTTGAAGGGCAGTTCCAGATGTTGAACAATCACGCTCCTATCGTTTCGGTGCTTTCTAAAGGAGAAATTAAAGTCTTTACTCACTCTCATCCCGTGAATTCAGAAGATCTGTCAAAGAGTTTCACAAGAGATTCAGCCGATAGTAAAATCCTGGTTCTTCCTGTAGAAGGTGGGGTAATTGAGATGAAAGACAACAAAGTCATTGTTCTGGCCGATTAAGCTGAACAAATTATAATAGAAAAAACCTGTTGTGAAAGCAACAGGTTTTTTTGTTTTTAAAGGTTAGGTTCTATACCGAAGTGATAGTCCCGGAAACGCTATAAACCTCCCTAATCCTCTTTTTTATATTCTAAAATATCTCCCGGTTGACAATCCAGTTCCTCGCAAATTGCTTCCAAAGTCGAGAACCGAATGGCCCTGGCTTTGCCGGTCTTTAAAATGGATAGGTTAGCTGTGGTGATCCCAATTTTTTCAGCGAGCTCGTTACTTTTCATATTCCTCTTTTCGAGCATTAGATCTAAGTTGATAACAATTGACATAACCTTAAACCGTTAATTCGTTCTCTTCCTTTAAATCTTTTGCATTCTGAAAGATTTTGCTGAGGTAGATAAAGAATAAACCAATGGCAAGGATAAACCAAAATGAACCAAAGGAAAACTCCACCCCTAAGTTAATTCCCACTGTGGAATCGATCAGGATTTTTCCCAGAAAATCTATAATTCCCTGTGCAATGGTAATAAGAATGATGAGCTGTCCCACCATATTTAAAGTGGCGATCTGGAAACGGGTGAAAAGTTTTCCTTTTAAGAAGTTCCTTACCAGTTTTCTCAGGATAAAAACCGTGTATAGTATCAATCCTCCAATTATCAATTCTGCTGAAACGAGAATTATTGTTAATGGTGTAAATTCCGTAAGTACATTTCCGTTTACTGTAATAGGGTAAAAACTTTCTCCCTGGGTTAGTGTGAGTGTAAAAAAGATAACTGCACCTAAAAAGGAAAATGCGAGAAGAATAAAGCAGATATCCAGAATGGTCTTTAAAAGAATTGGTTGTTTCATATTATTATACTGTTAATTCGTTTTCCTCCTTATACACCTTTCCTCTGGCAAAGACTTCCCCTAAAACCAGTAAGAAACATCCAAAACCTGTGTATAACAACATCTCAGAAAAAGAGAAACCTATGTTAATTTCAGTAAATGGTATTGAAATAATGAACGCAAGAAAATTTTCGATTATGGTAATAAAGATCAATAAGCGTCCGGCATACCTCAAGCCTCTTACCTGATCTTTGGTAAATAATTTCCCGCCCATACTTTGAGCAAGTTTTCGCAGGATGGAGAAGAAATAAAAATAGCCACCTGTAACGATCAAAAAGAAGATGAGAAAGCTTATGAGGGAAGTTTTTGAATCTGGCACGATGTCGGGACCTAATTCAAAGGGATAATTAATACTTCCGCCAGCTAAAATATACATCAAAAATATTGAGGCGAAAAATAGAAAAATCAATAAGATGAGATGTACTAATGCGAGTACGACCCTGAAAAATTTGAAAGCCTTCATTGAATAAAAATTATTGTTTATCAATAACAAATATAAATAAATTATTGAAAAACAATAATTTTTTGTTTTAAAAGCTCCTTGTGAAATATTCGTTCCTTGAACTAATGTGCATGATTAGGATAGCCCACGGACTTAAAACAGGACTTCAGTCCAACACTAATCGCAACCTAAAATCTCATCAAAAAATCACTTTTTTGACAACCATGTTTCCCGCTCTTTCACGGCTATGGCGGTTGCCTTTGGATCTATTGAAATAGTGTAAGTTGGATCTTTTTCCAGGATCACGGTTTTCTTCATCTTCCTCTCAAATCTTTCAATCTCCAGTGTTATTGTATCCTGCGGCTTAAAATTGCTGAATTCATCTTTCCATGAATGATCTTCCTCCAGGACAATTCCATTTAATGAAATTATCCGGTCTCCTTCACTCAAGCCAGAGGTATAGGCGGGGGAGCCTTTATACGGATTGCCGCTAATATAAAACCCGTCATCATCTGTTCTCACTGAAGCTCCAAAAAAGGCATTTTTGGAATCCCTTTTTATTTGTAGTCCTACTTCGGCAAAAAGTTTTTCATGATCTGGCATTTTACTGCTGTAGATATAATCATCAAAATAAGATTCGGCAAAGTCCTTTCCGGCATAAGTCGCTAATAAATTTTGCAGATCATTAAGCTCATAAGGTACTTCAGGTTCCCCGTATGTTTCCCATACCAGCTTCATAAACTCATCCAGATTTTGCCCTTTTCGACGCAGCTGTAGGTCCAGGGCCAGCCCAAGCATACTTCCGTAGGAATAATAAGAGATAAACGTGTTCTCCCGGTTCACAGGATCGATAGAAGCTGCAGCATCAACAAAAGGCGCCTGATAACTCATCTCCACCGGATTAAAAAACTCTCTTGCAGGAGAATTCCATACGTAGTTAAAGGTGCCGTTGAGGCTTTTTACATATTCTTCAGGCGTTAGAATTCCTGCTCTTGCGAGAGTAACACCAGTGTAGTAGCTGGTGAAACCTTCGGCGAACCAAAGGAGCTCCGCTCATATTAGCTTCAGTAAAATCAAAAGGTTCAAGAGATTCGGGCCGTATTCTCTCCACGTTCCATGCATGAAAGAACTCGTGAGCGACAGTGCCAATATTTTCCTTCATTCCTCCTTCGCCAAGACTGGTGACATCTGTAAGAACGGTGCTATTCCTGTGTTCCATCCCGTCACCGGAGACGTTTGGCATATAACACGCCAGGAAAGTGTACTCCCCAAAATCAAAGTCCGGTAACTCTCCAAAAATGGCTTTTTGCTGCCTTACTATTTCTTTCACCTGCTCCCAGTATTTGTCGAACTCCTGTTCTGTTCCCGGATGGTGTAAAATGAATCTTATCACTTCTCCATCTATCTCAAACTCCCGACTATCGAAATCACTAATTTCAGTTGGGCTATCCATGAAGTAATAAAGATCTGGAGCGTAATATTTGTTGCCTTCGAGCTGCTTCAGTTGGGTTGCAATCTTCCAATTAGGATGATTTCGGGTGTCAAAAGTGACTTCTACAGGACGTTTTTTAAGGGCTTCAGAATACATAAAAGTCGCCGGAATATTGAGGTGGGCGTGAGTTTGATCTATTTGCGTATAAGTCCCGTCGGCCCTGTTTCCGAAGAGGGTATACTCCAGGTTTATTGTTCCGTCGTGATCTGTGATGGTCCATGAATATGGATCTGGTCGAATTATTTCCAGCTTTTCTCCTTTGGAATTGGTTGCTTTAACTCCATAAATATTTTTCGCAAATTCGTGCAGGGCATAACGACCCGGCGAAGTGCGACTCATGCGAACGCTCAAACTGTCCTGCTCAAGATCTGGAAAAGTGACCTTCACATTTGCTTCGTGATGCCCGGCATTTTCAAATGAAATTGTGTAGGTGTTGGTTTGGGAAAAACCTACGGAAGTCAAAAGGAGGAAAAGAAATAGAATTCGCATAAAAAATTTTGCCTGAAAATATAAAATTTTAAGCAGACTGCTGCTCCTGAAGGAACTATCTGCCTGTGCAGGAGCAGAAACCCCTGTTGCTTTACAAAGTAACTGAGTTTCAGAATCAAAAATTTCTGCTGCTGAAGCTGTTCTATTTTTTGAAATTCAAAAATGACAATTTCAGCTGAGTTTTTCTTGTAATAAATTGAGTAAGAAATGGAATTCCCCAATAGTAAAAAGTCTCTGTGGGTTTAAATCCTCAGTTTTTCCTGCTATATTTGTGTTTCCAGATAATTGAACGTTCCCTATGCTTTCAGCTATACTCTTAGGTTTTATCTTTTCCATTTTCCTGGTCTTCGCCGGGAAATTATTTAAAGGTAAACTTGCTGTACTTTCTTCGCTCGTTCCACTGGCACTGTTTTTATATTTCCTTTCTTTTCTGCCACGGGTATCCGGTGGGGAAGTGATAAGGCAAAATATTGAATGGGTGCCTTCCCTGGGTCTTAACTTAAATTTCGCCCTCGACGGACTTTCCCTTTTGTTTTCGCTGTTGATCACCGGGATTGGATTCCTCGTCTTCGCTTATACGGCGGCATATTTAAAAGGGCACGATTATCTCGATAGGTTTTATGGTTATTTAGGTATGTTCATGGGTGCCATGCTAGGCCTGGTGCTAAGTGATAACCTGCTGTCCATGTTCATATTTTGGGAGCTTACCAGTATAAGTTCCTTTTTCCTGATTGGCTTTAATAATACCAGTGAAGCTTCAAGAAAATCGGCTGTTCTCGCTCTTGCCATCACAGGCTCCGGCGGGTTCTTGCTATTGGCAGGCGCCCTTTTACTGGGAGGAGTGGCAGGTACTTATAGCATTACCGAAATGGTTGGGCTAAGCGATACTATAATTCAAAGTGAATATTACCTCTGGATCGTCATTTTTATATTTGGGGCAGCCTTTACAAAATCTGCACAGTTTCCTTTTCATTTCTGGCTTCCGGGAGCCATGAAAGCACCCACGCCGGTATCTACTTACCTGCACTCGGCCACCATGGTAAAAGCAGGGATTTACCTGTTGTTGCGTTTTACGCCCGGTTTTGGGAGGAGAAGAAATCTGGAACACTACGTTAATAATAGTTGGTGGCATAACCATGTTTTATGCTGCCGTACATACCTTATTTAGGACCGATCTCAAAGGAGTACTTGCCTATTCCACTATTTCGGTTCTTGGGATCCTGGTTTTTCTAATTGGCCTGGGAACCCAATATGCCCTAACTGCCGCCGCGGTCTATATTATTGTTCACGCGCTTTATAAAGCAACTTTATTCCTTGTTACCGGGATCATAGATCATGAAGCCGGAACCCGTGATGTTACCCGCCTTGCCGGGCTGCGGAAAGTAATGCTGCCCGTGGCAATAGCCGGATTCCTGGCAGCCCTTTCCAGTGCAGGAATGCCGCCTTTTGTAGGATTTGTGGGGAAAGATCTGGTTTATGAATCAACGCTGCAAATGGGCTCCTGGTCTATTGTGCTTACCATAATCGCAATTGCAACAAATATCCTTGTGTTATATGCAGGGTTTGTGGCGGGAATTAAGCCTTTTACAGGAAAACTTCCAGAAGATTTTTCAAAAATTCATCTTCCAAGTTTTCTCATGTGGCTTCCGCCCGTGATTCTGGCGGTGCTGGGATTGGTCGTGGGAATCTTTCCTGCCCTTATTGATGGTCCCCTTATTAAACCTGTTGTAGACGCCGTGGGAATGACCGGGAGCGAAGTGCACCTAAAGTTGTGGCATGGATTTAATCTTGTACTTGGGTTAAGTGCTTTAACGCTTGCAGTAGGATTTGTGCTTTACTTAACCGTGAAACCATCCCGAAGCAAAGAGAGAGGAATTGCCAAATTAGATTTTATTGCGCCTCTTACCCTTATTACCGACTTCGGAAATCTTTTTAAAGCATTTTCGAACTGGTGGACCCGGATCTTTCAAAATGGATTCCTTCGGAATTATGTTTCGACCATAATCCTGTTCCTGGTGGTTCTTGTGGGTTATTCTTTGTTTACAAAACATGACGGAATTCCAATAGATTTTTCCTCTTTTTCAAGGATGACCTATTATGAAATGATCATTATGGGGATCATGTTCCTGGCAGTATTATTTGTTGTGGGAGCCAGGTCAAGATTGACAGCTGTGGTAGCTATGGGAGTTGTGGGATATACTATATGCCTTATGTTCGTGATTTACAGCGCCCCGGATCTTGCCATGACACAATTTTCAATTGATACTCTTACCGTGATTCTCTTTGTGCTGGTATTGTCAAGTTTGCCAAAATACTTATCGATTTCAGATTACAGGATGAAGGCCATAGATGGAATTCTTTCTGTTTCTTTTGGAGTCCTGATAACCTTAATTGCGCTTGAAGTACTTAGTGAACCGGTTAATAAGGAGGTAAGCAATTTCTATGCGGACAATGCCTATGTACTGGCAAAAGGAAAGAATGTTGTAAACGTGATCCTGGTTGACTTTAGGGGTGTTGATACTTTAATGGAGATCTCGGTACTTACTATAGCAGCTATTGGTGTATTCAGCCTTTTGAAGTTAAGGTTAAGAAGAGATGACAGGGAATTAAAAGATTAGAACATGAAAACGATAATATTACGTACCGCCTCAAATTATATGTTGCCGTTGCTTCTTGTGTTTTCGGTTTTCATTTTGTTGCGGGGTCATTATTTACCCGGTGGAGGATTTGTAGGTGGATTGATTGCCTCAATCGCATTTGTGCTTCATGCCTTCGCAAATGGCCTTGAAGATACACGAAAGCTCATACGCTTCCATCCGGGATTTCTTATGCCTGCGGGATTGACAGTATCCTTCCTGAGTGGTATATCACCCATCGTATTTGCTAATAAGCCTTTAATGACGGGAATATGGTACCCACATCATTTGCCCATCGTGGGAAACCTTGGATCGGCTTTATTTTTTGATATCGGGGTTTATCTGGTAGTTATTGGAGTAACCCTCACCATTATATTCACAATATCTGAATCTGCTTAAACTATGGAAATACTTTTAGCGATCATGATTGGTACTCTTTACGCTGCGGGCATTTATATGATCCTTAGGCGTAGCCTGGTGAAGCTCATCATCGGGATTATCCTGCTGGGGAATGGTGCCAACCTGCTTATTTTTCTGCTGGGGCGTATTGCCAAGGGTGCACCACCAATAATTCCGGCAGATTCAAAAGTGTTTCTTGAAGCGTACTCAGATCCGCTTCCGCAGGCCCTTATTCTTACAGCCATTGTAATTAGTTTTGGTTTGCAGTCTTTCGCCATAGTTCTTGTGAAAAGGGCGCATAAAGTGGTAAAGACAGATGATCTTGATGAAATGAATGCAACAGACGAATACTCATGATCGAACAGTTAGTTATATATCCCCTTGTTATTCAAATGCTCCTGGCGATCGTCTTGATGTTCTTTTGGAGCAGGATTAAGTGGCAGAGAGTTATAAGTATAATAGGGAGTGTTGTTAACCTGGGTATGGCTGTATGGCTTTTTGTCCTGGTGTGGCAGAATGGAACCCAATCCATACAGTCGGGAAACTGGGAGGCACCTTTCGGAATTACTTTTGTAGCCGACACCTTCGCAGCGACCCTGGTTTTATTGACAGCTATTGCCGGCTTGGCTGTTTCCAGCTTCTCGGCAGGCTCTGTCATCTCCGCCCGTCTCAAATTCGGATTTTTCCCCATTTATCACTTTTTGTTACTTGGGCTTAACGGTGCCTTTCTCACCGGGGATATTTTCAACCTTTATGTGTGGTTTGAAATTATCATCATTACTTCCTTTGTGCTGCTCACCATAGGAGGAGAAAAGGCACAGCTGGAAGGAGCGGTAAAATATTTCACCCTTAATATCCTTGCGTCAATTATATTCCTTACTGCTATCGCTGTTTTGTATGGACTTACCGGAAGCCTTAATATGGCCGATCTTGCCTCAAAAGTGGCTGCGGTAGAAAATCGTACGCTTGTACAGGTAAATGCCCTGCTTTTCCTGGTTGGCTTCGGAATTAAATCTGCGCTGTTTCCGCTTTATTTCTGGCTGCCGGCATCATATCATACCCCGCCTTCGGCTGTTTCGGCTATTTTTGGGGGGCTTTTAACCAAAGTAGGGGTTTATGCCTTGATAAGGGTCTTTACCCTCATCTTTGAAGTAGATCCATTCCTTGAGAACGTTCTTCTTGCTGTAGCGGTTCTAACGCTGTTTAGCGGCGCCGTGGGTGCGATCGTACAGAACAACATTCGTAAAATATTTTCATACCTCGTAATATGCCATATAGGTTATATGATCGCTGGTCTTGGAATGATGACCGAAGTAGCCATAACAGGAGCTATATTTTACCTTATCCACGACATCATGGTAAAGACAAACCTGTTCATGGTAAGTGGGGTGATTTATAAAATTAAGGCAAATCACAATATTAGAAAGCTGGGGGGGCTTTATGCAGAATATCCAAAGCTGAGCCTTTTGTTTGCAGTGCCCCTTTTCTCCTTGGTGGGTGTACCTCCTTTGTCCGGCTTTTGGCCTAAACTTTCTCTTATTTCTGAAGGCTGGAATACAGAGAATTTTATTGTTATCGCCGCTATTCTGTTCGCGAGTTTTATTACACTTTTTGTAATTGTAAAATTGTGGGGAGAAGTGTTCTGGAAGACCGGTGAGAAGTTACCTGAAGTGAGAAATTTTCCGTACTTTAATAAGTTAAGCAGAGTGAAGCGAACACAAATGCTGGCTCCTATAATCTTCCTGACTTTTGTGACTCTGTACCTGGGATTTGGTGCAGGAAATATTCAGAATTTAGCCGAAAGGATAGCATTTGAACTTATGGATAACCAGGAATATATAAACACAGTATTAAGAAAATAAGAGAAGATGAAAAACCGGTTTTTGGCAAACTTACTTCTTACATTTATTTGGGTAGCTCTTACCGGAAGCTTCACTTTTGCCAATATTTTCTTTGGTTTTTTCCTGAGTTATTTTGTACTTTTTGTGATCACCCGGGGCGGTGGCCGGGCCAGGTATTTTAGGCTCGTACCAAGGCTTATTAGCTTCTTTTTCTATTTTCTGTACCAGCTTATAAAAGCAAACGTACAGGTAGCCTGGGAAGTGGGTACTCCAAAATTACATATGACGCCGGGAATTGTAGGAGTACCCCTCGATGTAAAGTCCGATGGACAGATCACTCTTCTGGCAAATATGATCACCCTTACTCCCGGAACGCTTAGCCTGGATGTTTCAGAAGATAAAAAAGTTCTTTACGTGTACTCCATGTATATTACGAACAGGGAAGATTTCATTCGGGACATCAAGAACGGATTTGAAAAACGCATTATAGAGATCTCATCATGACCTTAGATAATTACCTGTACTTTGTTATCCTTCCGGCATTATCACTTGCGATCCTGCTGGTGTTCTACAGGTTCTTTCAGGGACCAACCATTTCCGACAGGGTAGTGGCGGTAGATCTTCTGGTGACCATTGGAATTGGGATTATTGCCGTTTACAGCATACTTTCTCACCAACCCACATTTTTGGATATTGCTTTGATCCTGGCTCTTATTGGGTTCTTGGCAACTGTGGCGTATTCATTTTATATTCAGAAACGAAAGAACAGGGACGAATGATAGTAGATACAATCATAGGAATAATTGCAACTTTGGGAACTCTTTTCGTACTGCTCGCGGGAGTTGGTATTCTGCGTATGCCAGATACTTACCTTCGCATGGCGGTTACTACCAAGGCTGCGACTTTAGGCATTGGACTCATTTTAGTAGCCTCGGCTATTTATTTTAATGATCTTTCCACCACAACCCGGGTTATAGCCGTTATAATCTTCATTTTATTGACGGCGCCCGTAGGTGCACATCTTATTGGGAAAGCATCATATATCAAAGGAAACAAGCTGTGGAAGAAATCTGTTATGGATGACCTGGAGGGGAAATATAGAAAAACGGGTAAAAACATTAGTCTGCCCCGTAATATGGATAATGATCAGGAGACACATTAATCATCGATCTTCTCATCATCACTGTGCCCAAATAGCCGTGCAATAAACCTGTCCACAGGATTAAAAACTACATTCACAAAAACAATTACGCCTACAAGCAAAAGTAATTCTGAATATTGTCCAATAGCGGCTAAACAACCTGCACCGGCACTACACCAAACAGTAGCAGCTGTAGTTAATCCCCGTACCACATTTCCTTTATGAAGAATAACCCCTGCGCCAAGAAAACCTATACCGGTTACGACCTGCCCAATCACCCTTGTTGTATCCACATAATCATCTCCTGCAAAAGAAAGTGAGGTGAGAACAAAAACGGCAGCACCAAGAGAAACTAGAGCATTGGTCTTTAATCCTGCATTCTTGTTGTGTATTTCCCTTTCCATTCCAATAAAAAGACCGGCCAATAATGCCGCACCAATTCTATAGCCGAATTCCAGTAGCTCCATTTATATTCTTAATTTAGCTTTCAATGTCGAAATTACCATTAAAAATAGGCAAAAGCCTCGAGAAGAGAAAAGGTGAGGGCTCCTTTAGAGAATTAAAATTTTCTAAAGATCTCATAGACTTTTCTTCGAACGACTATTTGGGATTTGCCCGGAGCCCGGTTCTTTTCAAGAAGGTAAACAAGATTCTGGAAGAAAATGAAATTTTCAAAAACGGAGCCGGTGGGTCGCGGCTGCTAACAGGGAACCACGCCCTTTATTCCCCGGCTGAAGCATTAGTAGCGAATTTTCATAAAGCCGAAGCTGCCCTTATCTTCAATTCGGGATATGATGCCAATCTGGGGTTTTTTTCGGCTGTGCCGGGAAAGGGAGATCTTATTTTATATGACGAGCTCATACATGCTTCTATCCGCGATGGAATCATGTTGAGCGCTGCTAAAGCTGTGAAATTCCGGCATAACGATCTTGATGATCTGGAAAAGAAAATAAGCCGGCTCAAAAATGACCTTTTAGGAGAGGTGTTTCTGGTAACCGAAAGTATTTTTTCCATGGACGGGGATTCTCCCGATCTTCATGCCCTGGTTTCTCTTGCTGAAGAAAATGGAAGTTTCTTAATTGTGGATGAAGCCCATGCCGTGGGAGTAAAAGGTGCAGGAATAATTGCTGAAGAAGGACTGCAGGAGAGGGTGTTTGCCCGGCTGGTAACTTTTGGAAAGGCAATGGGAGCCCATGGTGCTGCAATTTTGGGAGCTCAGGAACTTAAAGACTACCTGGTAAATTTCGCCCGGAGCCTTATTTACAGTACTGCACTGCCACCGCATTCCCTTGCCACAATTATTGCGGCTTACAGTGAGCTTCAGGGGGAAGGTGCGACTGAAGTTCAAAGACTTCAGGAGAATATTGATTTTTTCAAAGCTCAGGTGTCAAAAAGGGGATTTCAGAAGCATTTTTTGGAGAGTGATTCTGCCATTCACTGCTGTATTCTACCGGGGAATGAACGGGTGAAGGCGGCATCAAAAACACTTGCAGAGAATGGATTTGATGTGCGGCCTATACTTTCCCCAACAGTGCCCAAAGGTGCCGAGCGGCTTCGGATTTGTTTGCATAGCTTTAATTCTGAAGAAGAAATAAATGACTTACTTGAGGTTTTAAAAAAGGTGTTATGAAAGGAAGTTTTTCAAACGTTGCGGTGTTCCAGTATTCGGCGGAAGCACAAATAATCAAAGGCAGGCTTGAAGCCGAAGGGATTGAAACTTTCCTGGCCGATAATCACACGATAGACACAGATCCTTTGGTAAGTAATGCCATTGGTGGTGTAAAGCTTAGGGTGAGAAAGGAAGACGAAGAAAAGGCGCTGCAGGTCCTGGAAGACATCAGTAAATATTCTATCGATGATGAAGGGGTACAGATCACCTGCCCAAAGTGTGGCGGCGAAAAGGTGCAGCTTTTTACCAGCGTCAAAAGTTTAAAATCCCTCTTCTTTTTTTGCATCTCTTTTTTAGTATATGTGCTGCCCATGCACATCAAGCGGGAATACCACTGCGCGAGCTGCAACAACAAATTTAACTTAAGATGAAACAAACATATTTTATTACCGGCATAGGGACCGAAGTCGGAAAAACCATCGCTTCGGCAATAGTTACTGAAGCTCTTGAAGCCGATTACTGGAAACCCATCCAGGCGGGAGACCTTGAAAACTCAGATACTCACAAGGTGAAGAGGCTTATCACCAACAAAAAGAGCGTTTTTCATGAAAATGCTTTTGAACTTAATACTCCTATGAGTCCGCATGCTGCGGCAGAGATAGATGGAGTAAAGGTATCAGCTAAAAAAATAAAGCAGCCAAAGACCAAAAATTCACTGGTAATTGAAGGCGCGGGAGGCCTTTTGGTGCCAATCAATGATAAAGAAACCATCGCCGATCTTATCAAACCCGATCATGAGGTGATCATCGTTTCAAAACATTATCTGGGTAGTATTAACCACACCTTACTAACAGTGGAGGCGCTCAAATCCCGAAATCTTACCTGTGCAGGGATCATTTTTAGCGGAGAAGAAAATCCTTCTTCAGAAGAGATCATTAAAAAAATGACAGGACTGCCGGTGATAGGACGAATTGACCAGGAACCCTATTTTGACCATAATGTAGTTTTGGAATATGCCGATAAATTCAGAAGTAAATTGAAGAAAAATGAAGACTGAAACTCTCTCCCAGCGGGATAAAAAGCACCTTTGGCACCCTTTGACACAGCACAAACTCGCGGGAGATATGCTGGCGATTGTCAAAGCAAAAGGAGCAATACTCTATGATGAGAACGGGAAGGAGTATATAGATGGAATTTCAAGCTGGTACACGGCAGTTTATGGTCATTGCAATGAAGAGATCACAAAAAAAGTTGCAGCCCAGATGCTACAACTCGACCAGGTGGTTTTTAGCGGATTTACCCACGAACCTGCAATTGCTCTTTCTGAAGCCCTGATCAACATTCTACCCAACAACCAGGAGAAGCTGTTTTTTAGTGATAACGGTTCTACTGCGACCGAGGTGGGAATCAAAATGGCTTTGCAGTACCACCATAACCTGGGCAATGACCGAAAGGTCTTGCTGGCTTTTGAAGAGGGTTTTCACGGAGACACTTTTGGAGCCATGTCGGTTTCGGGACTTTCGGTTTACAATGGAGCTTTTGAAGATCACTTTTTGAAAGTACTTCGTTTGCCTGTGCCAACCGGGAATAACAATGCAGAGGTCCTTGAGCTTCTCAAAAAGGCCATTTCTGAAGAGAATTTAGCCGGCTTCATTTATGAACCTCTCATACAGGGCGCCGCCGGAATGAAGTTTGTCGATCCTGAAGGCTTAGATCAAATCCTGAAGGTTTGTAAAGAAAACAATATCCTTACAATTGCCGATGAGGTGATGACCGGCTTTGGAAAAACCGGGAAGAATTTTGCTTCAGATCATCTGGAGACAAAGCCCGATATTATTTGCATGTCCAAAGCCCTTACCGCCGGTCTCCTGCCAATGGCAGTCACTTCCTGTACTGTAAAAGTGTATAATGCTTTCTATTCTGAAGAGCTTTCCAAAGGGCTTTTTCACGGTCACACCTATACTGCAAATCCTTTAGCATGTACAGCAGCACTGGCAGGAATTGAGCTGCTCGCTTCGGCTGAAATGCAGGAAAACATTGGAAGAGTGATAGCTTCGCATCAGTCTTTCCTGAAAAAGATCAAGCAGAATCCTAAGGTGAAGAATTTAAGGCAGCTAGGGACAATTCTGGCGTTTGAACTGGATGTGGAAATGGAACGCTATGGGAGTCTGCGAAACCGGCTTTTTGAGCATTTTATGGCAATGGGAATATTCTTAAGGCCTTTGGGAAGTACGATCTATATTGCAGCTCCATACGTCACCACCAATGAACAACTGGAGAAGATCTATGAAAGTATAGAGGCTGCCCTGGAAAAATTCTAGCACCGTAAAATTTTTCAATTTTTGCATCTCAATTTTTGTATTTTAGAATAGCGATTGGGTTGTGGATTTCTAATAAGCTTGACTATTGCGTGTTACAGGCTTTTGAAATCACCAACGTAGAAATTTTAACTCCGAAAATATAAAGGCATGGCGACAATGTGCTTTTATCTTTAAAACGGCATTTATTCTAAATATGATCTTATGATGCATCCAGATACAGAAGTCCGTTTTATTAACGACGTGGTTGGCTACGGGGTGGTGGCGAAAAAATTTATTCCCCGAGGTACAATTACATGGGTACAGGATGATCTGGATCAATTGCTCACAGAAAATGAGGTGGAAAAAATGCATCCCAAAGTGCAGGAGCAGGTGGAAAAATATTGTTTCCGGAATAATAAGGGGCAACTTGTTTTATGCTGGGATCTTGCAAAATATGTCAATCATAGCTTTAATGCGAACTGCCTGTCTTCAGCGTATGACTTTGAGGTCGCGGTGCGGGATATTGAGCCGGGGGAGCAGCTGACAGATGATTATGGCTATCTCAATATATCCGAACCTTTTAAGGCAGTAGATGAAGGCACCGGCCGTGATACCGTTTATCCCGATGACCTTTTGAAATATCACGAGAAGTGGGACCGGCAGCTGGAAGGAGCCTTTGAGAATTTTCAACAAGTGGACCAGCCGCTAATAAAACTCGTACCCTGTGCAGTTCTTGAAAAGATAAAATCAAGTCTGGCAAAAAATGAACCTCTGGATTCCATTTTAAATTTGTACTACGAGGAAAAATAAAAGGCAGAGGATCCAAAAATGTAGATTTTACCCCTTAATTTTGCCGAAAATTCTGCTTTGAAAATTCCTGTCTCCATTACCTCTGTGGCTTCTGTTTCTGCACTTGGATCAAAGCCTGAAGAGGTGTGGGAAAATTACCTTTCTAAAAAACATTTTTTAAAGAAGCACGACTTTAAAGGACAAACGTCCTTTGCGGCGTTCCTGCCTGATGCCTTAAAGGAAAACCTTGAGGAATTGCGTGCTGAAAATCCCAACTACAGAAATGTTGATGATTCTGTGCTTTATGCCATACAGGCCTCACGGCAGGCGGTGAAAATGGCCGGATGGGAAAAAGGAGAAAACATAGGAATAAACATTGGCAGCTCCAGAGGGGCAACGGGTCTTTTTGAACAATACCATCAACATTTTCTAGAAGAAGGTAAAGCAGAAACCCTAGCCTCACCTGCAACTACTCTGGGAAATATTTCCTCCTGGGTAGCCCAGGACTTGCAGAGTTCGGGTCCGGAAATATCTCATTCGGTGACCTGTTCCACAGGGCTTCATGCTGTGTTAAACGGCGTTGCCTGGCTCTCCTCAGGGATGGCCGATAAATTCCTTGCCGGGGGCAGTGAAGCTGCTCTAACACCGTTCACTATTGCGCAGGTGCAGGCAATGAAAATTAATGCGAGGGAGGATCTGGATTATCCCTGCCAGGCGCTTAACCTTCAAAAAGGGCAAAATTCAATGGTGCTTGGGGAAGGAGCCGCTACAATAGGTATGGAAGCGGGGGAGAAAGAAAATGCCCTTGCGGTAATTACGGGTGTAGGTTATGCTACCGAGAAACTAAAGCATCCTGTATCTATTTCGGCAAATGGCACTGCTTTTCAGAAATCCATGCGAATGGCTTTGGGAAGTTTGCCTCCGGGACAAGTTGATGCAATAGTAATGCATGCTCCGGGTACAATTAAAGGAGATCTTTCGGAAGTTAATGCCATAAAAGCCATTTTTGGAGAGCAACTTCCGGCGATGACTACCAATAAATGGAAACTTGGTCATACCTATGGCGCTTCAGGCGTACTTAGCCTCGAACTGGCAATTATGATGTTGCAGTATCAAAAATTCATTCCGGTTCCCTTTGCTTCCGAAGAAAGAGAACCTTCAGAATTAAAAAATATTATGGTGAACGCTGTTGGTTTTGGAGGCAATGCAGTATCGGTACTTGTAAGCCTTCCGAAGTAAAAAGGAAACTTTTTAGATTAAGCTCTTACATACAACGGCTTTTCATTATTTTTGGAGTAAATATCGTTTAATGGGAACAACTAGACACAACTGGACCAGGGAGGAAATCCTTGAAATATATAACAAACCTTTTATGGACCTGCTTTATGAAGCAGCTACTGTTCACCGTCAAAATCACGACCCGAACACCGTACAGGTTTCTACTTTATTATCAATTAAAACCGGAGGCTGTTCCGAAGATTGTGGCTACTGTCCACAGGCAGCAAGATATCATACCAACGTTGAAGGCAATGACCTTATGAGTGTGAGCCAGGTGAAAGCGCAGGCTATGAGGGCTAAAGAAGCAGGAAGTTCTCGTGTTTGTATGGGAGCTGCCTGGCGAAATGTTAAGGATGGGCAGGAATTTGATGATGTGCTGGAAATGGTGAGGACCATTAATAGATTGGGACTTGAGGTTTGCTGTACGCTTGGAATGATCACCGAAAATCAGGCAAAAAGACTTGCTGAAGCAGGTTTGTATGCTTATAATCACAACCTGGATTCTTCTGAAGAATATTATAAAGAAGTTATTTCTACCCGGGGTTACCAGGACAGGCTGGACACTATAGAAAATGTTCGAAAAACTGCTGTAACTGTTTGTAGCGGCGGAATTATTGGAATGGGAGAAAGCGCAGAGGACCGTGCAGGAATGCTGGTAGCGCTTTCAACGCTAAACCCACAACCCGAATCTGTGCCTATTAATGCTTTGGTGCCCGTTGAAGGGACGCCAATGGCCGAACAGCAGCAGGTTTCTATCTGGGAAATGGTGAGAATGATCGCTACGACCAGGATCGTAATGCCCGAAACCCAGGTAAGACTTTCTGCCGGAAGGACCCAGATGAGCAGGGAAGGACAAGCCATGTGTTTCTTTGCAGGAGCGAACTCAATTTTTGCAGGAGACAAGCTTTTGACAACGCCCAATCCCGATGTTAACGAGGATATGGAAATGTTCAAAACTCTTGGACTAAACCCTCAAAAGCCTTTTGTTAAGAAAGCTCAGCCGCAGACGGTAGACGCAGAGAATTCTGAATATAGAGCCCTTGGGGAAAAACCAAGATGGACAAGACCGGGACATATTATCGAGCGGAATCTCGCTGCCCAGGGGAAGTCCAAAGCTTAAGTTCCTAATAATTTAGGGCAATTTACTGAAAGGGAAAAATGAGAGAGCCTATGGAATTAGCTGAAATCCCGAGAGAAAAAAAGATATCTAAAAAGGACTTTTTAGAGAAGTATGTAAAGACACAAAAGCCGGTGGTAATCGAGCAGTTGATCGAAGACTGGCCGGCTTATACCAAATGGAACATTGACTACCTTCGGGAAGTGGCGGGTGAAAAAACAGTACCGCTCTTTGACGGGAATCAACCAATTTCTTCCAAATACAAGTTTAATGAGCCGCATCTTCACATGAAGATGAGCGAATATCTGGATCTTCTGGAAAAAGGTCCTACCAGCTATAGAATCTTTCTCTATCACCTGTTGCGGGAAGTGCCTGCCCTTCAAAAAGATATTCGGTATCCCAAGATTGGACTACGTATCCTGAAGCAGATCCCAATGCTTTTCTTTGGCGGGGAGAATTCAAAGGTTTTTATGCATTACGATATTGACCTGGCCAATATCCTGCACTTCCATTTCCACGGAAAAAAGAGGTGTATCCTGTTCCCTCCTTCAGAAACAAAATATCTTTACAAAGTACCTCATGCGCTTATAGCCCGTGAAGATATTGACTTTACAAATCCTGATTTTAAAATATTTCCTGCCTTAAAAAATGCTAAAGGCATGGTGACAGAATTAAATCATGGGGAGACGTTGTATATGCCCGAAGGATACTGGCATCAAATGACGTATCTCACGCCAGGCTTTTCCATGAGCCTGCGCGCTGCTCCACGTAATCTCCAAAACCTTAGCAAAGCCCTTTATAATCTCTTCTTTATGCGACATTTTGATAATGCCATGAGGAGCTGGAAGGGCCAAAAATGGATTGACTACAAAAATGCGCAGGCAGTAAAGAGGACGAACGAAAAGAATAAAATATCCTGATCTTTCCCACCGTTACGGTGAAGCTTCATTTTAAAGTTATCATAATTGGCGAAATTTAGTTTTTTGATTATCTGATAATCATGATATTAAGTTATAACCAAAAATAAACTTGAAATGAATAAAGAAGAGAATAAGAAAGCACAGGAGAAATTTGGAGATGCAATTAATTCAGGAAATCTGGAACAGTTAAGGGAAGTTGTCGCACAGGATGTTGTTGATCACGATCCAGCGCCTAATCAGGGTCCGGGACCTCAGGGATATATAGATTTCTTCGGCATGATGCGAAATGCCTTTCCCGACATGCAGGTGGAGGTAGAGCACCTGGTTGCAGATGAGGATAATGTAGCTTTTGCCTACACCCTTACCGGAACTCATAAAGGGGATTTTATGGGAGTAGAAGGAACAAACAAACCAATTAATGTGAGGGGTATGCAAATTAGCCGCTTTAAAAACGGTAAGATGGTAGAAAGATGGGGAAGTAGTGATGAACTTGGAATCCTTAAACAAATAGGTGCAGATGTTATGATCAAGAAGTAAGATCGTCAATAACCTCAAGTATGAGGTGAGATTCATATCCTTTTGAAGAGAGAAAATCATATAACTTTTTCTTCTTTTTGAAAGGATTTGTTTCTTTTATAAGGGGTAATTTTTTTTCGGCCATAGAGTAGAGGGTACTTTTATAATCACTCTCGTTTATCTCGGTCATGGCAAGTCTAATGACGGGTGAGGAAATATCCTTTAGTTTTAGTTCCTGTTTTATCTTGTGCCGCCCCCATTTTTTGATCCTGAATTTCCCGCGCACAAAGCTGCGTGCGAAGCGTTCTTCATTGAGGAAGTTCTCCTGCATAAGCTTAATGATGATCTCTTCCCTTGCGGCCGGGATCATGCGCATTTCAATTAATTTATCTTCCACCTCCTTCTGCGACCTGTCGCGGTAGGCGCAGTATTGCATTAGCTTTAAAGTGGCTTCCTTTACGGTATAGGATTTCCCGGATTCTTTATTCAAGGTTTAGGATTTAAAATTCAGGATTCAAGATTCAAAAATAGTATTTTTAAGATGAGGCAGTCTTACTTCTTGATTCTTGTAGCGAAGCGTGTATAAGTTCTGAAATTTTATAAATCTGAAAACTATAACCGTCCAAAGGATTCTTGAAGGCCCTGCTAATGCTGAATCAAAGCAAAGATTTTATTTTTCAATTTGAGGATAGAAGTCTTGGTTCCTGGCTCTAGAAGCGCAGCGATCTTGACTCTTTTCAGGCCATCACTATCTCAATTCTCATATCTAAAATCTCAATACTATAAAATAAAAAAACGCCTCCCAAATTAATGAAAGGCGTCTCTTAATGTTATTGAATCACTTCCCCGTCAGTGTCGTGGAAATGATATTCAAGATACGTGTAAGCATCTCTGGGTACTATTTTTACCCACTTTTTGTGATCAAAGAACCACTTGGAGCGGGGTGATGGAAAACCTTTAGTTAAAAAGGCTGCTATAAAAGGATGAGCACTTAACGTGATCTTTTTATAGTCTTTTTTAAGAAGCTTTTGCAGATCCTGGTTGATCCGGTTTACCAAAACTATAGGAGCTTCAATTTCTTCCCCATTTTTGTTGGGGTTTTCTTCTCTCGTTTTGATGTTCATTTCGGGTCGAACCCTCTGCCTTGTAATTTGTATAAGACCGAATTTACTGGGTGGCAAGATCTTATGCTTTGCCCGGTCGTCACTCATTTCTTCTTTGAGGTGATCGTACAAAGCTTTTCTATTTTCGGCTTTGTTCATGTCTATGAAGTCAATCACAATAATTCCTCCCATATCGCGAAGGCGTAATTGACGGGCAATTTCGGTAGCGCTAATGAGGTTTACCTCAAGGGCTGTATCTTCCTGATTCTTGGATTTGTTTGAACGGTTCCCGCTGTTCACATCAATGACGTGCATAGCTTCGGTGTGTTCAATGATCAGGTATGCGCCTTTGTTCATAGAAACAGTGCGGCCAAAAGTAGTTTTAATCTGTCGTTCAATCCCAAACTTTTCAAAGATGGGAATATTGGAGTCGTACAATTTTACAATGGATTCTTTCTTTGGGGCAATTTCGCCCACATAATCTTTAATTTGTGTGTACAAGGTTTCATCGTCAACGCAAATAGAGGAAAATGAATCATTAAAGACATCTCTAAGGATAGAGGATGCTCTGTTTAATTCGCCCAATACTTTTGATGGATGAGGTGCTTTGTACAGCTTTTTACACATTCCTGTCCAACGACTCATTAAATTCTGAAGGTCGTTATCCAGTTCTGCTACTTTTCTGCCTTCTGCTACAGTACGTACAATAATTCCAAAGCCCTTTGGTTTAATACTTTTTACAAGTCGTTTAAGGCGATCCTTTTCTTCTTTGCTTTCTATTTTTTGAGAAACAGAAACCCGGTTTGAAAAAGGAACCAACACGATGTAACGGCCCGGGAGGGAAAGTTCAGAACTTATTCGGGGGCCTTTGGTTGATATGGGCTCTTTTACTACCTGTACCAGTAGCGATTGATTTGATTTAATGACATCGGCAATGCTTCCGTCCTTATCAATATCTTTTTCTAAAGGAAAATCCGCAAGGGAATAATCCTTCAATTTACCTGTGCTTACACGTTTTATGAACTTTAACAAGGAAAGTATCTGCGGGCCTAAATCATGATAATGCAAAAATGCATCTTTGGTATAGCCTACATTTACAAAGCCGGCATTTAAGCCGGGGACAGATTTTCTTACTTTGGCAATAAAAATATCGCCAACGGCAAAATTACTGTCGTCTTCTTCCTTGTTGAGTTCTACAAGTTTTCCATCTTTTAATAAGGCAAAATCTACAGCAGAGGAACCAGTTCGAATAATTAACTCTTTGTTCACTCTAAATTGATTTTTATCCCGTTGAATCGGGATGGATTAAACAATAAAATTCACAGGGTTTTTAAAATCCTGAAGAAATTTAAGTTCAGCATAAAGCTGAATTTAAATCTCGATTTCAAAGAACGTTTTAAATAAAAAAAGTAGTGTGAAAACTACTTCTTTTTCTTGTGACGGTTAGCTCTTGCTCTTTTCTTACGTTTGTGAGTAGCTACCTTATGTCTTTTTCTCTTTTTACCACTTGGCATAGTGTGACTTTTTAATTAATAATATTATTTTGGTTCTGCCCTGGAGCAGTGTAAGTTCTATTTTACTTCAACGTTAGATTTAACGCCTTCAACAAATACCTTAGCTGGTTTAAAAGCCGGGATATTATGAGCAGGGATCTTTATAGTAGTATTCTTAGAAATATTTCTTCCGGTCTTCTCTGCTCTCGTTTTGATGATAAAGCTTCCAAATCCTCTTAGGTACACATTATCACCAGCCTCTAATGAAGTTTTTACCTCTTCCATAAAGGTCTCAACAGTTGCCTGAACATCTCCCTTTTCCATACCTAGTTTTTCGGAGATTTTCGCCACGATATCTGCTTTCGTCATTTTCGTTTAATTTAATAAATGGGGTTTGTAAATTTTCGAGGGGCAAATATAAGAATTAAATCTGCAACTTTTTAATCCTAACCCATTAAATAGTAAGAGAATAAAGAATTATCATTGCACTTAAGAAAATTTGTTAATGTCTTTTGATAAAAAGCTGATAGACTGGTATTTAGAAAATAAGAGGGATCTCCCATGGCGTGCCACAAAAGATCCATATCAAATCTGGCTTAGTGAAATAATTCTTCAGCAAACCCGTGTTGAACAGGGAAAACCCTATTACTTTAAATTTCTCGAGGCTTTTCCCACTGTTTTTTCCTTGGCAAATGCTTCTGAAGAAGAAGTTTTAAAACTGTGGCAGGGACTGGGATACTACTCCCGGGCAAGAAATTTGCATTTCACTGCCCAATATATCGCATTTGATCTCGGCGGAAGGTTTCCTGCTTCCTATAAAGAACTGGTTAAATTAAAAGGAGTAGGAGATTATACAGCTGCTGCAATAGCTTCAATATGTTATGATGAACCACAAGCGGCTGTAGATGGAAATGTTTACCGTGTTCTCGCCCGGATCTTCGGAATAGATACACCTACAAATTCCTCGCAGGGAATCAAACAATTCAGGAACCTTGCACAAGACCTTATAAGTAGAGAGGACCCTGCTAATTTTAATCAGGCGCTAATTGAATTTGGATCAGAGCAGTGCAAACCGCGAAATCCTCTCTGCAATTCCTGTCCTTTCTCGACACGATGCGTGGCTTTTAATCAGAACCGGATCAATGAACTGCCGGTGAAGCTGAAAAAGCTAAAGGTCAAAAAAAGACATTTTAATTACCTTGTTTATGTTTCTGAAGAGGGCAAAACGATCATGCAGCAAAGACGCGGAAAAGGAATATGGGAGGGGCTTTATGAATTTCCTTTAGTGGAAACAGCTACAGAAGCCGGTTTGCAACACCTGGTGGAGGAAGTTCCTGCTGGTTATTTAACTGTAAATGAGAAACCAGTGCTGTTCAATGAGGTGCCTATAGTTCATAAATTAACGCATCAACATATTTATACCAAATTCTGGATCCTGGAGTGCAAGGAGCTGCCACAAGAAGCTCTTTCTTTAGCCGAAGTAAATAAATTACCGGTCCCGGTTTTAATCGAAAATTTTATTGATACCTTTGATTTTTAAGCTCTTTTAAAATCAGCTCTTCAAAAATGACATTTTTGGAAGGTGATTGAAGGGCAATTTTATTATTTTTAAATTATAACAAAAACTTCAAACCATGACCGGAACCTTAAATAAAGTAATGCTAATAGGCCACACGGGAGACGATGTGAAAATGCACTATTTTGAAGGAGGTGGATCCATAGGACGTTTTCCCCTGGCCACTAATGAAGTTTATACAAATAAAACCACTGGTCAAAAAGTAGAAAATACCGAGTGGCACAATATTGTGGTGCGAAACAAAGCGGCCGAGATCTGTGAAAAATATCTCAAAAAAGGAGATAAGGTTTACGTTGAGGGAAGAATTAAAACCCGCAAGTGGCAGGATGACAAAGGAGTGGAAAGGTATTCTACAGAAATTCAATGTACAGACTTCACATTTTTGACACCTAAAGATGCTACAGGCTCTGGAGACAGTTCAGGTGCAGGTTACGGCCAGTCACAATCTCAGTCGCAGGGGCAACAACAAAATAAGCCCCAGCAGAAGGCACCTTCCAGCCAGCCCCAAAGTTTTACGCAGGAGGATGAAGACGACCTGCCGTTTTAAGTTTAATTAAAACTATAGAATTTGGATCCCGATCCTGCCAGTTTTATTTCCCTATTTGTTGACAACCTTTCGCAACTCTTTGGTATTGTTGCAGCCCTGCTTTTGCTGGTGTCCTCTGCGCTCATCTCTGGGGCCGAGGTAGCTTTGTTTTCGCTCACTCCGGCCGATTTTGAACCCGAGGAGGCAAAAAGGACTGTAAAAGAGCAAATTGTAATTGATTTACTTGATAAGCCAAAAAAGTTACTGGCCACCATTTTGGTTGCCAATAACATGATCAACATAGCCATTATTCTGTTGTTCGATAATCTCACAGATGAGGCTTTTGCCAATATGGATACCGTGATCATGGGTGTTGATCTTCAATTTTTAATGGAGGTGGTTGTGGTAACCTTTCTTATCCTTCTTTTTGGAGAGATACTTCCCAAGGTTTACGCCAGCCGGAATAAGGTGATCTTTTCGCACTTTATGGCTTATCCTCTTAACGTACTCGATAAAGTATTTGCGCCCTTAAGCATTCCTATGAGGGCAATAACACTTCAAATTCATGAGCGACTGGGGAATCAACGAGCAGGACTTAGTGTTGATCAATTGTCACAGGCGCTTGAGTTGACGAGTCATCATGATACTACAAGGGAGGAACACAAGATCCTTAAAGGAATTGTTTCCTTTGGTAACACAGATACCAAGCAGGTTATGCGGCCCAGGATGGACATTTTTGCACTAAATGAGAATCAACCATATAGTGAGATAATTTCTGAAGTCATTGAAAACGGTTATTCCCGAATTCCCGTCTATAAAGACAATATAGATAATGTGACCGGGATACTTTATGTTAAGGATTTACTGCCGTTCCTGGAAGAGGAAGATTATGAATGGACTTCCCTCTTAAGGGAGCCATATTTTGTGCCCGAAAATAAAAAACTGGACGACCTTCTTAATGATTTTAAAATCAAAAAGAATCACCTGGCCATTGTAGTAGATGAGTACGGGGGGACCAGTGGCCTTATTTCTCTTGAAGACATAATTGAGGAAATTGTTGGGGATATAAGTGATGAGTTCGATGATGAAGATCTCATCTTCTCAAAATTAGATGAGAATAATTACGTTTTTGAAGGGAAGACTCCTTTAAAAGATTTCTACCGGGTAATAAAGCTTGATAACCCGGAATTGTTTGAAGAGAACAAAGGCGAAGCTGAAACCCTTGCCGGATTCCTGCTTGAGATCTCCGGAAGCTTTCCCCGCAAGAATGATGTGATCATTTTTGACGGCTATAGCTTTACAGTTGAAGCTGTGGATAAAAAACGGATCAAGCAAATTAAGGTGAATATCACGAAGTTATGAAAAAGCTGATTTTTTTGATATTTCTGGGAAGCTTGTTCTCATGTGGAGATGAGGTGCAGCCAAAGCCTGATGCCTACCTGGCTTTAGATTATCCCGATGCTGAATATGCTGCCTATTTAGAAGAAAATTGTCCTTATAGTTTTGAAAAAAATACTATTGCCACAGTTGCGCCTTCAAGAGCAGGTAATGAGTGTTGGGTAAATATTGAATACAGGGATCTAAAGGGAACAATTTTCATAACCTATCAGCCAGTTCGCAATAATCTGGATTCCCTGCTTACCGATGCTCAGAAATTACCCTTACAACATACAATAAAGGCCGATGCGATAAAAAGTTCGGTTTACACCAATGACTTTAATAATACCTACGGTATGTTTTATCAGGTGGAAGGGAACGCCGCTTCTCAGGCCCAGTTCTATTTAACCGACAGCACCAGACATTTTCTTACAGGATCGGTGTATTTCGAGGTTCAACCAAATTTTGATTCCATTTTACCTGCCGCCGCTTATCTCAAGGAAGATATTAAGCACCTCATGGAGACGGTGGAGTGGAAGGAAGGAATGCAGGATTAATTTATTGTCCCAGTTTAGTACTTTTGCGGGTTTAAAGCACCGAAATGCCGAATAGTACTCTAAAGTGGATTTATCTTTGCCTGCTTGCCCTTGTTTGGGGCAGCTCTTTTATTTTAATCAAAAAAGGGCTGGTGGGTCTTACTCCTTTACAGGTTGGCTCCCTTCGAACTGTCTTTGCAGCACTTTTTCTTGCGGCCATAGGTTTAAGATCATTAAGGCATATAAAAGGTAAGCAATGGATGTGGATAACATTTTCGGGTTTCTTCGGAACATTTTTTCCCGCCTATCTTTTCTCCTTTGCCGAAACTGAAATAGACAGCGCGATAGTATCTATTCTCAATTCAACCACCCCCTTGCTCTCTATGCTGGTGGGAATAGCACTGTTTGAAGCCGCTTTTGTGCGAAAGAAATTTGTAGGTGTTATGGTGGGACTCGTGGGGACCACAGCTTTAATTTGGAGCGGGGCCACTGTGAACCCGGACCAAAATTACTGGTACTCCCTGCTGGTGATATTGGCCTCTCTTTTTTATGGAATTAATGCCAATGTTATTAAAAAGCATCTTCAAACCTTGCCGGCTCTGGCAATAACCACGGGCAATTTTATGGTGATCGCAATCCCCGCACTAATCGTACTGGCAACTACAGGATTCTTCTCTACCGAAGTTCTTTCGGGGCCAAATGTGCCACTTAGTCTTTTGTATATAGGAATACTGGGAGTAGTAGGTACAGGGGCCGCATTGATCTTTTTCAACAAATTAATTCAGATCTCAGATCCCGTCTTCTCGACTTCGGTCACTTATCTGGTACCAATTGTGGCGCTGGGCTGGGGATTTCTCGATGGGGAGAAATTTACCTTGATTCAGATTTTTTCGGGGATAATAATTATTGTAGGGGTGCTTATCGTTAATAGCAGGAAAAAAAATGTCTAGAATACATTTGGTAGCTTTTTAACTTTTTATTAACTTCACATTACTGTTGAACTTGAAATCCCTATGTAATGAAAAAGAGAATATTTTTTGGTTTTGCGTTTTTTGTCGGATTTTCTCTTTTGGTTGCCTGGCAATTTGCTGCTGCCGAACTAGCTGATCTTCAGAAAGAAGTAGATGTGCCAATTGAAAAAGAAAATATTGAAGTGGCTTCTTCTCAATCAAAAACCCCTTTGTTTATTTAAGTCGCTGCCAAAATTCAGTTTAAAGAAATGTTAATCAAATTGCCCTTTTTGGAAGGGTAAAATTTTTTGTCACAAAAAAAACCGGCACATTGAAGTACCGGTTTCTTATTTTAAAGCCTTTTCTTTTTATTCAAAGTCAGCATCTGTAATATTCTCGTTCACCAGGATTTCACTCACCTGGAAGTCAAGAGTCATTGGTCCCATGCTCTGTGAAAGGCCAAATGGGAACTTTACACCTTCCACTTCACGATAATCACTATAGGTAATAGGAATAGTCATCGTTTGTGGTCCCTGCTTCATTGTTTTTACCTGCTTGATCTTCAATCCGCTCTCTTTGCTGTAATAATTGGTGGTATTTTCATCCATTTTTACAGCATAAGCTTCTTCGCCGTCAACATCTTCGATACCTGCTACAGTGGCATTTTTAGCCATCATTTCCGGGAACGGGTGAGCTTCTGCCTTAGCGGCGGTCACCTGCTCTTCGGTGAATGGGATCTTTTGCCCCTGGGCAGCAACAAAGCCGGTAGCTCCGTTAAAGATCTGTTTTTGCATCACATTACCAGCCATAGAAACCACGGTAGAAGATTTACCCGAAGATGTTACTTTAGTCTCCAGATCCATTTTTTGACCTTGAAGCTCTGCCTGCGCGATCATGTAAACAGATTCAATATCTTTCACGGCCTCTTCGCCTCCAATTGCCTTGATGTAATCGTTGAAGATGTTTTCAACGCTTACTGAAGGATCAACACTCTTGTTGTAATCTGGCTTCTCAATCGCGTTTGCGTACTTGTCAAAATACTTCACCGGAATATCTTTACCGTTGTAGGTAAGATTCTCCAGGTTCTCGGCTACTTCACTTCCTTTACCTACAACAATGATACGGGCATTGTCTGCCAGGTAGTATTTTTTAGCTACTCTCTGAATATCCTCTGCAGTTACTGCATTGATCTTTTTAAGATAAGTCTGGTAAAAATCCTGTGGAAGATCATCTGTCTCAATGTTTAAAGCATATGCAGCAATTGTAGTAGGACGCTCAAGGGCAAGTACGAAATCCCCGGTGTATTTGGCTTTTGCATTGGCCAGTTCTTCTTCAGAAACTTTTTCGTTTCTAATTCTATGCAATTCATCCAGGAAGGCAACTACAGCAGAATCTGTAACTGCATTACGAACACTTGCAGCTAGCTACAAACCTGGCCACATATTTATCGTCTCCTGTGCTTGAATACGCACCGTAGGTGTATCCTTTGTCTTCACGAAGATTTAGGAACAATCTTGCTTCACCACCACCACCAAGGATCTTGTTGGCGATCAAATACAGGGAAATAATCGGGATCTCCTTTTTTAAGCTGGATAGCATTTGTTACCTGTACTTCACTTTGCACTGCATTAGGAAAGTCAACAAAGTTCACCTGCGTCTGGGCTACGTTATTAACTTTTGGCATTGTGTTTTTTGGAAGTTCACTTTTCTTCCAGGAACCAAAGTTCTTCTTTACAAGTTTCTTTACTTCAGAAGGTTTTACATCTCCTATTACTACCAGGTATGCATTTTGGGGTACATAGTAATTGTTGTAGAATTGCTTGACATCTTCCAGAGAAAGTCCTTCAACACTCTCTTTAGTTGTGAATTCACCGTAAGGATGATCTTTACCATAGGTCAAAGCGCTGCTAATTCTTCGGGCATTTGAAGAAACGTCTTTTTCTCCACTCTTCAGGTTTTCAAGCGTACGCTCCTTTTCAGTTGCGAACTGTTCCTGGTTAAAATCTGGATTAAGGGCTCCTTTAGCCATTAATTCCATAATTCGTGGGAAATATTTTGAAAGAGTATTTGCAGAAGCTCCACGGGAAGAGAAATTCATGTTTGCGCCAAGGTAATCAACCTCTTCATTGAATTTTTCTTTAGAGATATCTTTAGTTCCTTCTCCAAGCATGGCTCCGGTGAGGGATGAAACACCCGCTTTATCTCCTTCATATATAGGAGGGTTATCCATGGTAAGCACCATAGAAACTCTTGGTAACTTGTGGTTCTCAACCACTAAGACCTTAAGCCCGTTGTCCAAAGTAAAAGTTTCAGGTTTTTCAAGGTTGATCTCGGGTGCAGGACCTGCTTCCGGCTGCTTGCTGCGGTCTATTTGTTGAGCCTGGATTCCTGTAGTTGCAAGGAATAAAACTGCTAAGGCTAATATTTTGTTCTTCATTCTTAATTTTCATTTTGTTTTTCAGATTCTTTCTTCGGAAGGTATTCTAGTTCTACACGCTGATTTGGATTGAGATATTTTTTAGCAACATCTCTTATTTCCTCTCTTGTAATAGATCGGTAGATGTCGATCTCTTCGTTAATAAGGTCTGTATTTCCATAAAGCATCTGGTAAGTGGCTAAAGAGCCGGCAATACCTGCAACACTGCTGTTTGAGTTAACAAATCTGTTCTCGAACTTATTCTGAAGTTTCTCATATTCTCTCTGGCTGATTAATTCAGTCTGAAGTTTAGTGATCTCCTCATCGATTTCAGAAACCAGAGTATCCAAAGGAGTTTCTGCCATTGGAAGAGCGAAAACGACATACTGTCCATAATCTTTTTGAGCAAGATTAACTGCCGCTACCTCCAGGGCCTGCTTTTGCTCATCAACCAGTTTCTTGTATAATCGGGAAGATTTTCCGTCAGAAAGCACAGACGATACCATGTCAAGTACATAAGCGTCTCTCTCGGTCATACCGGGAGTTCTGTAACCAAGCAGGATGGCAGGGATTTGAATGTTTGAATCGTATGCTGTAGCCTCAATGGTTTCAGTAATAGGCTCTTCTTGAGGGAAGTTTCTGGTGACTTCTTCTCCGGCAGGAATAGGGCCAAAATAATCCTGGATCATTTTTTTAGTTTCAGAAACATCAATGTCACCTGCCACAACCAAAGTGGCGTTATTTGGTTTATAATAGATTTCGAAAAATTGCTTAAATTCTTCAAGAGTAGCAGCATCAAGATCCTCCATGTAGCCTACGTTTGGATCCTTGTATGGGTGCTTTTCAAAAAGCTTGGAAGAGATCTCGTTGATAAGATTTCCGTAAGGTGCATTATCGTAGCGCATCCTTTTTTCCTCTTTTACAACCTCATTCTGAGTGTCAACTCCAGATTGTTTGATTACAGGATGCATCATTCTTTCGGATTCCATCCATAATCCCAGTTCAAGATTGTTTGACGGGAAGATCTCGTAGTAGTAAGTGCGGTCATTGGAAGTGTTGGCGTTGTTTGATCCTCCATTTGAAGATACCATTTTAAACCATTCTCCCTGGCCAATGTTTTCTGTGCCTTCAAAAAGAAGGTGTTCAAAGAAATGGGCAAATCCTGTTTTGTTGTTGATTCTGTCTTTTCCTCCTACATCGTACATAACGGCGGTAGTTACCACGGGTGCAGAATTATCCTGATGAAGTATTACATCAAGACCATTATCGAGCGTGTACTCGACAAATTCAACTTCCTGTGCCGTTCCTGTTAATCCCAGGAATAAGCCAAAGGCAGCTAATTTAAGTTTGTTGATCATTATATAAAGGTTTATTATTAAATACGATTGATAAGTAGTGCTAAGCGCTGTTTTGTTACAAAGTTTTTAGAATTTAATTCTTCTGAGATTTGTTTGAAATTCTAAATTAACAAGCTATTAAGGCATATTTCCTCTTATTTTTTGGAAATTTATAAACAATCATAAAAAACAACTACATGAAAAGATCATCTGTTCCATTACTCTATGGGATTTTTATAGCCGTGGCATTAATCGTCTACTTCTTGTTGTTGTCCCTATTTGACCTGCACAGGAATCCTGTTTACAGCGTCTTCAACATGGTCATTACTGCCGGAGTAGGAATATTTTTAGCCATAAAAAAATACAGAGATAAAAAGGCCGGAAAATTCAAATATCAAAAAGGATTTATGGCTGGTCTAACCACCGGCTTTATAGCCACTGTTATTTTCACCGCATTTTTTGCGGTTTATACAAGTGAACTTAATCCACGGTTTTCGGAAGAATTGATTACCATGTGGGAAACAGATTGGTTTGTTAATATTGGAATGCTTGTTTTCACCGTTGCCCTTATGGGGTTTGCAACTTCCCTGGTGGTTACTTTGGCTATTATGCAACTTTACAAACCTTCCTGGAATACTTCCGAAGGAAAAAAACATACCTATTGATAAAGCCTTTGCAAATTAATTAATTAGGAGTATATTTGCACCCGCCTTGAAAAATCTCAGGGCGAGAACGTAAACCCTTAATTAAGACGCTATGTACGCAATTGTAGAGATAGCAGGGCAGCAATTTAAAGTTGCAAAAGACCAAAAGGTATTTGTTCACAGGCTTGCAGGAGAAGAAGGAGACAGTGTTTCTTTCGATAAAATTCTTCTTACAGGTGATGGTGATGACATTACTCTTGGCGCCCCAGCTATAGAAGGAGCTTTGGTTGAAGCAAAAATCACCAGACACCTTAAAGGAGACAAAGTAATTGTTTTCAAGAAGAAAAGAAGAAAAGGTTACCGTGTGAAGAATGGTCACCGCCAGGCACTAACCGAAATTTCTATTGAAGGAATTTCTGTTAACGGTAAAAAAGCAACTTCAGCTAAAAAGGAAGAAGCAAAATCCACTAAAGATGACGCTTCAAACAATGATCTTAACAACAACACAGTTGTTGAACTAAGAGAAATGGCTAAAGAAAAAGGGATTGAAGGTTATTCTTCAATGAAAAAAGCCGAATTAATAGCTGCTTTAAGCTAAACGTTGAACAGTAAAAAGTAAAATAAAATGGCTCACAAAAAAGGAGTTGGTAGTTCCAAGAACGGTAGGGAATCTGAATCGAAACGCTTAGGTGTGAAGATCTTTGGAGGACAGGCTGCCATTGCAGGGAACATCATCGTTAGACAAAGAGGTACTGCTCACAATCCAGGTGAGAATGTGTACGCAGGAAAAGACCATACTTTACATGCCAGAGTTGATGGTCTTGTGAAATTTACTAAAAAGAAAGACAATAAGTCTTACGTTTCTATAGAACCGTTCGAGGCTTAGTACTGTTTCTTTATTAGATATTGAACCCTTCTGAATTTATTCAGGAGGGTTTTTTTTATCTTTAGAGTAACCAACACTCTAAGAAGATGGATTATATCACAATTTATTCAACAAAGGACAAAAATGAGATTGATGTCCTGCAAAGGGTCTATAGCGAAGAAGGGATTGATTACCGCCTGGATGATACAGATGAGATAGGGGAGGTGAAAAGAATACAGGTTGCCGACGGGGACAAATCCCGTGCGAGGGAACTTCTTGACCAAACCGGTTTTCTCACTGCAAGTCAGGCTCATGCTCCCGTCCATCGCCGAATGCCGGGGAAGAAATGGATCTTCATCTTTTTGGCTGCGTTTATTATCATCATAGTAGCTATGGTTATCCTCATGTTCATGAATGTGGAATAGAAGGTTCTTTTCTATCTTAAAAAGTAAAACCTGTAATGGCCTTTATTACCGTTTATCAAACCGCACAACAGAGCCAGTTAATGCTGCTTAGAAATATTTTTGAGCAGAACAATTTGCGGTACAGGATCCTTGACGAATCTTCTAACACAAATTTCGCTATCGGTGCCAGGGTGCAGGTGCATGAAAATGATGTAAAACAGGCAGAAGGGCTATTGCGGGATAATGGATTTATACAGGATCCCGATCCCGGGAATAGCGACGTGTCTATGTCTCAATTCTGGCTCTGGTTTGTTGTTGCTATGATATGTCTGGTGGTAGCAGCTTTTCTTATTAATTTGTGGATGTCCTAAGTTGATCTTTTCCTTTTCTCTTTTTTAAATCATAAATATTTTAGGTTAAAGCCATTCAAGGCAGCCTGAAGCAATTCTTTTTATTAGATTTATGTATCTAACTAAAAGTAAATTAAATATGAGAAAATTAGTTTTATGTTCTGTGTTATCCCTGGCTTTTTTAACAACGAGTTGTTTAGGTTCTTTTAGTGCCTGGAATAATCTTAAGGATTGGAATGAAAGTGTAGACGACAATAAATATGTAAATAATGCCATTTTCTGGGGGCTGAATATTATTCCAATTTATCCGCTCTTTTATGCGGGAGATGTGCTCATCTTTAATCTTGTGGAATTCTGGACAGGTTCTAATCCTATTGCCATGAATGCCGGTGAAGTGGAAAAGCAACTTATCGAAAGGAATGGAGTGAATTATGAAATGATCGCCACTAAAAATGAGATCAAGATCAAAGTACTTTCGGGAGAAAGAGAAGGAAAAGAACTAAAAATGGTTTTCGATCCTGCAGATAAGTCATGGAATGCCGTTAAGGATGGGCAAAAAATTAAACTTTCTTCTTATGAGGAAGGTTTTTACATAGTGTATTTGCCAGATGGGGAAGAAGTAAGGATCAAAAATGATGTTTCAAAAGAAGAAGGTCTGGCTGTTCTAAACGGAAAGATCGCTCTTTATGAAGAATGCATGCTGGCCAGTACAAAGTAAAATTATATAAACTGTAGATTTTAGAGCCTTCGGAAATTCCGGAGGCTTTTTTAATTCACTTCTACTCTTTTATAATCCCGCTGCTCTTCATAAATAAAAAGAACCCTTCAAAATGCTATTTTTGAAGGGTTCCTTTTTTAATTAATAAAATCTGAGATCCGATATCTCACATCTCACATCTCATATCTAATATCTGTAATACTCAGGTTTGAACGGTCCTTCGACAGTTACTCCGATATATTCGGCCTGCTCTTGAGAAAGATTGGTTAATTCCACTCCAATTTTTTCAAGGTGTAGTGCAGCTACCTTTTCATCCAAATGCTTCGGAAGCATGTAAACCTTATTTTCGTATTCTCCGTTGTTGTTCCAAAGCTCCATTTGCGCCAGAGTCTGGTTGGTGAAGGAGTTACTCATTACAAAGCTCGGGTGTCCTGTAGCACATCCAAGGTTCACAAGACGACCTTCAGCCAAGAAGAATAATGTCTTTACCGTCGATGGTGTATTTATCAACCTGTGGCTTGATCTCAGATTTTGTATTTCCGTAGTTATCATTCAACCATGCAACCTGGATCTCATTATCGAAGTGTCCAATATTGGCAACAATAGTTTTGTCTTTCATCGCCTTAAAGTGCTCGGCACGAACGATGTCTTTGTTTCCGGTTGTAGTGATGACGATATCGGCTTTTGGAAGTACGGTTTCCAGTTTTTTCACTTCAAACCCGTCCATTGCAGCTTGTAAAGCACAAATTGGGTCGATTTCTGTAACTGTAACTATTGAACCTGCACCTCTAAAAGAAGCAGCGGTACCTTTACCTACGTCCCCGTATCCACAAACAACAACTCTTTTCCCGGCAAGCATAACATCTGTAGCACGACGAATTGCATCTACCGCACTTTCTCTACATCCATATTTGTTGTCGAATTTCGATTTTGTAACCGAGTCGTTTACATTGATCGCAGGCATAGGAAGCGTTCCGTTTTTCATGCGCTCATAAAGCCTGTGAACTCCGGTGGTGGTCTCTTCAGAAAGTCCTTTGACCCCTTCAGCAAGTTCCGGATAATTATCAAGAACCATATTTGTAAGGTCTCCTCCGTCATCAAGGATCATGTTTAGCGGCTTGCGCTCTTCTCCAAAGAATAAGGTTTGCTCGATGCACCAGTCAAATTCTTCAGCAGTCATCCCTTTCCAGGCATAAACCGGAATACCTGCAGCGGCAATCGCAGCGGCGGCTTGATCCTGGGTAGAAAATATATTACAAGAGCTCCAGGTC
Source organism: uncultured Flavobacteriaceae bacterium (assembly GCA_963709775.1). Classification (GTDB taxonomy): domain Bacteria; phylum Bacteroidota; class Bacteroidia; order Flavobacteriales; family Flavobacteriaceae; genus Salinimicrobium. The sequence continues at coordinate 99,579 of CAVPXS010000007.1, read as the reverse complement.
ACTTCTGCACCAAGGGCTACAAGGGTTTCAATTAGAACAGCAGTCTGGATGGTCATGTGAAGACAACCGGCAATACGCGCACCCTTTAATGGCTGCTCTTTTCCATACTCCTCGCGCAGGGACATAAGTCCCGGCATTTCGGCTTCGGCCAGTTCGATCTCTTTTCTTCCCCATTCTGCCAGGGAAATATCTTTCACTTTATATTTAGTGTAAGGCACTGTTTTCGTTGACATATTATTATATTTGATTTAGCATTTTCAGAAATGCAAAAATACAGAATATCTAAGAGTTATATATGCCCCTTTACAAAAGAATAACAATAAATCATGCTACTAAAGTGCTCATTTGGAAGATCGAAGAGCCTTTTGAAGAGTTAAGTAAAGGTATGGAACTCACTCCGTTGTGCAGGGAGAGGGTGGACGGCATGAAAAGCGATATTCATCGGCGTGGTTTTATGAGCGTGCGGCATCTTCTTGCGCAGGAAGGCTACCAGGACAGCGATCTTTACTACGATGAGGCAGGTAAGCCACACCTAAAGGACGGAAGGTATATTTCAATTACTCACTCCTTTAGTTTTTCCGGAATTATTCTCAGTGACCGGGAGGTGGGGATCGATATCGAAAAGCAGCGGGAAAAGATACTTTTGATCGCCCATAAATTCACTCCTATAGAGGAATACAGGACCCTCGCAAATAACGATGCCTTAGTGAGGAAGCTCACCATTGTATGGGGTGCCAAAGAAGCGGTTTACAAGCTATATGCCCAGCCAAAAGTCAGCTTTTTGCAGCATATCAATATTACCGACTTTGATTTCGAGGATCAAAAGACTACCGGAAAGATCACTTTTAATGGGGAGACGAACTGGTTTGAATTTGAATTTCTGGAATTTGAAGGCTTCACCTGTGTCTACACCCTAAGACAAATATCCTAATGCCCAAAGTGCTTGAGGAAATCATTTTTGCTGAAAAATCTGATAAGAGATTGCTGGCAGTACTTATCGATCCTGAAAAATTTGATTCTCTTAAGGCTCAAGAATTCCTTCGGAAAATACCATTTTTGACTACCCACATTTTTATTGGCGGGAGCACGGTTACTCCTGAAGAGCTGGAGAATTGTACTAAAGCTATTAAGGCGGAAACCGATTTACCTGTAATATTGTTTCCCGGGGATCACCAACAAATTTCAGCCAAAGCCGATGCACTGCTATTCCTTAGCCTGCTCTCCGGAAGGAATCCCGATTATTTAATTGAACAGCAGGTGAGATCTGTGCCTCTTGTACGTGAGAGCGGCCTGGAAATTATTCCCACGGCCTATCTGCTTATTGATGGCGGAAAGGAATGTGCCGTACAACGGGCGAGTAGAACAAACCCACTTTCGCAGCAAGATGTACAGTTAATAGTAGATACTGCCCTGGCGGGTGAATATTCGGGAAAGCAACTTATTTACCTTGAAGCCGGAAGCGGAGCCGAAATTCCTGTGGGCTCCGAAATAATTTCTGCAGTAAAAGAAGCAGTGCAGATCCCGGTCATAGTGGGAGGCGGAATAAGAACTCGCAGTCAGTTTGAAGCCGCTTATGAAGCGGGAGCAAATATGGTGGTGATTGGTACTGCCTTCGAAAAAGGGGATTTTTTCCTGTAGTTTCTTCTTCAGCCGGAGCGAAAGTTTTTAAAAAGGCCGGTTTTACGCCTTAATCTTCCTAATTTTGAGAAGACAAAAATTAATAAATATGCAAATTTCAGTAGAACTTGCTCTTACTCCCCTGCAGGACGATTTTGAAGCTCCAATTAAAGCTTTTATCAAAAAACTAAGAAGCTCGGGCTTGACCATAATGGAAAATCCTTTAAGTACCCAGATCTATGGAGAGTATGACAAAGTGATGGAATTCCTTACTGAAGAAGTCCGGGAAACTTTTCAGGCTTCAGATCATGTGCTGCTAACAATTAAAATTGTGAAGGGAAACAGAAGCGACTATGCAGCCGATTTTTGATTTTTTCTTTCAGCAATATTCAGATTATCCCACGCTTTACATTGTACTGGAGATCATTGCGGTGATCTTCGGTTTCCTTTCTGTTTGGTTCTCCAAAGAAGAAAATATTCTGGTGTATCCTACGGGAATTATAAGCACTGTAATTTTTGTATATCTCCTTTGGCAGTGGGAATTGCTGGGCGACATGATGATCAATGTCTATTATTCTACAATGAGTATCTACGGCTGGTACGTATGGACGAGGAAAGTTGACGCGGTGCATTTTATCCCTATTACAAAGACTACTCAAAAAGAGCATTTTTGGAGCCTGCTTATTTTTATAGCAACACTTTTATTCACCTTTGGTATTTATGAATACTTTGATAAATGGAATAACTGGACAGCTTATGTAGATACTGTGACGACAGGGATTTTCTTTGTGGGGATGTGGTTAATGGCGCGAAAAAAACTGGAAAACTGGATCTACTGGATCATAGGAGATGTGATCTCTGTGCCCCTGTACTTTTACAAAGGTCTTACCTTTACCAGTTTTCAATATTTATTATTTACGATCATTGCCTTTTACGGATATAAGACATGGAAGAAAAGCTTGAGCAGCGGCGGACACGTGGTCTCTTAAAGATCGTCCTTTTTGGGCCCGAATCTACCGGGAAAACCACCCTGGCCCAATTGCTGGCAGACCATTATAATACCGGCTGGGTGCCGGAATATATGCGGGAATATTTACAATTAAAATGGGATGAGGTGCAAAAGGCCTGTGAACCTCATGATCTCCTGCCTATTGCGAGAGGCCAAATGGCCCTTGAAAATGAAGCGGCAAAGACTCACGAAGAGCTTCTTTTTTGCGACACCAACCTATTAGAACTGGTCGTTTATTCCCGTGCCTATTATGACGAAACTGTAGAGCCGGCCCTTCTTAAACATGCGTTAAAAGCGCAGTACGATCTATATTTTTTAACGTATATTGATGTTCCATGGGTTGAAGATGATCTGCGCGACCGCCCTAAAGACAGGGATCAAATGTTCGCCAGGTTCAAAAAAGCCCTTGATGAGCACGATTTGCCGTACCGCATTCTGGAAGGAGACTTACAGCAGCGGTTTGATACGGCAGTGAAAATTATTGATCAACTTAAAAAACCAGAAAATTGAACTTTAGCGAAAAGGACATTTCCCACTTTAGGGAAAAAGGAATAAGCCCCGAAAAAGTAGAACAGCAAATCGAGATCTTTAAAAGAGGAAATATTGTTGTAAATATTCGGGAGGCAGCTACAGTAAAAAATGGGATCCTGGCCGTTGCCGAAGAAGAGCAGAAAGAACTCACTGACTTTTACGAATCCAAAAAAGATAATCTTGACATCTTAAAGTTCGTGCCGGCATCTGGTGCAGCTACCAGGATGTTTAAAGCATTTTATAACCTGTTGAAGGAGTTTGATCCCGGGAATGATGACCTTGAGGATTATATTGATAAAAAGAATGAACAAAGCCTGGAGATCTTCTTCAGCCGAATAAAAGATCTTCCATTTTATGACAAGGTGAGAATGAAGGCTATTGAAGCTGAACCCGGTTTTGAAGAAATGCCGGAGGATCGCCAGAAATATCTTATTGTTAAGTATATGTTGGAGGAAGATGGGCTCAACCTGGGAGATCAACCTAAAGGATTGGTGCCATTCCACAAGTATGAAGATCATCTTGCCACAGCTTTCGAGGAACATTTAGTGGAAGCCATAGATTATGCGGCGGCAGGAAAGAAAGTCAGGATACATTTTACGGTTGCCGAGGAACACAGGGAGAAATTTGAAGCAGAAGCCAGGGAAGTTGTGCCAAGGCTGGAACAGGAAACCGGGTACAATTTTGAAGTTATCTTATTCTTACCAGGACCCTAAAACCGATACTGTTGCAGTAACAAAAGACAATGAGCCTTTCAGGGATGAAAATGGAGATATTTTCTTTAGACCCGGCGGCCACGGTGCCCTCATAAAAAACCTGAATGACCAGGATGCCGATCTTATTTTTATAAAAAATATCGATAACGTGGTGACTCCTAAAAATAGAGAGTTACTTGCTTCCTATAAAAAGATGCTGGGAGGAAAGTTGCTTCAGCTTCAGGAGAAAACTTTTAAGTATTTAAGTCAGCTGGAAAAAGGTGCAGGGGAAGAACATTTTGAGGAAATGGGAGAATTCCTTCAGAAGGAACTTAATGCAGGACTCGGGGTCAATTTTAAAGATCTCAATGAGGAGGAGAAACCTTCGGTCATAAAAGAACTGCTCAACAGGCCAATTCGGGTTTGTGGCATGGTGAAAAATGAAGGAGAACCCGGCGGTGGACCTTTTTGGGTCACGCACAAGAATGGAGAGATTTCCTTGCAGATCGTGGAGAGTTCACAAATTGACCACGATAATTATCAGCAAAGTAAAATTGCACTGGAGGCAACTCACTTTAATCCTGTAGATGTGGTTTGCTCCACCCGTGACTATCGTGGTGGCAAGTTCGATCTTGAGAAATATGTGGATGAGGACACCAGTTTTATTGCCAATAAAACTAAAGACGGGAAAGAACTTAAGGCTCTGGAACTACCCGGGCTGTGGAATGGAGGAATGGCGCAGTGGAATACCATCTTTGTTGAGGTACCGGTAGAGACCTTCAATCCCGTAAAAACTGTGGCCGATCTTCTTAAACCTTCACACCAGGTAAATTAGGTGGATGAACAGCTGCTCATACAGGAAGCCGAATATAAAGCGGTAAGAAGCTCGGGTGCCGGGGGACAAAACGTGAATAAAGTATCTTCAAAGGTTGAACTCCATTTTAAGTTGGAGGAGACGCAGGCATTATCCAATGAAGAAAAACAACGCGCTTTGAAAAAGTTGGCTTCCAGGCTTACTAATTCCGGTGAATTGATCCTGCAGTGTGATGAATCCAGAAGTCAGCACAAGAACAAGGAACTGGTCACCAGGAGATTCCTGACTTTGGTAAAGGAATCTTTGATAAAACCTAAGGTTCGGAAAAAAACCAAAACCCCGAGGGCTGCAAAACTTAAGCGGCTTAGGGAGAAAAAGAAACTTTCAGAAAAAAAAGCCACGAGAAAAGATCCTCTAAAAGAGTAATTCTGGGGAGAAATTCCCCACAGAATTGTGGAAAAACCTCAACTTTTTATTTAAATCCCTTTTCTTAAAATATTGCCAAAGCCCCTGTTTTACAGGGGCTTTCTTGTTGATGCTACAAACTGGCGCGATTTTACCAATAGACTTGATAACAAACTAAAACATTAAACCCTAAAATTTAAGCTATGAAAAAAATATGTCTTACCGTACTGGCCGCATCTGCAATGTTATTTTCGGCTCAGAACCTTTCCGCCCAGGAAGTAGATCCCACACAGGAAGTAGAAGAAACTGTAGTTCAAAGAGCACAGGAAGAGTTCACTAAGATTGAAGTGCAGGAATTACCTGCAGAAGTACAACAAGCTGTAGAGCGTGATTTTGCCGGAGCTACAATTGCTGAAGCTTATGTGAAAGATCATGAAGGAACCCAAAAATTCAAACTAAAAGTGAGTACAGCTGAGGGTGAGGACAAAGAACTTTATGCCGATGCTGAAGGTAACTGGATTGAAAAAGAGAAAAAAGAAGAAGCCAAAGACGATTGGAAGAAGTAAGAAATATCTAACCAAACCCACCATTCAAAGGAGAAGCCGACTCCTGGTGGCAGAGATCCCGAAGAACATGTGTTAATAGGTTAATTAATATTCCGGTTTTTTTACCGGAACCAGGTTGAGGGAAATCTGTAAAAATGGAGTCTAGAAAAAGGGAGCTAATAAATTAGCTCCCTTTTTTATGCTTATTTTTGATGCTGAGGGGTTTAAAAATTCTAATTTTGTCAATATTTAAAAATACCCATGGCTAAAATTCTTTTAGTTGAAGATGACGTAGCATTTTGCACTATGCTCAAGACATTCCTGGTAAAAAAGGATTGTGAGGTAGATGCCGTATATACTGCGACCGAAGCCCTTAACCTGGTGGCCAAAAACAGGTATGACGTAGTAATTTCTGATGTTCGTCTTCCCGATAAAGAAGGTCTCGAGATCCTGCAGGCTGTCAACCAAAAAGGAGATAAAACGGGAGTGATCATGATGACCAGCTATGCCGAAATCAGTATGGCTGTAAATGCCATTAAAGAAGGTGCGCTGGATTATATAGCCAAGCCTTTTCATCCCGAGGTGATCATGAAAGCGATCAATGATGCTCTGGAAGGTACCGGCAGCGTGAAACCTGTGGCGAAGAAAAAAGAGACCTCTGTAAAACAGGATGATTATATAAAAGGAGGGAGTGAGGCTTCTGGCAAACTCAATAATTACATCGACCTGGTTGCCCCTACAAATATGTCTGTGCTTATCATGGGTGAAAGTGGAACCGGGAAGGAACAGATCGCAAAAAGCATTCACGAAAAAAGTAAGCGCAATGCTGCACCTTTTGTGGCCGTAGATTGTGGAGCTATTCCGCGGGAATTGGCTTCCAGCGAATTTTTTGGACACGTAAAAGGTTCTTTTACCGGTGCGGTAACCAATAAAACCGGGCATTTTGAGGCTGCAAATGGCGGCACTCTTTTCCTGGATGAAATAGGAAACCTTAATTATGAGCTGCAGGTACAGTTACTGCGGGCATTGCAGGAGCGAAAGGTTAAACCTGTGGGCAGTAACGAGGAGATTCACGTAAATATCCGGGTTATCGCTGCCACTAATGAAGATCTTTTTGAAGCCGTTAAAAAAGGTGATTTTAGAGAAGATCTTTATCACCGGCTTAATGAATTTTCAATAAAGGTGCCGCCCCTAAAAGACCGCAAGGAAGATTTGATGGTCTTTGCTAATTATTTCCTTGACAGTGCGAATGAGGAACTGGAAAAAGATATTTCAGGTTTTTCAGAAAAGACAATTACAGCATTTAAAAATTATAACTGGCCGGGGAATCTCCGGGAGTTGAAAAATGTGGTGAAGCGTGCGGTTTTACTTTCAGAAGGGGATTATATTTCTTCTTCCTGTTTACCTTCGGAAGTAGTGTCAGCCAAAGAAAAGCCCGAAGAACAGGACTACAGTCTTTTTAAGAACAAAAATGAGCAGGAAATGATCCTCGATGCGCTTGAGAAAACCCACGGAAATAAAAGTAAGGCAGCGAAACTTCTTTCTATTGACAGAAAAACCCTTTACAATAAGCTGAAGCAGTACGGTATCAACCTGTAATCTCTTCCTGAAGGTTTTCCAGAAGTTCGTTTATCTCTTTTGAAAGAGAGGCTACATTGACGTCCTTATTTTCTTCACCGTTTACATTTTCGAGGATAGCCAGTTTCTCGACGATTTGTGGCACCTGCAACTGCCGGAACATGGGAAGCATTTTATGAGCTACCGCAGAGACCTTCTTATTTTGCCCTTTTTGATGCGCCAGTTCCAGGGCCAGGAGATTTGATCTAGTACTTTCTATAAAAGCAGTCAATATTGCATCCATGGCATCGGGATCTTCTCCTGCAAAATTCTTTATTTCAGATAATGTATAACCTTTTTGCTGTTTTATTGGAGAAGGAGTGGGTGCGGGCCCTGTCTTCAGCTTTAGATCCAGGAGATCGCTTATGATCCTCAGCAATTCCTGAGAGGAATAAGGCTTCAAAAGGCTGCCACTAAATCCCTTTTTTAGATAGTCTGCCGCACTTACATCGGGTTGGCCGGAGAGGGCGATAACAGGCAGATCCTCTTTGCCAGGGTCTTTTCTTATTTTTCGAAGCAGTTCAAAACCGTCCATTTTTGGCATTTGAATATCTGTAAGTACGAGGTGTGGCGAGGTAGCCTTAATTATTTTCAAGGCTTCTTTCCCATTCTGGGCGGTGCGATAGGACATCCCTGCATTCCGGATCAATTCTTTAAGCAATCCCAATTGGGCCGGTTCATCATCTACTATAAGTACAGAAATTTTTTCAGGATCTTTTACAGCCAGGGCTTTTGCCGGCGGAGCGGGCTCACTGGATGCGGCATATTCTACCGGAATTTCAACAAGGAAAGTACTTCCTTTTCCCGCTTCGCTCTCTAAGCTTATTTTTCCTTCCAAAAGATCTGTCAGTTTCTTACTGATGGCAAGGCCCAGCCCGGTGCCACCATAACGTTTTTCTATGCTGCTGTCTTCCTGGGAAAATTCTTCAAAGACCTTCTCCTTTTGCTCGTTCGAGATCCCAATCCCGGTATCTTTTACCTGAATGCACAGCACAGGATTTTTTCTGCCCTGTCGCAGCCAGGCTTTTACTTCCACGCTTCCCTGCGGAGTAAATTTACAGGCGTTGTTCACAAGATTAGTAAGGATCTGTTTTAGTCGAAAAGGATCTGTGATCACTGGTCGATCCAAGTCGGGCGCTATGTCTATTATCACCTCAACATCCCTGGGTTTTTCGGGAGGAACGGCATTTTCAACGGTTTCTTCAATCAGGTTTTTCGGGTTAAATGCCAGTTCTTCAATAGACATTTTTCCGGCTTCCAGCCTGGAGAGGTCCAGCAAATCGTTCACCAGGCGCAATAGATAATTTGAAGATTGCTTGAGCTGCCGCAGGTATCTGTTCTGGGATTTGTTGAGGTCACTCTTTTCAAGAAGTCCGGTGTAGCCAATAACCGTGTTTAGAGGAGACCTGAGATCATGGGTAACCGTATTCATAAATTGTTCGCGGCTGGAAAGCAGGGATTCGGCATAAGTTTTTGCCGCCTCCAGTTCCTGCCTGTACTGCTGACTCCTGGAAACGTCCTTGACCACAAGGAAAACAAAGGTTAGTATAACCAGCAAACTTGCTATTCCCAGGAAGAGAATTGTCGTTGAGGTGTCTTCAATAGTGTCCTGCCAGGCCTCTACCTGGTTCATAGATGCCATTCTTTCTTCGGCTTCCAGGGTGCTTAGCAAAGTTCTTAACCTGTTATTAAGCTGAATTTCATTTGCCAGTAACTGGTCTTCCTGTCTTTTCAATTCCATCCGGTACTGCCTCTCCTGAGTCTCCAGCTGACCCAAAACACTTTTTACGGAATTGACCAAAGAGTCAATCGTGATCCCGGGAGGATTGGGACTCTGCTCATTCGTATACTCCAGCAATTTGATAAGCAGTTGTCGCTGGTGAGGCTGAAGGTCTTTAAACCGCTGATCGTAATTTCGGCTTTCAAAGTTTTCATCCACCCGTTGTAATTCCGAAAGTACCCGTGCGTAATAACTATCTGTTTCTCCACGTGCCCGAAGCTCCAGCAGTTCTTCCAGGTTTTCGGTCTTTTGACTAAGAAGTTTGTTTATGCTATCTATTTCCCGGTCCAGGGAACTGTCGGTCCTGAAATTCTGAAGTGAGGCCAGGCTGAATTTTATCGAGTCGATCTTGGCGTTATACGTATCCAGCCCGTCAAGGTTTCCGGTTTGAATGAGTTTCCTGCTAAGACTTTCAGCTTCATAAAGTTTGGTGGCAGCTTCACCTACGAGCAGGAGCTTTTGGTTTCCGGCATTACTTCTTTCGGTTAAACTGGTGTAACCCTGTACCTGGTGATATATGAACCAGACTGCCAACCCCATTAGAGTAGCCAGTATGATATAACCTGCAAATACCGTGAATGTTATGGAAGCCTTTTTTTTAGCCATGATTTCTCCGAAAGTATAAAATTAAAGGCTTTCTTCCCTAAACTTTCAAAAATTAGGTTAAATCAAAAAAAAGCAATTACCTTTGCGCCGTCTCAAAGGGGTGCTAAGTCCTGTGAAAGCAGGAGGAAGCTGAGATCATACCCAAGGAACCTGGGCAGGTAATGCTGCCAAGGGATAGGTGCAAATTGCGCCGCGCAAGTATAGTACTCCTGTGAACCGATTGTGGTTTTCAGGATTTTTTATTTTATAACCATCAGGAATAACAGCCCCTTTTATTCGTAACTATTTTTACGAATGAAACATGTTTTCTTAATTTTCAGTTTTTTACTTGCCACAGCAAGTGGTTTTTCACAGGAATTTCAGGTATCAGGAACGGTCACAGATGGCAAGACGCCATTAAAAGACGTGCTTGTAAAAGTTGAAGGCTCCTCCCGTTACACCCAAACTTCAGCAGCCGGTGAGTACACTCTCAAGCTTGAAGAGGGCATTCACCATCTCATCTTTTCCTTCGGGAATAAAAAACGTATCCGGATTGAGCTTTCAGAAGATATGGAGCTTAATGTAGATATGAGCGATGCAGAGGAGGTGCTTGAGGAGGTATTTCCTTTCCGCAGTGAGAGTTAGCGCCAGTTCTCCTATTACCTACAGCAATTTGTCTAATGAGGAGATCGAGGACCGCAACCTGGGGCAGGATATTCCCAGCCTTATGCAGTTCATGCCGGGAGTGGTGACCACCAGCGATGCCGGAGCCGGAATTGGCTACAGCAGTATCCGCGTTCGTGGTACCGAAGCCCGCGGAATAAATGTGACCATTAACGGAATTCCCTATAATGATGCAGAGAGCCAGGGCACCTTCTGGGTCAATCTGGGTGATTTTGCATCCTCTGTTGAAGACCTGCAGCTGCAAAGAGGAGTTGGAACTTCTACCAACGGAGCCGGAGCTTTTGGTGCCAGTCTTAATATCCTCACCGACAGGTACAGCTATGAACCTTCGGCAGAAATTGCCAACAGTTTTGGTTCTTATAACACCCGAAAGCACACAGTAAAGTTTAGCACAGGATTATTTGATGATCACTGGGAATTTAACGGGAGAGCTTCAGTAATTAAAAGTGACGGCTATATTGACCGTGCTTCAACGGACCTGAAATCCTACTTTTTCCAGGGGTCTTACGTTGGCGAAACCACCCTTATCAAAGCGCTCACTTTTGGCGGAAGCGAAGTTACCTACCAGGCCTGGGATGGAATAGATGCCGATCAATTAAAGGAAGATCGAAGGTTTAATCCTGCAGGGGCTTATGAAGATGAGGAAGGAAACTTACAGTTTTACGATAACCATGTTGATGATTATAAGCAGGATCATTTCCAGCTTCTATGGAATGAACGTTATGGCAGTGGCTGGTCTTCAAATCTTGCTCTACACTACACTTACGGAAGGGGATTTTACGAGTCATACAGGGCAGAAGAGAATCTGGAAGAGTACAATCTGCAGCCTTTTACTGCAAACGGAGAAGAGGTGTCTGAGAGTGATCTTATAACAAAAAAATGGCTCGTCAATGATTTTTACGGGACTACTTTTAACGTACAGTATGCCAGCGAAAATCTCGAAGTGATTGCAGGAGGTGCCTGGAATAACTACGAAGGAGACCATTTTGGGGAGGTGATCTTTACCCGGTTTGCTCCCAGTCTGCCCTTACACAGGTACTATGAGAATCAATCTCAAAAGAGCGACTTTAATGTGTTTGGAAAAGCGACTTACGCAGTCACCAATGATCTAACTTTATATGGTGACCTGCAATTAAGGAGGATACATTACGAAGTAGACGGCTTTGAGGAGGAAAATATTCCGTTCATAGTTGATGATACCCATAGCTTTTTTAATCCGAAAGCAGGATTGACCTATGAATTTACTGAAGCGAGCCGCCTGTACTTTTCCTTTGCCAGGGCTCACAGGGAACCAAATCGCACAGATTATGAGGCAGGAAACCCTGAACCCGAGGAATTGAACGATTATGAGCTGGGATGGAGATTTATGACCGGGAAACTTCAGCTGAATTCTAACCTTTACTACATGGACTATCGCAATCAATTGGTATTGACGGGGGAATTAAATGATGTAGGTGCACCCATAAGAAGAAACAGCGGGAACAGTTACAGGCTGGGTCTGGAACTGGATGCAGTTGTGAGGTTACATCCAAAATTCAGCTGGAGACCGAATATTGCGATAAGCCGAAATAAGAATGATGACTGGTTCGCGACCTGGGATGGAGAACTGCGCAGCTTCGGGAGTACAGATATCTCTTTTTCTCCTGAGATTGTTGCCGGAAACATCCTGGAATACCGCCCGGTGGACGGCCTGGAGATCAAATTCCTTTCAAAGTACGTGGGAGAGCAATATATGAGCAACCTGGGGAACGAAGCATCTTTACTCGAAAGCTATTTTGTAAATGACTTTAACCTGCAGTACACCTGGAGAAATGCACCGCTTTTTAAAGAGGTGGTATTCACTGGATTGGTCAACAATATCTTTAGCGAAGAATACGTCTCGAACGGGTACTATTACACCTATGACTGGGATGGAGTGACTTATGACGGTGCAGGCTATTATCCGCAGGCAACCCGCAACTTTCTTGTGGGAATGACCTTAAGATTCTAAAGAAGGAAGACCTTTCAAAAAAGGCATTTTTGAGACCTCTCAGAAATGCCTTTTTTTATTCTCTTAATTGGAGATCTCCAACACATTTCCCGATCTAACAACCCGGTATGGTTTTAAGGTATATTGGCCGGTGCCGGCAATTTGTTCGCCGGTGATGATCGTGTACTTATTGCCGTCACCGCAGGAACAGGTTGCTTCTGTGCCATTTACTACAAGGGCCGAACATGGCTGTGGCACATGGTTAGGATCGGTAAGCTCATAGGCAAGATATTGATCATTGTTGAGGTTGTAAATGACGATCCCATTGATGCCGTAATTACGTGTTATAAATTTGTTTCCCGGAAAATTGAGCTGATTATACTCGGGTAGGCTAAGGTCAAATTGCACCGAAAAGTTAAGGTGCGGCAGGTAAGGATTTCTATTTATCTCATCATCAGATGAACATCCTAAAATGGTGAAAAAGAGGGGCAAAAGCAGCAAAATACGCTTCATAAGTGGTTTTTTTAAAGCTACAGGATTATAATTGTACTGGATATTTTAATTTAGTATATTTGTTTAAAATCCCGTCGGCGAATGGGATTTTTTCTATTTATATAAACGACGAAGTTATGAGTAAAGTATCATATTATACAGCAGAAGGCCTTAAAAAACTTAGAGATGAACTCAACCAGCTAAAGGATGTTGAGCGGCCAAAAGCTTCACAGGCAATTGGTGAGGCTCGTGATAAAGGGGATCTTAGTGAGAACGCCGAGTATGATGCAGCAAAGGAGGCCCAGGGTCTTCTTGAGATGAAAATTTCGAAGATGGAGGAGATCTATGCGAATGCAAGGTTAATTGATGAGTCACAACTTGACACTTCAAAAGCCCTGGTGCATTCTACGGTGAAAATTAAAAACGTTACTAACGGGGCAGAAGTAAAATATAAGCTCGTGGCACAAAGTGAAGCAGATCTTAAATCGGGCAAAATTTCTGTAGACAGCCCGATCGGGAAAGGACTGCTTGGAAAAAAAGTAGGAGATATTGCCGAAGTCCAGGTGCCTTCAGGAACCATGAAATTTGAGATCCTTGAGATCACCCGCGATTAAGACCTTCCAAAAATGACATTTAAAAGATCCTTTCTTCCGGAAAGGATTTTTTTATGCTTTCGTTTTGTGCCGAAAATCTTAACTTGTTATTTTAAAAATAGAAATTATGCCAACTATATTTACGAAGATCATTAACGGGGAATTACCCGCCTATAAAGTTGCAGAAACAGATAAATTCCTGGCCTTTCTTGATGTAAGACCGAATACAAAAGGTCACACTCTTGTGTATTCCAAAGGAGGAGGTCAATAAGATATTTGACCTGGATGAGGAAACCTACATGGAGCTCATGGCCTTTTCCCGAAAAGTGGCAAAAGGAATTGAGAAAGCTGTTCCCTGCAAACGGGTAGGCATGGCAGTAGTAGGACTGGAAGTACCTCATGTGCACGTGCATCTTATTCCGCTTAACAGCATGGGCGACATGAATTTTGCCAATAGTGTCTCCCTGAGTGACGAAGAATTCAAAAAGATTGCTGAAGACATAAAAGCCAGTATCTAGTGGAATTTTCCGATTACAAACTTTCACTGGACCTGCGCATAGACTTTAGTGATCTCGACATGTACCGGCACGTGAACAACCTTACTTTTATAAGGTTTTTACAATCGGGTCGGGTTAACTTCTGGGAAGCCACGGGACTGGGAAAAATATTTTCAGAATCCAACAAAGGAGCTATCCTGGTTTCTACACATTGCGACTTCAAGAAATCTCTCTTTTATCCCGGCACTGCGACGGTGAAGACCAAACTGGCTTATATAAAGAACAGCAGCTTTGGGCTTGACCAGTTGATCCTGAATGAAAAAGGGGAAGTATGTGCCGAAGGCAGGGATATTGCAGTTTTCTTCGATTTTTCTGAAGATAAAGCGCTGCCTATTCCCCCGGAATTAAAGAAAGTTATGCAGCAGTTTTAGCCTTTTGCAGCAGGATCTCGATGGTCGTTCCTTTATTGATCTCACTTTTCAAGACGCGGATCCTTCCTTGGTGGTACTTCTCAATGATCCTTTTGGACAGGGATAAACCTAATCCCCAACCTCTCTTTTTGGTGGTGAAACCGGGTTCGAAGATCTGTTTGAATTTACTCCTTGGAATACCTTTTCCGGTGTCACTTACGAGGATATAGACATTCTTGGAGTCCTGCTTCAGCTTGATCTCCAAATCTCCTTTTCCCTTCATAGCATCAATGGCGTTTTTAACCAGATTTTCTATGGTCCAGCTGTAGAGCTGGGCGTTCATATTTACAGGGATATTTTCTTCAGGGAGATCCAGCTTGAATTTAATGAGCTTTGAACTTCTTGCTTTAAGGTAATCAAATGAATTCCGGGTTTTTTCTACAATGTCTTCAGGTTCAAGCGTGGGAGCCGATCCTATTTTGGAAAACCTTTCGGTAATGGTTTGAAGGCGATCCACATCTTTTTCAATTTCTGTGATGTAAGCCGGATTTACCTTTTCTACTTTTAAAATTTCTGTCCATCCTATAAGAGACGATAGAGGGGTTCCAATTTGATGTGCGGTCTCTTTTGCCATTCCCGCCCAAAGCTTGTTTTGTTCACTGCTTTTGGTGGTCCTGTAGAAGAAGTAGATCACCGCAATGAAAAGTATGATGATAAGGATAAGCGCCAGGGGATAATATTTTAGTTTGGTAAGCATGGGAGAGTCTCCGTAGTACACCTGGTTCACCCGTCCTTCTCCCAGATCCATTTCTATGGGTTTATTTGTTCCTTTAAGAGACTGCAAATACTCCTGAAGTCTTTCTTCGTTTGCCATGATCCCCTCGGGAATATTCATGGCATCTTTGATCCTGCCATTCTCATCGACCAAAATGGTTGGAATGCTGGAATTGCTGTTGAGGATCTTGAGGTGGAGGTCCAGGCCGGTATCTGTATCTACCTGGTCGAGATAAACCTGTGCAGAGGCCCAAATATCCATCTTTACCCGCTCTTCTTCCTTGATGCGTTGAAAAAAGGCAACAGTATTCCAAACGATAAGACTTACAATAATAAGGGAAGAAACGATGATGAACCAGCGGCGAAAGTTTCGTTTGTCTGAAAACCTCATGAAGGCAGGGCTTTAATTGCGTTTAAATATAAGCGTTTTAGGTAGATTATTATTGTGCAGTCCCTTTTTCATCTCTTGACGTGTTTCGTTACCTTTGCCAAAATCCAGATTATGCTTACCATAGATCCTAAAGAAATACCGGTTCCAAAGTTGCACCAATATTTGCTTGGTGCTGTAGGACCGCGGCCTATTGCTTTTGCAAGTACAATAGATGCAGAGGGAAGACCTAATTTGTCACCTTTCAGCTTTTTTAATGTTTTTGGAGCGAATCCGCCAATCCTTATCTTTTCTCCCGCCCGCCGGGGAAGAGACAACACGGTGAAGCACACTTATAACAATTCAAAAGCTACGGGAGAGGTAGTGATCAACGTGGTGAATTATGATCTTGTTCAGCAGGTTTCCCTTTCAAGTACAGAATATGACGAGGGTGTAAATGAGTTTGTCAAAGCCGGTCTTACTATGCTTGAATCTGAAGTTGTAAAGCCTTTTAGGGTAAAAGAATCTCCGGTACAATTCGAATGCAGGATCAATGAAATCGTGGAGACCGGAAGTGAAGGTGGCGCCGGAAACCTGGTGATCTGTGAGGTGCTAAAAATGCATATTCGGGAAGATATTTTAGATGAAAATGGCTATATTGACCAGCATAAAATAGACCTGGTAGCCAGGATGGGAGGCAACTGGTACACCCGTGCCACTCCCGGAATGTTCGAGGTTCCCAAGCCGTTACAAACCCTTGGAATTGGTATTGATGCCATTACCGATGAGGTGCGAAACAGCAAATATTTAACAGGGAACGATCTTGGGAAATTAGGAAATGTAGAGCGGTTGCCAACAGCCGCAGAAGTTGAGGAATTCATGAATGGAAACTCTCAACTTTCAGAATTAGTAAAAGAAGGGAATGAGCAAAAAGTGCATTCCAGGGCAAAAGAGTATTTAGAAAAAGACGATCCGGCGACAGCCTGGAAAATATTATTAGCAAAAAACGTGTGATATGGAAGTACAAGGAAAAATTAAAATGATTGGACAAACCCAAACCTTCGGGAGTAATGGGTTTAGGAAGAGAGAAGTGGTGGTAACAACAGAGGAGCAGTATCCACAACACATTCTTGTCGAGTTTGTACAGGACAAATGTGATCTTTTGAATAACTACGCTGTAGGGCAGCCTGTGAAGATAGGAGTGAACCTTCGTGGGCGTGAGTGGGTGAATCCACAGGGAGAAACAAAATATTTCAATTCGATCCAGGGATGGAGAATAGAAAATCTTGCAGCTCAAAGTCAGGGACAGGGAGGAGCTCCTGTACCACCGGCAGATCAATTTGAGCCTGCCAATAATCTTAATGACGAAGATTACGACGATTTGCCATTCTAGGTGAATCCGTAATAAATAATAAAAACCCCTTTTCTGAAGAATTGGGGTTTTTGCTTTTCTGAAAAATGGAAGTTAATGTGAGCCATTAAATTGTTTTATTTTTACTCCTGAAAAAGACCTGCAATCTTGAAATTCTTAAAACCACAAGACGAATTTCCTTCAGTTAGAGAAGCCACAGCAGAAGGTTTGCTGGCTTATGGCGGCGACCTTTCTCCCGACAGGCTTCTGGCAGCTTATTCCCGCGGAATCTTTCCGTGGTATGAAGAGGATCAGCCAATCCTTTGGTGGAGTCCGGATCCCAGGATGGTGCTATTTCCGGAGAACCTGAAGGTCTCTAAAAGCATGAAACAACTCTTAAAAAAGAATGCTTTTGAAGTCACTTATAATTCAGCTTTTTCAGAAGTAGTTGACCACTGTGCAAAGATCCCAAGAGCGGGACAGCAAGGCACCTGGATAACACCCGAAATGAAACAGGCCTACCTCTCTCTTCATCACAGAGGTTTTGCAACATCAGTGGAAGTATGGCAGGAAAATGAACTGGTGGGTGGTCTTTACGGGATCTATCTAAGGGAAAAGAGAATCTTCTGCGGGGAAAGTATGTTTGCAAAAGTGAGCAATGCTTCAAAATACGGGTTTATACATCTTGTAAAGGAACTTGAAAAGGGAGGAGTAAGATTAATAGACTGCCAAATGTATACTCCACATCTTGAAAGCCTGGGTGCCGGGGAAATTCCCAGAAGCGTTTTCCTTAAATATTTGGATTAAAGCTGGAGACAGGCCTCGCTAAGGAAATTTATTCCCTGGAAAGAGCGTTATCTTACCGTCTCAACGTCTATTACAACTTTTAAATTAAGATTTCTAAAAGCACATTTTTTAATCACAAGAGCGGGCTGAAAAAACAAGGAGCGAAAAATGCCATTTTTGGAACCTGATTATTTTCCCTGGTCCAGCTCTTTGACTTCAGGATTTCTAAAACAGTTTTTTATATGGTCATTGACCATTCCGGTGGCCTGCATATGGGCATAAACCACAGTGGGCCCTACAAATTTAAATCCTCTTTTTTTAAGGTCTTTGCTCAAAGCTTCACTTACAGGAGTGGTAGCCGGCACTTCTTTTAAGTGATTCCAGTCATTCTGCACAGGGCTGCCATCGACAAAGCTCCAGATGTATTTAGAAAAACTACCGAATTCCTCCTGCACCATGATAAAAGCCCGGGCATTAGTTACGGCGGCACGAATTTTCGAACCATTTCTTATAATGCCACTGTCCTGCATGAGTTCTTCTATTTTAGCATCGGGATAATTTGCCATCTTTTGGTAATCAAAACTGTCAAAAGCTTTCCTGAAATTTTCCCTTTTCCGAAGAATAGTGATCCAGCTCAATCCCGCCTGAAAAGTCTCCAGGATCAAAAATTCAAAAATTGCAGCATCATCTTTTAATGGCACTCCCCATTCCCGGTCGTGATAGGCTTCGTAGAGGGGATCACCCACGCACCAGCCGCAGCGGATCTTTTCTTCCATTAATTCTGAAAATTATAGGTTATAGTCCCCGGCTGAGAATTTCTCCCGGGGAGCTGTGAAAATTTGGCACTGGCAGCATACTCCAGTGCCATGTTTGTCAGGCATTCATTACTCGTGGAGGATGCATTTTTATTAATTGACGTTTTCACCACGTCTCCCGTAGCATTCACCGTGATATTCACCACCACCCTGCCCGGAGTATCGCAGGTGTAAATTGGGTTGGGAATATCTATCGCCGACCGGCCACGAAGAGAAAAAGAAATGGAGCTGTTTCTCATACTTCCTTGCTTGACAGAAGTTTCTTTACTGGTATTATCTCCTTCGGAAGCTTTTTTCCTTTCCTGCTTCCTGCTGTTGCTCAAAGCAATCTCCCCTTTTGAATCTTCTGCAGATTCTTCTTCTGAAGCTTCCTGTTGTGCGGAATTTTTATCGAAAATTTCATCCAGCCTTGACTCCAGGTTTCTTTGACTCTCTTCCTGATTTTGATTAAAGGCCTGGTGTGTTTGTACTGTTGGACTGGGACGTTGAGGTTCGGCCGGTTCGGGTTCCTCGGGCTCGGGCTGCTCTTCTTCGGGAGCAGGTTGGGGACGCAATTCATTAAGCTCAATAAGCGTCTCCCTAATCTTTTTCGATTCGTTGGAGATATTGATGTTGTACATGGACAAGATCAAAATCGAAAAGATAAGGGTGGTAATGATCAGTGCCTTATGTCGGTCGAAAAAATCCATTTTTTAAGTTTCTTCCTCCGGGGAAAGATACTCATTTACAAACGAATCGACTGTTAAGGCATTTTCAACTTTGTATTCCCCAATGCGGGTACGACGCAGGGAGGAAAGATAGGCGCCGGTGTTTAGTTGTGATCCAAAATCGAAGGCCAGACTACGAATGTAGGTTCCTTTGCTGCATACCACTCTAAAATGCACTTTTGGAAGCTCAATCTTTGTGATCTCAAATTCCGAAATGTTCACGGTACGGGTAGGGATCTCAACTTCTTCCCCATTTCGGGCGTACTCATACAGTCTTTTTCCGTCTTTCTTTAAAGCTGAAAAAACCGGTGGCCGTTGCTGAATATCTCCCAAAAATGCCTTTGTTGCTTCATGAATTCCTTCCGAAGTAAGGTGTTCTGTAGGGAAAGTTTTATCAACTTCGGTTTCCATGTCAAAGGAAGGGGTAGTGGCGCCAAGGGTAAAAGTGCCGGTGTATTCTTTTTCCTGCCCCTGAAGGCTTTCAATTAACTTGGTGGATTTCCCGGTACAAAGGATAAGCAATCCGGAAGCCAGTGGATCTAAAGTTCCCGCGTGGCCAACTTTGATCTTTTTTATCCTGAAGTTCCTCTTTATAAGCCATCTCACCTTGTTCACCAGTTGGAAAGATGTCCATTCCAGTGGCTTGTCGAATAAAAGGATCTGTCCGGCTTTAAATTCTTCTTCAGTCATTTATTTATGCTGCAAAATAATATTCATAAGTGATCGCTATTGCTCCTACGATAAAGCAGTAAACGGCGAAATAAGATAATTTGCTCTTGCGTACGAGTGCAATCATCCATGTACAGGCCGCATAGCCCGCGATGAAGGCGGCAATAAATCCTGCCAAAAGAGGCATGGGTTCAATAGTGGTATTGGTGAGGTCTCCACTTAAAAGATCTTTGGCGATCTTTCCTAAAATTAGTGGTACTACCATTAGGAATGAAAAACGGGCTGCTTTTCCTTTGTCGTTTCCAAGTAAAACAGAGGTTGAAATGGTAGCTCCACTTCTGGATATCCCCGGCAAAATTGCTATGGCCTGCGCCACCCCAATTACAACACTGTCCATATAACTTACAGGTTTACCGGTATTTTTTGCGCGATCGGCCAACCACAATAAAAGGGAAGTGATCAAAAGCATAAAGCCTACAAAAGTTAGGTCGCCACCAAAAAGAGCTTCGAGTTCTTCTTCAAACATTAATCCTATAATGACTGCAGGGATCATGGAAAGAATAATCTTTACAGAAAATTTGGCTTCATCATTCCATTGGAAAGAAAACAGCCCGCGAAAGATCTCTGCGACATCTTTTCTAAAAACCACAATCGTACTTAAAGCTGTTGCAAAGTGCAACACCACGGTGATCATAAGAGATTCTTCGGGGATACTGTTGTCACCAAGAAGGGCTTTTCCAATTTCCAGGTGACCGCTGGAAGAAACAGGTAAAAATTCAGTAAGTCCCTGGATAATTCCAAGGAACACGGCATCGATAATTTCCATTCTTATTTTCGGGGGTTGAGAAGTATAGCGTAAACTTCAATGGCAAAACCAATGAGTACTAATGCTGGTGCAAGACGTATTCTTCTAAAATTGTAGATCTCGGGATTAAAGACATTGGGGTCATCGCTTCCACCGCCGGCCATAAGGATAAATCCCAGGGCAATAACAGCTAAACCAATACCCATTACAATGTAGTTCTTCTTCTCAAAAACGAAATTGAGATCCTGCTTGTGTAAAGGCTTATTATTCTTGTTCATTCTGTCATTGTTATTAACCACCGGTGCCCGGATTTAATTAAAGGTTCAAAAATAGCATTTTTAAGGTTTATTTAATAATACAACTCATCGGTTTTAAATTTTTGCCACAGATGCACAGATATTTTTTATTAATGATAATGGCAAAATTAGTGACAAATAAGTCTGTCGACTTTTTTAAAGGATAATTCTATGGTGTATTAACTTATCGCTTTCAAAATTGGCAATTATGGCAAGTTTAAGTTTTGAAATTTTTAAATAATTCAAGCATTGAGCCATATGGACGTCATGTAAGTGAGTTGCAGATTTCAATTCCAAGATTATTTTTCCGAAGACAACAAAGTCGGCAAAGAAATGATGAGGTAGAACAGTGTCTTTATAGTGAACCTGATATTTCTTTTCCCTTTCGTAAGGAATATTTCGGTTCTTCAATTCATACTCTACTGCATCGCCATAAACTACCTCTAGAAAACCACCGCCTAATTCATTATGCACATCAAAAAGAACTCCAATGAGTTCATAGGTTTGTTCTTTGTAAAGGAGGTCACCCATAATTTATCTGTGCATCCGTGGCTTATCAATTATTAATAATACAACTCGTCTGTCTTTAGGTTGAGGAAACGTTGCGTGGCAAAAAAGGTACTTAGCCAGGTAATTATTATTCCCATGAGAAAAACTCCAATGAAAAGAGCAGCCAAAAGGGAGACATCATTTAAAAGTTCCAGTTCGGGGAAGCTTTTGTTCATATAATAAAGCACGATAGCCATTCCTATCAATGCAATAAATGCTCCTATCATTCCGAGTTTTACACTCTTCAGGATAAAAGGTTTCCTAATAAACCTTTTTGTAGCCCCTACCATTTGCATGGTCTTAATAATAAATCTCTTGGAATATACCGAAAGTCTTATTGAGCTGTTGATCAACAGCACTGCTATAAACGTAAATATCGCGCTTATAGCCAGGATCCAAAAGCTAATTTTGGTGACATTTTCATTAAGCAGGGAAATAAGCGGTTTATCATAAACTACTTCATCTATAAAATTTTTGGCAGTCAATTCCTGAGCTATGGTATCAATTTCCCCGGAGCTTATATAATCTGCCTTAAAATACACATCAATGGAATTCTGCAGGGGATTGTAACCCAGGAACTCCATAAAATCCTCTCCAATTTCCTTGCTGTGAGCCTCGGCAGCTTCTTCTTTGGTCACATAGGTAGTGGATTTGGTATATTCGGCTAAAGCCAAACTTTTGTTCAGCTGTGTGATCTCCACCTCCTTGGCTGTATCCTTTAGATAAATGGTCAGAGCGATCTGCTCTTTAAAATGATCGGCTATCTTTTTGGTGTTGAGCACCAAAAGTCCCAGTAAGCCAAGTAAAAAAAGGACCAGTGCAATACTGATCACAACTGAAAAATAAGAGGAAATAAGACGTCTTTTTTGATACTTTTCAAAAGATGAGCTCATGGGCGGCTGCGTAAATTTGTGTAAAAATAAGAAAGTAAATCGTTCCCTTTCTTTAAAACGTCCAAACTTTTCACTTTCGTACATTAACCGTATTTTTGCGCTTCCCTGAAGGTTTCAGGGAGCTGTAATAACGTGACGCTGAATCATTATAATGAGGTACAACTTCAATCAAATAGAAAAGAAATGGCAGAAGTATTGGGCGAAAAACCAAACTTTCAAAGCTGAGAACACTTCCGGTAAACCAAAATACTACGTGCTCGATATGTTCCCTTATCCATCGGGGGCAGGATTGCACGTTGGGCACCCGCTGGGTTATATTGCCAGTGATATCTACGCACGCTATAAGAGGCATAAAGGATTTAATGTGCTGCACCCGCAGGGATATGACAGTTTTGGTCTTCCCGCCGAGCAGTATGCAATCCAGACAGGGCAACATCCTGCAGTGACAACTGAGGCTAATATCAATCGCTATCGCGAACAACTCGACCAAATTGGATTTTCTTTTGACTGGAGCCGGGAAGTGCGAACCAGTGAACCCGATTATTACAGGTGGACACAATGGATCTTCATTCAGCTTTTCGATTCCTGGTATGATCATGATGCTGAAAAAGCGAGACCTATATCTCAACTGGAGGAGATCTTTGCTTCGGAAGGGAACAGCGGCGTAAATGCAGCCTGTGATGACGATGTGGAACAGTTCTCTATATCACAATGGAATAGCTTTTCTTCTGAAGAAAAACAAAGAATCCTACTTAAATACCGCCTTACTTACCTGGCCGAAACTGAAGTTAACTGGTGCCCGCAACTGGGAACAGTACTGGCCAACGATGAAATTGTAAATGGTGTTTCTGAAAGAGGTGGATATCCTGTATTAAGGAAAAAAATGACTCAGTGGAGCATGAGGATTTCGGCTTATTCCGAAAGACTTCTCCAGGGATTAAAAGATATTGACTGGACAGAAAGCTTGAAGGAGAGTCAGCGTAACTGGATTGGAAAATCTGTGGGAGCACTCGTTGAGTTCAAAGTTCAAGGTTCAAAGTTCAAGGTTCCCGTGTTCACCACAAGACCCGATACGATCTACGGAGTTACCTTTATGACTCTTGCTCCCGAACATGAGCTGGTGCAGAAGATCACTACTCCCGAACATAAAGAACAGGTGGAGGCTTACATTGAAGCAACAGCCAGGCGTAGTGAGCGCGAAAGAATGGCCGATGTAAAAACCATAAGCGGTGTTTTTACCGGAGCTTACGCCGAACATCCTTTTACCAAAGAACCGGTTCCAATATGGATTGGAGATTATGTTTTGGCAGGATATGGTACGGGCGCTGTAATGGCAGTACCTTGTGGAGACCAGAGAGATTATGAGTTTGCAAAACATTTTGATCTGCCAATCAGGAATATATTTGAAAATGTAGATATCTCCCAGGAAGCATTTGCAGGCAAGGAAGGAACTGTGATAGCGAATTCAGAATTCCTTGACGGGCTGGAATATAAAGCAGCCCTTCAAAAAGCTATTTTAGAGCTGGAGAAGATCGGGCAGGGGAAAGGCAGGACCAATTACAGATTAAGAGATGCTGTTTTTAGCAGACAAAGATATTGGGGAGAGCCATTCCCGGTGTATTACGTTGACGGTCTTCCCCAGATGATCGAAAAAGAGCATTTGCCGCTTCGTCTCCCGGAGGTAGAAAAATATCTACCAACAGAAACCGGGGAACCACCATTAGGAAACGCAACAACCTGGGCTTGGGATACTGAGAATAATGAAGTAGTTGAAAATGCCAGGATCGACCACAAGACAATATTTCCCCTTGAACTTAATACGATGCCGGGCTGGGCAGGAAGCTCCTGGTATTTATTCCGGTACATGGATCCTCACAATGAGGAGCGTTTTGTTTCTGAAGAAGCTCAGCAATATTGGGAAAATGTGGATTTGTACATTGGGGGAAGCGAACACGCAACAGGACACCTTTTATATTCTAGGTTCTGGACCAAGTTTTTGAAGGATCGTGGTTTCCTTACTGTGGAAGAACCTTTTAAGAAATTGATCAACCAGGGAATGATCCTGGGAACAAGTGCATTTGTTTACAGACTGGAAGGGGAAAACAAGTTTGTCTCAAAAAGCCTTTCTGGAGCTCATAATGTACAGCCAATTCATGCCGATGTTTCTATGGTTAATTCTTCAGATGAACTGGATATTGAAGCATTTAAAAAATGGCGACCAGAATTTGCCGAAGCTGAATTCATTACCGAGGATGGAAAATATTTAGTAGGCCGCGAGGTTGAAAAAATGTCCAAGTCCAAATACAATGTTGTTAATCCAGATGACATTTGTGAGGATTACGGGGCAGATACTTTAAGGATGTACGAGATGTTCCTTGGTCCACTTGAACAGGCTAAACCTTGGAACACTGCCGGAATCACCGGAGTGCACAATTTCCTGAAAAAACTTTGGAAGCTTTACCATGACGAAGACAACAACTTCAGGGTAAGTGACGAGAAAGCATCAGCCGACTCTCTTAAAGACGCTTCATAAGACGATCAAAAAGGTGACAGAAGATATTGAAAACTTCAGCTTTAATACTTCCGTAAGTACATTTATGATCTGTGTTAATGAACTGGCGGCTCAAAAATGCCATTTTAGAGAGGTTCTTGAACCGCTTGCGGTACTTATCGCGCCTTATGCGCCACATATTGCCGAAGAGCTATGGCAGAAACTTGGGCATGACACCTCGGTTACAACTGCCAGCTATCCCGAATATGAAGAAAAGTTCCTGGTTGAAAGTTCAAAAGAATATCCTGTTTCCTTTAACGGAAAAATGCGTTTTACTCTTGAACTACCTTTGGATATGAGTAAGGAGGAGATCGAGAAGACGGTTTTGGCCCACGAAAAGACTCAGCAGCAATTGAATGGCAGGGAACCTAAAAAGGTAATCGTGGTACCGGGCAAGATCGTAAATATTGTTGGCTAAAGATTTTTTCTAAAGCCGCAGCAGCAGCGGAATAAGACAAAACTGCAGCTCTGGGAAAAAATGTAATTTGGCCGAATTTTTGTTATTAGACTTTCAATAAAACAACCTTTAAAACTATGATGGGATATTATATCATTGCAGGACTTATCTTTTTAGTGAGTCTTTATGTTAGCAATAAATTGAAGAGTAAATTTAAGCATTACTCGAAAGTGCATCTTCAAAACGGCATGAGTGGCCGGGAGATCGCAGAAAAAATGCTTCGGGATAATGGAATTAATGATGTGAAAGTGATCTCCACGCCGGGGCAGTTGACAGATCATTATAACCCTTCAAAGAAGACAGTGAACTTGAGTGAAGCAGTATATACCCAGCGCAATGCTGCTGCGGCAGCGGTTGCAGCACATGAGTGTGGGCATGCAATACAGCACGCCAAAGCTTATAGCTGGTTACAGATGAGAAGTCAATTAGTACCGGTGGTAAGCGTAGCCTCTAAATTTTCGCAGTGGGCGATCTTTGGTGGATTGATATTGATGACAATGGTATCTGTAGGGATAGGCCAAACAGTACTTCTGGTTGGTATTATTTTGTATGCAATGGGTACTTTGTTCAGTTTTATAACCCTTCCGGTAGAATATGACGCGAGTAAAAGAGCTTTGGTGTGGCTGGAGACAGGAAATATGTTGAATTCCCAGGAGCACAAAGCGGCTGAGGATTCCCTTAAATGGGCTGCCCGTACTTACGTGGTTGCTGCCATTGGTTCTCTTGCAACTTTGTTATACTTCGTGAGTATCTATTTGGGAAGAGACTAAACACAAAACAGGAAACAACAAAAAAGGACGCCATTGGCGTCCTTTTTTTATTCGTTTAAAATCCCTGTATGGGTTATTCGTGTTTGATACGTTCGTCAATGAGCTTAAGGGCGATCCCGTCTGTACCCATTAGATCGAACATTTCAAGGATCCTGCGGAATTTGTTCTCTTCTTCCATTTGTTCGGTAATAAACCATTGCAGGAAATTTTCGGATCCATAATCCTGTACTTTCCGGCATCTGGTAACGATCTTATGAATGGATTTTGTAACCTCGATCTCCTGGTCTAATGCAGTTTCAAAAATATCCTGAAGTGAATTATATTCATGGGTGATGTTGTTTACTTCGGGAGAGTAAGCAGTTCCACCGTTCTCATTAATGAACTTGAAGATCTTGAGCATATGCTCCCGCTCTTCTGCTGCTTGTTTATACAAGAACTCAGCGCTGTACATTAATCCGTTGTGATCACACCAGGAAGCCATGGCCAGGTAGACGGAAGAGGAATGTGCCTCTTTAGCGATCTGCTCATTGAGCAGGTCCATTACATCTACATTTATTCCTATTTTTTGTCTTACTATGTCTTTCATAAATATATTCTTTTTCTAAAAATACGTAAAAGAAAGAACACCTCTCAAACAGAGGGAAAATTTATATTTAATTTAAATAGATATAACTTAATAGGTTACGAGAGAATTGATTTCCAGGACTCCAAAAGTAGCACGTATAAGTCGTTGAAGATCAATGATCTGGAGAGTGTCAAAAACGAAAAGATGCTCCCGGTTGCATAGGGTGAGGATCTCGATCCCGCTGTAGTTTAAGTCCTTGTCGAAGTGAGATGAAACATCAATCGCCTGTACCTTTTGCCTTATAGCAAGCAACTGGCAAAAACTCAGCTTTACCTGTTTGTGACCAAAGTCAATGCAAAAGCTGCGGCTTTGGTCACATTGATAGGAGGCGAAATAATATGATTTGTACAGCAGGTTCATTCTAAGGACAAAACTACACCTTATCTATATTTGTTCCAAATAAAAATAACCCTAAAACAGGTGAAGCTGATCAAGATCATCTCAAAAACTGCTAAGGATCAATTCCCTACCTCTCCAAAAGGGTTATAGCCCAGATATTCTTTCTCTTCTTCCTTAAAGACAATTCCGTTTTGTGCAAGCTCCTTCAAAATAGGATCATACACTTCCTTGGTGATAGGGAGTTGTACTCCCGGTGTGGAAATGGTACCATTAAGGATCTTCAATGCTGCAATGGCAACAGGTAATCCTACCGTGCGGGCCATGGCTGTGAGAGTTTGATCCTGCCCAATGTTTACCATGGTTGAATCTATCTGCTTCTTCTCACCATTGATCTCATAACCAAACTTGTGGTACATGACGATCATATCTTTGTCCTCTTGAGAAAGGGACCATTTATCCATCAATATCTTCTGAAGGATCTCTGCCGGGGTTGCATTTTTAAGACCCACTTTCTTATCTGAATTAAATATGTCCAGCTCGAGAAGTTTGTCCCACATGATATCATCCTGGTCGATCTTAAGGTTATGTCTGAATTTTAATTCCACAGAATCTGTAGGAGAATAGGGGAGAAAGGAATTCACAAAATCCCTGTAGCTCATGTCTGCTGAATTTTCCATGGTGTAACCGTCATCTGTCATTCCCAGCTGCACAAACATATTCCAGGCCCGGCTGAAGCCTACCCTTCTAATTGTACCACGATAGAGCGTTAAAATATCTTCAAGCCCGTAAATATCTTTATATTTTAAGGAGTTGCGATTAGCGTAAACTTCGAATCTTCCATAATCCTGTACCTGAATAAATTCGGTTCTTCTAAAGAGTCGGTTGTATGGGATGTATTTGAACTTTCCTTCCTGTAGAAATTTCGCCACTCCTCCCTGACCGGCCACCACGACATTTCGTGGATTCCACGTGAATTTATAATTCCAAAGGTTTGTATCACTTTCGGGAGCTACAAGTCCTCCGGTAAAGGATTCAAAGAGCAGCATTTTTCCTCCCTGTTCTCTAATCCTGTCAATCACCTGCATGGCACTCATATGATCAATGCCGGGATCCACTCCTATTTCGTTCATGAAAACCAGACCCTTCTCTTTAACAGCACTGTCCAGTTGCTCCATCTCTTCACTTATATATGAGGCAGTGACCATGTTCTTTCCAAAGCTGAGGCAATCTTTTGCCACCTCGATATGGAATCTTGCAGGGAGCATAGAAATTACGATATCTGCATTCTTTACTGCCTTTTCTCTTTCCTCTTTCTTAAAAATATCCAGTTCTGTGGCCTTGGCTCTGGGATGATTTCCTGCCAGCTTCCGGGCATTTTCCACAGCAAGGTCTCCAATAGTTATTTCGAGGTTTTCGGTTTCCGATTTTTTTAGTAGGTATTCGATAAGTACAGAGGTAGATTTACCTGCACCAATAATGAGAATTTTGCGCATAAGACTTAACTTTGGCTTTGTTTGTTGTTTGTTTGGACTACGAATGTAATTAATTGGGGGCGTCTTTAAAAATATAGTATGAATAAGAGTTTGTTGATCTGGGGTGCAATTTTTGGGGTAATAGCGATAGTACTTGGGGCTTTTGCGGCTCATGGTCTAAAGCCTATCCTGTCGGTTGAAAAAATGCAAACCTTTGAAACTGGTGTGAGATATCAAATGTATCATGCTCTCTTCCTGCTCTTTTTGGGAGGTTTACCTGTTGCTTCTGAAAAAGTTAAAAGAATTTGCTTCTACTTAACACTTTTTGGCGTTTTCTTTTTTTCGGGTTCGATCTACCTACTGGCCACTAATAGCCTAACTTCATTTGACTTTACGGTGATTGCCCTCATAACACCCTTAGGAGGACTATTGATGATATTCGCATGGATAGTGTTACTTATTAGCTTTTTTAAGTTAAAAAAGAAATAAAAGAAAATAGCTCCTGCTGTTTGTTTCCAAGTTTTTCTACTTTTGTTGACCTAAACAAAACACTCAACTAAACTTTTTATGTTGGCTAAAAAACGAATTACGAAAACGATTGCGCTGGAGCAATATGGTATTAGCAATGCTGAAGTTCATTACCAACTCTCTCCAAAGGAGCTACATGAGATCACAATTGAAAAAGGACAGGGAGTAGAAGCTTCTTCGGGAGCTCTGGCTGTGAACACCGGCGAATTTACCGGAAGGTCTCCTAAAGACCGTTTTATTGTGGAAGATGATATCACCAGAGATAAAGTTTGGTGGGGAAATATAAATATCCCTTTTGATCCTGAAAAATTTGATGCACTTTATGATAAAGTGACCAAGTATCTTTCAGGAAAGGAAGTGTTCGCCAGAGATTCCTATGCCTGTTCAGATGATGACTACCGTCTTAATATTAGAGTAGTTAATGAATATCCGTGGTCAAATCTCTTCGCATACAATATGTTCCTTAGGCCGGAGGAAAGTGAGCTTGAAAATTTCAAGGAAGACTGGCTTGTAGTCAACGCTCCCGGTTTTATGGCCGATCCCGAGGTTGATGGCACGAGACAACATAATTTTGCGATTTTAAACTTCACAAAGAAAATTGCCCTTATTGGAGGGACAGGATATACGGGAGAGATTAAAAAAGGAATTTTCTCTGCCCTTAACTTTATTCTTCCTGTAGATAAAAATACATTACCAATGCATTGTTCTGCCAATGTTGGAGAGGAAGGAGATACCGCTATTTTCTTTGGTCTTTCGGGAACAGGGAAAACTACACTTTCTGCAGATCCAGAGAGAAAACTGATAGGAGATGATGAGCATGGCTGGACTAAAGAAAACCGAGTGTTTAATTTCGAAGGGGGATGTTATGCGAAAGTCATAAACCTTACTGAAGAAAATGAACCCGATATTTTCAGGGCTATTAAGCCGGGAGCTATCCTGGAAAACGTAGTGCTGGATGAGAATGGAGACGTAGATTTTGAAAATACAGATGTTACTCAAAATACCAGAGTAAGTTATCCTATACACCACATTGACAATATTCAGGAGCCATCTATTGGAGAAAATCCAAAGAATATTTTCTTCCTTACTGCAGATGCTTTTGGAGTATTGCCTCCAATAAGCAAGTTGACCCCAGGACAGGCCGCATATCATTTTATTAGCGGATATACTGCTAAAGTAGCCGGAACAGAGGCGGGGGTTGATGAGCCTATTCCAAGTTTCTCTGCCTGTTTTGGAGCTCCTTTTATGCCATTGCACCCAACCAAATATGCCGAGATGTTAAGTGCAAAGATGAAGGAGAATAACGTAAACGTTTGGCTTGTTAATACAGGCTGGACAGGCGGACCTTTTGGAGTAGGTTCCAGGATGAAGCTGCGCTATACCAGGGAAATGATCTCCTCTGCACTGGAAGGTAAACTGGAGAATGTAGAATTTGTAGAGCATCCTGTTTTTGGACTACAGATGCCGGTGGAATGTCAAAATGTACCTTCTGAGGTATTGAATCCCCGTAACACGTGGAAAGACAAAGAAGCCTATGATAAAAAGGCAGATCAGCTTGCCACTTCTTTTCAGCAGAATTTCGAAAAGTTCGAAAAACAGGCTAATGAAGAGATACTTTCAGGTGCTCCCAAAGTTTAAAACGGAGCGAACAGAAATAAAAAAACCGGCAATTTGCCGGTTTTTTTATTTCTTATATAATCTAAAAACTCTAATGAGCCTTCTTATTTTGTTCCTTGATATATTTCTCAAGGGCCATAGTCATTGAGGGTGTTTCGGGGGTGGGAGCCTGGATGTTTACTACCAGTCCGTGATCTTTAGCTGCCTTAACCGTAGTATTTCCA
This sequence comes from uncultured Flavobacteriaceae bacterium, assembly GCA_963709775.1. Taxonomy (GTDB): domain Bacteria; phylum Bacteroidota; class Bacteroidia; order Flavobacteriales; family Flavobacteriaceae; genus Salinimicrobium. The sequence continues at coordinate 68,744 of CAVPXS010000007.1, read as the reverse complement.
AAAACGGCAATTTTAGTATCCTTTTGTTCAAAATCGGGGAAATTCTCAAAAAGAGATTTAATTCCGCTAGGGCTAAAGAAAACCAGGATGTCGTAAAAAACCTCTCTCAAGTGAGAGAGATCACTCACTACTGTTTTATAGAAAACCGCTTTTTTCCAATCTACCCCAAGTTTGTTTAGGGTCTTTGGCACATCCGGCTTCAGCATATCTGAAGATGGCAAAAGGAACTTTTCGTTCTTATACTTTTTAATAAGTGGGGATAGTTCAGCAAAGGTTCTTTTTCCCACGTAAATTTTCCGCTTGCGGTAAACCACATACTTCTGTAGGTAATAGGCTACTGCCTCACTCTGGCAAAAGTACTTAAGTGTATCGGGTACCTTAAACCTCATTTCTTCAGCTATTCTAAAGAAATGATCCACAGAGTTACGGCTGGTGAGTATTATTGCGGTGTAATTTGAAAGGTCAACCTTTTGTTGTCTTACATCCTTTGAAGAGACCCCTTCAACGTGGATAAACGGAATAAAATCTATTTTTACTTTCTGTTTCTCTTCAAGATCAAAATAAGGAGAATTTTCAACCTTCGGTTCTGGTTGAGAAACCAAAATTGTTTTCACTTTCATATACATTTTTTTTATTGACCCTGGAACTTGGTAACCAGCTTATATAAAATATAATAGGGGCCAATTTCGAGAGCGCAAAGATACAAAATAAAATAAAACCAATTGCTTGAAATATACTGTCGGTTTTTGGTAAAAACACTCAGCAGAGTGATCAAATTCAAAATTAAAATGAGGCCCAACACTATGTACAGCACCAGCTTGGTTGGTTCCCAGCTGTATAAAAAGAAAACGCTTAGCGGGAGCAGTACCAGGGCCGTAAAGTTTCGGTAACTTAATTTATAAAAAAGATAATAGTTCATTTTGTTATTGACCGAGATAACATCTGCCAAAATCTTTTCAAGAGAAAATTTAAGCAGAACAAAAGTGGTATAGGCAGTAATTATTCTTAGAAATACTACCAGCGGTCTATCTGGGTACCCTTCTGTAAAAGTTATGTAGAATATAAAAATAAAAAGTCCGGCAGAAACGACATTGACTGCAAACAGGAGCACGTTAAAGGGATGAAAGAGGTTGGGGTCCTTTCCTTTTAGAAGAAGGTACTTATCTGTGGCGAAAAGCATGCTAAAATGTTCAAAACGCTGAGTAAAAGCATATTTGGCAACAACCAGCAGGCCAAGAACCAGTACCAGTAACAGGGTAATCCAGTCTAGTGAAACCGCATGTCTTTCTATAGCTTCCAATAAAAATTGTTTTCTACAAAGGTAGGATTTATACGATTAAAAGAGGTTTGAAACTTCACCCTAAACTTTAAAAATAGTTACATTTGTCCAAAAGAATTCTATGCCAGATGGGATTGTTATAATACCCACCTACAACGAAAAAGAGAATATTGAAAAGATCATTAAAAATGTCTTTTCTCTTCAACGGAGTTTTCACATATTGGTGGTGGACGATAAGTCTCCCGATGGGACTGCCGGGATTGTAAAATCTCTTGAGCCTGCCTATAAGGATCGGTTATTTTTAATTGAAAGAGAGGGGAAGTCTGGCCTGGGTACTGCTTACATTAAAGGTTTTGAATGGGTTCTGGAAAGGGAATACAAATACATCTTCCAAATGGATGCTGATTTTTCCCACAACCCCAATGATCTAATACGGTTGTTCAACGCCTGCAGGCGGGGAGGAGCTCATGTTGCAGTTGGTTCTAGATATAAAACCGGAGTAAATGTGGTGAACTGGCCAATGAGCAGGGTTTTGCTGTCTTGGATGGCGTCTAAATATGTTCGATTAATTACGGCTATGCCTGTGGAAGACACCACTGCAGGATTTGTATGCTATAAGAGAGAAGTGCTGGAGAGGATACACCTGGACAAAATAAAATTTGTGGGATATGCTTTTCAAATAGAAATGAAATTTAAGGCTTACCTGGCAAAATTCCGAATTGTGGAAGTACCGGTAATTTTCACCGACAGAACCCGTGGAACCTCCAAAATGAGTGGTTCAATTATTTGGGAGGCTGTGTTTGGAGTTGTAAAAATGAAAGTTAATAGTCTGTTTAATAAGATGACAATATAATGAAGAAGGTATTAATTAAGAATGCAAAGATTGTCAATGAAGGTTCTATCTTTGAAGGAGATGTGTTTATTGAAGATGGAATTATCACTGAGATTGCATCTAGTATAAGTGCCAAATCTCCCAATTTAAATATTGTAGATGCCGAAGGAAATTACCTGCTGCCCGGAGTAATAGATGATCAGGTACACTTTAGGGAACCCGGCCTTACCCACAAAGAAACAATTGAAACCGGTTCTAAAGCAGCTGTAGCGGGTGGTATTACTTCTTTTATAGAAATGCCAAACACTAATCCTCAAACTACAACAATAGATTTATTAGAAGAGAAGTATAAACTGGCAGAGCGTGTGTCTTATGCCAATTATGCTTTTATGTTTGGGGGAACTAATGATAATCTCGAGGAGATCAAGAAAATAGATCCCAAAACAGTGCCTGCTCTTAAGTTATTTCTGGGTTCCTCAACGGGAAATATGCTGGTAGATGATGAAAAAGTGTTGGAGATGATCTTTAAGGAGTCTCCGGTATTAATCGCCGCTCATTGTGAGGATGAGAAAACAATCCAGAACAATTTACAGGAGTATATAGAACAATATGGGGATGATATTCCTATTGAGATGCACCCCAAAATTCGAAGTGAAGAAGCATGTTTCCTATCTTCATCGAGAGCTGTTGCTTTGGCAAAAAAAACAGGCGCACGGCTGCATGTTTTCCACCTGTCTACGGCAAAAGAGCTAAAGCTATTTGATAATAAAAAACCACTAAAGGAGAAAATGATCACCGCCGAGGTTTGCGTGCATCACCTTTGGTTCAATGATTCAGATTATAAAACAAAAGGCACTTTTATAAAGTGGAATCCTGCTGTTAAGACCGAGAAGGACCAGGAGGCTCTTTTAAAAGCACTTATTGAAGATAAAATAGATGTGATCGCAACAGATCATGCGCCACACACCCGGGAGGAAAAGAAGAATGTATACACCAAAGCCCCAAGTGGAGGTCCTTTGGTACAACATGCATTGCCGGCTATGTTACAAATGCATCACCAGGGCAAAATTTCCCTGGAGAAAATTGTGGAGAAAATGTGCCACAATCCGGCTATTCTTTTTGACATCGAAAAACGCGGATTTATTAGAGAAGGATACAAGGCAGATCTTGTGCTGGTAGATCTTAACGCTCCTTGGGCCGTGCAGCCGGGTAATACGCTGTATAAATGTGGCTGGTCTCCATTTGAGGGAACCACTTTTAAATCCAGGGTTACCCATACCTTTGTCAATGGGAACCTCGTTTATAAGAACTTTAATTTCACTCCTTTCGTAAAAGCAGAAAGACTAAAATTCGACCGCTAGAATGAAGAAGTTATTGGGAGTTTTGACTGCTTTAATTTTACTTGCATCCTGCCAGGACATTGACCGCACGCCAAAGCCCGATAACCTTATTCCCGAAGATAAAATGGTAGAGGTGCTTACCGAGCTTTCAATTCTTCATGGGGCGAGGAGCTATAACAAGAACCTCATGGAGGAAAAGGGAATTAATGCCTACCCTTATCTCACCAATAAGTTTGGAATTGACAGCGTGCAACTGGTTCAAAGCAATAACTATTATGCCGAGAATTACAAGGAGTACCAAATGATCTATGACAGAGTGAAGGAGAGACTGGAGATATTGATGGAGCAGTATGATTCCATAAGGGAAATGGAGGAAGAGAAAAGGGATTCTCTAAGAAGAGTTCCGGGAAAAGATTCAATTGTCCCCCGCAAATTTATTAATGATACTCTTGTGCCCCGTCGCATAGATCAGGGTCTTTCTGTTCCTGTTTCACGAAACCAGCGAGAGTAGTAAACATTATTTCTGAAGATCCTTCCGGAAGGAAGTGGCGGTTTTTTCTATAACCTCTTGAATGGGTTCAAATTCAAAATCCAATTGTTGCTTTAGTTTTGCTGAAGAGTAGAACGTATGCTCAAAAAGGGTTTTTTGAGACCTCATTTCCAGCTGCTTCTCTTTATTAGTGAATAAGCCTGAAATTTCCTGCCAAAGCCATCCTGTAAAGATCATCCATTTTTTCAGCTTTTTTGAAGGCGCGGGTTTACCAAGGCTTTTTGCTGTCAAAGAGAAAACGTCCTTAAAAGACATGTTTTCAGAAACCACGATAAATTCTTCATTTTTCACAGGGGAGTTCATAAGCTCCCGCATAACTTTTACAACGTCCCAAACCCCAACAAATCCTGTGGTTTTTGGGAAATAGTAATCCATGCCCTGGTTTATCTTTTTAAAGATCTTACCGCTGCCACTGTTCCAGAATCCCGGCCCAATGATCACTCCGGGATTGACGATCACTACCGGCACTCCTTCCTGGCTTGCACGCCATACTTCCATCTCTGCTCCATATTTTGTAATAGCGTACATGCTATGGTTGAGCTCCTTGTTCCAAAAGGATAATTCCGTGAGTTCATTTTGTTCCGGTTTTTTATCCAGGGTGGCAATAGAGCTTACAAAGCACAGTTTTTCTACTTCATTTTTGATGCAGAAGTTGACGATATTGGCAGTTCCTTCAATATTGATCTTTCTTAATTCGGCATCTTTAGAGGTGTCAAAACTTACCAGCGCAGCACAGTGATAGACAAGATCAACATCCTTAAATGCCATTTTTAAGGAGGGGACATCTGTAATATCTGCTATTTGCCACTCGATTTGGGAAAAGAGTCGGTCGGTCTCATCTTGAGAATTGGTGTAGGAAAATACATTTTTGACAGCCTTTAAGCTTTCTTCTGTGCGATAGATCGCGCGAACTGGTTTTCCTGCTTTTACAAGATCCAGCAGCAAATGAGAGCCTACTAAGCCTGTGCCTCCGGTAACTAAAATCATGAGGTAAATATAGCTAAAACCACTTAGGAAAAATGAAGCTTTATGGTATCTTTACGGCTGTTTTTACTTCAAAAGAAAGATTATGAATAAGAATTTTGTAGACGAATTGAGCTGGAGAGGAATGATCCACGACGTGATGCCGGGAACCGAAGAGCATCTTTTAGAAGGTCTTAGGTCTGCTTACGTGGGAATTGATCCTACAGCCGATTCTTTACATATAGGCCACCTGGTTGGGGTTATGATGCTAAAGCATTTTCAACAGGCGGGACATCGTCCTGTAGCTTTAGTGGGTGGCGCAACAGGAATGATAGGTGATCCTTCGGGAAAATCCAATGAACGTAACCTGCTTACAGAAGCCACTTTGCTTCAGAACCAGAATGCCCTTAAAAATCAGTTATCAAAATTTTTAGATTTTGAAAGTGATGAAGATAATGCGGCAGTGATGGTCAATAACTATGACTGGATGAAAGATTTCAGTTTTTTAGATTTCATACGGGATGTTGGAAAACACATTACCGTTAATTACATGATGTCTAAGGACAGTGTGAAAAAACGTTTGTCTTCAGATTCTTCAGAAGGAATGTCATTTACCGAATTCACCTACCAGCTGGTGCAGGGTTATGATTTCCTGCATTTGTACAGGGAACTTGATTGCACGCTGCAAATGGGTGGTAGTGACCAGTGGGGAAATATTACCACAGGAACCGAACTTATTCGAAGAATAGGGGACGGAAAAGGATATGCGCTTACCTGTCCGTTAATTACAAAGGCAGATGGTACCAAGTTCGGTAAAACTGAAGCCGGGAACATTTGGCTTGATCCTGCACGTACATCGCCTTACAGGTTTTACCAGTATTGGCTAAATACCAGCGATGAAGACGCGGAGAGGTTTATTAAAATATTTACTTTCCTTTCAAAAGAAGTAATAGAAGAACTTGTTGCTAAACACAAAGAGGCACCGCATCAAAGAGAACTGCAGCGAAAACTGGCCGAAGAGATCACAATCATGGTTCACTCCCATGAAGAGTACGAGAATGCTGTAAAGGCTTCGGAAGTACTTTTTGGAAAGAGTACTGCAGATGATCTTAAAAAGCTGAATGAAGCCACTTTTCTTGATGTTTTTGAAGGTGTGCCACAAGCCCGCGTCTCACGTGAAGATGTGGAAGCTGGTCTCGATATGATCGCCGCACTTTCAGCCAAAACAGAATTTTTAAGTTCAAATGGGGAGGCCAGGAGAGCTTTAAAAGAGAATTCAATTTCGGTAAACAAGGAAAAGGTTAAAGAAGATTACACGATCACCACAGAGGATTTGTTGAACAACAAATATGTAATTATTAATAAGGGAAAAAGGAATACCTATATAATAAGGGTGGAATAATAAAGAAACCCCCTTTCCTTTTGAGGGGCGAAGGGGGCATCTAACTAACCAACCAATTATGAAAACATAATCTAACCGTCTGTTAAGTCGGCAGAAAATCAATTCCTTACAGCAGCAAAAAACTTTTTTTGTTAAAAAACCATAAGATTACATCCTCGAATGTCGCTGTTGTCGAAACGGCCCAGAATCTCTGTTCTTTTAGCGTCTAAATTCTTCCCCAGATCTTGTGTGGCTATAAATGAACAGGAGTTGATATTGGCCAGATCTATTACATTTATTCCACCAGATTTTCCTTCGGGTAGCAGGGTCAAAGCATCTTCGGGATCCCGAATGAGAATTTTCATCCAGGGAGGACATTCAAAAATGCCATTTTTGAGGGAGTATGCCTGCGATAGTAACTCGGTCATCCCGTATTCACTGTGAATATTTTCAACACCCAAACCTTTTTTAAGCACCTCATGAAGTTCGGTGCGAATCATTTCTTTTCGGCGTCCTTTCATGCCGCCGGTTTCCATCACAACGGTATTTTTCAGGTTTAGGGAATAGTTTTCGGCCAGATCGAGGAGTGCAAATGACACTCCTATTAATAGTGTTTTTTGACCCCTTTCTTCGAGTGTTTTCAGGTTTGCAACGAGAGAATCCAGGTCGTGCAGGTAAAATCCGCTCGCAGGATTATTACTTTTTTCAATTAGATCCTGCGCCATATAGATCAAAGACGAACCTTCTCTTTCAAGATAGGAAGGAAGTAAAGCGAGCACTGCATAATTTTCCACACTTCCGTAGAAATGTGTGAACCCGCTGCGGAAACTTTCCTCATAAATGGCCAGATCTGTTACAAAATGTTTGCTGGTTTGAGTACCCGTGGTGCCGCTACTGGTAAAGGTTATTTCTTCTGAAGCTTCAGAAGAAATAACCTTATGGGTTTTAAAGAACTCTATGGGTAAAAAGGGGATTTTTTCAATACTATCTACTTCGGCGGGATTGCGAAGCAGAAGATCGCAGAACTTCCTGTAGACCAGATTGTTTGAATACTGGTAGTTGAAAACCTGCAGAGCCTTTTGGGTAAAATCCTGAGGGGTATTAATAGAAAATATGTCCTTTACTTTATGCATAGAATTGAAAGGCACAAAGGTAGGGAATAAAGTAAATGGTAAAGAGTTTGCTTATCTAACCACCAGCTTTCGGGTAGCAGTGCTTTTACCTTCCTGGATCTTCATGATATAAATACCTGGATCCAGATCGGAAATATTCAGTTCATTTCCTGTTAGCTGGGCAGAGAGAACGTTGTTCCCCAGTACATTATAAACCTGAACTGTTTTAGCCTTCCCTGCTTTAGTGTTAATGTATACTTTTTGACCGGATGCAGGATTTGGAAATATGGAAAGCCCTTCAATGGGAACTTCTTTTCCAGGAGCTTCGGGTTGTGATACCTGTGCAGTGGCCGGGCTCGAGAAGAGCAAAAGGCCAATGATCATAAGAGGGTACAAGTAGATTTGTTTCATATTTAATACGGTATCATTTCAAATTTACAATAAAAAATTCAAAAACCGGACCAAATTTTAGTTGTGGAAACGTTAAAAATAGATTCGTCTACAATAATAAAAAAAGGCTACCGTTACGGCAGCCTTTATATTTTGACTTAAAAGAAAAACCTGAGGAAACTACAGTTCTGCTCCTATCCAGGTCCAGGTTGAAACATCGACCTTTGTTCCCAGGTCATACGCAGCATCTACAGCTGCACCTGCTCCATCGATTTGCACATTAGTAAGTGCGCCGCCATCTCTCATATCCACATTGGTTTCATAACCTTCAAGGTAAAGATTTGAAAAGGTTGCACCAGATTCTTTCTTGAACTGTAGTGCAGTACCGCCGGTTGTAGAAACTGCGGTGAAGTTGATCAACTTCGGATTGTTGTTAGCACCGTCGGCTTCAACTGCAGTAGAGAAGTTGTCGATGGTGTGGTTCACGTAAACATCGGTAACAGTTCCATTCCATCCTTCTGTCCAGTCTACAGCATCGTCTTCAAGGTTTTCAAGGTAAAGGTTGGATGCAGATACAGTTCCTCCAAAGAATTCTACTCCGTCATCAGCTCCACTAAGTACAGCAACATTTTCTACAGTAGTACCAGATCCAACAGCATAGAAGGAAATTCCGTTGTATTGAGATTCAGAATTGATCTGAGCTCCGGTTCCTGAGATGACAAGATATTTAATGCTTCCGGAGTTATCCTCGTCATTGTTACCACCGTAAACAAATCCTCCAACTTCGGCAACTGCATCAACACCTTCGGTAGTAGTAGCGTCACCAACAATTGTTAGTCCGCCCCAGTCTCCCGGATTACCTTCAGCAGAAGAGATCACTACAGGATCTGTCTCAGTTCCCTGGATATCTATCATTCCGCCTTTGAGAACAGCGATGTAAACATCTGTACCACCGTCTCTGGCAACGATCTTTGTTCCTGCAGGAATAACTAGTTTTCCACCATCCTGAACAATGTAAGAAGAGTTAAGGTTATAGGTTGTAGCAGGATCAAGAGTCACTGTTCCTTCTACGGTACCCTGAAGAATGTTGGAAGCTACGCTACCTCTGTTATTGATCCATGTAAAAGCATTTGCATTAACGGTTGCGGGAACGGTATAATTCGCTTCGGGATTCGCTACATTATTTTCAATTACAACGTTCGCTACAGGACCGTTGTCTCTCATTTCTACAGAAGTATCGTAACCGCTTAAAGAAAGACCTTCAAAAGTGGCACCCGATTCTTTTTTAAACTGCAGAGCAGTTCCTCCAATTGTAGAAACAGCGGTGAAATTGATGATTTTTGGATTGTTATTTACCCCATCGGCTTCAATCGCTGTAGAGAAACCTTCTATGGTGTGAAGCACATACACGTTTGTGATAGTACCATTCCAACCTTCGGTCCAGTCAACAGAGTCATCTTCGTTGTTCTCAAGATATAATTCGGTTGCAGATACAGCACCTCCAAAGAATTCCACTCCGTCATCTGCTCCGTTAAGGATTGCAATATTTCTAATTGTAGTGCCGCTACCAACTGCATACAGGCTTAAGCCATTGTATTGAGAATCGGCATTGATCTGAGCACCTGCTCCTTCAATTACAAGATATTCAATGGTTCCTGAATTATCGGTGTTGTCTGTACCTCCATACTTGAATCCGCCTACTTCGGCAGTTACATCAACACCTTCGGTAGTAACCCCGTTTCCAAGGATAACAAGACCGCCCCAGTCGCCGGGAGCACCGTTGACAGAAGTCATAATTACAGGGTTGCTTTGGGTTCCGGTAATTACTATGTCGGCACCTTGATGGATGGCAATGTAATTTTCTGTGCCTTTTTCGGCAACAATTTTAGTTCCTGCCGGTATGGTTAAGGTGTTACCTGCAAGTACTTCAAAAGAACCTGTTAGTTTATAAGCTACAGATGGATTAAGAGTTAAATCTTCATTTAATTCTCCATTTAGTTCATCGTTTTCTACTTGTGGTTTATCGATGATTGGATCTTCATCCTCACTACAGCCTGTGAATATCAAGCCGCTGAATAGTAAGAATAGTACAGCTAAGTTTTTGGTCATTTTTTTCATTGTGTTTGTTTTAATTAAAGTTTTAATGTGTGGTTGTAAAAGATTAAAAGTTGTAGTTGATTCCCAGTGACAATACTGCGCCACGGGTATAGGATCTTACGGTTTGGGTAGTTTCTATTCCTGTGGTAGAAGGCCTAACATCCTGCACTCTTTCTACAGTAGGGTTAAGAAGATTCTTCCCGGTAAATTTTATGCCCCAATGATCTCCAAGATCCTGGCTTAATACTGCATCGAGGCTTATGAAACCTTTTTCAACAATGGCATCGTTGTAAAAAGTTTCACTTTCAGTTTGTCTTTCAGGGGCACCAAGTGCATAGATCTTGTCTGATGCATAATTTGCAACCAGGCTCGCCATGAAAGGATACTCGGTTCCAACAACCAGGTTAAGAGAACCATTAAAGATCCAGTCCGATGCACCTTGTAAACCTGTTTCAGTTAAACCTTTGTATCTAAAGGTGCGCAACAACTGTCCGTCCTCATTTCTTAATTCCTTAAGGTCCTGGGAGTGCCACATTCGGGAGGCATTGAAACCAAGATTAAAGTCATAGGCCGCACCATTTTCCATTCTTATTAGCTCCAGGCGGGTTTCCAGTTCAAGTCCAAAGATCTCTGCCTGTTCTCCTGCGTTGAAATATGAGAAGACACCTGCAGAGCCCCTGTCCTGTACCTGGTTGATTGGATCTTCAATTCTTTTATAGAATCCTGTAAGGGATAACAGCTCCCCTGCAGAAGGGAAAAATTCATACTTAAGGTCAAGGTTGTAGTTGGTTGATGCCTGTAGATCGGGATTACCTCTGGTCACCTGCCCGGTTTGGGAAACGTACTCAAAAGGAGCTACTTCTTTAAATTCGGGTAAGGTGAGGGTTTTGCTGGCAGCAAGGCGAAAGTTTGATCTTTCGGTTAAAGCATAGCGCAGATTGACAGCAGGATAAAAGTTATCATAAGCAAGGTTTGATATTCCTGTTCTTCCGGGAATGTTCCCCACGTTGTAAACTACCTCAAGTTCATCTTTTTGGTAACGGACTCCGGCATTAATGTTCAGCTTTTCCAAACCAAAATTAATGCTTGCAAACCCGGCGGTAGATTCCAGGTTAGCCCTGTACCTGTCTGCCTGAAGGTCGTCATTGATCTCCAGATTTCCATTGTTATAATTTTCGGGAGAGAAAACCTCATCCAGGTTGTCTATGGAAGAAGGAGTTAAAATCCTGTTAGATCTTTCCTCGAGTCCCAGAAATCGGGATATAAAGTCTCTTTCCTTGAACCTGTAGGTTCCACCAAAGCTTAATTCGAGTTGCTTTTCTTCTGAAGTAAGTATTTCAAGACGATCCTGTATCCTGCCATTGAATTCATAGTCGTCAATTTCCTGATAGCTCTTTCTCTGCTGGTAACCACCTGTATCCCCAAGATAAACTACGTCATCATTGAAGTTGACCTCATTTCTAATCCGGTTAGGCTCATCGGCATTCACCAGGTTCAAACCGGCAGCCCAGTCAAGATTATTTTTCTCTCCCAGCCTGTGCTCCCCGAGCAGTTGATTCACCCAAAGACGGGTCTGTTTTGTGTTTTGGTCCCTTACAAACTGGGCCAGGCCTTCATTGGGATCTGTTTCTTCAAAAATAAAACCCTCCTGATTCCTTCCTCCTTCATAAACATTATCTGAAAGCTTATTAATAAAAAGGCTGTTTGCCCTAAGACTGTTATTGGCATCAAACTCATAAGCTACAGTTGCCAGCCCGGTAGTATTTATCGTTTTTGAGTAAACGGTAGCATCTGTTATTGTATCTGTAACAAAGTTGGCGCGGTATTCCCGAAATATTCCTTCGGTATATTCATAGTCAATATCCTGGGAGCCTGTGATTAGAACCTCAAGCTTATCTCCAAATCTCTTCCCCGCAGTAAGGTTGTACTTGTAATTCATTGGAAAGTCTGCAGTTCCGGGAGTCCAGTCCTGGTAAATAATTTATATTCTGAAGCCTTTCCTCCAGTGTAAAAACCAAAATCGGCATTTTTCAGGTTTGGAGAAACCTTGAAGTTGTCGAATACCCCTTCCTGCAAAACATTTGTATTAATTCCTGCACCGGCGCCAAAGCTCAGTTCACTTGTTCCTACCAGTTCCCTGGTGGAGATATCAATATTCCCCGAAGCCTGATCGGCAGAAGTGTTGGGAGAATATGTTTTGCTTATGGCTACACTTTGGATAATTCCTGTAGGGAAAAGTTCCAGGTCTATGTTCTTTCTTTCAACATCATCTGAAGGGATGGGCAGTCCATTAAGAGTGGTATATAAATAACGGTCTCCCAATCCCCTTACAAAAATGTCACCCGATGCTTCACTGCTGGTCACGCCCGAAATACGGGTAGTGGCTTTGGCAGCATCAGAGACGCCCAATTTGGCTAATTCACGGGCTCCAATACTTTCTTTTATATCAACAGCTCTTTTTTGCTCCAGTAATAGAGCTACTTCAGAGTCTTTTCTTGAAACAGTTGATATTACTACTTCATCAAGGCTGGCTGCAGTGGCACCCAGTTCTGCATTTATTTCTGTTACTTTACCCGGTTCAATCTGAACTGGAACTTCCACATTTTTATAACCTATAAAACTGAAGGTGACCGTATAGGATCCCGGATCAATATTTTCCAGCTGGAATAGTCCTTCCATATCGGTCGTGGCCCCTGCGCCGGTCCCGTTTATCATGACGTTGGCGAATGGAAGGGGATCTCCTCCCATTTCTTTGTCGGATAATTTTCCAGCTATAGTACCTGTTTCTTTGATCTGGCCCTGAAGTTCAAAGATCCCCAGAAGCACAAATACCACAATTAAAATACGTCTCATTTTTTGTCGAATTTCTATGTGGCAAAGGAAGAGTCGTAATGTAACTGCTGGGTTAGCTCAGAATTACCAATAGGTCAATTAAAGGTTAGGGAGAATTGAAGTAAGGTTAATAGAAGGTTATCAATTTATATGTGAGGGAGGTCACATTATATTTATCTTTATTTTTACAGGGTAATACAACTACAAGTCATGAAAAAAAGCGACATCTGCATTTTACTTGTCGATGATGAACCGGATATCATTGAGATCATAAGGTATAATTTAACTGCCGAGGGATATAAGGTAGCTACAGCCAAAAATGGAATTGAAGCTCTGGAGGCAGCCAAGAAAAATAAACCTCATTTAGTTATTCTTGACGTAATGATGCCTAAAATGGATGGAATGGAGACCTGTATCCAAATGAGAAAAGATCCCGAGCTGGCTAATACTATAATTACTTTTCTTACAGCCAGAGGCGAGGATTATTCACAAATGGCCGGCTTTGATGCAGGGGCAGATGATTATATTACGAAGCCTATTAAGCCCAAGGTTCTTCTAAGTAAGGTAAAAGCTCTGTTGAGGCGGTATAATGAAGACTCCACTTCAAAATCTGAAATTGTTACCGCAGGAGACCTGGAAATTAACAGGGAAGAATATAAGGTCACACGGGGAGATCAAATTATTATGCTCCCGCGTAAAGAATTTGAATTGTTGTACCTTTTGGCCTCCCAACCCGGAAGGGTCTTTCAACGGGACGAGATCCTGGAACGGGTTTGGGGTAATGAAGTTGTTGTTGGTGGTCGCACCATTGATGTACATATTAGGAAACTTCGGGAGAAGATAGGAGATGATAGTATTAAGACCATTAAAGGAGTGGGTTATAAATTTGTGGAATAATGGCTAAAGGTTTTAAGCGATCATATACGTTTGCAGTAAAGACCTCTATTTACGTTACTCTTTTCCTCACCGGGATTTCGGCTGTTTTTCTTGTCCTTCATGACGCTTATTCGGAATGGGCTCTTTTAATTTATGCCATTACCTGTTTCATTTTTGCATTTTTGATTATTCAGTACCGGGTAGAATTCTTCATCTATAAAAAGATCAAGAAGATCTATGAGAATGTGAGTATGCTGAGTGCTACTCCCCTTAATCCCGAACAGGTCACTACCGATATGACCTCGCTCTCACAGGAAGTCCAAAAATTTGCTGAAGGAAAGAAGCTCGAGATCGAAGCGCTTAAAGTGCGGGATTCTTACCGAAAGGATTTTATGGGTAATATTTCTCACGAACTTAAAACCCCTTTATTTACGGTTCAGGGTTATATCGAGACGCTCCTTGACGGTGCAATGAAAGATAAAACGGTTCGTAAACAATATTTGGCAAGGGCAGCCAAGGGAGTAGAACGCCTGGTTTATATTGTTCAGGATCTTGATATGATCACTAAACTGGAGACAGGGGAGCTGAGGTTAAACCTTGAAGTTTTTGATATTGTGGAGGTGATGCAGAACGTGTTTGATCTCCTGGAGATGAAGGCAGCAAAAAAGAATATCACCTTATTATTTGAAACTCCTTATGCACCGGTATGGGTGAAAGCCGATAAAGAAAGAATACAGCAGGTGGTAACCAATCTTTTGGTGAATTCCATCAAATATGGAAAGCATGATGGCACGACCGAAGTTGCCATTGAAGAGCATTCAAAAAAGAAGATCATCGTAAGGGTAAGTGATAATGGAGAAGGGATCCAAAAAGAGCATATTCCAAGGCTTTTTGAGAGGTTCTACAGGGTAGATAAGAGCGGTTCCCGAAAAGAAGGCGGTTCTGGTCTGGGCCTCGCAATTGTTAAGCACTTGTTGGAAGCGCATAAAGAAAAGATCTCTGTGGAAAGCACTTACGGCATGGGAAGTGAATTCTCATTTACTCTGAAAAAGGCTAAAAAGGCCAGAGTAGTCGCAGATAAACCCGGGGTCGTTTAACCCGGAATAATCTTTTACCTTTTCTAGTTTCTCAAGATCAAAATCTTCCTGCTCGCACGAAGGAGCGAATCCTAATTTTCTCATTCTCTCTGCCAGGTACTTCTGCTCGAATTGTCCCGGAGTGGGAATAAAAAACGCCTGCTTTTCAAGTTTTGCCAGGTCCATCAAAGTTGTATATCCAGATCTGGCAATCACCACCTTACTGCTGTTAATTGCATGTTCCAGTTCTTTTCCAAACAGGTAGTTTTTTATTACCATATTTGGTGCTGCCATAGGCGGATGGTCTTCATTTACCACCCCTCTAACAAACAGGATCTTTTTCTCAGTTTGCTTTAATTCCCTTAATAGTATTTCCTCCAAAAGGCTTCGCTGTGGCTCGGGTCCCGAAAGCAAGACCATATATTCATAGATCTGTGGCAAATCCTTCTTTTCGAACCTGCTAATGATGCCCATGTATTTTACCGCTTCCTGTTGTGCTTTAGGATGTCCCAGAAATCCGCTTAGATTTGGTTTGCCTGGAGCATCGGGCACCCAACACTCATCATATTTTCTAATATACCGCTGGTGAAGCCTGCTGCTTAAAAAGGTGGTATTTCCTGAAAGCACATTAAGTTGATGTGTGATAAAAACATTAGGCAGGTGTTTGTATCGCACTCCAAATCGGCTGTCCGATATGATGCCGTGGAGATTAAGTTTCTCTACCAGGATTCGTGTGGCCCGTTTTTCCTTTTTAATATTTTTCAGGATATGCGGACTATCCAGCAGCAGCTTCCACTTTAAAAGACTACCTCTGCTCGTATAGGTGATATTGTAGGAAGGTAATTCAAAGGCTTTTAAATGCGGAAATTCTTTTTTCAGCAGTTCAAGTGCTGCTCCATCTGAAGCAATGATAGGAGTAAATCCTTTTTCCTCCAGCTTTTTTATAAGCGGGATACATCGGGTGGCATGCCCCAAACCCCAGTTTATCGGGGCTACTAAAATCCTTCTACTTCGCATAAAACAAATATATATGAAAGGCCTGTGGGGGATTTTATTTATTTTTACCAAAATATTAAATTTTCTAGTGGGAAGTAAGAATAAATTAAAGAGGTTTAGAGAAAATGAAACTTTTTCAAATGTAGTTCAACCTACACGAGAGGAAGTTTTAGATGGAAATTTTGGGTACAGGAACAAATGGGGCAGTGAGCTTTTTGGGAATGACAAACCCATTGTTCTGGAATTGGGTTGTGGTAAAGGAGAATACAGTGTTGCGCTGGCGCAGGCATATCCCGAAAAAAATTTCATTGGGATAGATATTAAAGGTGCCAGATTCTGGAGAGGAGCTAAAACAGCTCTGGAAGAAGGACTACAAAATGTGGCATTTTTGAGGACTCAGATAGAGCTGGTAGACCTGTTGTTTGGCGAAAATGAAGTTGATGAAATCTGGATCACCTTCCCCGATCCACAGATCAAATATAAACGTACCAAGCACCGTATGACCAATTCGGAATTTCTTCAGAAGTACAAAAAGATCCTGAAGCCGGGTGGCCTTGTTAACCTGAAAACAGATAGCGAATTTATGCACGGTTATACCCTTGGGCTCCTTCATGGGGAAGGGCATGAAGTTGTACAGGCCAATCATAACGTGTACAAAAATGAATACTCTCCAAAAGAAGTTACCGGGATACAGACTTTTTATGAAAAACAGTATCTTGAGCAGGGAAAACCTATAACTTACATTCAGTTTAGGATAAAATAGACACTCTTGGAGGAAACCCGAATTTTCCTTATTACCTATTTTGCAGCTTTGCTCGGGGTTGTTCCGCCGGGATTGGTGAATATGAGCGTTGCCAAAACCTGTCTTAAAAGGGGGAAAACCAATGGGATCTATATGGCCCTTGGAGCATCTTTAGTAGTTTTACTGCAAGCGGCTATTGCAATAATGCTCGCACGTTATATTTTTGATAACACGTATATCAACAGTATACTTTTACGCGCCGGATTTGTGATCTTCTTGATCATGATGTTCTATTTTCTGGTAATGGCGCAGCGAAAGAGGAGAGAGGTGGAAGTGACTCCTACTTCGGGATTAAAGAGTGTGTTTAAAGGTATCATAATAGGGGCTCTTAATATTTTTCCCATTCCCTTTTTTGTAGCTCTTGCTGCTGCACTTAATGTCAATGGGGATATTGAATACCACCTGCTTAACAATACAGCATTCGTACTGGCGGCTTCCCTGGGGACTTTCACCACTCTATATCTTTATGCTCTTTTCTTCGCAAAAATTGAGGCAGAGGGAACTTTTTTTGTGAAATATTCCAACTACTTTATGGCAGCTCTAATGCTGGTCCTGCTGGTGATTACGATAATAAGAATTTATGCACAGGAATGAACAAGACTTCATTTTTTGAAAGAGTGTATGAAGTGGTAAGACAAATTCCTTTGGGGAAGGTCACCAGTTATGGGGCTATTGCAAATTATCTTGGAGCAACCGGCAGTTCAAGAATGGTAGGCTGGGCTATGAACAATGCTTCCAAAATGGAAGATATTCCTGCGCACAGGGTGGTAAACAGAAACGGACTACTCACAGGAAAACACCACTTTCCCGGCTCACGGGTGATGGAACAAATGCTCGAGGCCGAGGGTGTTGAGGTAAGGGATGATAAGGTCATTGATTTTCAGCGACATTTCTGGGATCCGGCAAAAGAACTTTAGCCTATTTTCCTATCACTTTAATCGATCATCAAAATTGGGTAATAACTTCGTTATCTTAGCTTTTCGGCTTATATTTGCGTTTAGAATGAATCTATATAAGGTTCAGAATCATCAATAATACAGCATGAAACTTAATAGAAAAGATATACTGGAAGCTCTTGAAACCATCTCGGTTTCGGGGGAAGGAAAAAATATGGTTGAAAGTGGTGCCGTTCAGAACATCATGACCTTTGGAGATGAGGTAGTTGTTGATCTCTTGCTTACTACGCCTGCCCTGCATATTAAAAAGCGGGCAGAGGTTGATGTAATGAAAGCGATCCACGAGCATGTTTACCAAAAAGCCAAAGTAAAAGTAAATATAAAAGTTCAGGCGCCCGAGAAGACCGAAATTAAAGGGAAAGCCATTCCCGGGATCAAGAATATTATCGCTGTTGCTTCAGGAAAAGGTGGGGTAGGGAAATCTACCGTAACTGCCAATCTTGCTGTTAACCTGGCAAAAATGGGATTTAAGGTGGGTCTTCTAGATTCAGATATTTACGGGCCATCCATGCCTATGATGTTTGATGTACAGACAGAAAAACCGCTTTCGGTCAACATAGATGGGAAATCAAAAATGAAACCCATAGAAAACCACGGTGTAAAATTGCTTTCCATCGGGTTTTTCACGCAACCAAATCAGGCGGTGATATGGAGAGGGCCAATGGCGGCAAAAGCTTTGAACCAGATGATCTTTGATGCAGCATGGGGAGAATTGGATTTCCTTTTAGTGGATCTGCCTCCGGGAACAGGGGATATCCACCTGTCTATCATGCAGTCACTTCCTTTAACCGGGGCGGTGGTTGTGAGTACGCCTCAAAATGTAGCTCTTGCAGATGCACGTAAAGGTGTGGCAATGTTTCAGCAGGAATCAATTGATGTTCCTGTGTTAGGGATCATCGAGAATATGGCTTATTTTACTCCTGAAGAATTGCCAGATAATAAATATTACATTTTTGGAAAGGAAGGAGCTAAAATGCTTGCTGAAGATCTTAATGTGCCTTTCCTGGGACAGATCCCGTTGGTGCAAAGTATAAGAGAAGCCGGAGACATTGGTCATCCAGCAGCTTTACAGGAGAACACCCCATTTTCAAAGGCTTTTGAAATTCTTACTCAAAATGTAGTACAGGAGACGGTAAAACGTAATAATAGTTTACCTCCTACCGAAGCAATTAAAATCACCACTATGGCTGGCTGTAGTGCAGTTAATAAATAGTCATGACAAGCGAAGAAGTTAGGTTGAATGTAGAGAGGGCTCTTGAAGAAATAAGGCCATTTCTTAGAAACGACGGGGGAGATATTTCTCTCATTAGTATTGAAGATGATGACCGGCTGGTAAAGGTACAGCTGCAGGGCGCCTGTGTGGGTTGTAGCGTAAATACGATGACATTGAAGTCGGGAGTTGAGATGACTATAAAGAGGTATGTACCTCAAATTGAAAAAGTGCTGAATATCGAAAAATAGAGATGGGGCACTCCACAAAAGAAGACGTAATGATTAAAACAGATATGTTGATCATCGGCGCTGGGCCTACGGGCCTTTTTGCCGTATTTGAAGCAGGATTATTAAAACTGAAATGTCACCTTATTGATGCTTTGCCACAAGCAGGAGGGCAGTGTTCAGAGATCTATCCAAAGAAGCCTATTTATGATATTCCGGCATTTCCGGAGATTCTTGCGGGCGACCTGGTAGATAATCTTATGGAGCAAATAAGGCCTTTTGAACCCGGTTTTACCCTGGGGGAAAGGGCAGAGACCATTGAGAAGCTGGATGACGGTTCTTTCATAGTTACTACGAGTGAAGGCACAAAACATCAGGCACCTGTGGTGGTAATAGCCGGTGGACTGGGTAGTTTTGAACCTCGTAAACCACCTATTCCAAATATTGCGAAGTACGAGAACAACGGCGTTGCCTACATGATCAAAGAACCTGAAGATTACCGGGACAAGCGGGTGGTGATTGCCGGCGGGGGAGATTCGGCACTTGACTGGGCGATCTATCTTTCTGAAGTTGCTTCGGAAGTTTCGCTGGTTCATAGGAGAAATGAATTCCGCGGCGCATTGGATTCCGTTGAAAAGGTTTCTGAACTTTCCAAAATAGGAAAAATCAACCTTATTACTGAAGCTGAAGTGGTAGGCCTTAAAGGTTCTGAAGCTCTGGAATCGGTTGTGATTAGGCACAAGGGAGATGCTTCCGGAGAAGAGATAAAAGAGACAGATTATTTTATTCCCTTGTTCGGGCTTTCACCAAAATTAGGACCTATTGCGAACTGGGGCCTTGAGATCGAAAAAAATGCGATCAAGGTGGACAACAGTTACGATTACCAAACCAATATTCCGGGGATATATGCCATTGGAGATGTAAATACCTATCCCGGCAAATTGAAGCTTATTCTTTGCGGTTTCCACGAAGCGGCTATTATGTGCCAAAGTGCATACCAGAGAATTTTCCCCGAGAAGAAATACGTTATGAAATACACCACCGTAAGTGGGGTGAATGGATTCGACGGCAGCAAGAAGGAAGCGAAAAGAGAAGTAGTAAAGAGTATTAATTGAAAACCAGACCTCCCAGCCCCGATAGCTATCGGGGCTGGGAGGTCTTTCTGTTTATATATGTCAGATATAAAGATCACAATAATCGACCGCGAAGGGGAAGCTCATGTAGTAGATGCGCCTACAGATATGAACATGAACCTTATGGAGGTGATACGTTCTCACGAACTTGCACCCGAAGGTACGATTGGCATCTGCGGCGGTATGGCCATGTGCGCCTCCTGCCAGTGCTATATGCTAAACAAAGATCACCTGCTTCCCGAAAAATCTTATGAAGAAGAAGATATGCTCGACCAGGCATTTTTTGTTCAGGAAAACAGCCGACTTAGTTGCCAGATCCATATTGAAAAGGAGCTGGAAGGGCTGGAGGTGAAAATCGCACCGTTTAATGCCGATTAAGCTATTGTCGTAATAAAGGGTTCAGTTTTTGCCCTTTTTGAAAGGCAGAAAAAATTTAAGCAGCATGATCTTTAACGTAATCGTTTTTTATTCCAGTAAATCGAAGGATTATCTTCAGCTTGAGGGAGTGATCTCAAAAAAGCAGGTGGAACTGAAGGCAGAATGCTGCGAAAAATATAAAAAGGGCAAACGTTGTAAACGCTGCCCTTGTTTTGATTTGCTTTAGAAGTTTATTGGAATGCCTGTATTCCTGTAATGTCAAGACCGGTGATCAAGAGGTGGATGTCATGCGTGCCTTCATAGGTGATCACACTTTCCAAATTCATGGAGTGACGCATAATGCTGTATTCACCTGTGATTCCCATTCCACCAAGAATTTGTCTGGCTTCCCTGGCAATATTAATAGCCATGGCGACATTGTTCCTTTTAGCCATCGAAATTTGTGCTGAGGTCGCAGTACCTTCATTTCTCATTACCCCGAGTCTCCAGGCGAGCAACTGAGCTTTAGTGATCTCGGTGATCATTTCGGCAAGTTTCTTTTGCTGTAACTGGAAGCTTGCGATAGGTTTTCCGAACTGCTCCCGTTCTTTTGCATAACGTAATGCGGTGTCGTAGCAATCCATTGCAGCACCAATCGCACCCCATGCTATTCCATAGCGGGCAGAGTCAAGGCAGCCAAGAGGAGCTCCCAATCCGCTTTTTTCGGGCATCAGGTTTTCCTTCGGAACTTTTACGTCATTAAATACAAGTTCCCCCGTAGCACTTGCGCGAAGGGACCATTTGTTATGAGTTTCGGGAGTTGTGAAACCTTCCATACCGCGTTCCACAATGAGTCCGTGAATACGTCCTTCTTCATTCTTTGCCCATACAATGGCGATATCGGCAAAAGGTGCATTAGAGATCCACATTTTTGCCCCGTTGAGAAGATAATGATCTCCTTTGTCCTTAAAGTTTGTCGTCATTCCGCCGGGATTCGAGCCATGATCTGGTTCGGTAAGGCCAAAACATCCGATCATTTCCCCTGAAGCAAGCTTCGGAAGATATTTTTTCTTCTGTTCCTCTGTTCCATATTTAAAGATAGGATACATCACCAGCGAAGACTGCACAGAAGCAGTAGAGCGTACCCCACTATCTCCACGTTCGATCTCCTGCATAATGAGTCCGTAGGAGATCTGGTCGAGACCTGCACCCCCGTATTCTTCAGGAATGTAGGGGCCAAAAGCTCCTATCTCGGCCAGGCCGTTAATTAACTGCTTGGGAAATTCGGCTTTTTGAGCCGCTTCTTCTATAATTGGAGATACTTCCCGCTTGACCCATTCCCGGGCGGCGTCACGAACCATTTTATGTTCGTCGGAAAGTAATTCGTCGAGATTATAATAATCGGGAGCCTGAAATTGGTCTGCTTTCATTGTAAGTTGTTTATTGTTTGTCTGGAAGAGTAAATTTAAGCAAACAGAAATTAGGAGCAAGGTAGAATTACAGCAGAATTCCTAAAACAGCAGCTTCCGAAGTTAATTCTCTATATTGTCCGACTATATCACACCATTTTGATGAAGAAAATATATTTATTGTTGCTTATTGCCCTTGCTGCAGGATGTAATAATCCGAAAGAAAAAGAACTGGCCGTTGTAGACCCTGTCCCAAAGCTTTCAGAAGAAAGAAAAGCACAACAGCAGGAAATAATTGATGAACACTTGTACAACTGCGCAAACAAGAAATTTATATACTCCAGGGAAAGACAGGAATGTCTTGATGCAGGGCTGGCAAAAGATCCTACAATAGCCTACCTGTGGCAGCAAAAAGCCATGCCGCTTTTCAAGCAGGGCAAGTATGAAATAGGAATGGAATACATAGATAAAGCCGTTGAGATCGATCCCGAACGCTGGCAGCCTTACCGGCTTTTATAAAAGTAATTTTTGCCAAGACCTACAGGGCTGGAATTGCCGATTCCAAGATTTGCTAAAGACCATTCTGAATCTATGCTATAGAAAATACGAAATGCCAAGGTCTATTTATCCAGCTCAATTAATTTGCAAATTTTCTCCATTGTTATATTTTATATATATAAATATAGAAATTTTGCTGCAATAAAAGTTATAAAATCAGATTATTATCTTTACGGGACTCTTTCAGTATTTATGTTGAACTGAATTCGAAAAACTTTTAATTCTTAAAATTCCTTACGGGCGCATGAGCTATTTTTTGAAGCTCCTCGTCAATCTGGTATTCAAACACTTCATCAAAAGCTTCATAGTAAGGTTCTCCCATTTTATTTCCTTCTGCCAGAAGTTGTGATGCTTTAATCAGATATTCCTGTGCTTTTATCAATTTCTCCTGTTTTAGAATAAATTTTGCCCAGCTGAAAATATGCTTCAGTAAACAAGGGATTCGCTGCTAGTTGAGAATTGTAAATTTTAATGGCCTTTTGATGTTCTCCCAATTCAGAATAAGATCGGGCCCGATAAAAATTGGCGTGTAAATTATCGATAGGATCCCAACCTTTTTCCTTTTCCACTTCCAAAACTTCTTCAAAAGTTTCGATGGCTTCCCTATAACGGCCCAGCTTGTAAAGCGCCTGGCCTTTCAGGTTTGCACAGGGTTCTCCATGGCAAACGGTGTAATTATTTTTTGGTTCCATTTCATTAATAAGATCCACATCTCTTATTGTGCCCTCATAGTCCCTGTAGAAAAACAAGAGGGACCAGGCGCGGTATTGAAGCGCGAAGGTTTTGTTTTTCTCAATATCCCTTTCCACCGCCTCATTCAGGATCCTCATAGCCTCAATGTGTTCGCCTCTTTTTTTGTATGAATAGGAAAGTCTTTGCCGGTATTCTACATGATCGGGTTTCACTATTAATGCTGTATCCTTGAATTTTCGATGCATTTCAGAAGGTTGATACAGCGCCATTGAGATTTCGTGATAATAAGTGGCTACAGAATCTCTTTCGGTTTCTGTAAGTTCGGCAAACCTGTCCTCGACGGCTGGATCAGATTTACATCCAACTATTAGTACTGTCATGAGAAGGAGAAGTAAAGTTCTTACGGACATAGATCTGTGATTTTACCATTTTTGATCCTGAACATCAGGAATGAGTGAATGTCTTTATAGAATCGGCCGGCGGGTATTTCCGGCCAGTCCTTTAGATCCATCACCTCCTGGATTAAATGCTTTACCAGCGCAGGCTCAAAAGATGTCGTTTGAAATTCCCTGTCCATTTGTTCCAGGCCCAGATGACCCATTTCTCCGTTGCAGTTAATTGTAAAATGCACTGTGATATAACCATCGCCGGAAGCCGGAGGTGCATTTTTGCTGATCTTCCTGATGAAAAATTCATTCCCCTTGCGGTAGGTGAGATTGTCATGGTAATATTCTCCCGGCTGCCCTTCCATACACCTCTCAAAAAGGTGAATTTTAGAAGCTTCTTCTGGTGCTTCGGAAATTTCATAAGTCTCAGTTACTTCTTCCATGTTTCTGAAACTTCTAAGGCTGAAAGATTCTGAATCTATTTTGGTTACCTGATATAAATTAATAGCATTCGCCCCATCCTGCCCTTCAGAAAAGAAAATCTTTCCTTTCCTATTAAAAAGATGATAATCAGACACTTCTTTTTCAGCATACACCGGCTCATTTTGGTAAAAATAGGTGTGAAGTGTTTCCAGTTTGTCTTCTGAAAATTTCAGCGTCTTAATCACGTTTA
Source organism: uncultured Flavobacteriaceae bacterium (assembly GCA_963709775.1). Taxonomy (GTDB): domain Bacteria; phylum Bacteroidota; class Bacteroidia; order Flavobacteriales; family Flavobacteriaceae; genus Salinimicrobium. The sequence continues at coordinate 44,616 of CAVPXS010000007.1, read as the reverse complement.
GATCCCGATTTGGAGTTGCAAAATGAGCTGAAGTAACTTCGGTTTGATAGGAAGTTTTCTGAAGCTTTTGCATAAAGGTCGTCAGATCAATCTCGTCTGTTACTTCTGCTTTTACGATCTGTGCGGCATATAATGGATGTTTGTAATGGAAATTTAGACTGTCTCTGGTATCAAATAGCCAAGGACCTTTTTTGGAGTCCATTACAAGAAAACTGTGATCCTTCATTTCAATGCTGTTCCCTGCAAGCAGCTCCATTGCCGCGGTCCCGGAGCTGTCAATGATGTTATTTTGATGGTCAATAAGAAGAAACCTGTCATTGTTTCTCTCTAAAAGGAAAGGAAAAGGAATATTCCAATCCATCACTCTTACGGTTCCCACCAGGAGGTCTTCATCGTAATCGGGTTCATTTTTACAGGAAGTAAAAATCAGAAAAAGTAAAAATATTGGGAGGAGTAATTTTCTTCCTTTCATGAAGCTGGCTTAATCACCGCCAAAATAGGAGAAAAAGCTGACTTATGATGGAATAATTAAAAAAGACCTCACAGGTTTTTAAAACCTGTGAGGTCTGGCAAATGTTAACCCTTTCAGGGTTCTAAACCCTGAAAGGACAAAATGCCATCATGAAAAATTTTCCAATTAAAAATTTTGTCTTTGATTAAGGATTCTTAGAATTAACACCGTCTGATCTTCAATGATATAATGAATGGAATAATTGAAATCACTAAAAAGAATTACCCGCACCTCTTTATATTTCTTTTGAAAGGAAAATGGGGTCGTCTCAAGAAATTCTAGTTGCTTTAGAAAATCGGCTCTAAAACTTTTTTCCAGATCTTTGGAACGGAAGTAACAATCGGCAAATTCCAGTTCGACTTCAGCTTCTTTGGAAATCAGGATTTTATAAACCATACCGTTTCCTAATCTCAGAGATTGATGTAAATTGGACATCCCCTTCTGAAACTCTTTCCAGCATTTCATCCATCATGCGTCGATATTCGGGAGAAGGAGTGGCCAGTTTTTGAGCTTCTTTCTGTAGCGTGGATTCCAGAAGATTCTTTAATGACCGGTTCTGGTTTTTCGCTTCGGTGTCTAATATCTCTAAAGTCTCCTTATCCAGATCTATTAATTTTCTAACCTTTTCCATTGCTATATATTTTATATATACAAAAATATGAAACTTCATTTGAAATCAGGCAATAGACCTCACAGGTTTTCAAAACCTGTGAGGTCTATTGTTCAACCCTTTCAGGGTTTGGAACCCTGAAAGGGTTCTTCAAAAATTACATCTTCAAATAAAAATCCTTCACGAGCTCGATGTACTCCGGAGTGTATTGGTGTCGGGTGGTTTCAATAATCAGCTCATCCCGGGTAGGCTGCGTTTCCAAAAATGACATTTCCAGCAGAGATCTTTTTACTTCAGAATTGGGAGTTCCCTTTACTCGGGTGATACGCTGCGGAAAGAGTCCGAAGTCTCCGGCCAGGTAAAGAAATTTCTCTTCTTCTGCATAAGGAATAATAACACTGAATTTTCCCTTTTTTGAGAGGAGAAGGGAAACACCTTCTATGAGTTCTTCAAACGGAAGTGCCTCTGCAAATCGCGCCTGATCCCTCTTCGCATCTCCCGAAGAATAATCGGCAGAATAGAACGGCGGATTGGAAACAATGAGATCATATTTTTCCTCATCCTGCATCTCTTCTACAAATTCGTCAAAGGCTGCGTGATAGCAGAAAAGCCTGTCGCCCCAGTCGCTATTCTCAAAATTCTCTACCGCCTGCTCGTAGGCGTCTTCATCAATTTCAAGCGCGTCTATAAGTTCGGCTGCGCTTCTTTGGGCAAGCATCAAGGCAATTACACCTGTGCCGGTGCCAATGTCAAGGATTGAAAATGGTTGGTGTTCAAGAGAAGTCCAGGCGCCAAGTAGCACTCCGTCTGTACCGACTTTCATAGCACATTTGTCTTGTTCTATTCTAAATTGCTTAAACCGGAAGCTTTCCATTGCTGATTATTAATTGGTGACGCAAGATAAGCACCAAATTCCAAGCACCAAATTCCAAAATAAATGAATTCTAGAATTTTTTAATAATGGCAGACAGAATTTTGCGCAATTCTTCTGCTTCTTTCAGAAGCTTGTCTATTTCAATTTCAAGATTGGGATTAGACGACTTTAGAAGCTTTATCCAATAAGCTGATTCTTTTGCTTCTTTTCGAGCTATTTTTAGCCGGAAAGAAAAATCTTTGTCTCCTAACTTTTCGTTGGCTTCAATATAATTAGCACCCACGGATCCTGATGACTAATTAGCTGTTTTCCATCTTCAATATTTGCAATAGTTTTTGGTAGTTTGAAATAGAATTCTACAATCTTTGCAAATTCAAACGTCCTTTCCTCGAGATTGTAAGGCTTCATTTTATCAGTCATAGGACTAAAGATAAAATAATTTCACCTTTGGAATTTGGAATTTGGTGCTTGGAATTTCCAGTAGTTGGAATTTGGAATTTGGTGCTTGGAATTTAAAGGTATAGATCGATAAGTCCTTCCGGGGTCTTTACATGAATGACTTTGTTCTTCTTATCCACTTTTTGTAGAAAATAGTCGTTCATGGGGATAAGCACCTGTTTTCCGTCTTTTTCGATCTCGAAAAGGGCCTGGGTGGTGGTGTCGTTAACTCCGGTGAGCGTGCCAACAGTGCCGTAATTTTCATCTTCCACTGTATAACCAATGATCTCGTGGAAGTAGAATTGATCTTCTCCTAATTCCGGTAAGAGATTGAGAGGTAAATAAAGGTCGCATTTCATGAGGTCATCGGCGTCCTCTTCGGTATCGACTTCCTCAAATTTTACCCTTAACAAATTGCTCTTTTGAAGAGAGCTTCTTTCAATAAAAAATGGAACCAGATTATTGTCATATTCGACAAAAACTGATTCCATTTCTAAATAACTTTCGGGTTCATCGGTATCGAGTTTGATCAATACCTCTCCCTTAAAACTGAATTTACTAACGATCCTGCCAAGATAGAAACACTCTTCTTTTGTCATTGTTCGTTAGAATGAAAATTTAAGAACCTGATTGGTCTTGTTTTTCTTCAGTTTTAGCTTCTTCTGCAGTAGCGTCATCCACTTCATTTGCAGCAGCAGCTTCCTGGTCTTCGGTAGTTTCCTCAACTTCAGGTTGTGCAGCGGCGGCAGCTTCAGCTTCGCGTTTTGCATTAACTTCTTTTTCAGCTTCAAGAGCCTTCGCCTTAGCAGCTTCCTGCTCTTGTGTTAGGTTCTCTTTTTTAGCTTCTACTTTACCTTCTTTTTCCTCAACCCAAGCGTTGAATTTCTCCTCGGCTTGCTCTTCGGTTAAAGCGCCTTTTCTAACTCCACCTGCAAGGTGGTTCTTAAGTAAGACTCCTTTGTAAGAAAGGATAGCTCTTGCAGTATCTGTTGGTTGTGCTCCATTCTGTAACCATTTTACAGAACTGTCAACATCCAACTCGATCGTTGCAGGATTGGTGTTTGGATTGTAAATTCCTAATTTTTCAAGAAACTTACCATCTCTTCTTGTCCGCGAGTCTGCGGCAATGATCCAGAAAAAAGGCTTTCCTTTTTTACCGTGTCTTTGTAATCTAATCTTTACAGGCATATAAATTAATTTGTGGGGTTCCCGACCCCGATTATTAATGAGGGGGCAAAGATACTATTATTTTTTATTGTAAATTAAGCAGTTAGTGAAAAATTATTTGCAATCTCCGGCTGTCAAATTCCCGAATTTTTTCCACTTTGTTAAGGAGTGCTAAAGCCTGTTAAACATTGGGTTAGAGCCATTATGTGTCATATATTTAGGAAGAAAAAATATTGCTAACCTAAAAAGAAAAATATGAACACGACAAAAGAGCAGGCAGCAAAACTCAACGAGTTGCTGGAGAAGAATTATGATTCAGAAATTGGTTTTAAGAAAGCTGCCGAAGATGTGAGGAACGATAAGCTGAAACAATTTTTTGAGGTTAAGGCTAAAGAACGATATGATTTTGGGCATGAATTAAAAACTGAAATCAGGAACCTTGGGGAATCTCCCGACAAAGGAGCCAGTGTAAAAGGGAAAGCACATCACATGTGGATGGATCTAAAAGCGGCTTTAAGTTCAGATAAGGAAGAAGAGGTTTTGGAGGAAGTAGTTCGGGGAGAAAGAGTAGCTGTAGAAGACTACAACGAAATTATTAAAGATGATGGATTTCCACCCTCGACTGCCAACCTTCTTATCAAACAGCGAAATGCGATAGAACGCACCTTTAAACAGGTAAAGGACCTGGAGGAGGCTTTTGATTAGCCAAAAATGGAATATATATAAGAACCCGGGCAAATCGCCCGGGTTTTTTTATGCTCTAAAATGTCATTTTTGAGGTTTCCTTTCGTTAATAATTCCTGAAAACTTTCCCGGCATGTACATTAAATTATACTTATTTTTACCTCTTTAAAATTGCTTCTAAATTACTGCTTTGTGCTAATAATCAGCGATAAAGCCTCAAAAAATACTATTTTATGTACCTTATTTTTGATACTGAAACCACCGGTCTCCCCAAGCGCTGGGATGCTCCCCTCACAGATAGCGATAACTGGCCGCGCTGTATTCAAATAGCCTGGCAGTTGCATGACGAGATGGGACAGGTGGTAGAGCATCAGGATTACCTGGTGAAACCGGAAGGTTTCAATATTCCCTATGATGCCGAAAAGGTACACGGTATCTCTACCGACCTTGCTCTTGAGGAGGGAATTTCCCTTAAGGAGATGCTGGAGAAATTCAACGTGGCCCTTTCCCGCTCAAAATTTGTGGTGGGCCAAAATGTGGGGTTTGACCTGAATATAATGGGAGCCGAGTTCCATCGGCTTCAAATGGAGAATAAATTACTGGAGCTTCCGGTGCTCGATACCTGTACCGAAGTTACTGCACAGCTTTGCTGTATTCCCGGTGGTAGGGGAGGGAAATTCAAGCTCCCCACACTAACCGAGCTGCACGAATTCCTTTTTCATGAACCTTTTGCTGAAGCGCACAACGCAACGGCCGATGTGGAGGCGACTACCCGTTGTTTCCTCGAACTTATCAGGAAAAGAGTCTTTACTTCTGAAGAGCTGGATGTAAAACCAGATTATTTTGAGAACTTTTCAGAAGCGCATCCGCAGCCAATTCAGCTTATTGGGCTGAAGCATATCAATTTGAAGAAGGCTTCCGAAGAGATCAGGAAAAGACTTCAGAAGAAAGAGGATAAAGGGATTTCTTCCGAAGAAATTAAGGAGAACCTTGAAAAGCTTGATGAAGTTGCTTTTTCGCACCTGCATAACCACAGCCAGTTTTCCATTTTGCAGTCCACGATAAGTATAAAAGATCTTGTTGATGCCGCTGCAAAAAAAGGTATGCCCGCTGTTGCACTAACAGATCATGCGAATATGATGGGTGCTTTTCATTTTGTTAAGGAAGTTGGCGCTTATAATAAAGGTGTAAAAGCCAAAAATACTGCTGCAGCCGAAAATAATGAGCCTGCAACGGCCAAAGAACTGAAGGCAATTGTTGGATGTGAGTTTTTTGTTTGCGAGAACCGGAAAGATAAGAGCCGAAAGGACAATGGGTACCAGGTAGTTTTTCTTGCGAAGAATAAAAAAGGATATCATAACCTGGCCAAAATGTCTTCCATGGCCTATACCGAAGGTTTTTATTACGTTCCCAGGATTGACAGGGAGGTTGTAATGCAATACAGGGAAGACATAATTGTTTTAACCGGAAACCTTTATGGGGAAGTTCCCGGCAAGATCCTGAACGTTGGGGAGAACCAGGCCGAGGAAGCTCTTTTGTGGTGGAAAGAACAATTTGGCGATGATCTTTATGTGGAGCTAATGCGTCACAACCAGGAAGATGAGGACAGGGTGAATCCTGTCCTGGTGGAACTGGCGAAAAAGCACGACGTGAAACTGGTGGCTTCAAATAACACCTATTATTGCGAGCAGGAGGATGCAAATGCTCATGATATTTTACTTTGTGTAAAAGACGGGGAAAAGCAGGCTACGCCAATAGGCCGTGGCCGGGGATATCGTTACGGGCTTCCTAACAATGAATATTATTTCAAGAGCGGTGACGAAATGAAGGCCCTCTTTAAGGATCTTCCCGAGGCTATTTCCAATGTACAGGAAGTAGTTGACAAGATCGAACCTTATGAGCTGGCACGGGATGTTTTACTTCCTGCCTTTACCATACCGGAAGAATTCATAGTGGCCGAAGATGCCAAAGATGGAGGGAAAGAGAGGTGAGAACGCATATCTTAAGCATATAACCTTTGTTGGAGCCGAAAAGCGGTATGGAGAAATAACCCCTTCAATAAAGGAGCGTCTTGATTTTGAGCTTTCGGTCATTGAGAATACCGGTTACCCGGGATACTTTCTAATCGTGGAAGACTTCATTAGGGAGGCGAGGAACATGGATGTATCTGTTGGTCCTGGAAGGGGATCTGCGGCGGGTAGTGCCGTGGCTTATTGCCTCGGAATTACAAATATAGATCCTATTAAATACGATCTGCTTTTTGAGAGATTCCTGAATCCCGATCGTGTAAGTATGCCCGATATTGATATTGACTTCGATGATGAAGGCCGAAGCCGGGTTATGGACTACGTGATCAATAAATATGGTGCAAGCCAGGTGGCCCAGATCATTACTTATGGTACCATGGCAGCCAAATCTTCCATTAGGGATACGGCGCGGGTTCTTGACCTGCCGCTAAATGAAGCCGATAGAATCTCGAAACTCATCCCGAATACCAAGCTTTCCAAGATCTTTGGAATGGATGAAAAGGCTTTAAAAAGTAACTTCCGAAGTGAGGACCTGGATAAGATCAACGAACTGCTCAACATCTCTGAAGGGGATGATCTTGAGGCTCAAACAGTGAATCAGGCGAGAATTCTCGAAGGGTCGGTGAGAAATACCGGGATCCATGCCTGCGGGGTGATCATTACCCCAAGCGATATAACGAATTTTGTCCCTGTTGCCCTTGCCAAGGATTCAGATCTTTATGTGACCCAGTTTGATAACTCGGTTGTAGAAAGTGCCGGCCTTCTTAAAATGGACTTTTTGGGTCTCAAGACCCTTACCCTTATTAAGGATACCGTGAAGATCGTAAAGGGCCGACATGACATTGATCTTGATCCAGATAGTTTTCCGCTCGATGATGAGAAAACCTATGAGTTGTTCCAGCGGGGAGAAACAGTAGGGATTTTCCAGTATGAATCTCCCGGAATGCAAAAGCACATGAAAGACCTGAAGCCAACGGTCTTTGATGATCTTATTGCCATGAACGCGCTTTACAGACCGGGCCCAATGGAGTACATTCCAAGCTTTATTGCCCGAAAACACGGGGATGAAGAGATCGTTTATGACCTTCCGGCCATGGAAGAGTATCTTAAAGAAACCTACGGAATTACAGTCTACCAGGAGCAGGTGATGCTACTTTCGCAAAAGCTTGCCAGTTTCACAAAAGGTGAAGCCGATGTACTGCGGAAGGCAATGGGGAAAAAGATATTTTCCCTGCTGGAAGAATTGAAACCAAAATTCCTTGATGGAGGAGAGGCAAACGGGCATCCCCGAAATGTTCTTGAGAAAGTCTGGAAGGACTGGGAGGCTTTTGCATCCTATGCCTTTAACAAGTCGCATTCTACCTGTTACGCATGGATTGCCTATCAAACGGCATATTTAAAGGCGCATTATCCTGCGGAATATATGGCAGCAGTGTTGTCGAACAACATGAACGATATCAAGCAGGTTACCTTCTTTATGGAAGAATGCAAGCGAATGAAGCTAAACGTTCTTGGCCCCGATGTGAACGAATCATACTACAAGTTCTCTGTTAATAAAGAAAATGCAGTTCGTTTTGGAATGGGTGCCATTAAAGGAGTTGGTGCAGGAGCGGTAGCTACCATTGTTGAAAATAGAAAAAAGGGTGCTTACAGGTCTATTTTTGATATGGCCAAAAAGATCGACCTTAGAGCGGCCAATAAAAAAGCCTTTGAAAATCTTGCTTTGGCCGGGGGCTTTGATGGTTTTGGAGATACCCACCGCGCCCAATACTTTCATGATGAGGGCGACGGGATCACCTTTTTGGAGAAAGTAGTAAAATATGCTGCAAAATTTCAGGAGAATGAGAATTCTTCGCAGGTAAGTCTTTTTGGAGACGCCAGTGAAGTACAAATACCCGAACCTGTAGTACCGCCTTGCGAGGAATGGGGAACCATGGAGAAGCTTAGAAGAGAGCGGGAAGTTGTGGGGATCTATCTCTCCGGACATCCACTGGATGACTTTAAAATTGAATTAAAAAGCTTCTGTAACGCTGTGCTTGCCGACTTCCAGGATCTGGAAGAAGCTTTGAACAAAGAGCTCACTTTTGGAGGTGTAATAAGCGATGTGCAACACCGCGTCAATAAGCAGGGACAGGGCTGGGCAACTTTTGTTGTGGAAGATTATTCCGATTCCTATGAGTTTAGGATGTTCAAGGAAGAATATTTAAAATACAGGCATTTCCTTGTTCCCAATTCCTTTATTCATGCAAAGATCTTTATTCGGGAAGGCTATCCTAACAGGGAAACGGGCAGAAAAGGTGATCCAAGGCTACAATTCAACAACATTCAGTTGTTGCATGACGTGATGGAGAACTATGCAAAGAAACTCACCATCCAACTCAACATTGATGAGTTGCAGGAGGATAAAATAGACAGCTTAAAAGACCTTTTTAGGAGCCATAGTGGAGAGAACAAGCTCAATTTTGTGGTGTATGAGATGAAAGACAGGATAAAGTTGCATATGCCCAGCAGGAAACAGAAAATAAGGATCTCTCAGGAGTTGCTTAACGCCCTGGAAGAGCAGCAGGTGCTATATAAACTGAATTAAAATAAAAATCCCTCTCAAAAATGTCATTTTTGAGAGGGATTTTTGTTTTCTATCCTCTTCTTCCGAAGTAACAGAGGTAAACTATAACATCATTGCTTTTTGGATGTTTGAGGTTACTTTGTTAATTCCAAATAGACCAGCACAAGTGCGAAAATGGCTGTAAAAAGGATAAATGAAAGGATAATTCCTATGACTGCTTTTTGAACCAACGAAAATCCCGTTGTTTGTTCTTTCCAGAGTTGAGTTAATACTGTCATGGCAATGTTTTTTAAGGGTAAAGTTGTTTGAATATATATTGGTTTTGAGTTACTTACGCTACTAAAGATAATAAATCGGGACAGATTAATTTTTTATTATTTTTAACAAATCGCTGAAGGTGTCATTACATGGGTTAAAGTGGAAATCAGAAGGGATAAATGCAGGTATTTTCCTACAAGTAGTAATTTTTGATAAATATATTTTTTGAAGCTTTATAGGAGGCGACAATAACCTTATAGCCAAATGTGATTTCCGTTGTGTAAGGATTCCTTATTATTTTGACTATTTTTGTGTATAATTTATAAACGAATAAAAACTACAGATATGGCTTTAGAAATAACTGACGCAACTTTTGAGGAACAAGTACTTAAAAGCGACAAACCGGTAATGGTTGATTTTTGGGCTGCATGGTGCGGACCATGTAGAATGGTAGGTCCTATTATTGATGATATTAGTAAAGAATACGAAGGTAAAGCAGTGGTTGGGAAACTAGATGTAGATGCCAACCAGGAATTTGCAGCCAAATATGGCGTTAGAAATATTCCTACAGTACTTATCTTCAAAAATGGAGAAGTAGTAGGAAGACAAGTTGGAGTTGCGCCTAAAAACACATACGCAGAAGCATTGGATCAACTATTATAGTTTTTCCTCAAGTTCAGATTATAAAGATCCGGAGTTTTACTCCGGATTTTTTTATGCCTATAATTCTGTATCTTGGAAATAAATTTTAGGAGATGCAGTTAGAGCAGGAAGTACACAAAGCCGGCCAATTTCTTAATCTGGAACTATTGGCCACCCAAATAGTAGAAGGATTCATTTCCGGGCTTCATAAGAGTCCGTTCCATGGCTTTTCTTCAGAGTTTGCAGAGCATAAAGTCTATAACCAGGGGGAGAGTACCCGGCATATAGACTGGAAGCTCTTCGCTAAGACCGACAAGCTTTATACGAAACGGTACGAGGAGGAAACCAACCTTAGATGTCATTTGATCATCGACAATTCTGCTTCCATGCATTTTCCGAAGAAAAAGAACCAGAGCCTAAGCGATCTCAACAAAATAGGTTTTTCGGTCCTGGCTTCGGCATGCCTCATGCAGATCCTCAAAAAACAGCGCGATGCCATAGGGCTTAGTATTTATAGCGACCGGTACGAATATTACGCTCCCGAAAAAGGCAGTGAACGGCACCGCAGAATGCTTCTGCATGTACTGGAGGAAACCCTTGGGCAGTCCAAAGACAAAAAGCAAACTGCTACTTATACTTATCTGCATCAAATAGCTGAAAAAATTAAACGGCGGTCCCTTATCTTTTTCTTTTCAGATATGTTCCAGGATGAAGTAGAAGAAGAGAAGCTTTTTGAAGCGCTAAGGCATTTAAAATTCAATAAGCATGAGTTGGTGCTTTTCCATGTGCTGGATAAGGAGAAGGAATTGAATTTTGATTTTGGAGATGAACCACAGCAGTTCACAGATGTGGAAACAGGAGAGAAAATAGATTTATATGCTGATAATGTGAAGGATAGTTATCAAAAAGAGGTGGAGATCTACTTTAGCCGACTAAAACTGAAGTGTGCGCAGTACGGGATCAAATACGTCCAGGCCGATATTAACGCGAGCTTCAATAAAATTTTGTCCACCTATTTAGTTGAGCGTCAGAAGTTTGTTTAGAAATGAAAAAATACTTTCAAATAATTTTAAAAAAGGTTTGCTGAATTTAAAATGTGCTGTATATTTGCCCTCGCAATCAAGCAACGGTCTGGTAGTTCAGTTGGTTAGAATACCTGCCTGTCACGCAGGGGGTCGCGAGTTCGAGTCTCGTCCAGACCGCAAGTTGCAAAGAAGCTCCTCTAATCGGGGAGCTTTTTTTCGCAATAAAGATTAGTTGTGTTGTTTGTGGTAAGTCCTTGACTTACCTGGGTTTAGAAGTAAACCAATGAGAAGCTTTTCCCTTTGAGGGAAGGGCTTTTTTGTTTTGTAGCACTTTCGATTTCTATATATCATTCTCTCCTTTTCGTCAAATTGTCAACTTTTTCTTCACTTTCTGGTGCCCCATAAGGTGCCCCAAAATATATCAGGTGCCCCAAGATTATTTATTTTACAAATTGCGAAGAATTTTAACGCGATAAAACTAATACGAAAGAGGTTATAAAGATTGGGACCACATAGAAGGATAAAACTATATTGTTGTATATCTCTTTCTTTGCGTAATCTTCTTTTGATCTAGTTAAGCAGAGATCCAGCGATAGAAAATGGGATAAGGTGGGCCTGCTAATAGAACGTCAAGTGATTACGGGATTATTCCGGAAACCTTCTGACAAACCACCAGAACCGCTGAAATAATCGTATAACTTGGAATATTTGCGCATATATTATAACATTTGTTACCAACAAAATTTTGTACATATGCAAAATTACAGTTACTTTGTATGGAAATAAAAAAAAGGTCCCGTCGGCAAAACGGAACCCTTTTCTCTAAAACTGGTATATCTATCTTAGGTTTTCGATAATATACCTGATGATATCCCAACCGAGCTTAAACAGCGGGATCATCGCCTTCAAATTGAACCCTTTCCTCCTGGAGAACTTGGGTTCTTTGTGTTTAATACACATACTCTTAATTTCATCTTCGCATAATTTTAATTTATTAAGGTTCTACTTCTTTTCTTGATTAACTATAACAACGAAAGTAAAAAAGGAAAGGCTGAAAACTTTTATTTTGAAAAATTTAACATTTTTGTCTAATCACCCTATTATTATACTTACTATACTCATCAAAAATAAGGTGTAACCCTGAATTAAAAAGTTAATTAAGGAAGGGAGTTTTTAAGTACTTATTAACCAATGATCATCCCTTTCCTTACCATAACTAATTATTGATTTGGAGCTCCAGGTGAAAATTTATTATGGATTTTTGTACAGCTGTGAAAGTGCGGATCGAGCACGTCAGAAAGTTGACAAGTTGACGTCAAGTTTTTCAGAGAAAACCTGTTGCTTTTTTTTCATAGAATCGAGTTGAAACTCTGAAAGAGACAAGAGTTATCTATTGCAGGAGTCAAAATCCACAAGTTTTTGAATATCAACTTTTAATGCTTGAGAAATAAAGAACAGGTTTCCTACAGATGTATTTATTATTCCCCTTTCAATTCTACTAATTTGGGAAATTTCTACGTCGAGGTGGTTTGCTAGTTGTGCTAGAGTAAATTCTTGAGATTTTCTGACCTTCTGAGGTTTTTACCAAAAGCTATTAAAAAATCTTTTTCATTTGGATATTCCACAGATTAAAATTCGTGGAGCATCAACTTTATTTAATAGACATATTTGCCTATTTTTAATAATTCAATTCAAATTTTAATGAAATTAAAGAATGTTTATCTTAATTGTAAATATGATAAAAATTACAGAGTTCTACAGTCTGCTGTAATTAGCACTCTTCAATATTTGGAAACCTCTGCCCTCCAATCATTATCATCTGATGGCCTATATAATGAAACTTGTAAGGCGGAATTTACTGAAGAAATGGAGAAAGTTATTTTAAAAATAAAGAATGAAGGTTATTCATCTTTAGAGGTAGAGCCTACAACATGTAAATTTTGTTTTCCTACTGCTAAGGCATATAATTTTAATAATCCTGAAAGTGGTGAAGTTATAATTCGATATGTTATTCATGAAGAATCCACTAAAAGGTTCATAATACAAGAATGTCGAAATAAAAAATTACTTGGTGGGGAAAATGGTTTACCTTTTTAGAACATAACTATGAGACAAATTGTAGACCAAGAGACCAAAGGCAACATCAGAGTTACAGTATTTGATGATGATACTGCCAAAGTAGAAGGATTAGTTTCCGCAAAGATCATGAGCATCAACATGGATAGACCACAGACCAACTCCAATCAGAAGGTGTTCTATATTGCAACTGTTAAGACCGACAAAGGGAATACAGGTTCAGCAATCATTTGGGAGAATCAGCTAACAACTGATAAGCTTCCTAAGGACACATTTGCACCAGGTGCACCTGTTAGGATAGCTATCCAATTAAAGGGAGATTATGCAGGTAATGCAACAGTTGAATTGCCATGGGTAAGAGAGGAAGAAATCAGACATCAAAATGAGCAAATATCACCATCTATTGAAATTCATAATGATGAATATTTTGAAGAATCAGATTCATCTTTTCAGTCATTAGAGGAGAGCTTAAGTTATAATCAGGAAGAATTCAGTTATTTTAGAAATCCAGCCACCTCTAATTCTGCTACAAAGACCATTAGTAATGGAAAAGAAGGAATAGGCTTGGTTAAATTATTTTTAATCTTTGCATTTTCCTTTATTGCAATTGGATTTATTTTAAGCCCGTTATCATTTTTGGGCTTTATATTATATCCGTTCTGGGTAGGTGGAGCAATTCTTATAACGGGATTTTTGGCAAAGATTTTCCATATTTAAAGTTTGGATGTCCAAAAAAAATTCCGAAATTTTTTCGTCAACTCTTTTTTCAGCGTGATTGCAATGTAAACTACACTCAACCCCCACTCCTTTTGGATTATGGGGATAATCCCCACCTAGCTTATTATCTATTATTCTTCTTTGTAAGATGCTGCAGAAGCAGCTGGGATAGATAGAAAACTATAAGTAAAGCCTGTCTAGGTGAAATTAAAAACTGTGCCGGTTATTCCTGGAGCTACATATTATCTGAAAATTTCAAACCAGAGGAGGACAAACAAAAGAAAAAGGTGTTCCAGTTTTATTTCCACGGAGAATTTGTGAGAAGCCATAAATCAGTATCTGAAGCTTCAAGGTTCACTGGGATCAATAGCTCATCAATAGCTAAGTGCTGCCGGGGGGAGTACAAATATGCAGGTGAGTTTTATTGGGAGTATGAGGATTAAATCAAAGGGGGCGGCAGAGATGTCGCTCTTTTTTATTTAAAAAAGCATTAAGAAAATATTTGTAGTATTTTAACAAAGCCTATATTTACAATCCCTACACAACACTTTAGTCTGATCAAAATGAGCGGGTGTCTTTAACACCGGGCATTGGAACAGCTATCATAAAATCATTCCTTTTATTTAACCTAATTTTAACTAGTTTATGAAAGCAACTAGAATTTTCTTCTCTCTAATTTTATTTAGCTTCTTAATTTCCTGTTCTGCTGAATCAGATGAAAGCAAAGAGAACCAGGAAGTAATAGAGAATTTCGAAATTACTTCAATGGAACCTAACTATGGCTATCCCGGAGATGAAATCACGTATCAATTATCTGATAATATTCCATCAAATGTAGATGTGAGTGTAATGTACGGTGAAAATCCGGCTAGTATTATTAAAAAAAGTGGTAGTTCAGTCACTCACATAATTCCAGAAGAAAATCATGGTCAGATCAAATTAATAATAAACGGAAGGGAAATTTTTGTGGATTATTTTTACAAGCTGAAGCAAATATTTGAATGCCAAAACTGTGATGAAGCAGTTCTTCCTTTTAATAATGATGAATCGGCTATTATTGGATCTTATGAATTAAATGATATAACATATGCGGTAAAAGTTTCACAGGATAGTGACTTTAAATATAAAACTTCACTAGTAAAATTTACTGACGATTTGGAACTATTAGAAGAAATAGAACTCTTTAATTCCAAACCAATATCTAAAATTATTTTTAATCAAAATAGTTTTGTTTTTAGTACTGAAAGTGGAGTTAACTCCTATAACTACGAAGGAGTTGAAATTTGGAATTATCAAGCGGAAACTTATGGAGGTTTAGGATCAAATTATTTTGGTTATGTCATCCCGCATGTGATAAAGTCTGGAGAATTTTATTATTTCATCAAAAACCCTGTAACTACCACTTATGATGGAGATGACCCCATGGAAGTAGTAAAGTTAAACTTGTCTGGACAATTAGAGAAATCATTTACTTTTTGGATAGATGAAGATTCAGAAAATGAGAGCCTAACAGCATCATTTTTAGCGGAGGTAGATAACAAGATTATTGTATTTACTTCTTATTGTTGTGATGATCAGCGAACTGACGGATATATTATTATTGATAAGAATGATAATATACTCCGAGTGGCTGACAATTATATATCAATGCGTGATACTAACTTATTTACAGAAGGTAATGCCCTGTATTATAAAGCAGAAAATTATTCAGGTGATAATACTTTTTATAAAGCCACTATTAACTCTGAAAATTATATTTCGGACGAATGGAGTAAAACCCCTATTGGAGTGATTTTAAAGTATAACCAAAATTACCTCGTAGAGTATCAGGATGGAATTCAAATTTTTAATAATAACAGTTTTACTTCTCCTGAAACAATCATGGCTACATCAGTAAATCTCGAACAGGTTTCCATAAAAGGTTATAATATTGTAGGTGATAATATATATTTTTATGGACGAAGAACATTGGAATATGCCAATGATTATCGAGCATTTATTGGAAAATATTCCTTGGTTGAATTAATCCAGTAGTTCATCAAGGCAGAAAAATTTAATATCTGAAGTACATCAAAAAATTATAACATGAAAATAATTAAATATCTCTTTTTAGTCTAGAGGTTACTGTTAATCAGATATTCCAAGAAAATGAGAAGCTTCAAAATTGAAGTAAATCTAAATCCTCCAAACTAGATCATAGGGAATGAAAGAAGAAATATCCAGTAGTCCTGATAGCAGATATTCATTTACTGAAAATAAGCTATTTAGATGAGAAGACTATGACATAAAAAGATAAAAACTTAAAATGAAGCAACTTATCCTAGTATAGACGAAGCTAGCAATATTCTGCTAGAAGACGTAACAGATACTTTATACAAGATAACTTTGTTTTCACGCAGGTGATTTCTCTATAAACTATGTTGACAAATTTACCTATTACTAACAAAAAATATCAGAAACCAAAGATAATATAAGAAATAAACCTAGTTATGAAGACTACAGATTTATTAAACAATAACATAGAACGAGATTAAAATTGAATTTAATGTAACATTCTTCGAGTTCTAAGAAGAAAAAAGCTATTAGTAGAAAGGTAAATAATAGTACTTAAAATCTAAATTTAAATAACACAAGAAAAAGAGAGCTATTTCAGCTCATTCGAAGTAATGAGTTGAATTTCTATAAGTTAGGACAGAGAGTTCGAGTCTCGTCCAGACCGCAAGTTGCAAAGAAGCTCCTCTAATCGGGGAGCTTTTTTTCGCAATAAAGATTAGTTGTGTTGTTTGTGGTAAGTCCTTGACTTACCTGGGTTTAGAAGTAAACCAATGAGAAGCTTTTCCCTTTGAGGGAAGGGCTTTTTTGTTTTGTAGCACTTTCGATTTCTATATATCATTCTTATTCTCCCATCCCGGTCTAATCTTTTTTTAAAAAATACCACAAAAAAGGTATTTTAAGAGAAGTCGCTGTGAGATATATTTGTTGATACATTAGGTTCGATGAAAGAATTAATTAAACAGGACGAAGAATTCAAAGAGATATATTTAGCGACTAAGCAAAGTATATTAACGATTAGCCTATCCATAATAGCTGTCTCAGCTCTCCTGATTACCTTTATTATATTCTTTGAGTAGCTAAAACTATTAATGGAGAGCTTTTGACGTGCCTACCTCTATTCGATCCTTTAAAAAGAATTCTATTTCGTACAGCGCAGAAAAAAGCTCTTCTAAATGAGGAGCTTTTCTTATCGATAAAAATTAATTGATTCTTTTGCTGTAAGTCTCTGCCTTACCTGGGTTTGTAAGAAACCAATGAGAAACTTTTTCTGTTTTCGGGAAGGGCTTTTTTGTTTTAGAGTACTTTCTCAATTTTTCGGCGGGTTGGTGAGTTTTTCTTCACATTTTGAAACCCATAAGGTGCCCAGTAAAGCCCATTTGCTCCAATTCTCACATATTATCGATCATAGCCAAAGGTATTAGGCGGACCAAAATCCACTTTTTCTAATCCATGGGCAGAGATTGATACTGGTGTTAAAGGAATTATAAGATTTATTTTTGGCTGCTCAATTGTATATGTAAAACTTATCTTTAATTTTTGTTACCAGATTTTCTTTATAAAAATCTGAGGTCAAATTGCCCCTTTTGGCACCCTATAAATAAAAAAGAGATGCAGATCAAAAATAAGCCCGGTATAGGTGGACCAGGAGGAATGGATGTGGCGTTCCGTCAACTTCTGGAGGATTCTGCGGTTGCCGTTTGCACCTGTGATGTGGAAGGGAGGCTAACCTACTTCAATAAAGCTGCCGTAGAGTTATGGGGCAGAACTCCAGATTTGCAAAATGAATCATGGTGTGGCTCCTGGAAAATGTACTCTCCCGACGGTGCTCCCATGCCTTTGGAGGATAGCCCAATTGCCAGGATTATAAAATCTGGAAAAGAAGAGGGAAAGAGCGAGATAAGTATAGAATGTCCCGACGGAACCTTCAAAAATTTACTGGTTTTCCCTCGATTATTATTCGACACAAACGGGGAATTGCTGGGAGCTCACAATACCCTTGTAGATATTACCGAACAAAAGAAAGACCACATAAAGAAGGAAACTCTTTCGGCCATTGTGCAGTCTTCAGATGATGCAATGATAAGTAAAGACCTTAATGGGAGGATCACCAGCTGGAATGAAGGTGCAGAACGAATTTTTGGATATTCCGAAGAGGAAGCTCTGGGCCAGCCCATCACCATGCTTATTCCTGAAGATCTCTTGCAGGAGGAGGTAGCAATAATAAGCAATATAAAGAAAGGTCGAAGAATTGATCCTTTTGAAACCCGGCGCCTGCATAAGACCGGGAGGGAAATACCTATATCTGTAACGATATCTCCAATAAAAAACGCTTTTGGTAAAATAGTAGGAGCCTCAAAGGTGGCCCGGGATATTTCCGACAAATTACGGGGTGAAGAGAAGCAGGCTATATTGTCGGCCATAGTGCAATCTTCAGATGATGCAATTATTAGTAAAGACTTGCAGGGAATAATTACCAGCTGGAATAGGGGAGCTCAGGAGATCTTTGGACATTCCGAAGAGGAGGTGATTGGTCGCTCCATCAAGCTCCTTATTCCCGAAGAACGTCTTAGCGAAGAAGATGTGATCCTGAGTAAAATAAAACGGGGGATTAAAATTGAACATTTCGAGACTATTCGGAAACATAAATTGGGCAAGGAAATACCAGTGTCTATTACTGTTTCCCCTGTCAAGGATTCGCGTGGCAATATCGTAGGAGCTTCAAAAGTTGCCCGGGATATCACTACTCGTATCGAATCCCAGGCGGCGATGGAAAAATATATACAGAACCTGGAAACGCTGAATACAGTAGGAAAAAGTATTTCAGAAAATCTTGATGTGCAGGGTATCCTTCAACGGGTTACCGATGCTACCACTCTCCTCACCGGTGCAGGATTTGGAGCTTTTTTCTATAACAATTCAGATGAAAAAGGCAATTCATTCAGATTGTTTACTCTTTCGGGGGCACCACGAAAGATCTTTGATAACATGGCTATGCCGCGGCATACAGATATATTTTTACCCACCTTTAGAGACAAAAAGGTGATGAGGATAGATGATATTACCAAACATGCTGATTTTGGAAAAAATGCACCTTTTAAAGGTATGCCAAAAGGCCATTTTTCGGTGGCGAGTTACCTGGCCATTCCGGTAGTTTCAAAATCGGGAAGCGTGATTGGCGGGCTACTTTATGGGCATCCTGAAGCCGGGAAGTTTACGGCGGAACATGAATTGCTGGTTGTGAATATTGCTGCCCAGGCAGCAGTATCCCTGGATAACTCAAAACTTTTTGAACAGGTAAAATCCCTGAGTGAGAAAAAAGATGAGTTTATTGCTCTTGCAAGTCATGAACTCAAAACCCCGCTCACTACCATTAAAGGATATTTGCAAGTACTTGCAAAAAAGGAAGCCGATAAAATGTCCCAGTTGTTCGTGGACAAATCCCTTTACCAGGTTGAAAAGCTGCAGACCCTCGTGGAAGATCTATTAAATATGTCAAGAATAGAATCGGGCCAGCTCAATTTTAGCCTTGAGGTTTTTGATATAAAGGAAATGTTGAGGGATATTATTGAAACCTTTTCTTACTCTTCACAGTCTCACCGGGTAATTGAAGATCTTGGAAATAAACCGGTTATCATTAGAGGTGACAGGCAACGTATTGAGCAGGCCATCCTTAACCTTATTACCAATGCCATTAAATACTCTCCAAAAGCCGAAGAGATATTCATAAACCTGGAGGTGGTTAATGAAAAAATGACTTTAAGGGTTAGGGATAAGGGGATAGGATTAACCGAGGAACAACAACGACAACTATTCACCAGATTTTACAGGGCAGAGGATACAAAAGGAATAAGTGGCCTAGGCCTGGGACTGTATTTAACCAAGCAGATCATTGATCGTCATGGAGGAATAATTGAGGTGAGCAGTGAATATGGAGAGGGATCTGAATTCTCCTTTACCCTTCCATTGGCAGTACAAGAACTAAAAAAAGAAAATGCGATTTAGGAAATACATTTGATTAATTCCTGAAAAAAAGTTGATATGAAAGAGATATTTATTGTAGAAGATGACGACGGGATTAGAGAATTAATAGAATTTTTGTTAGTAAGTCAACAGTACTCTGTAAAAACATTCCCTACGGCAAGAGCTTTTCACAAGGCTATACCTGGAGAAGTACCAGATCTTTTCCTGCTGGATATAATGCTGCCCGATGGAAACGGGGTGGATCTTTGCAGGGAATTAAAAGAAGGAGAAAAAACGCGAGAAATTCCTGTAGTACTAATGTCTGCTCATGCTGATATAAGCCGAACCGAAGGTGCAGATGATTTTATTGCCAAACCTTTTGATGTGGATGAGCTATTAAAAAGAATACAGAAGCAACTGGGGTAAACTTATTGAGGGGGAAGTAGGCAACAGTAAATTCAATATTTGCAATGGATGGCTGGATGAGCTTCTAGATGTAGAGGCTCTTTTACTTTAGGAGGGTTGGTTTAGTATTGAATTCCTAAAAAATATTTCTCGAAGAAGGAAATTTCCGCTCTACTCGACTTTTAGAAAAAAACGACCTGAAGAATTTTTCAAAAATGTATGTTTCTAGAAATTCATTTTAGCTTCTTCATACCGCTAAAATTTTTTATCCTCTTCGGATTAAACACGGATAAGAAAACCTAGAAATTTAAAAACAAAAAAGGCCGCAGGGAAAATCTTTAAAACAGTCATAATAACTGAATAAAATTTTTCCCGCAGCCTTCAACTATCAACAGTTGTCTATGTTAAGATAATTTTGCTTTGATCTCGTCTTTATTGTCTCTTACAAGAGTATAGGCGAAATATCCGGCTCCAGCGATGGCACCCCACTTAAGGAGACTTCCGGTCCACTGAAGTCCTTTTTTAGCAGCCCATAATTTTACTACTTTTTCACCTGCATCTGTTGCATTTTTCTTCAAGTCCATTTTTGTTGGTTTTTAAGATTCAATAGCAAGATCGTGAAGAATTGATTTATCCTGCGTTAAAGGCTTTCCAAATAACACTTTTTTAACCCTTTAAGCCTTGCCTGTGGGTTTTATCAATAGTTCATTAACATTAACCGAATCTGGTTGGGTGACTGCATATAGAACTGCATCGGCAATATTCTTTGGATCGAGTTTGGGCTCGTCTTCAGAATAATTCTTTTCATCCAGCAGTTCTTTGTCGGTGATATCATCCCTTAGATGTGTGGCCACTGTTCCCGGTTCGATGGAAGTAACCCTTATGTTGAATTCGGGAGAGAGTTCCATTCTCATAGCCCGGGAAAGAGCGATGACCGCCGCTTTGGAAGCTCCATAGACCGCACCGCCTTTAAAAACCTCTATTCCATCCACAGATGCTATATTCACTATATGACCATCTAATTGGTTCTTCATTGCAGGCAAAACAGAATTGATGCACCTTAATGTTCCTTTTACGTTGACTTCAATTGTCTCCAGCCATTCCTCCAAATGTTGGTTCTTAAGATAGGTGAGAGGCATTACTCCGGCGCAATTCACCAAAATATGCACTTCTCCAAATTCGTCCCAGATATCTTTAAAAGCACCCTGTACACTTTCTGAATCTTTGACATCCATGCGCACCACAAGGCTTTTGTGTTTTAACTCCTCCTGTAGATCTCTTAGCTTATCTACGCTGCGGCTGGCTAATGCCACCTTGCAACCGGCTTCCGAAAGCGCTTTTGCTATTGCTCTACCTATTCCACTGCTGGCGCCGGTAACTACCGCCACCTTATCATGTAATTCCATAATTTCAATTTTTATTTCTTTATAAGATAAGATTTGTGTAGAAGGCTTTACCGGTCAATAACAGTAATTTAACTTCTAAAAGCTTTATAACCCGAACTATATTTAATTTCCTTAGATGGAAATCTGCTCAGGTTAACCAGATAAAAAAGGTATAGGATTAGTGAGAGAAATTGCCTCACTCTGTGCATTTGGTTTGCCAGGACTTGTAGAAGAAAACACCTCGCATTAAACACTATATTGAAGCTGCAAACTTGTGGTTTGGAATTAACAGCTACTGCTCCCGACTCATATAAATGTTCATAAAGAGATTGTGCGCCATATTCCTTGCTCTGTTTTTAGCAATGTTTGCCCTGTCTCCCTCAAATAGTTCATCAATGGTTTGGTACCACATGTTTAGCCATTCCCCAAAATGTTCCTGCTCAATGCTGTTGTTGAATTCCCGATCCACCATTTTGTGAGCCCGCATAGGATTTCCTCTGAATTTACTTACCATGAAGAGATTGGTTTCCCAAAAATCGGTAAGTTTTTCAAGGTGCGCCGGCCAGTCTTCAATGATCTCATTGAAGAAGTGCCCTATTTTTTGGTTGGCTCTTACCTTGGTATAAAAAGTAGAAACCAGGAGGAAAACATCCTCCCGGTTTTGTATATCATTTTTCATAAAAAGTTCTTTCTCTTAGTAGCGCATTGCCACATTGATCAAAAGCAGGATGGCACTTACCAGTAAACTTACAATTAAAGTATTAAATACAAATTTAGGCTTCAACTGTGCAAGTACTGTCACAAGGTAGACCATACATACTGCAACCACCAGGAATAACTGGAACATTTGCAGGAAGTCGTGCCCATTCATCAATATTACCATAGCCGCAGCTGCACCTAAACAACTTGAAAGAATTACAGCTACCGCAGAATATCCTACATAAAGTTCCTCAAAATCCTTGTAAAGATCGTTATAAAGTCTCATACCATTATCATTTTAATTATGATGTAAAATTAAAGCGATAGGTGAGGACCTCATATGATTAGGATCATAAAAGCGGACATAATTGTCCCTGATAATAATCATAAAAAGTTGATTATGAGATTTTACCGGTAAACTTTCCTTTTCTTTATTTGTAGTTCTCCCTTCTTCTCCAGGGATTTTGTGGCCCTTATAACGGTTTCGACCCTAAGGCCTGTAAGATCGGCAAGTTGCTGCCGGGTAAGATCCAGCCGGTATGCAAACTGTCCTTCCACCTTATCCACGTGTTTTAAATAATCAATGATCCTTAAAATACGATGTTCCGGTTCCTGACTGGAGATTTCTGAAACCATAATGGCTTTGTAATAAAGTCGTTTTGCCAGGGTTTCGGTAATTTTTAGATGCACCTTGGGATTTGAGGAAAGCAGTTCCAGGAATTGCTCTTTTGTAAGCTGAAAAACTTCGGCATCTGAAATGGCTTCGGCATTTGCAGGATATTTTACATTTGCCAGCAGTGGTGGTTCTCCAAAACTTTGACCTATTGAGAAAATGCCCTGAATGAACTCCTTACCATCTTCATTATAGTTATTCATTTTTATTTCTCCTGAAGCTATCTGGTAGAAATTAAGGGCGCTCTCTCCTTCCCGGAACAACTGGTCCCCCTTGGAAAAAGTCACTCTTTTGGCCCCGTGATTGAGCAACAGGTTTTCATCTATCATAGATCTACTGGTGGGAATTTATAAGCTGAACCAGATCCCCCTTTGGAACTACGCCCGACTGTCTCCATAACTGTTCCCCATTCTTAAAAAGGATCAAGGTAGGCACCCCACGCACCTGATATTTTGCGGCCAGGGCTTGATTCTTATCCACATCGATCTTTACGATCTTAACCTTTTCACCCAGGTCGGCTTTGGCTTCTTTTAGAATAGGGGCGAGTGTTTTACACGGGCCACACCAGTCGGCAAAGAAATCTACAAGTACAGGTTTGTCGTCCTTGATGATTTCGCTAAAGTTACTTTTCATATTTTCCTTTTTTTAAGCATAATAAAGGTACTCAAAAATGCCTTTTTTAGAAAGCTTTTTTGGTTAGCGTGTTTTGTTTATCCTATGATAAGCTTCCTCTTCCAAAGCTTCCCTATGATCGGGGTGAGCGATGGAAATAAGAGCTTTAGCCCGTTGTTTCAAATTTTTTCCGTAGAGATTTACCACTCCGTATTCAGTAGCGATATAGTGTACGTGAGCCCTGGTAGTGGTAACACCTGCTCCCTCTCTAAGGTTGGGGACGATCTTTGAAATTCCCTTTGCCGTAATGGATGGCAGCGCGATAATAGCCTTGCCACCTTCAGAAAGTGATGCGCCGCGAATAAAATCCATTTGTCCCCCAACGCCGGAGTACTGGTAGGTGCCAATCGTGTCTGCACAAACCTGGCCGGTTAGATCTATTTCAATTGCGCTGTTAATGGCAGTAACCTTAGGGTTTTTTCGAATTATTGCAGTGTCATTGGTATATGCGGCTTCTTTAAAATGAACTATAGGATTATCATCTATGAAATCGTATAATTTTGGGGATCCCAGAGCAAAGCAGGTAACAATTTTACCGGTTTTAACCTCTTTTTCTTCTCCTGTGATAATCCCCTTTTCAATAAGGGGTAAAACTCCGTCAGAAAACATTTCGGTGTGTATTCCCAGGCGTTTATGGTTCATGAGGTTATGAAGTACAACGTTTGGGATTCCGCCTATTCCCATTTGCAGGGTGGCACCGTCTTCAATAAGTTCGGCTACATTTTTTCCAATTTGCTTCTCAATTTCTGAAGCTTCTGTTGGTTGATGGGCATGTAATGGCACATCTGTTTCAACTGCGGCTGTGATCCTGCTTATATGTATGATTCCGTCGCCGTGGGTTCTTGGCACTTGCGGATTTATTTGTGCAATAACCTTTTTGGCAGTCTGAATTGCAGGCAGGGTAATATCCACCGATACTCCCAGGGAACAAAAGCCATGTTTATCTGGAGGGGAAACCTGAATAAAGGCTACGTCCAGCGGTAATATATTTCTTCTGAATAGCAAATGGATCTCACTTAGGAAAATGGGAATGTAAGCTCCGTATTCGGAGTTTACTGAATCCCTTACATTTCCGGCTGCAAAACAGCTGTTAAGCCTGAAGGATTCCCTGTATGGAATTTGGGTGTAACGGGCAGGTCCTTCGGTATGGATGTGGAAGATCTCCACATCTTTAAGTTCCTTGTAGCGGTCAACAAGGGCTTCAATAAGAATATTTGGGGTCATAGCCGCTCCCTGGAAGAAGACCCTATCCCCCGTTTTTACATGTGATACAGCTTCGGCAGCAGATAATAATTCCATAATACTTATTTTTTTACAAGAAGATCAAATTTTATTTCAATTACATCTTTTACGACGATCATTCCGAAGAGCTTTTTTGGAGGCTCCAGTCCATAGTCTTTAATGTTTAACAGGAGTTTTCCTTTAAATTCTGCTATTGCAGCATTCTTGATGGTTACAGGCACCTCATAAAAATTTTCTTTTCCTGCTATGGTGATGCCAACAGTTGCCATTCCTTTTTGAGGTGAAGAAAGAACAACTTTGTTGAGGGTTAAAAGTATTTGTGGGTGGTCATCGGACTCCAGGAGATCGTGAAAGTCCCGGTTGATGCCTTTGCTTCCACAGTCGAAACCTCTGTTATTAAGAATAAGAACAGCTCCTTGAAATTCGATCTTATTTCCGGTTTGGCTATAGGAAATATTCTGAGAGTCTTCAAGATAGGAGTTGTTAAACTCGCATTGAAAAGCTGCAATGTTCGAATCTCCAATGATTGTAAGGTCGCTGGATGGCAGGACCGTAATTTCTCTTTTTTGAAAGTCCTGTGCGTGTGTTACCGCACCACAAAAAAGCACCAATAATACAAACGCAATTTTTTTCATTTTTTTAAAGATAAAAAAAATGGGGGAATTTAATTCCCCCATTTTCGGCTAGTTCAAACGAATCTTTTTGTTTAGAAACCTATTGTAGCTTCTAGCATGAATCCGTTGAAGTTTCCTTCGTGGTGGATATCACTTCCTGGGTATCCATCGTATGATTGATTCACATATTCTACTTTTGCAAGAACGTTCTTAGTCCAGAACCAACCTGCTCCAAGCTGGAACCTGTTTACGTCAAGGTCATTTCCATCAATATCTTCTCCACCGGCAGTGTTGTAACGACCTCCTACGTAGAAATCTTCATCGGCTCCAAATCTGTAAAGAAGCTCTCCAGAGTACTGGTTGTAAGATCTTGTTTCAGAGTTTGCTTCGCTTTTCTTTCTACCAGTTACGTTTTCAATGATTCCGAAGAATTCAAGTCCACCAAGTTTGAAGAAAGGGTTGATTTGGAATGCAGTCATGTCATTGTTCACATCTGGAACCAACATTCCACCTCTAAATCCATCTCCACCACCTTCTACATCGCTAAGAACAGAGTAGTAACGAGATCCGGCACGGTCACCACTGTACAGGTAAACACCTCTTCCATAGTTGTGTGGGGCATGTAGTACAGATCCTGTCAATCTAAATCTGAAGTTTTCAGAAATTTGATCGTCATATCCAATTTTTGCCAACCAAGATGGGCTTGTAGTACCTTTATCTGTAACGTTTTGGTTCAATTTACCATTGGTGAATCCAACCATACCTAACCAAGGTCCGGTGAAGTAGTATGCTTCAACACCAACTTCGGTAGTAAAAGCATCCATGATATAGTTACCAACAAATGGGTTGTGGATAGCCTCAGCGTTATCACTTCTTCTGAAGTGGCTATCACCGTAGTTGTTTTCCATGTGACCAATTTTGATCCTCATGTTGTCCATCACGCCTGAAAGGTTTTCGCTAATAAAACCAAGGTCGTCAATTTGAATGTACCCACCTTTTACGTAAGCCTCTGGGTGGTGTTGAGAAGAAAGATAAGTTCTCAAGTGCATCCTTAAACCTGGAGCTAAAAGAACATCAAGGTCAAGGTTAGCGGTTGCAAGGTTAAAGTTGTTCCCAAGATCAACCAGTTCAATCGGTCCTTCAGACTCTTGGTCCAAAGCTTGGAATTGAATGGTAGATGCCCCACCTACTCTTACTTGTACTCCGTGGAATTCTTCATCAAGAGTAATATCTTTTTGAGGTTCAAATACATTTACACCACGTTGGTCTGGATACTGGAAATTAGGTAGGCTTCGATCTAAGAGGGTTTTGTTTTCTTCCTCTTCTACAACCAAAACATCTACATCTTGTGCCTGTGCCTGAAAGCCCATGGCCATCAAGAGAGCAATACCGGAATATTTAATTAAGTTTTTCATTTTGATAAATTAAAAAGTTGATAGTTGAATTTTAAAAATTTGTTTTTGATTAGATTTATTTAGTGAATACAGTTTGAAACTTGATGTTTACTTCATCGCCGGTGGTGATTGTTCCAAACATTGCTGTTGGAGGGTCCACTTTAAAATCTGTCATTTTAAGTTTGTGGTTTCCAGACAATGTTATTTTATCTCCGGTTACTTTTGCGTCAAAAGTTAGGTCTACCGATTTTTTTGTCCCTGCGATAGTAAGGTATCCGGAAGTGGTTACTTTACAATTTGTTTTGGAGGTACAATCGATGTTCTTTACATTTTGAAGTTGGAATGTGATCCTCTGGTGCTTATCGGTATCAAGGGCTTTGTAAGTGTTCTTATCCATTCCTCCTTTACCACTCTTAAGGCTTTCGGCAACAACAGCAAAGTTTAACTCATCAATCTTTACCAATTGTCCGTCTTCTAATTGAGCTTTAAGGTTTCCCTGGAAATCTTTTGCATCTATTTCCCAATCGTGGATGTTTGATGTCCCCAGCACTTTTAGATTTGATGCTCCTTTATTGATATTGAAGTTCTGTCCTATTGAGGTTTGAACTGAAAAAACCATTAGAAGGAAGCTTACAAGTCCTAAGGAAAATTTCTTTGTTGTTTTCATGATTTTTGTTTTTAATTATGATACAAAGATGGGGTAGAAATGAAGGATGCAGTATGACGCGGGTCAGGTTTTGACGAAATTCTTGTGCCTGTCTTAGATAAATTTAAGTTCATTTTAACTTTTCCTATAATAGCAGCAAAATGAGAGCATTGGAGGTTATTTTTCCCTGTAGCTCCTTCAGAAAGCTGATAATGCTCATATTTTTTCCATCCTATTTTGCCCCAAATGTCTAAAAAGAAGGATTTTTGGGATATGGTTTTAATAAATTTTAACAATTGTGGGGTGCATTAAATGTAAAAAACCGGATAAATATGTCCAAAAGGCAGAAAAGATTTCTACTCCAAAAGAGCAGATTCTAAAAAGACTCGAGAATTAGTGGCAACTGGCGGAGGCTTCCACCATAGCCGTTGCAGGGGCTGGAGATAGGTAGGGGATGTCCAGACCCATCCCTCTTATTATAAAGAGCAGCCCCATTAGGACTACAAAAGCAGGGATCAACCGCTGCACCTTATTTCTCAGTTTGCCACCCAACAAGCTGCTAAAGTATATGGCTGTGGTCATTAGAGGTATAGTTCCCAGACCAAACAGCAGCATATAAAGACTACCTTCTGTAATACCACCGGCTGCGATGGCACCAAACACCGCCATATAGACGAGGCCGCAGGGTAGAAAACCATTAAGAAATCCTATTGTGAAAAAGGTATCGGGGGTTTTTTTCTTCAGGGCGGCTCCCAGGGAGGATTTGACTTTCCCTACAAGGCGATATAAAGGTTGTGAAAAATTATATCTCTGTAATTTTTTTGAAGGCAGGAGGATCACCAGGATCATAAGGATCCCTATTCCTATTGACAACTGCTGCTGGATGCCGAAGAGATTCAGGCTCTTTCCTATCAATCCAAACGCAAGTCCAATTATACTGTATGATAAAAGCCTTCCTATGTGGTAAAGAAAGATCTGGAAGAATTTAAGTAATTTATTTTCACGTGAGACCGGTAGCATAAAAGCTATAGGTCCACACATGCCAATACAGTGAAAACTTCCAAGGATACCTAATATGAAGGCAGAATAAAGCATTAATAAATAATATCTTCTTTAAAGTAGAATTTTTCACCCTGATACTCCCAGTCGATGATAATGTTCCAGCGGCCGCCTAGCAAGCTTCTTTCAGGTACGAGCAATTGATGTGAAGACAATGAGAGAGGAATCTCAGAGTCCAACTGCTTGTTTGACGGCCGGTAAAGGAACACATTTCCAGTTATATTTGATGCTGTTAATTCCTGGGGAAAAGTTACCACCAATCCTTCAGGAGTTTTTTTCAAATTGATGTTTTCTGACAGTTTTGTGGCGTTCCTGGTCTTATCCAGTTGGTCCTCAAAAGTAAGCTCAGTTTTGTAATATTCTTCCACAACAAGGTCATGGCTGTATTTATCATCTGTGCTCATGGTAATTACAAAGAACATGATAAAAGCGATAAAACTTATCATTGCCAAAACTATGGCTGTGCCCCAGGATACTTTCATAATCTTATTTTTTTATTACCAGGAAAATGCTGTCTTCCTGTGGTTCTACAGAATGATACTCCCCAATAGGGATCACATGTTCGTCATACAGTCCAAGAGAGGTTCTTTTATCTCCTGCTATGTAGGTGATACTTCCCTTAATGACCAAAATCCTGGCAGGAATATCACTTTTATGCTCATGCAGTATTACATTTTTATTTAACCCAATAGCCAAAACATGAGAACCTGCTTCCTGATCAAATCTTCTCACCACAATTTTTGTAGCGGTGGGTAATTCAGACAATATTTCTTTTACCAGCATCTTTTTCTTTTTTCGGCTCTTATGGGAAGTTACCTAAAACTCCTTGGTCCCATAAAATTTGTATTGGTAGTTTCTAAAAGCTTCTCCCCATTATAGATCCCAATCTCCACACTGTTCTTTTCATCCTTCAGCAAAGCCTTGGGGATCTTAATAAATAAAGTTCCCTCTGCAAGCCCTTTTTCGGGCACTATAATTTTATCATGAGTTACAGATTCAATTTTTCCATCGTGCGAGAGCAATTCGAAATGCACATCATCAAAAGTGCTCATCGTTTTATTTATTAACTTAAAGGTGTATACGTTGCTAATTACATTATTATCCTGAGTCTCATAAAGCTGCCCGGGAAGTCGTAGCACAGTTGCTTCGACATCTGTCCTTATAAACAACATTCCCGATAGTATTCCCACCAGCACAAACAAAATGGCAGCAAAACCTTTCATCCTTGGATTAAACCTAACCTTTTCTTCCTTTTCGATATTCTCTTCGGAATAAAAGCCAATGAGCCCTTTTGGCAGGTCCACCTTCTCCATTATGATATCGCAGGCGTCAATACAGGCGGTACAGTTGATACATTCCAGCTGAGTTCCATTCCTGATGTCTATCCCGGTAGGGCAGACGTTGACACATTGTAAGCAGTCAATACAATCCCCTTTGCCCAGTGCTGCCCGGTCTTCATTCTTTTTGAATTTTGACCGTCCCTGGGTTCGCTCCCCGCGCTTGTGATCGTAGGCAACAACTACAGATTTTTTATCTAGTAGGACTCCCTGTAATCTTCCGTAAGGACAGGCTATGGTGCAAACCTGTTCTCTAAACCAGGAGAAGATGAAATAGAATACCCCTGTAAAGATGAGCAGAGCGATAAAGGTGCTCAGGTTTTCCAGTGGACCTTCAGTCACATATTGCAAAAGTCTTTTGCTTCCCACCAAATATGCCAGGAAGACATTAGCAATTCCGAAGGAGATCAAAAAGAACAGAAACCATTTTAATCCTTTTTTCCTGATCTTTTCACTGTTCCATTCCTGTTTATCAAGCCTCATTTGGGCTCCGCGGTCGCCTTCTATGCCATATTCGATCTTTCTGAAGACCATTTCCATAAAGATGGTCTGGGGACAGATCCAGCCACAGAAGATCCTTCCAAAGGCAGAGGTGAAAAGGGTCACAAACAGTACTCCAATGATCATTGCCATCACCCCCAGGTAAAAGTCCTGTGGCCAAAATGGTTGTCCAAAAATGTAAAATTCCCGTCCCAGTACATTGAACATCATGAACTGGTTCCCATTAATATGGATAAAAGGGGAAGCAATAAGGAAAATTAAGAGGAACCAGGTTAACCGGGTGCGATATTTATAGAACCGGCCATCAGGCTTTTTAGGATAGACCCAGGCGCGTTTGCCTTCGTCATTCATGGTGCCTATTCTATCTCTAAAGTTATCTCCTGGTTTCTCCACTTCCTTCTGCTTTTACTCCTGAATAATGTGATTTATTCTGTCCAGATCTCTCCTTCGGCCTCTTTTGGACTGGCCGGAGTGGTGCCCTGTAAACTTAAAATATAGCTTGATACTTGTTGGATCTCTGTTGGTCTTAGGGTAGATTTCCATGCGATCATTCCTTTCCCTGCACGTCCACCTTCACTAACTGTATTAAACACATTCTTGATCCCGCCTCCCAGGATCCAGTGCTCGTCTGTAAGGTTTGGTCCAATTCCACCGCCTCCGTCGGCAGCGTGACAAGCCATACAATTGGCCTGGTAAATGGCATCCCCCTTGTCAAGGTCTGCAGCATCGGTAAGCAGCTCGACGCTTTCTGCGTCTACCAGATCTGGTGCAGTTTTCTTGTATTCTTCCACTGCAAGTTTTGCTGCAACCATTTCCTCTTCAAATTCCATATGCTGGCTTTCTCCCCCTAAAATGTGGTAGTAAGCAAGATATCCAAAAGCGAAAATTATGGAAGCATAGAAGGAATAAAGCCACCATGGTGGAAGTTTGTTATCAAGTTCCTTGATCCCGTCGTAATTGTGATCCAGTTCCAGATCTCCTTCTTCTGAAATTGGGCGGGTACCTGCAAGTTTCCGGTAGATCTTTTTAAGATCGTATTTCTCCATTCGCTTCTGCTGGGCGGCCATATAGCGCTCCTTAGCATCAGGCGAAAGGGATTGAAACATGATGTTCTCTACTGCGTCAAGAATAAATTCCGCAGCGATAAGAAACAGCAGGATCATCGCCAGTACCAGCGATAACATTGGGAATTCAATAAAGGCAAAATTGTCACCTGAGTCTATAAAGTATTCTAAAGCTCCCGCAATGATGAGGAAGAAAATTGGAATTCTTATCCAGGCTGGGATGGCATGTCTCATGAGGTCTGGTCGTTATCGGTTTCTAATGGGATATTTTCTACAGTACTTATGTAGTCTTTCTTGGCAGTAAATACCCACCAGAAAAGTGCTACAAAAAAGATGAAAAAAATGAGCAGGGAAAGTATTGGATAGATCTCTATCCCGGCAATGCTTTCCATATGTCCTTTTACAAATTTTAGCATGATAATTAGTTTGAGGTTGTTGAATTCACCACTTTAATATCTGTTCCCAATCGCTGTATATATGCGATAAGGGCAACGATTTCCCGCTCTTTCATTTCCACAAAGTCAAGACCCTGCTCTTCTGCATATTTCTTGTCGGCTTCATAGGTGCTTACAAAATCTGGATCGCTATAAAGGTTCTCCTGGATTTGCGTTGCCTGCTCCTCCATATGAGCCTGTGCATTTGCAATTTCGGCTTCTGTATAGGGAACTCCGAGTTCTACCATGGCTTCCATTTTATCCTCTATGTTCGAACGGTCGTGCTTATCTGTAATAAGCCATTTATAACCCGGCATAATTGAACCCGATGAGGTACTTTGTGGATCGTACATGTGGTTAAAGTGCCAGTTGTCTGAGTACTTACCTCCAACCCTCATTAGGTCCGGGCCGGTACGTTTACTACCCCACAGGAATGGGTGATCGTACACATATTCTCCTGCTTTTGAATATTCCCCGTAGCGTTCAACTTCACTTCTAAAAGGACGTATCATTTGTGAGTGACAGGAGACACAACCTTCTCTTATGTAAATATCCCGTCCTTCCAGTTCCAGAGGAGTATATGGTTTCACGCTGGTAATGGTAGGAATATTCGACTTCACCAGGATAGTAGGAACAATTTGTATAATACCTCCAATTAAGATGGCAATAGTAGCTAATATGGTAAGCTGAACAGGTTTGCGCTCTAACCAGGTATGGAAACCTTCTCCCGCAAGCCTTCTATTGCTAATTTTTTGTAGTGGTGCAGCTTCAGCCAGTTCGTCTGTAACTTCGCTACCACTTTTAATGGTCTTATATACGTTCCATAAAAGAATGAACATACCGGCTATATACATGCTACCTCCAATAGCTCTAAACCAGTACATAGGCATGATCTCGGTCACAGTCTCAAGAAAGTTTCCGTAGACAAGTGTACCATCCGGGTTGAATTGTTTCCACATGGAAGCCTGAACAAAACCTGCAACATACATTGGTAAAGTATAAAGGATAATACCTAAAGTACCTGTCCAGAAGTGTGCATTTGCAAGCTTAATGGAATACAGTTTGGTTTTAAACATTCTTGGTACCAGCCAGTACACCATTCCAAAGGTTAGGAATCCGTTCCAGGCAAGGGCGCCTACGTGAACGTGTGCTATGATCCAGTCGGTAAAGTGGGCTATAGCATTAATGTTTTTTAGGGAAAGCATGGGTCCTTCAAAAGTTGCCATACCGTAACCTGTGATCGCTACCACCATGAACTTTAAAACAGGATCTGTCTTAACTTTATCCCATGCTCCACGAAGGGTTAGAAGTCCGTTGATCATACCACCCCAGGACGGCATCAACAGCATTACAGAAAAGGCAACACCAAGGTTTTGAGCCCAGTCTGGCAGGGAAGAATATAGCAAGTGGTGTGGCCCCGCCCAGATATAAATAAAGATAAGGGACCAAAAGTGGATAATAGATAATTTATAGGAGTAAACCGGCCTGTTGGCAGCCTTGGGAACAAAGTAATACATAAGTCCCAGGAAAGGCGTGGTGAGGAAAAATGCAACTGCATTATGCCCGTACCACCATTGTACCAATGCATCCTGCACTCCGGCGTAAACTGAGTAACTCTTAAATAAGCCTACAGGTATTGCAAGACTGTTGAAGATGTGCAGTACTGCAACAGTGACGAAAGTTGCAATGTAGAACCAGATGGCTACATATAAATGTCTTTGTCTTCTCTTGAAAATTGTAGCAATAAGGTTCCATCCAAAAACTACCCAAACTACTGCAATTGCAATGTCAAAAGGCCATTCCAGCTCGGCGTATTCCTTTGAACTGGTGAAACCAAGAGGGAGGGTGATTGCCGCTCCAACGATGATCAATTGCCAGCCCCAAAAGTTGATGCTGCTAAGGATGTCACTGTACATCCTGGCTTTGAGCAGGCGTTGGGTGGAGTAATATACCCCCGCAAAAATGGCATTTCCTACGAAAGCAAAAATCACCGCATTGGTATGCAGTGGGCGCAGGCGTCCAAAACTTAACCAGGAAATTCCGTCGGTTAGGTTAGGGAACAGAAATAAGAAGGCCAAAAGAAGCCCGACTGACATCCCGATAACTCCCCAAAAAAGGGTAGCATAAAGGAACTTTTTAACGATTTTGTTGTCGTAGTAGAACTGTTGCAATTCCATTTTTTAATTGTCTTGATTAATTTTACTCGATTTTGTTGATTTCTCTTTGACAAGCTCATCCTCAAAAAGAATACGCACAGAAGGGGTATAGTCATCGTCGAACTGGCCACTACGTACAGCCAGGATAAAAACAACGAAAAACAATACCGCTACAATAATGCTTATTGTAAGGAGTAAATAGATGACGCTCATACCTATTTATTATCCGGCAAAGCTACAGGCATTGGTTTTTGGGAAATATGATTTCGATCAGGTTTTTGCCAGAAAAGCATTTGTAAAAAATTAAGCCATATATGATTACGCTCATATTCAACAGTGTTCTTAATTCGGACATTTGTATCTGAAATTAATATTTAACACATCTGATCATGAAAAATTTCAAAAATTCAAAAAGAAGTATTGTATACGTTTTCTTCCTGGCGGCCCTGGTAGCGGGTCTGTTTACCTCCTGTGAAAAGGCAGTGGCTGCAAAAGAAAATCCCGAACTAATGAAGGTGTATGGAGAGAGTGAAGCCGAAATGACTGCTCCTCCAATGGTTCCAAGACCGGTTGGAAAAAGAGCTGCTACCAAGCTTGTTGTTAATATGGAGGTAGTGGAAAAAGAAATGGAAATGAGCGACGGAGTAACCTATGTGTACTGGACCTTTGACGGTACCGTTCCCGGAAGCTTTATTCGTACAAGGGTAGGGGATGAGATCGAATTTCACCTGAAAAACCACCCCGACTCAAAACTACCTCACAATATTGACCTTCACGCAGTGACCGGACCCGGAGGTGGTGCCGAATCTTCTTTCGTAGCTCCGGGACACGAAGCTGTGTTTACCTTTAAGACCATGAACCCCGGTCTTTATGTATACCACTGTGCTACCGCTCCTGTTGGAATGCACATCGCAAATGGAATGTACGGTCTTATCCTTGTTGAGCCGGAAGGTGGTCTTGAGCCGGTGGATAAAGAATATTATGTAATGCAGGGTGATTTCTATACCGAAGGTGAGAATGGAGAAAGAGGACTTCAGGCTTTTAGTATGGACAAAGCAGTTGATGAAGATGCAGATTATGTTGTCTTCAATGGAAAAGTTGGTGGATTAACAGGAGATAATGCCTTAACTGCAAAAGTTGGAGAAACTGTACGTCTCTTTGTAGGTAATGGTGGACCAAACCTGGTCTCTTCCTTCCACGTAATTGGGGAGATCTTTGACAAAGTATATGTTGAAGGTGGAGCTATGATTAATGAGAATGTGCAAACAACACTAATCCCTGCCGGTGGTGCTGCCATCGTTGAGTTTAAGGTTGAAGTTCCAGGTAACCTGGTATTGGTTGACCACTCGATCTTTAGAGCTTTTAATAAAGGAGCTTTAGGTATCCTTAAGGTTGAAGGAGAAGAAAATGAAAAAGTCTTTGGTGGTAAAATCGAAGAGAAAGTTTATAACCCCGGTACATCTGTTAGCGAAGTTGCTGAAGAAACAAATGACGGAGCTCAGGTAGCCGAAATGTCGATGGCAGATAAGATGGAAAGAGGTAAGCAGATCTATACTCAAAATTGTCTTGCTTGTCACCAGGCAACCGGTGCAGGTATTCCTAATGCTTTCCCTCCACTTGCAGAGTCAGATTACCTGAATGCCGATGTTCACAGAGCAATTGAGGTAGTGAAATTTGGATTGACCGGAGAGATTGAAGTTAATGGCAACGCATACAATAGTGCCATGCCGAAACAAAATATCTCAGATGAAGATGTTGCTGCCGTACTTACTTATGTGTACAACAACTGGGGCAACAACAAGACTGAAGTTACTCAGAAAATGGTAAAAGAAGTAAAATAATTATCTTTATAGTATGAAAACGTTAACCAGATTGGCAATTTGCATCGCGATAATGATCACGAGCCAGGCTTACAGCCAGTCTGGTTCAATGGTAGAGGTGAAGGGAGGGGAGTTTATTCCCCTCTACGGAACCAAAACCGAGGTTCCCGTAGATGATTTCCTTATGGATGTTTATCCGGTCACAAATGCAGAATTTTTAAAATTTGTGGAGGAAAATCCACGCTGGAGAAAATCACAGGTGAAAAAGCTGTTTGCCGATGATAATTACCTGCGTAACTGGAAGAATGATTTAAGTTTTGGTGATGACATGCTGCCCAATTCCCCGGTGACCAATGTCTCCTGGTTTGCAGCAAAGAATTACTGCGAATGCCAGGGCAAGAGATTGCCTACAGTAGATGAGTGGGAGTATGTAGCCATGGCAAATGAAACCAGCCCCGATGCACGCGAAGAAAAATCTTATAATCAATTTATCCTTAGCTGGTATGAAACCCCCAACACTTATAAAAACACAATAGGTAATACCTTTAGGAACTATTGGGGAGTGTCCGACCTTCACGGGTTGGTATGGGAGTGGACATCAGATTTCAATTCGGTGATGATTGGTGGGGAATCCCGGCAGGATAGTACGGGAGATAATAACCTCTTTTGCGGAGGGGCGGCAGTTGGCGCCACAGACCTTATGAACTATGCAGCTTTTATGCGGTATGCCTTCCGCGGAAGCATGAAAGCAAAGTACTCAATCAAGAACCTTGGGTTTAGATGTGTACAGGATATTGAAAAATCAGAATTATGATCATGAAAAAAGTTGTTTTTATAATGCTTTCAGTTTTTCTCTTTGCAGCGTGCAACGATGCCGGAAAGAAAGAAGCTGATGCTAAAGAAGAAGTCGCAGTGAATACAGAGGAAATCAAGGGAGAAATTCCGGAACTTTCTATCTACAATCTGCCCTCCACCTGGACCACCCAGGATAATGAGAATATTCAGCTGGAAGACCTTCGGGGAAATGTACTGGTCATGGTAATGATCTACACCTCCTGTAAAGCCGCCTGTCCCAGACTTATCGCAGATATGCGGAATATTGAAAAGCAGTTGCCGGAGGAGGATCTCGACAAAACAAAGTTTATCATGGTAAGCATAGATCCTGAAACCGATACGCCCCAACGTCTTAATTCCTTTGCTAAAGAAAATGTGATGGAAGATGACCACTGGATGTTCCTTCGCGGTACGCCCGAAGATACCAGGGAATTTGCAACCGTACTCGCAGTGAGTTATAAGCAGATCTCTCCCATTGATTTTTCCCACTCCAACATCATTAGCGTATTTGATGAAGATGGAGTGCTGGTCCACCAGCAGGAAGGCCTTGGAGTAGATAATACAGAAACAGTTGAAGCCATTAAAACCGAAGTTTCGAATTAAGAAGATTTCATGTCAGATAGAGAAAGGCTGCTGTTTAGCAGCCTTTTTTGTTTCTATACTGTGGTGTCCCGGCCATTGAAGGTTCGCTGCTTTTCAACTTCTTTTTTAGCAACTAATAATTTAAACAATTCCATCGCCACCAATATCAAAGAAGCAGAAAAGAAAAGGTAGACCCAGTGCCTTATTGGCAGGGGATTGAGGCTTAATAATGTTTGCATAAAGGGTGCCTGCAAAGCCAGGATATGAAGACTTTGAGCTCCTAATACTCCAAAAAGTAAAAACAGGTTCTTTTTTACCGGAATTCTGAATGCAGATCTGGTCTCCGACCGGCAATTAAAGGTGTGGAAGTTCTGAAGTAAAACCATTAGCATTAGCACCGCATTTCTTGCAGGTTGTTCCTCCCAATGAAGTTGGTTAAGCAAATGATACCACAAGCCAAAAGCCAGCAATGCTATCACTGCAGCAGAGAGCAGGGTTTGTTTTATCATGAGGGGGTCAAAAATGGGCTCATCAGGTTTTCTGGGAGGTTGAAGCATAACTCTTTTCTCTCCTGCTTCAAATGCCAGGGCAACATCCTGTATCCCGTTGGTGACCAGGTTTAGCCACAATAACTGTACAGGGAGGAAAGGCAATGGTAACAGGAAGGCCAGGGAAAGACCAATAGTCAATAATTCGGCCGCCCCTGTTGAGATGAGCAGATAAATAATTTTCCTCAAATTACTATAGGTATAACGCCCTTCCTCAATACCTGCAGCGATAGATGCAAAGTTGTTATCGCTAATAATTATAGATGCGGTGTCTTTTGCCACATCTGTTCCATAGCCCATTGCGACTCCAATATTTGCCGTTTTTAGTGCCGGGGCATCATTTACTCCATCTCCGGTTACCGCAATTAAATGTCCGGATTCTCTTATGGATTCGACTATCATTTGTTTCTGTTGCGGTGTGACCCTTGCGAAAACCCGCTTTGTCCTTAGGATATCGGTTAACTTTTCGGGAGTTTTCTCGATATTACTCAATTCAGCTCCGGTAATGACTTGCTCCTGCATGTTTGCGATGCCTACTTCTTTAGCTATGGCAAGGGAAGTTGCAGGATGATCTCCCGTAACCATTGCGACCTGCACTCCTGCGGCATGGCATTCTTTCAC
This sequence comes from uncultured Flavobacteriaceae bacterium, assembly GCA_963709775.1. GTDB lineage: Bacteria > Bacteroidota > Bacteroidia > Flavobacteriales > Flavobacteriaceae > Salinimicrobium. Next base: position 6,320 of record CAVPXS010000007.1, on the reverse strand, counting down.
TGCAGGTGCTGCTTCGGGACGTAATGGATCTATAAGGGCAATAAACCCTAACATTTCCAGGTGAGGGAGCTCCCCTGCAGGTAATATTTTATCTGCAGTTCCTCCTGCAACTGCGATTATACGATAGCCGCTTTCAGCATGTTTGGCGGCCTCTTCCAAAAGAGGTGCATATTTTTCACCATCAATATGCTCTTTAATTTTTTCAATAGCACCTTTAACAGCAATTTGGAGCTCCTCAGTTCCCTCCTGTTTATAATACACTGCAGCAAATTGTCGGGCCGATTCAAATGGCACCTCTTTCACCTTTTTAATTTGAGCCTGAAATTTTTCCGGGGATGTTCCGGCTTTAAAAGGAAGGCTTAATAAAGCCACATCTATGGGATCTCCGGAAAATGACCAGTTGCCATCAATGTGATTCAGGTTGCCTTCATTACATATAGATACCGCCTGAAGTAGTCTTTGTAGATCACCTGACTGATCCAAAAGAACTTCGTCACCACCCCGTGAAACGATCTTTCCTTCGCCGTTATAACCTTCACCTGTGACTTTGAGTGCTATTGGCCCCGGCAATATTAATATTCTAGCTGTTTGCTGGTCAACAGTAAGTGTCCCTGTTTTATCTGTAGCAATGAAGGTGCAGCTGCCAAGGCCCTCCACGGCAGTGAGTTTTCGAATGATCACGTTTCTTTTGGCCATTCTCGATCCACCTATGGAAAGCGCAACCGTCATGGCAATAGGTAAACCTTCCGGAATGGCCGATACTGCTACGGCCACGACAAAAAAGAAGATCTCTTTTACAGGAATTCCAAAGTAGTATCCCATAACTCCCAAAACCATACTGGCGGCCAAAACGATATAAGTTATTTTACGCGTAAAGATCTCCATTCTCTTTACCAGTGGCGCCTTGCCTGTCTCAAGTTCCTGAAGCGAAGATGCAATCTTCCCAATTTCGGTTCCAATTCCTGTAGAGACAACTATTCCGGTACCTCTTCCTGTTGTTATGGTGGTGCCGGCAAACAGCATGTTGGTTTGGTCGGGCACTCCAACATTTTCTTTTATAATAGCGCTGCTGTCCTTTTCTATGGCTTTTGATTCCCCGGTGAGAATAGCTTCTTCTGCCATTAAATTGTTGTAATTGATCACCCTGATATCGGCCGGCACCTTGTTTCCCGATTCCATGAAAACGAGATCGCCGGGCACGAGATCTTCACTGTCAACCACAATAATTTGTTTGTTCCTCCTTACCTTGACCCGTAGCTTGATGAGGTTTTCCAGGGCAGAAGCTTTTTCTTCTGCCTTCCACTCCTGGAAAGTACCTATGCCCGCATTAACGAGCAGGACCAGGAAAATAAAAATAGCATCTGAATATTCTCCCAGTACAAGAGCCACAAGAGCTGCTGCCAGTAAAACATAAATAAGTGAGTTGAGGAACTGGACGAAAAACAAATGGATGAGCGTGATTTTCTTTTTTTTCGGCAGTAGGTTTTTCCCATACTCCTGCTGCCTGCTGTCGTGTTGAGCAGTTGACAAGCCATCGGGGGAGGTGTCGAGTTTCTTCATCACCTCCTCGGGACTCATTTGGTACCAGGAATCCATTTTCATATTTCCTGATTTTTTAAAGACTGCCTAAGAATTCATGATGCAAATTTCCCTTTGCTCTATCGTGGCGGCAGATATTATTAAATTTAGAAAATCGGCGCGGGTTAAATAATGATATTTAGCACCTTTAATAAATTAAGGAATAGTTGGTTATAAGTGCAATTCAAACTACCTAATGCTGAATAAATCCCTTTCGCAGGATTTCGAAATGCACTTCTTCACCCACTTCCTTAGTTTTCCTGAAGTTTAGGCGCTCCAGTAGCGTGATCATCCTGAAATTTTCCTGATGAGGTAACGGCAAAAACTTTTTGCAAGCCAATCGTTCTAAACCCAAAAGCCACTGCCAGGCGAACTGCTTCGGTCATAAGACCTTTTCCTCTATACGCCGGAAGGAGAATGCAGCCTAATTCGCCTGCAGCATCTTTAAAACCCCTGTAATAGCCACAGGTGCCGACAATTTTTCCGGAATTCCTTTCTTCAATACCCCAGTGAATGCTTTCCCCGTTGAGATAATCATTTTCAATTCTGTGAAGCATCGCTGCAGCTTCGGTTTCACTTTTGGCTTGTTTTCCGTCGTAGAAGGAAATGATGAGAAGCTCTGAAAGTTCTTCAGGCTTAATCTTTCTGAGAAGGATCTCTTCAGAAGCTATTTCCGGATACTCAGGGTAAGGAGGTTTTTTCATGGGCCGTCAAAAATGTCATTTTTGGAACCTCTTGTTTTATGACCTGTTTTCTTTTCTGCCTATTCCAAAAAGCAGAACAGCTCCACCGCCAATAAGCCCGCCTAAGATGAATGGAGAGAAAGCAGATTCAAAATTAGAAAATCGTAATGCTATTCCTGCAACTATAAATAGTAGCCCGGTTAGCTTCAATAAAAAATTCTTTGTAAAAAGCATGTCAGGAGGAAACTTTTGGGGGATGAAACAACAAGAAGCAAGTAGGGGTTGCTTTCTCGTTGGCTCTCCCTGCAAAAAGCAGGGAAACAAATAATTTAATCACAGTCCCAATTTACCCGATTTTCCTTTTTATTTCCAACTTTTTTATTAGAATTTTTTAAAAATGAAAAGGAGATAAGATTTTTGATGGGAATATTCTAAATCCTGCGGCCAATGAAATTGGTGCATACTGTAGTGAAAGCAATGATACTTATGGAACTTAAAGGCATAAGAATAGCCGCGATAATTGGGGATAATTGCCCGGTAACCGCAAAATAAAGACCCACGACATTATAGAGAAAGGACAGAAGCATGCTTATCTTGATCACCTTCATTGCCGACTTTGAAGCTTTAATGAACTTAAAAAGACTGTCAAACCTGCTTGCATCCAGAATAGCATCACAGGCGGGGGAGAAGACATTTACATTTTCTGAAATTGCTATTCCCACCTCACTTTTTGCCAGTGCCCCGGCATCATTAAGACCATCGCCCACCATGATCGTTTTTCTTCCCTTTTGTTGAAGAGAGGCGATGTAGTTGAGTTTATTCTCAGGTTTCTGGTTGAAGAGCATTTCAGTATTTTTCGGTAGCAGATTTTCGAGTCTCTCCTTTTCTCCTTCATTATCTCCCGAAAGAATTGAAAGGTGGTAATGTGGGGCCAGTTCAGAAAAGAGATCTTTTACCCCTTCGCGGTATTCATTGAAAAAGACGTACCTGCCTTTGTATTCATTGTTCGAACTAATATGTACCGAAGTGTTAAGGGTTGGTGCTACCACAGTACTCCCCACAAATTCGGCGGATCCTACTTTCATCGCCTGCTTTTGGTGTACGGCTTCAATTCCTTTCCCTGTGACTTCCCGAAATTCTTCGGGCGCAGTAATATCATATTCGGCCAGCATATCATATAATTTACGGCTCAAAGGATGATTTGAGGCGCGAAGCGTGTTCTTCAGGAGAGATTCTTCTTCAGCAGTAAGGGTGATCCCTTCATAACTAATGCTGCTTTTTTTATTGGAGGTGATGGTTCCTGTTTTGTCAAAGATCAGAGTGTCGGCTTTTGCGAGTTGCTCGATCACACCGGCATTTTTCAGATAAAACTTTTTGTTGCCAAAGATCCTCAGGAGGTTTCCGAGGGTGAACGGGGTGGACATTGCAAGCGCACAGGGACAGGCAATTATTAATACTGCTGTAAAGACATTGATCGCGGTGGCAAAATCTAAAAATGCCCACCAGGCTGTTGCCGTAAAAGCGATTAGAAGCAATACAATAGTGAAATACTTGCTTATATGGTTGATGAAAGAGGTGAAGGAGTCTTCCTTTTTAACCTGGAAAACATCATTGCTCCATAATTTTGTGAGGTAACTTTGAGAAACCGACTTGAGAGCTTCCATCTCGATCATGCCCGAAACCTGCCGCCCTCCTGCATATAATTTATCTCCGGATTCCTTCTGCACAGCTTCAGATTCTCCTGTTACAAAGCTGTAATCAATACGCGCATTCCCATTGATAAGAATACCATCCACAGGTATAAGTTCTTCATTCCTAATTAAGATCCTGTCACCTTTTTCAATATCGTGCACATGTATGCTCTCCTCTTTTCCGTCGGGATTTATGCGGGTGATACCAATGGGAAAATATGATTTGTAGTCCCTCTCAAAAGAGAGGAAATTGTAAGTCTTTTGCTGAAAGAATTTCCCCAGAGTAAGGAAAAATACAAGACCTGTAAGACTGTCAAAGAAGCCCGAGCCCCAGTCAAAAGTTATTTCTAATGTGCTGCGTACAAAGAGAACCAGTACTCCCAGGGCGAGCGGCACATCAATGTTGAGGATTTTTGCCCGCAGCCCTTTGTAGGCAGAGATAAAGTAATCCTGCGCGACATAAAAAACTACCGGAAGCGAAAAGGCAAACATTAGCCACCTAAAAAGGCCTTTATACTGTTCCAGCCAGTATTCATTGACATCAAAATATTCGGGAAAAGAGAGGAACATTACATTCCCAAAGGCAAAACCTGCAACCCCCAGTTTATAAATGATGCTGCGGTTGATCTTCTTTTTTCCGGTTTCGCTGTCATCAAGACTTATGTAAGGCTCGTACCCAATACTGCTGATAAACAAGACCAGGTCTTTTAAACTTAACTTTTCTGAATTATAGGTAATGCGAAGACTTTTCTTCGGGAAATCAACTTGTGATGCGGTGATCTCCGGTTTCAGCTTGTTGAGGTTCTCGAGGATCCAAATGCAGGAGCTGCAGTGGATATGAGGAATGTACAGGGAGATTACCTGTATATTTCCGTCATTGAACTCCAGCAGTTTATCTGCAATTTTTTCATTGCTAAGGAAATCATATTTCCCTTCAAACTGTGCCGGTGCCGCACCGGGTGTGGCTTCCATATCATAATAGGAAGAAAGCCCGTTTTCTGAAAATATTTCATAAACGGTCTTACAGCCATTGCAGCAAAAAGACTTATCATCAAAGCTAACACATGACTTAATCGTATCACCACAGTGATAACAAGAAAGTTCCTCCATAAAAATTGCTCGTTTCGTACCGGGTACAAAGGTTGAAAATGAGCGGATTGGAAAATATGACGTAGGTCATATTCTTGAAATGCTCTTCAAAAATGACATTTTTGGAACTCTTCTTCCGTAGAAAATATGATTAATGCTTTACCCGCCCGACACCTGAATATTTTTCAATTTCAGAATTTAATTCGGCGCCAATAAGAATGATAAAACTGGTAAGGAACAACCATAACAGCATTACCACTACTGCCGAAATAGAGCCGTATACTTCCCCATAACTTCCGAAGTTTTGAACATAAAATGAAAAGCCCCAGGAAGCGATTAACCATAAAAGTGTGGCCAGGAGCGCTCCGGGAAATACCCATTTGTAGGCCGGGGTTCTTCTATCGGGAGCATATCGATACATCCCAGCCAGGAAAAATACTACTATGGCGGCCAGGAGTACCCATCTTACCCCGGTGATCAACATTTCCATGCCGGAAGGCAGAGAAATAAAATTAACAATGGCAGGCCAAATTACAATGAGCCCGAGGCTAATGATAACCAGAATGATGGTACCAAGTGTAAAGAGCAGGGTAAGAGCATTTTGCTTTATGAAGCCCCGGTCATTATTGGTGTCATAAGCGACATCCAGGCCGGTGAACATTGATTTTGTCCCTTTGTTGGCACTCCAAAGACTAAATAGGATCCCAATGATTAAACTCCAGCTTAAGGCGCTGCCCGATGTGGAAACTACATCCTTAAGTTATAGCTCTATGATATCAAAAGCCTGTTGTGGCATCACCTGGGAGATTGTTTGTAGTTGATCCTGAAGGCTTTGAGGGTCCATCCCCAGACCATAAATGGAGACTAGTGCCCCAATGGCTGGAAAAACTGCAAGAAATGCATAGAATGCAACTCCTGCAGATATAATGGAAACATTGTTTTCACCAATTTCGTCTTTTACTCCCAGCCCTATAGATTTCCATCCTGAAAAAGGGATTTTTGATGGTTTTTCCATTTTCCGGGGAGGATTGTAACCTTTGCTCATTACTTGTATTTTTCAGTTATCATTCTTAAAATAAGAAATTCATAAAGCAGAACTTCACCCTACAGCTATAAACATTTGTTAATCCTGCGGTGTTATCAGCTTTTTTGCTTCACCCTGTCTCTTTTTTTAAAATGCCCAATCACCGAAGGAGCTGTAAAACCGTGTATAATAATTGAGATCAAATGATATATGCGGTAATGGCATACAATTCATTTTTATAGTCAAAATAATCAA
>CAVPXS010000006.1:0-21326 GCA_963709775.1 uncultured Flavobacteriaceae bacterium | reverse complement strand
GTTGGTTAGAATACCTGCCTGTCACGCAGGGGGTCGCGAGTTCGAGTCTCGTCCAGACCGCTAGGAGAAATCCAAAAGCACCTTAAAAGCCTCTAAATCAATGATTTAGAGGCTTTTTTATTTTTAAGGATGTCATAAAAAGGCAAAAAATATCATTAAAAAGGTGCGTAATTCGGTGCGTCTTTTTCGGCTTAAAAAAGACGCACCGAATTCCTTCCAAATATCTGTTAATAAAAGCTTTACAGAGGTTTTTTAACATTTCTGCACGGTCTTAATTGATATCTTTCCGGTGAGTTTTTAAAAGACGCACCTATGACTCCACTATTCAACGTTTTATTTTTTCCTAAAAAAAGCAGACTCTCAGGTAATAACAGAGCAATCATATACACAAGAATTACATACCAGGGTAAGCGAGCTGAATTTAGCACAAGTAGACAGATCAATTCTAACCAGTGGAGTAGTAGTACTGGAAAGGTAAGGGGAACATCATCTGAAGTGCAATCCATAAATAGAGCATTGGAAAGCATCAAAGCTTCTTTATTTGAAATTCATGATCGTCTAGTGAGGGAAAAGAAACCATTGTCTGCAACAGGTATCAGAGATATTTTCCAGGGTAAGGAAGAGGAAACACGTATGCTCATGGATATATTTCAGGAGCATAATGATCAGATGAAAAAACTGATTGGTAAAGGATTCACAAAGGGAACGATGCAACGCTACAATGCTTGTAAGGAGCATATTCAAAATTTTCTGCTTTATCGTTACAAAAAGAAGGACCTTCCCGTAAAGAACGTTGATTACAATTTTATAACTGGCTTTGAACATTACTTGAAATTCAAAAAGAGTTGCGCTCATAATACCACCCATAAGTATATCGTGAACTTTAAGAAGATTATCCGAATTGCTTATGCCAACCAATGGATAGAAAAAGATCCTTTTTTTCACTGGAAAGGAAGTTGGAAACCTTCTGAGCGCGAACACCTATCTGAAATTGAGCTTCAAAAATTGACTGAAAAGGAATTTAATATCCCCAGACTAGAGCTGGTACGGGACATATTCCTATTCTGTTGTTATACTGGACTAGCTTTTGCCGATGTAAAGAAATTGTCTGCAGACGATATAGTTCTAAATATAAGTGGCAAGAGGTGGATTAGAACAAAACGACAAAAGACGAATTCCCTGAGCAGAATTCCTCTTCTTCAGATCCCTGAATCTATTCTTGAAAAGTATTCCCGTGATCCATACGTGAAAGAAGGCAAGGGAGTACTACCAGTACTTTCAAATCAGAAATCAAATTCTTATTTGAAAGAAATAGCTGATCTCTGTGGTATCAAAAAAAATCTTACAACGCATCTCGCGAGGCACACATTTGCTACGACTGTGACTTTATCAAAAGGAGTACCAATAGAATCGGTTGGTAAAATGCTTGGCCATAAATCTTTAAAGACTACTCAAATATATGCTAAGGTACTAGATGAAAAAATCGAAAGTGATATGGCTAAACTTGAGCAGAAAGAAAGCAAGAAGAATAGAATGTCTTGACTGGTAGTGCTTTTATGAATAGAAGATTTGAACTCATAGGATGATTTCATTAAGAATAAAATAATTTTGAGGCTCATTAGAAGTTAAAGTTTATCTGGAATACTTTCAGTTGTTCCGCTCTAATTCATCTTTGGACTATCAGTAGAATCAATTCTAAAACTTCTGTAGTCATGAATTACGTACAACACATGAATGTCCTGATGGAAAACTTCCGGAAGGATCCGCGCCTCAATCCTACGCACATCAGCCTCTATTTATCTCTGTTTCGGTTATGGAACATCTTTCGTTTTCCGGATTCCTTCTATATAAACAGAGAAGAAGTGATGCTTACAGCTAAAATAGGTTCCAAAGGTACCTACCATCGGTGCATGAAGGATCTCCACAACTGGAGCTACATTTGTTACCAGCCATCTCATAACCCCTATAAGGGGAGCAGAATTAAATTGTTCGCCCTGGCACCTAAAGTTGATACGGAATCACAGAACTAAAAGAATGTGTTGTGAGCTCCAGGAAGAAAATTTATCAGGTCACAGGTAGAAGTAAAAGAACCATCTACGACAAAATTCAGGACTATGTCCTGAAAAAGTATGATTTACGGTATAACGAGATTTCTCATGATATGCAGATCTCTCTTAAAGAAGAAAAGAACTGGGAGAAATTTGTTCCCAATTCCTTCCTCATTGAACTGGCTCAGGCAGATATAGATGTAAACCCTTCGAAGCTGGAAATTTTCCTGAATTCTCATTTGATCCCGAGGTTCAACCCGATAAGCAAATATTTTGAAGAGCTACCGGATTGGAATGGCGAAGATCATATCACAAACCTCGCTTGTTATTTACCGCTTAAAGAACAAGCTTTGTTTGAGTACCACTTCAAGAAGTGGTTAGCTCGAACAGTTAAATGTGCCATGGAGGAGAGTTACTTCAACAAGCAATGCCTGGTCTTGGTCCATGCGAAACAGAATTCAGGTAAATCTACCTGGTGCCGATTTCTATGTCCACCTCAGTTAAGAAGTTATTTCGCAGAAGATATGACCACAGACAAGGATGCAAGGATACAGCTGGCAAGGAATTTCCTCATTAACCTGGACGAGCTTTCGGTTTTGGCCAAAAGAGAAATCAATGCTCTAAAAGCCTATTTCTCTAAGACCATGATCAATGAACGGTTGCCATACGACCGGAGAAACACTTCTCTTCCACGAATTTGTAGTTTTATTGGATCTACCAATAGAGCCACTTTTTTAAATGATGAGACCGGTTCGGTACGATGGCTCTGTTTTGAGCTCATGGAAAAAATCGACTTCAACTATGATCGAGAAGTCAATATCGATGAAGTGTGGGCCCAGGCTTACCATTTAGCATATAAAGCAGAGGATTTCGATCCGGAACTCTCCCTACAGGATATTGCCGTAAATGAAGAAAGGAATAAACCCTATAGGGAACCTTCTATGGAGGAAGAACTTCTTTCGAAGTATTTTGAAACTAGTGATGATCCAATGCACTTTATGACAGCTTCAGACATTATTGCGAAACTCAACTGCCTTAACGCCAGACTGAATGTAATTAGCATGGGTAAAGCTTTAAAAAGTCGCGGCTTTGAAAGGATAAAAGAACCAAAGAGGCAAGTGTACGGATACCTGGCCAGGCCGCTCTTCAAGGTTTCACCTCTTGAAATTTTCTGATTTTAGGTAATATAATAAATAGTAAAAATAAGTTACCTACTTACCTAAAAGATGTAAAGGTGCATAATCAAAGAGTTTGGAGCGGGTAAGAAGAAAAAAGAAAAAGTTACCTGAACTTACCTAAGGTAAGATAGGTAAGACAGAGGTAAGATTAAAAATGCCGCTGAGGACGGTAAAGACGGGATAGGTAAGAAGGTAAGTAGAAAAACGAGTATGGAGACAAATTTATACAGTTGGAAAGAAGCCAGGAAGGTAGAAATTCAGAAAGTGCTACAGGATCTGAAGGTTCTTCCGGAGAGATCTACGTCTAAAGGATTCTGGTACCTGAGTCCTCTCAGAAAAGAAACTCGTCCGTCTTTCTTTGTTTCGAAGATGAAGAACTTGTGGTATGACTTCGGAATAGGCAAAGGGGGTAATGCGATTGATCTTGTAGTAAACCTAAAACAGTGTTCTCCCTGGGAAGCCTTACATTTTCTAAGTGGCTATTCTTCTTTTTTCTTTAACACGCTGGACTCTGCAGCTTCTACCGAGGAAAAGGAGATTCAGGTCCTGGAGGTAAAAGCAATTCAACATCCAGCACTTGTTCAGTATCTGAAGTCCAGAAGTATTACACCAGTAGTTGCACGTCGTTTTTGTCAAGAGATTTGGTACAGCTACAGATCAAAAACCTATTTCTCAATAGGTCTTCAAAATGAAGCTGGAGGATGGGAAATGAGAAATAAGTTTTTTAAAAACTCAGCTGCACCAAAATCATATAGCTTCATTTCCCATAAGAGTAGGAACCTCTTGATCTTTGAAGGGATGTTTGATTTTCTGTCTCTTGCTACGCTGGAAAAATCTAAAATAGCCTCCGCCGATTGTCTTATCCTCAATTCCCTGGCCTTCCTGGATAAAAGCTTTTTGATTTTAGACAACTATGATAAAGTGTACACCTATTTAGATAATGACTCCGCAGGAAAAGAGGCAAATAAAAGACTTATTAAAAATTGTAAGACTGTTATTGATTGTTCTTCTTTCTATGAAGATCATAAGGATCTAAATGAAAAACTTGTGCTGCTTAAGCAGCAATTTTAAAGGCTCATCCCTTCAGCACATTCCCCTCCGCTGTGCTGCAGGAAAAGCGCTTCGGGAAATAATCTTGGACCCATGACCACAGGGCTCCTTACATTTCGCTCCAGGAAAAAAATCCTTGCGCTCCATTATAGTCACCGCTGCAATCATGCGTCCGCTTGATCTGCTTCCATAACAACATTAGAGTAAAGAACACACCGACTTCAACAGCATTTACTTCCAGAGCCTCCGCTCCAGTAACCATTTTTCTTCGGCAAAGGAACGGGATTTAGAAGTTAGCCGGCCTGGAAGGATATGTTCCGTTTTACTTACAACAACTTAACTACGGCCTATCCTAATTCTAAATCCCGTAAAATCTGGCCATCAAAAATGGTTACGCGACGGCTCTGGAAGAAGTAAATGACAACCTGCTGACCTCTTTTTCAGCCGTTTGGCATTACAGTAGGAAAATCAAAATGGAAAGCGCTCCGGATGAAAAAAGTAAATGATTTATTGAAGATGTATGCGCAAGAGTATACTCTTCTCTACTTCCTGTCATGGATTATTGAAATCTCCCTTGGAAAAAGCCATTGCCTTTAATTCCTGTTCATTCCTGGGAATTCCAAAGTGATCAGCTATCACTCGCCATTCCTTTACCGCATTAGTTACTTTTTTTATGATAGATAGAGCTTCCTTTTCCTCCAATCTGAAGTAATCTCTGACTGATAAGGCCAATTCCAGGTCCAGGGCATTATCATTCTCGGAAATATTTAGTTTTAAGCCGGCACCTGTTTCAATGGGATTGACATCATAAGCCGGAGATAAATGCCAGCCATCTTTAAATAGTAAGAATCCATGGTTCCTTAGATGATCATCTGTATTTGAAACACAGATATTAAAGACGATGCGTCTCCATAATTCCTTTAGGTCTTCATCTATATTTCCTCCTTGGGTAGTGATAAGTTCGGCAAGTTCTAGGTAACTGGCACCACTTTGATAGTCATCCCCATCCTGGTATTGTAATAAGGTCATAGCCGACGCAAAGTGAATACGATTCCCGACTTCATTTCGATCAAATCTTTTTGTCAAAAAGGTATGATGATTAGAGGTGAATTTCTGGACTTTTGAAGTAGCCATGGTAATTCCAGAATTGATAGCCAAACGATAGGCAACCGCTTCCCAACCTCCAACATCGCCCTGATCGGTTCTGCTAGGAAACTTTGCGATCCAAAGCAACCCGTTTTGATCAACGATACCAGCCTTGGGTCTGGCTCCCCCGAGTGAGGCTCCAGGATCGGCAAGCATATTTAACCATTGAAGGTATTCTGGATCATCTATTACATCATCTTGTTCCAGTTTTAAACTTATTCTTTCCAGTTCCCGAAGGGTGGTCCAAGGAGGTGCGGACATATTATTATTATCATTTAAGAATGGTCCTTCTTCCTTTTCCTTAAAACGTAATCCGCCCATCCTGAAAGCATCATACACACCCAGTAAATAGTCTGTTTCAAAAAGCCTACGCTCTGTCCGCTTTTCCAATCTTGCCAAAGCAGCTTCCCGTCTACGCATCAATATTCTTCCCCACCGGTCTGGAGAAGAATCCAGGAATATTCCGAAATTTTGTTGTTTCCCAGCCAGGAATTGTGGTCCTTCATAAAGTTGAAGTGAAGGATCTAATATCTGTGCAAATGGAGACTTCAACCAAGATTTTTCATAAGAGAAGGAAAAAACTTCATTGCCACGCACTCTTTCTGATTGTAGTCGTCCCATTAGTAAAGGTTCCTTCATCCCGACCCAATCCGAGTAAACCAGTATTGATCTTGTCGATGTCATATCTATTTTTTAGGAGCTCGTTCCCCTGTCTTAAGTTCAGCATCCTGCAATTTTCTTCCCAGAGGATCGTTTTGGGCCAATAGAAAAATATCCTCCTCTAGGCCCAACACTTTCAATACCTGAAAATAGCTTCCCAAGCTTACTCCAGGGCTTCCTTTTTCAATGGATAGAAGTGTAGGTCGGCTAATATTGGCACGTTCTGAAACTTGCTCCATACTTAGCTTCCTCCTAAGTCGAGCCAACTTGATCTGTCCTCCCATCTCCATAAACTTACGTTTGTCGCGGGGAAATAGGAGAGTTTTCGATTTACCCATTATGTAAAATTATTTTTACAAATATATCCATTTTTGTAAAAATAATTTTACATTATATATTTTTTTATTTGAATACCTTCCTTATGCACGTCATTAAAAAACGTTCTGCGCTTATACTCGGAAATCCAATTCTGTCGATGACCGCTAGGAGAAATTTAAAAGCACCCTTTTGTTCTTCTTTCTATGAAGATCAAAAGGGTCTAAATGAAAAAAATTATTCTTTTTTCAGCCCGCTGCAAATATTGGGGGAATCAAAATGGAAAGCGCTCTGGATGAAAAAAGTAAGTAAATGATGGAAAGGAATCGAAAACCTTATGGTTATTATTAAAGGGTCTTTATCAAGTGATTCTTGCCATACCAAAAAACACTTATTGATCAAATCACGCCTTCTTATATATTTAAGAAATATAAAATCCCTCTATAATATAAAGAGAATATAATGAACGACCACAAAAGAGCTTTTTGATTTTAGCCAACAGCGCCATTTAGATAATTTCGCCGATCAAAATCATTTCTAAATGGAAAAATCGGAAGGTCAAACGAAAACAAAAATGTTCACCCTCAGCTTAGCAGCACTAGGTGTTGTTTTCGGTGACATAGGTACAAGTCCATTATATGCTGTAAGAGAGTGTTTCTATGGAGATTTTGGCGTAGCGCCAACAACTGCAAATATAATGGGAGCCATTTCTTTAATCTTTTGGGCTCTCATCTTGGTAATAAGTCTTAAATATCTGATTCTCATTTTAAGAGCAGACAATGATGGAGAGGGAGGAATTTTAGCCTTAATGGAACTTGTTCTTCCTAAAAAGAAAAAGACGAAGCGATGGGTAATCCTCACTATGGGTCTTTTTGGAGCCGCTCTTCTTTATGGCGATGGGATGATTACACCTGCTATTTCTGTTTTAAGTGCAACAGAAGGACTGAAAGTGGCAACTCCCTTTTTTGAGCCTTATGTTGTAATAATAACAGTAGCTATCCTTACAGGACTTTTCATTTTTCAAAAAAAGGGCACTCAAGGAGTGGGAATGATCTTCGGTCCCCTAATCTTGATTTGGTTTGTTTGTATTGCCGGACTAGGAGTATCTTCAATAATTAAAACACCGGAGATTTTAAAGGCGGTAAATCCTTTTTACGCCGCAGAGTTCTTTATGATCAACAGCTGGCACGGAATTTTTATTCTTGGTGCTGTTTTCCTTGTGGTTACCGGCGGGGAAGCTCTATATGCAGACATTGGACACTTCGGAAAACAACCAATCCGCTGGGCCTGGTTCACAGTTGTTTTACCCTGTCTGCTTATGAATTATTTTGGACAGGGCGCACTGCTTTTGAGGGATGCAGGAAGAATTGAAAACCCATTCTACCACTTAGCTCCTTCATGGGGATTGTACCCGTTAGTGATCATCGCCACAGTCGCCACCATTATTGCTTCTCAAGCTATAATCACAGGGGCTTTTAGCCTCACTTTCCAGGCATTACAATTGGGCTACTTTCCTCGATTGAAAGTGGTACATACTTCCGAAGAAGAAGAAGGACAAATTTACATGCCACACATAAATTGGATGATTTTTGTTGGTACGATCACCCTGGTGCTGGCATTTCAAACCTCAAGTCGATTAGCTGCGGCGTACGGTATAGCAGTAACCACAACAATGGTAATCACAACCATTCTAGCCTTTATCGCCATGCGAAAACTGTGGAAATGGAAATTGCCTGTTGCTATCGTGGTTACTCTTTTCCTACTTTGTGTAGACCTTTCTTTCCTATATGCCAACATTGATAAAATTCCTGATGGAGGTTGGGTACCTCTATTAATAGCCGCTGCGATATATTTTACAATGATTACCTGGTCGAAGGGAAGAAGATTACTGACTATAGAGCTCACAAAGATTATGGTCCCGCTCGAACGATTTATTAGAGAACTGCAGCAAGAAAAAGAAATTGAAAGGATTCCTCTAACGGCAATTTATTTCACAAAAAATTCCGAGAGAACTCCTCCAGCTCTTATTAAAAATGTGATGCATAATAAGGTAGTACACGAACAAGTCGTAATTGCATCCGTACAATTTAAGTCAGTCCCGCATGTACCCTCTAACAAAAGAACAAAACTAGAACCTTTAGGAGACGGTTTTTTTAGGCTGACCTTGAAATATGGATACATGGACAGAACGAACCTTCCTGCTGCTATCGCTCAACTTGAAAATGAGCACCTTAAAATTGATATGGAAAAAGTGGTGTATTGTCTAGGTAGGGAAACTTTGCTGGTCAACGGTAAAATGGGAATGGCTCAATGGAGGGAATACTTCTTTTCTTTTTTATCGCGAAACGCCCAAGATGCCACCAGATATTTCAATCTACCTCCAAAACAGGTCCTGGAAATAGGTACTAACATAGAATTCTAAATGATTTTAAATTCTCGAATTGCGCCCAAGGTAAATATTGATAAAGACGGTTTTTTTTGGTAGAGTTGCTTCTCAAGGGAGCTACTCTACCTGGGGTAAGTGACTGTAAATTTTATTGAAGAGACCTTTGGAATCACCACAATCTCCTTCGGTCATAACATTAATATTAATTGATTCAAGTGCAGCTTGTTGAAGCGGTGAGGTGTAACAGGTCCAAATTTCTTTGCAGCCCAGATCCTTCAGCAGTAGTGACGATAACAAATTTGCTTTTTCATTTTTGATAAGAATAACTATATAATCTATACTGGATAATGGCAATTTGTTTAAATCGATCTTCTTTGTTGCATCCAGTTTCCAAACTGAAGAGAAAAATTCTTTTGCTCGTCTTGTTACTTCAAAATCCAGATCAATACCAACTATCTTATGACCATGTTTCACTATTTCCTTTCCAAGAGCAAAACCTTCTTTTCCTAATCCAATTATCGCAAAAGTCATGACTTCTCCTTTCTCTAAATTTAGAGGATCTTTTATAAGTAGAACATTAAAACTTGAACAGTATTATAAAAGGATTATAAAGAAAAATTTTTGGAGCCATAATGAGGTAGAATCTATATGACGGAATTGGATTTAGATTATCATATTTGCTAAAAGAAAAGATGCTTACCAGGCTTAGACACAATTTGATTCTGCAGTACCTATTTGGAATAGGTTTGGTATCGCTTGTGGCAATACTTCTAAAATTTGTTATAAGCGAAACAGAATATCATGTCGTAGCTTTAGTTTTACTCCTCCTGGTTTCCATTCTGGCAATGTTTCTTGAAGTGTGGCCAATTGTAGCAGTGGCTATTGTTAGCGCATTGCTCTGGAATTTCATGTTTATTCCACCAGAAGCGACCTTCAGAATTAATACCCCTCAGGACGCTCTCCTCTTCCTAATGTATTTTGTAATTGCAATAATTAATGGAGTCTTTACTTCAAGAATAAGAAAAATAGAAACCATAGCTGCAGAAAAAAAAGAAAGAGAAAAAACCCTAAAATTTTATAATACCTTGTTCAATTCTCTTTCCCACGAGTTAAAAACGCCTGTAGCGACCCTCATAGGTTCGGTGGACGTATTGAGAGAAGAAGAAAAACTTAGCCAGGAGGTCAAGAATGAATTGCTCTCTGAAATGGAGACAGCAGGAAAGCGGCTTCATAGACAGATTGAACATTTTCTGAGCATGAGCAGACTGGACAATAACTATATCACTTTGCAGAAGGATTGGTATGACGTAAATGAAATTGTCTTTCGTGTTATCGAGATGAACATTTCTGATGCCCAGGATCGACAGCTAACATACGAACCTCAAGATGATCTGCCGTTGATAAAAGTCGATGGCCCACTAATTGAACAGATCTTGTTTAATATCATTCACAATGCCACAAAATATACACCGCCTGCTTCAACAATCATTGTGGGTGTTACTATAGGTTTAAATTCTGTAATATTTTCGGTTGTAGACAATGGAAAAGGATTTCCTGATGATCAAATAAGAAAAGTGTTTCAAAAATTTTATCGTCTTCCAGATAGTGAAACAGGTGGAACCGGGTTGGGTCTTTTTATTGCAAACGGTTTTGCTCAAGCTCACAACGGCCGAATTGAACTTCGAAATGTTTCCGGAGGAGGTGCTGAATTTAAAGTCATAATACCATGCGAATTCAACTACTACAAATCTTTTGAAGATGAAAGAAGCTAAAATTTTGGTCATAGATGATGAACCTCAGATTCGAAAACTATTGAGAATTTCTCTGGAAAGCAACAACTATAAGGTTGTCCTTGCTTCGACAGGCGCTGAAGGAATCAATTTGGCTGCAAATCATGCGCCGGATCTAATAATTCTCGATTTAGGACTTCCGGATAAAAGTGGCCAACAAGTGCTTGTTGAACTTCGAGAGTGGTTCGAAAATTCTATTATCATACTTTCGGTACAAAATGCTGAAAATAGCATTATTCAAGCCTTAGACAATGGAGCAACAGATTATCTTACAAAACCTTTCAGGACAGGGGAACTGTTGGCGCGAATCAGGGCCTCTTTAAGAGTCAATAAGACAGATGAATCCTCTAGCATATTTACGTCGGGGGACCTCGAAATTGACCTGGCATTTCAATCGGTCAAAAGAAAGCAGGAACAGGTCAAATTGACGTCAACCGAATACAATCTGATTGCTCTCTTTACCAAAAACATGGGGAAAGTGCTCACTCATCAATACATCTTGAAACAAATTTGGGGAGCAAGTGCACAGGAGGAAACTCAATATGTTCGGGTTTATGTAGCCCAGTTGAGAAAGAAGCTGGAAGAAGACCCGAATCGACCAAAGCATATTCTTACCGAAAGTGGTGTCGGTTACAGATTCGTCTGATCTTTATATTTTCTTTATAAACATCTTCTTTTCTATATAGTCATTGATTATTTCGCTATCTACCTTTGTTTTTCCTTCAAAAACAACTTATGCAGTACATCATCATTGGCTTGGGTAACTTTGGAGCTTCACTTGCAGAAAAACTAGTCTTATTAGACAATGAAGTAATTGGGGTAGATCTAAATTACAGTCGGCTAGATATGATGAGGGATAAATTAACACATGTCGTCCGGTTAGACTCGACTGATCAAGATGCTGTGCGTTCTTTACCCCTGGCTCATACGGACGTTGTAATCATTGCAATTGGGGAAGATGTAAGTGCCAATGTAATGTCTACCGCAGTTATGAAGCAGTTGGGAGTGAAGAGACTCATCAGCCGAGCTATAACACCACTTCAGGAAACTATAATAAGAGCGATGGGAGTTGAAGAAGTTATTCGTCCCGAAAAAGAAACAGCAGAAAGATGGGCAAGAAAATCCAATTTACCCGGTGTTGTGGATTCTTTTGAGGTAAATAGTTTTTTCAGCGTTATTGAAACAGAAGTACCGGAAGATTTTGTTGGAAAGACAATTGAAGAAACAGAATTAAGGTCAAAATACAACATTCTTCTCCTGACCACTATACGAAAAAAGCCAACAAAAAATGACCTTGAGGTGGACAACTTTACTTATGTTGTTCAGGGTGTAGCTTCTGCGAAGACGGTACTTCAGCAGGGGGAAATAATGGTTATTTATGGTGAAACGAATTCACTAAAGAGATTCTTGAAAAGACAGGATTCATACTAGAAAAATTTCAAGCAGTTCACAAATTTAGTTAGTTACTACTTATGGCTGTGAATAATAATCCTAAGAAGCACATTTCCACATGGTGGTGGATTGTTCTTATAGTAGTTCTTTTATACCTCATTTACAAAATATGGGGAGATAATAGCTAAGTTCTTTGCTTGGTTCTATATTTTTTTCAGTAGAACCACTTATTGAAATGAAAAAGCAAAATAAAAAACCTTACAAAAGTGGGGAGGATTGGTTGAGGGACATCGCATACCTGAAATGGCCCGGAATTATCATTTTGATTTTCATAGCTTTTCTTCTAATTATATTTTCTTTGGACTTTTGAGAAGGAATGATTCTGAAGTTAGCCGACTTAGATGGGGTGGTGTAAATGTGCTAAACTAGCAACTTGAATAGGGTGGATCTACCCTAATTCTAATTCCGTAAAGCTGACCGATCAAAATTTGTACGCGATGACTTTGGAAGAAGAAAATTTTAGATAGTTCACTTTTTTTTAGCCGTCTCGCAAAAGAGTAGAGGAATCAAAATGGAAAACGCTCCGGATGAAAAAAGTAAATGATGGCTTATGCTGATGATTTTGTTGTGTTTCTTTTCGAGGAACTACTAAAGCGTGCTCTATCCGGAGCTTTATAGACTTCTAATAAAGATTTTTTGCAAGAAAGAAAAAAAGGTAAATAAGAATTCTAATCTATTTGTAAGAACCCGGGTAGGAGCCGGGTAATGTCAATGCTAGCTGAGCCTTGAACGTGTTTTTCTTAAGAATAGCCTTTTTAAGTTCACCATCTGCATACCAATATACCTCATAATCCGGTCCTACTCTTAACCTTTAACTCTAGTTGAGTGGTAAATAAAAAATTTCGAGGCTTGTAGAATTTGATTTAAACTTTGGCGTTACTATTGATATTAAAGCTCTGATTGTTCTATTTAACTTTTCCTTGACATGATTAAAGGAAGAAATTGACGAACTTCAATGAGAGAAATGAGCCCCTATTGGGCGGCTTGAACTAGGTTTAAGCTCACAGAATCAGTTTATTATTATTTAGAATCGTTATAAATTATAGGCTCGGATGTTATTCGTGAGGCGAAATCTTGTAATTTCGTAGTCTGAAAAACGACTAAAACTTCCAGCTATTGACACAAAATTACTCTAACATGAAAGAAGCAAGTATAGATATTCGTAGAAAAGATGGACAACTTTTTTCTATATCTGTAGTTATGCCTATTTGGGATAAAACAGAAATGGATAATACGTTATCCGTAAATATTCCCTTATTTGGTTTAAAAACCTTTGCGGAAGATGAAGTTGACGCAGATATTGCAGCAAAAGAAGTTATTAAAGGTTTCTGTTTAAGCGCTGATAAATTTGGTCGAGGCTTAGAAACAGAATTAAAACTACTTGGTTGGAGCTTTGCGAGAACCAAAAATAAGGATAGCGATATCATTTCCATGATCTACAATGTAAAAAATGAAGTAGTGGATCAAATAATGCAGACTGGAGAACAATTTGCTGATAATCTTCAATTAGCGTCATAGATCTATGGAGGAAGATTATCCAACCGTTACAACAACCTTTATTTTTGACAAGATTCTTGAGAGTGGCAAAATTATTCCAGAGTCTCGTATGGATATAGGAAATACCACTACTACTTTCGTTCGTGAAGGTGATAAACCGCTTCACAAGAGGTTTATTTCTGTTCGACATAAAAAGGGACTAGTCCAATTCATGCAAGCAACTGCATTGGCCATTACTTTTGGTTTTATGGGAGAGTTACTTGAGTGGTATAAGGAAAACAGAAAGTGGAAAGAAGGAGGTTATGTCGTTGAAAGAAAGGATAACCAATAATTCTCATGTCGTCCTCAAAAAAATTAGGTTGACAGTTTTTAAATAAAAAATTGAAATGAACCTGTGGAGTTTTCTTCACAGGTTTTTTCATGAATAAGGGTAGGTCTTCTCATCTGAAGACTAGTTAACTCACCTTTTCTACCTGAAATACCACTGTCGATTTAAGGCCAAGTTGTAGTCCTTCTTTTTTGGGCTTGACTCTTTTGCTTCTTGAAGATTCAGTCGAATTGTTGTCAACTTATTCTAGGACGGATCAATTTCCAAGAAGCCCCTCCCCCTATAATAGGCTTTTCTTGATTTCTTTTCAAACCTGGTATTATACAATTTCGTTTTACCTCTAGTACATCTTTTAGGAGCTTGAACAAGGAGCAAATTTTTTGACTGTTTGTAAGCAAGAGGTCAACACGCAGAGCGATGTTGGGGGTCTTCTCTCCCTTTCGTCATGCAGGTTGAGTAGAGTAGTAAATAATATATTTGAGCTAAACCTTTCGGGAGTGGGCATATCTTCCTTTCTTTTTTAGTCAAATCTACTGGTCGGGACATTTATTTTGGAAAAATAGTTTTTTATACTTGTAGAAAGGGTAAAGGGTCGTATATTTGCCGGCCCGTTCCGCAAGAAATGGGGAGTTCTTAAAAGTATTGAAGAAAATTCCTGCCGTTAGATATCATTTGAAACCAACTTTATTTCACGACGTTAAAGTTTAGTTAAAGGTGTCAAATTCGGTGAGTATAAATTACAGGCCTCTGGAGTACCCTGTAAATAAAGACATTGGCCGTTTCGTTCGAGTCTCGTCCAGACCGCATTCCGAGAGATCGGAAGCAAAGAAGCTCCTCAAATTGGGGAGTTTTTTTTGGCTTTATGATTAGTTGTGTTGTTTGTGGTAAATCATTGATTTACCTGGGTTTAGAAGTAAACCAATGAGAAGCTTTTCCTGTTTTCAGGAGGAGCTTTTTTGTTTTATATCAATTTTTTTTCTTTGTCTTTCTTTTTTTCTCCCGACCATTTTTGAAAAATACCCCTAAAAGGGTATTTTAAGTGAACTAGCTGTAAGATATATTTGTTGAGACACTACAGTTGATGGAAGAATTAGTTAAACAGGACGAAGAATTCAAAGAGATATATCTGGCTACCAAGCAGAGTATCCTGACTATAAGCCTGTCCATAATAGCTGTTTCAGCGCTCCTTATCACCTTTATTGCATTTCTGTAATAGCTAAGACCATTAATAATGGCTTTTGAAGGCCGGCTTCTATCATTGAAGAGCTTCGGACCAGGTAGCTTTTTTCCGTTTTATGAATCCTTTCTGAAATTCACCTTCTTGCTCTCGTCGGCTTTATGTTCAAAGTCTGTTTCTACGACGGCCCGGGCACCTACAATACCGGAACAGAGAAAACTATAAGTTGGGATATTTACCGGGAAGGTTTTGAACTTTGGGAGAACCACTATGAAAATGGAAACCCACCGGGCATAAAAAGAAAAGGTTACTTAAAGCATCTACAGCTTATTGCTCGCCCACAAGGCAAGTATCGTCAATCCGCTAAAGAAAAGGATTAGGAATACGTTCGGACTTTTTTGAAACCACCATCCCGAAGAGGAAAGGTTCCTGAAAAATGTCCTTTTTGAAGGGGTAATTTTCATATCTAAAGTTAAGGCCCATATATGAAGTGCCAAATTCAGATAAGGAAATGCAAAAGTCGGCTAAATTTGTGCAATCCGGCTATTCTGACTGTTAAATGATCCTGAGCGGGTATTTCATGTAATTGCGTTAGCCTTAAAAAGAAGCATTCGCGGGGTGGTCCAATCCTGTAGCCATGGCCTCTTTTAGTTGTGGCAGCGGCGTAGGCGGCAGGTGCATACCAAAGATCTTCTCCACCTCCAGTTGTTCCCTGTCGATCGCCAGTAATATCTCCTGCCCGTACTCCCTGAAAAGTGGTTCTGCGGAAGGGTCTATGCTCTGTACGAGATCTGAGGTGTACAGCAATTTGTGTTCGGGAAAATATACCATCATCATTCCTTCGGAAGCTTCTGCATTCAGCGGAAATATCTGCACTCTGTTTTTGCCTTTTCCCAGCTCCTTTTTTTCAGAAACCAAGACGGAAATCAGCTCCTTCTGAAGCTTTTGCTGCTTGTCCGGATGAGTTGAAAATTCTGCTGAAGCCAATTTTTGAAGCAATTCACTATTCAGCGGGGAATGGTAAACCGGAATTTCTTCAGCAATAAAATCGCGCAGCCCGCCAATATGAGGCCATGCAGCAGAGGTGCTAATCACCGCCTTTATCTTTTGACCCGGAAACTTCTCATGTGCAAATTTGATGACCTGTTCAGAAAAAGCCGAAGAAATTGGAGCTTCCAAAATAACCAGCCCGTCGTCCTGTTTGAGGACAGAAGTGAACCAGCTGCCGGGAATGATCAACAGGCCGGGAGCTTCTTCAATGGCTTTGTCGGCTGCCAGGGGAGCAGAGAGGTCTCTTCCATAGTACTTCAGCAAAAGCTCTTTTGAGGCCTCAGGGAAAGTCAATTCCTGCTCAAAAACCGGATTTTGTTCCAAAGAAATAATGCTGATATTTTCTGAAAGCGCTCCGTCAAGGAAAATATCCATTTGCCTGGGGTAGAGGAGGCGGTTTTTTTCAAGACCATACATAGAATAATAAATGCTGAGGGGAATGTCGCCCCAAACGTGGTAGTTGTTCGTTTTCACCTCGGCTTTGGTCTCAAGTGCCGTAATAAGGTCTGTATTCTTATTGATGAAGATCTTCACCGGCTGCCCGGCGTGTTCAAAACTCAGCACGCGGTGCGGAATGTTTTGCAGCAAACTATCTTTTTCACAATGCAAATTATTCGACTGCAGCGCAGTTTGCAGCAGGTGTTCCGGAGCAAGAGCCATATCGAGTTCTGTACTCATGGGCATGGGAAACCAGCGGCCGCTGTGGTTCATATCACGGCCCACCAGACTGTCGTTGACGAGATAGGTGAGGTTATAGCCAAAGGATTTTGACTCTTTACTGGTTCTGCTTCGGTTATTGTCGAGATCTTTATCAATCTGGATCTCGAAATAATCGGGAATAAACGGTCCCTCAGGCCGCTCGCTTTGTTCCCGCATCAGCCGTTGGCCCAGAGCTTTAATCTTTAGCCCGTGAAGGGAATTAAGAACTTCCCGGCCACCAAAGGCCTCAATAGATTTTTCAATGGTTTCCTTTGCACAGGCATCAGCAGTTTGCTGCGCTTGCAGTTGATTTCCAAAAACGGCCAGAACAGCCGCAAGAATAAGATTTTTTGCTTTCATAAATGTTTAGAGGCCAATTAAAGCCGGTCCTGGTTATTGATCTTTTTTAGAGAAATAATAATGGGAAAACCGTCGGGATCTTTAATGCAGATGCCGTTGCGGTTCCAGTAGGGGTTTTTTGCAGGCTGCTCTAAAATGCCATTTTTGAGCAGTCTTTGTTTCAGGGCTTCAAAATTCTCCCGGCTTTCAAGATAGAACACCAGGAGGTCATCCTCATCGGGATGATGATCTGGAGCCTGGGTAGAAGTAGTAAATTCCAGGTGCCATGCAGAATTTTCGAGACCTAAGAAAATGCCGTTGTAGCCATTGTGGTCTTTGAACTCTCCTAAGATTTGCAGCCCGATAACTTCTATATAGAACCGGCTGATCTTCTCAAGATCACCGGTGTGCCGGGCTATTCTCAACTGCATGTTCTTCTTTTTTAGGGGCCAGTTTATCTATGGTAGAGGTCATAACGAAAGGTTTACTAAAGAAATCCAGAAGGACCTTGTCAAAAAGTTCGGGTTTTTCATAGGAACCAAAATGTGTCGCCCCGGGCATCACAAAAAGGTTGGCGCGGGGGATAGATCTAAAGATCTTTATCGAGTGTTCCAGTTTTATCGCATCGCGGTCGCCGCTCATGACCAGTACAGGACACTGAATTTTTTGCAGCTGCTCCACCTTTATGTCCGGCTGGTAGGCAAGCAGCGAAAAAAGCTGTTTCGTTTTGGGGTCTTTGGTCGTGGCCAGTGTTTGCATCACATATGCTTCCAGTTCCTCCTGGATCGCTTCGGGCCCGGGAAAAAGATTGGCTCCAAAAGTGGCTAATTTTTTCACTTTTTCGGGATGATGAATAGCCAGGAGCAAACCCAGGATACCGCCGTCGCTTTGGCCCCAAACATAAGCCTGCTTTACATGCAGGCTGTCCATGAGTACGTTGAGATCCTCGGCCATTTGCTCATAGGAAAGCGGCTTACCGTCGTTGCCTGTGGTCTTTCCGTGGCCGCGACTGTCCATGACGATCACCTTGTATTTATCTTTGAAAAAATCTATTTTCTGGGTGTGTCCCTTGATCGCGCCGCCATTGCCGTGCACCAGCAGGAGAGGTTCTCCGCTTCCGTAGATCTCGTAGTACATTTTAATGCCGTTAAGCGGAATGTAACCGCCGGCTTCGGGATTGTCTCCGTAGTTGGTTTGCGCGTGGGCGACAAAGAGAAAGAAGTTGAAAATTATAAAAAAGCAGACCTTTTGCATGAAGTGGTATTTTCTCTAAAGACGGCCAAAACAGGGAGATGTTACACTCAACTGGGCGACAGGTCTCAAAAAAGGGATTTTCGAGAGATCTGCGGAATAAAAAAAAGGTTGTTCCAAAAGCCTTTGAATTCGGGGGGAAAACAAAAGGGCCTGGAGCAACCTTTTCAGCTGTAAAAGCTGTTACCTATAACAACCTGACTTATCTAGGACAGCAGTTCCTTGATGTCGTCACTGTTTTTTTGGTATATCTTGTAAGCATAATAACCGACACCGGCTACCAAAGCGAGTTTTAGGATACTACCGGTCCATTCAAGACCTTTTTTGGCTGCCCATAGTTCGGCTCCTTTTTTTGCTGTTTCTTTAACGTCATTCTTCAAGTCCATAATTCAAGTAATTTTTGTGATTTATACTAATATCATTATTAGCAGACTTGTTTAGCGTTAAGAAGTTTCGAAATAACAGTTTTTTAACCCTTTTTCCGCGGTGAAATCCGGGATTGGAGTGTTTAGAGCCGCTTTTTTGAACATTAGGTGCTTTTTCCGCGATAGTCTTGATTTCGTTTCTTCTGCAACATCCGGCTTCTGCTTCCGCAGAAAGAGTTAAAGATTCCTCTCTTCCGAAGAGTTGCCACAACTGCGCATTTTGTCCAGAAAATGAGGTATTTCGGCTAAAATCGGGTGAAAGTGCGTCCTAAATGCCTTCTTATGAGTATATTAGATAGTTATGAATTAAAAATACTGGTTATGAAACTATTGAAAATTTTCCCCTTTTTGGCGCTGCTGCTGTTGTCGTCTTGCGGTGACAAGGATAACGAGAACGAAATGGAAGAAGAAGTTGTGGTAGAAGAAGAAGCGGTGAACCCAGATGAGGTGATCTCCCAATGGGAAGACGCATGGAACAGCAATGAGCCGCAGAGCGTCAAAGATCTCATGGCCGATGATGTGGTGCTGGTAACCAATGGCAGCGAATACCCTAAAGATTCTATAGCATCCTGGACAGATATGGCCGGTTCACAAATGAAAGGCCTTAAAATGAATTCTCTTCAAAAAGGCAGTTCAGACGGGATCATCTATGACAGCGGCACCTTCTCCCACAGTATTAAGGAAAATGATACACTGCAATACCAGGGCACTTATACCTTTATTTGGGAGAAAAAAGATGACAGCCCAGACTGGGAAGTGACCGTGATGCATATATCTGATCTTGATGAGGATATGTCACAACCCAAAGAGGAATAACCTCTACGCTAACCAACCGGGAAGAAACCCTTTTTGATTGTTCAAAAAGGGTTTTTTTTATACCGCTTAATGCCAGGCCTCCTGCGGGCGGTACTGCAGCATTTTTTTTATCTTAGTTGCTTTAATCAAATTGCTTGTTATGATCAAAAAAATACTATTTCTGTTGTGTTTTTCGCTTACACTTTCGGGTTGTAAATCTGAAGGGGTTGAGCTTATGGAGGAGAGCCACGATAGAAGTGCCAATTTTGAGCGGCTGCTGCAGGACTACTATGAAGACGGGTTAAGGCTAAATCCTGTATCGGCGACCGTGCAGGGCGATATGCGATACAACGATCGTTTCCCCGACCTGCTTTCTGCAACCCATGAAGATAAGCTGAGGAATTACTATTCCATCTACAAAAGCCGCGCAAACCAGTTTAAGGATGAAGACCTTAGCGCTACAGAGAAAATGAGCAAGGATATCCTGCTGTGGGAGTGCAACATAAATCTCGAAACTCTTGAATTTGACAAAGACAAGTATATGCCCATAGACCAAATGTGGTCTGTCAACCTGTTTATGGGGCAATTGGCCAGTGGAGCAGGAGCGCAGCCTTTCAATACCGTTCAGGATTATGAAAACTGGCTTTCGAGGGTTGACGGCTACCTTACCTGGTTCCAGCACGCCCGCGAGAATATGCGGGAAGGCATGAAACGCGGCTATGTTTTACCGGCGTCCCTAATAAGGAAAGTAATTCCGCAGATGGGCGCTATGACCGGTGGCGAGATTGAAAATCACCTTTTCTTTAGTCCGGTGCTTAATTTTCCCGAAAGTTTTACTTCCGAAGAAAAAGAGATGCTTACAGATAAATACCGGGAGATGGTGGCCGAAAAGGTGATCCCTGCCTATGAGCAAATGCACGATTTCCTGCAGGAGGAATACCTGCCCTACGGAAGGGAGACCAGTGGAATTGCCGATATTCCCAACGGCGATAAATACTATAAACACCAGATCAAGCTGTACACGACCACAGATATGACTGCGGAAGAGATTCACCAGCTGGGCCTTGCTGAAGTTGCGCGTATCTCTAAAGAGATGGAGCAGGTGATGCGGCAGGTGGGCTATAAAGGCGACCTGAAGTCCTTTTTTAACGTTGTGCGGCAGAATAAGAATTTGATGCCATACAACACGGCCGAAGAGGTGATTGCCCATTTCAACAAGATTAGGGCGCGTATCAAGCCCAACCTTGACAAGCTGTTTGATGTGGCGCCAAAAACCCCTTTTGAGGTGAGACGTACCGAGGCCTTCAGGGAAGCATCGGCCAGTGCCGAGTACAATCCCGGTTCGCTTGACGGTACCCGTCCCGGCATCTTTTACGTGCCCGTGCCCGATGCTGCTACCTATAATATTTACAGCGATGAATCGCTGTTTCTTCATGAAGCCATTCCCGGGCATCATTACCAGATCTCGCTCACGCAGGAGAGTAAGACGCTGCCCAATTTCAGGAAGACCTTGTGGTACAGCGGCTATGGCGAAGGCTGGGCGCTTTACGCCGAATCTTTGGGAAAAGAACTCGGTCTGTATGAAGATCCTTATCAATACTTCGGAATGCTGAGCGCCGAGATGCATCGCGCCATTAGGCTCGTTGTGGATACCGGCTTGCACAGCAAGGGTTGGTCGCGTGAAAAGGCCATTCAATATTCCCTTGACCACGAAGCCGAACCTGAAGCCAGCGTGATCTC
>CAVPXS010000005.1:0-191480 GCA_963709775.1 uncultured Flavobacteriaceae bacterium | reverse complement strand
CTAATATGGGTCTCTTCCATGAGTCTAATGACCAGGGCCAATACTTTCTCTTGTGGCATTCCTTTTTTGTCCAGGTCCTTATCTACCTGTGCTCTAATTTTTGGCAACACCTTGCCAAAGGCGGTCATCTTAAAGAACTTGGTGAGATTACGAAGCTTCGTCCAGTCGGGATGATAAATGTATTGCTTCCGCTGTTTTGCATCGAGGCCAACAACCTGTAAATGTCCGTTTGAAAAAGGACAAATTTTCACCTTTTCCCAGGCGGGCGGGATGACAAGTTTTTTAATTCTATCAAGAGCTTTATCATCTTTAAGTGGTTCCCCTTCCTGCAAGTATTGGTAACCCTTTCCTCTTTTGCGCCGAACAATGCACAGATCATCCTCAGAAATATACTGGAGATTTGCTTTTTCGGCAGTCATATCGGGGTTAGAGAGAAGAACTTCTACTTCTTCTGAAGAAAGGACCATGAATTTTTTTTCTAAATATAGCTTTCATCATTAATTCAGCCTTGTAAAGAAATGTGAAAACTTCAGAAAATAAAAAACCTCCTTATAAAGGAGGTTTAAAATGTCATTATTGAATGCTATTCGAAATAGCTGAAGGTGTCCCCATCTTTAAGCTGTAATAAACTTTCATAGATCAACCTTATTACATTTTCCACATCATTACGGTGCACCATTTCTACTGTTGTATGCATGTAACGTAGAGGAAGAGAGATCAATGCCGAAGCTACTCCGCCGTTACTGTAGGCAAAAGCATCTGTATCTGTACCGGTCATTCTGGAAGAGGCCATACGTTGAAATGGGATCTTTTTATCTTCGGCAGTCTGGATGAGAAGATTTCTCAACTTATTTTGCACGGCCGGCGCATAGGAGATCACCGGGCCGTCTCCGATCTTGGTAAGGCCATTGGTCTTTTTCTCGATCATTGGGGTAGTGGTGTCGTGGGTAACATCGGTCACAATGGCTACATTGGGTTTGATGCGCTGAGTGATCATTTCGGCCCCTCTTAAACCAATCTCCTCCTGTACAGAATTTGTAATGTATAGCCCGAATGGCAATTTCTTTTTGTTTTCCTTTAGCAGGCGTGCAACTTCAGCGATCATGAATCCGCCGATTCGGTTATCGAGGGCTCTACTAACAAACTTGTCCTTATTAAGTATAAAAAATTCATCGGGATAAGTGATGACGCAACCAACATGTACTCCAAGAGCTTCCACTTCTTCTTTTGAGGAACATCCCACATCAATAGATATATTGTCCAGCTTTGGAGCCTGTTCTTTTTCCTTGTCACGGGTGTGAATGGCCGGCCATCCAAAAACTCCTTTTACAATCCCATTTTTGGTGTGGATATTTACCCTTTTTGAAGCGGCGATCTGGTGGTCGCTTCCTCCATTGCGTATAACATATATTAATCCGTCGTCGGTAATGTAATTCACATACCAGGAAATCTCATCGGCATGACCTTCTATTACTACTTTATATTTTGCTTTGGGGTTGATCACTCCTACGGCGGTACCGTAGGTGTCTGTTATGAATTCATCCACATAAGGTTCTATGTAATTCATCCATAATTTTTGACCTTCCCATTCATAACCGGTAGGCGCGGCATTGTTTAGATACTGTTCGAGAAAACTTACAGATTTTTCATTGAGGATTTCTTCCTGACCCATTTCTTTTACTTTTTGACGAATTTAATAAGATTTAAACAGCTGACAATTTATAGATAACGTAATTTTGGAATGATTTTAGCTCATGTATTGAAAACGAATATTTTGAAAAACTTTTTATTATTTTTTCTTTTGTTCGCACCATTGTCTGTTCTCGCACAGGTTGAAGAACCCGTGGAGGATACTGTGGACTATGAGTATTATATAATAGAAGGAGATACAGTCGCGCGAAAACAAATTGACCTTGATGAAGTGCTTATCCTGGGAAGACTGAAGTTTGACAATGACCTTGAGCGTCGTAAATATCTTATTCTACGCAGAAAAACTATAAAGGTTTACCCATATGCCAAACTTGCTTCGGAAAGATTGGTGGAGCTCAACAGCAGGCTGGACCAAATAAAGACCAGGCGTGACAGGAAACGTTATACAAAGATTGTTCAGGATTATATTGAGAACGAATTTTCGGCGGAATTAAAGAAATTGACACGAACCGAAGGTCAGATCCTTGTGAAATTAGTTCACCGTCAAACCGGGATCACCACCTTTGATCTTGTAAAAGACCTTAAAAGTGGATGGAGAGCTTTTTGGTATAACACTTCTGCCAGTTTCTTTGATATTTCACTTAAAGAAGAATACAATCCAGCCGGGAACGAGGAGGACTATTATATAGAGGACATTTTACAGCGAGCTTTCCAGGGAAAACAGCTCGAGAAACAACCCTCGGCCCTGGATTATAACTTCCTCGAACTTACAGATAAGTGGTCTTCCCCTAAGAAAGGGGACAGGAAGTCCTAAATTTGAAATCTCAATAAAACTCTTCCAAAGTTTCAAACTTTGGAAGAGTTTTAATTGAAAAAAAATCACCCTCTCAAAAATGTCATTTTCAGCACCTTAGTTTTCGGGGTTTTAAAAATGTCAAAAAAACCTTAAAAAAGTTTTGCTGAAGACTTGTGGGATTGGAAATCGGTTGTATATTTGCAGCCGCTTTGAGAGGGAGTGACACGATGGGGGAGGCAGTAGCTTAGCCCAGGTGTAGCAAAGGATTGAAGCAAATAAGTTCTCTGAAAATTTTTTGAATTTTATCTTGGATTGTAAAGGAAATTGGTTTTATCTTTGCATCCGCTTTGAGAGACACTACTAAGTGTTCTTTTAGAGTCGAAAAAAGTTCTTAAAAAAAGTTTTTGAAGTTAAGCAGGAAAGGTTGTAAGTTTGCATCCGCTTTTGCGACAGAATAACTTCCGAAGCGTTTGAAAAAAAATTATTTTTTTTCTTGCAGGGTTTGAAAAAGGTTGTACATTTGCAGCCGCTTTGAGACAGAGCAAAAGTTCACAAGATATACTGAAAAGAAATCCCGGTGTAGGGCAGTAACAGAAAAGGTTCAACTCCTTTTATTTCAACAAGAAACGCCTCCTGTTTAAACGGAAATTTTCTCCCCTTATTAAGGGGAGATGTCCGGAAGGACAGAGGGGTGGAGTTCATTGACATATTGAATTGACAGCGCGTATGTTGTTTTCATTAACAACAAATGCAATAATAAGAATTAAGACTAGAAGAACGTTTTGAGCTTTGATTCTCACTTAGGTGAGATGAAGAAGAGGAATTCCTTTAGTAGTTGTTAAAGTATATAAGATTTAACGATGAAGAGTTTGATCCTGGCTCAGGATGAACGCTAGCGGCAGGCTTAACACATGCAAGTCGAGGGGCAGCACGTCTTCGGATGGTGGCGACCGGCGCACGGGTGCGTAACGCGTATACAATCTACCTTTTACAGGGGCATAGCCCGGGGAAACCCGGATTAATATCCCATGGTATGTAGGAATGGCATCATTCCTTCATTAAAGCTTTGGCGGTAAAAGATGAGTATGCGTTCTATTAGCTAGATGGTAAGGTAACGGCTTACCATGGCTACGATAGATAGGGGTCCTGAGAGGGAGATCCCCCACACTGGTACTGAGACACGGACCAGACTCCTACGGGAGGCAGCAGTGAGGAATATTGGACAATGGGCGAGAGCCTGATCCAGCCATGCCGCGTGCAGGAAGACTGCCCTATGGGTTGTAAACTGCTTTTATACGGGAAGAAACACCCCCTCGTGAGGGGGCTTGACGGTACCGTATGAATAAGGATCGGCTAACTCCGTGCCAGCAGCCGCGGTAATACGGAGGATCCAAGCGTTATCCGGAATCATTGGGTTTAAAGGGTCCGTAGGCGGGTTTGTAAGTCAGTGGTGAAAGTCTGCAGCTCAACTGTAGAACTGCCATTGATACTGCATACCTTGAGTAATTATGAAGTGGTTAGAATATGTAGTGTAGCGGTGAAATGCATAGATATTACATAGAATACCGATTGCGAAGGCAGATCACTAATAATTTACTGACGCTGATGGACGAAAGCGTAGGTAGCGAACAGGATTAGATACCCTGGTAGTCTACGCCGTAAACGATGGTTACTAGCTGTTCGGCTCGATTAAGAGCTGAGTGGCTAAGCGAAAGTGATAAGTAACCCACCTGGGGAGTACGTTCGCAAGAATGAAACTCAAAGGAATTGACGGGGGCCCGCACAAGCGGTGGAGCATGTGGTTTAATTCGATGATACGCGAGGAACCTTACCAGGGCTTAAATGTAGCTTGACAGGGGTGGAAACACCTTTTCCTTCGGGCAAGTTACAAGGTGCTGCATGGTTGTCGTCAGCTCGTGCCGTGAGGTGTCAGGTTAAGTCCTATAACGAGCGCAACCCCTGTGGTTAGTTGCCAGCGAGTAATGTCGGGAACTCTAGCCAGACTGCCGGTGCAAACCGTGAGGAAGGTGGGGATGACGTCAAATCATCACGGCCCTTACGTCCTGGGCCACACACGTGCTACAATG
Source organism: uncultured Flavobacteriaceae bacterium (assembly GCA_963709775.1). Taxonomy (GTDB): domain Bacteria; phylum Bacteroidota; class Bacteroidia; order Flavobacteriales; family Flavobacteriaceae; genus Salinimicrobium. Next base: position 186,947 of record CAVPXS010000005.1, on the reverse strand, counting down.
GTAGGGACAGAGAGCAGCCACTGGGCGACCAGGAGCGAATCTATAAACCCTATCACAGTTCGGATCGGAGTCTGCAACTCGACTCCGTGAAGCTGGAATCGCTAGTAATCGCATATCAGCCATGATGCGGTGAATACGTTCCCGGGCCTTGTACACACCGCCCGTCAAGCCATGGAAGCTGGGGGTACCTGAAGTCGGTCACCGCAAGGAGCCGCCTAGGGTAAAACTGGTAACTGGGGCTAAGTCGTAACAAGGTAGCCGTACCGGAAGGTGCGGCTGGAACACCTCCTTTCTAGAGATTTTGCCTCTTATAAGGCAAAACACAATTACGACATAAGGAGCCTTTTTACAAATGAAGTAAGAGACTTCTTTTGGTCTTAATTCACTGTCAATTTAATAATATATAGTATTGAGAATTTAGTACTGAGTATTGAGAATAGCGAAAGCAACTAACTACTCACTACTAATTACTCACTACTAATTGCAGTCTCATAGCTCAGCTGGTTAGAGCGCTACACTGATAATGTAGAGGTCGGCAGTTCGAGTCTGCCTGAGACTACTTTAGAAAAAGTTTTCAAAGAAGGTTTAGAAAGTACGAAGTAGCGAAGTTCATTGATATATTATTGAAAGGAAATTTTAGAAGTTGGGATACCTATCCTTTTTGGAATTTGGAATTTTAAATTTTGGAATTTCAGTTTACAAACGGGGGATTAGCTCAGCTGGCTAGAGCGCCTGCCTTGCACGCAGGAGGTCATCGGTTCGACTCCGATATTCTCCACCACTGAAATGTCTAAGGTGTAAGGAATAATGTTTAATAGCATTAGACCTTAATCATTAAGCCTTAATCATTTCAAAAACGTTCATTGACATATTGGAAAATAAGAATACGAGAAACATAAAAATTTCTATAGTTTTTTAAATTATAGATAGAGCAAATTATATTTTAAGAGGTTTGAAGTATTGAGGAGAGAGTTTTTATTAACTTTTAACTTATAACGAATAACTTCTTGCAAGAGCATATTAGGTAAAAGCACATAAGCTAAATAAGGGCGTATGGGGAATGCCTAGGCTCTCAGAGGCGATGAAGGACGTGATAAGCTGCGAAAAGCTGCGGGGACTGGCACATACAGGTTGATCCGCAGATATCCGAATGGGGCAACCCAGCATGTTGAAGACATGTTATCCGCAAGGAGGCGAACCCGGAGAACTGAAACATCTAAGTACCCGGAGGAGAAGAAAACAATAGTGATTGCGCTAGTAGTGGCGAGCGAACGCGCATTAGCCCAAACCAGCAAGCTTACGGGCTTGTTGGGGTTGTAGGACCACGACATTGGTTGTGTAATGAACTAGAACGCTTTGGAAAGAGCGGCCATAGACGGTGATAGCCCGGTATAGGTAAAGATCATAAACCATAGTGGTATCCTGAGTAGTGCGGGGCACGAGAAACCCTGTATGAATTTGGCGGGACCATCCGCTAAGGCTAAATACTCCTGAGAGACCGATAGTGAACCAGTACCGTGAGGGAAAGGTGAAAAGAACCGTGAATAACGGAGTGAAATAGATCCTGAAACCATACGCTTACAAGCGGTCGGAGCCCTTTAGGGGGTGACGGCGTGCCTTTTGCATAATGAGCCTACGAGTTAACGTTGCCAGCAAGGTTAAGGGTTTAAGACCTGGAGCCGTAGCGAAAGCGAGTCTGAATAGGGCGATTTAGTTGGTAGTGTTAGACGCGAAACCGTGTGATCTACCCTTGGGCAGGTTGAAGCTGTGGTAACACATAGTGGAGGACCGAACCCGTTGACGTTGAAAAGTCTTGGGATGACCTGAGGGTAGGGGTGAAAGGCCAATCAAACTCGGAAATAGCTCGTACTCCCCGAAATGCATTTAGGTGCAGCGATTAATTAGTTTTATAGAGGTAGAGCTACTGATTGGATGCGGGGGCTTCACCGCCTACCAATTCCTGACAAACTCCGAATGCTATAAAATGATGTTGATCAGTGAGGGCATGGGTGCTAAGGTCCATGTCCGAGAGGGAAAGAACCCAGACCATCAGCTAAGGTCCCCAAATGTATGTTAAGTTGAAAAAACGCGGTTGAACTGCTTAGACAGCTAGGATGTTGGCTTGGAAGCAGCCATTCATTTAAAGAGTGCGTAACAGCTCACTAGTCGAGCGGTTCGGCATGGATAATAATCGGGCATAAACATACTACCGAAGCTATGGATTCTATACATAAGTATAGAGTGGTAGGGGAGCATTGTAACAGCGTAGAAGGTGTATCCGCGAGGTATGCTGGAGCGGTTACAAAAGAAAATGTAGGCATAAGTAACGATAATGCGGGCGAGAAACCCGCACACCGAAAGACTAAGGTTTCCTCAGCTATGCTAATCAGCTGAGGGTTAGTCGGGGCCTAAGGCGAACCCGAAAGGGGTAGTCGATGGACAACCAGTTAATATTCTGGTACCTGCTTTGCGTTAAAAGTGACGGAGGCGAGAATTAGGTGCGCACTGACGGAATAGTGCGTTGAAGGATGTGGTAACACTCCGATAGTACACCAAAGCTACGGCGGCGGTGATAATCCTGAATATCGACTTCCAAGAAAAGCGAGCAAAAGCAGCCCGTACCGCAAACCGACACAGGTAGTTGGGATGAGAATTCTAAGGTGCTCGAGAGATTCATGGCTAAGGAACTAGGCAAAATTGACCCGTAACTTCGGGAGAAGGGTCGCCCATCCATTGGATGGGCCGCAGTGAAGAGGTCCAGGCGACTGTTTATCAAAAACACAGGGCTCTGCTAAATCGAAAGATGATGTATAGGGCCTGACACCTGCCCGGTGCTGGAAGGTTAAGAGGAGATGTTAGCTTCGGCGACGCATTGAATTGAAGCCCCAGTAAACGGCGGCCGTAACTATAACGGTCCTAAGGTAGCGAAATTCCTTGTCGGGTAAGTTCCGACCTGCACGAATGGTGCAACGATCTGGACACTGTCTCAGCCATGAGCTCGGTGAAATTGTAGTATCGGTGAAGATGCCGATTACCCGCTGTGGGACGAAAAGACCCCGTGAACCTTTACTATAGCTTAGTATTGACTTTGGACAAGTGATGTGTAGGATAGGTGGGAGACATTGAAGCGGTATCGCCAGGTATCGTGGAGTCATTGTTGAAATACCACCCTTTACTTGTTTGAAGCCTAACTTCCATTGGAAGGACAGTGCTTGGTGGGTAGTTTGACTGGGGTGGTCGCCTCCAAAAGAGTAACGGAGGCTTCTAAAGGTTCCCTCAGCACGCTTGGTAACCGTGCGTAGAGTGCAATGGCATAAGGGAGCTTGACTGAGAGACATACAGGTCGATCAGGTACGAAAGTAGAGCATAGTGATCCGGTGGTTCCGCATGGAAGGGCCATCGCTCAAAGGATAAAAGGTACTCCGGGGATAACAGGCTGATCTCCCCCAAGAGCTCACATCGACGGGGGGGTTTGGCACCTCGATGTCGGCTCGTCACATCCTGGGGCTGGAGAAGGTCCCAAGGGTTGGGCTGTTCGCCCATTAAAGTGGCACGCGAGCTGGGTTCAGAACGTCGTGAGACAGTTCGGTCTCTATCTACAGTGGGCGTTAGAAATTTGAGTGGATCTGACTCTAGTACGAGAGGACCGAGTTGGACTGACCTCTGGTGTACCAGTTGTTCCGCCAGGAGCACTGCTGGGTAGCTACGTCGGGAAGGGATAAGCGCTGAAAGCATATAAGCGCGAAACCCACCACAAGATGAGATTTCTTTAAAGGATCGTGGGAGACTACCACGTTGATAGGTCACAGGTGTAAAGGCAGTAATGTCATAGCCGAGTGATACTAATAATCCGTATAGCTTAGTGCACTTCCCGGCCTGCAAAGGCCGGGAGGAACAACCTAAAGCTTAATATACTTGCTCAAAGACATGTTCCCTCAATTTTTATTTTCCAATTATGTCAACTTATTAGGTATGACATCTGGTAGATGTAAGCTTTACTGCTTACTAAAACACTGCCAACTGCATACTAAAGATCTAAGGTGGTTATAGCAACGGGGCTCACCTCTTCCCTTTCCGAACAGAGAAGTTAAGCCCGTTAGCGCAGATGGTACTGCTATCTTGTGGGAGAGTATGTCGCCGCCTTTCTTTTAAACCCTTCATCATGTATTTGATGAAGGGTTTTTTTATGCCTTAAAACCAACCCGGCCTGCGGCCACCCCTCCTCAGAGAGGAGGGGAACACTAAAAAAGCCCAATCTGGAAACGAATCTTAGCTCCCCTCCCTTGCAGGGACGGGGAGGGTCAGGTTTACTCTAATTTAAATTTGGATGTTCACATGATCCCTGCCGTCTCCTAGACAAGCATCCAGGTTCCATGCACCACCCCGGCCTGCGGCCACCCCTCCTCAGTGAGGAGGGGAACACTATAACGAGAAACTTACTGGTAAACTACTGTGGGTGCGACCATCCTCTAAAGGAGGAGGATTTCAAAATCAAAACTAAATCTGGAAACGACTTTTAGCTCCCCTCCCTTGCAGGGAGGGGAAGTTCGCCAGGTGGCGGACGGGATGGGTCAGGTTTCCTATATATTAGTTGTAAATCCACAGCATTCCGGTCCCATGCACCACCCCGACCTTCGGCCACCCCTCCTCAGAGAGGAGGGTGCTCTTACATGAGAAATTTATTCCCGGGAAGGTCTATTGTAATATTATATTATGTTAGAGAAACTACTGCTCAATATAATCCCTGTACTCTAAAAAGAATCTTTCCAGGGCATCCATTTTTTCGGCTAACCATGCCTGTACGATGGGCCAATCCTTCTTATTATGGATGTTTACACCATTTTTAGTGACGTAAACACGGGAGATGATTTTTCTATTGTCAAGTTCATATGCTTCAGCTAAAACAGCATTTGGCAAATATTCGTCTTTCAAGATTGCCTGGAGACTTTGTAATTTTTCAAAGTAATACAACCTCAAGATCTCATCTGTTGCATCCAGGTCTATAGAAACTTCAGCAAGACTTCGGGTAAAAGTGAACTTTAGAGAGAAATCCTTGATTTTGGTGTTGTACAAAAGCCACTTTCGGGGATAATTTTTTCCGAAGCTAATCCAGAATTCCTGCCGTACCTTTTTGCTTTCTTCCCTGCTGTACATATTTAAAGAAAGTAAGCCAGTAATATTCCTGCAATGACCACCCCAAGTTTTGTTGCATTAAAACTATGGTTTTTTGAAGCTTCAAAAAGAATGGTAGTCGAAACATGAAGAAAAATACCAATTACCATAGCATTGATATAGGAGGAATAAGCTTCAGTAATGGCAAAATTCTCATTGATCCAGCTTCCCAGCGGGGTCATTAAGCCGAATATAGCCAGAAAAAGAAAGGCTTTAAATTTCCCTATTTTTGAGTGGAATAGGAATGCAGCAAGTATAGCTGCTACAGGAATTTTATGGATTACCACTCCGTGGAGGAGATCACTACTGTTATTCAGCGGAAATCCCTCGAGTAAGGCATGCATGGACAAACTGAAAAGCAACAGAAAAGGAAATTTTGCCGATTTCCTGTCGTGGTGCATGTGACCGTGCTCCACACCCTTGGAAAGAAATTCAAGGAAAATCTGCAATAGCAGACCTACCATGATAAAGACTCCTACTTTGTCATAACCGGAACTATAAACCTCGGGTAACATTTCAAAAACCGTTACCGAAAGTAAAAAGGCACCACTAAAAGAAAGTAACAACTGGAATCCTGTCGAGGAAGAAGGCTTAAGAAATAGAGATATAAGATATCCTATTACTACCGCTAGCAATGGCAGTATATATAACATTATCTAAAGACAAGTATTAGGCGATCGGAATGTTTTTCATCATAAGGCTGAAGATGATAATCCCCAAAAGTGTGCACAAGTTCGATTCCCGCAATATCAAAATAATAAAGAAACTTCTCAAGGGTAAGTGCCTTTACCTTCTCGGTATATGCATGTTCCTCTCCCTCATCTTCAAATTCTATATCTTTCAGGATATAACCGTCCTCTACTTTTCGGGAAATATGGAAATCAATTCCTTTTACGGTCTTCACTTCTGAAGGGACCAGGTTATTGATCACCTTTTTCACATTCATGAAATCGATGACTCCCCAACCACCTTCTTTAATTTCTTCTTTTATGGCAAGTATGCTTTCGCGGTTCTCCCTTTCGTCCTCAAAATATCCCAGACTCGTAAAAAGGTTGAATACAGCATCATATTTTTCTCCCATAGGCTTGCACATACAGTGAACGTGAAATTTCAGATTTTCATTTTCAAACTGTCTGGCATATGAAATGCTATTTTCCGAAAGATCTACTCCTGTAACACTGTAACCGAGTTTATTTAAATAAACTGCATGTCTTCCTTTACCGCAGGCAAGATCCAGTATGCTGGCACCTTTAGGAAGTTTTAAGAAACGTACAAGGTTCTGCATGAATTCCTGAGCCTCTTCGTCACCGCGGTTCCTGTATAAAATATGATAATAAGGAGTGTCAAACCATGAAGAAAACCACTTATTTGCTGCTAATTCCATATCCTGCAAAATTAATGTATTTTTGCGTCTCACAGAAAATTACAAATGGGAAATAATTTTAAAATGGTTGCCAAAACTCTTTTTGGCTTTGAACCGTTACTTGCCAAAGAATTAAGGAATTTAGGAGCGATAGACGTGAAGGAAGGGGTACGGTCTGTGTCTTTTTACGGGGACAAGGGCTTTATGTACAAAGCAAATCTTTCTCTGCGCACTGCCATAAAGGTTTTAAAGCCTATTACCACATTTAAAGTTTTTTCTGAAGAAGATCTTTATCGCGAGATCAATAACATCTCCTGGGAAAATTTTATGGATGCCAATCAAACCCTGGCAATTGACGCTACAGTACATTCTGAAAAATTTACCCATTCAAAGTATGTGGCACTAAAATCTAAAGATGCCATAGTAGACAGATTTAGAGATCGAACAGGGGAGAGGCCGGGAATTGATCTGGACTACCCATCGTTGCGTATTAACATCCATATTGAAAAAGAATTTTGTACTGTTTCCCTTGATAGTTCGGGGCAGTCTTTACATAAACGCGGTTATAAGTCAGCAACCAATATTGCACCTATAAATGAAGTTTTGGCGGCAGGAATGTTGTTACATTCGGGTTGGGATGGACAGTGCGATTTTATGGATCCTATGTGCGGTAGTGGTACCATTTTAATTGAAGCTGCTATGATCGCCTGTAATATCCCTCCAAATCTTAACCGGAAGGAATTTGGTTTTGAAAAGTGGAAGGATTGGGATGAAGATCTTTTCGAAAAGATACAGGAATCTGTACTAAAGAAGGCACGGGATTTCCATTTCACTATAAAGGGATATGATAAAGCACCTTCGGCTGTTCAAAAAGCCAAGGATAATATTCAGAATGCAAATCTTTCAGAATTTATCTCTGTAGAACACGAGGATTTCTTTAAGACTGAAAAGCAAACCGAAAGGCATTTACATATGGTATTCAATCCGCCATACGGAGAGCGCCTCGAAATAAATATGCCTGAATTTTACAAGGCCATTGGAGATACTCTTAAGCAAAGTTATCCCGGCACGCATGCCTGGTTCATAACTTCAAATCTTGAGGCAATCAAACATGTGGGGCTTAGACCTTCCAGAAAGATCAAATTATTTAACGGTTCACTGGAATCTAAACTGCTTAAATACGAGATCTACGAAGGTTCTAAAAAAGCAAAAAAACAAGAGGCTTAATCTACCTTTTATAAAGAGGGATCAAATAAGAAATGGAGTAACCATAACCTACTCCAAGACTACTGCCGTCATAAGTACGATTAAATCCGGGGATATAGAGATTGTCGAAATTCCCCGGTTTGGTCTCATTGATCTTTTTCTTAAGCTCTACATGGGTGCTGAGATAGAGGTTGTTTAAAACCTCCACTTTTATTCCTAATTGAAGTTCTGCCCATCCTGCGGTAAGATTATTGTATTCACGTGATTCTGCTCTTACATCGGGTCCAAAATAGGGGTTCCTGTTGTATATAGAGAATTCCTGAAGTTCACTGGAGAATGTAGCGAACCCATAGCGCACCCCGAAATAAATGAGGTTTTGCATCCCGGTCCAGTTTTCGTAAAAGTTGTAGTCTGCACCTAGCTTCATATAACTTCCTTTGGCAGAAGCAGTAACATTGGGTTCGGAAATAACATTCTTTTCATTCCCAAATTCCCCTGCCAGGTAAATTCTTTCATACAACCTGTAATCACCTTTGATCTCAAGACCCTCATAGTCTTCCTCCAAAAAGGTTCTCAAAGGTTTTGAGAGGTCGATCCCCACTCGTAGTCCGTATTTTTCCCTGGCATCAACAGTGTCTGTAGCCACTTCCTGTTGGGCAAAAACTGCAGAAGAATGAAACCCAAAACTAATGAGTAAAATATATATGAGCTTCTGTTTCATTTTCAACGCTTTCTTGTATAATAGTTTCTGAAATTATCCAGTTATCCTCATCTGCATTAACCGCCACATCAAGGCCGTTGTAGTTTATTTTGTATCCGCAGGCGCGATTGAGATATTCGGGGTCCGGAGAGTATGTAAAAGATACTATATCTTCATTTTCTTCGTCGCTATTGGAATTGGTGGTAAAGATATATTCGGTGAAGTTTTCGTTGGTCTTTAGCGGGATACTAATGGTGTTTACCGTTTCAGGTCCCAGCAATACTTCTTCCTTACCGCTGGCGCGAACCGTTAAGTTTGAAACTGCTTTTAGCCGGGTAGGGTCTAAAGGATCGTAAAATTCAATTACCAGAAGGGGAGTGGTCTCTGTGCCTTCGGGACAAATATCATCTCGTTGACATCCCAAGGTCAAGACAAAAAAACCTCCTAAAAAAAGCCATTTTTGGAACCTGTTCATAATCTTCTTTCTAAGCAAACTACATTCTCAACGTGAAAGGTTTGTGGAAACATATCTACTGCCTGAGTTCTTGTTACTTTATAATGTTCGTCCAGCAGGGCAAGATCCCTTGCCTGGGTGGCCGAATTACAACTTACATAAACAATTCGCTGAGGCAAGATACCAATAATTTGTGCAACCACATCCTTGTGCATTCCGTCACGTGGTGGATCGGTGATCAAAACATCGGGATGACCATGCTCCTTCACAAATTGCGCGGTAAATACTTTTTTCATGTCTCCAACATAAAACTCGGTGTTGGAAATATTGTTGTTTCGGGCGTTTTCTTTTGCATCTTCAATAGCTTCGGGCACCGCTTCAACACCTACAACTTTTCCCGCTTTTGCAGCTACAAATTGTGCAATTGTACCTGTTCCGGTATAAAGGTCATAAACCAGTTCATTCCCGGTTAAACCGGCAAAATCCCGTGTGATCTTGTAAAGTTCGTATGCCTGGGAAGAATTGGTCTGATAAAAAGATTTTGCGTTGATCTTGAACTTAAGACCTTCCATCTCCTCAAAAATATGATCCTGTCCTTTATAGCAAATAACTTCCTGATCGTAAATAGTATCATTTCCCTTTGGGTTAATGACGTATTGAAGGCTGGTGATTTCCGGAAATTCTTCAGCAACAAAATCAAGAAGCAATTCTCTCTTCTCCTTATTTTCTTCAAAAAACTGAAGTAGCACCATGATCTCTCCTGTGGAAGAAGTCCTTATCATTAAGGTGCGCAACATTCCTCTTTGATCGCGGGTATTGAAAAACGGAATGTCATTTTCAACAGCAAATTTTTTAATGCTGTTGCGAATTCCGTTGCTTGGAGCCTGTTGTAGATGACATTCTTTAATGTCAAGAATTTTATCCCACATGCCGGGAATATGGAATCCCAAGGGCATCCCTGTCTTCGATATCTTTGCCGCTTTGTATCTCTTCCTGCGTTAGCCAGCGGCTGTCGCTAAAGGAAAATTCCATTTTATTGCGGTAAAAGTAAATCTCTTTACTGCCAAGAATTGGAGTGACTTCAGGTAATTCAATTTTTCCAAGGCGGGTTAGGTTATTTAAAACCTCCTTTTGCTTATAGAACAACTGGTGCTCATAACCCATGAACTGCCATTTGCAGCCTCCACAAACACTAAAGTGGATGCAGGGCGGTTCTACTCGTTTATCTGAATATTCATGGATTTTAGTAGCTGTACCCTCGTAAAAAGCACGTTTCTTTTTGGTAGTCTGCACATCAACCACATCTCCCGGCACCGCATTTCCAATAAAGATCACCTTACCATCTGGAGCCTTTGCTATGCTTTTTCCTTTTGCACCTGCATCTATGACTTCCAGGTTCTTAAATTCTTTGTTTTTGTTCTTTCTCGCCATGGCGCAAAAATAGGATAAAAGCTAAGAATTATTGGGCGCAAGCCTTAAAAAATCAGGAAACATTTAGTAATTTGCGACTTCTGAATTCAGGATGATTTCTCTCCTCAAAATACCCGGTTTTACTGGTGTTTTTGAAAAGCAGGAATTTATTTTTTAGTAATTGTAAAAAAAATTAAAATGAAGGTTTCAGAAAAAATTTCTTCCCGCGAGGCGATTGAATTAGAAGACAAATATGGTGCTCATAATTATCACCCGCTTCCGGTAGTACTGGAAAAAGGAGAAGGTGTGCACGTATGGGATGTGGAAGGAAAAAAATATTACGATTTTCTTTCGGCTTACTCGGCTGTTAACCAGGGGCATTGTCACCCGAGGATCGTTGGGGCGATGACAGAACAGGCTCAAAAACTTACCCTTACTTCAAGAGCTTTCCATAATGACATTTTAGGAAAGTATGAAAAATATGCGTCAGAATATTTTGATTTTGATAAGCTACTCCCAATGAACACGGGGGCCGAGGCTGTTGAAACTGCCATAAAGATCGCACGTAAGTGGGCCTATGAGAAAAAAGGGGTAGAGGAAACTGAAGCGCAGATCGTTGTTTGTGAAAATAACTTCCACGGAAGGACCACTACTATTATCTCTTTCTCAAATGACGAAGGAGCACGTAAGAACTTTGGACCTTACACTCCAGGATTCCTCAAGATACCTTATAATGATGTCGAGGCGCTGGAAGAAGTGCTTAAGAACAACAGCAATATCGCCGGATTCCTTGTAGAACCAATCCAGGGAGAAGCCGGAGTTTATGTTCCTTCGGAAGGGTTTCTTACCCGCGCAAAAGAGCTTTGTGAGAAGCACAATGTACTTTTCATAGCCGATGAAGTGCAGACGGGAATTGCCCGTACCGGAAAACTTCTCGCAGTTGAGCACGAAAATGTAAAACCGGATATCCTGATCCTTGGGAAAGCGATTTCCGGCGGAGTTTATCCTGTTTCGGCAGTACTTGCCAATGATGATGTGATGAACGTGATACAGCCGGGACAGCACGGTTCCACTTTTGGAGGAAATCCTGTAGCCTGTGCGGTAGCGATGGCTGCCCTGGATGTTATAAAAGACGAGAAACTTGCTGAAAATGCCGAAAAACTCGGAAATCTTTTTAGAAGAAAGCTTGACGATTATATCCGCAGTTCAAATATTGTAAACCTGGTAAGAGGTAAAGGTTTATTGAACGCTATCGTGATCAATGATTCCGAAGATAGTTCTACAGCCTGGGACATTTGTATGAAACTTAAGGAAAACGGTTTGTTGGCAAAACCTACACACGGTAACATCATTAGATTCGCTCCGCCGTTGGTGATGAACGAAGAGCAGTTGTTGGATTGTGTTGATATTATCACAAAGACACTTCAGGAATTCGAGAAATAATTCTTGAATGATTAAAAATAAGAGGGGCGAAAAATAGCATTTTTCGCCCCTCTTTTTTATTCAAAGTTCAAAGTTCCAGGTTCTGAACACTGAGCACCGAATACTGACCACTTAAAACTACTGGTTCTGGTAATTCTGCATTGATTCCATCATCATTTCCTGCATTCCATCCCAACCGTAGATTGCGACAAGCACAATGTTTACAATCAGGTAAATTGCCGAAAGTACAATTCCAATAATGGCAAGGATCCTCCCTGTCTTTACATTGCTGTATCCGGAATACGTATCCGGTTCGGCCATATAGATTTGTTTAGCCGATTTTGCCAGTACAAGGGCCACGATCCCAAAGATAAGACCAATGATCCCCCAGCAACAGCAGGTGAGGATAGAAAGAATTCCGAAAATTAAGATTAGAGTTGAATTGGGTAAGGTTGGTTTTTCCATAATTTATGTTGGTTAGTTAATCAAAAAACTCATTTTATAAAAGTAGGCGCCAATAATGATTAGGGCGTTCAGCAAAATAAGGGCGACTTTGATGTACCAGTCACCTTTAAATTTTAGAAATAAATTTGTTAAGAGAAAAAGAAGCAGGATAAGAATAGTATAGATGGCAGGAAACATTTTAAAGGCTGCCGCAAACTCTCCCTGGAAAACCAGAACAAGTGCTCTCTGGGCTCCACAACCAAGACAATCAACGCCAAAAAGCTGCTTATTTAAACAGGGAAGCATAAATTCTTCCATAGAAGCTAAAAGTTATTATTATAGACAGAAATCTTTTTAATTACTCTTTTATTGTCCATACTCATTACCTTCACTAAATACACTCCATTTGACCAGAGCCGGGTGGAAATTTCTACAGATCTTTTGTTGTCAAAACTGGTGCGGTACAACAGTCTTTTTCCCTGCAGGTCAAAAATTCCAATCGCTTTTACCGGGAATTGGTCGTTGCTAATAATTTGTAGTTCTCCCAGATGGTTATTTTGAACTACACTAAATTTTTCGGGCACTGCTTCATCTTCAAAAAATATCGTGGGCAATTCCTCCTGCGGAATTTTCTCTGCAAAAGCAATCTTGAAACGCCCGTGATAAGTTCCCGGTTGCAGCTCTAAAGTTAAAGTTTCTTTTTTAATAGAAAAATAATCATTTGTTTGAGTGTCCACAATGAAAAGTTCGTTAACTGAAGTATTTTCAAATTTTTCCAGTGAAAATGTCACTTTTGAAAGCTGGGCGTTGACCTGTAGGAAGAGTGGGATCTCTTCGGTAATATCAAATGGTCGAACGTCAATTACAAAACTATTTTCACCATGGAGCCAGCCCGCATCGGTAGGAGCAAGTTGAAAAGCTTCGGCATCCATTCCGGCATCAATTTCTTTGGTGGCTTCATTCCAAAAGGCCACACTAAGTTTTCTTTCGTATTGATCATTTACAGAAACTTTCAGTTGTATTCGGGGAAGAACAGTACTGTTCTCCAGGTGCGTATGTTTTTTCTCGGTAATACTTGCTATCCCGGTGCCCGGCTCAGGTTTTTCTGATCGTGCTTTCCTATGAGAGTTTCTGAAGATAATATTCCCTGTTTCAGCTCCCTGTACCATAAATCCCTGGGCTATGGGAAGGAGCCTGCGATCAAAATCTTTTCCCTTGCCTTCTTCTGTTCCGTTTATTTTCTTAAGAACAGGAGGTTCATAAATACCGTCTGTGCAGGGATCTACCGGACTAAAAGCGCCATAACCTCCCACGTAATCCTGTAAATAATGTGAATCTCCATTCTCTTTAGAATCCCAGAAATAAGCAATACCGGTGGTGACATTACGCCGGGACAGGTTTTCATAGCATGTGGTATTTAAGGTGCCACTTCCGGAATTTTCAAGCAGGAAAAGACTTAAATCGAAAGTTGAGGGATAAGGATTTCCTACCAGGATATAAACATCCCGGACAGTTGGGATTTCTATTCGACCCGAAACAGGCCGCCCGCGAAAATCATATCGCTGTGCATTGCCGGGATTATTTTCTCTGCCATTGATGGATGTGGGATCATTACCTTCTGTGCCTTTCATGGTAAAACCATATCCCGGAGGAATAATTGTATTGCCACCCACAAAGTTCCATTGAGAGTAACTGTTGCCGTTAAAGGTATAGATCCAACTGGTGGAGATAGTAAGAGGATTTGCCGAACCATTTAAGGCGTTGGTAAGGTGAGCCGGCCTGCTATTAATTTCTGAAACAGGGGAGTGCAACAGCGAGATCCCAAAAAGGCCATTTCCGGGATCAATTACAGGGGAACTCCAGTAATTATAGTCATATGCATTGGTGCTACCTTCGGAAAATACTGATATGCTCCCGTCACCGGAATTAGATATATTTTGCCCTTCTCCCTGGATTAATTGAGCTCCCGAGCGTAAATAAATGGAGGATTCCTTCCCCTGTGCAGGATTTTTCCTCAACCTTAGATCATTCTGTACAAAGAGAAGATCGTCATTGATATATAAATACGTGTTTTTTTGCCCGTTATTGGAAGGAGCCACACTCAATTGCCCCAAAACAGATTGAAAAATAAATAATGATACAGTAACTAACAAAAATCCTCTCATTTTACCGAAATTTGCAGCATAAGTAATCAAGTTACTATTCTTTTTTGATTTTAACCATCTGGTAAACAAATTATTATGAAAAAGCCTTCTTCTCAATTCATTAATTCCATGCTAATACTAATAGGTGGTGCTATCCTTATTTTTCAAATTGCAGGAGAGGAAAGAAATGTTTACATGATGATCCTGGGAATAGTTTTCCTGATGTATGGCCTCTATAACGCCACAAATTTTTGGGTTGAAACCAAGGATGATCATAAAAAGGAAAAGGAAGAAGAAAATAACAACAACTCGTTATAGTCATGTTCAAAACCGGGGATAAAGTAGCAGTGCTTGATGAAGATCTTGAAGGAAAGGTAATTTCTGTTAAAGGTACCGAGGTAGCAATTGAAACTTCTGAAGGTTTTTTAATGTCTTTTGACGAGAAAGATTTGGTGAGGATTGGAGCATCTTTGCCCGATATTCTCCCTCCCGAGGTAGAAAATTTTTCGGAAGTAATTAAGGAAAAAGAGTCTTTTAAGAAAAGAAAATCGACTCGCGTAAAGCCAAAGGAACGAAACCAGCCTCCCATGGAAGTGGATTTGCACATCGGAAAACTGGTGCCAAAATCTGGCGGACTTTCAAATTTCGAGATCCTTAATATCCAAATGAACACTGCAAAGAGACAACTGGAATTTGCGATGAGCAAACGTATCCAGAAAGTTGTTTTTATTCACGGAGTTGGGGAAGGGGTTCTGAAAGCCGAACTGGAAACCCTTTTCAACAGGTATGAAAATCTTAAATTTTACGATGCCGATTACCAAAAGTACGGGCTGGGAGCTACCGAGGTTTATTTTTATCAGAATTATTGATTGTCTTCCTCTTCGTTTTCCTCGCCATCTGTATCTGTGGGTTCAATAAGTATGTTCTCTGTAGGGGAGGTGAATACTCCCATTTCATAATCCTGCAGGCGAATCTGCTCTCCGTCTCCTCCCTGGTTCACAAGTGTAAGATTGTTAATGGTTACAAGGTATCTAAAGCTTCTTGAAATGCGATTTTCTCTAACTCCTTCTACCGCAAAAGAATCTGTAATATCTGGATTTAGATAATGAGCTACGCCTTCTTCATTTTGGTCATCGGCAGGATTTAAATTGAGGTTCCAGTCTTCATTCCTTGTGGGAACTCCGTCGTTATCATCATCTGCATCAAGATAGTCGGGGATACCGTCGTTGTCTGAGTCTCCATAGGTGTTTACTGTATTTTCGGCTTCTATCTCTCTTTCTACACGAGTAAGAATATTATCCCCGTCATCATCGATATCCTGGTAATCGGGAATTCCATCCCCGTCTGTATCCAATCCAGATTCCATCCCCTCGTTTGCAGAAGGAACTCCGTCGCCGTCATGGTCGGTAGCATTGGTAAATGTAGAGGTGATCACAACTTCTCCTCCTGTGGTGCTTTTAAATTCCTCGGTCACCTTGGGAGAAACCGGCGGAATCTCATTGCAAAAATAACTTTTCTCTACTTCCCCGTCAAAAACCCTGTAGATCACCTGGTTTGTAGTTTCGTTTAAAGAGATCTCTAGCTGGCCTTCTTCTTCTAATAAGAACTGCTCGTTAGGAGTATCAAGTTCAAACCTTAGGGCTATGGCTTCATTAACACCTGTATTATTGAGTTTATAAAGCACCTGTGATTGCGTATCTCCACACCAGTTGAGTTGTGGATCCTCAAAATTAAAATCGGTCACAATAATTTCCCCGTCATTACACGAACTTAGCAGTAGGGCTGCAAAAACAAGGCTAAAATATTTTTTCATAGGACGGGTTTTCAGCAAAATTAAAAGTAATATATAATTTAACAGAGATAAGCCTAAATTATTTTAATTCTGTTATTTTTGTGGACCATGAGAAAAGTCTACTTTGATAACGCCGCAACCACGCAAATTCGCGAGGAAGTGGTAGACCGCATGGCCCAGGTGATGCGGGAGGTCTATGGAAATCCTTCCTCTACCCATGCATTTGGTCGCAGCGCGAAAACCCTTATAGAACAGGCCCGAAAAACAGTGGCGAAGACACTTAATGTGGCAGCTTCGGAAATTATCTTCACCTCGGGTGGCACAGAAGCCGATAATCTTATTTTGAATTCGGCCGTTAGAGATCTGGGAGTGAAGCGTATCATTACCTCCAGGATTGAACATCATGCTGTGCTTTATACTCTGAATAAGCTGCATGAAGTTTTTGGCACAGAAATTCTTTACGTTAACCTTGATGACTGCGGAAGAGTAGACCTGCAGCATCTTGAGGAGTTACTGCAGGCTTCTGAAGAAAAAACTTTAGTAAGCCTGATGCATGTAAATAATGAAGTGGGAAATCTTCTGGACATCAAAAAAACAGGCGATTTATGTAAAAAACTACAATGCGCTGTTCCATTCGGACACTGTACAGTCCATTGGTCATTATGAACTGGATCTTTCCAAAATACAAGTTGATTTTACTGCGGTTAGTGCTCATAAATTCCACGGCCCAAAAGGTGTAGGGTTTGCTTATATAAGAAAGAACAGCGGCCTGCAGCCACTAATTTTTGGAGGTGAGCAGGAGCGAGGGTTCCGTGCCGGAACCGAGGCTGTACATAACATTGTTGGTCTTGAAGAAGCCTTGAAGCTGGCTTATGAAAACCTGGAGGAAGAAAAAGAATATGTTACCTCTCTAAAAAGGTATTTTATTGACCTTCTGAAAAAGGAGATTCCCGAGGCAAAATTTAACGGCGAATGTGATGATTTTGATAATAGTACTTATACCCTTATCAACGTTTGTTTGCCAATGACCCAGGAGAAAGCCCTAATGTTGTTGTTCCAGTTAGATCTACACGGTATCGCATGCTCCAAAGGAAGTGCCTGTCAAAGCGGAAGCGATCAGGGCTCACACGTCCTTAGTGCCTTCCTTTCTGAAGATGACTTGAAAAAGCCTTCTCTTAGATTTTCTTTTTCGAGGTATAATACCAAAGAAGAAGTAGAGTATGTGGTGAAAGTGCTGAAGGAGTTTATTGAAAAATAAAAGCGGGTTTTACCCGCAAATTTCACATTTCAAGCACCAGGTTTTCACTTGGAACTTCTTCCTGAGTGACATTTTCTTAGGTTGCCCACACCGACCTACGGCTACCCATCCGGTGGAGGGGAAAAAATAAGAAATTTTAAAGTTTGAACCCTATTCTCAAATTATAGATCCGTGGGGTAAGATAATTAGGAACTGCATACTGCGTTTTCGTATAAACATCCCTAACAAATGTATTCGTTATAGAATTCTGGGTATCGAAAATATTAAAGATCTCGAGACCTATGGAAACTTCTCTAAACCCTCTTAAAAAATCTTCCCTGGATCTGTCACTTTTGACCAGGTAGGAAAGTCCAAGGTCTGCCCGTTTGTAATCGGGGAGGCGCGATTGGTAAAGATAAGGATCGGCGTAGGCAGGTGAGCCACCGGGGAGGCCGGTGTTGTAAACCAGGTTTAGATACATCCTGAGATTTTGCATGGTAGGGACATAATCCTGAAATAACAAGCCAAACTTTAACCGTTGATCTGTTGGCCGGGCGATAAAACCTTTGCCATTAATATTCTCCTCTGTTTTTAAATAACCGAAGCTGAGCCAGCTTTCTGTTCCGGGAACGAACTCTCCGTTGAGCCTTAGATCAAGACCGTAAGCATAGGCTTCGGCATTGTTCTCGGCAGCATATCTTATCCTAACGTTTTCAAGAGTATATGGGTTCACATTGTCAAGATCCTTATAATAGATTTCAGAAGTAAGCCTGAATGGTCTATCGAAGGTCTTAAAGCTGAATTCATTTCCGAAAACGAGGTGTATTGCCTGCTGCGCTTCCACTTCAGGATTAAGGCTTCCGGAGAAACTGCGCAACTCCCTGTAAAAAGGTGGTTGGTGATATATTCCCCCGGCCAGGCGGAAGAGCATATCAGCCTTCCAGTCAGGCTTAAAGGCAAACTGCAGCCTCGGGCTTATTACGGTCTTAGGATCAACAGAATACCCTTCAGAAGAAACTATCCACGTATGACTTCTTACGCCGGCATTGAACCATAATTCATGTTCATTCACATCCCTGCGGTGGCTCCATTGCAGGTAGGTCTGAAGTCGATCTATTTGTGTTTCGTTAAATCCCCTTATTGAAGTAAAAGGTTCAAGAGGAGCATCAAAAGGTTCGTATGGCTGATTGTTTTTAAAATCTGGCAGGGGAGGCCGCAGTGCAAATCCGGCAGAATCAATGATCTCGTATTCCCTTATCCTGTCGCGAATGTCTTCATGAGTATACTTAATTCCATAGTTTAAGTTATGGTCTTTAATATTAACATTACCAGTGTGTTTAATATTTAAAATAAGAGCATCCAGTTTATTTCTCGCATGGGTGAGCTGTTCTCCCACACCTTCAGAAAATTCCACTTTACCAAAGTCTTTTTCCCCTATATTCATGTTTACTTCCCCGAGCCGGTACTGCGCGATAATATCATAATATTCCTTTTCCCGGGTATGATAAGCAGAAGTCATAAGATGGGCAGTGAAATTTTTATTGATCTTGTAGGAGGCTTTGACTGCTCCAAAAAGGGTTTCGAAGACGTCTTCTTCTCTCCCGGTATAATGTATGATCAGGGCGCGGGGATCCTGGAGAGTTCCAAAGTTTGTTTGCCGTGTTAAAGGTTGAGAACTGTAATCATTCAATGAAGCGTTGCCTAAAAAGCTTATTTCAAACCTGGAGCTAAAGCGGTTGATCAAATTTATTTGAGCATCGGCAAAGAGAGGTTCAAAATTGGTTTCAGTTTCCCTTGCCTTTACCAGAAGGCTGTTATCGCGATACCTTATCCCTGCAAGAACACTGAATTTTTCATTTTTTGAGACTCCTTCCGCGGCAAGACTTACTCCAAGTAAGCTGGCATCCAGAGAGGCTTTAAAATCAACCGGACGACGATAAGTAATATCCAGGACCGAAGAAAGCTTATCACCATATTTGGCCTGGAAACCTCCTGCCGAGAAATGTACATTGCGAATTAGATCGGGATTGACAAAGCTCAAACCTTCCTGTTGCCCCGAACGGATAAGGAAAGGCCTGTAAACCTCTATTCCATTAACGTAAACCAGGTTCTCGTCGTAATTTCCTCCACGCACCGAATACTGGGTGCTGAGTTCATTATTGGAGCTTACCCCGGGAAGGGTTTTGAGCAGATTTTCCACTCCGGCATTCGCCCCGGGAAGGCTGCGAATGGTTTCGGGATCAATAGTGGTGATTCCGGAGAACTCTTCTCTTCTTTCCCGAAGGACTACTTCCCCAATTTGTTCAACCCGGCTGCTTAAAACCGGATTGAATTCCAGGACTTCTCCTGGTCTTAAAAGAGCCTTGAAAATGACATTTTTGAAACCAATATGTGCAACCGTTAGCTCAATTTCCCGGTTTGCAGGAATCTCCAATTGGTAGAAGCCGTTATTGTTACTCGCTATACCGTTGTCATTCCAGGAAATTGTCGCACCGGAAACAGGTTGTAGGTTTTCATCGAGAATAATTCCCTGTATAACTGCGGTTTGTGACCATAAGCTGAATGAGAAAAGCAGGCAGCACAGTACAAAAGGAATAAGTTTTCTCAACCGAAGATCTATTTTCTAAAGAAGGTACTTTCAAATATAGTGGTATTTCCTACATTATCAATTACTTCGATCTTCAATTGGTTTTCGGTTTCGGTTATGACATTGTCCGAGAAATCGTGAGTGAGCAGGTTTTGCTTGTATTCATATTCCATAAGAATGAATTTCCCATTCACAGTAGCCCTATAGCTGCTAATACCCGAAAGATCATCGGATATTTTTACCTTAAGGTCTTTGTTCCCCGAGATCCACTGGCCGTCCTTAAAATTGACAGGTACAACCCTGGGAGCCTGGGTATCCCGGGCCAGGGTATAGGTGCCAAAACTTCGGGTTTTGGTTGTAAATCTTTCCCCGTCTTTTGTGGTGGTGGAATAACTGGGGTTTCCCCATTTGTTGAGTTGTGCAATAAACATTTGTTCCCGGTCTTCGGGTCTATATTTACTCACATCAAAACCAATGCTTATGTTGGTATGAAGGGGGATCACATCCTCGTGCAGGTTAATCTTTTCATCTTCAAAAGAAATATCAAGATAAGCGTCCTGGTAAAGGCTATTTTTGGGTATGTATACATCAATTCCATTGCTTTCGAACTGTGCCCCGGTATTTGCCGGCACAAAGAATTCGGTAATGTTTGATGGATCTTCTATGATATCGTTTCTGTGTTTTCCTTCAATGGGAATGTTTACAATTCGCTCATTTCCTGCAAAGTCGCTCACCTTGATGGTATAATTGTAAGAAAGGCTGTCTTTGACATTCAAAAAACCCTGATTATTTACTTCCCTGTAGATGCTTAGGGGGTTCGATGGCTCAACAAACAGCTTCTGGATTCGGCTGTTGTTTTGTGTGTAGTAACCATAATCAATCAACTGGTTAAGGTGACGGGTCTCGCTAAAAGAAAATCTTTCAAAATTTGCCTGAAAAAGAGTTTCTCCGTTTGCCCCGGTTTCTATCCTGTAAACCCCGTTGCGGTTTGGAGCTGCATTGAGTTGATCCACGGTATTGATCCCGAAGCCAATTTCTCCACAAGCCTCGATTGCCTCTGCCTTAAATGATCCGTCCTGCTGCGGAATTAATCTTAGTTTCTGTCTTTGAGCAGAACCATTTACATGAGCACTTTCTCCTTTTGGATATACATAGACCCCCGAAACGATTGGCGCTCGTGTGTCTTCTATTTCGATCCCAAACATAAACGGATTCATTGGTCGTTGCTCCCCATCTCTTATCTCGAAATGAAGGTGAGGGCCACCGCTTCCGCCAGTATTTCCACTACTTGCAACCAATTCCCCTCTTTCTATAGGTAATTCTGAAGCACTTGGATAGACTTCAACTTCATAACTCTCATTTTGATACTGAAGCTTTTTGATATATGCTTCTATTTCGGGAGAAAAGTTCTTCAGGTGGGCATATACTGTAGTGTAACCGTTGGGGTGCTGAATGTAAAGCGCTTTGCCATATCCATAGTGAGCAACGTTAATTCGGCTCACATAGCCTTCCGCAGAAGCATAAACGGGAAGTCCTTCCCGTTGCTGGGTTTTGATATCCATCCCGCTGTGAAAATGGTTGGAACGCAGTTCCCCAAAGGTTCCTGCCAACGCCAACGGCACCTGTAAGGGGTCGTCGAAATAGTCTGTTGGTACCATGGGAGCCTGGGCGGTTATGGTTAAGCTGAATAAGAATAGGAGAGGGGCAATGAACCTTGTCATGTAGATTTAAATTTTTACTTTTTAATAGCGGGTTAAAGATACCAAACCAACGTCAAAAATTAAACCCTTATTTTTGAGGAGGTTAAAATTATTTTAAAAGCTGGATCTAAAATAGAGTTCAAAATATTGGGATATATCGGCAGGTATATTAACTTTGTGAGGGTAAGCAGCAGGTTTAGCTTTGATGAGTGATTTAACAGAAATAGTTGACAATCTTGAAGGTAAGATTGAGAAGTTGCTTCAGAATTATAAAAAACTGGAGCAGAGACAACAAAACCTTCAGGAGGAATTAACTACTCTAAGGTCCGAAAAACAGGAATTACAGGAAAGCCTGGAAGCCTCTAATAATCGGGTCCAAACGCTCAAAGCCGCCAATGCGTTGCTTGGCAGTAATGATTATAAAAAAGAAACCAAGCTAAAAATAAATAGCTTGATCAGGGAAATTGATCAATGTATTGTTCACCTCTCTGAATAGAAGAATAAAAAAATGTCAAACCAGCTTAAAATAAAGATCTCAATTGCAGACAGGGTTTATCCCATGACCATCCTTCCTGAACAGGAAGAGGGTTTACGGAAGGCTGCAAAAAAGATCGAGTTTATGATTAAGCAATTTGAGCAAAGTTATGCCGTTAGGGATAAGCAGGATGTACTGGCAATGTGTGCTTTACAATTTGCTGCCCAAACTGAGCAAAAATCAATTGACACCAGCAGCGATGTAGTTTTAGCTGAAGATAAATTGAAAGCGCTCAATGATTTGCTCGACAAGCATTTGGTTTAACTGTTCTTTGAATTATAATATAAAGGTTACTGCCTGTATTAGTTAATTTATTTTGATAAACTCAACACCAATTCTTTAAAAAGGGTGAGTTTAAGTTGTAAAAGCAAGCCGCCTTTGAGCGGATCCTTGATCAGCTTGTTAGCCCTAAACGTGATTTAAAGAGTTTATACAAATCGACAACTAGTACAGGCTTTTTTTTTACATAAAAACTAACTAATGGATACACTAGCTATAGCGATTATTATTATTTCACTTGTCCTTGGACTTGCAATTGGTTTTGGGATAGCAAAATATCTCGAAAAGAAAAATGCATCCAGGATCATCCAAAGAGCAAAAAAGTCAGCCTCGGGAATCTTAAAAGAGGCTAAACAGGAAGCCGAAGGAATTAAGAAAGACAAGATCCTGCAGGCTAAGGAAAAATTTATTGAACTTAAGTCTGAACATGAAAAGGTGATCCTTTCCCGCGATAAGAAGATCGCAGATGCCGAGAAGAGGGTAAGGGATAAGGAATCTCAGGTCTCCAGTGAACTCGCAAAAAATAAAAACCTGAATAAGGATCTCGAAGAAAAGATCGCAGATTACAATCACCGCAGTGAAGTTCTTGAAAAGAAACAGGAAGATGTTGATAAACTTCACAACAGCAAAGTCCAGCAGCTTGAAGTGATCTCCGGTCTCTCTGCCGAAGATGCAAAAGCACAACTTATTGAATCATTAAAAGACACTGCCAAGGCCGATGCTATGGCACTGGTGCAGGATACTATTGAAGAGGCAAAACTAACAGCCCAGCAGGAAGCTAAAAAGATCATTGTAAATACCATCCAGCGCATAGGAACCGAAGAAGCTATAGATAACTGCGTTTCGGTTTTCAACCTGGAGAGTGACGATGTAAAAGGGCGAATTATTGGTAGGGAAGGAAGAAACATTCGTGCCATTGAAGCTGCCACCGGAGTAGAGATCATTGTTGATGATACTCCTGAAGCTATTATTCTTTCATGTTTTGATTCAGTTAGAAGAGAAGTAGCACGCTTATCTCTTCATAAACTGGTAACCGACGGAAGGATCCACCCTGCACGTATTGAGGAGGTAGTAAAGAAAACTACTAAACAAATCGAAGAAGAGATCATTGAAGTTGGAAAACGTACAGTAATTGATCTTGGGATCCATGGATTACATCCCGAATTGATCCGGATCGTAGGTCGAATGAAATACCGTTCCTCTTACGGACAAAACCTTCTACAACACTCGCGAGAAGTTGCCAAGCTTTGTGGCGTAATGGCTGCCGAGTTAGGATTGAATGCAAAACTTGCTAAAAGAGCAGGTTTACTACATGATATTGGAAAAGTGCCGGATTCTGAAACTGAAGTACCTCACGCAATCCTGGGAATGCAATGGGCTGAGAAATTCGGTGAAAAACCTGAAGTTTGTAATGCCATTGGAGCTCACCATGACGAGATCGAAATGACTTCGTTACTTTCTCCTATCGTACAGGTTTGTGATGCTATAAGTGGTGCAAGACCGGGTGCAAGAAGACAGGTTCTTGATTCTTATATTCAACGATTAAAAGATCTGGAAGACATCGCCTTTGGATTTGGAGGTGTGAAAAAAGCATACGCTATCCAGGCAGGTAGAGAATTAAGGGTGATCGTGGAAAGTGAAAAAGTAAGCGATGAAAAAGCGGCAAACCTTTCCTTTGAAATCTCTCAAAAGATCCAGACAGATATGACCTATCCGGGGCAGGTGAAGATCACCGTGATAAGGGAAACACGAGCGGTAAACATCGCAAAGTAATTCAGAACATTACAAGATTAGCTCCCGTTTCTCAAAAGAAGCGGGAGTTTTTTATTTGGACCAATTAGTTTTCGTAAATTAATACTACGAACCATCTACCATGCGAAAAAAAAATGTTCTGAGATTCCTTTTTCTGGCTGTACTGCTTTACCCAATTTTCAGCTTGTTTAAAGTCGTTGGAGATCTCAATGGTGCTGAGCTGCAGGAAGCGCTTGATTCGGTGTTACACTACCAAATAAGTATCTGGGTGAGCTGGCTTGTACTGGTTTCGGCTTCTGTTTATTTCAAGTGGACGAGGAAGAAGAACTTTTTTTTCTTCTTCACCTATGCCTTTCTCGTCGTAGCTTTTGCCTTTCTTGGGTATATGAGCCAGGAGTTGGTGATAGAATATGATTTACCTAATAAATTCAGGGATAATTATTCTTTCGGGGTGCTACAGGCATTGCAGCATATAATTTCTTCAGTGGTGCTTACCGCTTTTCTTCAGGCAGCAGTATGGTGGTTTACCCGCAGGTGGCACAGGAGATAGTAAGGCAGTAATTGATTTAGGTTATGCTCATCAGCCAGGGAGATTTCGTGGCGTGACTAAACTGCTCGTGGGTTGTTTTGATAAGGTGTCAAAAATGGCTTTTTTAGAGGTCTTTGGAATTAATAATTTTTCCGCCTTTCCTGATTATATCCTTCCGAATGCTATCGAATTCCTCCGGAAGAAGGGGAACGGCTGCATCTTCAATCAAAGTGGCATTAAAACCTTCCTTAAGGGCATCTAACAGGGAGAAATAAACACATATGTCTGCAGCAAGGCCGCAGAAGTAAAGATCGCTAGCACCTTTTTGTTTCAGGTAACCACTAAGGCCAGTGCTTTTCTTGTGCCCATTGTCATAAAATCCACTATAGCTATCTATTTCGGGATCCATTCCCTTTCTAAAAATAGCTTCTACAGACTTTGTTTCCAGAGCGGGATGAAAATCTGCTCCCTTTGTTCCCTGCACACAATGCGGGGGCCAGAGTTTTTGTTCCAGGCCGTTAAGTTCTATGACTTCAAATTCATTTTTCCCGGAGTGGTTTTCCGCAAAACTCTTGTGGTTCGCCGGGTGCCAGTCCTGGGTTGCCACAACCAGCTCAAAATGGGGTAAAATCTCATTGATTACGGGAATGATCCTGTCTCCGCCTTTCACTTCGAGCGCACCTCCCGGCATAAAATCGATTTGTGCATCAACAATGATTAGCGTTTTCATGATCTTTTATTTTTATGTTCCTCAATTAAGTCATTTCGTTCATCCCTGAGTTTTTCACTAATTCCCACTTTATAGATATGGGGATTATTGAACCTTTGATATTCCGGCGGAAGTTTTGCCAGTCTTTCTTTGCTGAAATCTTTAATTTCCTGAATGCTACTCTTCTTATTGGATCTTTTTTGATCTTCCATTACGAGGCTTAGAAGTTCCTCTTTTTGCACATCTCCAATAAACCTGAATTTTAAAGGATCAAAAGGATGGTACATCATCTCCGGATTTTTCTCGCCTGCCATGCACACCACGTCCCCTCCGAGGAAGTTCCCGGAGTCATCGAGCAGGCGGAGCACCTGTTTTCGATGTGGTAAGGTCACTTTTGAGATAGTTTCCGAAAGTTTTATTCTGGGTTTATCTTTGAAAAATGACAATTTATAGACCCCGTCCAGCGCGGCATCGGGTTTTCCGGTCACCAGGCTGGTTCCTACGCCAAAAATGTCAATAGGAGCTTCCTGGTCCAGTAAGCTTTTGATCACATGTTCATCCAGCTGATTTGAAGCAGAAATTTTCACGTAATCGAGTCCTGCCTTGTCCAGCATTTCTCTTGATTTTCTGGCCAGGTAAGCAAGGTCCCCGCTGTCAAGACGTATTCCCTTTAGTTTATGGCCGCGGCTTTCCATTTCCTTTCCCACCTGGATGGCGTTTGGAATTCCACTTTTTAAGGTGTCATAGGTATCGACGAGTAAAATGGTGTTTTTAGGGTGGGTTTCTGCAAAATCTCTGAAAGCATCCAGTTCATGTTCATAGCTTTGAATAAAGGAATGAGCCATAGTCCCTGAAACCGGGAAACCGAAATCCCTACCGGCGCGGGTATTACTCGTAGCTTCAAATCCTCCAATTACAGCTGCTCTGCTGGCATGATAGCCACCAAACCCCTGAGCCCTTCTAAGGCCGAAATCAATTAAGGTTCTGCCTTTTGCCTGGATGGCCATTCTCGCCGCTTTTGTGGCAATGAGGGTTTGAAAATTTAGAATATTCAGCAGCAGAGTTTCTATGATCTGGGCTTCTATAATATTTGCTTCCACCTTAAGCACCGGTGCTCCGGGAAAAACCACGTCTCCTTCTCTCATGCTGTAGATCTTTCCGCGAAAGCGGAAATCCTTCAGGTAATCCAGGTAATCTTTGGAAAAATCCTGGGTATTTAAATATTCCAGATCCCTATCTGAAAATTTAAAATCTTCCAGTAGATCCAGTAGGGTTTCGAGACCTGCAAATACTGCAAAACCACCATTAAATGGTAGTTTTCTGAAAAAATAGTCGAAAACTGCAGTCTTTTCAGCTTCACCTTTACTAAAATACACCTGTCCCATCGTGAGCTGATACTGGTCTGTGTAAGTACCGCTAATATCTATCATTCTGCCGTTCTTAGTTTATGTGTGTGCTTCTATAATTCTTCCTGGGCTTCCAGGTACTGGTCCTGTTTATGCCAGTCAAACCTATAGGAAAGTCCGCCGGCTACCTGCCAACGAGAAGGAGTATCTTTGAAATTGATAAGCCCTGAAATATCTGCCTGGAAATTTTTGTGAAAAAGATATGCGAGACCTCCGCGGGCAATTTCATCACTGTAAATGTCACTTATGAGGGTCTGGAATTCTCCAAACATGGCAAATTTTTTGGAAAAAGAATGTGTGAGGGTAGCAATACCAGAATAGGTTGGAAATTCTTCTCCAATTTGATCACCTATAACGTTTAGAACTAAAACCCACGGGCCCCAGTTGTTCTGGGTAATTATCGCTGCACGAGGTGAGAATTTTCCCTGCCCCTCGTACAAGTATGGATTGTCACCAAAGGAAAAATTTGCTCCTCCATAAACAGCTACTGCAGGAATAAAAACACTCCAGTCAAAGCGTTGATTTGCTTTCCAGCTGTAAAGGTTTGGTTTTTTCTCTTTTGCATTTTTGTGGGGATCGTATATAAGGTATTTTACCCCAATGGTATTGGAATCAAAATTGCTTATTCCATAATTTTGAGTATTTGCCCCTACCATGTAGCTGGTGGTTTGGTCCAGAAAGGATCCCATGAGGTTGATTTCCAGTTCTTCAAAAAACAAACCGAATCTTAGAGCATAATCTACTCCCCAAAGTTCAGTTTCTGTTTGCCGTAATTCGTGATCGTCGTTACCAAATTTCCCGCCGGCTTCCAGTTGTAAGACCTTAGGTCCTACAGCAAAGGCCCCCTGGGAATTTCCGGGACGGTTGGAGTTGATCGTTTCTGTATATTGTGCTGTGGCTAAAAAACTTCCGCAGAGAAAAAAAATAAAAAAAGTCGCGTAGATTCTCATATTCGGGCTGATTGGTTACGATCAAATATAGAGATTTTATCATTTTTTTCGGCTGCAGCAATGGTTTTCTTTGAGCAGAATGGTAATTTTACCAAAATTTTTGGAATGCACGAAGCTTCATTATCCCAGGTATTAAGAGTAGTTCTTATTGTCCTGCTTATATACTTTGGATTAAAAATTATAATGCGCTGGCTGGGTCCTCTTCTTTTACGGTGGATGTTGAAGAAGATAGGAAGGAAATTTGAGCAGCGGTTTAGCCAGTCCGATCCCAGAACCCGACAGCGTCGGGAAGGAGAAGTGAATATTGAAGGCAAGCCCAAGAAAACTCCAAAATCAAACAATGACGTGGGAGAGTATATCGATTATGAAGAAATTGACTAATTTCCGCTCCAAAATCCTCTTCCTATGAATTTTTCCCTTAAGAAAGTTCTTCCTCATATTTTCGTTGTTCTCGGGTTTATCGCTATTTCGTTAGCATATTTTTATCCGGTACTTCAGGGGAAGGAGATATTTCAAAGTGACATTGCGCAGTATATTGGGATGGCGCGGCAACAAAACGAATTTAGGGCAGAGACAGGGGAGGAGCCTTACTGGACAGATGCTGCCTTTGGAGGGATGCCTACTTACCAGTTAGGAGCTAATTACCCGCACAATTACGTAAAGGAACTGGACAGGGCCCTGCGATTTCTGCCACGCCCGGCCGACTATCTTTTCCTGTATTTTATTGGAATGTATATTCTTTTCCTGGTCCTAAAAATAGATTACAGGTTAGCATTCCTGGGAGCCCTGGCGTTTGGTTTTTCAACTTATCTCATCATTATTCTGGGAGTGGGACATAATGCCAAAGCTCACGCAATAGCTTATATGCCATGGGTAATTGGAGGAATACTCCTGTGCTTCAGGCGAAAATATATTCCCGGATTTTTATTGCTCGCCTTTGGAATGGCGCTGGAGATTAGTGCAAATCACTTTCAAATGACCTTTTACCTGCTCCTGCTGGTGATCGTCATTGGGATTGTCTATCTCATCAATGCAATTAAGAAAAAAGAATTACCAGAGTTTTTTAAAGCCCTTGGAGTTATGGTGGTCGCAGTACTCCTGGCTATTGGCGCCAATGCAACCAATTTAATGGCTACCCAGGAATACGCCGATTTTAGTACCCGGGGCGACACAGGGCTCACAATCACTCCTGATGGTACTGCGGAAAAAACTGAAGGTCTTGACTATAATTATATTACCGAATACAGCTATGGAGTTCTGGAAAGTTTCAATCTTTTCATCCCAAGATTTATGGGCGGTTCCAGTGCAGAGAATGTAGGAACAGATTCAGCCATTTATAATCAATTGTTGCAGTTGGGTGCTAATCCAGTGCAGGCTGCGCAATTTGCCGAAGCAGCGCCTACTTACTGGGGAGATCAACCCTTTGTTGGAGCGCCGGCTTATATTGGAGCAACTGTTCTTTTCCTTTTTGTTTTTGCACTTTTTCTTGTGAGAGGAAAACTAAAATGGTGGATAGTTGGCGGTTCTCTACTTGCCCTGCTGCTTTCATGGGGAAAGAACTTTGGATTCCTAACAGATTTCTTCATTAATTATGTACCTCTTTATAACAAGTTTAGAGCGGTGTCTTCCATTCAGGTGCTACTTGAACTGTGTATTCCGGTACTTGCAATTGCGGGTCTGTCGAGGTTGTTCTTTAGGGAAGAAAGTGATGATAGAAAAATTTACTGCCCTAAAATGGGCGACTATAATTACCGGCGGAATTGCATTGTTATTCCTGTTGCTTAAAGGAATGTTGTTCAGCTTTACAGGTGCCAGTGACGGAGTTTTGATTCAGCAGTTGGGACCTGAGTTTGTTCGGGCCTTGAAGGAAGACCGGAGAGCTGTCTTTACTGCCGATACTATTAGGTCCTTAATTCTGGTGCTGCTTACTGCAGCAGTTCTGTGGTTCTACTTAAAACAAAAATTCACCCGGAATATCGCCTTTTTGGCACTTGGTGCTCTTATTCTTTTCGACCTTGTTGGAGTGGATAAAAGGTATGTTGACAGTGAAGATTTTGTGCGCTCGAGCGTGGTGAACCAGCCATTTCAGCCTACAGTGGCAGACCGGGAGATCATGAAAGATGATGCTCATTACCGCGTTTTTGATCTAAGCGGAAGCCCTTTCAACACCGCCCGAACCTCCTTTTTCCATAATTCGGTAGGAGGTTATCATGCTGCCAAACCCGGAAGGATGCAGGAATTGTACGATTTTTATTTATCGCAGAACAACCTGCAGGTGCTCAATATGCTGAACACTAAATATTTTATTATTCCAACCGAAGAAGGTGCAGTGGCGCAGGAAAATCCCGAAACAAATGGGAATGCCTGGTTTATACAGGAGGTGAAACTGGTGGAAAATGCGAACGAGGCAATAAAGGCACTGGAAGGGATCAATACCAAAAAAGTTGCCGTAGTAGACAAGAAATTTGCAGACCAACTTCCAAAAAATCAGTTTGCAGTAGATACTACTGCTCAGATTGAATTGATATCATATCAACCCAATGAACTGGTATACAACTCTTCTTCTGAAAATGGAGGAATGGCTGTTTTTTCTGAAATATATTACCAGCACGGATGGCAGGCTTATATTGATGGGGAGGAAGTCCCGCATTTTAGGGCGAATTATGTGCTACGGGCAATGATGGTGCCGGCAGGGCAGCACGAGATCACCTTCAGGTTTGAACCACAGGTAGTGAAAACCGGAAGTTCGATTGCACTGGCAAGTTCAATACTGCTGGGTCTTTTACTGGTTGGCGGTATCGTTTGGGGCATAAGACGAAGATAATTTGTCATTTTAAGCAGGGCTATGAAAAAAGTACTTATAGTTACTTATTACTGGCCCCCGGCCGGTGGCCCGGGTGTACAGCGATGGCTCAAATTCGTGAAATATCTTCCCGAAAATGGGATCGACCCCATAGTTTACGCTCCAAAAAATCCTCATTACCCTCTTAAAGATGCTTCTCTTGAAGCTGAAATACCTTCAGGAATAAAGGTGCTCAAAAAGGGCATTTTTGAGCCCTATGCTTTTGCAGGTTTATTGTCCAAAAAAGGATACTAAAACTATCAGCTCCGGAATTATTCCGAAGGAACAAAAGCAGGGATTCTTGCAAAAGTTGATGCTGTTCATCCGCGGAAACTTTTTTATTCCCGATGCCCGAAAGTTCTGGATCAAACCTTCAGTAAAATATCTTTCAGAATATCTGAAGGAGCATGAGATCGATACCATTATTACCACCGGACCTCCTCACAGCATGCACCTTATTGGTTTACAGCTGAAAAAAGAAATAGGAGTGAAGTGGATAGCCGATTTTCGGGACCCGTGGACGCAAATTGGCTACCATAGCAAATTAAAGCTCCTTTCCAGATCCCGAAAAAAACATGAAGAGCTGGAAAAAAAGGTACTGCAAACCGCAGATAAAATAATCACCACCAGTTTTACCACCCGGGAGGAATTCGCGTCAAAAACCAATCGACCAATTGAAGTGATCACAAATGGTTACGATACAGAGCAGGTGGAAAAGCTTCCTATGGATGAAAAATTCAGCCTTTCTCATATCGGGTCTTTGCTTTCGGGAAGAAACCCTGAAAACCTGTGGCAGGCACTTTCAGAATTAATTCGCGAAAATGAAGATTTTGCGCGTGATTTTCAGCTTAAATTAATTGGAGCAGTGGGAGAGCCGGTACTGGAGAGCATTCAGAAATCCGGTTTAAAGGATTGGCTTGTTTTAAAGAATTATGTTTCTCATTCGGAAGCCTTGCAATTGCAAAGGAGTTCGCAGCTGCTCCTGTTGATCGAGATCGACAGTGAAGAAACCAGGGGAATTATTCCGGGGAAATTATTTGAATATATGGTAAGTGAACGACCAATACTTGCTGTAGGACCGGAAAAGGCCGATATTCAAAAGATCATCCAGGAAACCAATACAGGGTCGTATTTTCTGTACTCTCAAAAAGGGCAAATTAAAGCCTTTCTTCAGGAAAAGTATGAGCTGTTTAAAAAGGGGGAATTGAGATCTTATCCAATTGGGCTTCAACAATACAGCAGGCGGGACCTGGCGAAGAAGCTGGCAAATCAAATAAAGCAGCTTTAATGGGGATCATCATTAGCCAGTCGGCCAAAAACCTTACCACCACTTATGTGGGATTTGGGATAGGAGCGATCAACACGCTGTTCCTCTACACAAATTTCCTCACGCCTGAGTATTACGGATTGGTAGGTTTCCTGCTATCGGCCGCAAATCTTATCTGGCCACTTATGGCTTTTGGGGTGCACAACACCCTCGTGAAGTTTTACAGCTCTTATGATTCCGAGGAGGAGAAGGATAAGCTGCTAAGTGTCATCCTGCTTTTACCGCTGGGGATCTCACTTATACTCGGTCTTATTGGTTATTTTTCCTATGGCTTGCTGCTCAATTACTTTTCTGAAGGGGACGGGCTGGTAAAGCCTTACATCTGGCTCATTTTTGTCATTGCCCTGGCGACTTCATATTTCGAGATCTTTTTTGCCTGGGCAAAGGTGTATTATAAAAGTGTTTTTGGGAATTTCATGAAAGAGGTGTTCCACCGGGTTTGTATTTCCCTGCTGTTGCTTGCAGTATACTTCAGTTACATTTCCATTGAGAATTTCATTTATGCAGTTGGCGTTGTTTTTATTTTGCGGCTAATATTCATGATGTTTTATGCCTTCAGCTTATATTTCCCGAAGTTGAGTTTTTCTTTTCCGCATAACAGGTCTTTCATTTTGAAGTATTCGGCTTTGATCCTCATCGCGGGATCGGTCGCCATGGTGCTGCTTGACCTGGATAAGGTGATGATAGAAAGGTTCCTGCCCATAGAAATGGTGGCGGTGTACGGGATTGCAGTTTATATTTCTTCTGTGATCGCTGTGCCCTCGAGGGCAATGCACCAAATCACTTATCCCATGACGGCCACTTTGCTCAACAAAAGGGACAAAAAAGGGCTTCTGGACCTTTATGAAAAGAGTTCCCTGAACCTGCTAATTATTAGCGGACTCATTTTTTTGTTGATCATCACCAATATTTCCCAGCTTTACGCTCTAATTCCCGCGGAATACCAGATTAGTTATTCGATCGTGATCTTGATTAGTTGCGTGAAACTCTATGATAATTTGCTGGGGAATAATAACAGTATACTTTTTAATTCAGATTACTACCGGCTGGTACTGGCAATTGGCGTTTTTCTTGCCATCCTTGCGTTTGTCCTGAATATTGTCCTGATCCCCATTTTTGATCTCCTGGGAGCTGCACTGGCGACCTTTCTTGCTTTTGCCTGCTACAATACTGTTAAGCTGGTGATGGTGCTGAAGAAATTCCGTATTCATCCTTTTACAAAGGAAACCGCATATAGCCTTCTTCTCATTTTGATTATTTTCCTTAGGATTTTACTTCTGGAATTTCCCGTGGCATCCGGTGGTGAATATTGTCCTGAAGTCGGGAATTATCGCTCTTCTTTACGTTCTGATCATTTATATGCTGAAGCTTTCTCCGGAAATAAATAAGATCATCAACCAAAGTTTCAGGTTCCTGAAGCGGTAAAGTTTAACCAGAAGGCGGTTATTGAAAAAAAGATCCCCGGCGCATTTGCAACCGGGGATCAACCAACTAACCAACCAAAACTAAATTTTAATTACTTCCTCTGGAACTTCTTGTTCCTCTTGTGGAGGAAGGAGATTCCTGTACTGTTGCAGAGTTCACAGTCGCAGATCGTTGTGTTCTGCTTTGTGCCTGCACCTGTCTTGCGGGAGTAGCGTTTACAGAAGAGCTTCTGCTTTTTTGCTGTGCGCTGCTTTGAGCAGGAACATTTGCCGCTCTACTTTGACGAACAACCCGTTGCTGTACTGCAGGAGTTTCCACTCTTGAATTTCTGTTTCCAACTTCTGCTCTTTGAGGAGCAGTTGTGGTGCTTCGTACCTTTCTTTCTTCTCTAAACTGAGAAGTTGAAGCTGCTGCCCGTGGAGCCGGGTTATGGGTTCTAATATCCCTTTGGTCTTCCACTCTTCTTCCTCTTTGGTAAGAAGTAACTTTCTCTCCGGGTTTATAATAGCTCTTTTGAAAAGAGTTGTTGTTATAATAATTATTGTGGTAATACTTCTTATATGAATTGTACCTCATCCTGTTAGGTTCATAGTACAGGCGGTATGGTTCATTGTAAACCACTGCATAGTGGGAATTTGGTCTCATGTAGTAATCGTGCCATGGGCGATAAACATAATGCACATTCCTGCTATTGATATACCCTGAAGTATGGGTGAACTGGCGATAAGGATTATAGTTGACGAACATATTTCCAATCCTGTTCACCATTCCATAGGCATTATATCTAATTTGAACACGTCCAGCCTGAATGATCCTTCCATAGTAGTCATAATAAACCGGAACATTTTCAATTTGTATCACGGCTCCAAAATCATCATACTGTACAAAGGGACCGTAATTGTAACCGGAGTTATAGCTATAGTTAATATGAGGTGGAATACGGTTGAAGTTTTTTCGGGAGTTAAAGAAGAAATCAAACTGTCCGTCAGGAAAAACGGCAAATTCAACCCCTCTTTCTACGAAAATAAAAGCATCTTCATAACCACGACGCTCAAAATTCTCCCCGGCTGCAGGAGCAGCTTTGGCAGAAAATCCGACCACCAGCAAAGTCAATAAGAGGTAAAATTTTTTCATAATAAGGGGATTTAAAGATTAAACTATTATACTGTTTTGCCAGTACATCTAATTACATTCAAACTACGTGCCAAAAATTAGAAAACCCCGTAAGCATTGAGCTATACGGGGTTTCCAAACTAACCAACCAAAAATTATTAATTACAATAAATTATAAAAACATTACTCTTGCAATCATTAAATTTAATTCAAAGGCTATGCCAAGAATCGTTATTTAAAGTTTCCCACTGTTAAATAATGGGTGCCTAAAATGATATTTTTACAACTTCTCTGCCAGGAAGGGTGCAGTGTAGGATTCCTTATTTTTTGCTACTTCTTCGGGAGTCCCGGTTGCTATAAGCCGGCCACCGGCTTCACCACCTTCCAGGCCTAAGATCGATGACATGATCTGCACATTTAACCAGGTCCATATTATGTTCTATCACAATGACCGAATGGCCCTTTGCCAATAGCGCATTAAATGATTTTAATAACTTCTGAATATCATGGAAGTGCAAACCGGTAGTGGGTTCATCAAAGATAAAAAGTGCTTTTTCTTTTGAACTCCCTTTGACGAGAAAGGATGCCAGTTTGATCCTTTGAGCTTCCCCACCAGAAAGAGTGGAGGAGCTTTGCCCTAACTGTACATAACCTAATCCTACGTCCTGCAGGGGTTTTAGCTTTGAAGTGATCTTATCTTCCCCATTTTCGGCAAAGAAAGCTACAGCATCATCGATAGTCATATTGAGAACATCATCAATATTTTTATCAGCAAATTTTACCTCCAGGATCTCTTTTTTGAAGCGCTTTCCATTGCAGGTTTCACACAGCAGGTGTACATCGGCCATGAATTGCATTTCAATAGTCACTTCACCTTCCCCTTTGCAGGTTTCGCATCTACCGCCATCCACGTTAAAAGAAAAATGCTTTGGTTTATATCCTCTTATATCACTCAGCTTTTGATTAGAAAATAAATTCCTGATGTCGTCATAGGCCTTAATGTAGGTCACCGGATTCGACCTTGAGGAACGCCCAATTGGATTTTGATCTACAAATTCTACTGAAGTTATATTACTGAATTTCCCTTCTATTTTGGTGAACTGGCCGGCTTTTTCACCATAACCGCTAATCTCTTTAGTCATGGCAGGATAGAGAATTCGCTTGATCAGCGTACTTTTCCCGCTTCCGGAAACTCCCGTTACAGCGGTAAAGACACCTAGCGGAAATCTCACATCAATATTCTTTAGGTTGTTCTCCCTGGCCCCAATGACATCAACAAAATATTTGTAATCCCGTCTTTTGGACGGCACCTCAATTTGGAGAGTATTATTTAGATATTGAGAGGTTAGAGAATCTGAAACCAGGATATCACTAAAAGTTCCTGAGGCGACAACTTCCCCGCCGTTGGTTCCGGCTTCGGGGCCAATATCGATGATCTCATCGGCAGCCTTCATAATATCTTCATCGTGCTCTACGACGATCACAGTATTACCAAGATCCCGAAGAGATTTTAGAACTTCAATGAGTTTTAATGTATCGCGGGGATGCAAGCCAATGGAAGGTTCGTCAAGAATATACATAGAACCCACCAGGCTGCTTCCTAATGAAGTTGCGAGGTTGATCCTTTGGGATTCCCCTCCCGAGAGGGTATTGGACTTTCTGTTCAGGGTGAGGTAGGTCAATCCCACTTTTGAAAGGAATCCAAGCCTGTTCCTTATTTCGGTTAAAAGTCTCTTGGCAATGGCAGCATCAGATTCACTAAGCTGCAGCTGGTCAAAAAATTCTGAAACTTTATCAATAGGCATTTCCACCAGCTGGGTGATGTTAGCTCCTCCTACCTTTACGTAATTGGCTTCAGGTCTCAACCTTTTACCCTTACAAACAGAACATCTTGTTTTTCCGCGGTAGCGGGAAAGCATTACACGGTTCTGGATCTTGTAAGCTTTGGATTCCAGGAAAGCAAAGAATTGATTTAAACCTTCAAAATATTGATTTCCGTTCCAAACGAGATCCTTTTGCTCCTGGGTCAATTCAAAATAAGGTTTATGAATAGGAAAATTGAATTTATGGCTGTTGTTCACCAGTTGATCACGATACCAGCTCATACTTTCCCCGCGCCAGGGAAAAATAGCATTTTCATAAACAGAAAGACCGGTATTTGGGATCACAAGATCTTCATCAATCCCAATGACATCGCCGTAACCTTCACATTTTGGGCATGCACCATAAGGATTATTAAAGCTGAATAAGTGCACGTTAGGCTCCAGAAAAGTCATACCGTCCAGCTCAAATTTATTGCTGAACTGTCTTAGTTTTTTATCTGAAAGATTTTCAATAAACAGTTCACCTTTCCCTTCAAAAAAGGCAGTTTGAATGGCATCTGCCAGGCGGTTCAGGAAATCTTCCTCATCTTTAGTGACGATCCTGTCAACTACCAGGAACAGGTCTTTTTCTTCTATTTTAGAGAGGTCTGTTTCATCGATCCTCAGTACTTCATCTTTAAATTTTATTCGGCTGTAACCCTGCTGAAGGAGGACCTTCAGTTTTTCCTCGGGGGTACGGCTTTGCTCAACATGAACAGGTGCTAAAAGCAGCATTTTTGAACCTTCAGGAAAAGTTTTTACATAATTCACCACATCGGTCACCGTATCCTTTTTTACCTCGTCGCCCGAAACAGGGGAATAGGTCTTTCCAATACGGGCAAAAAGCAGTTTGAGGTAATCGTAAATTTCAGTAGAAGTCCCTACGGTAGAACGGGGGTTAGTGGAATTCACCTTTTGTTCAATAGCAATGGCCGGGGCAATACCCTTGATTGAATCAACTAATGGCTTATTGAGCCTGCCAAGAAATTGCCGGGCGTAGGAGGAAAGGCTTTCCACATACCGACGCTGACCTTCAGCATATAATGTATCAAAGGCCAGTGAAGATTTCCCCGATCCCGATAGGCCGGTAAGGACCACCAGCTTATTCCGCGGGATTATGACATTTATGTTCTTTAAGTTATGGAGGCGGGCTCCTTTTATAATTATATTCTCTTTTGGATCTACTCCTGAGATATCTACTTGCATACCTAAATTTCTGTTGAATTTGCAAAGGTACTTAATCTTCAAATTTTTCAGCTTCCGGGTGGGGGAATATAACTTAGTGGTAATTAAATTGTTAAAAACATTAACCTTTTATTTGTTTAAGTGAAAATTTTCCTGTTATATTTGCTGTTAATAATCTTAAACCAGAATTTGCCTATAGCATAAAGTTACTTTGAACTTGTAATAACTAACCGTCAGGCCACCCCAACAGCCTGAAAAAGTAACTCTTATGGACAACGCCCAGGCAAACGACGCTTTTCTTGTGAAAAGCTATATGGAAGGAGACGAGCAGTCACTTTCTATTCTAATCAACCGACATCAACAAAGAATTTACAGTTTTATCTTTTCAAAGGTCTTTGATAAAGACATCGCTGAAGATATTTTTCAGGATACCTTTATTAAAGTAATTAGAACCCTGAAAAGGGGGAAGTACAATGAAGAAGGTAAATTTCTTCCCTGGGTGATGCGAATTTCTCATAACCTTGTCATTGACCATTTCAGGAAAAACAAAAGAATGCCCAAGTTCGAGAATAGCGGGGATTTCAATATTTTTTCTGTTTTGTGTGACTCCGATCTAAATGCTGAAAAGCAGATCATCAAGGACCAGATCGAAGCCGATGTTCAGGAGTTGATCAAGGAATTGCCCGAAGATCAACTTGAAGTTCTGGTAATGAGGATCTATAAAGACATGAGTTTTAAAGAAATTTCAGAAAGAACAGGAGTGAGTATTAATACTGCCCTGGGCCGAATGAGATACGCTTTGATAAACCTGCGAAAAGTTATAGAGAAACACAATTTAGTTTTAACTAATTAGTACAATAAGATTAAAGTCTGGCCGTTATTAAGTTACAATCTTAAATAACCAATAATGGCAAAACTTTACTCTCGAAAAAAATTGAAAACAATGTCCCCAAAAAAGGAAACAATTAATTTCCTTTTGAACTACTCTAAGGCTTTGAAAATAAGCACTTATAAAAAGATGGAATTTGAATCAATTTTGAATTAACCAAAAAAAAGACCTGCTAACTGCGGGTCTTTTTTTTATGATATTCTTCCAGCACCTTTTTACGCCCGATGGTTTTGGTGATAATATCTTTTTCAAGGTCCCACCCCCTGGCCGGAGAGTATTCCCGCCCGTACCAGATTATTTGCAGGTGAAGTTCATTCCATAATTCCCTTGGAAAAAGCCTTTTTGCATCCTTCTCTGTCTGCACTACATTTTTACCATTTGAAAGATTCCACCTGTACATGAGTCGGTGGATATGGGTGTCTACCGGGAATGAGGGGATATTAAAAGCCTGGGACATGACAACACTGGCTGTTTTATGTCCTACAGCAGGAAGTTCTTCCAGGGCATCAATATCTGCCGGAACCTCCCCGTCATACTTATCTATAAGAATTCTGGAAAGTCCGTAGATCCCTTTAGCTTTCATCGGGGACAATCCCACAGGTTTAATGATCTCTCTAATCTCATCTTCAGAAAGTTTCGCCATAGCAAAGGGATTATCTGCTTTGGCGAATAGGAGGGGAGTGATCTGGTTTACCCGTACATCTGTACTTTGTGCCGAAAGTAATACAGCGATCAAGAGCGTGTAAGGATCTTTATGGTCTAAAGGGATTGGAACATTGGGGTAAATTTCGGCTAAGGTGTCTATGACGAATTGAACTTTTTCCTTCTTGGTCATTAATATGTAACTTTGAAACAAAAGTACTAATTATGACAACACTTCAACCCGGCGATAAGGCGCCAAAATTCTCTGCTAAAGATCAGGATGGAAATGAACATAAACTGGAAGACTATAAAGGAAAAAAGCTTGTAGTTTTCTTTTATCCTAAAGCCAGTACCCCAGGTTGTACCGCCGAAGCCTGTAACCTAAGGGATAACTATGAAGCTTTTCAAAGTAAAGGCTACGAAATTCTAGGTGTGAGCGCCGATTCTCCCAAACGACAGCAAAATTTTAAAGAGAAAAACGATCTTCCTTTTCCTTTATTGGCTGATGAAGACAAGGAAGTGATCAATGCCTTTAAAGTATGGGGACCCAAAAAATTCATGGGAAAAGAATATGATGGCATTCACCGTACCACCTTCGTAATTGATGAAAATGGAGTAATCTCTGATGTGATTTCAAAAGTGAAAACTAAGGAACACGCAGGACAGATCTTGTAAAGGTTTAAGGTTCCAGGTTTATGGTTTAAGGTTTAAGGATTGAATTTTAAGGGGATATTTTTAAATGAATCAACGGCAAAGGATCTATAATAAGGATCTGGAAAAACAAATGGATCTAATCACTATCCTGGTTCTTGCCTCTTGGCTCTTGCAGCGGAGCGGTCTTTTATTTTCTCCAGATCTTCTGAAGGGTAGCAGTGGAATCACAGTTTTCGAAGAGCATTTCCAGTTCTCCTGAAACTGAGTTTCCTGTAACCATATAGGTTTTGCAGGAATCCAGATCTGTATTGCTTCGGCCGAAGTCGATATCTCCCTTTTTAAGAACTCCGGTAATTGAGGCTGTATCTATTTGCAGCCTCTCAATTTCAGCTTTTGCTTCTTCAGAATAAGCTCTCTCTTTTAGTCTGATATTTTTGAGTACCCGGGCATCCGGTCCATAGGCGCAGGATGTTTTTTTTCCGCTTAAAAAAAATGCCAGTATGACTAAACCAATGGCAAAACCTCCAAGGTAATAACCGAGTCTGTGAATAAATTTCATTGAGAATTAAAAGATAAGGAGGTTGATATCCCTGTAAGAGAGATCAAACCAGTCTGCAATAGATTTGTTGGTTAAAATTCCGTGGTAAAAGTACAAACCATTTCGGAGACCTCTGTCAAATCTTAAAGTATTTTCGAGTCCGCCCTGCTCGGCGATATGCAAAAGATAAGGCGTGAAAATGTTACTAATGGAGAGAGAGGCTGTGCGGGCATAGCGGGAAGGAATATTAGGAACGCAATAATGTACCACTCCGCTTTTTACAAATGTGGGTTTATCGTGAGTGGTG
Organism: uncultured Flavobacteriaceae bacterium; assembly: GCA_963709775.1. GTDB lineage: Bacteria > Bacteroidota > Bacteroidia > Flavobacteriales > Flavobacteriaceae > Salinimicrobium. The sequence goes on along the minus strand of CAVPXS010000005.1, from coordinate 146,372 downwards.
ACCTCACTGGTTTCAAAGCAACCTCCCATATCAATGCTTACATCAATAACCACGGCACCTTTTTTCATGTGCTCTATCATGGTTTCGGTTACCAGAATTGGTGAACGATTGATTCCCCGCACTGCACCAATGACCACATCACTTCTTTTTAAAGCTTTGATTAAGATTTTTTGGCTGTATGGTGGAGGTGTGCAAAGGCCTGCCCAAATTAGCCTGGACGGCCCGTAACCTTGTGAGGGAGTTGTCGAATATCTTAATATTTGCCCCGAGTCCCAGAGCCGAACGGGCAGCGAATTCCCCAACTGTCCCAGCACCCAAAATTGTAACTTCAATGGGCGGCACTCCGCTTATATTACCGAACATGAGACCGTTTCCCGCAGGATTGTTGCTCATAATTTCGGAAGCAATAAGAATGGAGGCTGTACCGGCAATTTCACTAAGCGCCCTTACCGCAGGATAGGTGCCATCGTCATCTTTAATAAATTCAAAAGCAAGGGCAGTGATCCTTTTGTAAGCAAGTTTTTGAAAATAACTTTTCTCCTGTGTTTTTAACTGGAGTGCAGATATTATTGTTGTCTGCGGATTTACAAGATCCAGCTCCTCCAGTGTAGGCGGCTCTACTTTAAGGATCATGGGACAGGAAAAGACCTTTTTAGTGTCTTTGGTGATTTCGGCTCCTGCCTCAGAATAATCCTTATCACTGAATTTCGCTCCTTCTCCTGCACCCGATTCGATTAGCACCCGGTGACCGTGAGCCGTCATTGCCGCAACAGCATCGGGACTAAGGCAGACCCTCTTTTCCTGGTAGGCGTTTTCTTTGGGAATGCCAATAAACAACTGGCCTTTGTGTTTGTAGACTTCAAGGGTTTCTTCCTGCGGAATCAATTGTTCCCGGGTAAAAGGAGATACATGTTCTGTCATAATGTTAACTGGTCACAAAGATAAAACTACGACATTTTTAGGGAGTGGGAGAATTAGAGTTTGACGTAATAGTCTTCCTGGACTTCATTGGCCGATTCTGAATCTTCTCTGAATTCCTTTATTTCATCATATTCTTTATCTGAAAAAGGGGAAAAAGGAGAGATGTTTTCGCGTTCTATTTCCGTGAGATCTATCCCATAAATACGATCGAAAATTTTTATCCTGATTAAATAAACAATGGAAAGAATTATAATAAAAAAAGGAGCTAAATATATTAATTGATTAGTATCAATATATCCTCCTTTACCATATAAACATCTTCATAAATAGCAATAATTAATTGGTATGCATACATTATTAGTGGGTACTAATAATAACATGATACCACCAATGTTTGCAGGTGAAAAACCAAATTAATAGTAAGAAATAGAGGAGTAATTTTTCCTAAATAAGTCCAAACTGCAACATTAACACTTTGGTAATATTTACTCTCATAGGTAAAAAAAGAATTTTCCCAAACGGGACCGCTTGGGAAAATTTCATATAAATAAAATAAATAAGGTGAAAATGCAATATAATATAGCTAATAATACTACCCGTTAGCAGGAATTTTGATCTTCCTCATGTCGACAGCTGTTTTTTTGAACTTCATTTTTATTGTCGTTATCTGTGTTGGAAGTTACAAAGAAAGTTGCTCCAAAGATAGAAACGGCTAGGAAAAGGGCTTTAATTTTCATGATATAGTTTTTTAAAGGTTGTGTATGTTTCGATTTGTTGATACAAACCTAGAAAAAACTAAACCGCTAATAGTTAGAGCATTATTCGTACTTTTGCCGCTTTTTTGAAGGAAAAATCTTCAAACTCTTAAAATATTGTATTAAAAAAAATACAGTTAAAATAATTCTTCTTTCGTTCAATGACTTCCGTATAATACAAATACAGCAAGAAAAACCCGAAAACGAAAGAAAATTCGCACAGGGATTTCCTGATAGCCTTTAGAATAAATTCCTCAAAATTAACAAAACTTTAACTTTCTTGCATCCTTTTCAACTATCTATATATTTCCACTTTTTGATGCTCCTCTTCAATAAAATTTTCAATTTTTTGAGGCCATTCTATAAAATTCCAGTTCCCGGAATCCAAATATTCTTCAAAACCCATGTCCCAGGCTTCAGATTCATCTTTAATTCGGTAAAAATCAAAATGATTTACCGTACCATTTTCAGTCTCATACACATTTACAAGGGAGAATGTAGGGCTGGCACCAATATCCACGGCACCTAAGGCCTTGAGAAGTGCTTTTATTAATGTCGTTTTTCCCGCTCCCATTTCACCATAAAATAAAAGGGTTTTGCTTTTGGATTTTTCCAGAAGCTCACGGGCAACAGTTTCAATTTCAGATAGAAGGTAAGTTACTTCCATTCAAAAACATTAAGATTTGGGGCGATAAAGATAGTTAAATTCTTGTTATCTAGGAGATAACACACTAAAGGGTATGATCATTTCTTCCATTGAGACACCACCATGTTGAAAAGTATTACGGTAATAACTTACATAATGATTGTAATTATTTGGATAGGCAAAGAAGAGGTCTCCTTTGGCAAAAATGAAAGAACTACTCATGTTTATTGCCGGTAGATGAATTGTTTTAGGATTGGGAGCCGCCAAAACATCTTTTTCCTCGTAAGTGAGGCTCTTTCCTGTTTTATATCTCAAGTTGAGGCTTGTCTGTTTGTCACCAATAACTTTAGATGGATTTTTCACATTAATGGTTCCATGGTCTGTGGTAAGTATTAATTTAAATCCGAGGTTCTGGGCCTGCTGGATGATCTCCAGGAGTGGGGAGTTTCTAAACCAACTGTGCGTAAGCGAGCGATAGGCTTTATTAGTGGAAGCCAGTTCTTTTATAACTTCCATTTCGGTTTTTGAATGGGAAAGCATGTCGACAAAGTTGTAAACCACCACCGTTAGGTCATTATCTTTTTGGCTCCTAAAATTATCCACCAGCTTTTTACCTGCTTTAAGACTACTTATCTTATGGTATTCGTGCTTAATATTGCTTCCCAGCCGCTTAAGCTGTGCCTGTAGAAATTCAGCTTCATGAAGATTTTTACCACCTTCCTCTGTGTCATTTTTCCAAAGGTTGGGATAAAGTTTTTCCATCTCACTGGGCATGAGTCCGGAGAAAATTGCATTCCGCGCATATTGTGTTGCCGTTGGCAGAATACTGTAAAATGGCATTTCCTTTTCCTTTTTATAGTAGTTGTTTACTACAGGTTCAAAGGCCCTCCACTGGTCATATCTAAGATTATCGATCACCACCAGGAGCGTAGGTTGTTCTTTGCTAAGCTCGGGCAGTATTTTTTCTTTGAACAGGGTGTGGGACATGACGGGAGCATCTGCATTCTTTTCAAACCACTTAGGGTAATTCTTATCTATAAATTTGCAAAACTGAAGATTGGCTTCGGTTTTTTGGGATTCCAGAATTTCAAACATTCCGGAATCTTCAATATTCTCAAGTTCCAGTTCCCAATAGATCAGTTTTTGATAAAGTTCTGCCCATCCTTCATAGGAATTGATCATCGCCATATCCATTGCGATCTTTCTAAATTCCTGCTGATAGCTGGAAGTAGTTTTTTCTGAAACCAATCGGGAATGATCGAGATTCTTTTTTAAGCTTAAAAGGATCTGGTTGGGGTTCACTGGTTTTATAAGGTAATCTGCTATTTTGGAGCCTATGGCTTCTTCCATAATATATTCCTCCTCACTCTTGGTGATCATAACCACGGGAACGTTAGCCTGTTTTTCTTTAATTTCTGAAAGCGTTTCCAGACCCGAAAGTCCCGGCATATTCTCGTCCAGGAAAACTATATCAAAATTCTCCTTTTCAATTTCTTCCAAAGCTTCGGTCCCGCTTTGGCAGGTGTAGACTTTATAATTCTTGCTTTCCAGGAAAAGAATGTGAGGTTTAAGAAGGTCGATCTCGTCATCTACCCATAATATTTTGATATCGTTCATATATGTATCTTTGTTGACATTAATAATTAAAAGACCAGGCTTGCTTCCAGGAAACAAACTCAAGATTTTAAACGATCCAATTTACGGATTTATTACCATACCCAATGAGCTGCTCTTTGATATTATGGAGCACAAGTATTTTCAAAGACTGCGGCGAATTTCTCAAATGGGGCTGTCTTACCTGGTCTATCCCGGCGCACATCACACCCGTTTTCACCATGCTCTTGGCTGCCTTCATTTAATGCAAAAAGCCGTGAGGGTGTTGAGACTTAAGGGAGTAGAAATCTCTGCGGAAGAGGAGGAGGCACTGCAAATTGCTATCCTGCTCCACGATATAGGGCACGGCCCATTCTCTCATGCGATGGAACACAGCATTGTTGAGGGGGTGAGCCATGAGACCATTTCATTTCTTTTTATGGAAGAAATGAACCGCCAGTTTAACCAAAGATTAACTATGGCCATTGAAATTTTCCGCGGAAAATATCCCCGGAAATTTCTTTGTCAGCTTATCTCAAGTCAGCTCGATATGGACCGAATGGACTACCTGAAGCGCGACAGTTTCTACACAGGGGTGGCCGAAGGAAATATCAACAGTGAGCGGCTTATAAGCATGCTTACGGTGGTGAACAATGAGTTGATGGTGGAGGAAAAAGGGATCTATTCGGTAGAAAAATTCCTTTTAGCACGCAGGCTTATGTACTGGCAGGTCTACCTGCATAAAACCGGTGTTGTGGCCGAACAGCTTTTGATAAGAATGCTTCAGCGGGCGAAGGAACTTGTGAATTCAGGTCGCACTTTGTTTGCAAGCACAGCTCTAAATCACTTTTTACAGCAGCAGGTAACAGCCGAAAATTTTTCAGAAGACACCTTACATATATTTGCGCGGCTTGACGACTATGATATACTTTCAGCAATGAAAGAATGGGCGCATGATGAAGATTTTGTGCTGAGTAAGTTGTGTCAAATGATCATCAACCGGGACCTGCTAAAGATCAAACTGAAGAAAAAACCGATCTCTGAAGAAAAACTGGAAAGCCATCTTCAAAAAGCTATGTCACGTTATAATATTAGCAGGGAGGAGGCCGGGTATTTCGTTTTCAGTGGAGATATTAGCAACCTGGCGTACAAGCGGGAAGATGAAAAGATCCATATCCTGTTCAAAAGTGGAAAAATTACCGACGTTATTAAAGCCTCAGATCACTTTAACCTAAAAGCACTTTCGAAGCCGGTGACGAAATTTTATATCTGCTACCCGAAACCTAAAGATTAACTCATTTTTTTTACTTTTGCCAGAATGAAGTTTACAGCAACTCAAATAGCAGGTATCCTCGACGGGGAGATAGAAGGAAATCCCGGGGCAGAGGTCGACCGGCTTGCAAAGATTGAAGAAGGAACTGCCGGGTCTATTACCTTTTTGGCCAATCCTAAATATACCTCCTTTATTTATTCCACAAAAGCTACTATTACAATAGTGAGCAATAATTTTAAGGCAGAAGATGAATTGTCTACTACCCTTATTAAAGTAAAGGATCCTTATACGGCATTTTCAAAGCTGCTGGAATATTATAATCAGGTGAAATTGAACAAATCGGGAATTGAGCAACCTAGCTTTATTTCAGATTCTGTTACTTATGGTGATAATCTTTACCTGGGTGCATTTTCATACCTGGGAGAGCAGGTGAAAATTGGTGAGAATGTAAAGATCTTTCCTAATACATATATTGGAGATAATGTCAAGATAGGGAATAACGTAACTATCTTTCCCGGAGCAAAGATCTATTCTGAAACTATTATAGGTAATAACTGTACCCTTCATGGAGGTGTAATTATCGGGGCCGACGGTTTTGGTTTTTCGCCCAACCAGGAAGGGGTTTATTCAAAAGTGCCACAAATAGGCAATGTTATTATTGAAGATAATGTGGATATTGGTGCCGGTACTACTATTGACCGGGCTACACTTGGGTCTACTATAATCAGGAACGGGGTTAAACTGGACAACCAGATCCAGATCGCTCATAATGTAGAAGTGGGAGAAAATACTGCTATTGCGGCTCAAACGGGAATTGCCGGCTCAACAAAAATTGGAAAAAACTGCCTTATTGGTGGACAGGTGGGTATTGCAGGTCATATTCAAATTGGGAACGGAGTGAAAATTCAGGCTCAATCGGGAATAGGTCGTAATATCAAGGACAACGAAATGATCCAGGGTTCTCCTGCATTTGGCTATAATGATTACAACAAGGCTTACGTACATTTCAGAAATTTACCCAAAATAGAAGACCGCTTAACCAAACTAGAAAAAAAACAATCAAATAATGGCTAAACAGCGCACCATAAGTAAAGAAGTTTCTTTACAGGGAGTGGGGCTTCATACTGGAAATGAAGTCACTCTTACATTTAAACCGGCTCAAAATAATACCGGTTACTGTTTTGTAAGAACAGATATTGAAGGGAATCCGATGGTGGAAGCCGATGTTAATTACGTTGTCACCACACAAAGAGGAACAAACCTTGAAAAAGATGGAGTCACCATTCAAACTTCAGAACATGTACTTGCAGCCTGTGTGGGTCTTGAAATTGACAATATTATCATTGAACTTGATGCTGCCGAACCTCCTATTATGGATGGTTCTTCCAAATTCTTTGTAAAAGCGCTTGAAGAAGCCGGTATAGAAGAGCAGGAATGCGACAGGGAAGAATTTGTGGTAACAGATGTCATTCGGTACCACGATGAACAATCGGGAAGTGAAATTCTTGTAATGCCTTCAGATGAATACCAGGTGACCGCAATGGTCGATTTTGGAACAAAGGTCCTGGGAACTCAAAATGCTTCCCTTCAAAAGTTATCCGATTTTAAATCGGAGATCTCCAATGCCCGTACCTTCAGTTTTCTTCATGAACTTGAAACTCTTTTGGAGCATGGTCTTATAAAAGGAGGGGATTTGAATAATGCCATAGTTTATGTAGATAAGGAATTGAGTCCTGAGACTATGGACAAGCTGCGCGTGGCATTTAAAAAAGACAATATCGCTGTCAAGCCGAATGGAGTTTTAGATAATCTTACTTTACATTATCCCAATGAAGCGGCAAGACACAAACTGCTTGATGTCATAGGAGATTTGGCGTTAGTAGGTACGCGTATACGCGGAAAAGTTATTGCCAATAAACCGGGTCATTATGTAAATACGCAATTCGCCAAAAAGCTTTCTAAGATCATTAAGACCGAGAAAAGGAATAATGTGCCTAAATATGATCTTGACAAAGAGCCTTTGATGGATGTGAATGAGATCATGAATATCCTGCCTCACAGGCCGCCTTTTATATTGGTAGACAAGATCATTGAGTTGACAAGCGATACTGTTGTAGGTGTCAAAAATGTCACTATGAACGAGCCTTTTTTCGTAGGTCATTTCCCCGGAAAGCCTGTAATGCCCGGAGTACTTCAGGTGGAAGCAATGGCGCAGACAGGTGGTATTCTCGCTCTTAAATCTGTTCCCGATCCTGAGAATTACCTCACATTTTTTATGAAAATAGACAATGTTAAGTTCAAGAGGCAGGTAGTTCCCGGCGATACTTTGGTTTTCAAACTGGAACTATTGTCTCCTATTAGAAGAGGGATATGTCAAATGCAGGGTTACGCATATGTGAATGGAAAGCTGGTGACCGAAGCCATTTTAATGGCACAAATCGTAAAACAAAAATAAAAATTATGAATCAACCCTTAGCATACGTTCATCCCGGAGCCAAGATTGCAAAAAATGTAGTTATTGAGCCTTTTACCACTATCCACAATAATGTGGTGATTGGGGAAGGTACCTGGATTGGTTCCAATGTTACTATAATGGAAGGGGCCAGGATTGGCAAGAATTGCAATATTTTTCCAGGCGCAGTAATTTCTGCAGTTCCTCAGGATAAAAAATTCAATGACGAAGACACTATTACAGAAATAGGTGATAATACAACTATTCGGGAATGTGTGACCATCAATCGTGGGACTACAGACAGGATGAAAACCAAGATTGGGAGTAACTGCTGGATCATGGCCTATTGTCATATCGCGCATGATTGTGTTGTGGGTGATAACTGTATCTTTTCGAATAACAGTACCCTGGCGGGACATATTAATGTAGGTGACTATGTAATTCTTGCAGGAATGGCTGCCATACAGCAGTTTTGTAGTATAGGAAGCCATGCTTTTGTCACAGGGGGATCCCTGGTGCGAAAAGATGTTCCTCCTTTTGTGAAAGCGGGAAGGGAACCTCTGTCTTACGTCGGAGTAAATTCAATTGGTTTGAGGCGTCGCGGGTTTACTACCGAAAAAATTCGGGAGATCCAGAATATTTACAGAATATTGTACCAGAAGAATTACAATAACAGTCAGGCAGTAGCTATCATCGAAGCCGAAATGGAAGCAACTTCCGAAAGAGATGATATTTTAGAGTTTATCAAAAATTCCCAGAGAGGGATAATGAAAGGATATATTAGTTCAAATTAATAAGTAGGAAAAATGGCAAGTACAAGTGATATTAGAAATGGATTGTGCATAAGATACAACCATGACATTTTCAAGGTAATAGAATTTCTTCACGTGAAGCCGGGAAAAGGTCCTGCTTTTGTAAGAACAAAATTGAAAAGTGTAACTACAGGAAAAGTAATTGATAATACCTTTTCTGCAGGTCACAAGATCGAGGACGTAAGGGTTGAAACTCATAAGTTCCAGTTCCTGTATAATGATGGGGAATTCTACCACTTCATGAATACGGAAGATTATACGCAGATAAGACTTACCGAAAATGCACTTGATGCACCGGGACTTCTTAAAGAAGGAGAAGTGGTAACTATTCTTAATCAACACAGAGGATCAAATGCCGCTTTCTGTTGAAATGCCTGCAAGTGTGATCCTGGAAGTTACCCACACAGAACCCGGAGTTAAAGGAAATACTGCAACCAACGCCACCAAACCTGCAACGGTAGAAACAGGAGCCGAGGTGAATGTTCCGCTTTTCATCAACGAAGGAGATAAGATCAAGATCGAAACAGAAAAAGGAACATATAAGGAAAGGATAAAAGAGTAATCAGTGATCGGTGATCACTGATCAGAAAATAATCTCACATCTCATATCTCACATCTCATATCTAAAAAATGAAGTTTCCGCAGCAACATACCCTTGAGCAGATCGCCACAATTATTTCTTCGGAATTTGTGGGACCCGCAGACTTTCCTGTTTCAGGAATGAATGAAATCCATGTGGTGACGCCGGGAGATATTGTTTTTGTGGATCATCCAAAATATTACGACAAGGCGCTGAATTCGGCGGCCACGATCATTCTTATTAATAAGGAAGTGGATTGTCCCGAAGGGAAAGCGCTGTTGATATCAGATGATCCTTTCAGGGATTTCAATAAACTCACCAAATACTTCAAACCCTTTGAAAAAGCTACATCAAATGTGGCAGCTTCCGCAGAAATTGGAGAAGGAACCGTAGTGCAGCCAACAGCTTTTGTGGGGAACAATGTGAAAATTGGTAAGAACTGTCTTATTCATGCTAACGTGAGTATTTACGACAATACCATCATTGGTGATAATGTTACCATTCACGCGGGAACTGTTTTAGGCGGCGATGCATTTTACTACAAGAAACGTCCTGAGGGTTATGATAAACTTATTTCGGGAGGAAGAGTAGTGATCAAGGATAATGTTGATATTGGTGCCAATTGTACAATAGATAAGGGAGTAACAGGTGATACCACCATTGGAAAAGGCACCAAACTGGATAATCTTATTCAGGTAGGGCATGATACGGTAATTGGAGAAAATTGTCTAATCGCCTCACAAGTAGGAATTGCCGGAGCTGTGATCATTGAAGACGAAGTGACCATTTGGGGACAGGTAGGATTCCGAAGTGGCATTGTGGTTAAAAAAGGAGGCGTGATGATGGGGCAGGCCGGGATCACCAAATCAACAAAAGAAAATACCGTATATTCGGGAAATCCTGCGATGGAATCCCGGGAGTGGCTTAAAGAGTTGGCGCTTTTGCGCCGATTGCCTAAATTAATGGAAAATTTAAAAAGTTGATATGGAACCAAAAGATTGCGTTGCAAAATTCTATTCTGCAGATTTTTACAAGAATCCTAATTCCGTAAAGGAATATCTTCATCCCGAAGCACAATTGTTCTGGAACAGTAGCGCAGGTTTTCACAAGCTGGGCTTTTCAGAAATTGCCGAGATGTCAAAAGAGCTTGCCAAATCTTTCGATCACCTAAAGGCCGATATTAGTCATTTGCTTAGCGAGGAAGATACAGTTAGCATTAGATTTACTTATTATGTGAGTACCGTTGAGAATCCCGACGAGGAACTTCCTATGGCACATTTTATTGCCATTTGGGAAATGAAGGACGGCAAAATGTTCAAGGGCCATCAAATAAGTCAGCAAGCCGATGACAGCCCTGAAAATCTGGATTCTTTCCTTCCAATTAATTAATAAAAACCCTTTAGGTTTCTTTTATAAAAACCTAATTTTGCAACAGAAAAATCAAATAATCAACTATGAGCGTTTTAGTCAATAAAGATTCAAAAATAATTGTTCAAGGATTTACCGGAAGTGAAGGTACTTTTCACGCCGGCCAAATGATAGAATATGGAACGAATGTGGTAGGTGGTGTGACTCCTGGAAAAGGAGGACAAAAACACCTGGAAAAGCCTGTTTTCAATACAGTATCCGATGCGGTTAAAGAAACAGGAGCCGATGTTTCAATTATTTTTGTACCACCGGCATTTGCAGCCGATGCTATTATGGAAGCTGCAGACGCAGGGATCAAAGTAATCATTACAATTACTGAAGGTATCCCGGTTGCCGATATGATTAAAACTGCCGACTATATTAAAGATAAAGATTGTCGTCTTGTAGGACCTAACTGCCCGGGAGTGATCACTCCGGAAGAAGCAAAAGTGGGGATCATGCCCGGTTTTGTATTCAAAAAGGGGAAAGTTGGGATTGTTTCAAAATCCGGAACTCTTACTTACGAAGCAGCCGATCAGGTTGTGAAGCAGGGACTTGGAATTACTACTGCAATTGGTATTGGTGGAGATCCAATAATTGGAACTACTACAAAAGAAGCTGTAGAGTTGTTGATGAACGATGATGAAACCGAATGTATCGTAATGATCGGTGAAATTGGTGGACAACTTGAAGCCGATGCTGCAAGATGGGTGAAGGAAAATGGTAACAGGAAGCCGGTAATTGGATTTATCGCCGGGGAAACTGCACCAAAAGGACGTACCATGGGACACGCAGGTGCTATAGTTGGTGGAAGTGAAGATACAGCCCAGGCTAAAAAAGCCATTTTAAAGGAGAACGGGATCCACGTAGTGGACTCTCCTGCAGAGATTGGTAAAAAAGTAAAAGAAGTAATGGGATAGGAACTTCCTGTTTTTAGATAATTTAAACCTCCGTAACCTGTCAAAAAAGGCAGATTTCGGAGGTTTTTCAGTCTTAACCGCTTCTTTTGTTATATTTGAATGATTAATAACCCACACCAGGAAAACAGAAATTTTAATATGAAATTACTAGAAGGAAAAAATGCTATCATCACCGGTGCCAGTAGAGGTATAGGGAAAGGAATAGCCGAAGTTTTTGCAAAACACGGGGCCAATGTCGCTTTTACATACAGCTCTTCAGCAGAAGCTGCCAATCAACTTGAGAAAGAACTTCAGGAACTCGGGATCAAAGCTAAAGGATATAAATCTGATGCTGCCGATTTTAAGCAAGCTGAAGAACTTATAAAAAATGTACAGCAGGATTTCGGAAGTATTGATATTCTTGTCAACAATGCCGGGATTACAAAAGATAACCTGCTAATGCGAATGAGTGAAGAGGATTTTGACAAGGTGATCGAAGTAAACCTGAAATCTGTTTTCAACATGACCAAAGCCGTGCAAAGAACTATGCTTAAACAGCGTCACGGAAGCATTATAAACATGAGCAGCGTGGTAGGCGTAAAAGGAAATGCAGGTCAGGCGAATTATGCGGCTTCAAAAGCCGGAATGATAGGCTTCTCCAAATCCATGGCTTTAGAACTTGGCTCCCGTAACATACGTACCAACGTAATTGCTCCCGGATTTATTGAAACTGAAATGACCGGAAAACTTGATGAAAAAGTTGTGGAAGGCTGGAGAGAGGCAATTCCGTTAAAACGTGGTGGTACGCCAGAGGATATTGCGAACACATGTGTTTTCCTCGCCAGTGATCTCAGCGCCTATATTACAGGGCAGGTTATCAATGTAGATGGAGGTATGCTTACCTAAAAATATTGAGAGGCTGTCTGAAAGACTTATGTCATTCTGAATTCACCTGCCCGTCCGTTCAGGCGGGTTTCAGAATCTTTAAAATCTGGAATTGGAATAAAGAAAACCTGAAACAAGTTCGGGATTGACGTAAAATAGTTTTTTAGACAGCCTCTTTTTTTCTTAAACAAAAACCGAATGCCGGCAACTACGATCTTTCTTCTCATTGGGGCTTTTCTCCTGTCGCTGGCACTGGCATTGTTTCAGTATTTTTATAAGGCCAAAGGACGACGCTCCAAAAATGCCATTTTTGCCACCTTACGTTTTCTTGTAATATTTGCACTTCTTTTACTGCTCATCAATCCAAAGATCAACAGGACCGAGTACTATAATGAAAAACCAAATTTGGTACTTGCAGTAGATAATTCTGGTTCAATTAGTGAATTTGGAGCAGGGGAGGAAGTAAAAAACCTTGTAAACCGCCTGACTACTGATCCTGAACTTCAGGAAAATTTTGAAATAGAGACTTTTTCCTTCGGAAGGGATCTAGAACCTGCCGATTCTTTTGATTTTAAAGATTCCCAAACCAATCTTCCAGCTGTATTTAATGATCTTTCCACACTTTATGAAGGGCGGGTAGCACCCGTTGTGCTGATTTCAGATGGAAATCAAACCTTGGGCGAGGAGTTTACCTTTGCAGCGCAGCGATTAAGTCAGCCGGTGCTTCCGGTAGTTGTGGGGGACACAATGCGCTATCAGGATCGTAAGTATTTCCAGGATCAATGTCAATAAATATGCATTTCTGAATAATCGCTTTCCGGTGGAGATCATGCTGAATTATTCCGGAGATACTTCCGTAGTGACAAGGCTGGAGATTCGAAAAGAAAATACAGTAGTTCATTCGCAACAACTATCATTTTCTTCCGAAGACAATTCGGAAGTTGTGCGGGTAGAACTTCCTGCCAATGCCGTAGGTGTCCAAAATTTTGAGGTGCGGGTAAGAGAGCTGCCGGCCGAAAAGAATATTGTCAACAATTCCCGGGAATTTGCGATGGAAGTGATCGATGAGCGAACAAAAGTCCTTATCGCATATTCTTTTTTACACCCCGATCTGGGAGCCTTCAAAAAAGCCATCGAAAGTAATCAGCAAAGGGAAGTTGAATTAAAACCAATTCCTGAAGTTTCAGATCTTGAAGAATACCAGCTCGTGATGCTTTACCAGCCCGATGCAAGGTTCAGAAGTGTGATGGAACAGCTCAACTCCCAAAACCGGAATTATTTTCTTATCACCGGCCCAAAGACGGACTGGAAATTCTTAAATCAACAGCAGGAACTTTTTCAACAGGAAATCACCAATCAACCCGAAGAATATTTCCCGGTTTGGAATGAGAATTTTAAAGCTTTTCAAACAGAGGAAATTGGTTTTTCAGATTTTCCACCTTTGGAGGGGAATTTCGGAAATCTCAATGCTCCCGAAGCTCTTGATGTTCTGCTTTACCGGGAGGTGCAGGGCATTGAGACGACAATGCCTCTCCTGGGAGTGACGACCGCAGGAGAATCTAAAATCGGGTTTTTATTTGGGGCAGATATTTGGCGATGGAGAGGAACAAGCTTCAGGGAGACCGGTTCATTTCAAAAATTTGATGATCTTATTGGGAAGTTCGTACATTTTTTGGCTTCCGGAAGCCGGCAGGATAGGTTGGTGGTAAAACATGAACCTCTTTACAATGAAAGTGAAGAAATAATAATTAGAGCAGACTATTTTGATCAAAGCTATGAATTTGATCGCCGGGCTGCACTTGAATTGCGGGTAAAGAACAAGGAAACGGGGGAGCAACGGCAAATTCCGTTTCTGCTGAATGACAGGTCTTTTGAAGTAGATCTAAGCAGTCTTTCGGGAGGAGATTATGATTTTACTGTGAATGTTGAAGGGGAGACCCTATCCCGCTCCGGAAGCTTCAGGATCCTTGATTTTGATGTGGAAAAACAATTTGCCCGGGCCAACCTGGAAGGTCTGCAGCATATTGCAAAACAAAAGGGGCAGGATATTTATTTTCTTCAGGATTTTGAGAGGCTTAAGAATGACCTTTTATCGTCCGATTCTTATGCTACGATCCAAAAAAGCCGCAAAAAGGATGTATCTTTGATCGACTGGAAATATTTACTGGGAATCATTGTTTTAGCACTAAGTGCAGAGTGGTTTTTAAGAAAATATTACGGTCTTATTTAACTCTTATATTTTTAATTACTATGGACAAATTGCCCAAAATTGGCCTGCCAATTCTCTTTGCAGGAATTATTCTTATTATTCTTATTGCCAAATCTACAGTGACCATCAATTCCGGGGAAGCAGGAGTGCTTTACCAAACCTTTGGAGGTGGTGTAGTCACAGATGAACCACCATTAGGTGAAGGTTTTCACTTTGTAGCCCCATGGAATAAGGTATTTGTTTATGAAGTACGTCAACAATCCCTTGATGAAAAAATGCAGGTACTTTCTTCCAACGGTCTTGAAATTAAGCTTGATGCTTCAATTTGGTTTGAACCAGATTATGAAGATCTTGGTTTGCTGCACAAGGAAAGAGGTGAAGCTTATGTACAAAGGGTTTTGCAACCTGCGGTACGTTCTGCTGCCAGGGCAGTTGTGGGAAGATATAATCCCGAGCAGCTTTACGCCAGCAAAAGGGAAGCTATACAACAGGAGATTTTTGAAGAAACTCAAAAGCTACTTAAAAATCAATATGTGCAAATTAATGAGGTGCTGGTGCGTGATGTTTCTCTACCCGCTACAATTAAAGAAGCTATTGAACGAAAGCTACGCCAGGAACAGGAATCTCTTGAATATGAGTTCCGTTTGACAAAGGCCGAGCAGGAAGCTGAAAGACAACGTATTGATGCCGAAGGTAAGGCACGTGCCAACAGGATTCTGGATGCATCTTTAACACCGCTGGTACTTCGTGAAAAAGGTATTCAGGCAACGATAGAACTTGCAAAATCACCAAATGCAAAGGTTGTTGTAATTGGATCTGGAGATGACGGAATGCCTTTGATCCTTGGAGATAATTAATTTTATTAAAAATTCCTGTTGGAAATTGAAATAAAAATTTATTTTTGTGTCACACAATGAAAGCACAACAACTACATCATCATCATTCTCATTCATTCGCTCTTGCGAGGTGAGATTGATATGTGTATAATCCATATTTCAAAAACCCGTTTGAGCAGCTCAAGCGGGTTTTTTTATTCCCTTTGGTCTGCCTGAACACAAATTTAACCACATGAACAGAATTAGAATAGCAGTACAAAAATCGGGGAGATTACACGACGACTCCTTGAAACTTTTAAAAGATGCAGGCATCTCTGTAGACAATGGGAGAGAACAGCTAAAAGCAGCTTCGGGTAATTTTCCTCTTGAAGTTTTTTATCTTCGAAATGGTGATATCCCTCAATACCTTAGAGACGGGGTGGTAGATGTGGCCATTATTGGGGAGAATGTTTTAATAGAAAAAGGGGACGATATCGTAACGGCCGAAAAGCTTGGCTTTTCAAAATGTCGTGTTTCCCTTGCAGTACCCAAATCTGCAAAATATAACGGGGTGCAGGATTTACAGGGAGCAAGGATCGCTACTTCTTATCCCAACACTGTGAAAGATTACCTCTCTAAAAAGGGAATTACAGCCGATCTTCATATCATTAACGGTTCTGTCGAGATCGCCCCCAATATTGGCCTTGCCGATGCTATTTGTGATATTGTTTCCAGTGGGAGTACGCTGTTTAAGAATAACCTGAAAGAGGTGGAAGTAATGCTTCAAAGTGAAGCTGTACTTGCTGTTTCGCCAAAGATTTCTTCTGAAAGAAATGAGATCCTGAAGAAATTACAATTCCGAATCAAGGCAGTTTTACGTGCCAGAAAGTCTAAATATATTCTAATGAATGTTCCAAATGAAAAGTTGGACGCTGTTGTAAAACTACTGCCGGGGATGCGAAGCCCAACTGTTCTACCTTTAGCCGAGGAAGGTTGGAGTTCCTTGCACACAGTTATTTCTGAAGAACGTTTTTGGGAAGTGATCGACGAACTGAAACAAAATGGTGCCGAGGGAATTCTCGTAGCGCCAATAGAAAAAATGGTACTCTAAAAGTTGAGAAAAATGAAGAAGTATTATAATCCGGAAAATTCTGAATGGGAAGCTATCCTGGAACGGCCTACGCAAAAGGTAGAGGACATTGAGAAACTGGTTTTACAGATCTTTAATGAGGTGAAGGAGCAGGGAGATGAGGCCGTAAAAAAATATTCCCAGCTATTTGATGGCAACGGAACAGGTGACCTAAGAGTAAATGAGCAGGAATTGGATGCTGCAAAATCCCAGGTTTCCGAAGAACTTAAATCGGCCATTGATCTGGCCAGGCAAAATATCAGGAAGTTCCACGCAGCTCAAAAGACTGATAAAGTATCGGTTGAAACTGTTGACGGAGTGAATTGCTGGCAGGAGAAACGGCCTATTCAAAAGATAGGTTTGTACATTCCGGGTGGCACTGCGCCTTTGTTCTCTACCATCTTGATGCTTGCAGTTCCTGCACAGGTGGCGGGATGTAAGGAAGTGGTCCTGTGCACGCCTCCGGCAAAAGACGGTTCTGTGAACCCTGTGATCCTTTATACCGCCCAACTTTGCGGGATAGAAAAGATCTACAAAGTAGGAGGAATCCAGGCTGTTGCTGCGATGACTTTTGGTACAGAAAGCATTAATAAAGTTTATAAGATCTTTGGTCCCGGCAATCAATATGTCACCGTAGCCAAGCAGCTTGCCACCAAATTCAATGTGGCAATCGACATGCCGGCGGGACCTTCAGAATTACTTGTGGTTGCCGATGAAACTGCCGATGCTGCTTTTGTAGCTTCCGATTTGCTCTCGCAGGCCGAGCATGGAGCCGATAGTCAGGTGGTATTGGTTTCGCTTTCAAAGCAGTTTTTGGAAGAGGTAGAGGCAGAAATAAATCAGCAAATAGAAGATCTGCCACGGAAGGATATTGCCAAAGCGGCAATAGAACATTCCAGATTTGTTTTTATGGATTCTGAAGAAAAAGCACTTGATCTTATCAATGAATATGCGCCCGAACATTTTATTATCTGCACTTCAAATGCTGAATTTTTTGTAGAAAATATTAATAATGCAGGTTCTGTTTTCATTGGAAACTACACGCCCGAAAGTGCCGGGGATTACGCATCGGGCACAAACCATACCCTTCCAACCAATGGTTATGCAAAACAGTATAGCGGGGTAAATCTTGATAGTTTTACCAAAGCCATTACCTTTCAGGAGATCTCTTCGGAAGGAATTCAGAAAATAGGGAAATCGATCGAATTAATGGCCGAAGCTGAAGGTCTGCAGGCGCATAAAAACGCGGTCACATTAAGGTTGAACAAGCTTAAAACTTCAGGTAATGAATAGAAATTTTGACCTGGAAGGCCTGGTGCGGCCGAATGTCCTGAAAATGAAACCTTATTCCTCGGCCCGTGATGAATACAAAACAGACGGCCGAAAAATGACATTTTTGGATGCCAATGAAAATCCTTTTGACAACGGTGTGAACCGTTATCCCGATCCGCAGCAGGGAAAGGTGAAACAGGTCCTGGCCTCTCAAAAAAGGCTTTCCACAGCACAAATTTTGCTTGGGAATGGAAGTGATGAAGTGCTGGATTTGATCTTTAGAGCCTTTTGTCGCCCTCAGGTTGACAATGTGATCACTTTGCCTCCCACTTACGGGATGTATAAAGTTTTGGCGGGGCTGAATGAAGTTGAAGACAGGGAAGTGGTATTGAAACAGGATTTTCAGCCCGATGTGGATAGTATCCTTCAAAAAGTTGATGATCAGACTAAAATTATCTTTCTCTGCTCGCCAAATAATCCAACCGGAAACTCTTTTTCGGAAGCTTCCGTAGAGCGAATCCTTGCAAATTTTAAAGGTTTGGTTGTCATTGACGAAGCTTACATCGATTTTTCAGCTGAAAGCAGTTGGTTGGAGCGGCTTCAGGAATTTCCAAACCTGGTGATCACCCAAACCCTTTCAAAAGCTTATGGACAGGCCGGAATCCGACTTGGGAGCTGCTATGCTTCCGAAGAAATTATAAAAATTCTCAATAAAATCAAGCCGCCGTACAATGTAAATGAGCTTACGCAGCAAAAGGCATTGGCGCGGCTTGAAAATCCGGAAGTCGTTAAAGAAGAGGTGGAACTTATCCTGCAAGAGAGAGAAAAGCTGCGTACTCACCTTTCAAAAATGGCATTTGTAAAGGAGATTTTTCCATCAGACGCCAATTTTTTATTGGTTAGGGTAGATGACGCAAATAAAAAATATGAGGAGCTACTCCAGGCGGGCGTGGTTGTGCGCAACCGAAGCAACCAGGAACTGTGTGAAAACACCTTAAGATTTACGGTGGGAACCCCCGAAGAGAACAATCAATTACTTGAGATTTTAAAGCAACTTTAAGCATGAAAAAAGTATTATTTATAGATCGTGACGGTACAATTGTGCTGGAGCCGGAAGATTTTCAACTGGATCATTTTGAAAAACTGGAATTTTATCCCGGAGCTTTCCAATACCTGTCAAAAATAGCACAGGAGCTGGATTTTGAGCTGGTGATGGTAACCAATCAGGATGGATTGGGAACAAATTCCTTTCCGGAAGACACTTTCTGGCCGGTGCAAAATTTCATTCTTAAGGCGTTTGAAAATGAGGGCGTGAAGTTTTCTGAAGTGATCATCGACCGGACTTTTCCTGAAGATAATGCACCAACAAGAAAACCGGGAACAGGATTGCTAAAAGCCTACTTTGATCCTGAAAAGTACGATCTGGAAAATTCATTTGTTCTTGGTGACCGGCTTACAGATATGGAACTTGCAAAGAACCTGGGAGGAAAAGGAATTTTTATAACCGGACATGAAGACCTTGGGAGTAACGAGATTTCTGTAAAAAAGGAGGAGCTTAATAAGGTTATTCAGCTGGAAACAAATAGCTGGAAAGATATCTACGAATTCCTGAAACTTGAGGAACGCACTGCTAACATTAGCAGAAAAACCAATGAAACCGATATTAATATTTCCCTGAATCTTGACGGCACCGGGAAAAGTACCATTGATACGGGAATCAAGTTTTTTGACCACATGTTGGACCAAATTGCGCGTCACGGTCAAATGGACCTGGAGATTGCAGTAAAGGGAGATCTGGAGGTGGATGAGCACCATACCATAGAAGATACTGCCATCGCTTTAGGGGAAGTCTTTTCAAAAGCATTAGGTAACAAACTGGGAATCGAACGTTATGGTTTTGCACTGCCAATGGATGATTGCCTGGCGCAGGTGGCTATTGATTTCGGCGGAAGGAACTGGCTGGTTTGGGAAGCAGAATTTAAAAGGGAAATGATTGGAGGTATGCCTACAGAAATGTTCTACCACTTCTTTAAATCCTTTACCGATGGTGCAAAAGCAAACCTGAACATAAAAGCTGAAGGCACCAATGAACACCACAAGATTGAAGCTATTTTTAAGTCTTTTGCGAAAGCAATAAAAGTGGCGGTAAAAAGAGATCCCGATAAAATGATCCTGCCGTCAACAAAAGGAATGCTTTAATAGATATGAGATTTTAGAATTGAGATATGAGTAGTGAGAAAAGTAAGGCTTCAGAGAAAATTGTAATTATTGATTACGGAGCTGGAAATATACAAAGTATAAAATTTGCTTTGGAGAGGCTCGGCTATGAAGGAATACTCAGCGATAATGCTGAAGAGATAAAAGCCGCAGATAAAGTGATTTTCCCGGGAGTGGGAGAGGCGAGTTCAGCCATGAAAAAACTAAAGAGCACAGGACTGGATAAATTGATTCCGCAGTTGAAACAGCCTGTACTGGGAATTTGCCTGGGAATGCAATTAATGTGCAATCGATCTGAAGAAGGAGAAACTGAAGGCCTCGGAATTTTTGATGTAGATGTGATCCATTTTGAAAAAACCTTAAAAGTGCCGCATATTGGCTGGAACCGGATAAAGGATCTGAAAACTGATCTTTTTAAAGGCATTAATGAAAATGAGTTTGTTTACCTGGTGCACAGTTTTTACGCTCCTGTTTGTTCTGAAACCATAGCTAAATGTGACTACGGAGTGAATTATTCTTCTGCTTTGAAAAAAGACAACTTTTTCGGAGTTCAGTTTCATCCGGAGAAGAGCAGCAGTGCAGGAGAGAAAATTCTGGAAAACTTTTTAAAGATTTGAAGATTTGAAAATGTGAGGATTTGAGGATTTTTGACAATCTCTCGACTCCGCTCGAGGTGACAATCAGTCTTTCTCAATACTCACTACTAAATACTAACTACTATGAGGATAATTCCAGCTATAGATATCATCGACGGGAAGTGCGTTAGACTTTCACAGGGTGATTATAATTCCAAGAAAATTTATAATGAGAATCCGCTGGAGGTGGCGAAAATGTTCCAGGACCACGGAATAAAATATTTGCACCTGGTGGATTTGGATGGTGCCAAATCAAAGCATATTGTTAATTACAAGGTTTTGGAAAGTATTGCTACGGGCACAGATCTAAAAATTGACTTTGGTGGTGGGCTAAAATCTGATAAAGATCTGGAAATAGCTTTTAACAGCGGAGCTTCCCAGATCACCGGCGGAAGTATAGCCGTTAAAGGATCCCGAGACATTTCTTTCCTGGTTAGAAAAGTATGGCAATAAAAAGATAATTCTTGGGGCAGATGCAAAGGATGAGAAGGTGGCAGTAAGCGGTTGGCTGGAGGAATCCAAAGAGGATTTGCTACCGTTCATTCAGAAGTATAACGAAAACGGAGTGCAATACGTTATTTGTACAGATATTGCCAAAGACGGAATGCTCCAAGGTCCTTCTTTTGAATTGTACAGGAAAATATTAAATGAAACTCCAGATTTGAACCTGATAGCTTCCGGAGGAATTGCTGAATTTGATGATCTACCCAAACTTCAGGAAATAGGCTGTGAAGGAGCTATTCTGGGAAAGGCGATCTATGAAAATAAGATCAGTCTGAAACAACTGGAGCAATTCATTCTTTAAAGGAATCAAGAGTCAAGAGCAAAGACAAAGACAAAGACGAAGACGAATATAGCGGTTAAGAATTATCTCAATACTCACTACTAACTACTCAATACTATGTTAACAAAAAGAATAATTCCGTGCCTTGACATCAAAGACGGGAGAACGGTAAAAGGAGTGAATTTTGTAAGTCTGCGGGATGCCGGAGACCCGGTGGAGTTGGCTGAAGCATATTCCAAATCGGGGGCAGATGAACTGGTGTTCCTGGATATTTCAGCCACCGAAGAAAAAAGAAAAACCCTGGCTGAGCTGGTAAGAAAAGTCGCGGCGACAATTAATATTCCGTTTACTGTTGGCGGCGGGATTTCTTCGGTAGAAGATGTGGATGTTTTACTGCAGAATGGAGCCGATAAAGTTGCAATAAATTCGGCTGCAGTTAAGAATCCGCAGTTGATCAATGAACTGGCGGCAAAATTCGGGAAACAGTGTATCGTGGTGGCCATAGATGCAAAGCAGGTGAGGGATAAATGGCTGGTGCATTTGGTAGGCGGAAAAGTTCCTACAGAAATTGACCTTTTTGACTGGGTGAAGGAGGTAGAGGAGCGTGGTGCAGGAGAGATCCTTTTCACTTCCATGGATCATGACGGGACCAAAGCGGGATTTGCTAATAAAGCTTTGGCAAAAATTTCGGAGATGGTAAGTATACCTGTAATTGCTTCAGGCGGAGCAGGGAATATAGAACATTTCTGTGATGCCTTTACAAAAGGAAAGGCCGATGCTGCATTGGCTGCCAGTGTATTCCATTTTAAAGAAATTGAAATAAAGGATTTGAAACAGGAAATGAAGGAGAAGGGGATTGAAGTCAGATTGTAGAAGTTAGAAGTACGAAAAAAAAGTTACAGGTTATTTTGGAATTTGGAATTTGGTGCTTGGGTTTTAAGAGGGAGATCTCGACTTCGCTCGACCTGGCAATAGAATAATTATGATTAAAAAATAATGAGATGGAAATAGATTTTAGTAAAGATAAAGACGGTTTAGTACCTGCGATTATTCAGGATGCAGAGACGAAGAATGTACTTATGTTGGGTTACATGAACGAGGAGGCATTTGAGAAAACTAAAGAGACTAAGAAAGTGACCTTTTTTAGCAGGAGCAAGCAAAGACTTTGGACAAAAGGGGAAGAAAGCGGAAACTTTTTGCACCTGGTTGACATTAAAGTAGACTGCGATAATGACACGCTGCTAGTTTTTGTAAACCCTGAAGGACCTACCTGTCACAAAGGAACTGATACTTGCTGGGGAGAAAAAAATACTTCGGGAATGTCATTTTTGACACAGCTGGAAGAGGTTATCGCCGACCGAAGACTCAACCCCGAAAACGAAAAGAGCTATGTAGCTTCTCTTTTTCGAAGTGGGATGAACAAGGTTGCGCAAAAAGTAGGTGAGGAGGCAGTGGAAGTTGTTATTGAAGCAAAAGATAACAATGATGATCTCTTCCTGAATGAAAGTGCAGACCTGTTATTCCATTATCTTATCCTGTTACAGGCAAAAGGTTTCACCTTAGAAGACGTAACAGAGATCCTGAGAAGCAGGCACAGCAAAAAATAAAAAAAGCCTGTGACGGTATGTCACAGGCTCTCTTTGTTTTACTTAAAACTTCTTATTTCGAGTCTTCGGAATTTGTTTCTTTTTTGGCTTTTTCCACCTTAATTGTCAATTCCTTTTTCTCTTCATCAAGATCCATAAAGACTTTATCACCTTCAGAAATGTGAGAGGTAATAATTTCTTCGGCCAGTGCATCCTCAATATACTTCTGGATCGCACGGTTTAATGGTCTTGCACCGTATTGTTTATCAAAACCTTTTTCGGCTATATATTTTTTAGCTTCAGGGCTTAACTCAAGATCATATCCCAGAGCTCCAATTCTACCAAATAGTTTTTCAAGTTCGATATCGATGATCTTAAAGATATCTTCCTGTTCAAGAGGATTGAAGATCACAACGTCATCAACACGGTTAAGGAATTCGGGTGCAAATGCTTTTTTCAGGGCACTTTCGATCACGCTACGGGCATTATCGTCTGCCTGAGATGTTCTTGCAGCTGTACCAAATCCAACTCCCTGTCCAAAATCCTTCAGCTTTCTTGCTCCAATATTGGAGGTCATGATAATGATCGTATTTCTAAAATCGATCTTACGACCAAGACTGTCGGTCAAATATCCATCATCAAGCACCTGTAATAACATGTTAAACACATCTGGGTGAGCTTTCTCAACCTCGTCTAAAAGGATCACAGCATAAGGCTTACGTCTTACTTTCTCTGTAAGCTGTCCACCTTCTTCATAACCTACGTATCCCGGAGGTGCACCGATCAATCTGCTCACTGCAAATTTCTCCATGTATTCACTCATGTCGATACGTATTAGCGCATCTTCATTGTCGAACAATTCACGGGAAAGGATCTTTGCCAGCTGGGTTTTACCAACCCCTGTTTGCCCAAGAAAAATAAAGGAACCAATTGGCTTGTTTGGATCTTTAAGACCCGCACGGTTACGCTGAATGGCTTTTACAACTTTCCCTACAGCTTCATCCTGGCCAATTACTTTGCCTTTGATCAACTCCGGCAATTTGTAAAGTTTATTGATCTCTGTTTGAGCAATCCTGTTTACAGGAACACCGGTCATCATAGAAACTACATCGGCAACATTATCTTCGGTCACCGTTTCGCGGTGCATTTTCGACTCTTCTTCCCACTTTGTCTGGGCTTTTGCCAGTTCTTTTTCTAAATTCTTTTCATCATCACGCAGTTTGGCAGCCTCTTCATATTTCTGTTTTTTAACAACAGTATTTTTTAGCTCCCTTACTTCTTCAAGCTTGCGTTCCAGTTCAAGGATCTGTTTTGGTACATCGATATTAGTAATATGCACTCTTGATCCTGCTTCATCCAGGGCATCAATTGCCTTATCTGGCAGGAACCTGTCGGTCATGTAGCGGCTGGTAAGCTTCACACATGCCTGTATGGCTTCGTCTGTATAAGTTACGTTATGGTGTTCTTCGTACTTGTCCTTAATGTTGTTAAGGATCTCGATAGTTTCTTCAATAGTTGTAGGCTCTACAATTACCTTTTGAAAACGTCTTTCTAAAGCCCCGTCTTTTTCAATATACTGCCTGTACTCATCTAGTGTAGTGGCACCAATACATTGTATTTCACCACGGGCAAGGGCAGGTTTGAACATATTGCTGGCATCCAGACTTCCGGTTGCGCCACCTGCACCAACAATGGTGTGAATCTCATCAATAAAAAGGATGATGTCATCATTCTTTTCAAGCTCGTTCATAACGGCTTTCATTCTTTCCTCGAACTGTCCGCGGTACTTTGTACCTGCCACTAAACTGGCAAGGTCAAGCGTTACCACACGTTTGTCAAAAAGGATCCTTGACACCTTTCTTTTTACAATTCGAAGGGCAAGACCTTCAGCAATTGCCGATTTACCAACTCCGGGTTCTCCAATGAGAAGTGGGTTGTTCTTCTTTCTTCGGCTTAATATCTGTGAAACGCGTTCGATCTCTTTCTCACGACCTACGACAGGATCCAGTTTATCTAGTTCTGCAAGGGCAGTTAAGTCCCTTCCGAAGTTATCTAAAACAGGAGTTTTTGATTTCTTGGTAGATTTCCCGGGTGTTCCTGCAAAAGGATTGCTCTTTCCGGAATCATCTGAAGTTGCATCTTCATCTGAAAAAGATTCAGAAGTAGGAGAATCTATGTAATCGTCGTCGTTTGTGATCATATATTTAAACTGGTCTTTAACCCCGTCATAATCCACCTTCAGCTTATTTAAAAGCTTTGTTGTAGGATCATTTTCATTTCTTAAAATACATAACAACAAGTGCGCAGTATTTATAGAAGTACTTTGAAAAAGCTTGGCTTCCAAAAATGTGGTTTTTAAAGCTCTTTCTGCCTGGCGGGTTAAGTGAAGATTTCTCTTCTCATTAGATTCTACGGCCACATCTGGGTTTGCAGGGCTAAGGATCTCTACTTTTCTTCTTAAGTGAGTGAGATCGACATCCAGGGCATGAAGTATATTTATGGCTTTGCCATCTCCATCCCTTAGAAGGCCCAGCATTAAGTGCTCTGTACCTATAAAGTCATGTCCAAGCCTCAAGGCTTCTTCTTTGCTATAGGCAATCACATCTTTTACTCTTGGTGAAAAATTATCATCCATTTTAATTCCTTTCTCTCTGATTATTTATATCAAGGTTTCAAAAACCATACCCGATTGTATCTATTGTCTTCTTCTGAAGTAAAGCTAATTGACGAATTTGGTTTTATAAAACAAAGCAGAATGTAATGAACTTATTAACCAAGCACAACTAAAAATTTGTTAATAAAATACAAGAAAACCTCAATGAATAGTGTACCCGGCTAGCCTAAAATGCGTAAATTGGCACGTTAGATTTTTGAACCAAAATAATAGAATATTTATGGCTGAAGGAGAAAAGTTAATTCCTATCAATATTGAAGATGAAATGAAGTCGGCTTACATTGATTATTCAATGTCGGTCATTGTGTCACGTGCCCTGCCAGACGTGCGTGACGGGTTGAAACCGGTTCACCGCCGGGTATTATATGGAATGTATGAGTTGGGAGTCCTTTCCAACAGAGCTCACAAAAAATCTGCTAGAATTGTAGGGGAAGTATTAGGTAAGTTTCACCCACACGGGGATTCTTCTGTTTACGACACTATGGTACGTATGGCCCAGGAATGGAGCTTGCGTTATATGCTGGTAGACGGGCAGGGTAACTTTGGTTCGGTTGATGGCGATAGCCCTGCTGCTATGCGTTATACCGAAGCAAGGATGCGCAAAATAAGTGAAGATATGCTGGCCGATATTGACAAGGAAACAGTCGATATGCAGCTTAACTTTGATGACACTATTCACGAACCTTCAGTGCTACCCACACGTATCCCGAACCTTTTGGTGAATGGAGCCAGTGGTATCGCCGTAGGTATGGCTACCAATATGCCGCCTCACAACCTTTCAGAAGTTGTTGACGGTGTGATAGCATACATCCACAATCATGATATTGAGATAGATGAACTTATCGAGCATGTAAAGGCTCCCGATTTTCCAACCGGGGGAACAATTTACGGTTATGACGGAGTTCGGGAAGCTTTTAAAACCGGTCGTGGAAGAGTGGTGATAAGAGCTAAGGCTCATACTGAAGAGGTGGCAGGTAAAGAGGCGATTATTGTCACCGAGATCCCTTACCAGGTCAACAAAGCTGAAATGATCAAAAAAACGGCTGAACTTGTAAATGATAAGAAGATCGAGGGTATTTCTCTTATTAGAGATGAGTCTGACCGTAATGGAATGAGAATAGTATATATTCTTAAAAGAGATGCTATTCCAAACATCGTTCTTAACCTTCTTTACAAACATACTTCGCTTCAAAACTCCTTTAGTGTTAACAACATTGCGCTGGTAAATGGACGTCCTCAAATGCTCAATTTGAAGGATATGATCTACCATTTTGTTGAACACAGGCATGAAGTTGTGGTGCGACGAACAGAGTACGAACTTCGCAAAGCCGAAGAGCGTGCGCATATATTGGAAGGATTAATCATCGCATCAGATAATATTGATGAGGTAATTGCATTAATAAGGGCTTCCAGTAATGCCGATGAAGCACGGACGAAATTGATCGAGCGTTTCGAACTTTCCGAGGTCCAGGCAAAGGCTATCGTAGAAATGCGATTGAGACAACTTACAGGTCTTGAGCAGGATAAACTACGTGCAGAGTATGAAGAGATCATGAAGACCATTGAGGACCTTAAGGACATTCTTGCCCGTAAGGAAAGAAGAATGGACGTGATCAAAGAGGAAATGCTTGAGGTCAAAGAAAAATATGGAGATGAAAGACGTTCCAATATCGAGTATGCAGGGGGAGACCTAAGCATGGAAGATATGATCCCGGATGAACAGGTAGTAATCACTATTTCACACGCAGGGTATATTAAACGTACATCACTAACAGAATATAAAACCCAAAACAGGGGAGGAGTAGGACAAAAAGGTTCTACAACGCGGAATGAAGATTTCCTTGAAAACCTCTTTATAGGTACCAATCACCAGTACATGTTATTCTTTACTGAAAAAGGTAAGTGTTTCTGGATGAGGGTGTTCGAGATACCTGAAGGAAGTAAAACTTCAAAAGGTAGAGCAATCCAGAACCTGATCAATCTTGAGCCGGATGATAAGCTGAAGGCATTTATTTGTACCAAAGATTTAAAGGACGAGGAGTATATCAATAGTCATTATGTAATGATGGCTACCAAGAAAGGTCAGGTGAAAAAGACTTCTCTTGAACAATACTCAAGACCGAGGACTAACGGTATTAATGCCATTACAATTCGTGAGGGAGATGAGCTTCTTGAAGCAAGATTGACCACCGGAGCAAGTCAGGTAATGTTGGCTCTTAAGAGTGGTAAAGCCATTCGTTTTGATGAGAGCAAGACCAGACCTATGGGAAGAAATGCATCTGGAGTTCGGGGAATTACTTTAGCAGATGATAATGATGAGGTTGTAGGAATGATTACCGTAGAGAACCCGATGGAAGAGACCATACTTGTGGTTTCAGAAAATGGATATGGTAAACGTACTTATATTGATGATCCCGAGGATGGGGAACCAACATACAGAATTACTAACCGTGGAGGTAAGGGTGTGAAAACCATTTCAATTACAGCCAAGACAGGTAACCTTGTTGCTATTAAAAACGTGACCGATCTTGATGATCTTATGATCATCAATAAATCTGGATTGGCCATTAGAACATCTGTGTCTAACTTAAGAGTAATGGGCCGCGCCACACAAGGGGTAAGGTTGATTAACTTAAAGAATAATGACTCAATTGCTGCAGTGGCAAAAGTGATCAACGAGGAGGAAGATGTTGAGGATGTAGCCGGAGATGCAACCCCCGAGATTACTGATCAAAATGAGGATGGCACAACTATTGCAAACGATAGTGAAGAATAAATTTAAATCAAAACCAAAAAAGATGAAAACCAGAGTATTTACGGCGGCACTTGCTATGTTTACTGTCGTATCATTTGCCCAAAAAAAAGAAATTAAAAGAGCCGGTAAGGCAGTTGAAAAAGGAGAATTCCAGGAAGCTAAAAATTATCTTCAGGAGGCGGAAGCAAAATTGGCTGATGCTGATAATGATGAGAAAGCCGATTTCTACCTTTACAGAGGATATGCATTAGTAGGAAATGGAGAAAATGTTCCTACTGCCGATCTTATGGCGGCGGCCGAAGCGATGAAAAAAGCTAAGGAGCTTGGCCAGGAACAGGCAGAGCAGGGAATGTCTACTGTAAGTAATGCATTAGTGAATGCTGCCATTACAGATCAAAATGCTCAGAATTTTGCTGAAGCTTCTAAGAAACTTGAAGCAAGCTACAGGATGAGTAACCGCGATACAGTATATCTTTATTATGCAGCTTCTAATGCTGTGAACTCTAAAGATTATGATGAAGCCTTAAGATATTATAAGGAGCTTCAGGATCTTGGATTTACAGGAGAAGAAACAGTTTATACTGCAGTAAATAAAGAAACAGGTGAAGAAGAGAGAATGGCTTCAAAAGAGCAAAGAGATCTTTTCGTAAAATCTGGAACTTATATTAATCCACAGGAAAAGAAGGAAGAATCCAAAGAAGGAGAAATTGCTAAGAACATTGCTTTGATCTACATCGAAAAAGGTGAAAAAGAGAAAGCTGTTGCTGCAATGGAAAAAGCAAAAGAGGCTAATCCTAATGACGCCACTCTTATGCAGTCAGAAGCCGATATGTACTACCAAATGGGAGACATGGTTAAATACCGTGAGATTCTTGAAGAAGTAGTAAGACAAAATCCCGATAATGCTACACTTTACTACAACATGGGAGTAAGTTCTGCAGAACTTGGAGAAAATGATCGTGCGATTGATTACTACAAGAAAGCTATAGAACTTGATCCGGAAATGTCTAATGCCAGAATTAATATCGCTTACATTATTCTTTCCAAAGAAGCTCCTTTGGTAGAGAAAATGAATAGCCTTGGCATGAGCAAAGCAGATCAAAAGAAATATGAGGAACTTGCTGAAGAGCGTCAGGGAATCTATAAAGAAGCTCTTCCACACCTTGAAAAGGTAATGGTTAAAGATCCTACAAACGTTGAAGCTGCCAGAACGATGATGAATATCTATTATCAGATCAATGAAACTGAAAAAGCAGAAGAAATGAAAGAGAAGATTGCTGAACTTGAAACTTCCAATGCAGAAGCTACTCCAAAGCAGTAGTTTAGAATAACAATAAAGAAAAAGCCCGTTCAATTTTTGAACGGGCTTTTTTTATATGATCTTTTTGATCACTCTTAATTTATGAGTGTGCTTTCGCAGTTCCGAATTATAAATTCCTGAATGGTCTATGCGATCCAGCCGCACTTTACCATCGGCGTGGATGATATAATTGTCGCTCATCATGATCCCAACATGATTGATTACCCCATCGGGACCATCAAAGAAAGCCAAATCTCCGGGTTCACTTTCCTCAATGAAACTTAGAGATTCTCCCTGTCGGGCTTGATCCGCAGCATTTCTGGATAATTTACAACCATTGAGTTTATAAACCATTTGGGTGAAGCCACTCGCATCAATTCCCATGGGTGTTTTTCCACCCCAAAGGAATGGGGCGTTGAGATATAAAAATGCGGTTTCGATCAGCTTTTCTTTTGCCTGGTTACCCATAGACACCAATCCTGAATGCTGATGTCCTAAAAGCCCAACCCCATTTAATACCGAACCCAGTGGGATAGGTATTAAACGATCAGATTCCATGACAAACTCCATAAGATCGGCCGAAAGCTCGAGAGCATTATTCGTCAGGTTTTCAAAATCTGCTTCAGTTATTTTATGAAGTTGGTTATTTTCAACCCAGGCTTCAAGAGCTTCAAAAGAAGTTCTTATTCTGGACCATTTCGCTCTTTCTTCAAGGACTTTAAACGTCTCCCCATAAAGCAGCTGGCTAACCATTTCGGCAGTATGTGCAGGTTCTGCTCTAAGGCCAACCGTGCCTAAATTACAAATGGCATATTGCATTCAAAAATGTGCTTTGAAAAAGGATTTATGAACGCTCAATGATCATAGCCGAAGCTCCACCACCACCATTACAAACAGCAGCGGCACCTATTTTTCCATTATTTTGCTTAAGAACATTAAGCAACGTAACGATTATACGGGCACCGGAACATCCCAGTGGATGTCCTAAAGAAACAGCTCCTCCATTTACATTCACATTCTTATCTTCCAGTTCCAGGATCTTCATATTTACCAGGCCTACAACAGAGAATGCCTCGTTAAATTCAAAGAAGTCCACCTTATCAATAGAAACGCCTGCTTTATCAAGAGCTTTTGGAAGTGCCTTGGCTGGAGCTGTGGTAAACCAGATAGGGTCTGTAGCGGCATCTGCGAATCCCTTTATGCTTGCTAATATTTCCATTCCCAGTTCTTCGGCTTTTTCCCTGCTCATAAGCACTAAGGCAGCTGCACCATCATTAATAGTTGAAGCGTTTGCTGCAGTTACAGTACCTTCCTTGCCAAAAGCCGGACGTAAAGAAGCTATTTTGTCCATTTTCACATTCTTGTACTCCTCATCTTCCTTAACGATAACAGGATCTCCTTTTCTCTGTGGCACCTCTACCGGCACAACTTCTTCATCAAATTTACCTTCTTCCCAGGCTTTTCGGGATCTTTCATAAGACTGAATGGCAAACTTATCCTGCTCTTCCCGGGAGTAATTATTTTCTTTGGCGCAATGATCTGCAGCTACTCCCATGGCATTATGGTCGTAAGCATCAACAAGCCCATCTTTTTGCATTCCGTCAACCATTTGAGCCGGTCCAAATTTTTGTCCGTTTCTAAGGTGTAAGTAGTGTGGAATAAGGCTCATGTTCTCCATTCCTCCTGCAACCACAATATTGGCATCTCCATTGGCTATAGCCTGTGCTGCCTGCATTACTGCCTTCATTCCACTGGCGCAAACTTTGTTTACAGTAGTACATGGTACACTGGTAGGTATACCGGCACCAAGAGCTGCCTGTCTTGCAGGAGCCTGTCCTACCCCGGCCTGTACTACGTTCCCCATAAGCACTTCGTCAACCATTTCGGGTTTAAGATTGATCTTATCGAGAGCTCCTTTTATTGCTGTTGATCCCAATTTTGTTGCGGGAACGGTGGATAAGCTGCCAAGGAAACTTCCTATTGGAGTTCTTACTGCGCTTACTATTACTACTTCCTTATTCATGGTTTAGAGGATTAAGATTTTACACTTGCGAATTTAATCATTTTAAAAGGAACAAACCAATGCCTACAGTTCAGCCGGGATTTTTTAGTACTTTTGATAAGATATTGTCCCTGTATGAAATCGTTTGTAAACAGTCTTTATAAAAACCAGGACCTTTTTTATAAGGTTTTTTTATTCCTACTTACTACTGTGATCATTGTTTACATGTTTCCGAAAGGAGGCAAGTTTAAATATGAGATCCCAAAAGGTAAACCATGGCAGTATGAAAACCTTTACGCTCCCTTTGATTTTGCCATTTTAAAGACTCCCGAAGAACTCTCTGCAGAAAAGGAAGAGATCAATAAAAGCCACGTTCCCTACTACGATTATAATGCTGAAGCTGTCGAAGAAGTAGAGGCAGCACTGGAAGGGCAATTTGTGCGTATTTTTCCCGATACACTTACGCGCAGGGAAAATATGCGCCTTAAAGAGTTCATCCAAAATACTTTTGAAGAGGTATATGATGCAGGAGTCCTGCAGGAGATAGTTCCCCTTAGTCCAGATCAATTGGTGTATCTGCGGGAAGGGAATGAGGTGACCGAGGTGACATATAAAAGCATCTTAAAGCAAAGCCAGTTAAGGGATTTCCTTAATCGAAAAATAGATCAGGCACAGTTACAGAATTATAGGGAAGAGTTGATTGGGTTGTTTTTTGATACCGTAAAGCCCAATGTATCTTATAATGAAGCGCTGACTCAAAATGATCTGGAAAGCCGTTATAACCAGATTTCCTATACCAGGGGCAATGTGGAGCGGGGGACCATAATTGTGGCCAAAGGAGAAGTAGTGGAAGGGGATAAATTACAGGTCCTCAATTCTCTCAAGGCCGAGTATGAATCACAGGTGTGGAGTGAAGCCAACTACAACTGGGTAATTGTTGGATACACGCTGCTTGTTTTTCTCGCCCTGCTCATGTTAATGCTCTTCATTAGAAAATATCGCTACGATATCTTCCAGAATAATATTAAAGTAACGTTTATCTATTTCAACGTTACCCTCATGGTATTGCTTACCGTGTTGATCATACGTTTCAATGTGGCGTATGTTTATGTGGTTCCTTTGTGCGTTTTGCCATTGACCATAAAAGGTTTCTTTGATTCCCGCCTGGGGCTTTTTACGCACGTTATTACCGTTCTTTTGCTCGGATTTATTGTACCCGACAGTTATGAGTACATGTTCCTGCAAATCATTGCAGGAATCGTGACCATTCTCACAGTTTCTGAATTATATAAAAGAGCTAATCTTTTCATCACCGTGGGACAGATCACACTGGTGTATATAGTTTCCTATTTTGCTTTTACGGTAATCCAGGAAGGTTCGATCTACGAAGTGGAATCTGAAACTTTTCTCATGTTCCTCTTTGGTGGTCTGGCAACCCTTTTTGTGCAGCCGCTTATCTATGCTTACGAAAAGATCTTCGGTTTGATCTCCGATATGTCGCTGCTGGAGCTTTCAGACACAAACACCAAACTGCTCAAAGAACTTTCAGATAAAGCTCCGGGGACTTTTCACCATTCACTTAACGTGGCAAACCTGGCAGAGGCAGCAGCCAATGAGATCAATGCAAATGCGATGCTCGTAAGGGTAGGAGCGCTTTACCATGATATTGGAAAAATGCGCAACCCCACTTATTTCACCGAGAACCAGACTACTTCAGTTAATTCTCATGATGAGCTTTCCCCTAAAGAAAGTGCCGACATAATCATTGAGCACGTAATCAATGGA
The DNA here is from genome assembly GCA_963709775.1 of uncultured Flavobacteriaceae bacterium. Taxonomy (GTDB): domain Bacteria; phylum Bacteroidota; class Bacteroidia; order Flavobacteriales; family Flavobacteriaceae; genus Salinimicrobium. The sequence continues at coordinate 112,986 of CAVPXS010000005.1, read as the reverse complement.
ATCGAGATCGCTAAAAAAAGAAATCTACCCGATAGGGTAATTGATTTTATAAGGACGCATCATGGTACTACTACAGTGTATTATTTCCTGAAAAAGGCAATGGATAATGATCAGCATGTGAATGAGGATGATTTTAGATATCCTGGTCCTATGCCGTTTAGTAAGGAAACGGCCATCTTGATGATGTGTGATAGTGTAGAGGCAGCCAGCAGGAGTATTAAAGAACCCACGGCCAAAACCATAGATGAGTTTGTCGAAAAGATCATCAACAAACAAATGGAAGATGGACAGTTCCTAAATTCAGATATTACCTTTATGGAAATTCAGCAGGTGAAAAAGATCCTTAAGCGGAAACTAAAAAATATCTACCACCTAAGGATCGAATATCCGGAATAGGATTTACCAAACTTTTACGATGTCCACCTCGCCGTCTCTAAAATTGAAGGAGTCGCCGGCTTTCTTGCCTTCCATTTCTTTATAAATTGGGGCATCTGTTGAGATCGCATAAACTTTACTTCCACTTTCCATGTCTATCTCACCTAAGGGCACAGAGACAAAGTAATATCCGTTTTTTGTTTCTACCACACTTCCTGGTCGTACGACCTCACTGCGGTGTTCTCTATCCAGGTTGGCCAGAGTTTCTTTCATACTTCGCACCCTGTCAAGGTATGCGGCATTTTTTTCATATTCGGTGAGCATTTCGCCTTTGTTTCCATACTCGTCAAAATCGGGATGGAATTTATGCTGCTCATTCTGGCCGGTAATGGTATTCATTTTCTCATTATACTGGTCAATTCTATCATTGACCATATCAAGACATTTGTTGAATAATTCTTCTTTGTTAATGCTCATTTCGTTGCGTTTTCTTTAAAATTAGCCAACGCAATATTCAATAAAGAACAATTAGCAAAAGTTTAATAAATAGGGGTTTCCCAGTGCAGCAGGTTATACGACAGAAAGTCTGTCGAGGAGTTGGATATTACTCTGCAGCCTCTCTTTAACCAGGTTCATCATTCTTTTATTAAGAGCAGAAGAGTTGGTTATGTAGAGACGGTATTCCTCAATGGTGAATTGGCCAATGATCATCCCTTTTAAGCTGTTTCGGAATTTTATGTCCTTCTGAATAGCGTTTTCTATGAACGCCATTCGTTTTTCAACATTCATTTCGTAAAAGCCATTTTTATATTTCTGCACATAATTCCTGAAGGCTTCCAGTAAAAGATCATTTTGAAGCAGGATCACCGGGCGCAGTGTTCGATTTTGAAATTGTTCTTCGGGAAGAGTGGAAGCATTCACTACGGCAGATTTAATTTGGGGTCTTAACTCCAGTAGACTTTGTTCACGATCTTTCATAACGGGGCTTTTTCTTAAAGATAATAAAAGAAGGAAATCTCTGTAATCCTTTTATTTAAGAATTATAAACTTGTTGTAAACAATTTAAGCTTCAGTTAAAATCCCATTAATAATTTCTCCCCGTACCCTGTTCTTTTTACCTTTAGAAAAAGACCTTTTTATGATCCTTTCAAAAAATCCGTATACAGGGGAAACCATTGAAGAACATCGGGAATCCTCTTCAGAAGATATTGACAACGCACTGGAAAAAGCCACAGCAGTATTTCATGAGTGGAAAACCACCTCTTTTTCATTTCGCTCAAAGCTTATGCTGAATGCTGCGGAAGAACTCAGGAAAAACAAGCAGGAATATGCAGAAGTGATCACTAAAGAAATGGGTAAGCCAATAAAACAATCTATTGCTGAAGTTGAAAAGTGTGCCTGGGTTTGTGAGTACTATGCAGAAAATGCTGAAAAACAGCTTGCTCCTGAAGCCGTTGAGACAGATGCAGCTAATAGTTATGTGAATTACGCCCCTTTAGGTGTGGTGCTGGCAATTATGCCGTGGAATTACCCTTTTTGGCAGGTATTTCGTTTTGCGGCGCCGGCTTTAATGGCAGGTAACGTGGGAGTGCTAAAACACGCCAGCAATGTTATGATGTGCGGGAAGAATCTTGAAAAAGTGTTTATTAGAGCAGGATTTCCCGAAGGTTGTTTCCAGAACCTCGCAATAGGCAGTAAGAAGGTTGACGACGTACTGCAGGATAAAAGAGTCAAAGCCGTAACCCTCACGGGCAGTGAAGGGGCAGGGAGTGCTGTTGCCGCAACCGCAGGAAAGCATATCAAGAAATCTGTACTGGAACTGGGAGGAAGTAATCCACTGGTGGTTTTCGACGATGCAAACCTGGAGGAGGCGGTCGGGACCTGTGTCCAGGCACGATTCCAGAATACAGGGCAAAGTTGTATTGCTGGAAAACGTCTTTTGTTACAGGAAGGTATTGCCGAAAAGTTCACAGATTTATTTCTGAAAAAAGTGAAGGATTTAAAGATCGGTGACCCCATGGATGAAGATACCTTTATAGGAGTGCAGGCCAGGGAAGATCTTGCCGAAGACCTGGAAAAACAGGTGAAGGATTCGGTGAAAATGGGTGCTAAGATCTTAATAGGAGGGGAGCGAAAAAAGGCATTTTACGCACCCACCGTTTTAAAAGATGTAACGCCGCAAATGCCGGTATTTAAAGAAGAAACATTTGGTCCTGCAATAGGAATTACCACATTTAAGACAGAAGAGGAAGCAGTAGATCTTATTAATGCCACTCAATTTGGACTTGGTGTTTCGCTGTTTACGACCAGCAAAGAGAGGGCTCAAAAACTTATTCCTCAAATAGAGGATGGGGCCGTATTTGTCAATGAACTGGTGAAAAGTGATCCCCGCCTGCCTTTTGGAGGTACTAAGAAATCTGGTTATGGCAGGGAACTTTCCAACTTTGGGATTAGGGAATTTGTGAATATTCAGACGGTTTATTTTAAATAGAAATTATGGCAAGACAAAATATATCGGTAACTACAGATTGTGTGATATTTTTCAGGAATAAGCAGGATACTAAGGTGTTACTGGTCAAGCGGAAAAAAGATCCTTTTAAAGACAAATGGGCTCTCCCGGGAGGGTTTCTGGAAGATGAGGAACCATTGGAAGATGGAGCAAAGAGAGAGCTTGAAGAAGAAACTGGATCTAAAAATCAAAAAATTAAAACAACTGCACACTTTTGGTACCCCGGGAAGAGATCCCAGGGGCAGGACCATTAGCATCACATTCTTGGGAGAGGTGACTTCTGAAGAAAAAGTTGAAGGAAATGATGATGCCGCCGAAGCCGACTGGTTTTCTATCAATGATCTCCCCGAACTTGCTTTTGACCATTCAGAAATTCTAAAGGTAGCCAGAGAGGAATATTTTCGGCAGAATGCCTAACTTTATCTTTAAAAATAACCCCTATGAGATTTCATACCCGTAAATGGATAAAGCCCCAGGATCTTAACCCTAACGGCACTTTGTTTGGTGGCCGACTTTTAGAATGGATTGACGAAGAAGCCGCGCTTTATGCTATAATTCAACTTGAAAATCCGCGTACTGTCACAAAATTCGTGAGTGAAATTGACTTCAAAAGTTCCGCCAGGGAAGGGGATATTATTGAGATAGGTATGGATGTGGTAAAATTCGGGACTGCTTCAATTACCCTGCGTTGCGAAGTTCGAAATAAGATGACCCGCGAAGTAATAATTTCTATTGAAAGGATCGTAATGGTTTCTCTTGATGAAAAGGGACGGGCAAAACCTCACGGCAAAACAGAGATCGAATTTGTAAAAGATCGTCTTAAAGATTAACTATTCTTTACCTTCAGCCTTTTCTTTTCTGTCTTTTTCCTCCTCTTTTTCAATTTGTTTTTCTGCCTCCTGCATTTCCTTTTGACTGGCAGGTGTTGCAGTTTGAACAGCCCTTACTCCCGGCTCCAGGCTTAATTTTGCATAACAGCGGAAAGTGGTCGGATTTTACATCATTACCCACTTCCATTTTTACAAGCCTAAATTCATCTGAAACAAATAAATGATCCAGGGGCCATCTCATAAGCCAGCTATTTGCGTTATAGGTGTTATAGAAGCCCCTTCCTTTGCGCGGGTCAAGTAACCCGCTCACCTCCTGGAAAAGCTGTGTACTTTCCGACCAGGCCACATCATTAAAATCCCCTGCAACAATTACCGGAAGCTTCGATTCTTTTGCCATTTTTGCCACTAACATCATTTGTGCATCTCTGTCTGTTGAAGAAGCGTCATGTGGAGGCATGGGTGGCGTGGGATGAATAACGTGCAGCTGTATCAATTCTTTGGAAGGTAAAATCACCTTAGTATGCATAGAGGGAATGCTGTCTTCCAAAAGAAATTTTATCTGAGGGTTTACCAGTTCCAGCCTGGAGTACACCAGCATTCCGTAGGTATTATCCAGCGGCATCTCCATACGGTAATCGTAATCAAAATCTTTCAGCAGTTTGCGTAATTCATTTCGCCACAAGGTATTGGTTTCAGTAAAAATGAGAAGGTCGGGATCCTGCCTAAAGATTTCCTCGATGACTTTGTCGTAATGCTCATTTTTCTGCAGCACATTAGTAGCCAGAATACTAATACTGCTTCCCGGTACAGCAGCTGTATTTTTTCTAACCTGCTGTTCGGCAAAGGGAGTGTAGGGATATATTTTTACCAATTGCAGTAAGAAACATCCTGCCAGTACAAATACAAAGGTATAATCTCTCCAGTTACGCAGATCAAACCTGAAGAAGTAGACCAAAAGAGCCACCAGCGTGAGAATTGTAAGCTGTACATGGGGAAAATCAAACATCCTTATCCACCAGTAATCGGTAGCGACAAAGGGAAAGAGAGATAAAACAACAGCAATAATACCAAACGCCTGAAGAAAACCTTTTAAGGACATGGAATAAAAATGAGGTTGTACAAGATTTTTAAATGAGTTTGAAATATTGATCTAAAGTATGTGTTTAGTACCTAAAACAATGATAAGACCCCAAATCTTTAATGTTTTTTAAGAGTAATTGGATAATTATCTACTTAACTTATTGAGATAATTGATAATGAAGAGGACAGTATTCTTCTTTAACTAACCAAAATCAATAATTATGAATAAGCTTAAGGAACTAAATTCACACAATTCAGTACCCCGAAAAGGCGTTTCCTGGAGGGCGATTTTTGCAGGCGTTATTTGTACTTTTTCCATAGTTTTTCTTCTTGAACCTGCTCGGGCTTTCTTTGGGATTTGGCAGCATAGAACCTGTTGAAAAGAGTAGTCCTTTTAGCGGTGTGGGAACTGCAAGTCTGGTTTGGTGGGCTGTTTCAAATCTTCTGGCACTTTTTGTAGGAGCATATGTTGCTGCGAGAGTAGGAGTGTCTTTCTACCAGAAAAGTGGTATTATCCAGGGAATAATGACCTGGGCCTTATATTTAATTCTGTCTCTCTGGCTGGTAACTTCAGCTGTGGGTGGTGTCATTTCGGGAGTGGGAAATACCATTGGGAACGTGGTGTCCTGGGCAAATGATCAACAGGAGCTAAGCCAAAATCAACAGCTGAGTGAGCACCACGAAAAAGAGTTGGAGGTTAGCCTGAACAAGGCTAAAGAAAAATTTTACATGCTACTTGAGGAAGTTCAAAAACCGGCTTTAGACCCTCAAGAAGCAGAAAACGAAGTGGAAGACAAAATGGATAATTCAGGGCAGCAAGCTATGAAGGATTTTGGTAGCTCTGCGCAATTAGATGCCAAAATAGAGCAGATATTTAATGAGGCAAAAAACGTCTTTGATAATAAGTGGGAAGCCCTGGATAAAGAGGCACTTGTAAATATATTAACCTCACGGACCAATTTTAGTGAAAAAGAAGCCAGACAAACTGTTAATAGCTACGTAGCAGAATATGAAAATCTGCGGAAGCAATCGATGCAGTTTCTTGATAAAATGAAGCAGGAAGCAGAGAAAACGGCCGGTACTATTTCCGATGCTATGGCCGATGCTGCTCTTTATCTTTTTATCGCCCTCTTACTGGGAGCTATCGTTGGTGCGCTGGGAGGAGCCGCCGGGGTTAAAAGTTTGCGAAGCGATTACATGGATGGCCACTATCTAAACTCCTCTGAAGATTCTCATGACTCTGATGATGAAGGCAGAACTTAGAGCATCAAATCAACAATTCATACTGAAGGAGATAATAGCTCAGACTTAAGATGACCTGTGGGAAGCAACAATTTTTAAATTACTACTATCTAATGATAATGCCTATTTTTAATTTAGCTGCAGAGGTTTAAGAGCTTTTAAAATGTCATCTCCCGATGGAGATTCAAAAAGTTGAAGATCAAAATAGGGAATGGCAGCTATGAGATGATCAAATATATCTGCTGTAACTGCTTCATAAAATTCCCAGCGTTTGTCTGCACTAAAACAGTAGATTTCAATTGGGATCCCCTGTGTGGTAGGAGGCAGATGGCGTACCATCATGGTCATTTCCTGGTGTATTTTTGGATGCGCCTTTAAATATGAGAGCGCATATTGCCTAAAGATTCCAAGGTTGGTTTGATGCCTTCCGTTAATAAGATGTTTTTTATTGATGCCCATTTCTTTATTATAGGCATTGATCTCTTCCTGTCGTTCTTTAATATAAGGACCAATTAAACCGAATTCTTCAAACTTTGCGATATCCTCATCATTTACAAATCTTATTGAATTTTGCTTGATGTTGATAGAGCGTTTGATACGTCGCCCGGGAGATTCCTGCATCCCGCGCCAGTTATGAAAAGAGTCTGAAATAAGATAATAAGTGGGAATGGTAGTATAAGTATTGTCCCAGTTTTGAACCCTTACTGTGGCGAGATTGATCTCTGTAACAAACCCATCGGCCCCGTATTTGCTGAAGGTGATCCAGTCTCCAATTCTTACGATATCATTCACAGAAACCTGTATAGAGGCCACGAACCCAAGAATGGTATCTTTAAAGATGAATAAAATAATTGCTGAAGCGGCTCCCAAAGAAATAAGGAATCCAAGCACAGATTTCTCTGTAATTTCAGAAAAGATGAAAATAAGGCCGATAGACCAAAAAATGATCATTAGGACCTGTGCATAACTTTCCAGGGGTTTGTCATGGTACCGCTCATGCCGCTTCATGAAATTTGTGGTGGTGCGCACCAAACTCCGACCTATAAGCACAGTGAGGAGAATGATATAAATATCGACCAGCTTTTCAAATATCTCTAATAGCTTTGGGTAATCTTCAAAAACTATAGGAACCGTCAAAATGAGCAATAAAAGAGGGAAAATATTGCTTATATACCTTGGGAAATTACTTTTTACAAGATAGTCGTCAAAGGTGGTTTTAGTCTGATTTGTGAACTTTTGGAAAGAAGTTAGAACTAGTCTTTTGGTAATAAAATGAATTACAAACCAAAGAACTCCAACAACTACAATATTAATAAGCATGTTTAGAAAATGGGCAACATCTGCATCCATTCCCTGCGCCATGAAGTAATTGGCTAAAAAATTCCCAACCTCCCTTACTTGTTCTCTCATTTTCTAGAGATATTTTTTCTCTACATAAAAAGGTCCTAATGGTAGTACCGAGCTTACACAGACAATCATTAGAGTCTTAAGCTTCCACTGTAGTGGCCTGAACAATAGTAAAGCTCCAAAGATGTACGCTACAAATAAAAGACCGTGGGCCATCCCAACAATACGTACCATTTCGGGAGAATCCCAGATGTACTTAAGAGGCATTGCAATTAACAATAGCACCAGAAAAGATATTCCTTCAAAAATGCTGATCCATTTAAAAATTTTCACTTGTGAATCTAACGACATAACTGTTCTTTTAAGGGTGCAAATATACTTTAAAAGGCCCGAATTCTGGACTGGAATTTCGCGAAATTTATTACAAATCAGTTGGGTTTTTTAAGGGCTTGTTCTGTGATTATTAATCAAATAGGGGAATGAAAAATAAAGTTCCGGGAATTCCCAATCCTGCTTTCCTCTAATAAAGTGTAATTTCTTAATTTGCGGAAGATACAGAAACAAGAATATGAGTAAAAAAATACTTGTCACCGGTGGGTTAGGGTTTATAGGATCGCATACCGTGGTGGCACTTCAGGAAAAAGGTTATGAGGTAGTAATTATTGATAACCTGTCCAATTCTTCCCTGGAAGTATTAGGAGGAATTACCAAGATCACTAGAATTTCCCCGGAATTCGAAAATTTAGACCTTCGGGATAAACAAGCTGTAAATCATTTTTTTGATAAATATCCTAACATTGAAGGTGTAATACATTTTGCGGCCTCTAAGGCAGTAGGGGAAAGTGTTCAAAATCCTTTGCTCTATTATGAGAATAATTTAAACACCTTAGTTTATTTATTGCAGCAATTGAAGGAAAGGGAGGCGCCAAAGTTCATTTTTAGTTCCTCCTGTACAGTCTACGGCCAGGCAGATGAATTGCCAATTACAGAGAGTGCTCCTGTAAAAAAAGCAGAATCTCCTTATGGGAATACCAAGCAAATAGGGGAAGAGATCATTTCTGACACCTGTAAAGTTGTGCCGCATTTAAAAGCAATTTCACTAAGGTATTTTAATCCTATTGGGGCACATCCCTCTGCTAATATTGGAGAATTACCAATTGGTACTCCTCAAAATCTGGTGCCGTTTATCACTCAGACAGCAGCCGGGAAAAGGGATGAACTTTCGGTTTTTGGGAATGACTATCCAACCCCAGATGGAACCTGTATTAGAGATTATATACATGTTATGGATCTTGCACGTGCACACGTAGTAGCGTTGGAACGCTTGCTCGATGATGAGCAAACAGGAAATTATGAAGTGTTCAATCTTGGGACCGGAAAAGGAAATTCTGTACTTGAGGCTATCAAAGCCTTTGAAAAAGTTTCGGGACAAAAACTGCCTTACAGTTTTGTCGACAGGAGGGAAGGAGATATAATTGTAGCCTATGCAGATACAACCAAGGCTAATGATGTGCTTAAGTGGAAAGCAGAATATACTATTGAAGATGCTATGGAGAGTGCCTGGAAATGGCAACAGAAGCTCGAAGAAAAGAATAATAATGAAGAGTAGAGAGTAGAGAAACTGTCTAAAATATAAGCTTAAAGGCTAATTCAAACTTTGTGAAACCTCTCTTGGAGAGGTTTTTTCGATTCCAATCTCTCACATTGAAACCATTGAGGGGATTTACATTTTAGACAGTTTTTATTTTTTTAGTTAACAATGAAAGCATGGATTACACCAGGTAACCAACCTATCAATGTAAGAACAATGCTTATCAATAGCGTTGTTCCCACTCCGTGGTTTAGGTATACGGCTAAAGGCGGTAAAAGGATATTCAAAATGATAGTTAGCATGTTTCTTTTTTTTTGGTTATATCACCAAATTAATAATTAAAAATCATATTGTATCGGGATAATTTTGGTTTAGCTTCAATTTAACAACCAAATTATCAATATCTTAAGATGTTTATAATGTGGCAAAGGAGACTAGGTTTCTTTACGCTCTTTTAATATGTGTGGAAAATTTTTCTCTTAGGAATAAACTATCTTCGCAGAAAATTAGAACAATGACTTTTAAAGAACTGGGAGTATCAGACGACATTATCAAAGGGCTGAATGAATTGGGGATTATCCACCCTACAAAAATACAGGAGGCTGCCATTCCTATACTTACAGAAGGAGGAGTTGATTTTGTAGGACAGGCACAAACCGGTACAGGAAAAACAGCAGCCTTTGGTCTTCCAATTCTTGCACAAATTGATCCTGAAAAAGATCACATCCAGGCTTTAATACTTTCTCCCACAAGGGAACTTGGGCAGCAAATTGCGCGGCAACTTTTTAAATTCACGAAATATTCAGAAAAGGTTTTTACTGAAGCTGTTTATGGAGGAGAAAAGATAGATATACAGATTGCCCGTCTTAACCGGCCAACCCAGATTGTGGTAGCTACCCCGGGAAGGTTGATTGACTTAATGAAACGGAAAGCAATCGATATTCGAAAGATAAAAACTCTGGTACTGGATGAAGCCGATGAAATGCTTAGCATGGGGTTTAAAAATGATCTCACCCAGATCCTCGAAGGAACAGATTCTAAAGATAGGAATGTGTGGTTATTTTCAGCAACAATTCCACAGGAGCTAAACGAGATCATTAATAAATATGTAGATAAAGGTGCACGCCGGGTGGCAATTGATAAACAGGATGCAGTCAATACTGCGATTGAACATCAATTTGTGGCAGGAGATGATAACAGCAAACTTGATACCCTTGCATATTTTCTAAAAAGCCAGGGCAAGAAACGTGGAATTATCTTTACCAAAACCAAATCGGCGGCAAGAACTCTTTCCAAGCAATTGGCAGCAAAGAACCATGAGGTTGGATTGCTGGAAGGGGATATGCTTCAAAAGGACCGGGATAAGGTGATGAGGGCATTTAAAGGTGATAACCTGCGACTTTTGGTGTCTACAGATGTGGCTGCGAGGGGAATTGATGTGGCAAATCTTGCATTTGTTGTTCACTACCAGTTACCGGACCAAACCGAATACTACACCCACCGAAGCGGCCGTACAGCCAGAGCAGGGAAAACCGGATTGTCTTTAGCACTTGTAAACCAATACGAAATCAAAAAATTACGTCAATTTGAGCGGGAGTTGAATATCAAGTTTACCCAAATTAGATAACTGAAGTAGGTAACAGATTTCAGGATAACCTTTTCGAAACCCCAAGAAAGTTTCAGTTGATTTTGTAGCACTAACACAGCAATAAAGACAAAGAAAATCTCAGGTTAACTGAAATCGTAAACATAAAAAAATCCCGCATTTTTGACTCTTTCAAAAATGCGGGATTTTAGCTATTAATTATATAGGACTTCTCCCAGTAGTATTTTAAACTATTTTGAAGATTACCAGGGCATATCCATAGAATCTTATATATCTAAGAAGCCCAAAAAGTAAATAGTATCTAAACTTATAATTGATTATACCCGCTGCTACACTGGTAATCGAAAAGGGAATTGGCAATAAGGCCCCAACTACGATAAGGAAACCACCCCACTTTTCTGTATTCTTAATATGTTTTGCCATTTTTGTTTCCATGGCATCATGTACCGCCGGGATTTTTGTAATCGCCTTACCCATCCAGTAGGAGATTATCCCGCCAAGATAGGAAGCAGTAGCCAACAGACTCAGGTAAAAGATCGGCATTGCCGATTTTCCGGACCAGGCAATAAATAATTCGGGAGGAACAAGACCCAGAAAAATAGATTCCGAAGCAAGAAAAACCGCCAAAATTCCAAGAGCAGAATAAGTCTCGGTCACTGTAACCAGGATGCTGTTAATATTCACCACATATTCATTAATGGCAAACAGGGCTGCAAGAAAAAGAATTACAGGTAAAATGGCCTTTTTAAGACTCTTACCTACAAACTTGTAAAATCCTGTATAGTTATAATATTGGTGAAGTAATTTCCAGCGGGGTTTTTTATTCAAGACGGCAACATTTTTCTTTTTCATATTTGTTTCCTCTATTAAATAGCTTTTCTATAATGTATTCAATTATTGAGCCACTCTAACAAAACAAATTATTAATTCTCTTCGGCATAAGCCATTAGCTGGTTGCTGTATTCTCTAAGTTCAATTGCATTGATCTTATTTTTGGCTTCAGCCATGAGCGACAGCAGGTAATCCAGGCTTTCGGCCGGGTCAAACTCATTGTTGCTCTCCGGTTCTTCTTCAAATCCTTCAACAGGCTCATCCTCAGGAATTGGGATGTTGAAAGAGTCGTAAGTTTCAATATGCTCAAAAGTAAGTCTTATTACCTTTGCCAGAAGAGGACTGTTTTCTTCTACGGCGTATGGCCTCAACTCCTTTAGATCTTCAACAATAGTATTGGTGATAATACCATTGCGCATTAGGTCGCGTTGTATTTTATTCAGAAGTTTTTGTGCCTTAGGATTTTCCAACGTGTACTGTATTTTAATATGGTTAAACTAAATTTTCCTGAAAAGCCTTACTTTAAGCTATCTTCGGAAGGTGTGCAAAGATAATTGATTCTCTTTGTAATTAATGGTAGCAGGATTAAAGATTTTTGCTTCAGAAGTTAAAATTTCTCAGCCACTGTGAACACTGAATAATTAACAAAGTCTTAGAGCTCCTGAAACTGTATTTCCATTACATATTTGCTAGATTTAGGCTAGAAAAATAATATAAAAATGAAGAATTTAGAAAATAAAGTCGCATTTGTAACCGGAGGAAGCAAAGGAATTGGCTATGGTGTCGCAGCCGCTCTATCTCAAATGGGAGTGAGAGTAGGTATCACCAGCAGGCATCGTGATGAGGCCGAAAAGGCGGCCAAAGAGATTACCCAAAACGGAAAAGGGGAAGTAATTGGAATTGAAGCCGATGTTCGCAAATTTGAAAGCCAGCAAGCTGCAATAAAACAGCTGGTGGATAAGTGGGGGCAGCTTGATATAGTGGTTGCCAACGCCGGGGTAGGTCATTTTGGCTCTATTGAAGAGCTTACGCCCGAACAATGGCAGCAAACCATTGACACAAACCTCACAGGGGTATTTTACAGCCTCAAAGCTTCGATTCCTGATCTAAAGAAAAGTAAAGGTTACATCTTTACTATTTCCAGTCTTGCAGGGACCAACTTCTTTGCGGGTGGTACTGCCTATAACGCCAGTAAATTTGGAGTGACAGGATTTACACAGGCCGCTATGCTTGACTTACGGGATCACGATATCAAGGTAACCACCATAATGCCTGGCTCTGTAGCTACGCATTTTAATGACCACACGCCGGGTGATGAAGATGCCTGGAAAATTCAGAGTGAAGATATTGGGGAATTGGTTGTAGACCTGTTGAAAATGAACCAGAGGGCTTTACCGAGTAAAATTGAGATAAGACCAACAAAGCCTCCAAAAAAATAACTGAAATATTTAAGTTCCAAAAAGGAGGTTTTTAAGCCTCCTTTTTTGGATTCTTAAGATGAACAGATTTTGCCAGATCCACAACCTTATCTGCAATCCCGAGCCAGGCTTCCTCTTGAAGAAAGTGGCGGGACCTTAATGTGTGGATCTCTTTTAATCCTGCTACTTCCTTTATTTCTTTTCCATAGGTTTCGAGTTGCAATGAAGGATCACTGCCTCCCCAGATCGCCTGTACCGGATAGTCTTTGCTTTGAACAGCTTTGTAGCACAGCTCCCTGAACGCCTCTGAACTGTCAAAGTTTCTCATGAGCTTTAAAAAAGCTTTTCCATGATCTTCTCTTTTTAAAAGATCAACATAGGCATTAATTTCTGAAAGACTTATACGGGAGGAATTAATGACTCCCATTTGTTTAAACATAACCGGCCAGGTAAGATGGCTTATCATCTTTAACTCAGCCTCCCCTAAAACCCTTTTTTCAAAGGGTCGCATTACCACCGGTTTCTTGAAATTTACCACATCCACCCAGGTGTTGAGGATGGTTAGGGACATTATTCTGTTTGCATGTCTTGCAGCAAGGGCAAAACCAATTGGGCCACCTACATCATGTACGACCAGGTGAAATTTTTTCAGTTTTAAAACTTTTGCAGCTTTATAAATGAAATCTGCAAGATTAGAAAAGGAGTAATCGAATCCTTCCGGTCGATCGCTCAAGCCAAATCCCGGCATGTCTATACTTACTCCTTTATAGCCTTTCTTTTCGAGGGACCTCAAGACCTTTCGATATAGAAAAGAAGAAGTGGGAACTCCGTGCAGACAAAGCACAGGTTCCCCACGCCCGTATTTCAAGGCAAAGGTTTTAATTCCATCTACCTCAAAATAGGTGCCCGAAGCTTCATGCTCCTTTATAACTTCAGATGAAGTTTTTTCTTTTTTGGCCATAGGCAAAGGATCATTTTTGAAGCAAATGGAGGAGTTCTCTCGCGGCTTTTTCTGAGGACGCAGGATTCTGTCCCGTCACCAGTTTTCCATCTACTTTTACATAAGAACTCCAGTCCTCTCCCTTACTGTAATTTGCACCCAGTTGGTTCATCTTGTCCTCAACAAGAAAAGGCACTACATTTGTCAATTCCACTGCATCTTCTTCGGAATTTGCAAATCCTGTAACATCTTTCCTGCGTACTAAAGGCTCTTTGTGATCTTCGACATTAGCAAGAACTCCCGGGGCATGACATACAAAAGCCATAGGTTTCATTTGTTCATTAAAAGCTTCTATGAGAGAGATAGACTTTAAATCGTTTGCAAGATCCCATAGCGGCCCGTGGCCACCGGGATAAAAGACTCCGTCGAAATCTGAAGCATTCATATCCTCCAGTTTTTTGGTCGAAGCAAGCTTATTTTGCAGCTCCTGATCTTTATCAAATCTTTTTGTGGCTTCAGTTTGCGCATCTTCTGTGGTGCTGGATGGGTCTATGGGAGGTTGTCCTCCTTTGGGAGAAGCCAGGGTGATCTCTGCACCGGCATCTGAAAGAACGTAGTAAGGAGCTGCGAACTCTTCTACCCAAAAACCGGTTTTTTTACCTGTGTCTCCCAATTTATCATGAGAAGTTAAGACCATTAAAATTTTCATAGTATTATTTTTTTTAAATATTTATTTTGATTGAAAAGTCCTGTTTTTACAGGCCTTTTTCGTGGATCTTAAAATTACAACGCGCTCCCAGTACAGCCAAAGCTGAGATACTAATTAAAGGTTAAATTCTCTTTTCTGCCTAATTTTTACGTTCAATACTACCCTTTCTATACCAAAGCCACGTAGTTTTGCAGGAAACTTTCTTTCTTTGAATCTTTACCGGCAACTGCAATCTTTTTTTAAACTTTTAAAGACAGCCGAATTCTCCAGGGGAATTCGTTTTGCCGTTGCAGCTATTATTCCCTTGCTGATTACAGCTCAATTGGGGGAAATAAGACTGGGAATTGCCATGGCAGTAGGAGTTTTACTTACGTCGCCCAGTGATGTGCCCGGCAGCTTGCGGCGAAGAGTAATAGGTATATCCTTTTCTATAGCAATTGCTGTCCTGGCCACTGTAATTACAGGGTTTTCTCTTGCGTATCCGGTGTTTTTTGTTCCTCTGTTGATTCTTCAGATCTTTCATTACTCCATGATCTCGGTTTTTGGATTTAGAGCATCTCTCATTTCCTTTTCGGGATTACTTGCTGTAGTGCTTAGTATGGCACAGGTTGCTGCGGAAGGCAGTGTGCTGCTCCATGGGCTTTGGATAGGAGTGGGGGGACTGTGGTACCTCCTGTTCACTCTTTTGTTCCATTACCTGTTGCGCCGAAGAGAAACTGACCAGCTCCTGGGAGAAATTTTTGATCTTACAGCTCAATATCTCGAGATACGCTCCCGGCTTCTGGGTCTTGAATGTGATAATAGAGAGGAGCTTGAGAAGGAACTCTTTACTCTGCAGACAACAATTAACGAGAAACACGAGATCCTCAGGGAAATGGTGATAACCCGCAGGAAGAATTTTGGACGCTCGGGAATGGTGAGGAAAAGGCTGCTCATTTTTATGGAACTGGTAGATATTCTGGAATTGGGAATGGCCAATCCTGTCAATTCTTCGAAAATGAGTAAACTTTTTGTTTCTCAGGAGGATAAAATCAGGCTTATACAGGATTGGAATGAGGTAATGGCCGATCATTTAAGGATTTTAGCGCAAGGCTCCCGCCGTAAACTCTCCAAAACTGAAGAAGATCGATTAAACGCTAAGAGACAGGAGGCATGGAAAACCTACCGGGAACTCGAAGTTTCGGATGAGGCTTCAGGCAGTAATGAAATGCTTCTGGTTTTTAGGAATTTCCTGGTTTTTAAGGAAAAGCAATACCAAAAGCTACTTTCAATTAAGAGGCTCATGGAGGAATGGAAAGGCAACGAAAAATTAAAACTTAAAAGAAAAGACGCTGCAAAA
This sequence comes from uncultured Flavobacteriaceae bacterium, assembly GCA_963709775.1. GTDB lineage: Bacteria > Bacteroidota > Bacteroidia > Flavobacteriales > Flavobacteriaceae > Salinimicrobium. Next base: position 97,169 of record CAVPXS010000005.1, on the reverse strand, counting down.
TTCCTAACTACACCAGATTATAATTTTAAGACCCTTCAGGATAACCTGGATCTTAAGTCTCCGATCTTTAGGCATTCCGTGAGATTGACCGTGGTAATGGTGTTAGGATATTTTTTAGGTGAATTATTTGCTGTACAAAATGCTTACTGGATCCTCTTAACCATTGTGGTGATCATGCGCCCGGGATACGCCCTTACCCGGGATAGATTTAAACAAAGACTTTACGGAACTCTCATTGGAGGTGCCGTGGCGGTCTCTCTGGTCTTTCTTATTAGAAGCCAGGTGGTATATGGGATACTGGCAGTTATAAGTCTGGTCCTGGCCCATTCAATGATACAGCGCAATTATAAAACAGCAGCAGCTTTCATTACGCTCAATGTAATTTTTGTCTACAGCCTGTTGCGCCCTAATGTACTGCAGGTTATTGAATACCGGGTACTGGATACCATTGTGGGTGCAGGCCTGGCTTTTGTTGGGGCAAAGTTCCTTTGGCCGACCTGGGAGCATTCTATTATTCAGAATTTTATAAAAGGGAGTATAAAAACAAACCTGGAATTTATAAAGGAGGTTGAGGCTTTTTACAACAATAAATCCACCTTACCTGCTTCTTATAAGTTAGCCCGAAAAAATGCTTTTCTAGCCATGGGAGATCTAAATGCGGCTTTTCAACGTATGGCACAGGAATCAAAGACAGATAAAATTACCCTGGAAGAAACCTTCAGGGTCGTTTCCCTAAATCAGGAGTTTCTATCGGCTGTAGTTTCCCTGGGAACTTTTATAAGATCTCAGGCTACGACCAAAGCTTCAGCTCATTTTGCCAATTACATATCTGCAATTAAGAACAACCTCCAGGCTTCGCTGGAGAACCACGAAATTCCAACAGAAGATAATTCAGAAGAAATCAACAGAGCAGCACTTTTCTATGATAACCTGTACCAGGAACTGCTGTACGTGGAAAAGGATGAAGTTCATGGGAAGGAAGAGGTAAGGGAAAAATTGCAAGAGGTGCAAATTCTTATGGACCGCCTTAAATGGTTACTTGAGATAAGTGAAAGTCTCAAAAAAATATTGGCGAAGAAAGCATAAAGCCACCCTTTGGAGATGGCCTGAAAAAATTACTCGAGATGTAATATAAATGGCAACTACTTTTTAGTGTGCTGCTGTTTTCCTGCTTTTTGATCAGATTTTTGATCACTCTTTTTTGCAGAATCGTGCTTTTGATCTGGTTTTTTTTGTTCTTGAGCCATAGCTATATTTTTTTGATTAATAACATTATTAAAGTTACAACACATTGAGATACAATTATTTGTGTGCATGTTTTTTTAACCTTTCTTTTATAGTTAAAATTTTCAGTACTAAATCCTTTTAAAAGGTTTGTTAGCTTTGAATAGCTATTTAGTAATTTTACGAAAGAAGCAACTTTATGGATCACCAGGAAATAATTAAACAGATCGAGGCTCAAAAGCAACTTCCCAACCTTAGGTTTAAGATCAAGGAAAAGGCTGAAGCTTTTACGCATAACCTGTTCTACACTTTGTTTGACCGGGACACTCCCGTGGGATATAATCTCGATAAACTGGCAGTAGACTTTAAAGAACTTGGAGACCTTGTATGCTGGGTACCCGGCAAGCCCTGTTCTGAGATTTGGGAGGATTATTGTAGTAAATTACCTCACCTGCTCGAAAAAATAAATCTTGATGCTGTTGCGATAGCAAATAATGACCCTGCAGCTAATTCTGTAGAGGAGGTTTATCTTTCATATCCCGGGTTCTTTGCTATTGCAATTTATCGACTAAGCCATGAGCTGTACAAGTTGAACCTGCCCCTGGTTCCCCGCCTTATGACAGAATGTGCTCATCAATTGACCGGAACAGATATAAATCCCGGGGCACAGATTGGAGATTCCTTTTTTATTGATCACGCCACCGGGGTAGTGATTGGGGAAACCACTATCATAAAGAATAATGTGAAACTTTACCAGGGAGTTACTCTGGGTGCTTTATATGTAGCCCGGGGACTTCGAAACAAAAAAAGACATCCAACTATAGAAGATAATGTTACCATTTATGCCAACGCTACCATCCTGGGCGGGGAAACGGTGATTGGAGCAAATAGTATAATAGGTGGGAATGCATGGCTTACGAGCTCTGTTCCTGCTAATTCCTTTGTCACCCACGACCCGGTGATCAAAATAAAAAACCTTCAGAAATGAATCGAACAGTATTAGATCTTATTGGAAATACGCCTTTGGTGCGGGCACAAAAACTTATAGACAACCCAAATGTTGAATTGTATTTTAAGCTTGAGGGGCAAAATCCCGGAGGTAGTGTAAAAGACAGGCCTGCTTATAATATGATCAAGAATGCCCTGGAGAGAGGAGATATTACTTCGGAAACCAAACTGATCGAGGCTACCAGCGGAAATACCGGGATAGCCCTGGCCATGGTAGCACGGTTGCTTAAACTGGATATTGAACTTGTAATGCCCGAAAATTCTACTGCGGAAAGGGTGCAAACTATGCGTGCTTATGGGGCTAAGGTGATCCTTACAAGTGCCGATGGTGGTATTGAAGGATCAAGGGATTATGCCGAAGCCAGGATGAAAGAAGGTAATTACTTTATGCTTAACCAGTTTGGAAATGACGATAACTGGAAAGCTCATTACGCTTCTACAGGTCCTGAAATTTGGCGGGATACTAATAAAAGTGTCACTCACTTTGTCTCTTCAATGGGGACAACCGGAACAATTATGGGTACTTCCACCTTCTTAAAGGAGCAGAACAGGGATATCCAGATCGTGGGAGTACAACCCGATAATGAAGCGCGAATTCCCGGCATTAGAAAATGGCCAAAAGAGTATTTGCCCAGTATCTTTAATCAAAGCAAAGTAGACAGGATCTTAGAAGTGACTGAAGCTGAAGCCAGGACTATGACATCAAGACTGGCCGAAGAAGAAGGAATATTTGCAGGAATGAGTAGTGGGGGTGCTGCAGCGGCAGCTATTAGGCTTTGTAATGAATTGGAAAGTGGGGTAGTGGTAAGTATAGTTTGTGACAGAGGGGATCGTTATCTTTCTTCAGATCTTTTTGATAAAAAGTAAGAGACTGCCTAAAACCCACTTTATTAGCTCCCGGAATTATTCTTTTCAAGGTCGAGGTTTGAAAAAAAGGAAGGTCAAAAATGGCTTTTTAGGCGTCTCTTTTTTTAATCTTGTATTAATTTTGGGCTACAGAAAGCCGACTGTTTTGTCTGTTAATACGCAGTCTTTGGATTTTGTCACCATCACTTATTTTTACCTTATAAAGTTCTTTATTAAGGTCCCAGCCTTTAGAGTAGGCAATAAATTTTGTGCCTTTAATGACTGCATTTTTATTTGTCCTAAGAATTTCAAGACGGACATCTTCAGGAAGTCTAACATCTTTAAATTTCTGGTTAGTGGAGATAAGTTCTCCCTGGTCATCGAAAAGTGCAACTAAATAACCTTTTCTGCTTTTAAAATAGATCTCAAAATTCACTAAATCAGCATCTTTATTGTCAAGCGCGAATTTTTTGGCATCAAAATTTGCTTTCATAAAGGCTAAAGGATCTTGCTGAAATTCTCCCACTTCTTTTTCGGGGATTATTAGTTCCAAATAATTGGTATTGGGATCAAGTTGCATCGAAACAGGTCGATACTCAATCTTCGCTTCCTCTAAGAGAATCTGTGAATGACCTGTGGCAATAAAACCAAACAGGAACAATCCTAAAATTAAATTTTTCATAGCACACAGTTTATAGATTAATATCTTATAAAGTTACTATGAAGAAATGTGATCAAATACTATCCAGGTAGCACATCGTGTTAAATTTTAAGGAGCTGAAGCCCCGTTATTACTAGCCTTCTGGAGCAGAAGGTCTAAATTAATGAGTTTAACTTTGCTCCTGCCAAGAGTAATTATACCTTCATTTTTAAACTGCTGTAAATGACGATTTACCACAGCGCGGGTTGATCCAATGAGGTTGGCGAGTTCTTCGTTAGAAAGGTCGTTGATTAACTCCAGTTCAAGGGATTCTGAATTGACGTTGCTCAAGATAAGCCTGGCAAGCCTGGTTGGAATATCGACCAGGGTAACATTAGTGGCATATTCCTCAAGGACTCTCATTTGATGACTAAGGTAGGGCAGGAGGTTTCTGTTGATCCCCGGGTGTTTTTGTATCCATTCCTTCATACGCTGCATGGGAAGAGATAAGAGGACAACCCTGTCCAGGGTTTCGTAGTAAACATCGTGTTCACACCCGTCCAGCAAACAAAGAATATCAAAAGCATCTGCTTTTTCCAAAAGGAAAAAGGTGAATTCCCTTCCCGACTGCTTTTCGACCTGATAGATCTTTAACCTGCCCGAAACTATAAAGTGAAAATAATGAGAGGTGCGTTGCAAATGTATGCTGCACGTATTGTCTGGCCATACTACTTCCTCCATTTCCAAAAGAAGCTTATGAAGTTCGTCCTCAGGTAGATCCTTTAGCAGCTTATTGCTCTTTAGAGCTTCAAAAAATACTGCATGCTTTTTTTCACTCCACATAATCAACGGCATTTATTTCATCACGATAAGGAATAAAATTCAAAGTTAAATATTTAAAAATGAGACTACTATTAAACGGAATAAATTTTTTGTAAGGATTTTATTGCCAATTTTTTTGGCTGAACTTTAATTTCAGCTATTTTTGCAAAATTGCAATTGATAGAAAATTTATAAATGGCGCAGGATACATTCGGGATAGTAGAAAAAAAAGTAGATAAGGAACTTTACGGATATCAGCAGGAAGATATCGATAAGATATTTAAGGTGCTGGAAGCACATCCCGAACGTTATAACCTCCTGTATCAATTACCCACAGGCGGTGGTAAAACAGTGATCTTTTCCCAGATTGTGCGGGAATACATCCAGAGAACCAACAAGAAGGTACTCATCTTAACCCACCGTATCGAACTCTGTAAACAAACCTCTAAAATGCTTACCGGGTTTGGAGTACATAATAAGATCATCAATTCTACAATAAAGGAATTACCAGACCAGGATGAATACATGTGCTTTGTAGCCATGGTTGAAACCCTTAATAACCGGCTCAATGACGAAAAGGTGGAACTGGATAACCTGGGGATGGTAATCATTGATGAAGCCCACTACAATTCCTTTAGAAAACTTTTTAAGTTTTTCAATAAGTGTTTTATTCTTGGTGTGACGGCCACACCGCTTAGTTCCAATATTAAGCTACCCATGAAGGACAATTACCGGGAGCTTATCGTGGGGGATTCTATTAGCAGTCTTATTTCAAAAGGATTTCTGGCCAAGGCCAACACCTATAGCTTTGACGTTGGGCTTTCCACACTTAAGGTGGGGATCAATGGAGATTATACCGTAAAATCTTCCGAAGAACTGTATTCGAATTTTAGCATGCAGGAAAAACTTCTGGATGCTTATATGGAGAAATCCCAGGGAAAGAAGACCCTTATTTTTAACAACGGGATTAATACCTCCAGGGAGGTTTATGAAACCTTCCGAAATGCAGGATACGATGTTAGACATCTTGACAATACCACCAGCAAGCAGGACAGGAAAGAGATCTTACGTTGGTTCAGGAAAAAACCTGATGCTATTCTTACGTCGGTGAGTATTCTTACGACCGGTTTTGATGAACCCACCGTGGAATCGATCATTTTGAACAGGGCGACAAAATCTCTTACGCTTTATTACCAAATGATTGGGCGGGGATCCAGAATACTTCCGGGGAAAAGTGAATTTACAGTTATTGATCTTGGAAACAACGCGGCCCGTTTTGGACTTTGGAGTGCCCCTATTGACTGGAAACAGATCTTTAGGTCTCCAGATTACTTCCTGGAAAATCTCATTAGTGACGAAGAAATTGAGCAGAATTTCCGTTATGAAATGCCAAAAGAGCTTCGAAATAAATTCGCAAACAGCAAAGATGTTTCTTTTGATGTTGATGAGGAGTATGACGACATCATCAAAAAAGGACTTAAATCGAAAGCAGTTCTGGAACGTTCTCTTGAGCAGCATGCCAATATGTGCGTGGAGAATAGCGAAGATGTATTTGATGCGCGGCTCCTGGCAAAAGAACTGGAGGAAGATATCGCCTATAGAATTAGAAAATACTCTTACTGTATTAGCAACAGCACGAAAAACTACCGTGATTGGCTAAGGGAAGATTATATGCGTAAGCTAAGGCTGAAGATTAATCAGGCGGAATTTTAATCTCCAAAACTCCTACCTTCTTAAAAATGACATTTTACATGGGGTGTCCAAAATGCCATTTTTGACACCTTAAGAAGACAGTATCCGGTGTTGAAGTAATATTACGGTTAAGGTTATGATCTCTCCAGTTTTTGAATCAGTAGCCAGGTTAATGAAGAAGTCTGAAGATTTGTTCAGTACCGGGTTTTGTTGAAAAACGGTCAATTGTCTATTCCCACTATCTATACATTTCTTTATAGATATTTACTTCTGTCATTGTCTTGATTCCGCTTAATTATTTTTCTTGAACAAGCCTTTGATCTTCTTGAATAAGCCTTTCTTTTCCTCTTTTTGAGCCTTACGTGGTCTATCTGATTTAGTAAATAGTCGCTCCAGGAAGTTGTCTCTTTTTTCGGGTTCACAGTTGAGCATCATTTGAACAGTAGAAGATGGCGTTCCGAATTTTGCCTGGGTTATTTGATTAAACTGGGGATCTGCATTCATTTTCTGCATTAGAAGGGCGAAGGCCGGTAGAGCAGAGTTTGCACCTTGTCCCACATAGGTAGAAGGAAAGCCAATACGGGCATCATCTGTTCCGGCCCAGGTCACCGACACCAGTTCGGGAGTGATTCCAACGAACCACCCATCCCGGTTGTTCTGGGTGGTTCCTGTCTTTCCTGCGATGTCATTAGGTAAGTTGTATTTGTACCTCAATCGTGAAGCTGTTCCCTCGTTTACAGTCCCTTTCATCATCTCTATCATGACTTCCCGCGTAGTGTTGGAAAAAGCAGCTTGGGGAGCAACTTGTGGCTCAAAACTGGCAATCACATTTCCATATTTATCCTCAATTCTGGTGAGGTAGTAAGGTTTCACCGGTTTTCCCCGGTTCACATAACTGGAAAAAGAGCTGGCAAGTTCGGCAACATTCATTTCGGCCGTTCCCAGGGCAATAGAAGGGTAGGCGGGAAGATCTTTTGGGAACATCATCTTTTTAGCCTGGGAAAGTACATTTCCCAACCCTACATCAAAAAGGACTTTTACTGCTATGGTATTAACAGATTGTGCCAAAGCTGTGGCCATGGGATAATTGATGTATGGATCTTCTTCCTCACTTCCCGAATTGGAAGGGGTCCATCCACCTTCATAAGTTACTTCACGAATGGAATAATATGTACAGGGATCAATTCCCGCTTCAACTGCTGCTGTATACACAACTGGTTTAAATGTAGAACCAATTTGCCTGCGGCTTTGGGTAACATGATCATATTTAAAATATTCATGATTTATTCCTCCCACCCAGCTTTTCACAGCTCCGGTTGAAGGTTCCATATTGACCATACCCATGTTCAGGAACTTCATATAATGCTGCAGGCTGTCGGCAACACTGGCCGAAATCATCTTTTTTTGTCCCCAGTCAAAGAGTTCCATATCGGTTTTGCGGTGAAGGGAGTCGAGTATTTTCTCTTTGCTCCAGCCGGCATCGGCCAGGCTTTTGTATTGTTTGCTCTTCTGCAGTGCTTCCTCAAGGAGATCCTTCCGTTTCCAGGGTGCATTTTTTCCGTAGGCTTTTTCAAATTGATTTTGAAGGGCAGCCATATGTTCCTGCATGGCTTCTTCAGCAAGAACCTGCATCTCATAATCTATTGTAGTATGAAGCTGAAGTCCATCCCTATAAAGGTTGTATGGTTCTCCATTTTCTTTTTTGAGGGTATCTAAAATATTCGCCACATCCTTCTTTAGCTGGGAGCGGAAGTAAGGTGCGACTCCACCATTATTACTAAAGTACTGGTAGTTGAGGTCCAGGGGCTTGACTCTGGCCTTTACATATTCTTCTGAAGGCAAATAGCCATACTTATTCATTTGTGAAAGCACAACATTCCTTCTTTCCAGGCTGCGTTCGGGGAAAAGTCGGGGGTTGTAGTAATGAGAAGCTTTTAAGGAGCCTACCAGAGTTGCAGCTTCTTCCAGTTCGAGTTCTTTGGTGCCGGTATTAAAAAATTTCATGGCAGCACTCTCGATTCCGTAGGTATTATCACTAAAAGGAACGGTGTTAAAATAAAGGCCAATGATCTCCTCCTTTGTATAGATATCCTCAAGGCGTTCGGCAATTATTGCTTCCCTTACCTTGTTCACTACAATGCTTAAATGTCCATAATCATTCCTTCCAAAAAGATTTTTTGCAAGCTGCAGAGTAATAGTACTACCACCTCCCGACGATTTATCTCCCATAAGAATGGTCTTAAAAAATACGCGGAGAAGACTGCGGTTATCAATACCTGTGTGTTCATAGAACCTCACATCTTCGGTAGCAATAAGGGCATCAATAAGATGTTGAGGTAATTCCTCGTAGAGCACAGGTTGCCTGTCAAAAATGTAATATTTCCCTATTAATTTCCCTTCAGAAGAAAAGACCTCGGTAGCTTCATTTTGTTTAAGGTCCTTTAGTTCCTGGGTGCTGGGTACTTTTCCCCACCAACCCCAGTATATGCTCAGGAAAAAGAATCCGAATACAAGAAAAAGTCCTAATAACGAACTTAACACCCATTTTTTGACAGGCGTCAATTTCACATTTTTAAATTTCATAGAATAAGTGTCTGTCAAATAAACGAAGACTTACAAAAATAATTCCGAATGTTTAAAAAACTTTAGGATTTGGAATTTCCCAAAACCCTGCTAATGTTTTAGAAGGAAAGTTTAAAACGTTTTTGCTGCGGTGGAAATTTCTTAATTTTAAGGAAATGAAAAGAATGGGCCATAATAAAACAGTGATCCTCATTACTTCGGGGCTTCTACTCTTTGCAGCAGGGTTCCTTTTTACTTTTGAAGGGGAAGCCGAAAAGTATCGGACGGGAATCTCAACTGCAGTCAAAGTTGAAGAAACCTGGAAATTACCCTCCATCCTGAAAGAAGTTTCGGGAATTGCTTTTTTGGAACCCGGAAAAATCGCCTGCGTACAGGATGAAAGAGGCAGTATTTTTATCTATAACCTGAAGGAATCAAATATTGAGAAGGAAATAAAATTTGCAGGCAAGGGAGATTATGAGGGAATAGCTATTAAAGATGATGTAGCTTATGTTCTGAAAAGCAACGGAATGATTTATAAAATTGCAGATTTTTTGAATTCTGCAAAGGTGGAAAGCTTTCAAACTTTCTTCAGCTCAAAAAATGATATGGAGGGACTGTTCTATGACAAGTCTCAGGACCGGCTTTTACTTGCTGTTAAGAGCAAAGATCCCAATTCTGATGATCAAAAAGGTATATATGCTGCTCAACTACCTTCTTTGAAGGTCAACGAAAAACCTGTTTTCAAACTTACTTTTAAGGAGGAAATTTTTGATGATATTCGCGAAAAGGATATTGGAGACACCTTCTTTCCTTCGGAAGTAGCAATAAATCCTTCAAGTGGAGAAGTCTTAATACTTGAGGCACGGGAACCGAGGTTACTTATTTTAGATCCATCTGGTGTGCCAACAAATCTTTACCGGCTCAACAGGAAGTTGTTTCCGCAGCCCGAGGGACTTAACCTATGACACTTCCGGCAATCTATATATTTCCAATGAAGGAAAACCAGCGACTATACATCGCGTAACTCTAACCCCCCAATTAATTTATGGCTGATACTATCGAAACCCCTTCAGTTAAACAAAGTAAAGCACCACTATACATTTCCCTGGTTATCATAGTTGCTCTGGTGTTGAGCTATTTTTTCATTCCCCAGGTTCAGGAATTTCTTAGTACGGGCTGGAACGTCCTAACCAGTGGTGATGAACAGCGCACCCGCGAATGGGTATCGCAATTCGGCTGGTTTGGACCCATTGTCATAGTGATCACTATGATCCTGCAAATGTTCCTTATTGTTATTCCCACTCCTCTTCTTATGGTGGTGACCATTCTTGCGTATGGGCCGTGGATAGGAGCCGCGATTCTTTTTGTTGCCGTTTTTTTGGCTTCCAGTATAGGATATTTTATTGGCCGCTATTTTGGACCGGTGATTGTTGAAAAACTTATAGGCCATAAGACTGAAAAAAAGATATCAGATTTTATTGATGACTATGGTTTTTGGACGGTAATTGTAGTGCGGCTGAGTCCTTTTCTTTCTAATGATGCTATTAGTTTTGTGGGAGGAGTTTTGAGAATGGGCTATTGGAAATTTATTGGTGCGACCATGATTGGTATTTCTCCCCTTATCATTTTTGTAGCCTATCTTGGAGGGGATTATGAACGGCTTAAAACAGGACTTATCTGGACCTCAATAATAAGTTTGATATTATTTATCGCTTTTGTATGGTGGGATAAAAAGGTGAGAAAGAATAGAGCTTAGGAAGTATTATCTTTCTATTTAAAGCAACTGAAACCATTATTTAACCTGGGTTTTTCAAACTCTACAACCTGCTGTTTTAGTTAATTGTTTAAAATGTATTCAAAGAAAATCGTGGGGTTATTCTTATTAAACAATGATTTAACTTATTAATTGTCATAATTTTACACCAGAGGTTAACCAATAATTCTACCTTCCCCACTTTAAATCTTTTGAATCTTCCCCCTTATCACCTCTTTTCCTCTATGTGAATTGTTAGTTTACTGATTTAATAATCTCAAAAACAATTAACTATGAAAAATTTTCATTTCAATTTAGGAAGCGTCATTTTACTGGTTTTGAGTATTACCCTTAGTAGCTGTAATGTCTATCACTCAGCTCCGGGCACTGTAAACGAAGCTGTAGAATCAGAGAATCGTGTGAGATTAGTTACAAAAGACAATAAGGCTTTTGAATTAAAAAATTTGCGACAGGAGGGAGAAGTACTGGTGGGGACTACCGGAAAAAATTCTGAAACCGCAAAAATGTTGAATGGCCGAAAACAAAACCTGGTAGGTAAAAATGTAGAAATGGTGTTTCAACGTGATGAAATTATGGCTGTTTACCTAAAGAACAAAAAAATGTCCAGATGGATAAACTATGGTGTGCCTGTTATTGGTACCGCGGGAATTATTGGAGTGACATCCTCGAATTTTAAACCCGATGTTGGTTTTTGATAAAAAGAAAAATTGTTTGAAGATCCTGCTGATATGATGGGCAAGTTCGCGGGATCTTCAAACAGTTTTTTTAATAGAATTAGAGGTGACTTTTAGAGTCTCTGGGCCACAGCCTGAACTTCATCCAGTACTCTTAGGAGATTTTCACCCCAAAGCTTTGCGATCTCTTCCCGGGTATATCCCCTTTTTAATAATTCCAGGGTAACGTTCAAAGACTGGGAAGCGTCGCTCCAGCCTTCAATGCCGCCGCCGCCGTCAAAATCTGAACTTATCCCCACATGGTCAATGCCTATTTTTTCTACCAGGTAATCCACATGATCTACAAAATCTGTAACATCTACCGGCGGAACTTTATCTTTTACCTTCTGAATTTTAGGCTGCGCCAGTTTTCTCACCCTGCGGAAGTCATCATAATAAGCTTCCCGTTTTTTCTCATCCAATTGCCTAACTTCGGCCCAGGGTAGGAGCTTAAAGCCTACTTTTTCTCCTACTTCTGTATACACTTTATTTACAGCTGCATCATATGCATTGTGCTTTTCGGTATTGAGATAGGAATCGAAAGCCACCGTTTGAATTACTCCACCGTTCTCCTTTAGCCATTGCAGTTGCTCATCATCCAGGTTACGACTGTGATCACATAAACCTCTGGCCGATGAATGGGATGCGATCAAAGGAGCTTGTGATAGTTCGATCATTTGTCGCATAGATTCCTTAGAAGGGTGGGAGATATCTATCATCATTCCAAGGCGGTTCATTTCTTTCACTACTTCTTTTCCTAATTCGCTTAATCCTCCATGCAACCATTCATCCCCGGCTTCCCCGGTGTTGGAATCACAAAGTTGGCTATGGCCATTGTGAGATAAGGACATGTAGCGGGCACCAAGATCATAGAACTTTTCAACGTTATTTATATCTGTGCCAATAGGATAACCATTTTCCACCCCAATCATAGCTACTTTTTTTCCCTGGGAAACCAAATCCCGTACTTCCTCACTCGTAGTAGCCAAACCTATTTGATTTGGTGCAATTTCCTTCACCAGGCGGTGAATAGCTTCAAATTTGGACATAGCAACCTCATGAGCATGCTTATAACCTGCTGCATTCAACTCTTCCTGTCCTGTATAAACAATGAGCCAGGTGACATCTATGCCTCCTTTTTCCATTTTTGGCAGGTTTACCTGGGTTTCGAGGTCCTGTGTATAGTTTTTCTGAGCGGTAAAATTGTTGACATTAATGTCATTATGGGTATCAATAGTGATCACTTCGTTGTGGATCTCCTGTGCTTTTTTCAGTAGAGCTTCATCGGTAGTTTGTGCATTTGCAGCAAAAGCTGTGAAAAATATAAGCAGGTATTTTTTAGAAAACATAAAGTGTGATTTGATTTAAGATGCTCAAAATAGCAATTTATTTTCTTATTTGAATTTTTAAAACAGACTTGACAAAAAGTAGAAAATATTATTCTTGTTCATATCTCCCGGTTTATCAGGGGCCAAGAGCAGTAAGAGCAGGTTTTTTTAATAAAGATTCGGTTATTTATTTTCTTCTTTATACCTTGTTAAAAATTTAACAGGAATTGCTTAGTCAGAAGTAACACTTAAACAGGCAGATCATGAAAATTAGATATTGCAATAGCGTAATAAGAAACAATTACGGATACGGCCTTACCATGATAGGTTTGGGGATTTTTGCTGTTTATATTAATAGTAGTTCAGTTTTTAGTTATCTCTGGATCTTTTTAGGGATTCTTCAGGCAGGAACATCTTACTATCGGCAACGATATCAATATCTTACTATTAAAGAAGACAAACTCATAAGGCATACACTAATACCTAAGAGTATTGCACTTTCAGATATTCGCCGTGTGAAAAAATTTATGGATAGCTATAAGATTGAAACTCACAATCAATCCCTGCGTATTGAAAAGAATTTCATTGAGAAAGAATCCTTACATAAGCTAAACCTTTTCCTGGAGGATTTTAAACCAAAGGTCTCCGCTACGCTAAGGTAATTTTAGGTGGTTGCCTCCTGTAGGCATTCTTATTCCCGATCTTTTTTCTGAATTAAGGTATTTCTGAATTTAATCTTCAAGGCTGAAAACTTGCAGCTTCCAGGTGAGATAACGGTTAAATGCAGCAACTCCATAATTCTTTCCCACTGAATAATTTTAAATTTACGAATGGACCCTTCAAGGATTTATGAGACCGAGCGGCTTATTCTGCGCCCCACGACCACAGAAGATGCTGCGTTTATTTATGAACTTCTCAATACTCCAAAATGGCTGCAATTTATTGGAGATCGAAATATCACTTCTGTTGAAGAAGCAGAACAATATATAATTGATAAAATGCTACCTCAACTGGAGCGTCTTGGGTTCTCCAACAATTGCGTGATTCGCAAAGAAGATGGCGCCAAAATTGGCACCTGCGGACTTTATGATAGGGAAGGGGTTGAAGGACTGGATATAGGATTTGCCTTTTTACCTCAATTTGAAAACAAAGGTTACGGTTTTGAAGCCGCGAGTAGAATCATGAAATTTGCCCTTGAAGAGCTTGGGGTGAGGACTGTTGCGGGAATTACTTCAAGAGAAAACCTGGCTTCCCAGAAGCTTCTTAAAAAATTAGGATTGGAATTTAGCGGAGAAATCAATTATCCGGATGATCAGGAAAAGAGCTTTTTATTCCGTTTATCCTTACCGGGAGATCAATAATATTTTTTCATTTTTGATCATTTGAGTTTTCTTTATTTTTACAAGGACATTCAAAAATGCCATTTTTGGATGAATTTTTTTATTAAAAAGCTTTAACCATTTCCCCATGAAAAAGATATTTTTTCTTTCATTTTTATTCTCATGTTATTTTTCGGCTACTGCACAGGTGATGACCCCGGAGAAACTGTGGGCTTTGGAGCGGGTTTCTGCCGTTGGGCTAACCAATGATGCTGAAAAGGTCATTTTCAGGACACGCTCATATAGTATTGACGAAAATTCCGGTAGTTCAAAGACATTTGTGATTCCGGTAAAAGGAGGAGAACCGGAGTTGGTCAGGAACATTGACAGCATATTATTCAGATGGAAAAATTTCTCCTTCCGGGAAGTGGCAAATCCTTCCGAAGGAAGTGGAGGTGGAACCGGTCAAGGGCGAAGATTTTTATCCAGAGCTGGAGAAATCTGAAGTTTATATTTATGACGACCTTAATTACAGGCACTGGGACAAATGGGAAGATGGCCATTACAGTCACCTGTTCCTAAAAGATCTTTCTACCGGCGAAGAGATCGACATCATGGAAGGAGAGCCGCATGATACACCGCTTCAGCCTTTTGGCGGCCCCGAAGATTATATCTGGAACAATGATGGCACAAAGGTGTATTATGTCTCAAAAAAGGTAAAGGGAAAGGAATATGCTGTGAGTACAAATACAGATATTTATGCCTATGATCTTGCAACAGGAACTACTTCAAATCTTACTGAAGAAAACAAGGGTTACGATACCCAGCCCGCTTTTTCTAAAGATGGTGTACTGGCATGGCTGCAAATGGATGAACCCGGCTATGAGGCAGACAAGAATGATATCATCATTTTACGGGATGGAAAGCAAATTAATCTAACCGAAAATTGGGATGGTACTGTTAGCAGTTTCAAATGGGGTAACGATGGCAAAACAATATATTTTTTAGCACCCGTAATGGGCACAAAGCAACTTTTTGTGCTGAATACTTCTAAAAAAGGATCTTCTTCAATTAAACAACTTACAGAAGGACAATTTGATATTACAGGTCTGGTAGGGCAGTCGGGGAACACCATGGTAGTTTCCAGAACCGATATGAACCATGCTGCCGAACTCTACACGGTGAACTTAAAAAACGGGAACCTTACCCAGTTAACTCACATCAATGATGAGTTTTACAACAATATTGAGTTAAGCAGGGTAGAAAAAAGAATGATCCCTACAACTGATGGGAAAGAAATGCTTACCTGGGTGATCTACCCTCCCAACTTTGATCCCAATAAAAAATATCCTACTCTTCTTTATTTGCAGGGAGGCCCGCAATCTCCTCTTTCTCAATTCTATTCCTTTAGATGGAATTTTCAATTAATGGCTGCAAATGGTTATATAGTTGTAGCGCCCAACAGGAGAGGGATGCCCGGTTATGGCGTAGAATGGAATGAGCAGATAAGCGGCGATTGGGGTGGACAGAATATTCAGGATTATTTGTCGGCTATCGATGCGGTTAGTGAGGAGCCTTTTGTAGATAAAGAACGAATTGGTGCTGTGGGGGCCAGCTATGGAGGCTATTCTGTATTCTACCTTGCAGGTATGCACAATAACAGGTTTAAATCATTCATTGCACATGATGGTATCTTCAACACCCGTAGCATGTACGGTACCACCGAAGAACTCTTTTTTGTGAATAAAGATCTGGGTGGGGCTTATTGGGAGACACCTACACCAAGAGCTTACACCGATTTTAATCCCATCAATTTTGTGGATAAATGGAATACTCCAATTATGATCGTACAGGGAGGAATAGATTTTCGGGTGCCGGTAGGGCAGGGGCTTGAGGCATTTCAGGCGGCGCAATTGCGGGGAATCAAAAGTAAGCTGCTTTACTTTCCCATGGAAAACCACTGGATCTTAAGCCCGCAAAATGCGATTGTTTGGCAGAAGGAATTCTTTAAATGGCTGGAAGAAACACTTAAATAGTTTATTTTTAATAGACTAACGGAAATGATTTAATTTTAAATAAAAATATTTTAAAGAATTTATTCTTGAACCTTTACCAGTGGATATAAAAAATAATTTTTTCGACCTTTGGTATTAAATTATTCATGATGAAAGTAAGGACCTGTCCAAACTGCGGTTATAAATATTCTTTTTGGCTGCACCTACGAAAACATTTTTTCCAGAACGTTTTTTCCGCCTGGGACTGCAAGAACTGTGGAACAAAATTGACTGTTGATGCAAAAAGAAGAATACTTCTTTTAGTAATTGGTATTTTGCCCGTAGCCGCACTTCCCATTCTGGCAGATTTTTTTATGGGCTACTATCTTGGAAGCCCTACCAGCTGGACCGTTGCTATTGTTCTTGTCATTATTTGGGGAACCTTTATTTTTAGCCTGGATCACTTTTACCTGGCTGAAGGTAAAAAGGTCAAAGATGTTTAGTTCCTTAAGGTTAAAAAACGTTTAAAATCCTTCATAGGGCGCATTGGGTTTTACTTATTTTGAGCCTTGTTACGGTCCTGGGTGCAGTTGCAGGAAGTCATGGCTGGTATTTTATCAATTAAATAACTAAATTAGTTGAGAACTTTCTTCCTTAGCTAATGATACAATACTATTACTCCGACGGGCTTGAGAAGCATGGGCCCTTTTCTCTGGAAGAGTTAAAAGCTAAAAGGATCAACCGCAGGACTCTCGTATGGCATCACCCGCGGGAGAAATGGATCCCGGCGGGAGAATATCCCGAACTGCAGGATTCACTTTCTCAAGATCCCCCTCCAATCGAAACCAGGCCTCAATCCCAGTATTTCAGGGATGAGTTGGGAGATAGAAAACTTCCCCGTACCTGGCTCGTCGAATCTATCCTGGTGACGCTACTTTGTTGTATGCCTTTCGGGATTGCAGGTATTGTTAATGCTGCAAAAGTGGAAACCCGTTATAGCTGTGGCGACTATGAAGGAGCAGTAAGAAGCTCAAAAGAAGCGGGAAAGTGGACCCAAATTGGCTTTTGGATAGGAGTTGCTATTGTTGTATTCTATTTTGCATTCATCGTTTTTGCTATTGCCCTTGATCATTAATAGATACATAAAATTTGGCGGCCCTGTGCTGCTTTTTCTTCTGCTGGCAGTGGTTTATGCTGCTTTTGATCCTGCATTAAACACCTTTTTTCCTGCATGTCCCTTTCATTCCTTAACAGGATTGATGTGTCCCGGCTGCGGCTCTCAGCGGGCGCTGCACCATTTGCTTAACCTTCAGGTTCAAACTGCTTACTCCTATAATCCATTGTTGATCATTTCCCTTCCCTATGTATTGGCCGGGGCCGTGATCGATCATTATCCTAATCCCCCTCAAAAGCTGCTAAAATGGCGACAATTCTTTTTTGGAAGAACAGCAATACTGTTGATCCTGTTTGTCATAATTGCTTTTTGGATCCTAAGAAACCTATAACCATGCCTATCAAAAATGTCATTTTTCTGCTGTTTTTTCTGAATGCAATTCCGGGGTTGGCTCAAAGCAGTGCCTCTTCCAATGTATCAACTTTTAAGATAGAAGCGCCTCAGCTGGATACTATAAGAACCATAAGGATCTACCTTCCGGCAGGCTATGAAACGTCAACAGGAAAATTACCCGGTGTTGTACATGCATGATGCACAGAATCTCTTCGATACCACCACTGCATTTTCGGGAGAATGGAAAGTAGATGAATTTATGGATGCTCAAAAAGGGCAAAAAGTGATTGTGGTTGGGATAGACCATGGAGATGAAAAGAGAATTGCAGAACTCACTCCCTTTCCAAATGAAAAGTACGGCGGAGGGGAAGGTGCTGCCTATATTGATTTTCTTGTAAACACCTTAAAACCCCATATAGATAATAACTTCCGAAGCCTTCCTGAAGCAGAAAACACAGCTATCATGGGTTCTTCTCTTGGCGGTCTTATCTCTTTTTATGCCGCGCTTGAATATCCGGAAGTATTTGGGAAAATAGGTG
The DNA here is from genome assembly GCA_963709775.1 of uncultured Flavobacteriaceae bacterium. Taxonomy (GTDB): domain Bacteria; phylum Bacteroidota; class Bacteroidia; order Flavobacteriales; family Flavobacteriaceae; genus Salinimicrobium. The sequence continues at coordinate 79,198 of CAVPXS010000005.1, read as the reverse complement.
TTTTATCACCTTCCTTCTGGTTTAGTGAAGAGATTTTCAGTTTTGCTGAAGCTTCAGAAATCCCGAAAAATTCCCGCTTTTATTTTGTTGCCGGTACTGCCGAGAGTGAGGAAATGATATCTGATCTTTTAGAAATGAAACAGATCTTGCTGAAGAAAGATCTTTCCGAAGAAAAGCTTCAACTAAAGATTGTGAAAGATGGGGAGCATAATGAGGCATTTTGGAGCCGGGAATTTCCTGAAGCATTTGAATGGCTTTTCCCGAACTCCGGGGGCAGTCAATAATGTGGTTCAAAAATGGTATTTTTGGAGGTGCTCGAGTAGCAGCCTAATCAAAATCTCAACAATTTGCCACGACCCCAACGATCTCTGGAACCCAATAAATACAAATTTCGGGAGAGTTTTGTTTCCCTCAAATTTGTGCCGAGGTTCTTTAGGGAGATAAGAAAAGTCAATCCAAAACTATTTTATCTCAATATTTTATGTCGGCTCATAAATGCTGTTCTCCCGGTGCTTATGCTGTGGGTGGGGAAATTGATCATCGACGAAGTTGTGCTGCAAATTGGTGCCGATGTAAAGGATCTTGACCGACTTTGGGTTCTGGTCGCTGCCGAATTTTTGCTGGCGGTACTATCAGATCTCCTCAACCGCGGAATAAGCCTGATCGATGCGTTGCTTGGAGATCAATATTCGATCGATACCTCTGTGCGGATCATCAAGAAAACTTCAGAAGTTAATCTCGATGAGCTGGAAGATTCAGAATTCTATGATAAGCTGGAAAGGGCCAGGCAGCAAACTACGGGTAGAGTAGGTCTCATGTCTAATATTCTTACCCAGGCCGAAGATATTATTGTAATTGTTTCATTGTTGGTAGGAGTTGTGGCTTTTGAACCCTGGCTAATCATCCTGCTGGTGGTTTCGATCATTCCCACAATGATCAATGAAGTGAAATTTAGCGGTACCAGTTACTCCCTTGCCCGAAGCTGGACACAGGAGCGGCGGGAACTTGATTACCTTCGATACGCCGGCGCCAGTGATGTAACTGCCAAGGAGGTGAAACTTTTTGGTCTTTCGGAATATATTGCGGACAGGTTTAAAGGATTATCACAACGTTATTATGAACAGAGCAAGCAGCTGGCAAAACAAAGAGCCGGCTGGGGCTCATTTTTTAATGTTATAGGAACTTCAGCTTACTACGCGGCTTATGTCCTTATTATATTTAGAACGGTAGCAGGAATCTTTTCCCTGGGGGATCTTACCTTCCTTGCAGGATCTTTTAACCGGCTAAGGCAAAAGCTGCAGGGATTCTTTACCCGCTTTACAATGATCACCGAGACTGCGCTCTACCTTCAGGACTACTTTCGATTTTCTGGATCTTAGTTACCACAAACCGACTGCTGGCGGTCAACCCCTTCCGAAGGAGATCAAAGACGGATTTGAGTTTATTGATGTCGGATTCAAATATCCAAAGTCTGAAAGGTGGGTAGTGAGAAATATTAATTTCAAGCTGAAGGCAGGGGAGAAACTGGCTTTTGTAGGAGAGAATGGTGCGGGAAAAACTACTTTGATCAAACTCCTGCTGCAGTTTTATGAGCCAACTGAAGGAGAGATACGGCTGGATGGGATCCCGATCAAACAATATGATAGAACAGCGTATCAAAAGTATTTTGGAGTGATCTTTCAGGATTTTGTGAAGTTCGAGCTAACCTTGAGAGAGAACATAGCCATGGGAGAGATCACAGAGATCCAGGACCAGGAGAGAATTGAAGGGGCGGCCTCAAAAAGTCTTGCAGACCAGGTAGTGAGTGAACTTCCTTTTGGATACGATCAACAGTTAGGGAAGCGGTTTAAGCAGGGGAAGGATCTTTCGGGAGGACAGTGGCAAAAAATTGCGATTGCGAGGGCGTACATGAAAGATGCAGAAGTTCTTATCCTTGACGAACCAACCTCGGCCCTTGATGCGCGTGCCGAGACTGAGGCCTTTGACAGGTTTATTAAACTTACTGAAGGCAAAACTGCGGTGATTATTTCTCACAGATTCAGTACCGTGAGAATAGCCGACAGGATCATGGTTTTAAAAGATGGAGCAGTACTGGAAATTGGAACACACGAGGAGCTCATGAAAAATAACCAGTTATATTCGGAACTTTTCAATCTACAGGCCGCAGGTTATAAATAAAATTGTAGAGAATCCTGAAAGTTAGGATAGATCCTTCTGAAAACCCGGGAAAAGAGCTTCTGAAACTTTTTTAATTTTTCTTCTTAAAAAATGCATTTTGGAGTAACTTTTCTTTGAATTTGCGTCAAACCTGTAAGTAGATTCCTAAAAGATGAAGTTAGAGGAAGCCATTCAAAGGTTAGACCGTTCTACGGGAGTGCCCGGCTCAGGAAAGTCAGTAAAAATTAAGCAGCGTTTCAGCAATATTTTGCAGGAGGTGAAGTATAAGGATCTACCTCCGGAACAACTTGCACTTCTTGAACAGGAGCTAGATTCAATCTTTTCGGGAGTTAGATTTGCAGGCTGAAAAAGTAGAAAAGCATTTACGATTACGCCTGCAAGGTTTGCTCAAGTTCCTCCGCAAGAAATTTGCTCTGGTGCCCGAAGGTTACTGCGCCATGAACGGAATGCGATTTGGACTTGCAGCCGGTTTTGTCCTACTATTAATTCTTCTTGTTTTTATCGACTCGGTGTTGAAATATTACAGTCCTCTTAGCGGTTTACTTTTGGGAGTGATGGCGGGATCGGTATGCGACCGAAGGCGCAAAGCCAGGGGGAAAGCCCTTCTTACCCGCATGGTTTAATTCTCAAAAATGACATTTTCTAAAGCTCTTTATTTTGCAGCCATTGTTCCGCCTCCACAATTAAAGGAGGAAATCCTGGAATTAAAACTGGAGATGAAAGGGAAATTTGAGACTTCACATGCGTTGAAACTACCGGCTCATATCACCCTTGTGCCCCCGGTATGGCTGGAAAACCAACAGGAACAATCATTTCTTGATAAAGTTAAAGGTGTTACTGAAAAAACATCCTCGTTTCCTGTCGAACTAAAGGATTTCGGCCATTTTGGACAGCGCGTAATATTTATTAATGTTGTTGATCCCGGGCATTTGAAGGAGTTGCATCAAAACCTACTTAATACTCTTTCAGAATTTCTCCCCAACAAGGGTGCAAAGTTGCATCCACATATTACACTTGCAACGCGGGATCTTTCCAGGCAGAATTTTAAAAAAGCATGGACCGAATTTAAAGACAGATCCTATTCTGCTGAATTCAATGCTGAATCGCTTACGCTCTTCAGGCACAATGGAAAAACCTGGGATATTCTTGAAACTTTTTTTCTGAAGAAATAAATCGGAATAAACTTTCTTTCTAACCAGGAACCTGGTCTTAACAATATTTTATAAGCAGTGGACCCTATTTTCCATAGGATTCGGCTTAATTTAGAGGATCATTCAAAGTATATCCATGAAAGATCCTCTACAAAATTTCTGGCTGTTACTTCTTTTTTGCAGCAGTTTCCTTGTCATTCCCGTACAGGCACAGGATTCTCCGGAAGTTGACATAGGAGGAGCCCTACGCTTCAATTACAATCTTTCTTCCTGGAAACCCGAACAGAAGAATCGCGGTGGCGATTTTGGTTATGATATGTTTAGGATCAATGCCGTTGCTGCTTACCAGGGAATCTATGTCAATGCCGAGTACCGTCATTATTCCGAAGCTTTTGGAGGAGGGATGCTGAAGCAGGGCTGGTTCGGTTACAAATTCAATGAGACTGAAGAACTGCAAGTCGGCCTTACACAGGTACCTTTTGGAATTCAGCAATACAATTCCCACAACTGGTTCTTTAACCTGGGTTACTATATGGGGCTGGAGGACGATCATGATATGGGAATAAAATACATGAACCTGGGAGAAAAATGGGAATACCAGGTCGCCTACTTTAAAAATGCCGAAGAACTAAGATTTGGTGATGCTTCCGCGGTTTCTGCCAGCAGGTATTCGTATGACGTTGCCGGTAACAATAAAGAGGTGCACCAGGGAAATGTGAAATTGATGTATAAGTGGGGCGACAGCCTGCAGTCACGCCTGGGAGCTTCTGCCCAATATGGCGGACTCTACAATATCAACACCAAGAAGACCGGAGACCACTACGGACTTGCTTTGCATTATGAAGCCGATTACAAGCTATGGAACCTCAAGACCGAAGCCATGATCGTTTCCCATAATCCAGAAAATGAGGAAGGAGTTTCAGAAGAGATCATTACCATGGCTGCTTATGGCGCGCCTTATGAGGTCGCAGCCGATTTTAACCTGTACACCCTTGCTATCGCCCGCAATGTGCCGGTGAATTGGGGACCGGTTTCCAATTTGCAGTTCTACAATGATTTTGGCTACATGCAGAAAAAGGAAAATTCCTTTGAAGATTCCTTTATGAACGTGACGGGGGTGCTGGTGACAGCGGGCAACCTGTACACGTATATAGACTATGCCGCAGGATACAACCATTCCTGGTTGGGCGGCAATTTTGTGGACGATTTTGCCGCAGGAAATCCCGATGCTAAGTGGGAGGCGAGGTTCAATATTAATTTTGGGTACTATTTCTAAACCCGGAACAACTTTAAAATTAAGAGACTATGGCTAAAAAGATCGTAAGAAGTGATGAACGAAAATCCATTATGGGCCTAAATGTCAATGGTCCGGTATTTTTCACTTCTTCTATTATCATCATCATAAGTATCGCCTTAACCCTCATTTTTGAGGAGCAGGCCGAAGGAGTTTTTGACTCGATTCAGAATTATGTAGCCAACACCGGTGGCTGGTTCTTCGTGTTATGCGTGAACGTATATCTCATTTTTGTGATCTACCTGGCCTTCAGTAAATACGGAAATATTAGAATAGGAGGGAAGGATGCCAAGCCCGAGTTCAAAACCATCTCCTGGTTTGCCATGCTGTTTAGTGCGGGAATGGGTATTGGGCTGCTCTTTTGGAGTATCGCCGAACCTATCACACATTTTATGAATCCGCCGCTTACAGAGGGCGGCACCCCGGCTGCGGCCCAGGAGGCCATGAATTTCACCTTTTTACACTGGGGTTTCCATGCCTGGGGTATTTACGCCCTGGTAGGGCTTTCCCTGGCCTATTTTACTTATTCCCATGGTTTACCACTAACCATACGGTCGGTTTTTTATCCAATCTTAGGCGATAAGATCTACGGAAAAAGAGGAGATCTCATCGATATCTTTGCAGTACTGGCGACTCTTTTTGGTCTGGCAACTTCATTAGGATTAGGGGTACAACAAATAGCTGCAGGGCTGGCTCACGTTTTTGGAGTTGACAGCGGAATTGTTACCCAGGTGAGCCTTATTGCCGGGATCACCGCTATTGCTACTATTTCTGTGGTTCTGGGAGTGGACAAAGGAGTGAAATTTTTGAGTGAATGGAATATGAGGATAGCCGTTTTACTCTTACTGCTTGTAGTGGTACTGGGGCCAACGATCTTCATTTTTCAGTCCTTCGTGCAGAACACGGGGAACTATTTTTACAGCTTTTTAGAGATCTCTTCCTGGACCGAGAGCTATACCGGGAATGATTGGCAGAATGCCTGGACAGTCTTTTACTGGGGCTGGTGGATCGCCTGGTCTCCGTTTGTCGGGATGTTCATAGCGCGGATCTCAAAAGGAAGAAGCATCAGGGAATTTATTTTAGGAGTGCTCATTGTGCCTTCGATCATAACATTTTTCTGGATCTCTGCCTTTGGAAGCACCTCCATTCAGCAGGCGCTTTTAGGGGACGATACCATCATTAATGCGGTTGATGATAATGTCGCTACTGCACTCTTCGTTTTCCTGGAGGATTTTCCTTTCTCAGCAGCACTTAATATTATTGGAGTGATCCTGATCGCCGGCTTTTTTGTCACCTCTTCCGACTCCGGTTCATTGGTGGTAGACAGCCTTACTTCGGGAGGAAAGATCGATGCTCCTGTAGGACAGCGTATCTTCTGGGCAGTGGCCGAAGGTGCTGTTGCAGCCGTTCTCCTTATTGGCGGGGGATTACAGGCGCTGCAAACAGCGTCCATAGTCACGGGCTTGCCTTTTGCCTTTATCCTGCTTTTCATGTGCTATTCGCTTTACACCGGAATACGGGATGAATATCTAAAAGCCGAAGAGAAAAAAGCCCAGAAGGAACTGGAGAGCTATGAAGAAGTTATTTCAGGCCTTATCAAAAAAAGAGGAGGAAACCATAAAGAAAATCAGTCATGAAAAAGATCAAAAATATACTCGTCGCACTAGACCTTTCAGCTATAGATGAAAAATTGATCACCTACGCATCCTTTATTGCTGAAAGGCTGAAGGCAGAAAACGTGTATTTTGTACATAACATTAAGAAATACGAAATTTCTGAACTTTTTGAAGAACATCTAAAGGATGTTAATCTGGATGAGGTGATCGGGGATGACTTGAATGAGAAGGTAAAAACCCATTTTTCGGCACCTGCAAACTGGGAGGTGCTTATTTCTGAAGATCCTTATAGCGAATCTCTACTGAAGTACATTGTTGAAAAGTACGGGATAGATCTCGCTATTGTAGGGAATAAAAAACACGAAAAAGGAACCGGGGTGGTAAGCGGAAAACTACTGCGGTTGCTAAGATGCGATATTCTCGCCGTACCGGCAGCTGCAAAGGAAAAGTTGAATACAATCTGGGCCGGAACCGATTTTTCCCATGATTCCCGAAAAGTTTTCAGGATCACCAAAGATCTGCAGGAAGGACAGAATGTGGATCTAAAAGTTGTGCATGTGTACAGTGTGCCTGTGCAATTCTCTCCTTATGTTTCCCCGGAATCCATGGGTCCCAAAGTGGAAAAACATGTGAAGGAAAAATTCGATAAGTTCCTTAAAAAACTCAATTATTCCGAACCCATTGAACCACTCATTTTTATGGGAAGAGAATCGGGAGCTGCGCAAAAGATCATGGCCAACCTAAGAAATTCAGAAGTAGATATGCTGGTGGTGTCAGACAAGGGTGGTAATACCTTTTCTCCCTTCGCAGTAGGTACGGTGACCGAGGAGCTGTTCAATGCCAACCTGGATGTGCCCTTGTGGGTGGTTAAATAGCTATAACGGGATCCGGGGATAATTTTGGATCTCTTTTTCTTCGTCGCCATTGATCTGCACGATACGGCTGGGGCGGTGCTCCTGTGCAATTTCCCGGGCTTTTTGCACAGCATCTTCCTCTTTTTGGAAAGTTTGGACCAGTTCATTCTTATGGTTTAAAAACTGCCAGGTGTCTTCGTCGGTTTCCTTCTGGACCCGGTATGTCCGCTCCCTTATAACCTCCTCTTTGTTTTTTACCAGCTCAAGGATCATCTTGCCATCGCTGTAATTTCCTCCGGGATAGATCATGGGCAGCAGGGCAAAGAATACATAGTACATGGAAAAATACGTGAATTGGTAGGTGATCATGCCCGTCTCCAGGACCTTATTCTCTACCAGTAAGATCACTGCAATAGTGCTTAACAAATTAAAAAGCGCACCTCCCGAAAAGATCAGGATATTCGCCAGTTTCTCTTTACGTTCTATATTCTCAAAAGTACAGTAGCCGTACCAGAAGTAATATTGACGAATCTCGATAATCCCTTTACTAAAGACAGGTTTCCCACTCCCTACTACGACCCTTATGTTCTTCGCACCCATGAGCCATGCAAAAAATACATGCCCTGCCTCATGCAAAATAGAAATGAGGGGCAGGACCAGGAAAAAGGCGAGCAGGAATTTAGGGATATCGTTTATTCCGAACATAGAACATAATCATTAAGGTCATAATTTATGAAATTCAAGATTTGGGATTCTTAAAATCCCCTAAAAGTTATTGCGGAAATTAAATGAGGAAACAATCGGATGCGATTCTGAACTTTTAAAGACGTTCTGTACAGGTTATTAAAGATATTCCGAAGGAAAATTTATATGAATCCTTCCGGATTAAAGCAGGATTTATAGGAGGGAATTCGATAAATTTGAAGTAAGTAAAGTTTAAAGAATGCATTTTCCATTACTTCAGGACATTGTGGTATTACTTGGGTTTTTCAGTAGTGGTAGTACTTCTGTTGCAACGCCTGCGAATACCTTCAATCCTCGGTTTTTTAATTACAGGTATCATTATTGGACCATTTAGTTTCGGATTAATTGAAAATCCCGAACAGGTTGAGCTCCTGTCTGAGATTGGGGTCATTCTTTTAATGTTTGTCATTGGGATGGAGCTTTCCATAAAACAGCTGGCTTCCATGAAGCGCACTGTATTTTATGGAGGATTCCTGCAGGTTGGTATAAGTATCATAGTTACCGGATTGATCTTCTACTTACTCGGTTTTGCCTGGAACGAATCTGTATTTATCGGTTTTCTTTTTTCTCTGTCGAGTACAGCAATAGTGCTAAAGATTTTGCAGGACCGTAATGAGATCACTGCACCACATGGCCGTACTGCCCTGGGGATCCTTATTTTTCAGGATCTTATCGTAGTTCCAATGATGCTGGTAACTCCGATCATGGCGGGAGGTTCCGGCAATCTCCTGAACGAAATCTTTTTTTTATTATTAAAAAGTGCCCTGGTAATTGCTTTTACATATTTAAGTGCCAAATACATCGTGCCACGGGTTATGTACCTTATAGCAAAAACCCGGAGTAAAGAGTTGTTCCTGCTTGCAACAATAGCACTCTGTTTTACTGTTGCTTTTATCACGGCTTCTGCCGGTTTATCACTCGCCTTCGGAGCTTTTCTCGCCGGATTAATTATTTCTGAATCAGATTATAGCCACCAGGCCACAAGTACCATTTTGCCTTTTAGAGAGCTTTTCATCAGTTTTTTCTTCATCTCAATAGGGATGCTGCTCGACCTGGAATTCTTTTTAAAGAATGCCGGAATTGTTCTTTTAATGGTACTTATAGTACTTATAGTAAAGGGTGGTGTTGTTGCCTTTGCCGTGGCTGCATTAAAATATCCTTTAAGAACGATTCTCCTTACATCTATGGCTTTGTTCCAGGTAGGGGAGTTCGCTTTTATTTTATCCAGGATTGGGATTGAGAGCGGATTATTATCTCCTGAAATGAATCAATACTTTCTTTCGGTTTCAGTGTTTACCATGTTTCTTACTCCCTTTATTATTATGTTTTCAGGGAAAATCTCAAATTATTTACTGAGGCCCCTTCACATGAGAACAGGCAGCAGTACATCAATTTCTAAGAGTGAAACTGAAAATGAACTGGAAAATCACCTGTTAATAATTGGATACGGGATCAATGGAACAAATTTGGCCAGAGCAGCTAAATATGCAGAAATACCCTATATGATTCTGGAGCTAAATGCGCAGATCGTAAGACATGAAAAAGCAAAGGGGGAACCTATTATTTATGGAGACGCAGTTCAGGAGCATATGCTGGATTCGGTAAATGTCAAAAAGGCGAGGGTAGTGGTTGTGGCAATATCAGATCCACAAGCCACAAAGGCTATAGTTTCTAATATTCGGCATCTTTCTCCTTCGGTTTATATTGTAGTAAGGACAAGATACGTGAAGGAAATTCAGACGTTGCTGGCGCTGGGAGCAGATGAAGTCATTCCTGAAGAATTTGAAACATCTATAGAGATCTTTTCAAGGGTTCTTACCAATTATCTTGTGCCAATAGATGAATTAGAAAACCTGGTAGATTCTGTTAGAGCAGACAATTACCAGGTATTTCAATCCAGAAAGACCCTCCATACTTTTAATTCTTCTGCTATACCCGATTTCAAAATAAGTTGTGTGCGGGTTTTAGCCGATAGTGGACCTGTAGTAGGTAAAACTATTGAAGAAGTGGATGTTCGCCGAAATTACGGAGTAAATATTCTCGCCGTTTCCAGAAAAGGAGAAATGATCAAAAATGTTTTTCCCAATGTCAAACTTTTGCAAAATGACAGGGTGTTCATTAGTGGAGATCAGGAGCACATAGATGCTTTTTTTAAAGCGGTGAATTGAGGTAAATCTGTTTTTCACGAAAACGTTTGAAAAATCTTTAAAAACCTGATTCTTATCATTATTCCCGGATTGTTTATAATGTAATTTTGAGGTCAATATAAAGCAGGAAATATATGATGACCACTACGCCGCTCACAGACCTCGAGATTGCCCAAGACATCAAATTAAAACCTATTACAGAAATCGCCCAAAAACTCGGACTTGATCCCGACGACATTGAGATGTACGGGAAATACAAGGCGAAGATTCCTCTTAATAAAATTGACAGGAACAAAGTAGATAACAGTACCCTTATCCTGGTATCGGCTGTTTCTCCAACTCCTGCAGGAGAGGGGAAAACAACGGTTTCAATAGGACTTTCAGAAGCTTTGAACAGGCTGGGGAAACAAACTACTGTAGTATTAAGAGAGCCTTCCCTGGGACCTGTATTTGGTATTAAAGGAGGAGCAACCGGAGGAGGGTATTCGCAGGTATTGCCCATGGAAGATATTAATCTTCATTTTACCGGAGATTTTTCAGCCATTGAAAAGGCCCACAATCTTCTGGCGGCTCTGGTGGACAATAATATTCAGTCAAAAACCAACAACCTCGGGATTGATCCACGTACCGTTTCTTTAAAACGGGTAATGGATGTGAACGACCGCTCATTGCGAAACATTGTGATTGGCCTTGGCGGAACGGGTTCCGGTATTCCGACGGGAAAGCGGATTTGATATTACTGCAGCTTCAGAAATTATGGCCATCATGTGCCTGGCCGAAAACCTCGAGGATCTAAAAGGTCGTTTAGGAAATATATTTATAGGTTTCACTTTTGATAAAAAGCCGATTTACGCCAGAGATCTTAATGCCGAAGGCGCCATGGCAACTCTTCTTAAGGATGCGCTTAAACCTAACCTGGTACAAACCATAGAAGGGAATCCCGCTATTATTCACCTGGGACCATTTGCCAATATTGCACAAGGGACGAACTCTGTTATCGCTACCCGCATGGGAATGAGCCTTTCGGACTATACAGTTACCGAAGCCGGATTTGGATTTGATCTTGGTGCAGAAAAGTTTCTCGATATTAAATGCCAGAGTGCAGGTCTTGCACCAAAGGTTGTGGTAATGACCACAACAATAAGAGCATTAAAATATCATGGTGGGGCACCCCTTTCTTCCCTTACTATTCCTAATGTGGAAGCTTTGGAAAAAGGATTGCCAAACCTGGAGAAACACCTGGAAAATGCCCGTCAATTCAATATTACCCCGGTAATAGCAATTAATAAATTCTACAGCGACAGTGACGAGGAAATTCAAGTGATCCTGGAACTGGCCGAAAAACTGAATATTAAAGTTGCCCTTTCCGATGGTTGGGCAAAAGGAGGGGAAGGAGCGCTTGACCTGGCTCGTAAAGTAATAGAAGCTATTGAAGAAGGGAAATCTGAGTTTAAACCTCTGTACAGCTGGGAAGATTCGGTGATCCATAAAATTGAAACTATAGCCAAAAAGATCTACGGTGCCGAAAAGGTCGAATTTGCACCAAAAGCTATGCGTGACTTAAAAACGATTACTAACCTTGGACTGGAAGGTCTTCCGGTTTGTATAGCCAAAACGCAAAAATCACTTTCAGATGATCCTATACTTCTTGGAAGACCAACAGGATTTACATTGAATGTGCGTGAAATTGAGATTGCTTCCGGAGCGGGATTTTTGATCCCAATTACGGGAGATATGATGCGCATGCCTGGATTGCCTGCACATCCGGCATCAGAAAATATAAATATTGATTTGGAAGGAAATATTTCGGGGCTAATTTAGGGGCAAGATTTATTTACTTCTACAAAAGAACCTTTCGGTATTTCCCCCCGGAAGGTTTTTTTATTCTTCTAATTTTCACCCTTCCTAAGTAGGTGATCTTTCGAATGTATAAATCGGCCGCCACGCATAATTTTTTTGCATTGCCGCCTGCCAAATGATCTACACCCTGTCCATTTTTTCTGGATAATTCCGGAGAGCTGGTTAGTTCATGACATCAAAGATTCTTTTGTGAATTTTTCAGAATTAAAATTGGCCGCCATAACTTGTATTTTAAAGGATTATACTTTAGTTTAAAGGGATATTTTGTATGAGCATACTGCTTCTGGTTTAAAAGATCGGAGCGGGTTTAACTGAATATCATTTTGTATATTAAACTCTTTTGTGCAAAGATGGAAACTTCAGATTTACTACCTGGAAGTATTATTTTTTGTCTGAATTTTCAGAAGAAATTTGATATACCTTTGATTAAAATATTTTAAAATTAATGAAGAAATTCTTAGTTGTAAATAAACCCGAAAACTGGAATCTTTCCCTTGAGAATATGGAGGTGATATCGGCCCGGGATTATCTTACAAACCCCAATTTTTCTCACCTCAAAAAAGCCCGGATCTTCAATCTTTGTAAAGATTACTCCTACCAAAGTCAGGGGTATTACGTTTCTCTTTTGGCTGAAGCTAGAGGTCATCTTGCCATTCCAACAGTTATGAACCTGGTAGACCTTAGGGAACCTAAACTGGTGAAGATCGTTTCAGATGAATTTGATGATCTTATTCAAAAAAGTTTAAAAGGAATAAAATCTCCTGAATTTACTCTTAGTATTTATTTTGGTCAAAATGTGGCTCAGAAATACCGGGAGTTAAGCGCCATGTTTCACAGGCATTTTCAAATCCCATTTTTAAGGGTGAAATTCTCGTATGCCAATAAATGGAACATAAAATCTATCAAGGCTTTATCTGAAGTGGAAATCCCCGATGATCATAAGAGCTCCATGCGGGAATTCGCCATTCAGTATTTTGCAAAAAAGAGGTACGATACCCCGAAAAATGAAACTTCTGAATATGATCTTGCCATCCTTGTTCAAGATCATGACCCCGCACCACCAAGCAATCCTAAAGCTTTAAAGAAGTTCGCAGAGCTGGCTGAAAAAATGAACTTTTATGTGGAATTTGTGTCCCCAAAAGATCTTTCCAGGCTTTCAGCTTTTGATGCACTTTTTATAAGACAGAGTACAGAGGTCAACAATGATGCATATGCTTTTGCCCGAAAAGCACAACAGGAAGATATTGCTATTGTGGATTATCCCGATGCTATCCTGAAGTGTTGTAATAAAGTCTTTATGGCCGAAGCCCTTGAAAACGCAGGAATTCCAACACCAAAAACTATTATTGTTCATAAGGAGAACCGACATAAAATCATTGAAAAGACAGGTTTGCCACTGGTTTTAAAATCCCCCGATTCAACTTTTTCTTTTGGTGTCAAAAAAGCCTCTACAGCCGAAGAGTACGAAAAACTGGTAGGGGAGATGTTGAAAAAATCTGAGCTTGTAATAGCCCAGGAATATACCCCTTCAGATTTCGACTGGCGCATTGGGATCCTTGATGACAAACCAATATTCGCCTGCCGTTATTATATGGCGAAAGGCCATTGGCAAATATACAACTGGAATGCAAAGAAGAAAGATGATAACGAAGGCGATGCAGATGTGATCTCCATTGAGGAAGTTCCAAAAAAAATAATGGAAGTGGCCTTAAAATCGGCCAAACTAATGGGAAAAGGATTATATGGTATCGATGTTAAAGAGGTCAATGGAAAACCTCTGGTGATCGAGATTAATGATAATCCTAATATTGATTTCGGCATTGAGGATCGCTATTATGGTGATAAAATTTATATCGAAATTCTTACTGCCCTTAAAAACCGACTGGATAAAAAAACCGAATGAGTTATAACCTTTTTGAAGTCTACGGTATAGAACTGGAGTACATGATAGTGAACTCCGCTACCTACAAAGTAAACCCCATCGTAGACAAGCTCTTTATAAAGAAAAGCGGCTCCATCACCTCAGATGTGGAGAACGGAAAAATTGAGTGGAGCAATGAACTGGTTGCCCATGTGGTGGAACTAAAAACGAATGGCCCAACCGCCGATCTGGAAACGCTGGATGTCCTTTTTTCCGAAAATGTAAGGGAGATGAACCGGCTATTGAAAGATCTTGACAGCGAGCTTCTACCCACAGCTGCACATCCACTAATGAATCCCGATAGTGAGATGCAGCTATGGCAGCACAGTTACAGTAAGATCTACGCCCTGTACAACCGTATTTTCGACTGTCGTGGACATGGCTGGAGTAATGTACAGAGTATGCACATCAACCTGCCATTTTCGGGAGATGCAGAATTTGAAAAACTTCATGCTGCCGTGCGTATCCTGCTGCCTATTATTCCGGGATTGAGTGCCAGTTCTCCTGTTTTTGAAGGGAAAATCACCGGTTTTAAAGATACCAGGATGCATGTCTATAAAACCAATCAGAAAGAGATCCCAGAGATGACAGGAAAGGTGATCCCTGAACAGCTTTTCTCCAAACAGGAATATCATAGCGGAATATTCGAGCCCATTAATAAAGCTATCAAGCCTCACGATACCGAAAATATTCTGGACCATCACTTCCTCAACTCCCGCGGAGCCATTGCCCGCTTTGATCGTGGCGCAATAGAAATAAGAGTTATTGATATACAGGAATGCCCGAAAGCCGATGTTGCTATCGCTGTGCTCGTTATTGAAGCATTAAAGCTGCTGGTTAGCGAGGAACTGGTTACTCTTGAGGATCAAAAGCAATGGCACGAAAATGACATTTTTGAGATCTTTAATGCGGTGATAAAAGATGCTGAAGAAACGCTTATTGAAAGTGAGAAGTTTGCTGCTATTTTTGATCTGCAGGCACCTGTAAGTGTAAAGCAAATTTGGGAAAAGATCTATTCTATGGTCAAAGAGAATATTTCTGAAAAACATCAAAAAAGTATAGAATTCCTGCTTCAAAATGGCAGCCTTTCGACAAGGATCCTGAATGCTTTGGGCGAAGATCCTTCAGAAGAAAACCTCCTGAAGATCTATAAAGAACTGGGGCGATGCTTGGAGGAGAACAGGATGTTCGTGAGTAATAAAACTGTAAAGACTCAATTAACAGGTATCAAAAATTAAAATTTGTATTTATTTCTAACATGTGAACACGCCGGTAATGAGATCCCGGAGAATTACGAAGAGTATTTTTCTAAAGCAGGGGAAGTGCTGGAAACCCATCGCGGCTATGATCCGGGAGCTTTAGATCTCTTCGGTCATTTGTCGCGCCTGGCAATATTTAGTCAGGAGTATATGATAAGCAGACTCGTGATTGAGCCAAACCGTTCTCTGGGGCACCCACAGTTATTTTCAGAATTTACTGTTCAACTTCCGGAGGCTCAAAAAGAGGAATTACTGGAAGAATATTATTTGCCTTACAGAAATTTTGTTGAGGGAAGGATTGCAGCTTTAATTTCAGAAGGAAAGGAGATAGTACATATTTCTGTTCATACTTTCACTCCCGAATTAAATGGGGAGAAAAGAGATGCCGATATTGGTTTGTTGTTCGATCCCGCGAGAAAACCTGAAGAAGAGTTTTGTCAGGAATTTAAGGAACAGATCCTTCAGCAGAATAGTAATTTAAAAACCCGCTTCAACTATCCTTACCTGGGGATTGATGATGGTTTCACTACTCATCTTAGAAAACGGTTTCCAGATCATTATGTAGGAATAGAGTTGGAAGTAAACCAAAAATATGTGCAGGAAAACAAAATGGAAAAGCGCCTCAAAAATGACATTTTTGAAGCGCTTTCTAAAGTTTTCCAAAGGATCAATTCTTAGCCGTTAAGAGTTGATTCCAGGGTAATCTCGGTATTTAGTAATCTGGAAATTGGACAATTTTCTTTGGCGTCTTTTACCAGTTCATTGAATTTTTCCTGGGAAATTCCGGGTACTTTGGCGGTTAGTATAAGGTGAGATCTTTTTACAGTGCCGTCCTCAAAGGTTATTTCACTTTTGGCTTCGAGCTCTACTGGATTAAAATCTTCCTTGCTTAAATTTGCAGATAACTGCATGGCAAAACAACCCGCATGGGCCGCCCCTATGAGTTCCTCGGGATTGGTTCCTTTTTCATCTTCAAACCGGGTATGAAATGAGTAGGGAGTTTTTTGCAGTACCTGACTTTGGGTAGATAAATTGCCTTTTCCTTCTTTGATCGTGCCGTGCCATACGGCTGTTGCTTTTCTTTTCATTATGGTTTTTAGTTTTGATTTTTAAGAGATTTCATATCTATTACAAAGCGGTAGCGGACATCTGCACTTAATGTTCTTTCATAAGCTTCGTTGATTTGATCTATGTTGATCATCTCTACTTCTGAAACTATTCCATGCTCTGCGCAATAGTCCAGCATCTCCTGAGTTTCCTTTATTCCTCCAACCAGGGAACCAACAAGGCTTCGTCTCTTCATGATCAACTGCGCTGCCTGCACTTCTGAAGGTTTGGGAGGTATTCCCAGCAGTACCATAACACCGTCTGTCTTGAGAAGGTTGAGGTACTGGTTGTAATCGTGTTGTGCCGAAACAGTATTTATGATCAAATTAAACCTGCCCGCCATATTTTTCATGTTTTCTTCACTGGTAGTGAGTTCAAAATGGGCAGCGCCTAATTCATTGGCGTCCTGCTCTTTTCCGGGAGAGCGGCTTAACATTGTAACTTCGGCACCCATGGAGGATGCTAGTTTTACTGCCATGTGGCCTAATCCGCCAAGGCCAACCACTCCAACTTTGTCCCCTTTTTTCACATTCCAGCGACGAAGAGGAGAGTAGGTAGTAATCCCGGCACATAAAAGTGGGGCTACTGCGTTAAGCGGCAGTTTATCAGAAATTTTAAGTACAAATTCTTCTTTTACTACTATATGGGAAGAGTAGCCGCCATAGGTGTGTACTTCCCGATCCAGGGGTGAAGGGGAATTGTACGTAGCTGTAGGGCCTTCAAGGCAATATTGTTCCAAATCTTCTTCACAATTTTCACAATGACCGCAGGAGTCGACAAAACATCCTACGCCCACGGTATCTCCTTCTTTGTATTTGGTTACTTCCTTCCCAATACGGGTAACCTTTCCCACAATTTCATGACCTGGCACACAGGGATATTTCGTGCCGCCCCATTCATTGCGGGCGGTATGAATATCGGAGTGGCAAACACCACAAAAGAGGATTTCGATTTCGACATCATCGGGTCCCGGCTCCCTTCTTTCAATTTTGAAAGGGGCAAGGTCTTTATCTGCAGCCTGGGCTGCATAAGCATTAATATTTTTCACAATTTCCTTTTTTTGTAATGAATTTTGAAGATACGATATAACAATGGAAAGTTCTTTTAAATAGGGTAAAATATACGCTCCATGAATCTTTCGATTGAATATATCTACTTAATAAAAAGATGCCCCGAAAAAATTCGGGGCAGTTCTTCTTTTTAATCAGAAAGTTATGATCTCTTAAGGTAGATTACAGCCATGGGAGGTATAGTGAGAGAAAGAGAATGTTCCTGCCTGTGTGCCGGCAATTCCTGACTTTCAATTTTCTCGTGATTCTTTACATTGCTGCCTCCCAGTTTTTCATCATCGCTGTTAAAGATCTCCTTCCAGTCTCCAGCTTCCTGCACTCCAATCCTGTAGTTCTCCCTTGGTACAGGAGTGAAATTGCACACCACAAGGATATTGTCTTTAGGATCATTTCCCTTTCGTAAAAAGCTGACAATACTGTTTTCTTCGTCATTATAATCCACCCATTCAAAGCCTTCCTGGGAAAATGCTTTTTCATAAAAGGCAGGTTCCTTTTTATAGAGCTCATTTAGCTCCTTAAAAGTTTCCTGAACTTGTCGATGTGGAGCTTCATTGGTCAAATGCCACTCCAGACTGGAATCATGGTTCCACTCTGTAGTCTGCCCGAATTCAGCTCCCATAAAGAGCAGTTTTGTTCCGGGGTGAGCATACATGTAGGAATACAGGGTACGCAGGTTCGCAAATTTGTTCCAGGTATCTCCCGGCATTTTATTGAGAATGGATTGTTTTCCATAGACTACCTCATCGTGTGACAACGGAAGCATGAAATTTTCTGTAAAAGCGTAATTCGTGCTAAAAGTGATCGTGTTATGATGATGTCTTCTGTGAACCGGATCCTCACTAAAATATTTAAGGGTGTCGTGCATCCAACCCATCATCCACTTCATTCCAAAGCCAAGGCCTCCAATATAGGTGGGTTTAGAAACCATTGGCCATGCTGTGGATTCTTCAGCAATGGTAACGGCATCGGGAAACTCTTTGTAAACTACTTCATTGAATTCCTTAAGGAAACTAATAGCTTCCAGGTTTTCTCTACCGCCAAATTCATTTGGTTCCCATTCTCCTTCTTTTCTGGAGTAGTCAAGGTACAGCATTGATGCCACGGCATCTACCCTTAATCCATCGGCATGGAACTTATCCAGCCAGAATAACGCGTTACTTATAAGGAAGGAGCGTACTTCATTTCGGCCGTAGTTAAAGATGTAACTCTGCCAGTCCGGGTGGAATCCTTTTTGGGGATCGGCGTGTTCGTAGAGATAGGTTCCGTCGAAATAGTGCAACCCATGGAGATCTGAAGGGAAGTGGGAGGGAACCCAGTCCAGAATCACTCCAATACCTGCCTGGTGCAGGCTATCAATAAGTTGCATAAATTCCTGCGGCGTACCAAAACGGCTCGAAGGAGCAAAATATCCGGTGATCTGGTAACCCCAGGATCCAAAGAATGGATGCTCCATTACGGGCATGAACTCTACATGGGTAAAGCCCATCTCCTTAATGTACTTTGGAAGTTGCTCAGCAAGTTCAAGATAGCTCAGGGAACGCAGATCATCTTCCGGCACTCTTTTCCAGGAACCTAAATGAAGTTCATAAACCGACATGGGTTGTGGTTTTCCGTTTTTCTTTGCCCGGTCCTTCATCCAGTCTTTATCCTTCCAGGTATTCTCAAGATCCCACACCATGGAGGCGGTATTGGGAGGTGTCTCCCATTGGAAGGCAAAAGGATCACCTTTGTCGGCTTCATAACCGTTTGTCGATCTTATAAAATATTTATACAAACTCCCCTTTTTGGCATCGGGTATAAATACCTCCCAGATCCCTGAGTTGTCCCAGCGGGCGTTCATTGGATGTGCTTCTCTATCCCAGTTATTAAAGTCCCCAACTACCGATATTTTTTCGGCATTGGGTGCCCATACTGCAAAATAAACTCCTTCGGTTCCCATATATTCCATGAGGTGAGAACCAAGTTTGTTGTAGAGATGATAATGTTTTCCTTCTCTAAATAAGTGGGTATCGAACTCTGTAAAAAGAGTAGCTTCTACAGGTTTATCTGAAGAAGATTTTTGTTCTTCTTTTTTATCTGTGGTAAGGTCTTCTACTGTTTTTTTTGCCTTTTTAGCAGCTGCAGTTACTTCTTCTTTATCGGGCAGAATTTCCTCTACCTTTTTCTTGGCTTTTTCTGCTGCCGGGATGACCTTTTCGGCTAAACTACCGGCTGCTGCTTTTACTTCCTCGGGATCGGGAATGAGGTCCTTTGCCTTTTTCTCAAGGTCCTTTTTAGTACCTTTTTTGGGTGTTACCGTTTTTTTGATATTATCGGCTGTTTCTTTAGCCGCATCTTTTAAATCTTCGGAAGGAGACGTGTTGGGCAACTTCATTTTCTCTTCGGCACTTATGCCCGGCACCTTTTTTTGGCGGGGCATCTTCTTTGCCGGCTTTTTTTCTGCCTTCTTTGCTTCACTTTTAGGAGTAGCGGCGGCTTTCTTCTCTGCCGATTTTCGGGTGCCGGTTTTCTTTTCAGGATTTTCATCCTGGCGTGGTGGTTACCTTGGTTGCCGGTGCAGCCACATCGGGCACCTGATCATCTGTCAAAGGCTTCTGAAATTTTGCCGGTTTAGAAGGAGTATCCTCCTTTTTCTTTTCTGCAGATGTTTTCCTGGCCTTGCTTTTTGGTTTAGGTTTGGCCGCACTGTCTGCATCAGGCATTTTAGTTTTGGGTAAACCTGTTTTTAACTTTGTTGGCTTTGTTTTCTCTTCAGAGGTTGACTTTGCCTTTGAGGTAGTAGATTTTTTGGTAGCTGAAGATTTCTTTGCTGCCGTTTTCTTTTCAGAAGTTGATTTAACCGAAGAGGTTTTTTTAGTGTCACTTTTCTTCGGTGTTTTGCTTCCTACACCTTTTGGTCCCTTCACGTCCCCCGATTCTTCAGCAGAAGTTTTTCCTTTATCTACAGGAGCTTTGGGAGCCTTTCCGGTTCCTGAAACATTTTTATCTATATCTTTTTTGTTATTGTTTTCTTTCTTAGCCATAATTTATTGTTTAATGCATGATTTAATGCCCCTTAGCGGGATCAAAACCCAATCTGGACGATTGTTCAATTCATAATTCATTTCATAGATCGCTTTTTCAAGCAGGAAAATCTGCATAAGGACCTTTGTGTCTTCATCATCCTCGGGAATGAAATTGTTATCCCCAACATGCTCGTAGTAGCCTTTAAGGAACATCTGTGTTACCAGATAATACCAGTTTTCTGCCCAGGTATCCAGGTCACCTTCTCTATTGTGAGCATCCAGTTCAGATTCCAGGATGCTTCCAAAAGCGGCGTAGTGGAACGAGCGAACCATTCCCGCAACATCGCGAAGGGGAGATCTTTTTAATCTTCTTTCACTAAATGATCTTGCAGGTTCTCCTTCAAAATCAATGATCACAAAGTCTTTTCCTGTCCATAAAACCTGCCCAAGGTGAAAATCCCCATGGGTCCTTATTTTCATGATCGGGATTTTGTGGTTATAGACCTTTTTAAACACCTGCAGCACATCGTTCTTCATATCCAGCACTTCCTGCGCTTCTTCCTGAATATGCTTCGGAAGGGTTTTTAAACTCTTTTGAAGATTCTGGAATGCATTTCTCGTGAGTGACTGCAGGGAGGAGAAAAGCGATCTCTGGTAGTGCAGAGAGAAAGGTTCCGGTTCGAAATCTTTCTCATGTGGATTTGCAGCCAGAGCTTTGTGCATTTCTGCGGTTCTTTGACCCAGCAAGAACATTCTTTCGGGGAATATAGCACCCATTAATTCCTGCATGTTTTCTGAGAGATCGTGATAGGAAAGTGGTGTTAAAGTGTGTTCTACCTCCTCGAATTCTTTTTCTTTAGGTAAGGTCAATACCCTGTCAAAAAAGCGGTTTAGAGCATCCTTTGTATAATCCCATGCGTCGCCTTGATTTGGAATAAGGTCCTGCATCATTCCCAGAACAATGATGTTCTTGGAATCGGGTTTATATTCTATGGCACCCACAAATCTTGGAGAATTCTTGTACTCGGTCTTTTCGGTTAAATACCTGGTAATCTCAAGATCCGGATTAATAGTATTATCCAGTTTACGATATAACTTCAGGAAATATTTATTATCAAATATCAGCGAAGTATTACTTTGTTCGGCGTTAAGGATCTTTGAGTGGACCTTTTCTGTTTCGGGCTCAAAATTATCTTCACTGTGATAGAACACAAGGTTTGCCCGGCCACTCTGAAGTTTTCTTCCCTTTTTGATATTTTTAAACAGTACGTTTCTAAAACTTTCACTGTAAACAGCATCAAAAAGATATCCTTCCTCTTCGCCCAGCTTAAGTTTGGCAATTATTCCTTTTGCAGGTATTTCCTTGTATTCTTCATCATGTCTGGGACTTAGAAATCCTAAAGGGAGTTGATAAACCTCCGGTAATCCGTCGTTGTAGCTTACTTCAATGGTAATTAAAGTGGAAGGCATGTCCCTAACGGGGATATCAACCTTATTAACTACGTTAATGTTCTGGATGACTCTTGATTTACCACCAAACCAACGACAGGAGTTTAGATATTCAGGCAACACATAATGTTCAAACTTGTATCTGATCTTACTTTGAAGTAATTGTTCCCAATTATCAACTTGCAGAAGAGGAGTTTCAGATTTGGTTATATGTCCTTCCTCTTTTTGCAGCTGGAACCAGTAATATCCATGAGGAGCCATCGTGAACAAATATGGATGTTCTGTGATCCTTGGAAATTTATTATGACTAAATACTTCTACAGGAATGTAACCTTCATAAGCCTCCAGGTCTAATTCGGCAGCCTGAGGAAATCTTGAAAGATTTCCAAGCACCAGAATATCCTCGTCCTCAAAGGTTCGGGTATATGCAATGATCTTGGCATTACTTGGAGAAAGGAAATTGATATCCCCGCGTCCAAAGGCTTTAAATTTTTTCCTCATGCTAATGATCCTTTTCATCCACCATAAAAGGGACGAAGAATTCATTTGCTCTGTTTCCACATTGATGGATTCATATTTATATGAGGGATCAATGATCACGGGCAAATAAAGCTTGTGTGGATTGGCATGTGAGAATCCTGCATTACGATGGGAAGACCATTGCATTGGAGTTCTAACCCCATCCCGGTCTCCCAGGTAGAAGTTATCTCCCATTCCTATTTCATCTCCATAATATATAACAGGAGTTCCCGGAAGGGAGAACAGCAATACATTCATCAACTCGATCTTATTCCTGTTATTTTCCAGCAAGGGAGCGAGCCTGTGGCGAATTCCCACGTTGATCTTTGCCTGTGGATCCTTAGTGTACACCTTATACATATAATCCCTCTCCTCATCGGTCACCATTTCCAGAGTAAGTTCATCGTGATTCCGAAGGAAGATTGCCCACTGGCAATTTTCAGGAATATCGGGTGTCTGGTCGATAATGTCCATTATCGGATATCTGTCTTCCATTTTGACCGACATAAACATCCTGGGCATTATCGGGAAATGGTAGTTCATATGACACTCATCTCCTTCGCCAAAATATTCAGCCGAATCTTCCGGCCACATATTGGCTTCTGCCAACAATAATTTGTTTTCGTACTTGTTGTCAACATGGGTACGTAGCTTCTTCAGGAAGTCATGAGTTTCGGGAAGGTTTTCACAGTTGGTGCCTTCTCTTTCGAAAAGATAAGGAACAGCATCAAGCCTGAAACCATCGACTCCCAAATCAAACCAGAAGTCCAGAACATCAAATACTTCTTGCTGTACCTGTGGATTGTCAAAATTTAGATCGGGTTGGTGACTGAAGAAACGGTGCCAAAAATATTGTTTTGCCACAGGGTCCCAGGTCCAGTTGGAGGGTTCTGTATCGGTAAATATGATCCTGGTATCTTTATATTTTTCAGGGTCATCACTCCAAACATAATAATCCCTTTCCGGAGATCCAATTGGGGCATTACGTGCCCTCTGGAACCACGGGTGTTGATCTGAAGTGTGATTAATGACCAGCTCGGTTATAATTTTTAGTCCGCGCTCATGGGCTTCATCGATAAGTTTTTTGAAGGTGTCGAGATCTCCATAAGAGGGATTTATGCTGTAGTAATCTGCTATGTCATATCCATCATCTTTTAGGGGAGAAGGATAAAAGGGAAGCAGCCAAATGGCTGTAACACCAAGGTCTTCCAGATAGTCCAGTTTTTCGAGAAGGCCTTCGAAATCACCTATTCCGTCCCCATTACTGTCAAAAAAAGCTTTGATGTGAAGTTCATAAATTATAGCATCTTTATACCAGGTTGCCTGATCGCTCGCTTGAAGTGGTTTGATCATTTTTTTGTCTTTATTGTATTGGTTTTTTAGTTTCAACTTTTAATATGTGTGCGGGAATTGCCCGTGGATGTAGTTCAACAAAATTCCACTCGTCCTGCCATATATAACTCGCTCCCGTAAGAAGATCTCTTACAGAGTAGGAGTCATGGTTTTCTATCTTAAGCCTTTCCAGCGGCACCTGAACCCATCCCGCCTGAGTATTATTGGGATCGAGGTTCACTACTATGATCAGCTTATTTTTTTCCTCCTGGTCTACCTTGGAATAACATATAATTTGGTCATTATCTGTATCACAGAATTCAATGTTCCAGGTGGTTTGCAACGCCTCATTTTCCTTCCTTATCCTGTTGAGGATACTTATCATCTCTTTGGTGCGTGTGTTGCGGTGCCAGTCCCAGTGATAGATCTGATATTTTTCGGAATGTACATACTCCTCTTTTCCGGGATAAGGCTCGTTTAAACCGAATTCAAATACGGGTCCGTACAATCCATAATTAGAGGACATGGTTGCAGCCAGGATAAGCCTTATAATAAAAGAAGGTTCTTCCCTGTGCTCCAGTGATATTGGAAGGATATCAGGTGTATTGGGCCAGAAGTTTGGCCTGTAATATTCCCTGACTTCAGTTTTAGTTAGTTCGGTTAGATATTCCTGAAACTCTTCTTTGGTGTTCCTCCAGGTAAAATAGGTGTAGGATTGATTAAAGCCAACCTTCGCCAGCTCTTCCATTACCCTTGGGCGGGTGAAAGCTTCCGCAAGGAAAATAATACCTTCGTGTTTTTTGTTGATCTCTTTAATACACCATTCCCAGAATGGAAAAGTCTTGGTGTGAGGATTATCTACTCTAAAGACATTTACGCCTTTGTCGATCCAAAATTCAACGATGCTCTTAAGTTCATCCCAAAGATTTTCCCAGTCTTCGGTTTCAAAATTCACGGGAAGCACATCCTGGTATTTCTTCGGCGGGTTTTCGGCATATTGCACTGTACCATCCGGTCGCCATTTAAACCATTGCGGGTGCTCCTTAACATAAGGGTGATCTGGCGAACATTGAATAGCGAAGTCCAGGGCTATTTCAATATCCATATCCTTAGCTTTTTTCACCAGGCGTTTGAAGTCCTCCATGGTTCCCAGTTCGGGATGAATAGCTTTATGGCCTCCTTCTTTGGCTCCTATTGCCCATGGGGATCCTGGATCTCCTTCCTCGGCGTCGGTAGCATTATTAAGACCTTTACGGTGGCTGCGTCCTATAGGATGAATAGGAGGGAAATAAATGGTGTCAAATCCCATTTTTGCCACCTCGGGCAGCACATTTTCACAATCTTTAAATGTTCCATGACGGCCTTTCTCGGGAGATGCCGACCTCGGGAAAAATTCATACCAGGCACTAAAGAGCGCCTTTTTTCTTTCCACTCTTACCTCAAGAGACTTTATCGTATGGGAAAGCTTTATTGCGATCGCGGGATTCATACATCGCCTTGGAAGCGCTGTCGCTTAGAGCTTCAGAAACTGCTCTTTGTTCATGCTCTTCATCCCGTAAAAGCGTGATCCATTCCTTGAGTTTCTTTTTATTGGGAGCAGAGGCGCGGGAAAGCGCTTCTTCCATGAGTTCGGCCCCAATAAGAAGTTCAGTTTTAAGGTTTTGGTTGGCGGCGGCTTTTTTCTCAAGGCCATCCTGCCAGGTAGTGTAGTGATCTACCCATGATTCAATGGTGTATTCGTAATCTCCTGTTTCACCAAGTTTGAAAGTAGTGGTCCACCGGTCATTACCTATAAAGCTCATAGGCTGTTCCTGCCATTTCTTTTCGCGACCTTTACCTTTCTTTTTCTCCCGGTAAAGGAGCACAGCGTCCACCTTATCATGGCCGTCACCAAAAATATCGGCTTCTACTTTTATTTCTTCGTCTATTACTCTTTTTATCGGGTACTTTCCACAGTCAATTTGGGGTTTCACATTTCTTATACTAACTCGCTTATGACCATCTATTTTCATATGTTTTATTTAAAGGATAAAAGGTTGATTATTTCCCGAAATACCAGTGATTTCAAGTCTTTGTGCATTCTAAAACACTTAAATTTAGGCAAGTAAAAGCACACCCTTAGTTAAAAAAGTATTAAACATTAAATCTTCCGTTTTATCCTTCTTAGCTTTGAATGTGTTTGAAAATTCAGGAAGAAAAGATATCTATGGGTAAGAAAGTTGGTGCAGTATATATAGGACATGAAAAGGTTGAGTTTTGCGTATGGGCACCTTTTGCCGAATCCATTGAAGTAGTTGTAAAAAATATACAGGAGCCGGTCGCTCTTACCAAAGACGATCAAGGTTACTGGAGTAAAACCCTCAACAATATTAAACCGGGAACGCTGTACAAGTTCAGACTGAATAAAAAGGATGAATTTCCCGATCCCGCCTCTCTTTCCCAGCCACAGGGTGTACATTCCTGGTCTCAGGTCATAGATCATTCCGGTCATTCCTGGCAGGACAACTCCTGGAAAGGCAGGGAGGTTGATGATATGATCATTTACGAACTCCATGTTGGGACTTTCACTCCTGCCGGAACTTTTGAGGCCATCATCGAAAAACTGGACCACCTCGAAGAATTGGGGATTAATACCCTGGAGTTGATGCCAATTGCACAATTTCCGGGAGAGCGTAACTGGGGTTATGACGGGGTTTATCCCTTTGCAGCCCAGGAAAGTTATGGCGGAGTTAACGGCCTTAAAAAATTAATTGATGCCTGTCATGACCGCGGCTTCAGCATCCTGCTGGATGTGGTCTACAATCATCTTGGACCCGAAGGAAATTACATCTCACAGTACGGTCCTTATTTCACAGATAAATACCACACTCCGTGGGGAAGCGCCCTCAATTTTGACGATGAATATTCAGATCCCGTGAGGCATCATTTCATTCAGAATGCTTTGATGTGGCTTGAAGATTTTCATTTTGACGGACTTCGGCTGGATGCTGTACATGAGATCATAGACCGCGGCGCAAGACACTTTCTCAAAGAGCTGAGTGAGAAGACAGATGAGCTGGAAGCAAAGACGGGGAGAAGATATAATCTCATTGCCGAAAGTGATCTTAATGATACCAAATTAATAAAAGAATATTCCGAAGGTGGTTTTGGATTGGAAGGCCAGTGGGTGGATGATTTTCACCATTCGCTACACACTGTTCTTACCGATGAAAAAGCCGGTTATTATGCCGACTTCGGAAAAATGGAATATTTGGGAAAAGCTTTTAAGCAGGCTTTTGTCTATGACGGCAAATATTCCAATTTCAGAAAACGAAGCGTTGGCAACAGCCCCAAAGGGTTGGATCCTTCCAATTTCGTTATTTGTATACAGAATCATGACCAGGTGGGGAACCGGTTGCTGGGAGAGCGGCTGGCCGAATTGGTGAGTTTTGAAAAGCAAAAACTTGCTGCTGCAACCATGATCTCGTCTCCTTATGTTCCTATGCTCTTTATGGGTGAGGAGTTTGGCGAAAAGAACAGGTTTCAGTATTTTGTTAGTCACGGCGATGCCGATCTTGTAAAAGCCGTACAGGAGGGGCGAAAAAAGGAATTTGAATATTTCTTCCATTCTCATGCTGAAGGAGAATTCCCCGACCCACAGGCCGAAACAACCTTTAAAAATTCCAGGCTCGACTGGCATTTTAAAGAAGAAGAGCAGAAAAAACACACCTTTGCCTTTTATAAAGAGTTGATAAAACTGAAGAAGGAAGGCGCTTTTGACCTTTTTAAAAGTCAAAATATTAATACGGAAGCTGATGAGGAGAAGAAAATCCTGAAAGTTTCTGCCCGGGATGGAAATTCAGTTTTAACCGGGATCTATAACTTCGGAAACTCAGCTTATTCAGAAGAAATTTCAGAAAAAGAAAAACTGCAGGTACTAATATCTTCCGCAGATAAAAAATGGGGAGGCGACAGGAAAATTGAAGACGTTCTAAATTCAGGAAAAATCAACGTTCCTGCGGAAGCGGTTTTGATCTACAGATCTTAAAAATATTTCCTCCCAAAAATGCCTTTTTTGGAACCTAAATTCCAGAAGGGGTAGTTCATTAACTAATTACAACATTATGAGTAAGAAATATGTATGCGTGCACGGACATTTTTATCAACCGCCAAGGGAAAACCCATGGTTGAACAAGGTTGAGATACAGGAATCGGCATACCCTTATCACGACTGGAACCACAGGATAAATGCAGAATGTTACGTAAGAAATTCGGCTTCCCGTATTCTTGATGAGGAGGGGAAGATCCAGGCTATCATGAATAATTATGCCTGGATGAGCTTTAATATAGGTCCCACTTTACTGGCATGGATGCAGAGTGAAACGCCACAAACTTATGAGGCGATACTGGAGGCCGACAAGCAGAGCCAGGAAGCTTTTTCCGGACACGGGTCTGCACTGGCACAGGCTTATAACCACCTTATTATGCCCCTGGCCAATGAACGCGACCAGGAAACCCAGGTAATTTGGGGAATCGAGGATTTCAAATCCCGCTATAACCGTATGCCCGAAGGAATGTGGCTTGGTGAAACAGCGGTAAATACCGATGTGTTGGAGATGCTTGCCAAGCACGGGATCAAGTTCACCATACTGTCTCCCTACCAGGCAAAACAGGTGAGAAAAATTGGTGATAAAGACTGGGAAGACGCTAGTGATGCTAAAGTAAATACCCGCCGTGCCTATAAATGTAATTTACCTTCTGGTAACGAGATAAGTCTATTCTTTTATGATGGCCCCGCTTCACAGGCCGTTGCTTTTGAAGGTCTGCTGAATAACGGAGAGGCTTTTGCCGACAGGTTAAGAGGCCAATTCGACGAAGATGAGGATATGGAACTGGTGCACATAGCTACAGATGGAGAGAGTTATGGTCACCACCATAAACTGGGAGAGATGGCACTTTCTTACTGCCTGCACTCCCTGGAAGAGGATGAAGATCTAAATCTTACTATTTATGGCGAATTCCTTGAAAAATTCCCTCCAGAATATGAGGCCCAGATCATTGAAGATACTTCATGGAGCTGTTACCATGGCGTAGAGCGCTGGCGCAGCGATTGTGGCTGTAATACAGGTGGGAATGAAGACTGGAACCAGGAGTGGCGTAAACCTCTAAGAGAGGCTTTCGACCAGGTTCGGGAAAAACTCATTACCCTTTATGAAAAGAAAATGGAGCCTTTTTCTTCAGATCCCTGGGGAGTTAGAAATAAATATATTCAGGTCATCCTGGACAGGGAGGCCGGCAATGTAAAGAAATTCCTTACCGAAAATTTTGGAGATGGACTTTCTAAAGAAGATGAAGTTAAGTTGCTTAAGCTGCTGGAAATGCAGTACCACACTATGTTGATGTACACCAGTTGCGGCTGGTTCTTTGACGAGGTAAGTGGTATTGAGTCCATGCAGGATATTTTTTATGCGCAAAGGGCGGTGCAACTGGCCGAAGAGATTAGTGGTGACAGTTATGAACCCGATTTTGTAGAGTCCCTTAAGAAGATCCCGAGTAATATTCCGGAATATGGAACAGTACATAAAGCCTACGAGCTGTTTGTAAAACCAATGGAGCTCGATATGATAAGGATTGGTGCTCACTACGCGGTCTCTTCGATTTTTGAGGAGTTTCCTGAAGAAGTTACACTTTACAACTTTAGTGCTACCATAAAAGCCAGCCATTATTATGAAGCCGGAAAACAAAAATTAATGATCGCCCGTACCGAATTTCGCAGTGATATTACCTGGGAAGATCTCGATATTTCCTATGCGGTACTTTATATGGGAGACCATCATATTTTTGGAGGGGTGAGACAGTATATAAGTCCCGAAGCGCTCGAAGAACTTCACGATAAAATGTCATTTTACTTTGAAAAAGGGAACATCTACGAGATCTTTAATCTTATGGATACCCACTTCGGAAATCACAATTACTCCTTCTGGCACTTGTTCCGTGATGAGCAGCACCTCATTATGAAACAGGTAATGGAGAACAACCTAAAAGGAGCCGAGGGTGCCATGCAACAGCTATATGACAATACTTATCCTTTGCTTAAGACTTTCCAGGAGATCAACATGCGCGTACCTTCCAGGCTCAAGCTGCCGGTGGAAATGGCAGTAAATAACAGGCTGGTTAAGGAGCTTAAGAAGAAAGATTGCAACTTTAAGAAACTGGAAAGCCAAATAAAGTCCGCGGTGTCAATACAGGCCAATCTTGATATGGTAACCCTTAATTTCCTGTCGGATCGGCAGCTAACCGAAAGAATGCTGGAGTTGGAGCAGAATCCATTAGACTTAAAGTTGCTTAAAAAGGTAAATAACTTTCTAAAAATGCTGGAAGACACAACTTTGTCGCCCGAAAAGTGGGAAGCTCAGAATATTACCTTTGGAATTAAAGAAAAAAATTACCAGGATATGTTTAAACGCAGTGAAGATGGAGATGAATCTGCTTCCAAGTGGGTGCAGGCTTTCCAGGAACTTGAGGAATCTGTTAATCTCTCCCTGTAATGAAAAATCCTGTTTCAACATATCGCGTTCAACTTTCTCCGGAATATACTTTTGATGATCTCAACGAGATCCTGGATTACCTCGAAGAATTTGGAATTTCGACCGTTTATTCGGCTCCCTTTTTTCAGGCACGACAGGGAAGTAGCCATGGTTATGATATAATTGATCCCTTTCGATTAAATAAAGAGATTGGGAGGCTTGACATGTTTAGAAAGATTAGTTCAAAACTGAAGCAGAAAAACATGTCATGGCTGCAGGATATCGTTCCCAACCATATGGCCTTTGACGGAAATAATGTTTGGCTACAGGATATTTTTGAGCTGGGACCCGAATCTAATCATTACAAATCCTTTGATATTGATTGGGAACAATCGGGCAAGGTGATGGCACCTTTCCTGGGAAATCCTTTGGCTGAAGTAATTAAGAATCAAGAGCTGCAGCTAAAGGTCTCAAAAAAGGGATTTTTCTTTAAGTATTTTGATCATGAATATTTAGCTGCGGCGCGTTCCTATGCTTCAATTCTAGGTGATCAACTTGGGGGAAAATGGGAAGAAAAGTTCAGAAACTTATCGGTCAAAGAGGAAAAATGGCAGGAACTGAAAGAATATTTTCTGCGGGAATATCAGAAAGATCCGGAATTCAGAAATAAGGTCAACAGCAGGATAAAAGAGATAAATGCTTCCGAAGAAAAACTGAAGGAAATCCTGGAGGAACAGTATTTCCTGCCGGCCCACTGGAAAGAGACCGAAGAAAATATCAATTATCGCAGGTTCTTTACGATCAACGATCTCATTTGTCTTCGCATGGAAGACAAAAAGGTGTTTGAAAGTTACCACCGGTTTATTCTGCAGTTATGTGAAGAGAACCTTATCCACGGCCTGCGTATAGACCATATTGACGGACTCTTAGATCCTAAGGAGTACCTGGAATGGCTTCGCGAAAAGCTGGGGCCAGATTTTTATATTACTATCGAGAAGATCCTGGAGTGGGATGAAAAACTACCTGTACACTGGCCGGTTGAAGGTACCAGCGGATACGGATTTCTTGCTACAGTTAATCAATTGCTTACCGATCCTACCGGGGAGAGAGAAGTTTTTAGAAGCCTATCAAAAGCTTTACCCTAAAAATTCAGATTATCATGATCTGGTTTATGAGCAAAAGCTGTTCATCCTTACCGAAAGAATGGGGGGCGAGTATAAGAACCTTTGGGAAATGGCTTTAAATCTAGATCTTTTGGATAATGAAGAAAATAACCGGGAGGCTTTGGGAGCCTTTTTGGCTGCTTTCCCTGTCTACAGGATCTATCCCGAAGAATATCCGCTTAGAAAGCGACAGAAAAAGATAATAGATTCTGCTTTTCAAACGGCGCAAAGTTACTAAGCCCGAGCTTGAAAAGGAGTTGGAGCAAGTCAAAGATATCTTCCTGGGAGAAGCTCAAAAAGATCGTGATAACATGCTTCAATTTCTTCAAAGATGCCAGCAGTTCACAGGTCCTTTGGCCGCCAAGGGAGTGGAAGACACTACTTTTTATATTTTCAATGAATTGATCTCTCACAATGAAGTAGGGGATTCTCCCGAAAATTTTGGGCTTTCTGTAGCAGGATTTCATGAGCGAATGAAATTGAGGATGGAAGATTTTCCACTTTCAATAAATGCCACCGCTACTCACGATACCAAACGTGGAGAAGATGCCCGAATGAGAATTAACGTGCTGAGTGAAATAGGCGGGGAGTGGTTTAAAAAAGTAGAAGACTGGCGGAATATTGCTAAAGATGTTAGAAATGATTCGGCCGTTCCCGATGCGAACGAGGAGTATTTCATTTTCCAGATGCTCATTGGTGCCTGGCCTCACACAGGAGAGCCCGGAGAGGAATTTTTGGAAAGGTCTACTGCCTACCTGCAAAAGGTGCTGCGGGAGGCAAAAGAGCATTCTTCATGGGCCGACCCCAATATTGATTACGAGAATAAAGTTTACGATTTTCTAAAGGCTCTGCTGAACTCTCCGAAGTTTAGAGAATCTTTTGAAGGCTTTCAGAAAAAGATTTCTGCTTACGGAGCTATAAAATCTCTTTCTCAATCTCTGCTGAAAATCACCGCTCCCGGAATCCCGGATGTTTACCAGGGAACCGAACTTTGGGACCTGAGCTACGTGGATCCCGATAACAGAAGACCTGTAGATTACGAACTCCGGAAGAAATATCTTTCAGAATTCAATGCTGTGGCTCCTGAAGATCTTCAACAGGAAATTCAGACTTTGAAACAGGATTATACCTCCGGAAAAATAAAAATGTTCTGCGTTCATCGCGCCCTCAATTCCCGAATGGAAATTCCCGGTACTTTTGAAAAAGGGGAATATGTACAGCTGGAAGTAAAAGGGGAGATGGCAGATAAAATTCTCGCCTTTGCCCGCAGGGATGAAGAAAATGCTGCAATAGTTGTAGTTCCCGTGATGGTAGTGGATCTTTTTACTGAAGATCTTCAGGTAAAAAACTTACAGCAAGAGCTGAAAGTCATTCTGCCCGAAAACTTTACAGGAACCTTCAAAAATGTCTTTTCGGGAGAGGAATTTTCTTCAGAAGAAATTGCAGTTAAAGACCTTTTTAAAGATTTTCCTGTCGCACTTTTAAAACAAGATATATAATATGAAATTAGAAAGAAGCAGTGGTATTCTTTTACATATAACCTCCTTACCGGGAGAATTTGGAATAGGGGATCTGGGCCCGGAAGCCTTTAAGTTCCTCGACTTTCTTAAAAAATCGGGATACACTTACTGGCAAATTCTTCCCTTAAATCCTACAGATGGGATCTACCATCATTCCCCTTACAGCAGTCATTCGGCCTTTGCCGGAAATCCTCTGTTGATTAGTCCGGAATTATTGGAGGAAGAAGGGTATATCGACCTTAAGGATTTTCCTGTGCCTTCAGGAATGAAGTCTGAAAAGGTCATTTTTGAAACAGTAGAAATGTACAAGCAGCAGATTTTTACTGCTGCCTATAAAAATTTCAAAAGCAGTAAACAGAAAGATCCCGACTTTGCTGAATTTACAAAAACGCATGAAGGATGGCTGGATAATTACAGTCTCTACCTGGCGTTGCGCTACAAATACGATAAAGCTAATTGGACCAATTGGCCAAAAGAATTACGGGACAGGGAACCGGAAGCTCTGGAAAAAGCAAGACATGAATTGAGTGAACAAATTGAACGTGAGAAGTTTATTCAGTTTCTTTTCTTTTCTCAATGGTCCCGTTTAATACTGGAAGCACACGGGCAGGGGATCAAAATCTTTGGAGATGTACCCTTTTACGTAAACCACGACAGTGCCGACTGTTGGGCGAATCCCGAAATATTTAAACTGGATGAGCAAAAAGAGCCTACCCATATTTCAGGAGTACCACCAGATCTGTTCAGTAAAACAGGCCAATTATGGGGCACACCTGTTTATGATTGGGAAGAACTAAAAAGAGATGGGTATCAATGGTGGATGGAGCGCCTTCGGCAGAATCTCCTGTTGTTTGATGTTGTGAGGATCGACCATTTTAGGGCATTTGCCGATTATTGGGAGGTACCTGCAGAGGAGAAGACTGCTATTAACGGAAAATGGGAAAATACTCCCGGAGTTGACTTCTTTAAAAAGGTGCAAACAGAATTTCCAGAAATGCCTTTTATAGCCGAAGATCTTGGAATTTTGGACCAGCCGGTTTACGATTTACTGGATGAATTTGATTTCCCCGGAATGAAAGTTTTACAATTCGCTTTTGGGGATCCAAACCGCAGGAATCCCTATATTCCTTATAACCACCAGTTCAACAGCATTGTCTATACGGGGACCCACGATAATAACACCACGCGGGGCTGGTTAATGGACAGTGATAAAAAAGTGCAGGAACATTTAGATCGCTATACCGGTCAAAAGATAACTAAAGAAAATGTTCATGAGGTACTGGGGCGTATGGCCTTAGGGTCTATTGCTGCAATAGCGATACTTCCTTTACAGGATATTTTAGGGTTGGGGAGTGAGGCCATAATGAATACTCCCGGCAGTACAAAAGGCAACTGGTGCTGGCGCACAACTTCCGAAGAAATAGCCGGTTTAAATACAGGAAAATTGTTTGAAGAAAACGAGCTCTACGGAAGAATTCAGAAATAAAGATCTTCCAAAAATGACATTTTAGACAAATAAAAAACCCGGAAGTGAATCCGGGTTTTTTTATATTTCTTAGGCTGCATATTTTCTGCAAGCTTCTGCACATTCGCGGCAGGCTTCTGCACAGTCCTGGCAGTGTTTAGTTTCATGTTTTTTACACTCTTCGGCACATTCTGTACATACCATCTCACAGTACTTCACAAGCCCTGCAACATTGGCATCCTTAATAGTTAAAATATCTGCAAGTGATGCGCAGGCAGAGGCACACACCTTATCTTTTCTTATACAATCTACCATCTTCTTGAGGTTGTCCTCATCAAGACAGGCATCTGCACAATGGTTACAATGGTTAATACAGTTCGACAGCTTATTTAAAAATTCCTGATTCTTCATTTTAATTGGTTTTTGGTTAAACTTTGATTCAATTTTTAAGTTAACCAAATCATCTTCATAGGAGCTGCAAACTGCTGTTAAACAATGTTTAGTAAAGGTTAAAAATCTTTTTTTCTTACCACCCTGGAGATCCTGAAGAGCGGCAGGATGACCCACACGACCAGCATTCCCAAAGAAGCAAAAGCACCCACGGGAGTCCCAAAGAACTCCTTAAAGACGGCGCCGGTGTAACTAAGGAGAGCCGAAATATCAAGTTTGAGAAGGATAAGGATCCTCGAAAGATCTATTGGATTGAACATTGTTGCTACAAGTGAAAACTTGTCCAGGGGATACTCCTGAAAGTAAACCAGAGAGAGCAGAAAGAGCCCGTCATAGATCACTGCTAAGAACAACCACATCAGTATAGCATAACCAAATCCTTTGATCTTATTCTCATTAGAAAGAGCGATATTAAATGCAAGCGCAGAGAAAATAAGTGTGAGGAAAAGTCCCGTGATTAGGAGCATGACGAAGTCCCAAATGGCCGGAGATTTAAAGAGGCCGTAAGCCACAAAGGGAAGGCCAAGTCCTATGACAAGGCTTAAAGAAAGAGAGATCGCTACTCCCAGGTATTGACCAAGAAAAATAGAACTTCGCTTGACCGGCTGGGCCAGCAGCAACTCCGTAAATTCCCTGGAATTATAATAATACATCACTCCAAAAATGGTCCCAATGAGGGGAACCAACATGATGATGACGTTCATAAGGGTAATAACCGCCGTGGAAAGGTTGTTGTTAAGGAACAATAAAGTAGTTCCCAGGAGCAAATAGAAGAAGAAATAAACATAACTCCAGCTACTGCGTACAAGGTCAAAAAAGCTGTATTTAAGGATCTTAAACATGTTCTTCAGATAATAAGTGCGCTATGGCGTGTTCGAAATCAAACTGGCCTGTGGAGGTTTTTAATTCACTCACAGTGCCATCGAAGTAGATCTTTCCGTCCAGCAGAAATACTATCCGATCTGCCATTTCTTCAACAAAGTTCATAATGTGGGAGGTGATAAGAATGGTTTTACCCCTCTCTTTTTCGGTCCTTATCAACTCACGCAGGCGTAACAGGGAAACAGGATCAAGTCCCGATGTGGGTTCATCAAGAATGATTAGCGGACTGTCGAACATAAAACACAGCAGTAAATTCACTTTTTGACGGGTACCGCCCGATAATTTGTTCAGTTTTTTGTCCAGGTAGGGGTGGAGGCCAAAAAAATCAATTAGTTGTTGATCCCTTGCAGCCTTGCTACGCAAATCCTTGATCATAGTGATCAATTCCTGCACCCGCAGGTTCCCGGGGAAGTTTGCGATCTGTGGGAGATAATCCAGCTCCTGCCGGTAATTCCATTTATGGAGAATACTTTTTCCGTTTAGCTCGATCTCTCCTTTCTCGGGAACCACCATTCCTAAAATGCTTTTTATAAGCGTGGTTTTTCCAGATCCATTTGGACCCAGAACAGCAATTATCCCTTTTTCCTTTATTTCAAGGTCCAGCCCGTTCAACACGACCTGGGATCCATATTTTTTATGTAGGTCTTTAATACTTACCATTTGATCTTCTTCATTTTGGGTTGTGGATCAACAAGCTCTGCCGGAGTAAAAACAGGAGAGACTTTTTCTGAAAAATCCAGTAACCCTATAAACATGCTTCTTAGTAGAATAATAGCTTCGGGAGTGGTGTTAACCAGGTAGGAAAACAGTTTTACCGGCCGGAACGGCACATCTCCAATTCCGTCTTTATTGAGGTCATAGCCTGTATACTCACTCCAGTAGTTCCTCGTAAATTCGTTTTCATTTATATTTCCGGTGTAAGCCACATCAAAGGAATTTGCGAGAAAATTATTTCTTCTAAAAACGTTTTTATAGCAGGCCCCTCTTATTCTTACCGCATAACCATTGCTTATAAAATCATTCTCGATGTAATCTATTCTGTTGGTATTATCGGCACTTATTGCAATGGTGTTATCTTCAAAAGTATTATGTTTTAAAGTAGCATCATTGATCTCCTTCAAAAGCAGGCCGTAAGAAGCACTGCCCCAATTCTTCCTGAAGAGATTTCTTTCCATCTCAATGAATTTTGAATACATCACCGCTACTCCCGCACCATTATTCTCAAAAAGGTTCTCGAGGTACCTGTTATGATCGGAAAACATGAAATGAAGGCCGTACCTCAGGTTTTCCTTACAGACATTGTTGATGATATCACAATTATTGGCAAACTCCAAGATAGATACCATCCCTTACTCCCTGTACATCGTTGTCTTCAATAATAAGTTCTTTGGAATGCCATACATGAATGCCATTTCCGGAATTTGCCTGGCTTCTTGCTTTACTCCTGATTATATTACCTTGAATAATTGCATTTTCAGATCTTTCCAGCAAAATTCCGAAGAAAATATTGCTCAGCCGGTTATTTTTAATGCTGAAGTTTTTTGACCTGGAGACAAGGATCGCAGCGTTATCACTGGTGTGGCTTGTTCCAATATTTTTGATGTGCAGACCTTCAATGGAAAAATCATCTGCTTTTATTTTAAAAGCCGTGCCTTTCATTTCGGCATCGATCACCGGATAATCTTCCCCAATTATTGTGAGGGATTTGCCAATGATCTCAATTTCATATTCTTTGTAAAGTCCTTTTTTGATCCTGATGGTATCACCACTTTCAGCAAGTTCTACTGCTTGCTTAATAGAAGATACATCACATTCTTGACACACGATGATCTCTTTGGCTGCAAGAGTGGAGACAAATAAAAACAGGGAAAAAAAGATGAGTAACTTCTTCATTATTCAATTCCTAATATGGAGTCTTTTTCAAGCAGGTATGCATTGAGGTCATTCCAGTAATAAGTATCGGCACTTTGAGGAGAGGCTATAGAGGATTCTTTTTTAACGGCAGCCAAATTAGCTCCCATAGGGCTGTTTAGGCTATCATTTACTATAAAAAGTGCCTGTTCCACTTCGATCATACTGCCGGGATGTGAAAAATCTGCTACCTGTTGAATCGCCATTGCTTCAGAATGATCGTGAAGGTCATTCACCATACATTCTATGGCATCATATTTAAATTGTTTGCCTTTCTTACTTACTGCCTGGGCCGAAAAATTTCGGTCCACTATTGTCATTTCACAAAAGTCACACGCATCCTTTCCATAATCTATGGGTTTCGGGTCGGTGCTGCAGGAAATAAAAAGCACAGAGATCAACAGGTAGAGCAAATTTTTCATAAGATCCAGTTTATTTATTTTGTTGTTCTTTTTCCCCATATCCACGCTACCAGAGTGAGGAACATCCCGATAAACATGAGATATGCCCCGGTTTGAGGGTAGGAGTGGGCGGTAAAGTTCAAAATCTTTTCAGATCCAAGCAAAGGTGGTTTATAACTTAATGGATTTCCGTCTGAATCTGTTAGTTTTATAATTGCTTTAGGATCGAGATCTGTACCGTATTCTATAAGCCAGTTATTGAAGTCATACATTCCCAGTATTCCCAGGATGGTCATGAGCACCAGCCAACCAAGGAACCAGTTAGGGCTTATTTTTCCAAAAAAGCCTAAAATACCCAGCAAAATTCCCAATCCTGCCATGCCTCCAATAACCAGAGGGAAGGTATTGAATTCCCACATCTCCTCGGGTTTTGGTATCTTTTTCATGCCGATATAATGGTTGATACCATCAATGTTCTGTATGTCAAATTCTTCCTCACCTTCAATTCCGGCAATGTAAATATCCATACCAAGAGGATCGGGATATTGTGGAGCTTCAAGCTTGATGTTCCATAACGGGTAGAAGAACAGCCCCAGTAGCAGGGCCGAACCTACTATCATTATTAATCCTGACGTTTTCATATTATTTATTTAAAAAGAAAGCGGGTAGTATTACCCTAACCCGCTTTCATTAAATGAAGAGTTGAAATCTTATAACTAATTAAACATACTCTACTCTCCGTCCAGGGTCCATTTCAACGGCACATTGGAATTCTTTCCTGAAACTCTTACATAACCCTGCATTTCCTGGTGAAGTGCAGAACAGAAATCTGTACAATAGAATGGCCATACACCTTCTTTTTTTGGTTCCCAGGTAATGGTCTTAGTTTGCCCGGGCATGATCAACAATTCTGAAGTGTTGGCACCTATCATTGCAAAACCGTGAGGGACATCAAAATCCTGCTCCAGGTTGGTAACGTGGAAGAATACTTTGTCTCCTACTTTGATCCCTTCCAGGTTATCTGGTGCAAAGTGACTACGCACGGTGGTCATATACACATGAACATTGTTCCCGTCGCGCTCCATCTTTGTTTCACTTTCGCTGGTCGCAGCAAATTTGTGCTCATTTTCATCAAGCCTGTAGATCTTTTTAGAGTTCGCCTTTATTTTTTCGGCAGAAATACCTGCAGCATAATGGGGCTCTCCGTGAGTAGGGAAGTCCAGCAACAGCTCCATTTTATCTCCTGAAATATCAAACAATTGTGCTGAGTGTTCCAATTCCGGTCCTGTTGGCAGATAACGATCCTTAGTGATCTTGTTCATTGAGATAAGGTACTTACCTTCAGGTTTGCGGGAGTTTCCGCCGGGGATCATAAGGTGACCTACCGAATAGTAATTTGGCTGCCTGTCAAGTACTTCCCAGGTTCCCAATTTCCACTTCACAACTTCCGAAGAAATAAAGAATGTGGTGTAAGCATTTCCTTTTCCGTCAAATTCTGTGTGCAGTGGTCCTAAACCTCCTTCTTTTACAGTTCCTGCAAGAGTAGAGTCAAAGTTAAGGATAGGAATGTCATAAGCCTCTCCGGTAAAATCTTTGTTCTCTATTGCCTTCAGCATTTTTGAGAAAGAGTGAATAGTAAGGTCTGTTGACAATTTTCCATTACCCACAATATATTCTCCCGAAGGATCTACATCACAGCCGTGTGGTGATTTTGGAGTAGGCATAAAGAATACTGCACCTTCTACATCACGTGGGTCAACTCTGGTCACTTTGTTTTCCATAGTGCTCGTAGCTGTATGTGTGCGGTGATCAAATACGTTATGTGCGTACTCAGCATCCATTTGTTCGCCACCGCCATTTCTTACATATTCCTGGATCTTTTTCCAGTTTACCGCAGCGATAAAATCTTTATCGTTTTGAGAAGCATTAACTTCCTGCATGGTATGGGCTTCTTCTGTGTTATAGGTAGTGAAGAAGAACCAGCCGTGGGAATCTCCACGTCCAGGGTGTGACAGGTCATAGTTGAAGCCCGGCATAGCCAGTTGAAAATCGATCTTCATTTTACCGTCGTCTCCTACTGCAATAAATGTAAGAGGGCCTTTAAAATTCCCTTTCATTTCATCAATAGGCATGTCCTTTTGAG
Organism: uncultured Flavobacteriaceae bacterium; assembly: GCA_963709775.1. Lineage (GTDB taxonomy): Bacteria > Bacteroidota > Bacteroidia > Flavobacteriales > Flavobacteriaceae > Salinimicrobium. Next base: position 39,251 of record CAVPXS010000005.1, on the reverse strand, counting down.
GATAAGGAACGGCAAACCGTGTACCTGCTACAACATATTCTGTGTTCTCGGTCACAAAAGAGGAGGAGTGGTTACCTGCACTGTGAGGGATCTCAATGATCTCTTCTGTCTCAAAAGTCTCCAGACTTATCCTGGCGATACGAGGGGTGTTATTCTCATTGATGAAAATCCAACGCCCATCAGTCTCTCCATTTGTTTGGGAAATGTCCGGGTGGTGAGAATCTCCCCAGGGCACGAATCCATGAGAAGTGTTCAACATAGGCTTTGTCTCTTCAGAATATCCATACCCGTTGGTAGGGAACTGGGAAAACACCGGAATTTCCTTGAACATACGCCCTGAAGGAAGACCATATACGGTAAGGTTACCACTATATCCTCCCGAGAGAAATGCATAAAATTCGTCATGCTCCCCGGGAGCTACATAGACTCTATCGGCTGCATTAGATGCCATAGCACCGCCCGATGATCCATTTGTGTCTTTATTACTTTCATCTCCACAGCTTACAAAAAGCAAGCTGAAAAGAGCAATTGATAAAATTGAATTAAGTTTTTTCATTGAATTGTTATTAATTGTTCTTTGGTAAAATCACTTTGTCCACTACATGTACCCAGCCATTGCTGGCTTTTACGGTTCCCAAAATTTTGGCGCCTCCCACGTAGATATCATCTCCTTCCTGTGTAACCTCCACATTCTCTCCCGAAGCCATGTATAAAGTCCTGCCTTTTTTTACATTTTTAAGCAGCATGTCTACCGGGTAATTACTTGGAGCCACATGATTGATAAGAATATTAGCAAGTTTTGATTTATTCTCGGGCTTAAGCAGTTCTTCCACAGTTCCTTCGGGTAACTTATCGAAGGCCTCATTGGTAGGTGCAAAAACAGTGAGTGGTCCTACATTCACCAGGGAGTTCTGTACCCCGGCGGCCTCCACGGCAGCGACAAGAGTAGTATGATCTGGAGAATCAATAGCGATACGCAGCGCATTAGGATTGTCACTTTCCCCGTCGATGTAAGCCTGGCCTTTATTAGAAGCCGGTACTGCTCCTTCTTCCTGCGGGGCAGGGGCAACCTCGTTGGTCTCCTTGTTATCCTTACAGGATGTGGTGAGGATAAACGCGCCTAAACTGAGGCATAAAATTGTAAACTTGATTTTTTTCATGGGTATTGGATTAGGTTGATTAGCCATTGTCAAATAACCTGCATAAAAATGCCTTTTCGGGCTATTTTTGCTGGTCATACTGTCTGAAGTACTCGAGGATAGCGCGGGCTTCTTCTTCAGTAAGGTTCTGGTTTGCCATTACAGCCATATTAGACTCCACCAATAATTTTTTGGCAATTGGGTCTTCTTTGATCATCTTTTCAGGGTTAAGGATCATGTTCATGATCCATTCGGGAGCACGTCTTTCGGTGACTCCGGCAAGGGAAGGACCAACGAACTTCTTATCCATCTTGTGACAGGCAGAACACATATTCTTGAATAGTTCTTCACCGCGGGTAGCCATAGCCTGGTCTACGTCTCCACTTAGGTCAACATTCTCAATAGGTCCAATTCCCTTGTTCTGCATGTTGTCTGTCTCTGCTGTAGTCGAGGTAGCTTCCTCTACAACTTCTTTTTGTACTGCAGTACTTTCATCGGATAGTTTGATCTTTTCCTTTTCTTCTTTTTCTCCACAGGCCGTTACTGCCATGATTAGAGATAGTGCAAAAATCTTCAGTGTTAATTTCATAATAAATGTTCTTTTTAATTGGTGCAAAATTAAGACATTTACATTTAAAAGAGATAAAACGGTCTTAAAATATTTTTAGTTTTAATATATTTAATTTGGATTTCGGAGAGGGGGGATTCCAACAATTCAAAAACAAGATAAATTTATCCTATTTAAGAGAGATTAAATATGATAAGAATCAGGATTGACTTAATTTTGGGACTTTATTGTCTTAATTATAATTACTGAGGTAAAAAATTAAACCCAATACATCAATGTTATCAAGCTCCAGCAAATATGCAGTGAATGCCGTCCTTTATCTGGCGGTTCATTCAAACGACAAGAATAAAATAAGAGCTAAGGAAATTGCAGAAGCAATTAAACTGCCATCACCATTTCTTTCAAAACTACTGCAATCACTCTCAAGGGAAAATATAATTTCTTCTTCTAAAGGTCCTACGGGAGGTTTTTATCTCACAAAACAGGCTTTAAATACTCCTTTAATTGAGGTAGTTAATATTATTGACGGTACCAGCCGGCTGGAGGATTGTGTATTGGGTTTGAAGAAGTGCAGTTCGGAGCAGCCCTGCCCGGTGCATTTTTCTGTTCAGCCTTTAAAGCAAAAGTTCAGGAAGGAACTACAGGAGAATATAAGTGTATTCGCAGAAAAAGTAAAAAACGGAGAGGCTTACCTTTTTGTGTAAATCTCTCCGCTTCAAAAATGCCTTTTTTAAGAGGTATTCTATAGCATTGCCATAGTTTGTTTGGCGATCTCCAGCTCTTCATTGGTTGGGATCACAAGGATCTTCACTGCTGAAGTCTCTTTACCAATATCCCTTATTTCCTTGGAACGTACGCTGTTCTTTTCTTCATCAAGTTCAAGACCAAGATATTCCATGTCTGTGGAAACTAATTTTCTTATAACATCTGAATTTTCTCCAATTCCTGCAGTAAAGACCACTGCATCAAGACCGTTCATAGCTGCGGCGTAGGCACCAATATATTTCTTTATGCGATAAGCATTCATGTCCAAGGCCAGTTGACATTCCCTGTTCCCTTTTTCTGCCTGGTCTTCAATATCTCTAAGGTCACTGTAACCGGTAAGGCCCAGCATCCCGCTTTTGTGATGGAGTAGATCACTCACTTCTTTAGCCGAATATCCCAGTTGCTCGATCATATAAAATATCACCGACTGGTCAATATCTCCACTACGGGTTCCCATGATCAATCCGTTAACAGGACCGAAGCCAAGGCTGTGGTCAATACTTTTTCCATCTTTCACAGCCGTCATACTACAACCATTCCCAAGGTGAACAGTAACGAGTTTAGAGTTCTCTTTTTTGAGGAATTCGTTAGCTTTTTCTGAAACATACTTATGACTTGTCCCGTGGAAGCCGTACACCTGAATTTTCTCTTTTTCATAAAATTCATTTGGGATAGCATATTTACTGGCATGTGAAGGAATGCTCTGGTGGAAAGCTGTGTCAAAAACAGCCACCTGGACGGCTTTTGGAAAAATCTCCTCGGCTACTTCAATTCCTTTCAGGTTTGGTGGATTGTGAAGAGGGGCCAGGGAAAATAGTTCTTTGATCTTTTCCTTTACTTTTTCATCAATAACAATGGTATCCGAAAAACTTGCACCTCCATGAACTACCCGGTGTCCAATGGCAGGAATATCGGCAGGATCCTGTATCACTCCGTATTTGCTGTGCATAAGGTGTTTTGTCACCTCTTTTAAGTGCTACGGAATGATCCTGGATTTCCATTTCTTCGGAAGTTGAATATGCTTCCGATTTATAATGAAGTTTTCCTGAAGCCTGTCCAATCCTTTCAACCAGCCCCGAAGCTAAAACTTCTTCTGAAGGCATATTGATCAATTGAAATTTTAGGGATGAACTTCCGGAATTTATTATTAAAATATTTTTCATTTTATAATAGTGAGTATTTAGTATTGAGTCTTAACTGTTGCCTGTGGCCTGTTGCCGGTTTCCAGATTTTTAATCCTGTAATTTTAAACCTTAAACCTTAAACCTTAAACCTTAAACCTTGAACCTTGAACCTTGAACTATTACAGCCCCTGAGCCTGAATTGCGGTAAGGATTACCGTGTTGAAAACATCATCAACGGTACAGCCACGGCTAAGATCATTCACAGGTTTATTTAATCCCTGCAGCATTGGTCCAATCGCCAAAGCGCCTGTTTCCCTTTGCACGGCTTTATAGGTATTGTTCCCGGTGTTAAGGTCGGGGAAAATAAGCACGCTCGCCTGTCCTGCAACTTCAGATTCTGGTAATTTACTCTTACCTATGTTGCGATCAACTGCGGCGTCATATTGTATTGGTCCTTCAATTTTAAGGTCAGGACGTTTTTTCCTCACAATTTCAGTTGCTTCCCGAACCCTGTCAACATCTTCTCCTTTTCCAGAACTTCCGGAAGAGTAGGAGAGCATTGCGATCTTCGGTTCAATTCCGAAGGCTTTACTACTTTCCGCAGAAGAGATACAGATCTCTGCAAGCTCTTCAGACGTTGGATTCGGATTAATAGCACAGTCCCCAAAAACCGAAACCCTGTCCTCAAGACACATAAAGAACACCGAAGAAACTACAGAAACTCCCGGTTTGGTCTTAATGAACTGCAGTGCCGGCCTAATGGTGTGCTGCGTAGTGTGAGCCGCACCCGAAACCATTCCGTCGGCGTGCCCTTTATGGATCATCATGGTCCCAAAATAAGAAACATCGCTCATAAGATCACGGGCGATATCCATGTTGATATTCTTATGTTTTCGCAGTTCGTAAAAGGTCTTTACGTAATCGTCGAAATATTCAGATTTTGTAGGGTTAATGATATTCAGCTTTTCAAAATCAATTGGCAAAGCCAGGTTCATGATCATTTTCCTGATCTCTTCCTCATCCCCAAGAATAGTAAGGTCTACAATATCCATTGCGATAAGACGGGAAGCGGCAGTAAGAATACGTTCATCTGTACCTTCGGGAAGAACGATATGTTTACGTTTCTGTTGAGCACGTTTTACAAGGCTGTACTGGAACATTCTAGGCGTAATGCCACTGGGTTGAAGCCCGGCAAAACGTTCTATGAGAGGATCCATATTAATGTATTTCTCAAAAGTACTTATCGACGTTTCGATCTTCTGCGTACTGTCGGCATATATATTTGAGTTAATGGCACCCACTTTATTGGTCACATTAAAGGTTCCTTCTTCCACAGAAATAATTGGAACTACCTGTGAAAGCCCTTCAATAAGTTTGATAATGGAATCTTCTGGAATCAAACCTCCTGTGAGGATAATTCCTGAAATTCGCGGATAATTACTGGAAATATGCGCCTGTAGTGCCCCGAGAATAATATCTGCCCTGTCACCCGGAGTGATCACCAGACTTTCATTTTTAAGATGCTTCAGGTAATTGCGCAGCTGCATAGCTCCAACATTAAAGCTTCCCGATTGGTTATCAAGGAATTCCTCTCCAAAAAGCACTTTTCCGTCAAGAGCTTCCACGATCTCCTTTAGCGTTGGGTTTGCCAAAGTATCTATTAAAGGAAGCGCAAAAACAGCAACATCATCTGGCAGGAATTCTCTCATTCCATTGGTAGCAATGGTAAGATTTGCAAGTTCTATCTTATTACTTACCATCGCCATTACCCGAACGTCCTTACTAATAAAGGTTTGATAAGCCATTTGAAGGCTTCCCATTAATCCTTCTTTAGTTTTGCTACGGCCACTTGCAATAATAATTACCGGTAAGCCCAGGTTCTTTGCAATATTGACATTCTCATCAAATTCAAAGACACTGCCTTCTCCCGAAAAATCACTGCCCTCAACAAGGACAAAATCAAAAGCATCCTCGAGTTTCTTGTATTTTCTAATGATCGTATCAATGATCTCCCCCGATTTTCCCTCATTACGCTTTTGGATAACTTCGCTCCTGGTATAAGCGTAAGAATCTTCATAAGACATTGGAAGATCAAAATATTTTAAAACCGTATCAATGTGGTTATCAAGGTTCCCCGGCTTTTCTTCATTAATAATAGGTCGAAAATAGGCTACCTTTACAGTCTTTCCTAACAAAGCTCTCATTAGTCCCAGAGAGATAAGGGATTTTCCACTATTTGGTTCTAAAGTCGCTATATAAAGTCCTTTGTTCATAGTTTTGTAAATTCTAATGCAAAAGTAAGGCTTATAAAAAACCCTGACCTGCGAGACAGGTTAAAAAGTCGTGAAAATCTGATGAAAATCACCTGAAGCAGGACCTATCCGTCCTTTATTTTTCCTGCGGAAGAATTTCCTTTAAAAATGCTGTTTTAGAGAGGTAAGTTTTTGCTGAAGTATTATTCTTTATCCTGAAGCTTCTGCACGTTTTTTAGTGAGAACAGATCTTTCTGAATGCCTCTTTTTCTTCTTTTGGATCTCTTTGTTGCTTATCCACAAAAGGTAAATATATCCAATAATACCTGCCAGGAGAGAGGCAGAAAGAATCCCGATTTTTGCCTGTACAAGAAACTCCTCATTGACAAAAGCAAGTTCTGTAATAAAGAGGCTCATCGTGAATCCAATGGCGGCGAGAAAACCCACTCCATAAATATGCTTCCATTTAACTCCTTTTGGGAGAGAAGAAATTTTTAACCACACCATAAGTCTGGTAAAAAAGACCACTCCAAAGAATTTTCCAATGATCAATCCCAGGATGATACCTAATGTTACCGGGCTAAAAAAGAAGCCCAGGGAAGAGGCATCAATAGTTACACCTGCATTTGCAAATGCGAAAAGAGGTAAAACAACAAAACTTACAAAAGGTTGCAGGGCATGTTCAAGGCGTTGAAGGGGAGGGGTTGCATCCTTTGTCAGCGAGGTGAATTTCTCAATAGTATTGGTGATGGATTCCTCCCTGTGTTCCTCCTTAATATCCTCTTCTTTCAATAGAGCCTTAATATTATATGATAATAAGCGCACCTTCCGGAGAAAAAGAGGAGGATCGATTTTCTTACTCACAGGAATGGCAAAAGCAGCCAGCACTGCCGCGATTGTTGCATGTACTCCCGAAAGAAGTATAGCCAGCCAGAGCCCACCTATTCCCATGATCGCATAAAAGGCTGTATGTCGAATTCCAATTTGGTTGGCGACGATTAAGATAAGGAAGAACATGGCTGCTATTGCCAGGCTGAAAAATGAAAGATCTGCAGTATAAAATAATGCGATCACAATCACTGCTCCCAAATCGTCTACAATGGCAATAGCAGTGAGGAAAACCTTTAGAGAAAGTGGCACCCGGTTCCCCAGTAAATACAGGATGCCCAGTGCAAAGGCGATATCGGTTGCCATGGGAATTCCCCATCCCGATATTGATTCCAGTCCTCCGTTGAAATAATAATAAATGAGTGCGGGCATCATCATTCCACCTATTGCCGCCGCTACCGGAAGCACAGATTTTCGAAAGCCGGCAAGCTCCCCCTGGGTGATCTCCCGTTTTAGTTCAAGCCCTACCAGAAAGAAAAACATCGACATCAACCCGTCATTGATCCAGTGCAGCAGGGTTTTCCTTATCACCATATCATTGATCCCTAAATAAATATACTGTTTCCAGAAATTATGGTAAGTTTCTGCCAGTGGGGAATTGGCGAAGATCACAGCGAGAATGGCAGAGAAAATAAGCAGCAGGCCTACAGAAGTCTGTTTTTCAATAAAGCCCTTTATAGGCAGCAACAGGTATAGGTCAAGATGCGATTTTCTCATAAATTATTAATTTGATGCGATGTAAGAACAGAACCTGAGAATAATAATCTCTTAAGTTATTTTTTTAATTCCATATAGAATATGATGAATATCAGATGGTTATTATTTTTTTGATAGAAATTCGCATGAAAGACCTATTTTCCTCTCATTCTGAAGACTATTCCCGATACCGTCCCACTTATCCGGCAGAACTGTACAATTTTCTGCGGAAGCTTTGCCAAACAAGAGACCGGGCCCTGGACTGTGGTACGGGTAACGGGCAGGTGGCAGGGGAGCTGGCGAATTTCTTTCAGGAGGTTTATGCGACCGATGTTAGTATTAATCAGCTGTCACAGGCGGTGCAGAAGCCAAATATTCATTACACCAAACAATCTGCGGAACATATGGTGTTTCCCAATGATCATTTTGATCTTGTAACCGTTGGACAGGCGGTGCACTGGTTCAATTTTGAAAGATTTTATTCTGAAGCAAAAAGGGTACTAAAAAAAGATGCTGTAATTGCCATTTTTGGATACTCACTTTTTAGAAGCAATCCCTGAAACAGATAAAATCATCAGGCATTTCTACGATAATATCATTGGTCCTTACTGGCAGCCGGAACGCCGTTACCTGGAGGAGAAATATAAAACCATTCCCTTTCCTTTTGAAGAAATTGAAACTCCGGGTTTTGAAATGAAGCAGCAATGGAGTCTTGAAAGGCTACTTGGGTATCTCAACACCTGGTCGGCAGTGAAAGCTTATGAAAAGGAGAAGGATGAAAATCCGGTGGAGCTGGTGAAGAAAGAACTTGGGGAGAGTTTTGGCGATGTGGGGGAAGTGAATTTTCCGGTGCTGCTTCGGGTGGGCAGGAATAGCTAGAAGCACCTTCAGAAGGTATTCTTTATAAATTCTGTCAACATACTTCAGTTATCCACCGGCAGAGGAAATCTTTAATCTGTAGTTCCAAAAAAGGCATTTTTGAAGGTGATTCAAAAATGCCTTTTTTTGAGGCGTAATGTTTTCACATCTAAATTTCGGGAGAGATTATTTACAAGTACCTTTCTGCAGAAAAAGAAGAAAATGGATTCATAATTTTCTGGTTTTTAGTTTAATAAAAATTTTTATCTTTAAAATTCTTTCCCCCGGTATAGATTTGGGATAAGGATTTCCCCCGCCGCCTCGCCAATCTTTTTTATAATTAGGAAACTCTAAACCTGTTGATATGAAAAGGTTCTTATTGCTTTGTATGTTATTTCACCTGGTTCCGGTATTTGCCCAAGTGGCTCCAAAGCCAAAAAATGCTACTCCAAAGGTTGTCAAAGATGTTTACCATGGGATCACAGTGGAAGATCCATACCGTTACATGGAAGATCTCAACGATCCCGATGTGGTTAGTTGGTTGCGCTCAAATACAGATTACGCTGAAGCTGTTTTAAATACAATCCCGGAAAAGGATGCGCTACTGGAAAAGATACGCGAACTCGACAGCCGCACAGCTGCGAATATTATGAATGTCAACATTACCGATAATGACATTTATTACTATTTGAAAATGACGCCCAAGGATGAATCGGGAAAATTATATGTAAGAGACGGTTATGAAGGTTCAGAAAAGTTGTTGTTGGATCCCGAAAAATATAAAGACAATGATAAAACCTATACTATATTAAGTCTTGCTCCTAATCATACTGGAGATAAGGTTGCTGTGAGGCTGGCCCCAAACGGCTCTGAAAATGGGGAATTATTGATCCTGGATAAATCCGGGAACAGGTTGGAAGAACCCCTTAACCTGGTAGAGGTATTCGGTTGGATGGGAAATGACCATATTGTGTATACCAAACTGAATTCTGCTGATATCACAGCTATGGACAGACAGTTAAACCTTAAGGTATACAGGCATAAATTAGGAACTGCTCAAACTGCGGATAAGGTGCTCTTATCTTCAGCCAACAATCCCGATCTGGATATTAAGCCCGAAGAAATTCCAATAATATTTTATGATAATGATCTGGACAGGACGTTTGCTTTTGTCGTCACCGTCAACAAGGCTGCAGACGTTTATATGGGTGAAGGAGATAAGTTTAACCCGAACTCCTGGAAGCAATTGGCATCACAAGATGAACAGGTGTCAAATTTCGCACTTTCCGGCAATGCAATTTATTACTTAAGTTTTCAAGATGCTCCAAATTTTAAGATCGTGAGGAGCAGCATCAATGAACCTTCATTTTCCAAAGGAAAGGTTGTAGTAGAGGAACCCGAATCGGGGCCCATAGATAACCTCGTGACTACAAAAGACGGTTTGTTCTATACGGTGAAATCGAATGGAGTAGAAAGTAATCTTTACTTTTTGCCAGAAGATGGACAGCAGCCAAAACAAATAAAACTTCCTTTCACTGCAGGTTATGTAGGCCTTAGCTCCAAAGGACCAAAATTTAATGATCTATGGGTGAATCTTTCTGGCTGGACCTCCCCTTCAAAAAGATATAAATACGACCTGGCTTCAAATACTTTTACACTGCAGCCTTTATCGACACCTGCAGATTATCCTGAGTTGGAAAATCTTATGGCTAAGGAGGTGATGGTGACTTCCCATGACGGGGTGCAGGTTCCGGTTTCCCTGGTTTACAATAAAAACACAAAGCTGGATGGTAGTAATCCCGCGATACTCTATGGGTATGGTTCCTACGGAATTTCAACAGGTCCGTTTTTTAGTCCGCTATTACTGGCTTATACTCTTTATGACGGAATTTTCGTAGTACCTCATGTTCGCGGGGGTGGAGAATTGGGAGATGATTGGCACAGGGCAGGCCAAAAGCTTAACAAACCGAACACCTGGAAAGACGCGATCGCCGCTGCCGAATATCTTGTTAAGGAAGGATACACAAGTTCAGATAAGCTCACGATTATGGGAGGCAGTGCCGGCGGAATTTATGTGGGAAGAGCTATTACCGAAAGACCAGACCTCTTCGCTGCAGCAATTCCTGCCGTGGGGGCGATGAATACCGTTAGAATGGAAGAAACTCCTAATGGACCGGTGAATGCACCTGAGTTTGGAACTGTAAAGGATCCTGAAGAATTCAAAGGATTGCTTGAAATGGATTCATATCACCACCTCCAGGATGGCACAGAATACCCTGCGACTCTGGTCACTTCGGGAATGAACGACCCCCGTGTGATCGCGTGGGAGCCTGCAAAATTTGCCGCCCGAATGCAAAATGCAAATGCTTCAGACAATCCTATTTTGCTTCTTACAGATTTTGATAGCGGCCATGGAATAGGAGATCAGAAGTCAAAAACCTTCGAGAATTTTGCAAATATGTTTTCATTCAGCTTATGGCAGTCGGGACATCCAAAGTTTCAGCCCACAGAGCCTTTGAAAGATTAGAGGTACTAAAAAGGCATTTTTGAGAGGGTTTCAAAGATGCCTTTTTTGATGAGTTTTCCGGGGAAAATTTCAGCAATCTATTCCCGCCCTTAATTCCAATTCATATAACTATATTTGCACCCGCTAAAAAGTGCATCAAAAGATATTATATGAAAGCCGGAATTGTAGGATTACCCAACGTAGGAAAATCAACTTTATTCAACTGTCTCTCAAACGCAAAAGCGCAGAGTGCCAATTTCCCGTTTTGTACCATTGAACCCAACATTGGAGTGGTGAACGTACCCGACAAGCGCCTGGAAAAACTGGAATCCCTTGTAAATCCTGAAAGAGTAATGCCTGCTACCGTTGAGATCGTAGATATTGCCGGTCTTGTAAAAGGAGCGAGTAAAGGGGAAGGCCTTGGAAATCAATTCCTCGGAAATATTCGTGAAACCGATGCTATTCTACACGTTTTAAGATGTTTTGAGAATGACAATATCGTGCACGTGGATGGAAATATTAATCCTGTGAGAGATAAGGAGACCATTGATATGGAGCTGCAGCTTAAGGATCTTGAAACGGCCGAAAAGAAGCTGGAAAAGGTGAAGCGGGCTGCGAAAACCGGAAATAAGGAAGCTCAAAAAGAAGAAGCTGCCTTGTTAAAAGTGAAAAGTGGACTTGAAGCGGGAAATTCTGTAAGAGCAATTGATCTTACTGAAGAAGAAAGACAGGAATTTATTAAGCCACTACAGTTCATTACAGATAAACCTGTGATGTACGTTTGTAATGTTAATGAAACCGATGCAGTTTCGGGAAATGAATATGTTGATAAGGTAAAAGAGTCGGTAAAAGGTGAAGGTGCCGAAGTTCTTGTACTTGCGGTAGGAACAGAAGCCGATATTACTGAACTTGAAGATTATGAAGAGCGCCAAATGTTCCTTCAGGATATTGGTTTGGAAGAGCCGGGATCGGCTAAACTCATTCGTGGGGCCTATAGTCTCCTCAATCTACAAACTTATTTTACCGCCGGGGTCAAAGAAGTAAGAGCCTGGACAATTCCCGTAGGAGCCACAGCGCCGCAAGCGGCAGGTGTGATCCATACCGATTTTGAAAAAGGTTTTATTCGTGCCGAAGTTATCGCGTATGACGACTACGTAAACTACGGTAGCGAAGCCAAAGTGAAGGAAGCCGGAAAAATGAGGGTAGAAGGGAAAGAATATATCGTGAAAGATGGGGATGTAATGCACTTTAGGTTCAACGTGTAATAGATTTGAGATATTAGTATTGAGTATTGAGACTTAATACAAGATTGGACCTCACAGTTTTTAAAAACCTGTGAGGTCTTTTCAATTTCAGGAAACTTCAACCTTGAATACCTTCCAAAAGTGACATTTTTTGAAGGTATTTTTGCAATAAAAATAATCTTGAATTTCAAATCTTGAATCCAAAAGTCCCTGAACTTTGAACTTTAAACCCTGAATCTAAGTTTGTGAAACAATTGTTAATTATTTTGTTCCCCAGGGGTTTCAACTTTTTAGGGGAAAGCTTATATTAGCCACGAAACCGCAGGAAGCAGCTATGATCGAAGAAACTAAATATACCGAAGATAATATACGGTCGCTCGACTGGAAGGAGCATATTCGTATGCGTCCCGGGATGTATATTGGAAAACTTGGAGATGGTTCCAGTGCAGATGACGGTATCTATATTCTTCTTAAAGAAGTTATCGACAACTGTATCGATGAATTTGTTATGGGTGCAGGTAAGACCATTGAGATCTCTGTACAAAACCAACGGGTGATCGTTCGCGATTACGGCCGGGGTATTCCATTGGGAAAGGTGGTAGACGTGGTTTCAAAGATGAATACCGGTGGGAAATATGATACCCGCGCCTTTAAAAAGTCTGTAGGACTTAATGGTGTTGGTACAAAAGCTGTGAATGCCCTTTCCAGTAATTTTAGAGTGGAATCTACCAGGGATGGCAGATCAAAATCGGCTGAATTTGAGCAGGGAAACCTTATCAATGAAGAGGAAGACTTGAGGAAACCTCCAGAAGAAGAGGAACCAAGGTGAGTTTTACACCCGATGAGATCATCTTTAAGCATTATAAATTTCGTTCAGAATATATAGAAAAGATGCTGAAGAACTATGTTTACCTCAATCCGGGGTTGACGATAGTTTTTAACGGCGAAAAATTTTATTCAGAAAATGGATTGGCCGATCTTTTATCTGATAGTATTAATGAAGATGACCGCCTGTACCCGATCATTCACCTGCGGGGCAATGATATTGAGGTGGCGATCACTCACAGCAAGACCCAGTACAGCGAAGAGTATCACTCTTTCGTTAACGGTCAGCATACTTCACAGGGGGGAACTCATCTGGCAGCATTCAGGGAATCTGTAGTAAAGACCCTTAGGGAATTCTACGGAAAGAATTTTGAAGCCAGTGACGTTAGAAAGTCTATAGTTTCGGCTATTAGTATAAAAGTTATGGAACCGGTTTTTGAAAGTCAGACAAAAACCAAACTTGGTTCTACAGATATGGGAGGTGACCTGCCAACGGTGCGAACCTATATCAATGATTTCCTGAAAACCCAGCTGGATAACTTCCTGCACAAAAATCCTGAAACTGCCGATTTGCTGCAGCGCAAGATCCTGCAGGCAGAAAGGGAGCGAAAGGAACTTTCGGGAATTAGAAAGCTTGCAAAAGACCGTGCTAAAAAAGCCAGTCTGCACAACAAAAAATTGCGGGATTGCCGTATCCACCTGGGAGACAGCAAAAAAGAACGCTACCTGGAAAGCACCCTTTTTATTACAGAGGGAGATTCTGCGAGTGGTTCCATCACCAAATCCAGGGATGTTAATACACAAGCGGTTTTCAGCTTAAAAGGAAAACCTCTCAACAGCTACGGTCTTAGTAAAAAGATCGTTTACGAGAATGAGGAATTCAATCTGCTTCAGGCGGCGCTGAATATTGAAGAGTCTATGGAAGACCTTCGGTATAATAATATTGTGATCGCTACTGATGCCGATGTTGACGGAATGCACATTAGATTACTGCTCATTACTTTCTTTTTACAATTCTTTCCGGAGTTGATCAAAGAGAACCATTTGTACATCCTTCAAACGCCACTCTTCCGCGTGCGGAACAAAAAAGAAACGATCTACTGCTATAGCGAGTTGGAAAGGCAACAGGCAATACAAAAACTTTCAGGAAAACCCGAGATCACACGATTTAAAGGACTTGGGGAGATTTCTCCGGATGAATTCAGGCATTTTATTGGCGATAATATTCGGCTGGATCCTGTTATGCTAGACAAGGAAATGAGCATTGAGGAACTTCTGAGTTTCTATATGGGGAAAAACACGCCAGACAGGCAGGAATTTATTATTGATAACCTTAAAGTCGAGCTGGACCTTATTAACGAATAGCATGAAGTTCAACAATAAGAAAGAAACCAGCATTATCCCCTCGATCTATATTATTGTTGTGGCGGTTTTTATTACCAATACATTTGCATCTATTGAGTTAAAATACGACGATGCTCCCTTTAATTACAGTAGTTTGATTCCTAATGTAATTGCGCTTTTGGTAGGGATCTTTATTTTTATTGTTGGTAAAACTTTCGAATTTGACAGTGATGGAGAGACTATAAACTTTAAAAGTAATGGTGTGCTGGTGTCGCAATTTATGCACTACCGTGAGCAAAGAACAGAAGTTCCAAAGTCGAAACTAAAGGATTTTAGAGTAGAGAATTATTTTTTCTATAAACGCCTGCACATCTTTATCCATTCGCGGAACAGTAAGGGTTACAGGCATTATAAATACAATATCACCTTTTTGACAGGCAAGAAAATCAAGGCTTTAAAGATGTCACTTGCCAAGATTTTGGAAAAAAACAAAGCGAGGGCTTAAATGGAGAACGAGAATCTAGACGATCATCAAGAAGAACAATTCGGGCAGAACGAAGAGCTGAATTTAGAGAATAATGAGGTGCTTACCAAGGTCACCGGGATGTACAAGGACTGGTTTCTTGATTATGCTTCTTATGTGATCCTTGAAAGGGCCGTTCCTGCTCTTGAAGACGGGTTTAAACCTGTACAGCGGCGTATCATGCATTCCATGAAGGATCTTGATGATGGCCGTTATAATAAAGTGGCCAACATTGTAGGACATACCATGCAGTATCACCCGCACGGGGATGCCAGTATTGGAGATGCCATGGTGCAGGTTGGACAAAAAGACCTGTTGATAGATACCCAGGGGAACTGGGGAAATATTCTTACGGGAGATGGTGCAGCAGCAGCCCGTTATATTGAAGCACGGCTTTCCAAATTTGCCCTGGATGTAGTCTACAATCCAAAGATCACCGAATGGCAGCTTTCTTACGACGGAAGAAAAAAGGAACCGGTAAACCTTCCGGTAATGTTCCCGTTGTTACTTGCTCAGGGAGCTGAAGGTATTGCAGTAGGATTAAGTACCAAGATCCTGCCTCATAACTTTATTGAACTCATAGAGGCCAGTGTAAAGCACCTGCAAGGGAAGAAATTTAAATTGTATCCCGATTTCGCTACCGGCGGAATTGCTGATATTACTAATTATAATGACGGTTTGAGAGGCGGCCGCGTGCGAGTACGGGCCAATATTTCTCAACTCGATAAAACTACCCTGGTAATAAAGGAAATACCTTTTAGTACCAATACCTCAACTTTAATTGATTCTATCCTCAAGGCAAACGAAAAAGGAAAGATCAAGATCAAAAAAATTGAGGATAATACCTCAAGTGAAGTTGAGATCCTAATCCATTTACCGTCGGGAATGTCACCCGATAAAACCATAGATGCTTTATACGCTTTTACGAACTGCGAGGTATCTATTTCGCCTTTAAGCTGTATTATCATTGATAATAAACCGGCTTTTCTTGGAGTTTCTGAAATCTTAAGAAGGTCTACAGACCATACTCTGAGTCTGCTAAAAAGTGACCTCGAGGTAAAACTTGAAGAATTCCAGGAGCAGTGGCATTTTGCTTCCCTTGAAAGGATCTTTATTGAAAAACGTATCTATCGCGATATTGAAGAGGAGGAGACCTGGGAAGGAGTAATAAAAGCCATAGATGCGGGATTAAAACCTCACATCACCCATCTTAAACGTGCAGTGACCGAAGAAGACATTGTGCGGCTAACGGAGATAAGGATCAAGAGAATTTCAAAATTTGACCTTGAAAAAGCCGAGCAGAAGATTGAGGCACTGGAAGGGGAGATTGCCCAGATAAAACATCACCTGGATCATCTTGTGGATTATGCCATTGCATACTTCAACCGCCTGAAAAAAGATTACGGAGCCGGAAAAGAAAGAAAGACCGAACTGCGACTGTTTGATGATATTGAGGCTACTAAGGTTGTAATAAGAAACACCAAGCTCTTCGTTAACCGGAAAGAAGGTTTTGTGGGTACCGCCCTTAAAAAGGATGAGTATGTTACCGATTGCTCAGATATCGACGATGTGATCTGTTTTACGGCCGAAGGGAAAATGATCGTGACAAAAGTAGATGCCAAGACCTTTATAGGAAAAGACATTATCCACGTTGCCATTTTCAAGAAGAAGGACCGCAGGACCATCTATAATATGATCTATAAAGACGGGAAAGGCGGTGCTGCATATATTAAGAGATTTGCCGTAACCTCGGTTACCAGGGACAGGGAATACAATCTTACCCAGGGTAAAAAATCTTCTGAAGTACTTTACTTCTCTGCCAATCCAAACGGAGAGGCCGAAGTAGTAATGGTTTACCTGCGGCAGGTAGGCAGTATTAAAAAACTGAAATTTGAAGTGGATTTTGCAGACATGGCCATAAAAGGCAGAGCTGTAAAAGGAAATATTGTGACCAAGTATCCGGTTAAAAAGATCGACCTGAAGGAAGAAGGAGTTTCTACCCTGAAACCGCGAAGGATCTGGTTTGATGATACAGTACGAAGACTGAATGTTGATGAAAGAGGAGAGTTGCTTGGAGAGTTCAAAGGAGAAGACAGGCTGTTGATCATTACCCAAAATGGAATTGCCAAAACAATTAAACCCGAACTTACTACGAGATTTGACCAGGATATTATAGTTCTGGAAAAATGGTCTCCAAAGAAGCCACTTTCGGCTATCTATTGGGAAGGGGAAAAAGAAAAATTCTATGTAAAACGCTTCCTGGTTGAAAATGAGGAAAGGGAAGAGAATTTTATAGGAGATCACCCAAAATCATATCTTGAAATTGTCTCTACAGATTATCTTCCGGTTGTGGAAGTGGTCTATGGGAAAATTAGAGGTAAAGATCAAAAACCGAATGATCTTGTTGAACTTGAAGAATTCATCTCGGTAAAAGGTATCAAAGCTCTTGGAAACCAACTTACTTCAGAAAAGGTTAAACAAATAAACCTTATGGATCCCAAGCCTTTCGTAGAGCCCGAAGAGACTGCTCCCGAAGACATGGAAGTAGTAGGGGAAGAGAATGTTGAAGGGACAAATTCTTCCTCGGAATCACCGGATTTTTCGGAAGGAAAACTTCAGAAAAAAGGTGCGAAAAATGATGAGAGCCAGATAAAACTTTTTGATGAGTAATGGCTAAAGGATTTTTTCAGGAATTTAAAGAGTTTGCGGTCAAGGGTAACATGATCGATATGGCGGTGGGTATCATCATTGGTACAGCTTTTAACCGCGTGGTAGATGTACTCGTAAAGCAGGTGGTAATGCCTCCTTTATCCATGTTGACCGGCAAGATCGATTATGGCGATAGAAAATATGTCTTAAAAGAAGCAGTACCGGCCACAGATGGTACCGAAGCTGTTGAGGAAATAGCCGTGGGTTATGGCCTTCTTATTGAAGTTTTTATAGATTTCCTGGTAATTGGGTTGACTGTATTCCTGGTAGTGAAATTCATGAACAGGTTTAGAAGGAAGGCCGAAGATACAAAAGACACTACCGTCGCTACTCCAAAAGATATTGAGCTGCTCACAAACCTTAAGGAACTTATGCAGGAACAGAATGAGCTGCTTAAGAAGAATAACAGTTAATCTGTAATTAATAAAAGACAATAATTGAAAAGTGGCAGAAAAGCCACTTTTTTTATGGAACCACGTTAAGTAGTTCAGGTATAAATTATTCTGTTTTTACTACCGTTCCCCTCTGTTTCTTACTTTCCCCCACCAAACCATATTCAAAGGTATAAGTATTGTCCTTCGTAGTAAGGATCTTCATATGAATCGGCTTTTCTTCTGCACGGTTCTTTGGGTTTAGGTTCGAGAGGAGATATTCACAGTCGTTTATCCATCGTATAGAAGAAGTATCTGCCTTTCCTCTAAAATAATCGATCTCTATACTGTCATTTCGTACAAACCGGGTTTTTACCAGTTCTCCTTCAAGATAGGATTCAAACTCAAAAGTGCCGGTTCTAAAATCCTCGCAGTTACGTTCTGCCTCGTAACAGGAGGTGAGACAGCAAAGGGCCGTCATTCCTAAAAACAGTTTTTTCATGTGGCAAATTTAAAACTTTTTCAATGCTTCTCAATTTTCGTAAGCATCAAAAGAACCGTCGGTATAAAGAATTACCACCTTTTTTATCTTTTTTGAAGAGGAAGGTGCAGCATGATCATTTGAAGGAAGTGGGGAGGAAGAAGAAAAGAGATCCTGTACCTCGTTTTTTGGAGGAGGAATTCTCTGGGGGTTTTCTAATTGTGCTTTGTCATTTTTCTTCGGGAAACTTCCCTTTCCATTTAGTAGCCAATAAAGTTCTACATCGGGAAAAGCCGTGACGATCTTCATGACAAAATCTAAACTTGGTTTGTTTCTACCCGAAAGCAAGTGGGAAATAGAGGAGCGGCCTACTTCAATTTTATCGGCAAAAGAAGCAGCAGAGAGGTCATAATATTCCATGATCTCATTGAGTCTATTTGTAAATTCTTCAACGTTTACCATTGTAAACACAAATGTAAAATTGTTATGTTTACAAAAGTAACACTTTAATTTTAATCCGCCAATTCTCGATCAAAAGAAGAAATTTTATGTAAACTTAAACATTAAATAGATATACTTAATAAACTAAAAGACAATTAATTAGATAATATTAATTAGAGGCAGGGAATATTTCCAAGCCAGCACATTTACAGGGTTGACATGTTGTTTACATAAGTAGACAATAGAATAGATTTTATCTGTTTACGATTGTAAATTATGGAATATTTACTTTTGTAAACATGGATATAACTACAGATTTTTTAGACCAGTACGAGAAATTCACTGTCCCTGGAATACATGGAAGATTTCTTGATTTTTCCGACTTGGAAAAAGCTTTGAAGGAGTTCCACGATGAGTATGAAATAAAGGAAGTAGGAAGATCATTTCTTAATATTCCCATTTTAAGTATTTCAATAGGTACAGGATCTAAGAAAATTTTTGCGTGGTCTCAAATGCACGGGAACGAAACCACTACTACAAAAGGAGTACTTGATCTCCTGCTTTTTTTTAAAATTTATAAAGATCATAGCGAGGTTAAGAAAATCCTGGAGGAATGTACTTTACTTATTCTTCCTATGGTCAATCCTGACGGAGCTGCCAGGTATACGAGAGAAAATGTCAATAAGGTAGACCTTAACAGGGACGCCAGTGATCTACACGAGCCGGAAAGCAGAGTTCTACGAAATTGCTTTCTGGATTTTAAACCAGATTTTTGCTTTAATCTGCATGATCAACGTACGATCTTTGGTGCAGGAGATAAAAATTTGCCTGCTACGCTCTCCTTTTTAGCGCCTTCCATGGATGCAGCCAGGACAGTGACACTTGTAAGGACAAAGGCTATGAAAGTAATAGCCGCGATGAATACTGAACTGCAAAAGGTGATCCCGGGGCAGGTAGGGAGGTTTGATGATGGTTTCAATATTAATTGTACGGGTGATTATTTTACGGCACAGAACGTACCTACAATCCTTTTTGAATGCGGCCACTTTCCGCAGGACTATCTAAGAGAGAAAACCCGCAGGATCTTCTCTTATTCCTTATTAGTGGGAATAAAGGCTATTGCTACAGGAGATTTTGTTAAGCAACGGGAAGAAGACTACTTCGGTATTCCCGAAAACAAAAAGAGTTTTCTGGATGTTATTTTACGAAATGCACTAATAAAAGGGAGAACAGTAGATGTTGGGATCCAGTTCTCAGAAAAAATAAAAGGAGGAGAAGTTCATTTTGAGCCCCAAATTCGGAATATAAAGGAGCATCTCAATTTTTATGGACACAGGGAAATAGATTGCGAGGGTAAGGAATTGGAAAAAACAGATGGATCTTCTCTTATCGAAAACGATATAGTAGAGGTTATTTTGTTAAATAAAGAGAAGTTATCAATAAAATCCCCTCAAATTCCGTGAATATTATTTATAATCTAATTATTTTGTATTAATTTTGTACTTCGTTTAAAAATAAGGAGAATCTACAAAAGATTAGATATGGCAAAGTTTAGATTAGATGAAACAGATCACCAGATCCTCAATATGTTGATCGACAACACCCGGACCCCTTTTACCGATATAGCCAAGAAATTGAACATATCTGCAGGGACGGTGCATGTTAGGGTGAAGAAAATGGAAGAGGCAGGAATTATCCTTGGATCATCCCTTACTCTTAATTATGAGAAATTAGGTTATGCTTTTATAGCATATGTGGGAATATTTCTTCAAAATACCTCTCAAACAAAATTTGTTCTGGAGCGTATCAATGAAATTCCATATGTTACGGTAGCCCACGTTACCACAGGAAAATTCAATGTGTTCTGTAAAATTAGAGCAAGAGATACCCAACATGCCAAAGAGATTATTTTCAAATTGGATGACATAGAAGGAGTGTATCGTACAGAAACAATGATTTCTCTTGAGGAAAGCATTAACGATAAGAAAAGACTTATGCATTCAATTTTTGAGAATCTTTAGTTTACTAAATTCTTATTAAAAGCCCTTCAAGCTATAGTTTGGAGGGCTTTTTTTATTAATTTAAATTCTTATATGATTTCTATGAGCTTAATTAAGCGAAAATTACTCACATTCTGGTCCCTTTTAAGACGTTCCTATGTAAGCTGGAACAGGAATGATCCATGGGCCCGGAGTGCTACAATTGCTTATTACGCTTTATTCTCTTTACCTTCTTTACTTATAATTGTGGTAACAGTTGCAGGTTACTTCTGGGGAAAGGAAGCCGTACAGGGGAGGATTACCCAGGAAATAGGGGAATTCATTGGGGTAGATGCAGCAAAAGCCATTGAAGGAATGGTAGCCAACGCAGCGCTCGATCAAACTTCCACCTGGGCTGTGATCTTCGGTTTTGCCTTTCTTATTTTTGGTGCTACGGGAGTATTTTTTCAGTTAAAGGCAGCAATGAACAATATCTGGAATATTGCTGTAAAAAAATATACCGTCAAAAGGATTGTTATTAACAGGGTTATTTCCCTCGGAATGGTTTTCGTTCTTGGTTTATTGCTCCTTATTTCCCTCGTTATATCGGCAATTTTAAAAGCTATAAATGATTATGTAGCATCAATTGCTCCTGTTATTACAACATTCCTGCTTAAAATATTGAATTTTGCGCTTTCTTTTGCCATTATCATGTCTCTCTTTGCGGCCATTTTTAAATGGTTACCCGATGTAAAACTAAGGTGGAAAACAACTTATTTAGGAGCCATGCTTACCACCTTTTTATTCCTGATAGCTGAATATTTAATTGGTTTTTATTTTGGACAGAGTAATCCCGGATCTATATATGGTGGGGCTTCCTCTGTAGTCCTTGTCTTTGCTCTGGGTTTATTATACCTGTCTAATCGTATTCTTTGGAGCCGAATTTACAGTGCAATATGCCCTTCACAAAAAGGAGAGGGTAGAGCCCAATGAATACGCCGAACCTGCGATTTACCAGGAGCTTGAAAGACTTGAGCAGAAGCGGGGTCAATTGATTGATGAAAAGAGGATCCTGGATACACTTCAATCACATTCTGATAAAGCAAAGGAAGAAAACCTACAAGAAGAGCAGGAAGAACAAGAAGAAAACTAAATCTTAATCAAAGTTTAACCTTCCCTTGCCCGATTTTAAAGGCTTGTTAGTACAAAATACCTTTTGTATTGCCTATCTTATCTTTAATTGTTAAACCAAAAAAAAGAAAAAGATATGAATAAGAAGGTAGCCATTTTGGCAACACATGGATTTGAAGAAGTAGAATTGACCTCTCCAAAAGAAGCAATGGAAGATGAAGGATTTGAAGTGCATATCGTAAGCCCTGAAAAAGGTAAGATCAAAGCATGGGATAAGACCGACTGGTCAAAAGAATACAATGTAGATAAAGTAGTAGGAGAAGTGAATGCAAGTGACTATAATGCGCTTATGCTGCCCGGGGGAGTTATGAATCCGGATAATCTTAGAACGAACGAGGATGCTTTAAAATTTGTTCGTGATTTTTTTAAACAAAAGAAACCTGTAGCAGCCATTTGTCACGCGTCATGGACCCTTATAAGTGCGGGAGTGGTCAAAGGAAGAACTATGACCTCCTATAATTCCATGAAAGATGATGTGAAAAATGCAGGAGCAAACTGGGTTGACGAGGAAGTAGTTGTAGACGAAGGATTCGTTACTAGTAGAAACCCCGATGATCTCCCTGCTTTTAATGCTAAATTAATAGAGGAAATCAAAGAAGGAAAACATGAAGACCAACATGCTTAATCCTTTAATTCTTTAGTTTTAAAGAAAAAAGAAGCCGCTCTAAAAATGTCATTTTTAGAGCGGCTTTTTTATAGTCTTTTTGCAGTTCCTAATCTTCGTCCTCAGGCTCTTCTACCTCATCTTCGACGTCTTCATTTTTTTCCGGAAGATCCACAATTGGCTCATTAAAATCTGAATCATCGTAGTCTTCTTCATCATAATTTGCCATCGTATTCTCAAGGCGGGTACTTACCTTCACTAAGTAAATACTGTCTTCGGTCCTTACCTCAACCGCCTCAACCGTCTCATTTTTTGCATTTTTAAATGAGATGATTTGATCATCGTCATACCCATCAGGATATTTTTCAACGAGTAGCCCCAAAATTTCGGGAGTAAGCTTTTTGTAATCAACAATGATTCTTTTCATAAGTAATTTTTAAGTCCTCCTTCTAGGCGAAAATAGCGATTCATATTTCCGCCGCCGTTAAAATAAGTAAAAAATTTAAAGTCAATCCTTAATTAAACTATTCATTCTCTTGCTGGTGCAAGGTAAAATCTAAATGCTTCCATAATGAGAGAATTTGGTACCTCCCGATCAATAACCGGTTCCCCAATTTTCCGCAAAAGAACAAAATTTATTTTTCCTCCCTCATTTTTTTTATCATATTTAAGTAAGTCTATGATCTTTTCCTGATCTTCAATGGAAATGCTGATCCTGCCGTACATTGAATGAATAGAATTTCTTATTTCATCTCTTTTGTGAATTGGAAATCCTTCAAGTTTTGAGGAAAGAAATGCAGCTAATACCATTCCTGCGGCAACGGCCTCCCCATGAAGTAATTTTTGTTTTTCGGGATCTTCGAGAAAGAAAGACTCAATTGCATGTCCCAGGGTATGACCAAAATTGAGGCTTTTGCGTAAGCCTTTCTCCAAAGGATCCTGCTTTACTATCTTCTCCTTTATGACTACCGATTCCTTTATTAGATCTTCCAGGTCTGTAATGTCCAGTTCTTTAAGCGAGTTAAGGCGGTTCCAATAGTCCTCATCTGCAATCAATCCATGTTTAAGCATTTCGGCAAGGCCGCTGCGCATTTCGGCTGCGGGTAAAGTTCCTAAAAATGAAGTATCGGCTACCACCATTTCAGGTTTTTTAATGACCCCTACCTGGTTCTTTAAAGCTCCAAGATTGACCCCGTTTTTTCCTCCCAGGGCAGCGTCGACCATAGCAAGCAGGGTAGTGGGGAAATGTACGCAGGTGATTCCCCGTTTGAAGGCTGCCGCTACAAAACCACCTAGATCGGTCACCACACCTCCGCCAAGATTTACCAGCAGACTTTTACGGTCTCCTCCCAAATGGGATAATGTGTCCCATAGGGAACTACAGGTATCCAGGGTTTTGTTTTCTTCCCCGGCGTCAATTTCCAGAATTTCTAAAGGAATACCGGTTTCGAGTTGCTGAAGAAAGGGAGCAAGGCAGTGAAGATGAGTATTAGTGTCTACTAATACAAAAACCTTCGTGAAGCTTTCCTGCTCTATAAAATGGTTGAATTTGTCGTAACCTTCTTTATTAAAAAAAACCGAAGATTCGGCAGATGCTTTAGTCATGGATCCAAATTATAAATACTCGTTAAATGGCCGAAAATAAGGAGAAAAATCCTAACATTCTCTACTCATTAATTATCTTTGTATACCCTAATTTGGATAAATGATCACTAAGAAAATATTTAATGATACTGAAACAGCTTTTAGATTAAAATCTGATTCAGAATTGAACCGTGCAATCTTTCTTTTTGAAATGATAGACCGGCCATTTTTGGTCAAAACAGGAACTACTATGACCAATCTTGCTCTCAAGGCTCACCTGCCTGTAGAGGGGCTTATTAAAAAAACAATTTTTAATCAATTCTGTGGTGGAGTGACCGAAAAGGATTGCCTTCCTACTATAGAAAAAATGCACAGTAAAAATCTTCACAGCATTCTTGATTATTCTGTAGAAGGGAAGGAGAAGGAAAGTGAATTTGAAAAGGCTATCGAGCGTAAGACCAATATTGTAAAATTTATTTCTAAACGTGAAGAGTTGCCATTTGCAGTTTTTAAACCTACCGGTATTGGTCGTTTTGAACTCTGGCAAAAAGTATCTGCAAATGCCAGTCTTTCTCTTGAAGAGGAAGAAGAGTGGCAAAGAGTGAAAAATCGTGTGAATAGAATTTGCGAGGAAGCTTATAAACTCGGTGTTAGTCTCCTGGCTGATGCCGAAGAGAGCTGGATGCAGGATGCTGCCGATGTTCTTATGGAAGAAATGATGTTCAAGTATAACAGGGAGCGGGCAGTTATTTTCAATACCCTTCAATGTTATCGCTGGGACAGGATGCAGTATTTAAAAGATCTTCACAGCAGGGCCAAAGATCAGGGATTCATAGTGGGAGCCAAAATTGTACGTGGGGCTTACCTTGAAAAGGAAAATCAAAGAGCTGCAAAAATGGGATATACTTCCCCTATTTGCGAAAATAAAGAAGCTACAGATGTGAATTTTAATGGGGTACTAACTTATTGCCTTGCCCATATCGATGACATCTCTGTTTTTATTGGAACTCATAATGAAGTGAGCAATTATCTGGCACTACAGGTAATGGAGGATAAAGGCATAGAGAAAGATAATGACAGGGTTTGGTTCTCTCAATTGTTCGGGATGAGTGAGCATATTAGCTATAACCTGGCCGAGGCCGGTTACAACGTAGCCAAACTGGTACCTTTTGGACCTGTGAGAGAGGTTGTTCCATATCTTATTAGAAGAGCCGAAGAAAATACTTCTGTAAAAGGCCAAACCGGAAGAGAACTAGGTCTTCTATACGAAGAAAGAAAGAGAAGAGGAGGGGAGATTACTAAGAGTAACAGAGAGAGTGAACTGGCTGGCTAGATTTATTTATTTCAAAATTATGGGCTGGAAATTCTACGGAAGCTGGCCCGATAATTTAAAAAAGGCAATAGTCATTGTGGTTCCCCATACCAGCTGGCACGATTTTTACCTGGGGCTCCTGGTGAGAAGGATACTTGGAGTAGACATTAAATTCTTAGCAAAAAAGGAATTGTTTAAACCTCCTTTTGGATGGTATTTTAAATGGATGGGTGGTACTCCTTTAGACCGTACTCCGGGGCAGAAAAAAGTGGAGGCCATTGCAGCTTTGTTTGATCAAAAGGAGGTTTTGCGCATAGCTATGTCCCCGGAAGGCACCCGGAAAAAAGTTACAGAATGGAAGACGGGGTTCTATTACATTGCAAAAGCTGCAAATATTCCAATCGTCATGATTGCTTTCGATTTTGGAAATAAACAGGTGAAAGTATCAGAACCTCTTTATCCCACAGCCGATAAAAATCTTGATTTCATAAAAATGAAAAAATTCTACGAAGAAGTCACTGGTAAAATAGCCCATTACTCATAAAAAAAGCTGCCCCTTAAGGCAGCTTTTTCATTTTCTAATAATCTAAATTAATACCTGTAAACGGCATTCATTTTTGATTTTTTATTTGGCATGAACTCTTCTTCTATGAGATAAACCTTTCCATTTTGCTCAATTACTTTCACGGCGGCCAGGTTCATTAGGGAAAGACTACCATTTCCTTTTTCTTCATGAACATCAACAGAAGCCATGTTTTCGTTATAATTTCCCCAGATGTCTTCCCGGTTCTGAAGAAATAACGTGTCCACTTTCCCTTCATAAATAGCAGGAATAATGTCTGACACGCTTGTAGAAGTTCGGGAAGGGTTAAGGTCGTTGAACTGGGCCATTTTCTCCTCTCTTTCTTTTCTAAAATGTGGTTCAAGAGTGTCCAATGCGGCTGCATGAAGACTAAAAATACTCTCATGGTCAGCTTCGGGATTACCAGGCACCGATTTTGGGAACAAATTCTTATAACGGCTGGCTTCCTTGTAAATTGGGAAGAAAGAATCCTGGCAGGCGACAATAAGAGGAACAGATTCATTATTCAGAACCTCATAGATTCCTTTATCCACAGCTCTAAAAAATCGCAGGATCTCATTTTTCCTGTCACGATTAGCTGCTTCATATCCATGTTGCGTCGAGCTGCCTTCTGCACCGGCTCCTCCGCTGCTGCGCTGGGTTTTGTGCTTACTGTTCTTTTCTTCATAATCGTATCCCACTCTGTCTTCCAGTTGATCTGGAGTGAGATCACCAATTTCTACTTCACCAATAGAATATTGAGTGGCCTCATAAAGTTTCACCTTGTCCAATTGTAAATGGAGTAGAAAAAATCTTCCATCTCCGTTGAACATAGGTACAAGAGGCTTGAGGTAAAAGTGATCGGCTACATAGGTATAGGCTTCAAAATATATTGGCAGAGTATATTGCCTTGAAAAACCGTCAGCAAGAAAGAGCGCAAGCCCGTCACTCTGATGTCTCCAGAAATCCCGGTCATCCATCAGGTCAAAAACAGGTTTTCCCATCTTGTCAATTTTATCCTGTGGATATCCCATATTCTTTAATTCCTCAACGGCTTTCTTCCACTGGCTTTTTAAATTGATCTTATCTTTTTCTTCAAGGACGTCTTTTCCCGCTCTTACAGTGGGAATAAAAATAGAGACGCAGGGGTTGCTGTCAAATTTTGCTAATTCCTCAAATTGTTCTTTTGTCAAAATTGGCATGATCTGTTGTGTTTTAGGGAAGATTTTTCCTCCAAATAGAGAGGCTTCTTCCTGATTCATAAATACCTAGTTAATATACTAATATGTGAAATAAGGCATAGGGCGGGCGCTCATAATTTTTCCTTAAGGAGAGCATGTTTTGTCGTTAATATATTGCAAATAGCTACCACCACACTATGAAAAAACGTTCAAGCTCTCCCTTGGGTGTTTTCATCCAGAGTAAGGGAGAAAATTTTTTTTCCAGTAAGGTGCGAATTTGTTCCTCTATTTCATCATAGGAATACCAGGTGTCATTCTGTTGTGGTGATACCGGCCAGTATTTCTTGGTGGGGGTGAAAAATGCATTTTTCCCATAGGTTTCAAAAGTGAATTCTGAAGCCTTAATCCAGTAACCTGCAATCGTTTCAGGATTAATGTGATCGAAAGAGATCTTCTTCATTTGCTTCGGAAGAAAAACAGATGCTTTAAAACACATTTTTTGAACCACATGTTCAGTATCAATATCTAAAGAAGTTAAAAGACTTTGCGTGGCCTCCTTAAAGAGTAGGGGGAATTGCTTTTTTTGAAGTCTTTCCAATTTTTTGTTCAAACTGTCCCGCTTATTTGGCCCAATTAAATGATCAAATTCTGAAGCACCTGTATCGGGATCAAAAAGGTAGAATTTGTAGATCAATTCTATATGGGAAATAATTCCTGAGGCAGTATCCTTCAGCAGAAAATCAAGCTCGCCCCGGGTTGTTTTATCTTCAATGATCTGCCGGTTTTGAACTAAAATTTCTTCCGAAGTAAAATGTGAGACATAAAAAGCGAAAAAATGTTCCATTCGCTTCCCCAGGACACTTTGTTTGGGTGCCGATATTTCCCCGCTAATTTTTTGTGGTGTTACTTTACTTGTTTGGTAAAGCGGGTACTCAAAAATGGCATTTTCAGCAAATATTTGCGGAGTGCGGATAAATCCTTCGAACTGTTCTTCAAGAGAAAATTTCATTTAGTCGTCATCCTCTTTACTAAAGAGAAAAGCAAAAGGTTTTAGTGGAGGAATATGAGAGAAAACAACATTGAAAATGGCTAAAATTGGTATGGCCAGGATCATTCCCAAAATACCCCAAATCATCCCGCCAATGATTACTGCCAGGATAACAAAAAGTGGGTGAAGATCAACTTGATCTCCCACTACATAGGGTTGTAAAATATAACTCTCCACAAATTGCGCAATGGTAAAGGTGATGATTATCCCAATAAGCACCGTTGAGTCCCCCGAGGTGAGGTAGCCAAAAACTATGGCTAATCCCATCCCTATCATGTTACCTATGTAAGGTATAATACTTAAAATGGCCGAAATAAGACTGACCAGAATGAAATTATTCACCCCGGATATTCCCAGTCCTATTGAGTACAAAACAGCCAGTAAACCTATTAAAATGAGTTTTCCCACGAGGTATTTTTGAGTCACTTTAGCTGAATCCTCTATCACTTTCTTCACTTCTTTCCTTTTGGAATCGGGGAACAACAAGAGTAGGAAATCCTTAAACCTGTGCCGGTAGTTGAGTATGAAAAAGATATAGATGAAGGTGAGCAGGTAATCTCCAAAGAAACTGACTGCCTGGTTTAAAAAAGAAGCTGCTTTTTGTCCCGGATTGGAATTTTTACCCATAAACGGGACTGAAGAACCTTCACCGGATTGTTTCAAATCTTCCTGGTCGAGAGGAGTATGTTCAAGAAGAAAACCCTTTAAACTCTCAATTTTCGGCTTCATGGTTTCTGTTATTTGAGGCCAGTCATCCACTACAGTTTTTACCTGCATAGAAACCAGCGCCATGAACCCAATAGAGACCAGTAAAATTATAAAGGTATTGAGTAGGGAAGACGCGGTACGATTGATAAAAGATTTTTCCATCTTACGTGCCAGCGGCATCATCAATAAAGCAAAAATTAGTGCGGTGGTAAGGGGAATTAAGAAGCCTTTAGCGTGAAACAAGCCCTGAAATAAAAAGTAAATTGCAAGAATACTTAAGGTGCCAAAAAATAAAATTTGCTTTCCTTTTGAACTGAATGTTTTTTCCATGAAAGTGAAGATACAAAAGTAGCAGCCATTATATTTTAACTAAAAGTTAAAGACTTTTCGCACAAAGCAGGATTCGATCAATTTTAGCCGAAGTTTTTCCATTAATTTCGTAAAAATTAAAGTTTGTGAAGCAACAGCGCTTTTATTACCTCATTAAGGTCCAATACCTTGGATACAGACTACATGGCTGGCAAAGGCAGCCGGGTTTAAAAACTGTCGAAGGTCTTGTCAGGAAAACCCTGAAATTCGTTTTGGGCGATAAAAAATTCAAGATACTTGGCTCCAGCCGTACAGATGCGATGGTCTCAGCACACGAATCTGCTTTCGAATTATTTACAGACCATGAGCCCCTGGAAAATATTGCAGATTTCATGGTGTTGTTCAACAAGAATTTACCGCCAGATATTAGGGTTCTAAGCATAAAAGAAGTGGATGCAGGCTTCAATATCATCCAGCATCCAAAGAAAAAGGAATATTTGTACCTGTTTTCCTTCGGAAGAAAAAGCCATCCTTTTGCAGCACCTCTCATGGCTACTTTTCTCGAAAACCTGGACATTGACCTTATGATGGAAGGGGCAAAACTTTTTGAAGGAAAACATTCCTTCCATAATTTTTGCACAAAACCTACCCCTCATACGATAGTGGAACGGGAAATTGAAATTTGTGAGATCCAGCCAAACAAGGAAATCACTGCAAGCTTTTTCCCCGAAAGGTCTTTCCTGCTCAGAGTTACAGGAACAGGATTTCTCCGAAACCAGATACGGTTGATCATGGGATGTCTTGTGCAGTTGGGGAGAGGAGAGTTCTCACTTGAAGACATAGAAAAAAGTCTGGACCCCAAAGTGAAAATGCCCATGACCTACATTGCACCCGGAAGCGGATTGATTCTCAACAAGGTGGATTTTGAGATTTAATGTCTGATGGGAATGAGCCGGGGTAGTTCCTTATGGAATTAGGAGCCAGTACTAATTAGGTAGATCAAATACATTATTACTGAAGCCTGAGCAGCATTTATCCCTCTTTGCTCAGGATCGTCAATGCCATTCTTATAGTTCCGTAATCCATTTCCTCCTGAAAATGTTCAAAATACGGCTTTAAGGCATCGGGATTATCTAGTTTGGATTTGGCTTTCTTTACGGCCTCAAGATCACCTTCTGAAATAAATTTCTTTAGATCAACACCTTCACCTGAATCATACAATTTTGAGAGATGGGAAAAAATCGTAGTAGGAGCAAGGTTCCTGGTTTGAGCAATTTCTTCAATGGTCATTCCTTCCTTATAAAGTTTAAAGGTCTCCTTATAAGTATTTCCTTTTTTGCGGGCTTTCTTCTCCCTCTTTTCTTTGCCGTGCGCGATGATCTCTTTGATAAACCTGTAACCGTAATTTTGCATTTTTTGTCTCCCCACGCCACTAATCTGCATGAAGTCTTCATCGGTCATAGGTCTTTCCTTTTCCATTTCTTTTAAAGTGGCGTCATTAAAAATGAGATAGGCAGGAATTCCTTCGTCTTTTGAAAGCTCAAGCCGCAGTTTTCTTAACCTCTCAAAAAGGGTATTTTCTGAAGTTTTTTCTGCTACAGCCTGTTCTTTTCTTAGTTCGGCCTGGATCACCTCTGCGAGCAAGACTTTTTCTCCTTCAAAAAGCACATTTTTGGCAAGACTGGTAAGTCGTAGTTTGTTTTGATCATGAAAAGCAATTTCAACATAGCCCATATTGATCAATTGGATCATGTATTGCTGCCAGTCCCTCCAGGAAACATCCTGTGCAATGCCATAAGTAGTTAACTGCTGATATCCTTTTTCGAGCACCTGTGCATTCTGGGCTCCCCTTAAAACATCGATAACCATCGAAACAGGTTCCTGTTCCCGAAGCCTGAAAATTGTTGAAAGTGCCTTTTGAGCTAATAAAGTTCCGTCGAAGAATTCAGGCGGATTTTTACAAACATCACAATTACCGCAATCTTTGGAAATTACTTCACCAAAGTAGCTTAGCAGGATCCTTCGGCGGCAACTTAGAGCTTCAGAATATTGCTTCATGCGCTCAAGTTTTGCCAGCTGAACTTCAGAATTTCCCGAACCTTCAGCAAACTTTTGCAACTGCACCACATCGGCATAACTATGGAACAGCAGGGTAGAGGAGGGTAATCCGTCACGACCGGCCCGCCCAATTTCCTGGTAATAACCCTCCAGATTTTTCGGCATGTTATAGTGAATCACCCATCGAACATTGGATTTATCGATTCCCATTCCAAAGGCAATAGTGGCACAAATTATATCTGTGCGATCATTGATGAAATCCTCCTGAATCGTAATGCGGTCATTATGAGAAAGTCCGGCATGATAAGCTTCAGCTTTATGGTTTTTCGCTTTCAATTTTGCCGCAAGTTCTTCTGTATTCTTTCGGCTAAGGCAGTAAATGATACCACTTTCAGACTTTCTACCTTTCAAAAATGCCGAAATCTGTTCAAATTTTTTAATTCCGGGGCGAACTTCCAGGCTCAGGTTTTTTCGGTCGAAAGAAGAAATATGTTTCCTGGCGTGAGGAATATTGAGTTGCTCACAAATATCCTGGCGTGTAGCTTTATCGGCCGTTGCGGTAAGGGCAATTACAGGAGTTTCGGGATGACGGTTCTTTAGGTAACCCAATTGCGTATATGCAGGCCTAAAGTCATGACCCCAGCTGGAAATACAATGTGCTTCATCAATAGCTATTAAGCTGATATTTCCTGCGGAAAAAACAGTGTCGATATACTGAAGACTTTCGGGAGCTACATAAAGCAGTTTGATCTCATTTCTTTCGATCTTGCTGAAGATCTCCTGTTGCTCTTTTTCCTGCTGACTGCTGTTGAGAAATGCAGCGGGAATACCATTGGCGGTTAATCCATCCACCTGGTCTTTCATAAGGGCAATAAGGGGAGAGATCACAATGGTGATCCCCGGAAGCAAAATGGCAGGAAGCTGAAAACAAATAGATTTTCCGCCACCTGTGGGCATGATCACCAGATTATCATTTCCCTCAAAAACTGAATCTATAATCTCCCGTTGCAACGGCCTGAAACTGTCATAACCGAAATATTCCTTTAATGTACCTAATAATTTTGCCTCCTCTACCATGTTACAAAGAAAATGAAACCCTACCAATGCTCAATGGCAGAGGATTGTTAAATACAACTTTTTATAGTGAGCTTTAGGTAAGAGGAAATTCTTACTTTTAAAGAAATTATTCTTGTATGGTTAAAAGAACGCGCTACCTCTCCAAAAGGCCAAAGTCTAATAAAGCTCTTCACCAGGCACCGGGAACTGTAACTTATGTTGGAAGAAAGGAACAGGTAGAAACTTTACTGGAGGTAATTGATTATAATGCCGAAAAGTATGAGAGGTTTACTTCAAAACAGCCAGAAGATGCATTTCAGTTTGAAGAAGAGGACCGCACCACCTGGATCAATATTGACGGCCTTAGTAACACCAGTGAAATTGAAAAGATAGGAAAGTATTACGAGCTTCATCCATTGATTATTGAAGATATTGTAAACACCAACCAACGTCCTAAAATCGATGAGTATAAAGATTATTTCTTCATTGTTGCAAAAATGCTTTACTACAAAGAAGATGGGCGGCTTGAAAATGAACATATCAGCATAGTTTTGGGAAAGAATTATGTGCTCACATTCCAGGAGGCCGGGGGAGACGTTTTTGACGGAGTAAGAGAAAGACTTTCCACTGAAAAAGGCAGAATAAGGAGCCGTGGGGCAGATTACCTTGTTTTTGCCCTTTTAGATGCCATAGTGGATCATTATTTTCTGGTCATAGATGATATGAGTGATAAGATAGAGGCAATGGAAGAGCGCCTTTTTGATGCCCGACCAAAGGATGATACCATTCTTGAAATCCAGGAACTAAAGCGCACTATGCTTAGAATAAGACGTGCTGTGAACCCGCTAAGGGAAGTGGTAAGTCGCCTGGAAAAAATGAATCACAACCTGGTACAGGAGCAAACCATAAACTACATAAGAGACCTTTATGACCATATGCTGCAGGTTTCAGAAAATATTGAGATCTACAGGGAAATGACCTGGGGCCTAATGGATATGTATATGACCACGATTAGCAACAAGATGAACGAGGTTATGAAAGTGCTTACCATAATGGCTTCTATCTTCATTCCCCTCACATTCCTGGCCGGTATCTATGGGATGAATTTTGAATTCATGCCCGAATTAGAGTATCAGTTACAGTTATCCCATTTTATTGATTGCAATGTTCCTGTTAATTGTGGGGATGCTTTTCTATTTCAGACGGAAACGATGGCTATAGAGGTGCCTTCTATTTCCAGAATTTATCATCCCAATCATCGGGATCTGGAGTAATAACTTCCTCTTCCTTATTGGCTATGATCTTAAGCTTTTCTTCGGGAACTGTTTCCTGCAGCTCTCTGAATAGTTCCCTTTCCTCAAACCTTATATGGTCATTCAATTCTTTTTCTATTGAGGTGAAGGTTTCCTTAACCGCTTCAGCTTTAAAGAGATCCTGCAGTCGGGAATGTTCTTTTATAGCCCTAACGCTCATGGGATGAGAATCTCCCAATAAGGGAAATATTTCCTCCTCCTCAAACTTAAAATGTGGTCTTAATTGAGAAGTAAAGAAGAAATCGGTATACTTTTTAATTCGGTCGAGTGGGACATTCTTTTTTAATCCTTCTCTTATTTTCCAGCATAAAAGCAGCCCGTGGTGATGGTCTCTGCTCAAAGGTTTCAGCGCATCATGTCGTTTAAGGGGAGTAGGCTTTGTCATAATTTCTTTATTGCTTCACAAAGGTAATTTTATATATCCTGGCAGAGCATGATTGAGGTCATGTTCCTTTGGTCGATGTTGATGAGGATCAGACAATTTATCATTTTTTTAATAACAGAAATCCGGTTTATCGTGTAAAGCTTTATAATTTAGGAGGAAACATTGAATCATTCTAATTAAAGCTGCTATTTATGAAAATTGGATTTCACGCTTCCCACGAACAATTTACCCCCGGCCATCTGCTCAAACTTGTTCAGCAGGCAGAAGATGCAGGTTTTAAAGCTGTCTTATCGTCAGATCATTTCCATCCCTGGAGTGACAAGCAGGGACAAAGTGGATTCGCATGGAGCTGGCTGGGAGCGGCAATGCAGGCTACAAACCTGGAATACGGGATAGTAAATGCTCCAGGCCAAAGATATCATCCTGCTATAATTGCACAGGCTGTGGCGACGCTGGATCAAATGTTTCCGGGAAGATTTTTTCTCTGTTCTGGCAGTGGTCAACTTCTTAATGAAAATATCACAGGGGAGAAATGGCCGCCAAAGAGGGACAGAAATAAACGATTACAGGAATCGGTCGAAGTAATGCGGCGTCTTTGGCAGGAAGACGGATATCTCAACCATAAAGGGATGTTTACAGTCGAAAGGGCTAAACTCTTTACCAAGCCCACTCAAACTCCCACAGTGTATGGAGCAGCTATTACCGAAAAAACAGCAGCCTGGCTCTCTTCCTGGGCAGATGGGATGATCACAATCTCCAAACCCGTTGAGGAACTTGAAAAAATGGTGAAAGCCTTTAGGGGGGCAGATGGAAGTGAAAAACCTTTGGCTTTGAAAGTGCAAATATCCTATGCGAGCACCCGTGAAAAAGCCTTGGATGGTGCCTGGGAACAATGGAGAAATAATATTTACCCAAGTAAACTAATTGCAGATATAGACAGCCCCGAAAAATTTGATGCCATAGGCCAAAACACCAGAAAAGAAGATATGGAAAAGCACGTGATCATTGGAAGTGATGCAGATGTCTTTATTGAAAAAATCAAAACGTTCAATGAAATGGGATTTGAAAAAGTGATCATTCATAATGTAAATGAGCAACAGGAAGATTATATAAATTTCTTTGGGAAAGAAGTGCTTCCAAACCTTCAACAGCAATAACACATCAAGATGAATAAATACTGGTACAAAAATGCAGTGATCTATTCACTGGATGTAGAAACTTTTAAGGATGCAACGGGTGACGGCACCGGAGATTTCAAAGGACTTAAAAATGCCCTTCCATACCTTTCAAGCCTTGGGATCACCTGTCTCTGGCTCCTGCCAATTTTTGATACACCCAACAGAGATAACGGCTATGACGTAAGAGATTATTATAAAATTGATCCCCGTCTCGGGGACTTAGGTCATTTCACTCAGCTCATTGATGCTGCGGAAGAAGTTGGAATAAGAGTATTGATTGACCTTGCAGTTAATCACACTTCGACTGAACATTTCTGGTTTCAGGAATCCCGGAAGGACAAAAATTCCAAATACAGAGACTACTATATCTGGGTAGATGAAAAGCCTGAGGACCCGGAAAAAAATATGATGGCAGCCGAAGGTGAAGAAAGCATCAGCTGGAAATATGATCGTACTGCTAAGGCTTATTATTTCCATTCCTTCTATCCACATCAACCCGATCTAAATATTGCCAACCCGCAAGTTCAGGAGGAAATATTCAGGATTATGCAATTCTGGTTGAAAATAGGAGTTTCGGGCTTCAGGATAGACGCAGCGCCTCATATGTTCAAGGAAAAAGGCAGAATGGACTTTGAAGGAGATCCACATAAGATCTTCCGGAATTTCAGGGAATTTGTTGAAACTCAAAAACCCGATGCTATTTTGCTGGCCGAAGTAGACCTTGATCCAAACCAATACAATAAATACCTGGGGAATGAGGACCAGATGCATATGCTCTTTAATTTTTATGTGAATAACTTCATGTACCTGTCTTTTGCCAGGGAAGAAGCTATTCCTGTAGCCCGTGCACTGCAAAGAATGCCTGAAGAAATTACCAAAAAAGAACAGCTCGCAACATTTCTTCGGAATCATGACGAATTAAACCTCGACAAATTGAGCAGAACCGAAAGGGAAGAGGTTTTTAAAGCTTTTGCCCCCAAAGAAAACATGCGCATTTTTGGTAGGGGAATAAGACGGAGATTGGCTTCAATGCTCGGAAATGACCGGAAAAAAATGGAACTGGCTCACAGTCTTCTTTTTACAATTCCCGGCACACCGGTATTGCGGTATGGTGAAGAAATTGGAATGGGGGAAGATCTTTCAATGGAAGGTCGTTCCAGTGTTCGCACAGTTATGCAGTGGGCTAATGACAGGAACGGCGGATTTTCTACTGCACCCACAGAAAATCTTATTAGAAATGTCATTTCCGGAGGAGATTTTGGCTATGAGAAAGTTAATGTAAGTGATCAATTGAGAGATCCCGATTCTTTTCTTACCTGGATCTCTAAAGCCATAGATTACCGCAAAGAATTTGCGGAATTTGGATGGGGTCGTAACCACGTCATTGACACCGGTAACCCTCATGTACTGGGACACTATACAAAATCTGAAAAAGGGATGGGAGTAGCATTCCACAATTTCTCGGGAAAAGAAATTACTATAAAACTCGAAGTGGATAAAGAATTATTTAAGGATGTTGTAGATGTCTTTGGAAATATAAGATATGAAAATTACGACCCCGAAAAAGCTGAAGTGAAGCTAACCCCTTATGGATACAGGTGGATGCATAAAAAACATAACTTCTTATGAATTACAAAGAATACTTATGGTGGCACAAGGGAGTAGTGTATCAAATTTACCCCAGATCCTATAAAGACAGTGATGGTGATGGTGTAGGAGACCTACGTGGAATAATAGAAAAACTCGATTACCTAAAGGATCTGGGTATCGATGCTGTGTGGATATCGCCCATTTATCCTTCTCCCATGGCCGATTTTGGATATGATGTGAGTGATTATACCGGTATCCATCCTCTATTTGGAGAAATGAAGGATTTTGATGAATTGCTTAGGGAAGTACATCAAAGAGGGATGAAACTAATCCTCGACCTAGTACCTAATCATTCTTCAAATAAACATCCATGGTTCCTGGAATCCAAAAGTTCTAAAAACAATCATAAACGGGACTGGTACATTTGGAAAGATCCCGGTAAGGATGGAGGCCCACCTAATAACTGGTTAAGTGTTTTTGGAGGTAGCGGCTGGGAATATGATGAGGAAACCGAACAGTACTATTACCATGCTTTCCTAAAAGAACAACCCGATCTCAATTGGAGAAACCCCGATTTGCAACAGGCAATGCTGGCCATAATGAGGTATTGGCTCAAGAAGGGAGTAGACGGTTTTAGGGTAGATGTGATGTGGCATATGATCAAAGACGAACACTTAAGAGATGATCCACCAAATCCTGATTATAAGGAAGGAATGAATTCCTACAGCAAATTACTTCCGGCCTATTCAACAGATCAGGATGAAGTTCATGACATAGTGCATAAAATGCGGAAGGTAATCGATGAATTTGATGAGAGATTACTCATTGGAGAAATTTACCTGCCAATAAGTAAACTCGTAAGCTATTACGGAGAAGACAATCAGGGTGCTCATTTGCCTTTCAATTTTCAACTGCTGCAGCTTCCCTGGAATGCTGACAGGATCAAAGCTACGATCGATGAATATGAAGGAGCACTTCCTGAATATGGCTGGCCCAACTGGGTTTTAGGAAACCATGATAAATCCCGAATTGCAAGCAGGGTGGGAAAGGAGCAGGCAAGAAATGCAGCAATACTGTTGCTAACGCTTAGAGGAACGCCCACCATTTACTATGGGGATGAACTGGGGATGCAGGATGTGGATATTCCAAAGGATAAGATTCAGGATCCACAGGCTTTGAATGAACCGGGCGTAGGGCGCAGCCGGGATCCCGAACGAACCCCCATGCAGTGGGATGCCACAAAAAATGCAGGATTTACTAAAGGAGAACCCTGGCTTCCGCTTATGGATAATTTTAAAGAAATTAATGTAAAGAAGCAATGGGACCAGCCTGGTTCCATGCTTCAGCTGCACAGGAAACTTTTAAAGATAAGGGCGCAGGAGCCGGCATTGCATGTCGGTAGATATCTGCCTGTATTTTCTGAAAAGGGAATTCTTTCTTACATCAGGAAATACGAAAAACAGCAGTTCCTTATGGTTTTAAATCTCACAGATTCAGAATTGAATTTTGCTCCCGACTTCAATTGGAAAGGAACTGTGGAAGTTTCATCCCACGAAGAATTTGAAGGCAAAGAAATAAATGATAAAATAAACATCCCGGCCAATATGGGACTAGTTATAAAACTGAAATAAACAATGAAAGCATTAGGAAAAAAGACCTGGGTAATCGCTGAAGGCTACATCCCGAAATATGGAACAGGAAAGGAACCGGAATTCACAAGTCATGAAACGGCCTGTATTCTCAACACCTCGAATGAGGATGCTGAGGTGGAATTGACCATCTTTTTCTCAGATAAAGATCCTGTGGGGCCCTATAAAGTGACCGTAGAGGCTCAGCGCACTAAACATTTAAGGTTCAATGACCTGAAAGATCCTGCGCCTGTGCCTTTAGGTACAGATTATGCCTGTGTGATCGAATCTTCGGTGCCGGTAGTAGTGCAACATACCCGCCTGGATTCAAGACAGGCAGAAAATGCCCTTTTGACCACCATAGCATATTCGGAATAAGTGGGAACTTTTATTTTAAGATTAGTGCAATAAATATATCCTTTCAAAAAAGGTGTTTTTTGGTGCTCTTTTTCAGAGGAAAATTTTTAGAAGGGAATTGAAAAATTTCCTAATTTCTACTGTACTAATTCAAACCGATATGAAAAACAAATTTCAAAATGCACTCCTGGTGTTTTCTACGATCA
The DNA here is from genome assembly GCA_963709775.1 of uncultured Flavobacteriaceae bacterium. GTDB lineage: Bacteria > Bacteroidota > Bacteroidia > Flavobacteriales > Flavobacteriaceae > Salinimicrobium. The sequence continues at coordinate 268 of CAVPXS010000005.1, read as the reverse complement.
TTCTCTTTGGTTGTGGCAGTACTATGGAAACCAGGTCAATGAAGCCGGTGCTGAGAGCCGCTACAGATGCACCTGAAAATTTTGTAGCACCAGAAGCTGCTACTTCAGGAAGTAATTCCTGTAACAATCGATTAACCGATCTCGGGATGGCACGAAGATTATTATGCAGTCTGCTTTTTCTGGAGGAGTTGGGGATTATAAGGTACCCGAAGGTAAGTATGGGGTTCAAAAAGGGGAATTTTTAAGAATAAAATGTGCTACAGGTGAA
>CAVPXS010000004.1:0-35060 GCA_963709775.1 uncultured Flavobacteriaceae bacterium | reverse complement strand
AAGTTCTGAAGTAAAACCATTAGCATTAGCACCGCATTTCTTGCAGGTTGTTCCTCCCAATGAAGTTGGTTAAGCAAATGATACCACAAGCCAAAAGCCAGCAATGCTATCACTGCAGCAGAGAGCAGGGTTTGTTTTATCATGAGGGGGTCAAAAATGGGCTCATCAGGTTTTCTGGGAGGTTGAAGCATAACTCTTTTCTCTCCTGCTTCAAATGCCAGGGCAACATCCTGTATCCCGTTGGTGACCAGGTTTAGCCACAATAACTGTACGGGGAGGAAAGGCAATGGTAACAGGAAGGCCAGGGAAAGACCAATAGTTAATAATTCGGCTGCCCCTGTTGAGATGAGCAGATAAATAATTTTCCTCAAATTACTATAGGTATAACGCCCTTCCTCAATACCTGCAGCGATAGATGCAAAGTTGTTATCGCTAATAATTATAGATGCGGTGTCTTTTGCCACATCTGTTCCATAGCCCATTGCGACTCCAATATTTGCCGTTTTTAGTGCCGGGGCATCATTTACTCCATCTCCGGTTACCGCAATTAAATGTCCGGATTCTCTTATGGATTCGACTATCATTTGTTTCTGTTGCGGTGTGACCCTTGCGAAAACCCGCTTTGTCCTTAGGATATCGGTTAACTTTTCGGGAGTTTTCTCGATATTACTCAATTCAGCTCCGGTAATGACTTGCTCCTGCATGTTTGCGATGCCTACTTCTTTAGCTATGGCAAGGGAAGTTGCAGGATGATCTCCCGTAACCATTGCGACCTGCACTCCTGCGGCATGGCATTCTTTCACTGCAGGTGCTGCTTCGGGACGTAATGGATCTATAAGGGCAATAAACCCTAACATTTCCAGGTGAGGGAGCTCCCCTGCAGGTAATATTTTATCTGCAGTTCCTCCTGCAACTGCGATTATACGATAGCCGCTTTCAGCATGTTTGGCGGCCTCTTCCAAAAGAGGTGCATATTTTTCACCATCAATATGCTCTTTAATTTTTTCAATAGCACCTTTAACAGCAATTTGGAGCTCCTCAGTTCCCTCCTGTTTATAATACACTGCAGCAAATTGTCGGGCCGATTCAAATGGCACCTCTTTCACCTTTTTAATTTGAGCCTGAAATTTTTCCGGGGATGTTCCGGCTTTAAAAGGAAGGCTTAATAAAGCCACATCTATGGGATCTCCGGAAAATGACCAGTTGCCATCAATGTGATTCAGGTTGCCTTCATTACATATAGATACCGCCTGAAGTAGTCTTTGTAAATCACCTGACTGATCCAAAAGAACTTCGTCACCACCCCGTGAAACGATCTTTCCTTCGCCGTTATAACCTTCACCTGTGACTTTGAGTGCTATTGGCCCCGGCAATATTAATATTCTAGCTGTTTGCTGGTCAACAGTAAGTGTCCCTGTTTTATCTGTAGCAATGAAGGTGCAGCTGCCAAGGCCCTCCACGGCAGTGAGTTTTCGAATGATCACGTTTCTTTTGGCCATTCTCGATCCACCTATGGAAAGCGCAACCGTCATGGCAATAGGTAAACCTTCCGGAATGGCCGATACTGCTACGGCCACGACAAAAAAGAAGATCTCTTTTACAGGAATTCCAAAGTAGTATCCCATAACTCCCAAAACCATACTGGCGGCCAAAACGATATAAGTTATTTTACGCGTAAAGATCTCCATTCTCTTTACCAGTGGCGCCTTGCCTGTCTCAAGTTCCTGAAGCGAAGATGCAATCTTCCCAATTTCGGTTCCAATTCCTGTAGAGACAACTATTCCGGTACCTCTTCCTGTTGTTATGGTGGTGCCGGCAAACAGCATGTTGGTTTGGTCGGGCACTCCAACATTTTCTTTTATAATAGCGCTGCTGTCCTTTTCTATGGCTTTTGATTCCCCGGTGAGAATAGCTTCTTCTGCCATTAAATTGTTGTAATTGATCACCCTGATATCGGCCGGCACCTTGTTTCCCGATTCCATGAAAACGAGATCGCCGGGCACGAGATCTTCACTGTCAACCACAATAATTTGTTTGTTCCTCCTTACCTTGACCCGTAGCTTGATGAGGTTTTCCAGGGCAGAAGCTTTTTCTTCTGCCTTCCACTCCTGGAAAGTACCTATGCCCGCATTAACGAGCAGGACCAGGAAAATAAAAATAGCATCTGAATATTCTCCCAGTACAAGAGCCACAAGAGCTGCTGCCAGTAAAACATAAATAAGTGAGTTGAGGAACTGGACGAAAAACAAATGGATGAGCGTGATTTTCTTTTTTTTCGGCAGTAGGTTTTTCCCATACTCCTGCTGCCTGCTGTCGTGTTGAGCAGTTGACAAGCCATCGGGGGAGGTGTCGAGTTTCTTCATCACCTCCTCGGGACTCATTTGGTACCAGGAATCCATTTTCATATTTCCTGATTTTTTAAAGACTGCCTAAGAATTCATGATGCAAATTTCCCTTTGCTCTATCGTGGCGGCAGATATTATTAAATTTAGAAAATCGGCGCGGGTTAAATGATGATATTTAGCACCTTTAATAAATTAAGGAATAGTTGGTTATAAGTGCAATTCAAACTACCTAATGCTGAATAAATCCCTTTCGCAGGATTTCGAAATGCACTTCTTCACCCACTTCCTTAGTTTTCCTGAAGTTTAGGCGCTCCAGTAGCTTGATCATCCTGAAATTTTCCGGTGAGGTAACGGCAAAAACTTTTTGTAAGCCAATCGTTCTAAACCCAAAAGCTACTGCCAGGCGAACTGCTTCGGTCATAAGACCTTTTCCTCTATACGCCGGAAGGAGAATGCAGCCTAATTCGCCTGCTGCATCTTTAAAACCCCTGTAATAGCCACAGGTGCCGACAATTTTTCCCGAATTCCTTTCTTCAATACCCCAGTGAATGCTTTCCCCGTTGAGATAATCATTTTCAATTCTGTGAAGCATCGCTGCAGCTTCGGTTTCACTTTTGGCTTGTTTTCCGTCGTAGAAGGAGATGATGAGAAGCTCTGAAAGTTCTTCGGGCTTAATCTTTCTGAGAAGGATCTCTTCAGAAGCTATTTCCGGATACTCAGGGTAAGGAGGTTTTTTCATGGGCCGTCAAAAATGTCATTTTTGGAACCTCTTGTTTTATGACCTGTTTTCTTTTCTTCCTATTCCAAAAAGCAGAACAGCTCCACCGCCAATAAGCCCGCCTAAGATGAATGGAGAGAAAGCAGATTCAAAATTAGAAAATCGTAATGCTATTCCTGCAACAATAAATAGTAACCCGGTTAGCTTCAATAAAAAATTCTTTCTAAAAAGCATGTCCGGAGGAAACTTTTGGGGGATGAAACAACAAGAAGCAAGTAGGGGTTGCTTTCTCGTTGGCTCTCCCTGCAAAAAGCAGGGAAACAAATAATTTAATCACAGTCCCAATTTACCCGATTTTCCTTTTTATTTCCAACTTTTTTATAAGAATTTTTTAAAAATCGAAAAGGAGATAAGATTTTTGACGGGAATATCCTAAATCCTGCGGCCAATGAAATTGGTGCATACTGTAGTGAAAGCAATGATACTTATGGAACTTAAAGGCATAAGAATAGCCGCGATAATTGGGGATAATTGCCCGGTAACCGCAAAATAAAGACCCACAACATTATAGAGAAAGGACAGAAGCATGCTTATCTTGATCACCTTCATTGCCGACTTTGAAGCTTTAATGAACTTAAAAAGACTGTCAAACCTGCTTGCATCCAAAATGGCATCACAGGCGGGGGAGAAGACATTTACATTTTCTGAAATTGCTATTCCCACCTCACTTTTTGCCAGTGCCCCGGCATCATTAAGACCATCGCCCACCATGATGGTTTTTCTTCCCTTCTGTTGAAGAGATGCGATGTAGTTAAGTTTATTCTCAGGTTTCTGGTTGAAGAGCATTTCAGTATTTTTCGGTAGCAGATTTTCGAGTCTCTCCTTTTCTCCTTCATTATCTCCCGAAAGAATTGAAAGGTGGTAATGTGGGGCCAGTTCAGAAAAGAGATCTTTTACCCCTTCGCGGTATTCATTGAAAAAGACGTACCTGCCTTTGTATTCATTGTTCGAACTAATATGTACCGAAGTGTTAAGGGTTGGTGCTACCACAGTACTCCCCACAAATTCGGCGGATCCTACTTTCATCGCCTGCTTTTGGTGTACGGCTTCAATTCCTTTCCCTGTGACTTCCCGAAATTCTTCGGGCGCAGTAATATCATATTCGGCCAGCATATCATATAATTTACGGCTCAAAGGATGATTTGAGGCGCGAAGCGTGTTCTTCAGGAGAGATTCTTCTTCAGCAGTAAGGGTGATCCCTTCATAACTAATGCTGCTTTTTTTATTTGAAGTGATGGTTCCTGTTTTGTCAAAGATCAGAGTGTCGGCTTTTGCGAGTTGCTCGATCACACCGGCATTTTTCAGATAAAACTTTTTGTTGCCAAAGATCCTCAGGAGGTTTCCGAGGGTAAACGGGGTGGACATTGCAAGCGCACAGGGACAGGCAATTATTAATACTGCTGTAAAGACATTGATGGCGGTGGCAAAATCTAAAAATGCCCACCAGGCTGTTGCTGTAAAAGCGATTAGAAGCAATACAATAGTGAAATACTTGCTTATATGGTTGATGAAAGAGGTGAAGGAGTCTTCCTTTTTAACCTGGAAAACATCATTGCTCCATAATTTTGTGAGGTAACTTTGAGAAACCGATTTGAGAGCTTCCATCTCGATCATGCCCGAAACCTGCCGCCCTCCTGCATATAATTTATCTCCGGATTCTTTTTGAACAGCTTCAGATTCTCCTGTTACAAAGCTGTAATCAATACGCGCATTCCCATTGATAAGAATACCATCCACAGGTATAAGTTCTTCGTTCCTAATTAAGATCCTGTCGCCCTTCTCAATATCGTGCACATGTATGCTCTCCTCTTTTCCGTCGGGATTTATGCGGGTGATACCAATGGGAAAATATGATTTGTAGTCCCTCTCAAAAGAGAGGAAATTGTAAGTCTTTTGCTGAAAGAATTTCCCCAGAGTAAGGAAAAATACAAGACCTGTAAGACTGTCAAAGAAGCCCGAGCCCCAGTCAAAAGTTATTTCTAATGTGCTGCGTACAAAAAGAACCAGTACTCCCAGGGCGAGCGGCACATCAATGTTGAGGATTTTTGCCCGCAGCCCTTTGTAGGCAGAGATAAAGTAATCCTGCGCGACATAAAAAACTACCGGAAGCGAAAAGGCAAACATTAGCCACCTAAAAAGGCCTTTATACTGTTCCAGCCAGTATTCATTGACATCAAAATATTCGGGAAAGGAGAGGAACATTACATTTCCAAAGGCAAAACCTGCAACCCCCAGTTTATAAATGATGCTGCGGTTGATCTTCTTTTTTCCGGTTTCGCTGTCATCAAGACTTATGTAAGGCTCGTACCCAATACTGCTGATAAACAGGACCAGGTCTTTTAAACTTAACTTTTCTGAATTATAGGTAATGCGAAGACTTTTCTTCGGGAAATCAACTTGTGATGCGGTGATCTCCGGTTTCAGCTTGTTGAGGTTCTCGAGGATCCAGATGCAGGAACTGCAGTGGATATGAGGAATGTACAGGGAGATTACCTGTATATTCCCGTCATTGAACTCCAGCAGTTTATCTGCAATTTTTTCATTGCTAAGGAAATCATATTTCCCTTCAAACTGTGCCGGTGCCGCACCGGGTGTGGCTTCCATATCATAATAGGAAGAAAGCCCGTTTTCTGAAAATATTTCATAAACGGTCTTACAGCCATTGCAGCAAAAAGACTTATCATCAAAGCTAACACATGACTTAATCGTATCACCACAGTGATAACAAGAAAGTTCCTCCATAAAAATTGCTCGTTTCGTACCGGGTACAAAGGTTGAAAATGAGCGGATTGGAAAATATGACGTAGGTCATATTCTTGAAATGCTCTTCAAAAATGACATTTTAGGAACTCTTCTTCCGTAGAAAATACGATTAATGCTTTACCCGCCCGACACCTGAGTATTTTTCAATTTCAGAATTTAATTCGGCGCCAATAAGAATGATAAAACTGGTAAGGAACAACCATAACAACATTACCACTACTGCCGAAATAGAGCCGTATACTTCCCCATAACTTCCGAAGTTTTGAACATAAAATGAAAAGCCCCAGGAAGCGATTAACCATAAAAGTGTGGCCAGGAGCGCTCCGGGAAATACCCATTTGTAGGCCGGGGTTCTTCTATCGGGAGCATAACGATACATCGCAGCCAGAAAAAATACTACTATGGCGGCCAGGAGTACCCATCTTACCCAGGTGATCAACATTTCCAGACTGGAAGGCAGGGAAATAAAATTAACAATGGCAGGCCAAATTACAATGAGCCCCAGGCTAATGATGACCAGAATGATGGTACCAAGTGTAAAGAGCAGGGTAAGAGCATTTTGCTTTATGAAGCCCCGGTCATTATTGGTGTCATAAGCGACATCCAGGCCGGTGAACATTGATTTTGTCCCTTTGTTGGCACTCCAAAGACTAAATAGGATCCCAATGATTAAACTCCAGCTTAAGGCGCTGCCCGATGTGGAAACTACATCCTTAAGTTGAGCTTCTATGATATCAAAAGCCTGTTGTGGCATCACCTGGGAGATTGTTTGTAGTTGATCCTGAAGGCTTTGAGGGTCCATCGCCAGACCGTAAATCGAAACTAAGGCCCCAATGGCAGGAAAAACTGCAAGAAATGCATAGAATGCAACTCCTGCAGAAATAATGGAAACATTGTTTTCACCAATTTCGTCTTTTACTCCCAGTCCTATAGATTTCCATCCTGAAAAAGGGATCTTTGATGGTTTTTCCATTTTCCGGGGAGGATTGTAACCTTTGCTCATTACTTGTATTTTTCAGTTATCATTCTTAAAATAAGAAATTCATAAAGCAGAACTTCACCCTACAGCTATAAACATTTGTTAATCCTGCGGGATGCTCAGCTTTTTTGCTTCACCCTGTCTCTTTTTTTAAAATGCCCAATCACCGAAGGAGCTGTAAAACCGTGTATAATAATTGAAATCAAAATGATATATGCGGTAATGGCATACAATTCATTTTTATAGTCAAAATAATCAAAGGTGACAAAGGCCCAGGATAAGTAGAAAATGGACCCTATACCGCGTATTCCAAAAAAGCTTACCGCCAGTTTGCTCTTGAACCTTCCTTTTACCCCAAGTAAACCGATTAAACCTGCAACAGGCCTAATTATCAGCACAAAGAGAAAAGCGAACACTACTCCTTTCCAATCGGTTAAGGTGAGCATGCCGTTCATAATAGATCCACCGAATAGCAGGATATAGATCACCATGAACAGGTGCTCCATTTCCTGGACGAAATCGTGAAGTTTTTTCTTGTAATCCTGATCTACTTTTTCATAATATCTAAGGCTGAAGCCGGCAAAGAAAACCGCCAGAAAGCCATACCCATGCAGCAACTCTGTAACGCCGTAAGTCATAAAGGTAAGGGAGAGCGCAAGGAAGCCAACAAAGGTTTTTACCCCCGCATATTTATGGATCCTATCCATTAAATGTCCTATTAACCATCCAATGAATAATCCACAAATAACTCCAATGACCACCTTGAGAAGCAGTTTATCCCAAAGCCAGTCTGTAAAATTAAATGCGGCCCAGCTTCCCGCCTGTGCTACAAGGACAGCAAGGTAAGAGAAAGGATATGCAATACCATCGTTAAGACCTGCTTCGGCAGTGAGGGTGAATCTAATATCATTCGCGTTTTCCTCTTCCTCCATTGGATCATCCAGTTGCACCTCGGCTGCGAGAACAGGATCTGTTGGAGCCAGTACTGCGGCCAGCAAAAGACTTGACGGCAAACTGAGCAACAGGAAGTATTGCCCGAGTAAAAAGGCCGAGATCATACAAATCGGCATGGTGACAAAAACCAGGAGGAGAGGCTTACGCCAGGCGCGGAGACTGTAATTAGCACCTATTTTAAGACCGGCACCCATTAGGGAAATGATCACCAGAGCTTCGGAAAAGTACATAAGATGTTCGTCCTTCCATAGAGGATCGGGCCAGTTTAAAGGCAGCCCCACAGCAAACAGCCCGAAGCCGATTAGTAAAAGTACGATTGGTGAGCTTATTTTTAGCTTTTTTGAAAAAGCGGGCAGCCACGCCATAATTATGGTAGCAAATCCAAGGCCGGCAAGGATAAGGTAATGTTCTTCCATTACGGGAAAATAGGATTTATTCTTTCTTTCCCTTCATAAAAGAATGTTACTTCTTTATTTCTATACCAAAAAACGCAACTTTTTAGGATTTTATCCAATGCACAAGTAGGATATTTTCCAAAAAGGATTAAATTTGTTAGCATGGGAACAGATGTATCACAAGAAATCAAACGGTTCAAAGAGGTAAGGGATGAGAATAACTTTACCCAAACCGAGTTTGCCCAGCTGCTGGGCATTAAGAATTCTACAGCCGATATTGAAAGAGGCCGCACAAAACTTTCGGGTAAGGTAGTGGCCGAACTGCTTCGGCAATTCGCGATCAATCCTTTGTGGTTGTTTGGAGAAAGCAATCAAAAATACCTGCAGTTGACTAAAGGAGATATAAGTCCTAAAGTAGTAAGTCTTAACAGTGCAGAGGAAGAGAACATTGTACTGGTAAATGTAAAAGCAGCGGCAGGATATCCACAGAACGTTCAGGATGTGGAGTGGTACCAGCAGCTCCCGGCTTTTGATATTCCTTTGCCCGAATATCGCAATGCGACCCACCGGGGCTTCCAGGTAGAAGGAGACAGTATGTTACCAAACTTTAGGCCGGGAGAATGGGTTCTTGGGAAGGCAGTTCCCACCATTGAGGAAGCAAGCAATAACAGAATTTATGTGGTGGTGTTATATGATTCAGTCCTTGTAAAAAAACTTCAGAAGTTACCCGATCCTTCCAAACTTCTTCTCATATCTCTCAATGAAGAATATTTACCTATTGAAGTGAGGGTAAATGATATCCAGGAGTTGTGGCAGGTGAATTCCAAGCTTACTTTTAATCTGGACGCACCTTCAGAAAGCGGTTTGCTAAAGCAACTCCAGCAATCTATGGAGGATCTAAAAAGTGAGTTCAAAACCCTTAAACATTAAAAAACGGCCTGAGAACTTCAGGCCGTTTTCCAGGATCTTAGATCCTGTGGTTGTTGGTTAGTTGTATTAAATTATATTCATTAATACAAGATTAGACATCATCGTCCATCTCATCGTATGCTTCCTCTACTTCATCACCTCTTTCTTCAAGTTCGTCAGTAGCTTCTTCGACTCTATCTCCTCTGTCCGGTTCATCACGACACGAAATGAAGGCTGAACTAACGGTGAACAATAGGGAAAAGATTAAAATTAACTTTTTCATGGTTGTGTTTTTAAGATTAGTTCTAACAAATTTATAGAAACCTGCTCATAATAAGCATTTTGCCTGCTAAACTTTTCTTAAAACAGCCTTAAAAGCCGTCTTTTAGTTTCTATTTTCTAGTTGTCGTCTCCTATTTTGTCGATTTCTTCGTTGATCTCTTCATTAACTTCCTGGTCAACTTTTTTACCTGTTCTTTCAATGATTCCTTCATTGTCCTCTTCCACCTCGACTTCTTCTCTTTCTACTTCCACCTCTGTTTCACGAACAACTTCTCTTTCGGTAACGGTATCACGGCAGGAAGTGAAAAAAATAGTTCCCAAAGCCAGTATTGCTAAAAAACTTTTGATTTTCATAATTCAGTATTTAATGTTTGAAGGAGCCAATGTATAAAACCCTTTCCCGTGATTGTCATAATTTTGCAATAATTTAATATAATGTATGAAAGAAGTTCTAAAAATGCTTCCGTAAAAGGCCATTTTTAGAACTTCTTTTAAAAATTAAAGCCCTCCCAACAAGGATGGCTTTAATTAAATTGACCGGACTCAGGAATTACATTTCCCTGGTTGTACCGTTAAAGCTGTTGTATTCATTTTCATCTAGAAAACCATCATCGTTGGCGTCCCAGTCGTCGAACAACCCTGAGTTCCATTCGTTATTATCTACAAAACGATCATCATTCTCATCAAAGTCATTAAACCAATTTGAATCTCCAAAGCCTTCATTCCATTCCTCACTGCTCAAGAAACCGTCTTCATCTTTGTCAAACAGGTCCCAATCCTCTTCACCGGCATAATCTGTATACCAGTTGTTTCTACCTTCATTCCATTCGTTCTCGTCTATCATGTCATCATCGTTGACATCTGCCACTCCAAATGTTGATTTGTAGAACTCTTCATCATCAAAAGTGGAACTGTCGTCTTCATCCCATTCAGAAAAAGCGGTGTTGTTTGCCTCTCCAAATTCATTCTCATCGAGCATTGAATCATCGTCGGCGTCATAAGCTCCAAAACCTTCGTCCATTACTTCATCCTCTTCATAGACTTCAGTTTCAATTTCTTCTTCTATTACTTCTATTTCATCTGCTTCCCTTTCGGCATCTTTACAAGCCATAAAAGAGGTGCTTACTGTAAATAGAAAAGTAAATACTAAAATAAATCGTTTCATAATATCAAAATTTTAATTCCATTTGTTTAAAGCTGCGGAAGGATTTTCCTTCCGCAGGAATCTTTAAGCTACTATAGAATTCCTTCAAGTGCCAGCATACCACCAACTGCCGATGCAACGGCCGAAACTATTCCGGTAGCCACCAGCCACCATGCAGCGGTTGCGGCTGCTTTTCTGGATTCTTCGGCTGCAATAAGAGCTTTCTCCCTGGCTTCGGCCATTTTCTCGTTCACCTTGATCTGTACCTCATAAGCCTTTTCAATAACGGAATCTCTTGCGCTTACGATCTTATCAGCAATAGGTTCTGCTTCGCTTCGGCTAAGGGAGGTTCGGTCGGTGATCATTATGATCATTTCTTCCTTATTATAATGTTCAAGTTTATACTTAAGATCGGGACCGGCTCCTGAATCCTGAAAAATAGCAGTGAAATCTGAATAAATCCTGTTAAGGTCATTTGTTCCACCGGCAAACATGGCTTTTACTTTTGCCTGCAGGTCACCTTTTTTCTGTTGCAACTCTCCTTTTTTCGCCTGTGCATTTTCCTGTCCATTACTAAAGTAAGACTGCACCTTATTCAGAACTTTTTCGGCCTGGGAGATCCTTTTATCTGCTTCTCTCTCATCCATGTCCTGAGACGCAAGAAGTTTCACAAGAGTCTCTCTGTCTATTGCACTTGCTTTTGCTTTAGCAATATTAGTTGCTTGTTTTGGCTCATTAAGGATCTTCTTAAGATCTTGCTCCAGTTGGTCTGGTTGCAACTCTTTCTTGTTGGTGTTTTGAAGAGCACCTTTAATTTGATCCTGATATTTATTGATCTGCTCTCTGTCGGCAGGAGTTAGATCTTCAATTCCGGCCTTAGCTTTTTCCTCTGGAGAGGCATCACTTTGAGCAATATCTTTGATGCTGTTCACATGGTTTTTAACGGCCTCTTTATCTTCTTTGGAAAGAGTGCTTTTGTCGGCTTCTTCCAAAATCAATTTCTTGACTGAATTTGGATAGTCAAAATCGGCTTTTTCTGTCACCTGTAAATCGGTGATAAGATCCTTGATCTGTTTTTTCAGGTTTTGAATATCTATGCGCTGTGGCTTAAGTTGTTTAACATAGTCATCTACTTTCTTGTCTACATCATGTGTAGAGAAAAGCTTTTCAAACTGCTTCCGCATTTCTTTTGCTTCAGTTTTCGCTTTCGTTTTAGCGACATCTTTGGCCACGCCCGCATCTGATTTCTGAAAAACAGAACCTGCAGATGAAAGACTGCTTTTAACTGTAGATGCCAGTCCTCCCACGAGAGAAGTTACCATATTGATCTCAAGATATGTAACCACCATAAAAAAGGCTGCCCAAATTACCAGCCCAAGAGTGGCTCCGATAAAGTTTGCACCTATAAATCCTAATTTTACAGCCAAAAGGCTTGCAAAGAACAGGGCGATGGAGGTGGTGATCATAGTCCACGCGCCAAGACCTGTGGAAACTTTTTGACCCACATTCATACCATCGTCATCGTCATCATTGTGTTCATTTACCTTTTGCCTGTCTTTGGTGGAATCACTGTGGCCTTTCTTGCGAATGTTACCTACTGCGGTAATTCCTCCGGCAACAGAAATTGACGTCAATAATAGCTGAAATCCTAAAGCGAGTAGTACCCCTGCAACCACTGCAATGAAAAAATTTGTCTCCTCAAGCAGAACGGCTGCTCCCATTCCTTCCTGGGCAAATAAATTCAAAGGGAATAACGCACATAATAATAAAGTATACCTCTTCATAATTGATTTTTAATTGGTTATACTCTTAAATTAAGGCTTTGAGGAAGGTATTTTTTTAAATTAATCTTAAATCCGGGTTCTTTTAAGGAGAACTTAGTGTTTAGAGCGGGAACCGTGTGGAAAATGATAAAATAATTAAGAATTTACCAAAGGAAGAAGTTTAATATAAATATCCTCACAGTCCTTTTTTGAAAGGGGTTTCTCACGAAAACCAATAACCTGGGGAAAGCCTGCAGCCCTTTTACGGTCACTTTCATTAATTGAGGAGGTAACCATTACCACGTAAATTTTATCTGCTTGTGGTAAATGTGCTACTTGCTCCAGGAATTCCCAGCCGGTGCATTGTGGCATATTAATATCCAAAAGTATTAACAGTTGCTTGGAAGTGGGATAATGGCTTAAAAACTCCAGTGCTTCCTGGGCATGGAGAAAGTCCATGACATTTGATGGTAACTTACTTTTTTTGATAAGCACCTTGTGCAGGAACAGGACGACTGCATCGTCATCAATAACAACAAGGTCTAAGTTCATATAATGAGTAAATCAAAACAGCGGAGCAACCGGGTATTTTAATAGGAGATCTGGTCCTTTAAGCAGGGCAAAGATATGAAAATAAGTTATCCCTTGATTCCCTATTTTAAAAGAGCATAGTCCTGAATTCCCATACTTTATAAATATAAAGCAGAAGAAAAATTGCAGTTACCACAAACTCCATAAATGTGGATGCCAGTAGCCCGATAAATGAACCCGATGCAGCCTTGAGGGCGGTTTTTGAATCGGCCTTGTTCAGGATCTCTCCAATATATGCGCCTGCGAATGGGGCAATAAGAATGGCGAAGGGGATAGGAATAAAAATTCCCGCAAATAGACCTATGGTAGCTCCCATCATTCCCTGTTTACTGCCTCCAAGATATTTTGTGCCCAAAGCCGGTATGGCATATTGAAGTGCAAAAATAATGATGGTAATGATTAAAGTAATGCCCAGGTAAGGGTAATCCATGGGTATGGCAGATGTTAGATGCAATAACAGTAAACCCGCCCAGCTAACCGGGATACCGGGTAACATTGGGAGAAAACTTCCAAGTACTCCTATCAACATAAGAATGCCTGCAAGTACCATAAGAATAAGATCCATAAAACTAATTTTTGGCTAAGATAGAGAAAGAGCAGACATAAAAAACAACTAAAAGATTAGTTTAAACTAAATTATTAGTTATATATTAGCACAAATACAGAAGGATTTATGAAACAATTGACCAAAGCCGAAGAAGAGATCATGCAGATCCTTTGGAATTTAAAGGAAGCCAACGTCGCCTTAATAATAGAGGAGATGAAGGAGCCAAAACCGGCATATAATACTGTTTCCACCATTGTTCGCATCCTGGAAAGCAAAGAGTTCGTAGACCATCGAAAAAAGGGAAAAGGCTATATCTATTTTCCGCTGGTAGATAAGGAGACCTATACTAATCAAAGTATGAATAAACTTATTGATGGATACTTTAACGGCTCCTTTAAAAGTATGGTTTCCTTCTTTATGAAAGAAAATAAGATGGATACCAAAGAATTGGAATCAATCCTTAAAGAGATCAACAAAAAGCAATAGTTATGTCACACTACATCATACAGGTTGTCGCTTTTCAGCTCTTATTTTTAGTGGGCTACGAGCTGTTTCTGAAGAAGGAGACCTTTTTCAACTATAATCGTGCTTATCTTTTAATAACTCCGGTACTGGCAATGCTTTTACCATTGCTAAAGATACCCTTCCTTCAGGCTGCAATTCCTGCGGAAAATTTCGTGATGCTGCCGGAAGTATTGTTAGGCGGAAGCAGTGAACCTTCTGTAACCTTAAATTCTGAAACTCCTGAAGCTGTTCAAACCATCAATTGGTGGCTTCTTGCCTACAGCGGCGGATTTATTTTTAGCCTCGGTATTTTCTTCAATAAGTTCAGAGTTTTAAAACAGCTTTTTACTCATAAACCAGTTCGCCAAAACCACGGCATGAAGATCGTGGAGGTACCCAATTCAAAAGTTGCCTGTACTTTTTATAAAACAATATTTCTGGGAGCCGAACTTTCAGAAAAAGAGCGGGAACAGATCCTTTCTCACGAACTGGTTCATGTAAAACAAAAACATACGCTGGATCTTTTACTGTTTGAATTTCTAAAGATCATTTTCTGGTTCAATCCGCTTATCTACATCTATCAATCAAGAATTTCGGCCATACACGAATATATTGCTGATGCCGGGGTAGTCAAAAATGTCAAAAAGCAGGACTATTTCCAGCAGCTCCTCAATTCAGCTTTTAATACCGAGGATATTTCATTTGTCAATCAATTTTTTAATCATTCAATCATCAAAAAACGAATAGTTATGTTGCAAAAAAACAGATCAAGATCAATTTCAAAGTTTAAATTTTTAATCATTCTGCCGCTTATGGCAGTAATGCTGACTTATGTTTCCTGTAGTTCGACACAATCCCCGAATAAAGAAGTTGCAGCCCCGGAAACTCCGCAACCGCCATCAACTCCTCCTTCGGCAGTGGTTACAGAAGAACAAAAGGACCTTGATCCTAACCTACCCATTCCATTTGCCGTTGTTGAACAGGTTCCCGTTTTTCCGGGGTGCGAAGGATTGGAAACAATGGAGGAACAAAAAGAATGCATGACCAGGAACATTAACATGCACGTCAATAAGAATTTTAATATAGGCCTGGGAAAAGAATTAGGATTAACAGGTGTCAACAGGATATACGTTCAATTTAAGGTTTCGAAAGAAGGAGAAGTTACCGGGGTAAGATCAAGAGCGCCACATCCCGATCTGGGTGCAGAGGCCGAAAGAGTAGTAAATGAGTTACCAGATATGGAACCGGCTCTTCATGGGGGAAAAGAGGTGGCAGTACTTTATTCTCTTCCTATTACATTTCAGGTTGCCGAGCCTGAACCTACAGAAGAGGGGAAGGAAGAAGATCAAAATTAAGACTTAAATAAAAATTCACTTAATCTAAGATTATTTTCAGCCACTAAAGCCGAAGCTCAGCCTTCGGCTTTATCTATTGCCGGTAACCTATTCTTTAAAATTTATAAAAAGAGATATGTATAATTGGAGTTTGATTTTTAAATCATTGGCTAAATTGCATCCCCTGCCACCAATTCAATTCTTCAAATGAGAAAAAACCTTATTCTTTTTTTGTTCTTCACGTCCATTAGTTTTGCTCAAAATTTTAACGGCGTCGTAAAAAATAAAGTTTCTGATGCCCCTCTGGAAGGAGTCCATATTTCTTCCAAAGCAATAAGAAGCAACACTTTTACCCATGTAGATGGAACTTTTACAGTAACCCTTAAAAATGGATATTCCCGTGAGGACTCCATTTCTTTTACTTCGGTGGGTTATGAGAAATTAAGGGTAAGTATTTCCGATTTGATTGAGAGAAAATTTATAGTGCTGTTAACTCCGGCGACCGAATATCTCAGGGAAGTAAACATTCATACCTCAAAACCATTAAAGCAGTCTCTCAAATATGAAAAACTTGCAGAAATGGAAGCTGCAGTTTATGATTTCGCTTCTGTAGTGGCAGGAGATAAAATTTATGTTGTTGCTGGGAATGCCTCTTTTTTAGAGGATCCTATTCAGGATGAGATAAATAGAAAAATGGGGATGGTGAGTTTAACAGATATAATTAGAGCTTCCCAACGTGATTTTACTTTGGAAGTTTATTCCTCCAGGGTGCAGGTTTATGATCTAACTCAAAATAAATGGAGTACAGCTCCTGTACAAGTAAGAAAAAGGGCAGGACATACAGCTGTAATGCACGACAAAAAGATCTACATCCTGGGAGGAAAAAACCTGCAACCGGCAGGCCGGAAGGAATTTAAAGACAATACGGTGGAGATATTTGATCTTCAGAAAGACAGTCTTGTTACAGACCCGGTGAACCCACACATGGCTATAGACGCAAGTGCTTTTACCTACAAAGAAAATCTAATGATCCTGGGAGGGTCGCTACGGGTAAATAAAATTGGGAAAAAGATCTTTTCTGATGAGGTGCACATGTTAAATTTTGAAACTGGACTTTGGTTTAATGCAGGAAAAATGACTTCAGGAAAGGAAACAGTCGCAGTCAGAGTTCAGAATGAATTATATTTAATAGCTGGTAATGACGGCCGGTATCTGGACAATATCGAAGTCCTGGACCTGGTCACGGGTAGATGGGAAAACAGGGCCAACCTTCCCATGACTTTAAAGGATCCGGCTGTTACCGTCCACAACGGGATTATTTATATTTATGAAAAAGGTAATTTCCTCACATATAACACCCGCACCCGGGAATTAAAGAGATTTGATATTGATTTAAAAATTGAAGGACCCGGGATGCAATATGCCGATGGTGCAATTTACCTTTTTGGAGGATACGAGGGTAATGACTACACTCAGCGTCCGGTCAAAGACTGCTTTAACGTCAGTTTGGAAGAGTTCGAAAACACTGCGGTCCTAAGTTACACCAGGCAATAATATAAGTTACCTGGTAAAAGTGCTTCAGAATTAATTTTTTCGGCAAACTCCTTAAATTCACTATTTTTGAAAAGTTTCTGTCCCGAATGAAGAAAATTCTACTCTTACTGCTGTTGCCTTTTTTGTTTGTCTCCTGTGAGGAATTCCAGACGCGAAAGATATCTTCGGAAGAAATACTTTCAGAAGAGACCCGCGATTTTAACTGGCATGAGGTAGATCAATATCCGGCCTTTGAGGAATGCCGGAATATTATGGAAGTTGAAGCTGCAAAAGCCTGTTTTGGTAATAAAGTCGCACAATACTTCTATTCCAGGCTCGAAGCCAAACAACCCGTTGTGACCGAAGCTTTGGATGATACCCTTTACCTCTACCTAAAAATATCCGAAAAAGGTACGCCGGCCATTGACTCTATGGAAATAGACTCCCTGGTGCTGGACCAGCTGCCCGGGATAAGGACCTGGCTTTCCCAAAGTGTGGATTCCCTCCCAAAGATCTATCCGGCCACTAAACGTGGTATTCCGGTGAAAACTACCTTTAGGATGCCGGTGGTTATCAAGGCGGAGTAATGTTCAGTGGTCAGTGATCGGTGAGAAAAATGTATGCAGTACGCAGGAAGTTGACAAAAAGTTAGACTGTAGACCTGGGAAGTGCAAAAGCTTTGATTTTCGGTGAACTATAAAGGAAAGCTTGCAAAGAAAGTCTTGGTGCCTGGCTCTTGATTCTTTTCCGCCGGACCCCGGCAATCCAATTAAAGATTGTACTTATACCCCACGGTAAAATCAACAGGAAACCTGCCGTTACTGTCAAGAACAATGGCAAAAATATCATTATAACCAACAGTGATAAAACTGTTAGGGGTGACCTTAATATCGCTGCCTATTCCAAAACTCAAGGGTGCAGTAAAGGTAAAGCCGCTGTCATCTTTTACGGCGACTACTTCTCCTGTATCATTGGTGATTGTGATGGTCTCTTCTGAATAGAACAAACTTACCAGCCGGGCGTCCACATGAATGTCAAAATGTTTTAAATAAAGCGCCTTGAATCGATAATTGATGGACAGCTGCGTAGAGGTGTAGCGGTAATCATTCCCTTTGAAGCTATGCCTCAACTGGAGAAATGCAGAGTGGCGCGGCGCCAGATTGGGATCATAAAATTCATATTCCAGGCCTGCTACGGGTGCAAGAATATTTTCAGGATTATCGGTGTAAATATTATTTGAAAGTCCCGCAAAAAAGGCAATTCTCTGTTTGATGTTTTTGGTGGATTCATTCTTGACATAATCCTCCTGGACCAGGGAATTATAGGTGTTGGTAAAATGCCGCAGGCTGTAAAGTACGAATAGAACATCTTGCGTCCTTGATTTTCGCATCTGCAGTTAATTCAAGAAGCTGTTCTTTATATTGCCCGTTCCCATTAGGGTTGAGCAATTCTACCATGCGATTGCCCTTTTGCATAAAGTACCTGTAGTTATGATCTTCTTCTGACCAAAAGAGGCTAAGAGGTCCTTTAACTTCCCGGTTAAGTTCCAGTGTATCTTTATTGATAATATAAGTTTCCTGCGCAGCCATGGGGAGTGCGAGACAAAAGAACAAACCGATTAAGAAGGCTTTTATTTTTTGCATTTTTAGGGAAAACAATAAAATTAAAGATAAGAAAAAATCGGGTGAGCCTTATTTTTTAAAGTTGCGGCCTTTCCATTTATAACCGGAGAATAAAGAAAATATTGCAACAGCACTGCTAAAGAAGGGATAAAGTAAGCTGCTTAGAAAATAGGTTTTCATGGCTCTTTCCCTGCTAAAGAACTTTGCGCTGCTGTAAATGAGATAAAAATCAACATTAAACTTGAGCAGGAAACAAATGAGCAGCAATGAAGGTTGCATGAGGCCCATAAGCACAAGAATGCTAAAGGTGACAATCACGAGATTCATCAGGAACACAAGCATACCCAGACCCCTGGAGAAAAAACTTTTATAGGCGGTAGTTTTTGAAGCCCATCTTACTCGTTGAAAGAATAATTCTTTCCAGGAGCCGGTTGAGGCCGTCAACACCACTGCTTCCCGGGATCTCAAAAATGCTGTTTTTAACCCTGATTTTTGGAACTTCTCCAGCAGGAAAACATCATCACCACTCGCCACCTCTTTATTTCCTTCAAAACCGTTCACCTTCAAAAATGCCTCTTTTGAATAGCAAAAGTTAGCGCCGTTGCACATAAAAGGGAGGTCTACGCCAAATCCTCCAATGGTAGCAGCCTGCAAACTAAAAATATCCAGTTCCTGAAAGTGGTCCAAAAATGTCATTTTTGACCCTTCAGTTTTTAAAGCGACCGGGGCGGCAATGGCAGCTGCATCGGTCTCTAATATCAGGGAATTGTATGCCTTCAGCCAGTCCTGCGGCACCTCACAATCGGCATCTGTGGTTACGATATAATCATTTCCTGAAGTCGAAATCGCCAGCTCAATCCCATCTTTTTTGGGACTGCCAGATTTCCGGATATTCTCCAGTAACCCGATGTTGAGTTGAGGATGCTCCTTCAGGAATTCCTGCCATAATTCTGCTGAATTATCTTCGGAAGCATCATTGACTGCGATGATCTCAAACAGTTCCGGGGGATACTTCAGCTTCAGAAGAGATTTAAATAACAGCGGAAGATTTTCAGATTCATTGCGGTAGACAATGACTATTGAAAAAGTGGTTTCTGGAGGTGAATTTTTTCCGGAGAAATCTGGCACATGAGTGAAACCGTACAGGAGAAACAACATGGTTAGGACGTAGAGTAGCGTGATAACTACAGCTCCCGCGATCATGCTATAGCGTGCTTGGACTTTTTATACCTAAGGATGTAGTAGCTTCCCGCAAGACCCGGCAGACCGAAATTCAGGATCCACACGGTAAGAACTATCGTGAACACAATAATTTGCGGCACTTGCAATAATCCGAAGATCCACACCGCAAATCCACCTTTGATAAAAGCATCAAAAATGATCATTGTGGGAATGATGGACGCTAAAATATAGGTGCTGAATACAGCCGAAATTAGTAAGGGATAAGACACATCCACCTTGAATTGCAGCAGCAGGAAATAGAATTGGTGGGTAAATATCAGGAACCTAATGCTGGCAAAAATGAGGGTGTTCCAGCGAATTTTTTCGGAAACATTGTGGAAAGATTCTTCCAGTCTGTGAATAGAATAGCCTTTAATCCGAATCCTGAATTTCTTCATAACCACATAGAGAATAAATGGCGCAAACAACAAACCCGTTACCAGGATGATATTGAACACGGGAAGGGCAAGATGATCCAGCGAAGTGATGAGAAACAGAAGTCCTGCAATTCCAAAGAAATAAGTAGCGAAAAGTTGAGCGGTATTCCCAAGAAAGTTGAGAAATATGATCTTTCTCCAAGACGAGCGGGTGTAGTAAAGACATTTGGCACCGTACTCCCCTATGCGGCTGGGGGTGAAAATAGCAGCAGTAAAAGAAGCCAGACTTTCACGTGTGGCAGCTTTAAAAGAATTCTCCCGCACATGGGAGCTTAAATTTTGCCATTTCAGGATCTCGAAGTACCAGTTGAGTACGGTGAGAATTATCAAAACCATTATATTGGTAAAGGAAAATATCCTGTAATCATTGAGTATATCAACAAAACTGTCAAAATCCATTGCCTCATCATTGGTCACTTTGTACCAGATGAATGATACTGCTGCCAGGACCACCAGGATCTTGATAACTAGTGAGAAGAATTGATTAGCTTTGTGCGAGGTTATTCGCATGGATTTATTTAACAACCGGTTGAATTTCCCGGCATTTCATCACCGGCAGGTTTGATCTTGCAATATTACGAAGCTTTTGAATACCGAAAAAATCATTTTAGGCATTGATCCCGGAACCACGATCATGGGCTTCGGGCTAATTAAGGTTGTGAACCGCAAAATGTCTTTCCTGCAACTTAACGAACTGCACCTGCAAAAGTACGATGATCCTTATATCAAGCTGAAGCTCATTTTTGAGCGAACAGTAGAACTTATCGACACCTGGCATCCCGATGAGATCGCAATTGAAGCGCCTTTCTTCGGAAAAAATGTGCAATCCATGCTAAAGCTGGGTCGGGCACAGGGAGTCGCCATGGCAGCAGGCCTGAGCAGGGAAGTGCCTGTAACCGAATATTCTCCTAAAAAGATAAAAATGGCCATCACCGGAAACGGAAATGCCAGCAAGGAACAGGTCGCCGGAATGCTGCAGAGCCTACTCTCTTTAAAATCCCTCCCCAAGAACCTCGACGCCACCGACGGACTCGCAGCTGCGGTTTGCCACTTCTATAACTCCGGAAAAGTGGAAGTCGGCAAAAGTTACTCGGGATGGGCGGCTTTTGTTAAAGCAAAATCCGGGAAAAATAAAATAATTTGAAGATGTGGGGATTTGAAGATTTGAAAATGATCTTCAAATTCTAAAATTGTCAAATTCTCAAATTGAATCAATGTCAGGTATTTATATTCACATACCATTTTGCAAACAAGCCTGTCACTACTGTGATTTTCATTTCTCGACTTCGGTAAAGAAGAAACCGGAAATGGTGGAGGCCATTTGCAAAGAACTGCAGCTGCGGAAAAGTGAAATTTCGGATGAGGTGGAGACGATCTATTTTGGTGGAGGTACTCCGTCATTGCTTTCTGCGGAAGAATTGCGGCAGATCTTCACTGTTATTCATGACCACTATAAGGTCACCGAAAGATGCGGAAATCACTCTGGAAGCCAACCCCGATGATCTCTCAGAAGAAAAACTGAAGATGCTGGCAGCTTCTCCTGTGAACCGGCTGAGTATTGGAGTGCAGTCATTTTTTGAAGAAGACCTGAAGCTGATGAACCGTGCACATAATTCAGCTGAAGCTTTGGAATCGATTAAAATGGCAAAAAAGTATTTTGAGAATATCTCCATTGATCTCATTTACGGAATTCCCGGGATGAGCAATGATCGCTGGAAGGAAAATCTCAATATAGCCCTTGATCTTGGCGTGCCACATATTTCCAGTTATGCCCTTACCGTTGAACCGCGAACGGCATTGAAAAGCATGATCGAAAAAGGGAAGGTCGCACCGGTAGAGGAAGAGGCTGCAAAAGAGCAGTACGAGATCATGATCGACATCTTATCTGCTGCCGGCTTCGACAATTATGAATTCTCCAACTTCGGAAAACCGGGGTTCTTCTCCCGGAATAATACCGCATACTGGTTTGGAAAATCTTATTTGGGGATAGGTCCTTCGGCACATTCTTTTGATGGATTTCATCGGAAATGGAATGTTAGTAATAATACACTTTACATCAAGGCGCTTCAAAAAGGGGAAATTCCGGCAGAGGTTGAGAAGCTTTCGGTAACAGACAGGTACAACGAACTGGTTATGACCCGCCTGAGAACCAAATGGGGAATTTCCGTAGATGAGGTGGAAAGGAGTTTTGGTAAAAAATATAAAGATTACCTGCTTCGGGAAGCCACAAAACTTGATTGAATGACGGAATGCTGGAGTGGGATGACAAGAGAGATTCAGGTTTCCAAAAAAGGTAAATTTTTAAGTGATGGAATCGCCTGCGGATTTGTTTTGGGTGGAGGAGAACTAAATCTTCTTTAAAAACCGGAGTAATTTTGCAGGATCCTTTCTGTTATCCCAAAAACCGGTAATAAAAATTTTAGGCAGATTAATTTTGTAAATGATACTGTAATGCCTCAAAATTAAGACGCGGGAATCGGGAAAATTAGTTGGTTTACCTACCTCCGGATTTGATCTAAGAATTTCAAGCCTTTCCCTGATTGCGAGGTTTAATTTTCGCGAATAGTTGGTATTTTCATTTCTCTCGTTCCAATACTGAAAGACTTGATCTCTCTGTGCTTTAGCCGTAAAAGTCCAGAGGATTTCTATTTCATCCATTCGTCGTCCTGTTTCATCAAATCTTTTTCAGAAATAAG
The DNA here is from genome assembly GCA_963709775.1 of uncultured Flavobacteriaceae bacterium. GTDB lineage: Bacteria > Bacteroidota > Bacteroidia > Flavobacteriales > Flavobacteriaceae > Salinimicrobium. The sequence continues at coordinate 12,263 of CAVPXS010000004.1, read as the reverse complement.
TCTATTCTCTTTGATGTCCACTTCACTCATTTGAAGCATCTCAATTTGTTCAGAAGTTAAATTTATCTCTTCCTTCTCCTGAGTAGCGCTAAAAAGAACTTCAATGGCATTTAAAAGCTGTTCATTTTCGCTTACCATAATCCGATCGATCAGTCTACTTTTTAATTTTTGAATTGTATCCATTGCCTTCTCTAATTAATTCCGCCTAGTAAAGATAATAATTATTAAAGGTTTAAACTTTAAATACTATTGATTGAGACTTCTATCCCTTGGGAAGATTGTTCTTTGGAATAGTAAATATTAATAGTCAGAAAAACGTTCTATTTTTACAACATCCCAAAGTAACATTTTCAATGCAGGCAAGCATTCAGTACAACAATCAAAACTACCAAATCAACCTCTCCAAACCCCTGGATATCTCCCTGAGTTTACGGGGAGACGACAAAAATCCCGTTGCCTGGTATCTTAAAGCACCAAAAATTGCACCTGTACAGGAAGGAAACTGGATTGGGAAAGTCAGCAAAGGTGGATCTGTGAATTTCAATAACATCTATTTTAATCCGCACGGGCATACTACCCATACCGAATGTGTTGGGCACATCACCCCCGAATTCCATAGCATCAACGAAAGTCTCAAAACCTTCTTTTTTGCTGCTAAACTAATTTCAGTGGAGCCGGTTAAAATGAATGGGGATGAGGTGATCACTAAAGAGCAAATAAAAGCACATTTTAGTAAAGGGGAAGCCCAGGCGCTTATCATTCGTACGCTTCCTAACAGCATTGCCAAGCGCAGCAAACACTATTCCCATACCAACTGGCCTTATTTGCAGGAAGAAGCGGCAATTTACATCCGGGAATGCGGCGTGGAGCATTTGTTAATAGACCTGCCCTCTGTAGACAGGGAAGAAGACGGCGGAAAACTGCTGGCGCATAAAGCCTTCTGGAATTATCCAAAGAATACCCGACTTAATGCGACTATAACAGAACTTGTTTACGCTCCTTCAAGAATTGAAGACGGATTTTATTTCCTCAACCTCCAACCCGCATCTTTTGAAAATGATGCTGCACCTTCCAAACCTGTACTTTATAAACCTGAAATAATATGAAAACAACTTTAAAACTTGAGGAGCTTGCGATGCTGCTTCTGGGAATCTATGCTTTTGGATTTCTGCATTACGAATGGTGGTGGTTTTTGGTATTGTTCCTGGGACCAGATCTCGGGATGATTGGTTATGCCTTTGGGAATAAAGCCGGAGCCGTTTTATACAATCTTTTTCATCACAGGGGATTGGCTATTCTTATCTATCTCTCGGGTGCCTTTTTTCTTATTCCGGTGTTGCAGTTGGTTGGCGTCATTTTGTTCTCCCACGCTGCTTTTGACAGAATGCTGGGCTATGGGCTTAAGTACGAAAAAGGCTTTAAATATACCCACCTGGGGGAAATTGGAAAAGAGAAAATGACAAAGAAGGAACAAGGCCCTCAACTGTCCTGAAGTTCTTATCTTTGGGCTATGGATATTGAGGCCGTTAGAACTTATTGTTTAGCAAAGAAGGGGCGTGACCGAAGAGTTGCCTTTTGGTCCCGATGCTCTTGTATTCAAAGTGGCGGGCAAAATGTTTGCACTGGCAGCTTTGGAGACGATTCCTTTTAGGGTAAGTCTTAAGTGTGATCCCGAAAAAGCTCTCGCACTTCAGAGATGAATATCCAGATCATATTGAAGGTGCCTATCACATGAGTAAAAAGCATTGGAATAGCTTAGAGACTGAGAGCCTTCCGCCAAAATTAGTCAAAGAACTTATTGATCATTCGTACTCGCTGGTGGTCTCCGGTCTTTCAAAGAAACTTCAGCAGGAATTACAAAACTTATAGATTTAGATGCAGGATCCCGCAACTTTTTACAATGCCCAGATAGAGAAATATCGTACTCAGCTTCATGCTGCTTCCCGTAAACTCGGATTGTCCAGTTTATTACGGCTAATTATTTTTTTGGCCGTGGCCTATGCTGTTTATGCCTTTTGGGGAAATTCTACTGCTGTTATCGCTTCCATTCTTGTGGGGATCGCAATTTTCATACTTCTTGTTTCCAGGCATTCCGATCTGCGGTACGAGCGGGATAAGTTCCGGGAGTTGATAAGGATCAATGAGACCGAGCTGGAGGTCCTAAAGCGGAACTTTCATCAATTACCCACAGGAGCTGAATTTGCCGATCCATTGCATCCTTACAGTCAGGATATTGATCTCTTCGGAAAGGGTTCTTTTTTTCAGTATTTGAACCGTACAACGCTTCTGGAAGGAAAGGATAAGCTCGCGCAGTTGCTGCTTTCAAATGATATTGATGAGATCAACCTGAAGCAGGAAGCAATCAAAGAACTTGCTGAAAAAGCCGACTGGCGGCAGAATTTCTCTGCCCTGGCCACGCTTGTCAAAACTGAATCAAGAACAGCTACAATAACGGGCTGGCTTAACAACTACAAAGGTTTTGTTCCCGGCTTTATGAAGTGGCTTCCTTTACTTTTCTCTACCATTTCGGGGATTGTCATAGCTGCTTATTTTCTCGATTTCATTGGGGGAATTGAACTGGCGTTGTGGTTTTTTGCAGGCCTGCTTATCACAGGATTTTTCCTGAAGCGCATTAACCTGCTCTCTTCCAGTGTAAGCAAGGTGCAGGATACTTTTCACCAGTATTACCAATTGCTGGGACTAATTGAAAATACCACTTTTGAATCTGAATTGCTACGGAAGAACAAGGATGAGATAGCTTCCGAAAAACAGAAGGCTTCTGCTATCCTCAAGAAATTTTCCAAAGCTATAGATTCCCTGGACCAGAGGAACAACATGATCTTTGGAATTCTGGGGAATGGTTTTTTGCTGTGGGACCTGCGCTATTCCTGGAAACTGGAAAAGTGGATCAAAGAACATGGGCAGGTGGTCCAAAAATGGTTCCGCGCGATAGAATTTCTGGATGCCTATAATTCCCTTGGGAATTTTGCCTTCAATCATCCCGCTTATGTTTTTCCCGAACTGCATCACGACTCCCATATTTCTGATGCCACGCAACTCGCACATCCTCTATTGGATCCCGAAAAGCGGATTGCCAATAATTTTTCCATAGAAAAAGAGCAATTCTTCATCATCACCGGTGCGAACATGGCCGGGAAAAGCACCTTTTTGAGAACCGTAAGCCTGCAGATCCTTATGGGGAATGTTGGTCTTCCGGTTTGTGCCACTTCCTGTCATTACACACCTATAAAGCTTATCACCAGTATGCGCACAACCGACTCGCTTACAGATGATGAATCCTATTTCTTTTCTGAATTAAAGCGACTGAAGTTTGTAGTGGACGAGATCAAAACCGATAAATATTTTATTATTCTCGATGAGATCCTGAAGGGAACTAACAGCACCGATAAGGCAATTGGCTCCCGAAAATTCATTGAAAAACTGGTTCGCTCCAATTCCACCGGAATTATCGCTACTCATGACCTGAGTCTTTGTGAAGTGACAGAAGAGCTGCCATCAGGTAAAGAATTACTATTTTGATGCCGAGATCATCAACGACGAACTTAATTTCGATTACCGCTTTAAAGAAGGCGTTTGCCAGAATATGAATGCTTCTTTCCTGTTGAAGAAAATGGAAATTGTGGACTGAAGTTAGATTTTAGAAGTACGATTTTAGAAGTGAAATTTATATAAACCTCACAGGTTTCCAAAACCTGTGAGGTCTGATTGAATAGCGTAGAATATAATGGTGTGGACTTGCAATCCGCGTCGCCTAATTTTGTCAGGTCGAGCGAAGTCGAGACCTCTGGAATAACCTTGAACCTTGAATTTTGAACCTTGAATTAAAAGATGGATAGCTTAACTCAAATAGTACTCGGTGCCGCCGTTGGCGAAGCAGTTCTCGGCAGAAAGGTAGGTAACAAGGCCATGCTTTACGGCGCTATTGCAGGTACCATTCCAGATCTTGATGCACTTGCAACTAACTTTACCGACACTATAACTGCTATAGAAGTTCACCGGGGTTTTACGCATTCCATAGTCTTTGCAATTTTAGCTGCTCCGGTTTTTGGATGGCTTATTTCCAAAATAGAACGAAAGAGCGGAGTTGGCTGGAAGGACTGGTCATGGCTCATGTTCTGGGGCTTATTCACGCATCCTATTCTCGATTCTTTTACGACCTGGGGGACCCAATTGTTCTGGCCGCTGGACATTCGGCTCGCATTTAAGAGCATTTTTGTTATCGATCCCCTGTACACCCTGCCTTTCCTGGTCTTTTTGATCCTGGCAATGCGCAGAAAAAAAGAGGATCCAAAAAGGGCAAAATTTAATCGTCTTGGTTTAATTGTAAGTACGGCTTATTTAATGCTTACGCTGGTTTTGAAGTTCGCTGCTCACCAGCAGTTTGAAGAAAGCCTGGAGCAGCAGGGAATGTTTTACTCCCGGCTTGATACACGTCCCACACCGCTTAACACCATTTTATGGACGGCCAATGCCGAAGCAGAGAGCGATTTTCTCATTGGTTACTATTCTTTCTTTGATGAAGAAATGATAAGGTTTGAGGCGGTGCCAAAGAACTGGCATTATCTGGGGAGCCTCAAAAATGATAAAAATGTGCAGCGTTTAATTGATATTTCAAAAGGCTGGTACACCATTTCAGAAAAGGACGGATTTTTATATTTTAATGACCTGCGCTTCGGAAAGCTGAATCCTTCAGACGAAGATTCGAACTTCGCTTTCAGCTATAAGCTAATTCCGGAGGATGGGACCATAAGGGCCGAAGAAGAGCCGAAAAGTCCCGATGATGGAAAACAGATCCTTCTTGACCTTTGGGAAAGGATCAAGGGTAATTAAATTTAAGAAGTGTAAACTCATTAATCTTATAAAAAATTTGATCATGAAATACCCTTTTTGGAACCTCATATTTTTTGTCTTTTTAAGTTTTCAGGTATTTAGTCAAAATCCTTCCGAAGCCCTTGATCAGGTCATCGAAAAGGTGGATGAGCACGAGGGTTATGATCAAAAAGCATATCCGCTGGGCCTGTATACTGAAGAATATTATAAAAATGAAGCAGAATTTGCGCAGGAGCGGCTAAAAGAGCTGGAAAAGATCAATAAAGACGAATTATCTGAAACGGCAAAGATCTCCGCGGAGTTGTTGAGGTATAAGCTTCAGGAAACCGTGATTTTTATGAGTATGAGGCGTATTTAAATCCGCTTACTTTCTGATGCCGGATTTCATGTGAGTCTGCCGTATAACGTGCGGGATTTCAGCAATTATAAGCAGGTGAAGGATTACCTGAACAAGCTGAATGCGATTCCCGCTTATGTAGATCAACATCTGGTACTGCTAAGGAAAGGGATCAAAAAAGGCATTTTACAGCCTGCTGTTATTTTCAAAGGATATGAGTCGACGTACAATGACCAGATCGTAGATGATCCCAAAAGAAAGTTATTATTATTCGCCATTTCTAAAGCTTCCGTCAATACTTGAGTCAGCAGCAAAAGGATTCAGTTTTGACTGCGGCTGAAAAAGCGGTTGCTACGAATGTGATCCCACAATTCAGGCGCATAAAGACCTTTTTTGAGACTGAATATCTTCCGGCAGCACGAAAGACTATCGGAGTTTCAGAAATTCCCGGCGGCAGGGAATATTATCAAAACCGCCTGAATTATTATACTACGCTAGATCTTTCCGCAGAAGAGATCCACCAGATGGGTCTTGAAGAAGTGGCCAGGATCAATGCCGAAATGAAGAAGATCATTGCAGAGGTAGAATTTGAAGGCAGCTTTGAGGATTTTATCCACTTTCTGCGGACAGATGAGCAGTTTTATGCCGAGACCGGTGAAGAGCTGTTAAAGGAAGCCAGGGATATTTCAAAACGGATTGACGCGCAGCTGCCCGCCTACTTTAAAACGCTCCCCAGAAGACCTTATGGAGTGGCTCCGGTTCCCGATGCTATTGCGCCAAAATATACTACCGGGAGTTATGTTGGCGGGGGAGATGATACGCAACCGGGATATTATTGGGTGAACACTTATAACCTCCCGAACCGGCCGCTATACGTGCTTCCGGCATTGACTGCGCACGAGGCAGTACCGGGTCACCACCTTCAAATTTCACTGAACAAGGAATTGGGGGATAGTATTCCGAAATTCAGAAGGAACTTCTATTTATCGGCTTTTGGAGAGGGTTGGGGTTTATATTCTGAAGCTTTAGCCGAAGAAATGGGTATCTACAGAACTCCGTATGAACGTTTTGGCAAACTCACTTACGAACAATGGCGTGCCGGCCGACTGGTGGTTGATACCGGAATTCATGCCATGGGCTGGACCCGGGAGCAGGCTGTGGAATTCCTTCGCTCAAACACTGCCCTTTCCATGCACAACATCAATACAGAAGTGGACCGCTATATCTCCTGGCCGGGGCAGGCGGTTTCTTATAAGATTGGTGAAATGAAGATAAGGGAGCTGAGAAAAATAGCTGAAGAGGCTTTGGGACCTGACTTTGATATCAGGGAATTTCATGAAGTGATCCTGGAGCAGGGAACTGTTACGCTGCCAATTCTGGAGGAGCGGGTGGAGGCGTATATTGAGAGGAGTAGGAAATAGAGGAGCTACTCAGCACGGATATTTGAGAGTGCTCAGCACGGATTGCAAATCCGCGCTATCCAAAGTGTATTTAAAGCTGGCGCGGATCTGTGATCCGTGACGACTCCATTCTAAATAATTTTTGACTAACTGATTTTTTAGAACTCAGTACGAATTACAAATCCGCGCTATCGAATTTCGAAAATAAAGTTGGCGCGGATCTGTGATCCGTGCCGTGATTAAAACATTATCTTTCTCATATGTCCACCAAATACAAAGCAGCACAACCTAATGAAGGTTATTTTGTAACACTGACTACTGTAGGTTGGGTGGATGTATTTACACGTCCTCAACAGAAGGATATGCTGATTTCAAGTCTCCAATTCTGTCAAAAAGAAAAAGGTCTCGAGATTTATGCCTATTGCTTAATGACTAATCATCTACATATGCTGTGTAAAGCAACAGGAGAAATTTCCCTTCCTGAAATCATGCGTGACTTCAAAAAATTTACTTCCAAAGAAGTTATAAAAAATATAGAAGCAGAACCCGAAAGCCGTCGTGATTGGATGCTGAAATACTTTGAAGATGCCTGTTATCGTCTTAAGAGAAATCAGAAGTACAAGGTATGGCAGGACGGATATCATGCTGAACATCTGTTTTCCGAAAAGTTTATTTTTCAAAAATTAAATTATACTCACTATAATCCAGTGAAGGAGAAAATTGTTGTTCCGACCTGAAGATTATTTGTACAGTTCTGCACGTGATTATGCCGGATTAAAAGGAGAGTTAGAGGTGGTGATTTTGGACTTAGTTTGATTTTTTAGAACTCAGCACGGATTACAAATCCGCGCTATCGAAATTTGGAAGCAGAGTTGGCGCGGATCTATGATCCGTGCCGTGAAACCATTTTAAAGTTTACATTTGCACCCAAAATAATTTCCTCCCAATGAGCCTAGAGCAAGATTTATTTCAAAGAAGCGGATCCCAGTGTGAACTTTGCGGTTCAAAAGATGATCTACAAGTATACGCAGTTCCGGATTCTCCCGATGGAGTAGAAAATCACATTCTTATTTGCGGTACCTGCAAAGAACAGATAGAAGATCCTGAGAAAACAGATCCCAATCACTGGCGTTGCCTGAATGACAGCATGTGGAGTTCTGTGCCGGCAGTACAGGTGATGGCGTGGAGAATGCTCAACAGGTTAAAAGGGGAAGGCTGGCCGCAGGATCTGCTGGACATGATGTACATGGAGGAGGATCAACTGGCGTGGGCCAAAGCCGGACAGGTAACCGGAGAAACTTCCGGGGGTGTGGAACACAAAGACAGCAATGGTGTTACAATCGAATCAGGGGACACTGTTGTTTTAATTAAAGATCTTCCGGTGCGGGGTTCCAGCCTTGTAGCCAAACGAGGAACTTCGGTAAGAAGAGTTTCCCTGGTGCACGACAATCCCGAGCAGATCGAAGGTAAAGTCGAAGGTCAACAGATCGTGATCCTGACGAAGTACGTCAAAAAGGTATGATATAGCAACGCGGAATTCCGCAGTTCTAATTGTGAAGAAGATATAAAAACAGAGGCGCGGAATATCCGCGCCTTTACTATTAACAAGACCTCACAAGTCTCCGGGACCTGTGAGGTCTGTGCTTTTTTATCTTTTTTTATCTGATAATCTTACTATCTTTCCTGAAGCATTTTCTTCTACCTGTACGCTCAGATTTTTACCATTACTTTCTTTTACTACTTCAAGTGCCAGTTTCGCCGGTGACTTTCTTTCCGTTGAGGTAAAATTCAGCTCCCTCTTCCATCCACTTTTTCATTGACTTCTATAGGAGAAGGCGGTGGTGGTGGGGGAAGTGGAGCGGGTAGGTCATCAACTTCGGGTGCAGGTGGGGGTGGGGGTGGCATGGGAACATCTCCGTCGTGAGAAGCTGTTGGAGCCGGCGGCGGGGGAGGCGGTGGCGGTACATTTCCGTCTTTAGTTACGGTTGGAGCCGGTGGTGGGGGTGGAGGTGGAACGTTACCATTACTGTTTTTAACGGCCCTATTCTTTCCATTTTCGTCACCTTCCACAACGGTGATAATTTGTTTAGGATTTAAAGAAGGAAATTCTTCAGATCCTTTTCTTTGTTCAGGAGTCATGATTCTATAGATATATTTCATTCTATCCCAGACCTTTTTTTCAATCAGAGCATCTTCATTATTTCTATAATGCTTTGCCCATTTGTTGTATTCGGCTACCATTTCGGGGGTGGCTTTTTCCTGAAATAATTCGTCGTTCGGCTTATTATCTTCTAACACTACTGTTTCGCGGCTACTAAAGCTGTAGAGAAGCACGGCCAGAAGGGGCAGGAAAATAAATGTCCGCACCAAAATGGCTTTTTGAGAGGGTTGTTTTTTCATAACTGTAAATCGTTTTTTGATTGATTGATAATTGATTGAATTGACAAGATTGTTCTGCTCTCCCGATGAAAATGAAAGCAGGATTTCCTGATAAAGTCCGTATGTTCTCTGTTGTGCGTAATGCTGCACTATCGGCAAGGAATTCATGGTTAAGCCTTACAGCTTTTTTTAGCAGGTAAACCAGAGGGAGGAACCATAGCAGTACCTGCAGTAATTCCATGAACAAAATATCGGCAGTATGTTTTTGCCTTACGTGGGCTAGTTCGTGGTCCATTACTTCCTTCGGAATCTGGTTTCTTTCAAATTTTTTCCGGTTGAGATAAATGTAGCTCCAAAAGGTGTGCGGACTAACATCATCTTTTAGAAGAACATGGGTGGCACTGGTGATTTTTACTTTTGGATTTTTTCTGGCTCGCTTCAGAAGGGATCTGAGGTTAAAAAGAAACCTGCTTCCGAAGAATAAAACTCCAAGAAAATATATACCGAGTAATGACCATTCAAAAAGGGGAAAGTCAGCAGCTCCCGTAGAAAGGACAGTTTCGTTTAAGAATGCTGTTCCTTCAGAAGTAACTGTAATATATTCAGGAAAGCTAATGACCGGAATTCCAAAAGAAATCATCGGTACGGCTAGCAGATAGAATCTTTTTAGCACATGCATGTTCTCTTTCTCCAGCAGCAGCTTATAAAAGAGCAGCAAAATTGACATACAGGCGGCCGATTTTAAAAGGTACATTTCCATCACTATTTATTTTCTATTTCACGGTCTATAAGACTTCGCAATTCCTCCAGTTCCTCCTTACTCAGGTTTGTTTCCCTGGTAAAGAAAGAGGCGAATTGCGAGGCAGAATCGTTGAAAAAATTCTTGATCATTCCATTTACCTGCTTCGAGAAGTAATCTTTCTTTTTTACCAGCGGAAAATATTCCCGTGACCTGCCGTATTGTTTGTAGTCGACAAATTTTTTATCCTGCATCCGCTTGAGCAGGGTGGCGACTGTGGTCTGTGCCGGTTTTGGTTCGGGATAAGCTTCAATTAGATCCTTCATAAAAGCTTTTTCCTGTTTCCAGAGGATCTGCATGAGTTGTTCTTCGGCCTTTGATAATTGCATTTGTTCTACAACTTTAGATTGTTATCTACAAATGTAGAATAAATAATTAATTCTACAAACATAGAAGATAAAATTTTCGGAGAATGACTTGGGAGGTTTTACCGATCTTGTAAGTTGCAGCTTGTACTACAAAACCCTGAAGGCTTTAATAATATTTTGCAGGTGAGGAATCGGAAAAAATTAGAAAACCCTGTCAGGGCATTAAGCCGCTGACAGGGTTGATTGTCAAAGGTAGAGAACTATCGGTGCATCCGTGGCTTTTAAAAAATATAGATTTGGTAAACGTCTTTAAGATTGGGAGAACAGATGGAAAACCTGCACACAAAACGCTGTCAAAGCTTTAAGGCGCTGATAGGGTTTACCAGAAATAGAGGAAAAATTATTTTCTGTAAAAAAACCTAACAGGTCTTGGAGACCTGTTAGGTTTGAATTTAGTTTTTATAACACTGATCACCGACCACTGATCACTACTTTTCCGCTTGTTTTAGCTTTGTAAAATGCTTGTAGAAAAGCGGAATGGTTTCAATTCCCCTTAAATAATTCCATATTCCGAAGTGCTCATTTGGAGAGTGAATGGCATCTGTATCCAGTCCGAAGCCCATGAGGATCGTCTTGCTTTTCAATTCCTTTTCAAAAAGGGCAACTATGGGAATGCTTCCCCCGCTGTGCTGCGGAATTGGATCTTTCCCAAAGGCCTCAGCATAAGCGTCATTTGCAGCCTGATATTCCAGGGTGTCGATAGGAGTTACATAAGCCTGACCTCCATGGTGTGTATTCACTTCCACTTTTACACTTTTTGGAGCGATATTTTCAAAATGTGCTTTGAACAAAGCGCTGATCTCTTTCCAGTCCTGATCTGAAACCAAACGCATGGAGATTTTTGCATAAGCCTTTGAAGGCAACACTGTTTTAGCTCCTTCGCCGGTATAGCCGCCCCAGATCCCGTTTACATCCAAAGTTGGACGAATAGAAGCACGTTCCAGGGTGGAGTAGCCTGCCTCGCCATGAACATCATCAATATTCAGTTTTTCTTTATATTCCTTCAGGTCAAAAGGTGCTTCGGCCATTTTGTTACGCTCCTCTTCACTGTACTCAAGCACTTTATCATAAAATCCGGGAATAGTGATGCGGTTGTTCTCATCCTGCAGGGAGGCGATCATCTTTGCCAGCACGTTTATTGGATTGGCCACGGCTCCTCCGTAAAGTCCGCTATGAAGATCCCTGTTAGGCCCGGTGACTGCCACTTCCATATAACTTAATCCCCGTAATCCTGTGGTAATGGAAGGAGTGTCTTTGGCGATCATCCCGGTATCGCTGATGAGTATTACATCATTCTGCAGCTTTTCCCTGTTCTTTTCTATAAACCAGCCCAGGTTTTCACTGCCCACTTCTTCTTCCCCTTCGATCATGAACTTCACGTTGCACGGAAGCTTATCGTTTTTGGTCATATACTCCAGGGCTTTGACATGCATGTACATCTGACCTTTGTCGTCACAGGCTCCCCGGGCAAAAATGGCACCTTCGGGATGAATTTTAGTTTCCTTTATTACCGGCTCGAATGGCGGACTCTCCCATAGCTCCACTGGATCTGGGGGTTGCACATCGTAATGCCCATAAACCAGGACCGTAGGAAGGTTTTTGTCGATGATCTTTTCCCCATAAACTACAGGGTGTCCCGGAGTTTCATGGAGCTCTGCCACATCGCAACCGGCATCGAGTAGACTTTGCTTAACCGCTTCGGCAGTATTTAAAAGGTCCTTTTTATACTTGGAATCGGCACTTATAGAAGGTATTTTCAGTAATTGTATCAACTCATCAATAAAGCGCTCTTTATTGTTTTCAACGTAGTCTTTTATTTCTTGCATGTTGTGTCTTTTGGTTAAAAGTAAAGGTAAAAAATAGATTTCAGATATGGAGGGTGAGACCGGAGAGAAGCTCTCAATACTCATATCCAGAAACTCACATCTGAAAAGGAAATTTTTTTGCTGTTGACAGAAAAAAATTTCCTTTTCCTATTTGCAGATTCAAACTTATACTTATATTTGCATCCGCTTACAACAAGCAAACATATTGAAATTACCAACGCGGGCGTGGTGGAATTGGTAGACACGCTAGACTTAGGATCTAGTGCCTCACGGTGTGAAGGTTCGAGTCCTTTCGCCCGCACA
>CAVPXS010000003.1:0-134309 GCA_963709775.1 uncultured Flavobacteriaceae bacterium | reverse complement strand
AGTAACTCCTTTCCATAGCATGCTGCAGTGGCTAGCTGAAACCAAAGAAGAACGACCTATCAAGTTTTTGTATGGCGTCCGCGCTGAGGACGAGATTGTTTTCCAGGAAACGTTCCAGGCAGCAGGCATTGAACCGACTATCGTAGTCAGCGAACCCTCTGATTCCTGGGGTGGCGAACATGGCCGGATTACTGCCGAAATGATAATGGACATTGAGAAACCAAACGACGACACGCTAGTCTATATATCCGGACCGGAGCCTATGGTCCAGTCGCTAGCTAATGACCTACATAAAGCCGGTCTGCCCAAAAACCAGATCGTCACCGACGAATTCCCCAATTACGAAGCAATCTAACGAACAGCTTCGTAAACATCAGACACGTCAGGTTTGCGCATGACTATCTGCCAAAGCTGAAGGTCGCGCGACCTGAATCCTCCGGCGCAGGACAGTAAGTAATACGTCCACATACGATAGAAACGCTCATCATAATGGTCACTGATTTCTGAATAGTATTTTTTGAAGTTGTCGTACCAAGCCATCAGCGTCCGGTCATAATATGGTCCGAAGTTATGCAAATCTTCAATGATGAATTTCTTTTCTATGGCACTGGCGATCTGGGCGATCGACGGCAATACTCCGCCAGGAAATATATATTTATCAATCCACGGGTCAGTTGCCTTAACTGAGCGATTGCTACCGATAGTGTGGTGCAGCATCATGCCATCATTTTTCAGTAGCTTGCTGCATTTATTGAAAAATGTTTTGTGTTCTTCGGGCCTACATGCTCTAGCATTCCGATTGAAACGATCCTATCGAATGAGCCGCTGACATAACGATAGTCCTTCTGTAAAATCTTGACCTTCAGCCCTTGGTGCGCTTCTTGGCTAGTTTAACCTGTTCGGCCGCAGGAGAAATGCCAGTCACTTCCACGCCATACTCTTTGGCAGCATATTCGGCGAAACCACCCCATCCGCAACCTATATCTAGCAATTTCATGCCTTTTTTCAGCTTCAGTTTGCGACAAATCAGGTCTAGTTTGGCGGTCTGCGCTTCATCCAGAGTCTTGGCGTCTTTCCAATATCCGCAGCTGTAGATCATACGCTTATCTAGCATGCGCTCGTACAGGTCGTTGCCGATGTTATAGTGGTGCGCGGCGTTGCGGCGTGCCCGTTTCACTGATTGACGGTTCATAACATAACCGGCGGCGAAATTAACGGCCATAGATGGCGTAATTTTTGCCTTATCACGAAGATTGGCGCCCAAGATACGACATATCAGCTGGTCTACCCGTTTAGCATCCCACCAGCCTTCCACATAGGATTCGCCCAGCCCCGAGAGAGCCTTGGCGCAGAACACGATCATAGGCGCGCTCGTCATTCACTTTTATATCGAAAGCCCGGCGCCCATTAACTTCAACGTCGGCCAATTTAAGTAATTTCTCTACTGTCTGCTTGGAACTATCTTTGCTCATACTAATAATCGTAACGCCATTTTTGACGATAGTGCAAGCTTGAACGTTTTTCGGCTAGTTCTGTACCGGGTGAGAGCGACCCTCTAGATATTCGCGAATCTTCAGGGCGGCGGTGGCGCCTTCACCGGCAGCGCTGGCAATCTGCATAGTGGCACCACTACGGATATCACCAGCCGCAAACACGCCAGGCAGCGCGGTCTCTAGGTCTTGATTAGTCTTTACGAACCCGATGTTGTCAAACTCTATCTTAGAATTTTCCAAGAACTGCGAGTTTGGCTCCAGCCCCACAAAAACAAATACGCCATCGGTCGGAAACTCTACTTTTTTACCATCTTTAGTGCCTAGGACTTTGGTTACGCCCTTGCCTTCCTCGCCGACGATCTCGTCCGTTGTTGTACCAGATGAACAGTAACTTTGCCTTCATCAACAAACTTCTGCATTTCATCCTCCAGGACATCGCTAGCTTTTACGGTGGAGCGGACCAGTAGGTCAATATGCGAAGCAAACCTGGTCAGAAAAATCGCTTCCTGGAATGCCGAGTTGCCGCCACCCACGACTACCAAACGTTTATCTCGATAAAAGGCGCCGTCGCAAGTAGCGCAGTAGTGGACACCGCGGGCATAGAACTCTTCCTCTCCGGGCACGCCGATTTTTTTATAATCACTACCGGTGGCAATCAACACCGAACGAGCTTTCATATCGCCACTGGTAGTCTTGAGCAGTTTCCAGTCACCCTGATCTTCGATCGACGAGACTTCACCGAGTTCTATTTTGGCGCCAAACCGTTCAGCTTGCTTCTGTAAGTCGCCGGACAATTTTAGGCCCTCCACGCCATCCGGAAAGCCTGGATAATTATCAATTTTATCTGTGACAGCTGCTAGGCCACCAACCACACCACGCTCAAATAACAGCGTATCGATATCTTCACGCGTAGTATAAATTGCTGCCGTCAGCGCTGCAGGACCAGCACCCACGATAATTACATCGTGTTCTGGAATATCTTCGGGATCGCTCATAGCGGGCGTCACCAAAAAATTAGGCTATGGCCGGAGCCAGCTTAGCTAGGTTGTAACCGACTACTACTTCTCTAGAGTCGTCACCCTTTGTAACTACAGTAACGGGTACGGTCGTGGCGCCGCTCATCTGCATGGCTTCAGCCTGTCGATGAGGGTGCTCATCTATGTTAACTTCTTCGTAACTCATGCCTTTTGCACCCAAATACTTTTTGACCATCTGGCAGTAAGCGCAGGTGTTGCTAGTGAAGATTGTGATGTTTTTGACCATTTTGATCCCCTCCGTGTGGATACTTTGATTTTGGTCGATGAGAGAGCAAGATACCCGGACCGTTCTCTTCCCGAAGAACGACCTGCCCACTTTCCGACTTTTACTTATAGTGTTTATTGTGCACCTTTTGGTGCGGCTAGCAGAATGAATCTGGCTATGCGATACATTATAAATAGTGCTCAAGGTAAAATCAATACACTATATATTGTGCTTTTTACCCCAAAAGACTACTGTTTGTCGATCTTGTGCACTGTGACGTCAAAGACAAGATTGGCGTTCTTGGGTATACCAGAGCCTGGCGGCGGATTGTCAGCATAAGCTAAAGCTGCCGGGATCAATAATCGGCGCGTGCCACCGACTTTCATACCCGGCACGCCCTGAGACCATCCAGCGATAACCTGGCTAAGCGAAAAGGTGGCTGCCTGTCCAGTGTCTTTGGAGCTTTGGAATATCACACCCGTACTGGCCACGGCGCCCGTGTAATCAGCAGTGATGGTGTCGCCCGCCTGAACGGTTGCGCCCGTGCCTGCTTTAAGATCGATCTCTTCTAACTTACCGACCTTAGCTACTGGAGTAAAACCACTTAGCTTAGTGCCAGCCAGTTTGTCCTTAGGTGGTGTTGGCTGCTGCTGAGTCTGACTCTGATTACTGGAGCTGTTAGAGTTTTTATTCTGCGCCACAGTACTAATTATAACCACTATGGCAAACGCCGAAGAAGTAACCAGGAATAACACCGCGAAAAATCCGGCGAAAAAACGGCCGCCCTTGCCCGACATAGCCATAACTAACTTACCTCCCGGTTTATTTTATACATCTATACTTATTTTAACCTGATTGAATCCGTGTTTCAAACCCTCTATGAGCGGTTTTCGGAGCGGTTCCCAGTAAATAAAAGGCGTCTTAGGTAGATGTTCTATAGGTACCCAGCCGGGTTTAAACCTATTCTGTTCAGTCATCTGTAAAGACTCTGGTGAATTGTCTGGTAAGTTGGGAGTACCACCTACGTATTCGCATAGATATATTTTGTGCACGATATTTTTGTCATGCATTTCCATAACCTGACGCTTAACTTTGACTATGATGGTTGTTTCCTCTTTGATTTCACGAACGACTGTTTCTTCTGGCGTTTCGTCAGCCTCAATGCCGCCACCGGGGATTGAAAAATAGTGCATCCCAGGGCGCCAGCGCTCCATGAGCAGCAGCTTGCCATTGTGGACGACTATACCTCGAGCTGTATTTCGTAAGCGAAGTGGGGCAGGCTCTTTAAGCATAGTAACTATAGCCGCTCGGCGCCGAATTTGCCTTTGGCCGCCTCAGCCACGCCATCAAGCAACTTATTTACCTCCGGGTCTGTGAGAGTGCGGTCGTAACTGGCAATCTCCAGGCGGAAAGTTACATTCTTGTGCCCAGAGTCGTCTTCTCGCTGGAAGATATCAAGCGGGGCCAATTCTGTAAAAGTGTTCTCAGGGCGCATATTACTAATCTCTTCCGATACGCAATCCGATAGGTCCTGATAAGACAGATCCGATGAGACTTTCAAGGTTATATCCTGGGTAACTTTAGGAAAGCGCGGCAATGGCGTGTAACATCCTCGGTCCGACGCATAGATGCTAATGGGGCAAGCCCAAGTTCGAATCCCGCACATCTCTCGGGCAGTTTTAGCGCTTTGCGGACAGACGGTTTGTATTCGCCGATCCTTCCGACAATCTTATCGCCTACATAAACCGTTGCCGACCGGCCGGGCTGGTAATATTTAGTCGCAACATCTTCGTCATTCTCATCTAAACTCCGAAAGCTCGCCATTGGTCCAAGTAGTGAAACCAAGTATTTTCTTGCCTGGTAATATGATGCCCCGGCATTTTTTTTCTTGCTCGCAAAGACTAAGGCCAGCCTTTCGAACTCAGCCGGCAGGCCCCGTCTCTTCTTTTCCTGCTATGTGCGCTTTGCCGAGTTCAAACAATGCAAACTCGTCATAGCCGGCCTTAATATTAGGGTGAACTTTTTCTAGCAAGCTCGGTGCCAGGCTCAGGCGATAATATTGCAGATCCGGGCTCAGCGCGTTGGCCACCTGGAAAGCATTTTTCTTGTCTTGTCCAACCTTATCCAGTAAATCGCCGTGCACGAAACTGTAGGTCAGGACTTCGTTGGCGCCAGATTTTGATAACTTGGCGCGGATTTGTGACTTCAAGGCCAACGATGGATCTTTAGCGGCCGGCGTCAGGTCACGCTTCGGCAAATCCAGTGGCAGCTTGTCATAACCATACAAACGCCCGACCTCCTCGACAATATCTTCTGGAATTTCAATGTCGGTTCGCCAAAACGGCGCAGAGATAGTCAGTTCATCGTTATTGGCGTCGACCTTAAACTCTACATTTTCTAGTAACTTTTTAATGTCGGCAGCTGACAGGTCTACACCTAATCGCTGATTGATAAAGTGAGCATTTACTTTAACTGGGTCAAGCGGCTTTACGTTACGTTTATCATCTATCATTTTACTGGCAACTTTGCCATCGGCATATTGATGAATTTCGTCTACGATTTTTGCCAGCACCACGCCACATTGTAACGAACTCTGACCTTTGGTGAAGCGCGTGACGGCATCTGTGAACAGGCCGTGCTCCATGCTAGTGCGCCGGATAGAATACATGTCAAAACTAGCGCATTCCAGGATGATGTTCTTAGTGTTTTCGTCAACTTCGGTATCACTGCCGCCCATCACGCCGCCGACGCCAATCAGCTGCTTGTCGGTCGCGATCATGATAGCTTCTTTGCGTGGTTCAATCTCCTTACCGTTCAAGAGCTTAAGCTTCTCGTCCTTATTTGGTTTTCGTATAACGATCGTCGCGGTCACCGCCACTCAGAGCTTTGACCTTATCGTAGTCATAGGCATGCAGTGGCTGACCAGTTCCAGCATGAAGAAGTTCGTATAATCGACGATGTTGTTGATAGGCTTCAGGCCGACTTTCGCGAGCTCTACCTGCAGCCACACCGGGCTCGTCCCGACTTTTACGTCACGCATAGTAACGGCCGTAAACCTCGGCACCAGCTCCGGTAATTCATTCTTAACTGTCAGCGGCAGTTCGTCGGTTTCGATACCGGGAAAATCGACGTTTATTGAATACCACGATGGGCTATTGAATGGCATATTCTGAATGCCGGCCAGCTCGCGTGCGACACCGAGAAAACCGAAACAGTCCGGCCGATGAGTGAACATCTTGTTTTCTAGGTCCAGCACGACATCATCTTTCAGCCCGTAAGTTTCGGCAAAATCATCGCCGGGCTGTCCGTTGTCGACTTCAAGTATGCCGTCATGACTATCGCCTATTGCCAATTCTTTAGGGGAGGCCAGCATTCCATTGCTGACAACACCCCGCAATTCCCGAGCTTCCAGCTTGAACGGATCTTTGCCGAAAGTACTCGGCACGACCGAACCCGGCGACAGCCAAGCGGCCAGCATGCCTTCGTGCACATTCGGCGCCCCGCAGACAACCTGCACTGGGTCGCCCTTGCCAGCGTCTACGTGGCAAACATGCAGCTTGTCGGCATTAGGATGATCTTCAACTCTAATAACTTTCACGATCACGATACCTTCATAGCGCTCACCAAGATTGATAGTCTCTTCCACGGCGCCCAACTGCGCTCCAATTTTCTTAACCAGTTCGTCTACGCCAATGGCAGCAACATCTTCGCTGCATTCATATCGGCGCATCATGTCACGGATAGAGTTAAGGCTTATCTTCATTTTTTTCCATCCTTCTTATCTGGAGAGTTCATCTCGTCGAACCATTTTGGAATTTCTTTAGTAGCATTCACTAGTTCCTGGTCAACGTCATATATGGCCTTGTCGATGGCAACCATTATTTCTGGGTTTGCGTCGGCATACTCACGCTTGTGCGCCATTCGCAACAAATTCTTTAGGCCAAATAGGTCTCGCCGCGCAAGACCTAGCAACCATTTTTTGTCACGGGGGTCGATCGAGCCATAAGCTTCCGCAACGTCAGTAGTAAGATCCAATGCCCGACCACGTAATTTACTTTCCATACCCCACTTCTCTTCCTCCGGAAACTTTGAAAGCAGGCTGTCGGTATAGTCAGCAATTTCGGTGGCGGATTGCCATAGAGCAACGTTCTCTAGCTTATTGCTACTACTCATCGGTTCCTCCTGGCGGCCATCGCATATTGCATGAAATAGCGCTCGATATTATCGGCATCGTCAATTTTGTCATCAAAAAATAGTCTTAGATATTGATCTTTGGCGCGCAAAACTTCACGGGCGCGCGGTGACTTACGCGCCGTCATGTTTTCAGCTGTAGCATCGAATAAATCCAAGGCACGGCTAAGCGCCCCTTCAAAACGTTTTTTGTCATGCGCCCTCCAGGCTTTTATAGAGCGCCCCACTTCGGAGCCGATATTGCCCATTTGTTCTTGCAGCGTAAACTTTGCCCAACGTGTGCGATCAATCTGGTAGTTACCCATGGACTACCTCCTTCACTATAGCTGCGATCTGCTTTCGAGTTTCCGGAGAATGAACATCCCGCGACGGATTGTCCTGGCGCGGCCGGATATTAATCATTGAATCGTATTCTATGAACCCTTCCCCTCCAAAGTGAGCCGGATACAAGTTAATACCCCATAAATCAGATTGCTTAGAGCCATTTTCGAGCAGAAGTTGTTCCTCGTCGACGTGCATTTCAGCATCAACGACCAGTTTTTTCTGGCGGATGTCAACGACAGCCTTGACCATAGGATCATACATCTTCTCAGACATTTCTTTGAGTTCGGCCAGTGAAATTTTGTCGACTATTTTCATGAAAATTGCCTCAAAAAGTCTAATTTGCCGGATTCAAAATGGCGGATGTCTTCGATGTCGTATTTCATCATTACCAGTCGTTCGATACCGCCACCCCAGGCAAAACCGGTGTATTCGTCTGGGTCTATATCAGCCTGCTTTCAAGACGTTCGGATGAATCATGCCACAGCCCAAGAGCTCTATCCAGCCTGTCTGCGAACAAATATGGCAACCCTTCTTATCGCAGAATGGGCAACTCAAAGCGAACTCGAAGATGGTTCGGTAAACGGAAAATAAAATGGCTGGGTCATTACTTCCAGCTCCTTGCCGTAGTATTCTTGCAGAAAAGTTTTTAGTGTAGCGATCAGGTTGCCGGTATTGATACCCTTGTCTACATAAATACCTTCGAGTTGATAGAACGTGTGTTCATGCCGAGCGTCGAGATCTTCATTGCGAAAGACGCGCCCCGGTATGACCGCGGCGATCGGCTTGCCTTTTTCCAGGTTCGGCTTCATCGATTTCAATACTCGGTTCTGCATGGTTGACGTGTGTGCTGGCGCGATCAGCCGCTTGCCATTTTTATCTTCCTGGACGGTTACGAACGTGTCGTAATCGTCACGGGCAGGATGACCTTCCGGGAAATTCAACGCACCGAACATATTGAAGTCATTATCGATCTCGCGAGATTCAACAGCCGTGAATCCCATACGGTAAAAGATATCGAGCACCGTCTCCAGCTCCGACATCAGCGGGTGGACGCTTCCCTGTTCGCTGGGCAGCAGCTGCGGCTTAGACGAATTAACGTCAAATGGCGCCGTGATATCGATCGGCGGCAATTGTTCGGTTTCGTCCTGGCTATTTTCGACTATTTGCTGCAATTCCTGACGCAGCGCATTGACTTCTTGCCCGAAACCAGCCCGCTCCTCCGGCGGTAGCGTCTTCAGCTCATCAAATAGCGCGCGCAGCTCGACAGCCCTTAAAATCTGGTGCTTATCGTCCAGTTCAGGTAGCCGTTTCTTGAGCAATTCGGCAGTTTCCGCGACTCGAGAATTTTGATAGCTCATATCTTAGGTTCAAGTATAGCACCGCTGTAATCTCGATGCATAAAAAACAATTTACAGCCATGCGGCTCAGGTTTAGACTAAAAGTGAACGAAGGGACAATAGCATATGGCTCACGAAGCCCGCGAAAAATGCGCGGTTGGCGGAGTTTTACTAGCGGAAGAGGGAGTGGATCCAGCCTCAGCATATCTGTATGAGGTTATGTTTGCCTTGCAGCACCGAGGCGACGAGGCTAGCGGCATGGCATCCAAGAATCCTGATACACCCCTCGCTCTTCATCGAGAACCAGGCATGGTAAAAGACGTTCACACGGAAGAAAGTATGCCTCGTTTGACCGGGCGAATGGCCGTCGGGCATAACACGTATACCACCTCTACTTACGATAATGGCAGAGGGAAGGCACATAGACATCCTCAACCCGTTGTCGATGAAGGCCTAGGCGTAGCGATTGCCCATAATGGCAACTTTTCAGATACAACAAGTATGGAGAAGTTTCTGGAAAAATCCAGTTTGCTCCATAGCCACCGCAACGACTCCGAAATGGCAGTGCTCAGCATAGCCCAGCACATGCGTAACGGAAGGGATCTGCCTACCGCCATCGAAAACGCCTACCCGTTATTAACAGGTGCCTTCTCCTGTGTGGGCATTCACGACAATATCATGGTCGCTTTTCGGGATAGCTTCGGTATTCGCCCACTAGCTTTAGGGCGCTTCGACGATAACTGGGTGGTTAGCTCCGAGACCTGTGGCCTGGATATACTTAACGCTGACTATGAACGCGAGGTGCGTCCTGGCGAACTCGTGATCGTTAGTGATGACGGCAAACTGGAAAGCCGCCAACTAGCCGAAGGTACTGATAAGCTCGATATGTTCGAGTTCGTATACTTTGCCCGGCACGACAGCAGTCTCTATGGTAAATCTGTCAATGAAGTTCGGCGGCGTTTCGGCGAAGAGTTGGCATTGCAGCATGGCTCAATACATGACAATGGCGAAAATGTAGTAGTAGTGCCGGTGCCTGATACTTCAATTCCGGAAGCAGAGGGTTACGCTCAGAGCCTCGGCCTGAATATGACCCAGGCAATTATTAAAAACCGTTATATCGGACGCACGTTTATGCAGCCGACCGAACAGGCACGTAGGACACAACTGCGCCGCAAGCACAACATCATTGCTGAACGCATAAAAGGCCGGGATGTGGTGGTGATTGACGATTCTATCGTTCGATTGAACACTATGCCCAACCTGGTTGAGCGAATGTACCAGATAGGCGCCAAAACCGTATCGGTTCTGATAGGCTCGCCACCCGTAAGGTTTCCTGACTATTATGGAATCGACACGCCACAGCAAGAAGAACTAGCAGCCGCCAATATGACAGTTGCTGAAATGAAAGACGCTATTAGCAAAGACTGCCACTACCTTGGTTTTTTGTCATTGGAACGAATGGTCAAGGCCACCGGTATTCCGGAAGATATGTTTAATTTATCTTGTTTTACCGGCGAGTATCCCATAGATATCGGTAATAGGAAACGAGAAATCTCTAGCCCGGTCAGTATGGAGTATGCCGAATAGCTAGCATTCATATTCCTTGGTTTTACACAAGCGTGTTGTTTATTGCACAAGAAAGTTAGCAAACAATAGGCGTACACTAAAAAACAGAAGCGCAATATAA
Organism: uncultured Flavobacteriaceae bacterium; assembly: GCA_963709775.1. Lineage (GTDB taxonomy): Bacteria > Bacteroidota > Bacteroidia > Flavobacteriales > Flavobacteriaceae > Salinimicrobium. Next base: position 124,035 of record CAVPXS010000003.1, on the reverse strand, counting down.
AAACTTTGGGAGGAGTTATGCGTAATCTTAATCAATTGCCGGCAGAGACAGATGCCAGGTTTTTTACTCTATACCTCATCGGAAAAACTGGCCAACTAAGCCTCCTGGACATGGTACAAGCAGAGCCAACTTCCGGAATCACCGGATCGACACCGACAGACGAAGAATCCCCAGAACCCCCGCTCGAAGCCGCTTAACTAGACGCTTCTATCGCTTCAGCGTATTCCCGGCCCCACCCCTGAATAGTTTCAACTGGGTTATCGGAGCGCCGTAGTTCTTGCGCACCTCCGGCTGCTAACGCACCGATGTTTCGGACTCTATCATAAATTTCGAAACCGTTATCAACCCCGCCGACCGACCATAGGTCGTATTCGGAATCATGAACAGGAAAGTGTGTCGCAACATCTCTCGTGGAACGAAGCCAAGCGTATAATTCCGAACGAGCCATGTCTTTTATAGCGTGACCGCTCCTACCAACGTAACCACTATTTGTCTTAACATAAGGCTCTCCCGTAGCTGGATTTATCATAGGCGGCATCTTTAGGGCATTCATCGATACGATTGCGTCAACTGGTAGACCCGCCTGCTTGAGGTGTCGGACATGCATCTCGCCAAGACGCGACATTTTAATGGTCAAGTATACGGAGTCACCAACAGCCTCCCGGACTGCATAGCATGTAGATTTCGTTTTCTCGAGATCCTGACACAAAAGCACATCTTCCTCGTTGGGGCAGCTGCCGTTCAACTCAACCCCATCCACGCCCATAGCATCAGCCCATACTGCAAGCCGAGGCAGAACTTGCTCCGGATCCTCTCCCTTCAATGAGGTGATAGCCATGAAGACCAACTGTCCAGCGTCATGCGCCGCATCTATGATCCGGGTCGCATATTCACCTACTTCTTCATGCCCTGGATTGCGTAAGCGTACATGATTATCGGCAGATCCGCTTTCTTCGTCAAAATGAAAATCTGGCCCTAGGTCTTCCGGCTCGTTTTTCCTCTCGGAAACACTTCCTATTACCTGAATCGCTAACTGGTCAGCCTCGTTATAGCGAAGAGACTCCTCTTCTGTTTTTATGATGCCAGCCGGCACGAAAATCGGAGGACGATCAGGCGGCAATTCGAGCTTAGGCGCTAAGGTTACGCTCATATACATTAACTATAGATAGTTACAGTATCAACAACAAGCGTAAGCGTAACCACAAAGTGCTAGATTTAATAATTAGTTAATTTTGTCTGAGGCCAGGCGTGTTAGAATCCCCGTATGACCCAAAAGAAAAAGGGTAAAGCAAAATGGTCAACAGTAACTTTAATTAGTTTGACTTCACTCTACGTGCTAATCGTAGCTATTCCTGCCCTATTACGCTACAGGAACGCTGAAGAGGCAATCGTCTTAAACTTACTGCAAATAACCATAGGTTTTTTGGCCTTCATATTCACAATCATAGTAGTAACGAAAAATAACGACGCTTGGCCTGCCATTATAATCATTCCTGTTGTTCTATATATAGGGTCGTTGTCCTCGCCATTCACCTCTCCATACACTAAATTTCCCTTGTATGTTGCCAAGTGTCACGGCAGCCCGATCGTAGCAACAAAATTTACGGGCATAAGACCGGGTATTACCGGTTGGGCACAGGTCAACGGAAGGAACGCAATTTCCTGGAGTAAAAAACTGGAATTGGACGTTTGGTATGTTGAGCATTTGGCCTTTCTAGTGGATATAAAGATATTGTGGATGACCTTCCTAAAAGTTATAAAATCTGAAGGAGTTAATACAGCGAACATGGCTACAACAGAGCCGTTTAATGGAAATAATTAATGAATATCTACGGTGCCAGCGGACATGCAAAAGTGATTATTGATCTTGTTCTTTCAAGGATGGAAGAGATCCACCATATTATTGATGACAATAAGGCAATTACAGGGATATATGAATACCCAGTAGTTCATGAGATAACACCTGAAATACTTAAGAAAAAGACTATTATTGCGGTAGGGAATAATCTAATCCGAAAGAGAATTTCTTCCAGTCTTCAGGGAAACTTCTTTCGTGGAGTTAGCCACGTCAGGGCAACTGTTGATAAAACAGTAGAATTGGGGAGAGGATCGGTAGTTATGGCCAATTCCGCCATTAATGCCGACACCATTATTGGGGAACATTGCATTTTAAATACAGGTAGTATCATAGAGCATGATTGCCTGCTTGAGGATTTTGTTCATATTTCTCCTGGTGCTGTTTTGGCAGGTGGAGTGAAAATTGGCGAAGGTTCCCACATTGGCATCGGGGCTTTGGTAATTCCAGGGATAAAAATTGGCAAGTGGTGCACAATAGGTGCCGGTGCTGTAATTATTGAAGATGTCCAGGATTTTGCCACTGTGGTTGGCAATCCGGGAAAAGTGATTAAAATTTCAGAAATTCATGATGAACAAGTCTAAGATCTATTTATCCTCTCCTCATATGGGAGGAAATGAAAGAAAATACATTGACCAGGCTTTTGAGGAAAACTGGATTGCACCCTTGGGTCCGAACGTTTCAGGTTTTGAAGAAGATATTGAAAAATACTTAGGTGAGGGGGTGAATGTTGCCGCATTAAGTTCCGGTACTGCAGCTCTTCATTTGGCGCTTATTCTTTGTGGTGTGGAAAGAGGAGATGAGGTTTTGTGTCAGAGCCTTACCTTTGCTGCGTCGGCTAATCCAATTGTTTACCAGGGTGCAACACCAATTTTTATTGATAGTGAAGAAGAGACTTTAAATATTTCACCGCAATATTTAGAAAAAGCTATTAGAGATAGGATTGAAAAAGGTAAAAAACCAAAGGCTATTATTGCTGTTCACCTATATGGGATGCCATATAAAGTGGATGAAATCCACGCTATAGCCGAGAAATATGATATACCGGTAATAGAGGATAGTGCGGAAGCTTTGGGAAGTACGTATAGGGGGCAAAAATGTGGCACCTTTGGGAAATACGCTATTCTTTCCTTTAACGGGAACAAGATCATCACAACCTCCGGAGGAGGAGCCCTTGTTACGGGAGATCGTAAAATGAAAGAAAAAGCGATCTTTCTGGCTACCCAGGCAAGAGATGCCGCGCCACATTACCAGCATAGCGAAATAGGCTACAACTACAGGTTGAGTAATATAGCTGCAGGAATCGGCAGGGGGCAAATGGAGGTTCTTGATGTACATGTAGCCAAAAGAAGAGAGATGAATGAATTTTACAGGGAGCTTTTCAGTCCAGTAAAAGATGTAAAAGTGCTAAATGAACCCGAAAATACATACTTTTGTAACCACTGGCTCACGGTCATTAAAGCAGAAAACAAAAGTGCTTTTGATACGGATGCTTTTAGAGAGCATCTTGAAAAATACAATATCGAAAGCAGGCCACTCTGGAAGCCTATGCACTTGCAGCCGGTTTTTAAAGATGCTCCCTTCTATGGAAATGAAGTAGCAGAGAGCGCTTTTAAAAATGGATTATGTCTTCCCTCAGGTTCAAATCTAACTGAGGAAGATAAAAACAGGATAGAAAATGCAATTAAAGATTTTCTGTAGTTATTAAGTTTTCAAAATAAAGATATATGGGTAGGAAGTTAAATTACGCCCTTAGACAAATTTTATCCAGCGAAAGTAAGCTGGATATTAGAAATATAAAATACCTCCCGAGATGGGCCATTCTTGGTATTGATATTTCTATAATTGTTGTGGCCGATCTACTCACCGGTGTCGCTTTAAGAGACCTTACATCCAATTTCTATGACTTCCTTTCTGTTTATGAAAGGATGTTTCTTGTAGTAGGGGTAAACATTTTTTTCTTTTTTGTTTTTAGAACCTACTCCGGTTTAATAAGACATTCTTCGTATGTGGACGCGCTTAGAATTATGCTGGCGTGCTTCAGTACTTTTGTCACACTTATCTTGGTTAATTATCTTACCTATTTCTTAGTTGGAGAAAAGATTTATTTAGTAGCGGGATTAATTTTTTATTTTCTGGTGTCTTTTTCACTGCTTTTCCTTTTTAGGTTATCTGTAAAGCAACTTTATGAATATTTCAAGGCTACACAAAAGAATCAGAACCTTGAAAAGGCAGTTGTTTTTGGGGCCGATGAAAATGCAATTTCAATTGCAGGCGCATTAGAAATAGAACATCCTAAACGATTTGACATCCGCGGATTTATTACTAATGACAATACCCGTAGAAATATCCGTATTCTTGGAAAACCTGTGATATATAATGGTCTAAAGGTTAGTGCAGAAGCCAAAGCTTTAGGGGCTTCAGCTTTAATACTTTCTGAAAACACTCTGACAGCTGAAGAAAAATTTTCCCTTGTTGAGGATTGTTTAGAGAATGATATTAAAGTCTTTAATGCTCCCATCGTTTCTAATTACGAAGATGAACAATCGGTTTCCAATAAAGTTAAATCACTGCAGATCGAGGATCTTTTAGATCGGGAGCCTATTCTTCTAAATAAAGAAAACAAAAGGCAGCAGTTAACCGGGAAAACAATTTTAGTAACCGGAGGTGCAGGTTCCATTGGAAGTGAAATTGTAAGGCAGGTGGCGGAATATAATCCTAAACTACTTTTAATACTTGATCAGGCAGAAACCCCTCTGCATAACCTGCAACTTGAGATACGAGGCAAAATTTCCGGATCTTAACTTTAATTGTATTATCTGTGATGTTGGCAATAGAAAACGACTTGAAGCTGCTTTTAACGAAAAGATCAGGTGGATGTGATCTATCATGCTGCAGCATATAAACATGTACCTTTGATGGAGGCAAATCCTCATGAAGCTGTTTTTGTAAACATTCAGGGAACAAAAAATCTTGCCGACCTTGCTGTCCAATATGAAGTAGGACATTTCGTGATGGTTTCTACCGATAAAGCCGTAAATCCTACAAATGTTATGGGGGCTTCCAAAAGAGCTGCAGAAATGTATGTTCAATCTTTATATCATTCACATTGTGCAGGAGAAACAGAAAGGACTAAATTTATAACTACCCGCTTTGGAAATGTTTTGGGTTCCAATGGGTCAGTAGTACCTTTATTCCGAAAACAAATAGAAAAAGGAGGGCCTGTGACCATAACCCATCCGGATATCATAAGATATTTTATGACCATTCCTGAAGCCTGCCAATTGGTTTTAGAAGCCGGCGCAATGGGAAAAGGTGGTGAAATCTTTATTTTTGATATGGGCGAACCTGTTAAAATTATGGACCTGGCCATTAAGATGATAAAGTTAGCCGGATTTATACCGAACAAACAGATTGGCATAAAAATTACCGGTTTAAGACCGGGAGAAAAACTTTATGAAGAGTTGCTAAGTGATAAAAGTAAAACGCTTCCCACTCATCACAAAAAAATAATGATTGCAGTAGATACTCCGGGAAATTTTGAAGAAATAAATTTTTCCATAGAGAAAATAATAAAATCTGCAAGTAAGTTAAAAAGTCATAAAGTCGTGGGTAATTTGAAAATGCTGGTCCCTGAGTTTAAGAGTAAAAATTCCACTTTTGAAAAATTGGACAATCTCAGCTCCATTCCTAATCCTGAAAAGAAAACTATTTAATGATAAATTTAAAATTTGAATATTCTCATCGATTAATTGGTTTTGCACTTGCAGTTTTGTTCTTATCCTCCTGCGCTACGAGAGATGAGATCGTTTATTTTCAGGGAATAGAAGACTTACAGAATTTTAATGCTCCTGAAAATTTTCAGGCGGAAATCGAAGTGAATGATGTCCTGCAAATCGATGTTTCTTCATTAAATGAAGAAATTGTTCAACCCTTTATCATGACTTCTTCTTCCCGTCAGGGAGGGGGTGGTCAAAACTCTCAGATGCAGGGATATCTGGTGGATGTTGATGGAAATATAAATTTCCCGGTTCTTGGGGAAGTACCTGTTTTAGGTAAGACAAGGGAGGAACTGGAACAATTTCTCACTACCCGACTTAAAGAATATGTTCGCGATGCTGTTGTTCGCGTAAGGATTATGAATTTCAAAGTAACAGTTGTAGGGGAAATTGGAAGTTCAGTCATCGAAGTGCCCGACGAAAGATTGTCTATTATACAGGCTGTGGCAATGGCTGGCGATGTTTCTTATGACGGCAAAAGAGAAAATGTTTTGATAGTGAGAATGCAGGACGGAAAAATTGTTCACGGTCGAGTAGATCTCACCAGTGCCAAGGTTTTTGAGAATCCATTTTATTATTTAAAGCAGAACGACATAGTTTATGTGGAGCCTACTTATAGGAAGGTAAAATCGGCCGGATTTATTACCAGTTGGCAGGGGATTGTATCTATTGTAACTACGGCATTTAGTTTATTTGTTTTATTTAATAATATTTAATGGAAGAATTACAGGAGTTTTCTGAAAAGGAAGAATCTAATTTTGATCTTAAGGCAGAAATATTTAAATATCTTAACGCATTGGAAATGGTTATTGTTTGGATGTCTTCTTGGGTTTATTCATCGCTTATTTCTATAACCGTTACACCATTCCTGTATATGCTACGAAGGCAACTATGATGATTCTTAAGCGATGAGGAAAATAATGTTGTCGGAGCCATGCCTTCGGGAGGGACTCAATTTTAGCACTTGGTGATAATTCTCTTGAGAATCAGATTGTAACTCTTAAAATCAAAGAGACTGGTTGAAGGGGTGATCGATGAACTAAATCTAAATATATCCTATTTTCTGGAGGGAAAAGTTATTGCAGTTGAGGCTTATAAAAATCAGCCCTGTACAATATGAATTTCTTACTGCCGCAAAAATTTGTTCATGAATCATCCCTTAATATTACTGGTAACATCCTCAATCTTCTACCCGAATTTCTGCTCTGGAAAAGGAAAACGTTCTTCCGAAACTTATGAATTTGGGGAACCAATAAAATTTGGAGATCTAGTTTTCATTATTTCTCCAAATAAAAGTCACTAACACTCTAACTCCAGTTAATATAATAGTTCGTCCATTAAGTGACGTTGGCAAATGAATACATTGAGAAAATGACGGTGCGCCTGAGGGAAAGGCTAAAGACATTTTATCATTATCTATTACCGGAGAAGTTCCTGAAAAATCACAGGATTTTCTTAATACCTTAATGGTGCATTTTAATGCAGACGGGGTAGCAGACAAGCGACAAGTAGCAGAAAATACGTCTGAATTTATCCGTCAACGCCTGGAATTAATCACTCAGGAATTGGATTCTGTAGAAGGCGGTATTGCTGATTTTAAGAGCGAAAACCGCTTTATGGATGTGGGAAGTACTGCCAGTGACAGTATATGTCAAAATCTACAATGGCCGAAGCAGCAGATCTTTTCTTTTGAAACTCAATTAATGGTCCTCGAAGGAATTGAAGAATACACTGCTTTCTGCCAAACCTTATCAACTTATTACCCGAAGGAATGGGGCTTGAACAAGGAGGAATGGGTAGTGCAATTGGAAAATACAATGAACTCGTACTTCAAAGAAATGCTTATTTAAAAACCGGGACTGCTCAGAACCCGGTTGTCGAAACGATTACTGAGCAATTAGATGCATTAAAGGAGAATATTCTTAACAATATTGATCAAACCCGCAGCTCCATTCGTATTCAGTTACGGGAACTTAATCAGCTGGATCAACAGAGCCGAAGGGCAATTCAGTACTTTTCCCGGGCTGGAGAAGGGAATAAGAAGCATTGAGCGCCAACAGGAAATAAAGGAACAACTTTATTTATTTCTCCTGCAAAGAAGGGAAGAGTCAGCGATTTCTTTTGCAGCGACCTCTCCCGTGGCTAAGGTAATTGATCCGGCTTTTACCTATAATCAACCGGTTGATCCAAAACCCTGGCTAATTATTAACCGGGGGAGGGATAGTAGGTTTATTGATTCCTTTACTTAATTATTTTTGTGATCAATTTCCTTGACACCAAAGTTCATCATAAAGGAGATCTTCAACCTCTAACCAAACATATACCTTTCCTTGGCGAGATCCCCCGGGTGAATTCGAACTGGAAACACAGTTAATGATCCTGGAAGGAGTAAAAGAAACTCTTTCCTCTGCCGATCCTTATCAATTATTACCCGAAGGAGTGGGAATTGAGGAAGGAGGGCTTGGAAGTTCCATAGGAAGTTATAATGAATTGGTTCAGCAACGACAAGCTTATTTGCAAAGCGGAACAGAAAAGAATCCTGTTATTGAAACTATTGATCAACAATTAGATTCTTTAAGGCAAAATTTACTCAATAATATTCGAACAAACAGAGAAGTTCTATAAATATAAGGCTGACGGGAGCTAAACCAGTTGGAGGAGAAGGCGGAAGGACAATTCAGTACTTTTCCCGGTCTTGAAAAAGGAATTCGAAGTATTGAGCGTCAACAACAAATTAAAGAAGAGCTTTATTTATTTTTACTTCAAAGAAGGGAAGAATCTGCAATTTCATTTGCTGCCACTTCTCCAGTTGCCAAAGTTATTGATCCTGCTTTCACTCTTGATGAGCCAATAGATCCAAAACCTTTGCTAATTCTTACCGGGGGTGGTCTTGTTGGCTTTCTTATTCCTTTACTTGTAATCTTTGGTATAAATTTCCTTGACACTAAAGTTCATCATAAAGGGGATTTACAGCCTCTTATCAAAGATATCCCTTTCCTTGGGGAGATTCCTAAGGTAAATAAGGAGGATTCGGAGATGATTCAATTGAACGATCGTTCCCCTTTAGCGGAGTCTTTTAGAATCTTAGAACCAATCTTGCCTATCTGGTGCAGTCAAGAAATAAATAAAAGGCCGAAGTGATATTCGTCACCTCCACGATAAAAGGAGAAGGAAAAACTTTTGTTTCCTTTAATCTTGCCCGTACTTTATCCAGTACGGGAAAAAAGATACTTCTTATTGGAGCTGATGTACGAAATCCACGACTTCACAAATTTGCCGGAGGCACTCTTGGAAACAAAAGGCCTTTCGGATTATCTTTATAGATCGCGATATTTTGCCAGAAGATATTATTCAATCCCATGAATCAGGATAATATTCCTGTGGATGTGGTTTTTTCAGGAGCAATTCCACCAAATCCGGCAGAGCTCCTTATGAATGATAGAATGGAAGAATTTATCAATAGTCAGAAAGAAAATTATGACTTTATCATTGTAGATACAGCCCCTACTATGATAGTTACCGATACTCTCTTAATTAGTCCATTGGCCGATACTACCATCTATGTTGTAAGAGCTGGATTTACTGAGAAGAAGTTACTGGATTTCCCTAAAGATCTTAAACAGCAAGGGAAACTTAAAAGGTCTGGCTATAGTTCTGAACGATGTTGATTATTCAAAATTCTCCTATGGGGCTAAATATGGGTACTCCTATGGATATGGTTATGGATATGCGGCCGATGAGGATAAAAAAGGATTCTTCAGCCGTCTTAAAAAAACCTTCAATAGAAGTTAGAATTAACCCTGTCAGGGTTTCAAACCTATGACAGGGTTGAGAAATCAGTTCATTTTTGATATAAAATGAACATCGCGTCGACCAGACCTCACCGGTTTTCAAAACCTGTGAGGTCTTTTTAATACCGGGTCATGAGAAGGCTTAAAAATCTGTATAATATCCATAATTAAAAATGAAATGTTTCCCTTGTTTGTTGAATAACCGGAAGTAAAAGCTCCAGATGCTTTTTAGGAATTCTGGTATTTGCCAGTTTCTCGAGATGTCGCATCTGGTGCGTATCCGTACCTAAAAAATCGATCATCTTCTGCTCCAACAGCCTAAGAGCGATTTCCTGCATGTTCTTTCCGTAGTGGCCTACAAGACTAAGTGCATTCAGCTGAAATAAACAACCTCTGTTTTTAAGATCTGTATAATTATTTAAAGATTTTGAATGGAAAAATGCGTAACGCTCGGGATGAGCTAAGACCGGCTTGTACTGCTGAGTTTGAAGTTGGAAAAGTATTTCATGCAGATTTATGGGTGCCTGGAAGTAAGACATTTCTACCAGCACTAAATTATCTTTTAAAGTAAGTAGACGCTCCTTTCCTAACAGCTCCATGAAAGCCTGATCCATCATGTATTCTGCTGCAGCCTTTATTTTTATGTTCCCTTCTCCTTCTTTATCCAGTTTCTTTTGAAGGTCCTCAAGGGCTGCTTTTATTGTTTTTGGCGTGTTTGGGTAATAATCATTCATCACATGTGGAGTTGCGATAAATCGTGTAATCCCTATTTCTTTAAAGTAGTGAATTAAGTCTATTGAATCTTCCACTGTAGATGCGCCATCATCTATTCCCGGCAAGATATGATTATGAATATCAATGAAATCTTCAAGATAATCTTTAAGATTATACTTCTTCTGAAAGAAATTAAACATACTTCTATATTATAAAATAAAATTACTGTTTTTATGTCAGAGTTTATTGAGCTTTACTGGAAGAATACTACTTTTACCATAGAAAAAAATAAAGTTATCAAGAAGCTCCCTTTCCTATTTTTATTATTCATTTCTGCCGTACAATCGCAGGAAATTGATTATTCCCTTTCAGCTACGGCTCAAGGAATAGTTTATACCGGAGAAGAGAGTCCTTTTTGGATACATTCCAATCAGAGGGGAAGAATTGATGAAAAGACTAATATTAGTTCCTGGGTGAACGGAAGTGGTATCTACGAATTTAGAAATGGCGGGATTCTAAAGGGAGGGCTTGGTTTGCTTTACCACGATGGTTATTCAAAAAAAGTACAATTAGATGAATATTTCGTGAGCTACGAAAATAGCTGGTTCGAAACTTATGCTGGAAGAAAACAAAAGGAAGAAGTTTTTAGCGGACTTAGTGCTACTAACGAAAGTGTGCTGTGGTCTCTCAATTCGAGACCAATTCCTGGTATAAGCCTTAAAATGAAGCGTCCTCTCATGTTTTGGAATACAGGGTTGGGGTTTAAAGCATCATGGGAAGAATTCTTTTCAGATGAGACCGATAGGTATATTCAAAATATTAGAATTCATCATAAGAGTTTTCATCTGGTTTTCAATAAAATAAAAAATATTGAAATAATCGGGGGAGTTCATCATTATGCCCAATGGGCAGGAAAATCCCCTGAATATGGTGAACTTCCTGCAGGCTTTGATGATTATTTAAAAGTTATAACTGGGGGAGCCTTACCGGTGGAACTGGCTTTGTTGGGGAGCAGGAAATTAACGGATTAGGTAATCATCTCGGGGGTTATGAGCTTCAAATAAATACCTCCTATTCTCACTATGATATTTCTCTGGTATATAATACAATTTTTGAAGATTTTTCCGGTATAAAACTTCGGAATACCCCCGATGGTCGCTACGGAATTTATATTGAAGACACGGAACCTGAAAAATGGGTGCAGGCTTTTATGTATGAGTATTATTTTACCCGACACCAAAGTAAGACCTATCCGACTACAGATGGGAAGGATAATTATTTTAACAATCATCTGTATCGATCTGGGTGGACTTATGAACAACGGATTATTGGGTTGCCTTTTATAATGCTTGATGAGGAAAGATTTAGAGTAGCACATAATAATATTGTCGCGCATCATATTGGGTTAAGTGGAAGTGCATTTTATTATTATCCCTATAAATTTCTTGCAAGTTACAGAGCTAACTACGGAGCAAAAGGTGGAACTTCAAAACCTATTGAAAGAATTATCTCTACTTATCTTGATGTAAATGTCTGGCAGGAATTTGTAAATGTAAATCTTCAGATTGGAGCAGATCTTCATTCTGAAAAATCCTCAAATGTCGGTTTTGGATTAAGAGTTGAAAAAAGCCTTTATTAAAGACAAATTATTTGATATTGTAATTAGTCCCTCTAATTAAAATTCCGCTTTTCTTACTTCTAAAATTGTTCTTCTAACTTTTTAACTATCTTCTAACAGCTGCGCACAGTGCCTCCAATCTACTCATCTTTAAAAAGTATCGTATAGCTTAAATATATTCCCGCAATAGCAGCTACCATGAAAAATAGAATTGCAAGCCCCGGGTAACCAAAAATCATGAAAGGGGAGGGGACACTCATCAACATCGCTGCTCCAATGATCATGGCCGCAATAATGAGCCCCAGAGTTATTCTATTGGCAACTTTTTGAAAACCATCAGTAAATCTTTTTTCATCAATAGCGTCTATTTTAAAACGGAATTCATTCCTGGCCAGGTTTTCGGTGATCTTATCCAGCCGGTCAGGTAGATTTTCAGCCAGCTTTTTGGAGTCCAGAAATACTGAAAAGATATCTTCCGGTTTCAACTCATTGATCATCTGATCCTGAAGTAATTTATTCATGTATCGTCTTACCGCTTCTCTAAGGTCATATTCAGGTGCCAAAAAGGCTATTATTTGATCCATGTTTAATAAGATCTTTCCAAGGATATTTACTTCGACCGGAAGAAGAATTCCATTCCTGGCGGCACTTCGGTTCATTTGGATAAGTAGTTTTCCTGTTTGCATATCCTGTGCGGTGCTGTGGCTGCTTTCCTGGACCATGATGCTAATTTGTCTCCTGAACTCTTTTTCGGAAGCATGTTCAGTGATTTCACTCATGCTAAGAAGAATGGTTGCGATCTCTTCTCCATCATTCTTACTTAAACCTAAAAGAAGCCTTAGCAGGTAGTCCTTCATCTTTTTGGAGAACTGGGCTACCATTCCAAGATCCATAAGAGCGATCTTCTCATTCTCTAAAAGGTGAATATTCCCGGGATGTGGATCGGCATGCACAAACCCATCAGAAACGATTTGCTTTAGGTAAGCCTCGATAAATTCATCTACAAGTGCTGTATAATCGTTTTCGGTCTTTTTAAGGGGAGAAATACTGGTGATTTTTTTCCCTTTTACATACTCCATTGTTAAGACCTTGGAGGTGGTATAATCGGGGATGGGCTGTGGCACTATAAGCCTGCGATATTCTTTCAAATTGATCCCTAAAGTGACCAAATTGTTTGCTTCCCTAAGATAATCCAGTTCATGAAGCATAATACGTCTTAACTCCCCCAGGACATCACTAAATCCGTATTTCTTACCAACATCTGTATGCTTTACAGCCAGGCCGGCCATTTCTTCCAGGGTATCCAGGTCTTCCATGAATTTTTTCCTGATTCCCGGTCTCTGGACCTTCACAGCAACTTTTTTACCCGACCTCAATTCTGCCAGATGTACCTGACCAATAGAAGCACTGGCCAAAGGTTCTTCCTCAAAATAATTAAAGGCCTTAGAAATTTTTGTACCTAATTCATTTTCCACAATTTCCTGAACTTCCTCATAAGGAATGGTGGGATTGTCATCCTGAAGCGTTGCCAGGGCTTCGAGGTATCGATCGGGTAAAAGATCGGGGCGGGTAGAAAGCAACTGACCTAATTTTACATAGGTGGGCCCCATTTGTTTTAGATCCTCTACCAGTTCTTCAGGAGATTGTTCAAAATCATCGAACTTTCTGGCCGTCTCTTCCTCCATCGCGTTAGAAGCAGTCTCATTTAAAAGATCACTGTTCCAGTACTTCAACATGAAACTCAAAAATTTCTGATAACGTTCAAGATTATTGGGGAGAATAGACATAAAGATTAATATGTTTATATGTAGATGAAGTTAATGTTAAAAGTAGGATATTAATTACCACTAGAAGACGGTTTAAAATTTTTTTAACTGAAGTAATGTGCAGTATAATCTATCGTTTTTGGGATTCACATAAACAATTATTGAACTTTTATTAAATTACAACAGTCTGAATGAAAATCATTTAAAAGATTACTCATTTTTAAGGTGTAAAAAAGCATAAAAAGGTTTGCAGAAATGTATCTGAACACATACATTTGCAACCGCAAAATATTTGCAAGTTCATTACTAAAAGGAGAGTTGCCAGAGTGGTTAATGGAGCAGTTTGCTAAACTGTCGACGAGCAATTGTCGCGTGAGTTCGAATCTCACACTCTCCGCTGAATAGTTCAAGGTTTTTGGTTTCAAGTTCAAGGTCCCAGTAATAGGAATCTTTAAATTATGACAACCTGGAACTTTAAACTTTGAATTAAGAGCGAAGCTCTTACTCGGGGTGTAGCGTAGCCCGGTTATCGCGCCTGCTTTGGGAGCAGGAGGCCGCAGGTTCGAATCCTGAACATCGCGTCGACCAGACCTCACCGGTTTTCAAAACCTGTGAGGTCTTTTTAATACCGGGCCATGAGAAGGCTTAAAAATCTGTATAATACCATAATTAAAAATGAAATGTTTCCCTTGTTTGTTGAATAACCGGAAGTAAAAGCTCCAGATGCTTTTTAGGAAGTCTGGTATTTGCCAGTTTATCGAGATGTCGCATCTGGTGCGTATCCGTACCTAAAAAATCGATCATCTTATGCTCCAACAGCCTAAGAGCGATCTCCTGCATGTTCTTTCCGTAGTGGCCTACCAAACTAAGAGCATTCAGCTGAAACAAACAACCTCTGTTTTTAAGGTCTGTATAATTTTTTAAAGATTTTGAATGGAAAAATGCGTAACGTTCGGGATGAGCTAAAACCGGCTTGTACTGCTGAGTTTGAAGTTGGAAAAGTATTTCATGCAGATTTATGGGTGCCTGGAAGTAAGACATTTCTACCAGCACTAAATTTTCTTTTAATGTAAGTAGACGCTCTTTTTCTAACAACTCCATGAAAGCCTGATCCATCATGTATTCTGCTGCAGCCTTTATTTTTATGTTCCCTTCACCTGCTTTGACCAGTTTCTGTTGAAGGTCTTCAAGGGCACCTTTTATTGTTTTTGGCGTGTTTGGGTAATAATCATTCATCACATGTGGAGTTGCGATAAACCGTGTAATCCCTATTTCTTTAAAGTAGTGAATTAAGTCTATTGAATCATCCACTGTAGATGCGCCATCATCTATTCCTGGTAAGATATGATTATGAATATCAATGAAATCTTCAAGATAATCTTTAAGATAATACTTCTTCTGAAAGAAATTAAACATACTTCTATATTATAAAATAAAATTACTGTTTTTATGTCAGAGTTTATTGAGCTTTACTGGAAGAATACTACTTTTACCATAGAAAAAAATAAAGTTATCAAGAAGCTCCCTTTCCTCTTTTTATTATTCATTTCTGCCGTACAATCGCAAGAAATTGATTATTCCCTTTCAGCTACGGGTCAAGGAATAGTATATACCGAAGAAGAGAGTCCGTTTTGGATACACTCAAATCAGAGGGGAAGAATTGATGAAAAAACTAATATTAGTTCCTGGGTGAATGGACGTGGTACCTACGAATTCAGGAATGGCAGTATCTTAAAGGGTGGACTTGGTGTACTTTACCATGATGGTTATTTAAACAAAGTACAATTAGATGAATACTTCGTGAGCTACGAAAATAGCTGGTTTGAAACTTTTGCGGGAAGAAAACAAAAGGAAGAAGTTTTTAGCGGACTTAGTGCTACTAATGAAAGTGTACTTTGGTCTCTCAATTCGAGACCAATTCCTGGTATAAGCCTTAAAATGAAGCGTCCTCTCATGTTTTGGAATACAGGGTTGGGGTTTAAAGCATCATGGGAAGAATTCTTTTCAGATGAGACTGATAGATACATTCAATTAATAAGAATTCATCATAAGAGTTTTCATCTGGTTTTCAATAAAATAAAAAATATTGAGATAATCGGGGGAGTTCATCATTATGCCCAATGGGCAGGAAAATCCCCTGAATATGGTGAACTACCTGCAGGCTTTGATGATTATTTAAAAGTGATAACTGGTGGGAGCCTTTCCGGTGGAACTGGCTTTGTTGGGGAGCAGGAAATTAACGGATTAGGTAATCATCTCGGGGGTTATGAGCTTCAAATAAATACATCCTATTCTCAATATGATATTTCTCTGGTATATAATACAATTTTTGAAGATTTTTCCGGTATAAAACTTCGGAATACCCCCGATGGTCGCTACGGAATTTATATTGAAGACACCGAACCTGAAAAATTGGTGCAGGCTTTTATGTATGAGTTTTATTTCACCCGACACCAAAGTAAAACCTATCCGACAACAGATGGGAAGGATAATTATTTTAACAATCATCTGTATCGATCTGGGTGGACTTATGAACAACGGATTATTGGGTTGCCTTTTATAATGCTTGATGAGGAAAGATTTAGAGTAGCACACAATAATATTGTTGCGCATCATATTGGGATAAGTGGAAATGCATTTTACATGTATCCTTATAAGTTTTTGGCGAGCTACAGGGCTAACTACGGAGCAAATCAGGTTGCTTCCAAGCCTATTGAAAGAATTATCTCTACTTATCTGGATGTAAATGTATGGCAGGAATTTGTAAATGTAAATCTTCAAATTGGAGCAGATCTTCATTCTGAAAAATCCTCAAATGTCGGTTTTGGATTAAGAGTTGAAAAAAGGCTTTATTAAAGACAAATTATTTGATATTTAATTAGTCAGTCCCTCAATTAAAATTCCGCTTTTCTTACTTCTAAAATTGTTCTTCTAACTTTTTAATATCTTCTAACAGCTGCGCACAGTGCCTCCAATCTACTCATCTTTAAAAAGTATTGTATAACTCAAATATATTCCTGCAATAGCAGCTACCATGAAAAATAGAATTGCAAGCCCCGGGTAACCAAAAATCATGAAAGGGGAGGGGACACTCATCAACATTGCTGCTCCAATGATCATGGCCGCAATAATGAGGCCCAGAGTTATTCTATTGGCAACTTTTTGAAAACCATCAGTAAATCTTTTTTCATCAATAGCGTCTATTTTAAAACGGAATTCATTCCTGGCCAGGTTTTCTGTGATCTTATCCAGCCGGTCAGGTAGATTTTCAGCCAGCTTTTTGGAGTCCAGAAATACTGAAAAGATATCTTCCGGTTTCAACTCATTGATCATCTGATCCTGAAGTAATTTATTCATGTACCTTCTTACCGCTTCTCTAAGGTCATATTCAGGTGCCAAAAAGGCTATTATTTGATCCATGTTTAATAAGATCTTTCCAAGGATGTTTACTTCGACCGGAAGAAGAATTCCATTCCTGGCGGCACTTCGGTTCATTTGGATAAGTAGTTTTCCTGTTTGCATATCCTGTGCGGTGCTGTGGCTGCTTTCCTGGACCATGATGCTAATTTGTCTCCTGAACTCTTTTTCGGAAGCATGTTCAGTGATTTCACTCATGCTAAGAAGAATGGTTGCGATCTCTTCTCCATCATTCTTACTTAAACCTAAAAGAAGCCTTAGCAGGTAGTCCTTCATCTTTTTGGAGAACTGGGCTACCATTCCAAGATCCATAAGAGCGATCTTCTCATTCTCTAAAAGATGAATATTCCCGGGATGTGGATCGGCATGCACAAACCCATCAGAAACGATTTGCTTTAAGTAAGCCTCAATAAATTCATCTACAAGTGCTGTATAATCGTTTTCGGTCTTTTTAAGGGGAGAAATACTTGTGATTTTTTTCCCTTTTACATACTCCATTGTTAGTACCTTGGAGGTGGTATAATCGGGAATAGGCTGTGGCACTATAAGCCTGCGATATTCCTTTAAATTGATCCCTAAAGTAACCAAATTGTTTGCTTCCCTAAGATAATCCAGTTCATGAAGCATAATACGTCTTAACTCCCCCAGGACATCACTAAACCCGTATTTCTTACCAACATCTGTATGCTTTACAGCCAGGCCGGCCATTTCTTCCAGGGTATCCAGGTCCTCCATGAATTTTTTCCTGATTCCCGGTCTCTGGACCTTCACAGCAACTTTTTTACCCGACCTCAATTCAGCCAGATGTACCTGACCAATAGAAGCACTGGCCAAAGGTTCTTCCTCAAAATAATTAAAGGCCTTAGAAATTTTTGTACCTAATTCATTTTCCACAATTTCCTGAACTTCCTCATAAGGAATGGTGGGATTGTCATCCTGAAGCGTTGCCAGGGCTTCGAGGTATCGATCGGGTAAAAGGTCGGGGCGGGTAGAAAGCAACTGACCTAATTTTACATAGGTGGGCCCCATTTGTTTTAGATCCTCTACCAGTTCTTCAGGAGATTGTTCAAAATCATCGAACTTTCTGGCCGTTTCTTCCTCCATCGCGTTAGAAGCAGTCTCATTTAAAAGATCACTGTTCCAGTACTTCAACATGAAACTCAAAAATTTTTGATAACGTTCAAGATTATTGGGGAGAATAGACATAAAGATTTATATGTTTATATATAGATGAAGTTAATGTTAAAAGTAGGATATTAATTACCACTAGAAGACGGTTTAAAATTTTTTTAACTGAAGTAATGTGCAGTATAATCTATCGTTTTTGGGATTCACATAAACAATTATTGAACTTTTATTAAATTACAACAGTCTGAATGAAAATCATTTAAAAGATTACTCATTTTTGAGGTGTAAAAAAGCATAAAAAGGTTTGCAGAAATGTATCTGAACACATACATTTGCAACCGCAAAATATTTGCAAGTTCATTACTAAAAGGAGAGTTGCCAGAGTGGTTAATGGAGCAGTTTGCTAAACTGTCGACGAGCAATTGTCGCGTGAGTTCGAATCTCACACTCTCCGCTGAATAGTTCAAGGTTTTTGGTTTCAAGTTCAAGGTCCCAGTAATAGGAATCTTTAAATTATGACAACCTGGAACTTTAAACTTTGAATTAAGAGCGAAGCTCTTACTCGGGGTGTAGCGTAGCCCGGTTATCGCGCCTGCTTTGGGAGCAGGAGGCCGCAGGTTCGAATCCTGCCACCCCGACAAATCAAAGCCCTGCACGAAAGTGCAGGGCTTTTTTGTTTTAACCGAGACCCGAACTTGTTCGAGGTCGAAGGCTAAAACAAAAAAGACCGTGCAGGCGCTAGCCTGCGCATGGCTTTGTTTTAGTTCCACCCCCACAGGATCACCGACCGCAGGGAGGTAATCCTGTGGTACACCCGAACTTGCTCACAAGCCGAAAGAACAACAAAAAAGACCGTGCAGGCGCCAGCCGCAGAGCTTTGTTTTAGTCCCATCCCCCACAGGATCACCGACCGTAAGGAGGTAATCCTGAAGGTTAGAAGTGGTAAGATCGAAAGACGAAGGGAACTAAAAATTTCCTAGTCCAGAGCCCACTTTTCAAGTTTATCTAAAACAGATGATTTATAGCTCCTGCTTATAGGAATTGCTTTTCCTTTGATTTCAAGATACTCGTTGGTATAAGAATCCAAAGCTGCCAAAGAAACAATAAAGGAGCGATGGGTGCGGATAAAACCGGACTCCGGTAGTTCTTTTTCAATGTTGCTCATAGTTTCCCTTATTACAATTTTATCGGTGCGGGTGTGGATCTTCAGGTAATCGTTTAGGCTTTCGATATAACAGATTTCAGGAAAATTTATTTTGATCATTTTACGATCTGATCTTACGAACATGAAATCATTCTGCACTTCCTGCTTTTCCTGCACCTGCAGCTCGTGGTTCTTAAAATGAATATTGTAAAAGGAGTTCACCGCTCTAAACAATCTATCAAAGGAAATGGGCTTTAGTAAATAATCTACAGCCTGGAGATCGAATCCGTCTACAGCGTATTCCCTGTACGCGGTAGTGAAGATAATTTTAATGTCCTTATTGATGGTGCGTGCAAAGGAAAGACCAGAAATTTCGGGCATATTGATATCCAGAAATATTAGATCCACCTTATGAGAATTTATTAATGTAAAAGCTTCGTTTGCTCCGGCACAGGAACCTACAATGGTGATATTATCAATCTTTGACAGGTGTTCTGCTATGATCTCCCTGGCTGTAGGCTCATCATCTACAATTATACACGCAATTTTTTCAGCCATGTGGTAAGGATTTTAAGTAATTTAAAGAAAGTTGTGCTTCAAAAGAATTTTCGTTCCTGTGGAGGCTAAGGTCAAAATTGTCCCCGTACAGTAATTTAAGACGTTTTTCCAGGTTAGTTAGTCCTAATCCATTTTGCCGTCCGGGAAATTTCCAGATCTTTAGTGGAATTTTTTACGTTAAACCACAGTTTCTCATCATCAATTCTAAGGTCAATCTGAATAGTCAGTTTTCCATCTGTAATTTCTCCATGTTTAAAGCTGTTTTCTACTAACGGAATGAGCAACATAGGTGCAATGTTTATATTAGTTAGCTCTGCCGGAAAATTCATCACCACAGATAAACTATTCCGAAACCTGGTCTTTTCCAAAGCAATATAATCCTTTATATGATCTATCTCGCTGTCGAGACTCACCCACGGCTTATCTACCTGATACAACAAATAATCCAACAGGTTTGATAGTTTTAGGATCATATCGGGGGTTTCTTCAGATTTCTTTAGAGCATGACCATACATTGTGTTAAGGGTATTGAACAGGAAATGAGGATGGACCTGCATTTTTAGATAATGCAGTTCCTGTTCCTTCAGCTTTAACTGTGCTTCCAGGATCTTATTTTCGAGGGTTTTATTTTCAGCTTCAGAAGAATAATTCTGCTTCAGGAGGATGAAAGCACTTACAGCAACCACCACGAGATAAACCAGGGTCATCATAAAAAGGAGGCTTCGGCTAACGGCAGGCATTCCGCGGTAATTCATATTCATTATGAAAACTAATCCGTAAAATATGGAGATAACAATGGCAAATGCAGATATAATTAAGGTGTAAACGCTATAAAGGCTGAACAAAAGATATTTTTTCCGAAGCAGGAAGCGGGGTATAAGGTAATAGATAACTGTGTACGTGGTAATCATTGTTACCGGAAGCAGGAAAATCGAAAAGGAACCGGCGTATTTGAGATCCTCATTTGAACTTCCAAGGAGGTAAGAGAAAAAAAGAAGTACCAACAGCCAGAA
This sequence comes from uncultured Flavobacteriaceae bacterium, assembly GCA_963709775.1. Lineage (GTDB taxonomy): Bacteria > Bacteroidota > Bacteroidia > Flavobacteriales > Flavobacteriaceae > Salinimicrobium. The sequence goes on along the minus strand of CAVPXS010000003.1, from coordinate 103,252 downwards.
AAAGGCATGCAGCAAAATTTTTCTGAAAAAGAAATGTAGGTACCGGGTTAGCATCATAAAAGCTACAATATCTAATTTATTTGAGAATTATAACTTCTTTCTGCGATAAACGACCGGTTTAATGCCTTTTTTAACTGTCAGCAAAAAGAGTACGACCATTAGAAGTGCCTATGCCGTTAAAAAAGGGTTTTAAACCGTAGTTCACCTTTTTTTTCGGACGACATCAGGAAAAGTCTATAGATTTGGCTAAACCAACTTTAAAAACCACAGTCATGACAGCCATAGCGATTCAACAGGAAGTTCAAAGAAGTATTTTCGAGGAATTAGGAAGAAGAATGGAGGAAGGAGGATTTTTCATAATGATGTTGATATTAATTGTAGGGATCCTGGGGATCATACTGCTGGTAAGAGGCATCTTTTTTGCCCGTAACAAAAACCCCCGACTTTTGAAAATGATCATCCTGATAAATTCTCTTGGACTATTTGCCCTTGTACTTGGAATTTTTGGGCAATTAATAAAACTTATAAATACCCTCGACTATCTTAGTTCTTTCGAAGATACTACACCCAGGGATTTCGCCGATGGTTTAAAAATGACCATGTTACCAACTCTTTTCGGCGCTTTTATATTTCTGGTGACCCGGTTTTCTACCATTATTTTAAACTGGATAAAACCACTCTCGGAAAATGACATTTGAAAGCCTGCTCATCTTTAAAAAAATGTCATTTTATTATTTTTAAAAACAACATCCAAAGTTGGCGCGGATTTGCAATCCGTGCCGTTCACATCTATCAAGATGCTGTTAATCAATATTTTATAAATAATTTATGTAGGCATTCATTCCGTGTAAAATTCTAATCAACTATTTTTGTATAAATGTTTAACTTCTAAATCCTTAAACATGAAATCAAAAAATCCTGTTGTCTGGTTTGAAATTTATGTTGACGACCTTGAGCGAGCAAAGAAGTTTTATGAACAGGTACTGGAGGTAGAATTAAGTGAACTTCCCTCCTCTAATGAGAATGATGAAATGAAAATGTTGGCTTTTCCAATGGAGATGGAAGAGGAGGGTGCAAGTGGAGCACTGGTTAAAATGACAGGAGTTGGTGCAGGTGGAAATTCTACCATCATTTATTTTAGGAGTGATGATTGTGCTGTTGAGGAAAAAAGGATTTCAAATGCCGGAGGAAAAATATTCAAGCCTAAAATGTCAATTGGGGAATATGGTTTCATAGTCCTGGCCTATGATACAGAAGGTAATATGTTCGGAGTTCATTCTCAGGCTTAAATTGTACTTATTGTTTAAACTGATTAAATAATAACCGGAAACCCTCTTCCAACCCTTTTAAAATACAATTATCTTGGTAAAATTAATTCCTCAACTCTAACCCCAGAGAGGAATCAAATATGTACTTGATTGTTTACCCTATTTAATCCTTTTCTGCCTAAATTTGTCCCCCGAACAGGAAAGGCGTTTCTGTTATATTTTTAATTTTAAACCAAATCAGTTTTTGGATCTGGAACCCTCATATCAATCACGATTTGACGCACTTCATTGTTGTGTCCTTATTCCTACATATAATAACCACAAGACCTTGCAGAGGGTAATTGATGAAGTGTACAATTACACCAAAAACATCATAGTGGTAAATGACGGTTCCACCGATAATACCGAACGCATCCTTGAAAATTATTCTTTTCTGCAGGTGATCAATATTCCGGTAAACAAAGGAAAAGGTAATGCGCTGAAAAGAGGTTTTAAGGAAGCTCAAAAAATGGGCTACAAGTATGCCATTTCAATGGATTCCGATGGGCAGCACTTCCCCGATGATCTGCATGTATTTCTTGATGCCCTGGAAGAACACATTACTTCCCAACCCGATCTTTTGGTTATTGGTTCCCGAAAAATGGACGATCCTACAGTGCCCGATAAAAGTAGTATTGGAAACCGCTTTTCCACCTTTTGGTATTGGGTGGAAACCGGAATTAAATTGAAAGACACTCAATGCGGTTACAGGCTTTACCCTCTTGAGGCTGTAAATTCTCTTTCTTTATACACCTCCAGGTTTGAACTGGAGATCGAAGTGATCGTAAAAGCAGCCTGGAGCGGAGTGAAGGTGATCAATCTCCCTGTGAAGGTACTTTATGACCCTCAGGAAAGAGTCACGCATTTCAAGCCCTGGCAGGATGTGGCAAGGATAACACTATTGAATATTTACTTTGTTTTTGTTGCCGCTTTCTACATTGCACCCCGTAATCTTCTGCGGAAATTTCGATCCTCAAAAGAAAATTCTCCAAAAAAGACGGTGTCTAATGAAGTTCACCTGGAATAGTCTTCCAAATCAGCTTTTTTGACACACCAGCACCACTTTTTCTTCATTTTTAAGGGTAGTAAAGAATAGGTAAGAATCGCCTCCTTCTTTTAATTTGAGCTGCTTCCTTAAGTCTGCAACTGTTTCAGGGAAATTGCGGGTGGAGATATTGGCTTTTTTTAACTGAAGTTCCTTCTTTAGCTGTTTTTTTCTGAAAGGCAGTACCTGCAGGATCTTAAAACGCCTTCCCGGGAAGTCTACAGGCTTATCTGAAGTAAACAACTGGGTATTGGGATGAAGTTTGTTAAGTCCAAGATCCTTTCCTAAGGCAGCAAATAAACCGCTTTTCATTATAGCTGCATTGGGTTCGTACAGATAGACTTCAGGATCCCCGAAGTTTTCAGGAAGATTTTGACCGAAAGTACTTTCATAGATCTGCTCTCCTTTCTTCTGAAAATTCACCGTTTTAATCCGGATTACTTCCGAAGCATCTTTCTTCAGGATCCAAAGCAGTTCTTTTACATCATTTTCGACAGCCACAATATGAATCTCATGAACATTCTCCAGCTCGTTAAGCCCGGCCTGCAGGTCGAGCAGGGGAGAGGTCTTCACGAGTATATTATTTGCCTTCTCCTGAAGCAATTCTATATTTTCGGGAACATTGGGTAAACAGTCAGAAAGGAAAAAGACCCGTCCTCCCGCTTCGTCGCGCCGGGAAGGATCAATATAGATCCAGTCAAATTTTTCAGTCGTTTTTTTCAGGAATTCAATTCCATCTCCGGCTTCAGAAATGACATTTTTGGCGTCCAGTATTTGAAAGTTGTGAGAAGCGATTTCCTGCAGTTCAGGATTAAGTTCAAAATGTCTTACTGTTTTTATCTTTTGTGCAAAGTAAAAGCTATCGATTCCAAAACCACCCGGTAAGATCCAGAAGGCTGTCACCTTCTACCAAAGAAGCTTTGTATTTTGCAGTAACTTCGGAAGAAGTCTGCTCCAAATTAACGTTGGGAGGATAAATGATCTCCCGGGTTTGGAACCAGAGAGGCAATTTTTTTTCTGCTCTTTTTTTTCCCGAAAGCTGCACCAAAAGCTCCTGTGTAGAAATACCTTCAAAAGGACTGCCCTGAAATGCCATTTTTGACACCTCAGTTTTATAGTTGTTCTCTAAAAACTCCTGAACCTCGTTATTTAGAAGTTTCCGGTTCAATTATAGATCCCTTGTTAATCGTTTTACGATCTTATATTCGCTTAAAGATTCTTTTGCAATCACCTTGATCGCGGTGTAGAAAGGCACAGCTACCACCATTCCCAATATTCCTGAAGTTAATCCAGCAATAAGGATCACCAGGAAGATCTCCAGGGGATGGGACCGTACACTGGCTCCAAAAATAAGCGGCTGATTAATAAAATTATCGATCAACTGACAAATAAGATACCCGGACATTACATACATAAGCTGCGGCAGAATAATGGTTTGGAAGTCGGCTCCCAGGTTGCTGGAAATGACAAAAAGCGAAACTAAAATTCCGGCGATAATTGGCCCCAGGTAGGGCACGATATTCAGAAATGCGCAGATGAAGGCAATAGCAATTGGATTGTTGATCTCAAACAGAGATAACAAAATGCTGTATAGAATAAAGAGAACCGTGATCTGCATAGTAAGCCCTACGAAATAGCGGGATAACAACACCTTGATCTTATTAAAGACCCGCTGGAACTTATCTTCATGGCCTTTATTGGCAAAAACCAGGATACTGTTGAGCATTAGGCGGCTGTCCTTGAGGAAAAAGAAGGAAATAAATATTATGGAAAAAATTGCGATCACTCCCGCTCCCAGGATCCCAAAGAAATTATTTAAGTAGCTTGGGATGGTAGAAAGGTCAAAATTTCTTACAAATTCGGTTTGTTTGATGCCTTCAATGATATTGATCTCTTCAACACCAAGATAATTATTGATCTGGTTATTTAACTCGTTCAAATCCCGGGTAAACGCGTCCATATCTATTTGTCCCAGGTTTTTACTCTGTTCCACTACGATAGGAATAAAAATGGTGATCAAGCCTATGAAACTGCTCAAAACCAGCAGTAATACAATTACCACTGCAAATTTATTCGGGATCTTTAAATGGTTTTTCAGGAATAGTACGACTGGTCGGCCCACTAGCGAGATCACCCCGGCAATAGCAATGTATACCAGTACAGACTGTATGAGATATAGAAAATAAAGAAGAAAAACCACCCCCAGTATTATGGCAATGGCGCGGAGGATTCCGTAGGAAAGTTCTTTTTCGTTCACGGGGTAAATATATTATTTCTCATCGAACTGGCTGCAGCCTTTTTGTGATTTCAAAAAGTGCTATTGCCGCAGCATGAGTAACATTCATGCTGCTGTTATCTCCAAACATTTCGATATGCAGAAGATTATCGGCCATTTCCAGGATTTCTTTTTTAACTCCCCGGCTTTCATTTCCCAGCACCAGGGCCACTTTCTCCTGATTCTGAAAATTACTTTCCTGAACCGGAATACTTCCCGATGCCACTTCCAATGCCAAAATTTTATATCCCTCTACTTTCAATTCCCTGCAAACAGCTTCAGAATTTTCCCGTTCCTCAAAAAGCACATTTTTTATTGTAGCCCTGGCTGTTCTCTTCAACCTGTTACTTTTTAAATCTACCGGGCTTTCACAGAAGATAAGCTTCTCAATCCCAAAAGCATCGGCCAGCCTGAAAAGGCTGCCCATATTCGCCGGACTTGAAATTCCGTCAAGGATAAGAACAATAGGAAATTTCTTCTTTTCGAAAGTAGTGGAATCGTGTGTTGCCTGCATTAGTTGGAAAAAGCAAATTTTACAATGTTTGCACCCATTCGTAGGGCCTTTAATCTCACTTCTTCTGGATCATTGTGCACCTGTGGATCTTCCCAGCCATCGCTAAGGTCGGTTTCAAAGGTGAACAGGCACAGAAGCCTTCCATTTTCAAAAATGCCAAAAGCTTGCGGACGAAGCCCGTCGTGTTCATGGATCTTTGGCAGGCCATTGGGATAATTAAATGCTGCAGAAAAAATGGGATGGGAAGTGGGAAGTTCCTCGAGCTCTTTTTCAGGAAAAACTTTTTTAAGTTCCCTCCGAATGAATTCATTCATTCCGTAATTGTCATCGATGTGCAAAAATCCTCCTCCCAGGAGGTAATTCCGAAGATTTAATGCGTCTTCTTCACTAAAGAACACATTACCATGCCCGGTCATAAAGATCAACGGATACTGGAAAATGTCTGTACTGCCCGGTTCCACCGCCCCGGGTTGGGGATCAATTGAGGTCTTAATATTTTGGTTGCTGAACTGTATAAGATTGGGAACCGCTGTAGGGTTGCTGTACCAATCGCCCCCACCGCCGTACTTGAGCACTGCTACCTGTTGCGCCTGTAGATTTACGGCGAAAAAAGCAAATAGGAAAAATAGCAGCACTTTATTCATGTCTCTAAAATAGCAAAAAGGAATGTTATTCTTCTTCATTGATCAATGCAGCTGTATGGCAGGCCACCACAGCTGCAGTTTCAGTTCTTAACCTGCTGTTTCCAAGGCTTACCGGTTTCCAGCCTGCTTCTATTGCCATTTTGATCTCTTCGGGGGAGAAATCTCCTTCGGGCCCGATTAAAATTGTCGCCGAAATGCCTTTTTTGAGACTTCCTGAAAGTAATTTTCTTGGCATGGAATCTTCACAATGCGCAATAAACCTCGCTTCAGGATGATCTTTCTCTATAAAATCCTTAAAACTGATTGGTTCATGCAACACCGGAAACCTGGTGTGCAGGGACTGCTTTAGAGCACTCTGGATCACTCTTTGAAAGCGTTCAGATTTCACTACTTTTCGTTCACTGTGATCACAAATCACAGGCGTGATCTCCTGGATCCCTATTTCTGTGGCTTTTTCCAGGAACCACTCATAACGATCGTTCATTTTTGTAGGGGCAACCGCCAGGTGTAAATGATATGATGCCGGTGCCTCTTTTTCTGTCTTTAAAATGCGGGCGGTACAGTTATTGGCTTCGGCCAGGGTAATTTCTGTTTCGAAGATCCAGCCTTTCCCGTTGGTGAGGTGTAGGCGGTCTCCTTCACGCTTGCGAAGCACCTTCACAATATGTTTGCTCTCCTCCCTGGAAAAGCGGACTTCCTTATGATCTTCAGTTACTTCAGGATGGAAAAAGAGCTGCATGGTTTACATTTTAATTCTTGCTTTGGCGGTCACTCCAAGGTCTGCAAAATCTTCAGAAATAAATTTATAATGGCCGGCAATGGCGATCATCGCTGCATTATCTGTAGTATATTCAAATTTTGGGATATAAGTTTTCCAGCCGTACTTAGCCTGCGCTTCCACAAGGGTTTTCCTGATGCCGCTATTGGCCGATACGCCTCCCGCAATGGCAATTTCTTTTATCCCTGTTTGTTTCACTGCTTTTTTCAATTTATCCATAAGAATATTAATTATGGTGTGCTGAATTGAGGCGCAGATATCCTCAATGTTTTCTTCAATAAACTTCGGATCTTCCTTTAACTGTTTCTGAATAAAGTAAAGAATAGAAGTTTTTAAACCGCTGAAGCTAAAGTTCAAACCTTCCACTTTTGGTTTGGGAAAAGGGAAAGCTTTAGGATTGCCTTTTTGAGCATTTTTATCTACCAAAGGGCCGCCGGGATAGGGGAGACCAAGGATCTTTGCACTTTTATCAAAAGCTTCTCCCACTGCATCGTCTAGAGTTTCTCCAATTACTTCCATTTTAAAATAGTCCGATACTTTAACGATCTGGGTGTGACCCCCGCTAATCGTTAGAGCAAGAAATGGAAATTGCGGTTTTTGAAAATCCTCTTCCTCAATAAAGTGGGCAAGGATGTGAGCCTGCATGTGGTTAACGTCCAAAAGCGGGATCTTAAGTCCTAAAGACAGGGATTTTGCAAAAGAGGTTCCTACCAGAAGAGAACCCATCAAACCGGGACCCCGTGTAAAAGCAATTGCAGAAAGATCTTCTTTCGTAACTCCGGCCCTGGAAAGAGCTTCATGAATTACGGGTACAATGTTCTGTTGGTGAGCTCTTGAAGCCAGCTCGGGCACCACACCCCCGTACTTTTGATGGACCTCTTGAGTCGCAACAACATTAGATAAAATTTTACCATTATGAAGTACTGCGGCAGCAGTATCATCACAGGATGATTCAATGCCGAGTATGTAAATATTTTGTACTGCCATCCCTAGTATTTAGGCCCGAAAATTGTTAATATTGTTCGCAAAGTTATAACTAAAAAAACTATCAGAAAATTCTGGAAAATACTAGGTAAAACGCTGCTCTCTCTGCTGCTGATTTTCATCATTTTGTTGATAGTATTTTCCATTCCCTCTGTACAAACTTTTGTTGCACGAAAAATCACAGATTCCCTTAAAGAATCTAAAGATGTGGATATTAGGATAGGGCGGGTAGGTCTCACTTATAGTGGGAAGCTTAATTTGAAGGATGTCTTGATCCTCGACCACCACCAGGACACCCTTATTTTTTCTGAAAGAATAAAAACTTCGGCTACCAGTCTAAGAAGTATTTATAACAATAATCCAACTCTGGGAGCTACCACGGCACGGGAACTTTCCATGCATATGAAAGTTTATGAAGGGGAGGAGCGGGATAATCTGAATATCTTTCTGAATAAGCTGAAAACTCAGAAAAAGAAGGAGCCGACTCCTTTTATGCTTACCGTTGCCAGGCTGGAAGTAGTTGATGGAGAATTTAGCTACATAAATCAAAATTTAAATACGCCTGAAGTAATCAATTTAGATGATCTAAACATTTTGGCCAGCGATCTTCTGGTGGAAAATTCAGATGTTTATGTAGATATTGAAAGGCTTTCCGGGTTTGAAAACAGGGGAATCCGGGTGGATCATTTAAGTACTAATTTCGGCTATACTTCCGAAGAAATGGTCCTGGAAGATCTCCAGATCGAAACTCCTTATTCGAAAATTGATTCGGACATTCGTTTTGATATTACCAATGGTTTTGCCGGCTTTATAAATAAGGTGCCTGTTGAAATGACCCTAAGGCCATCAACCATCTCTACTAATGACCTGGAGCCATTTTACGACAAATTCGGGAAGGACCAAAAGATCAATATTTCTACCACGCTTGACGGAATTTTAAATGATTTTATGCTGGTCGACCTTAAAATGAACGGCCTTGACCGTACCCGTCTTGAAGGAGACCTGCAAATCACAAATTCCTTGTCCTCACAGGAGGATGAGTTTTCGTTAAATGGAGAGATCACCAATCTTTCCACTAATTATTATGATCTTATTAATCTACTCCCGGGTTTATTGCGGGATAAACTGCCAAAAGAACTAAGGGAGTTGGGGAACGTTCAGCTCGAGGGGGATATTTTTGTTTCAGAAAATTCTTTGTCTACAGATGCTAACCTGTTCTCACAATTGGGAACAGCCCAGGTAGACCTGCAAATGAAAGGCTTTGGGGAAGGCGTGATCACTTCCTATAAAGGTCGCCTGGTGGTACGCGATTTCAATGTTGGGCGGCTGGCCAATGTGCAGGATCTGGGAACCACCTCCTTAAATGTCACTTTTGACGGGAGAGGTTTTACCACCGAGACTCTTAACACCCAGGTGCAGGGAAGTATTTCAAAGCTCGTGTTTAAAGATTACGCCTATAATAACCTCAAGCTGCGGGGTACATTAAAAGCTCCTCTTTTCAACGGAAATGTGATCTCTCTGGATCCTAATCTTCGAATGGAATTTAACGGGCTCGCAGATTTTTCTGCCGATATCAATGTGTATGATTTTGAAGCCTCGGTGGCGCATGCCGATCTGGCTGCTTTAAATCTTGTTCAACGCGACAGTATCTCTAATTTTCAGGGGGATGTCATCATGAACATTGAAGGCACCAACCTTAACAATTTTGAAGGAGAAATCTATCTTCTGAATACTTCTTATAAGAATGATAATGACACCTATATGTTCAAGGATCTGGAAATAACTTCAGATTTTGATGGGCCTGTAAGAACTATAGAAGTGAATTCTCCAGATGTTATTAATGGTACCATAGAAGGAATATTTGATATTACAGAAGTTCCTGCCCTGGTCGAGAATGCGGTGGGAAGTCTTTACACTAACTATCGCCCCAATAAGATCACAACCGACCAGTACCTCAATTTTGATTTTGATATTTACAATAAGATCGTAGAAGTATTTTATCCGGAAATTGCACTGGCGCCCAATACCTTCATCCGCGGAAGTGTGGAATCTGATGAATCTGAGTTTCGATTAGCTTTTCGATCCCCTCAAATAGAAGCTTTCGATAACCTGTTTGAAAAGGTTAATATTCAGGTAGATAACTCGAATCCGCTTTTCAATACCTTTATTGAAATTGACAGTGTTGCGACCAGCTTTTATAATATAAAAGATTTCAATCTTATTAATGTTACGCTTAACGATACGCTCTTTATGCGATCGGAATTTAAAGGTGGTCCAAAAAGTAACGATGAGTTTAACCTGAATTTGTACCACACCATTAATGAGAATAATAATTCTGTAGTTGGCTTACAACCTTCAGACTTAAAATTCAAGGAAAGTGTTTGGCGCCTTAATGAGGAGGGAAACAGGTCCAACAGGATAATTTTCTCTAAAGGATTTAATGATGTAGTAATTGACTCCCTTGTGCTTAGTCATGAAAATGAGGAAATTCGGCTCGCAGGGGTTATGCGGGATTCTACCTATAAGGATTTTCAAATGGAGTTTGACAACGTGGACCTGTACAAGATCACCCCCGAAATTCCAAGCCTGGAAATGGGAGGGATAGTAAACGGTTCGCTGAACCTTTTGCAGCAGGATGGTGCTTACTACCCTAACACCTCTCTTACAGTAAATGATCTCACTCTTAATGACCAGATGCTGGGAATTCTTAACCTGGACGTAATGGGCAATCGGGATCTAAGTCTCTATAATGTCAATACATCCCTTAGAAATGACGGATTGGAATCACTTTCGGCTATTGGAGAAATCTCTGTCGAAGAGGATTCTCCTGAAATTGCCCTGGATGTAGATCTTAAAAATTTCAACATGGCAGCTTTTAGTCCGTTGGGGAAGGATGTCATTAGTAATATAAGGGGGCTGGTTTCGGGAGAAGCCTATATTTCGGGAGACTACCGAAATCCTGAAATAGAGGGTAGGCTTTTTCTTGATAATGCCGGCCTGTCTGTTCCTTATCTTGAAGTGGATTACGCCTTTGAAGAAGGAGCCGTGGTGAATTTGACTCAGCAGCAATTTAATTTTGATGAGATTGGAATTACCGATACCAAATACAATACAAAGGGTATTCTTGATGGCACTATTTCACATACAAACTTTAGAGACTGGATTTTAGGATTGAACATTTCCACCGATCGTCTTTTAGTGCTGGACACCGAATATGACGAGGAGGCCCTTTACTATGGTACCGCGTTCATTGGGGGAAATGCTTCTATTTACGGCCCCACTTCAGAACTTGTAATTGATGTGATAGCAGCCACACGTAGAGGAACGGTTTTTAAAATCCCAATAAATGATTCTGAAAGTATTGGAGACAACTCTTTTATCCACTTTTTAAGTCCCGAAGAGAAGGCTGCACGCCTGGCAGGGGAAGAACTGGAATTCCAGGAGGTGAAAGGTCTGGAACTCAACTTTGATCTGGATGTCACCAATGATGCTTTGGTGGAACTGGATATTGACGGAAGTATACTTCGGGGAAGAGGAGCAGGTACTTTGCTAATTGAGATCAATACCCTGGGAAAATTCAATATGTGGGGTGACTTTATTGCAAACACAGGAGAATATATTTTTAATTACGGGGCGCTTCAAAAACGATTTGAAGTGAGACCGGGAGGAAGTATCAACTGGAATGGTAACCCTGCACTTGCCGACCTTAACATAAGCGCTGTTTACGAAGCTCATGCCAACCCTTCGATCATCCTGGACAACCCGGGGATTAGCCGAAGAATACCGGTAGAAGTAGTGATCAATCTGGAAGGTGAACTGGTACAACCCGACTTTTCATTTGACCTGGAATATCCTAATGTTGCTTCGACGGTAAGGTCTGAACTGGAATATAAGATTGAAACCAGTGGTAATAGTGAAGCCCAGGCGTTCTCCCTGTTGGCCCTGGGACAATTTTATACCCCCGACGTATTTGGAGGGAGTGCCGGAAGTGCCATTTTAGGAGGGGTTTTCCAAAGTGCATCTTCAGGGCTGTTTAGCAGTTTGGTGGGAGACGATGGAGGTGTATTTGAAGTTGGACTTAATTATGAACAGGGTTCCCGAACTCCGGAACAATCAATGGCCGACCGGTTTGGAGTCACCCTTTCCACGCAGATAAGTGAACGGGTACTTATCAACGGCCAGGTGGGAGTGCCTGTAGGAGGTGTTACCGAAACAGTAATTGTTGGTAACCTGGAGATCGAATTTCTGTTAAATGAAGAAGGGAACCTGCGAGCGAAGATCTTTAACAGGGAAAACAATATTCAGTACCTGGGAGAGGAACTGGGCTTCACCCAGGGAGTTGGACTGTCTTACCAGGTGGATTTTGATACCTTTAAAGAACTGTTGCGAAAAGTTGTAGACAGGGAAATCTCGAGCTCAGCCATAAAAGAGGAAGAGGAAGAAGGTCCGGTTGAGAAACAGAAGAGTCTTGCGCCAGATTATATCCGGTTCCCCGGTGCCGACGATATATAAAAGAACAGGGGCTCAAAAATGCCATTTTTGAGCCCCTGTCATATTCATTTTTGATCTTTGTTATTATCTTTACTTAACTGCGATCATACTTATTTCCACATTCACAAACTTTGGAAGATTCGCCACCTCCACAGTTTCCCGTGCCGGGGCTGTCGCTTCTTCAAAATATTTGGAATAAACACCATTGATCCTGGCGAAATTATTCATGTCACTTATGAAGATTGAGCTCTTCACCACATTTTCAAAGTCCATTTCGGCTGCAGCCAGTATGGCTTTGAGGTTGCGCATTACCTGTTCTGTCTCCTCTTCAATATTTTTCTGTTCCAGTTCCCCGTTAACGGGATTAATTGCGATCTGTCCCGAAATATATAAAGTGTTTCCGCTTAAAACAGCCTGGTTGTAAGCTCCTATTGGTGCCGGAGCATCTTTGGTTTGAATGATGGTTTTCATAATTTTTTAGCTTTTATAAACTTCTGTCTCTTTCTCTCCTTTTTTCATATTTAATATCCCTCAACAAGGAAGACTTGATCCCTATAAAGAAATTCCACTGCTTATAAACTCCGAAAGGAGTCCAGCTAAAGGTCATTCTCCAGCTTTCAAGATCCCGTGCAAAACGCAACTGGGTGTACGTGAAACCGGTATTTACAAAATCATAACCTGAAGAGGCACCAACAGTCCATTTCGGAGAAAATTCCACATCTCCCGAGAACATAAGGGAATGTGAAGAAATCTCATTTTGTCTTGCACTGTTACTGTAGTTCATAGCATAAGCCAGCCTAAGGTTCCACGGTATCTCAAAATTGTACCATGAGTTTTCGTTCTCCTCTTCATTGGGCATATCAGTTTCTTTCTCGTCATAAAAAGTACCATCGATGTCCATGTCTTTTCCAAAGAGGTCATCGGGTCTTCCTCCATTTCTGAAGGTTTGATTTTCAAGCCTGTTGACATTTTCTTTCCCGCCCGAAAAATCCTTGCTCGAGAAAGAATATCCAAAACTTACGTTTGCATTAGTGAGCCTGAAGAGACTTCCGCCATTTTCAATATTTAATTTATCAATGCGGCGGTTGTCGTTGTTTAAAGCATAAATATCAAGGTTGCTTCCAAAATTGATATCCAGCTTGTTCTGTACAACCGGGATACTTCCGCGTATGCTAATAGGGGAGAGCTTTAGTGAATCTCCTGCAAGATTGTAGGAAGTACTAATATTGAAATTATTTAGCAGTTTTACCTTCCGTGGTTCGGCATCTACGGAATCTTTCACCTTAGCTTCAAAAGTATTACTTAACGACAGGCCAATGGAACTGGAAAAGGTTTTTCCCGGAGGTCCATATAGGGTACCCTGAAATCGAGAATAATCCACAACACGTTCTTCCTGTTCCTCTGTCCCGGGGATGACATATTGATCGTAATAGTAATCAAATCCCGGATTGATATTATAGCTAATAGAAGGGCGCATCACGTGGCGAATTGCCTGATACTTACCATCACCGCTAAAGGTTTTCATCCCATAAATGGTAGTTCCTATACTGGTGTTGAAATTGTAGGTGCGATAAGAGTCAAAACCACTTACAGTATCTATAACCTCCAGGCGGGCTTCCTCATCATAAGATCTTTCGAAGGTTTGGAAAACCCACGACTCGGTGTAATTTGTCCCCGCACTTACGCTTAAGTAGTTGAATAATTTAAAGTTTGTGGTAAGCGGAATAGTGTGCTGTGCGCCAAATACGGCATCTTTAAACATTTCAGGTTTGAAAAAAAGCGAGTCTGTGGTCTGGAATCTGTTCTCGCCCCGAAAGTTGTACTGGAAATTTATATTCTCAATAATCCCCTTTTTGGAACCCACCTTTGGCTCGAAAGGATAAACTCTCGCCATACTTGCCTGCACTGTTGGCAGGGTCATATTTATTTGATTGGTATTGGTGTTCTGGCTGTGTGTGGCAGTGATGCTGAGGTTTACCTGCGGCTCAATATTGAATGTTTTAGAATAAGAAACCGAAGAAGTTAATGTGTTTGTCAACCTGTTCCCGGTGTTCATTTGGTTGGTAGAGGCCTGGTAATAGTCACTACTACCCAGGTTCACGGCTGCCGAGAACCTTGAAGAAGGATTTGCCTTTGAATCCTGGGAGTGGTTCCAGCGCAGGTTGTAAATAGTACCTTCAGAAAAATCGGGAAAACCTCTTTCACTGTTTATTTGCTTTTCATATCTAAAGCTGAGGTTACCCCTAAATCTATAACGCAGGGCATAAGAAGATTCCATTTTTAACCCGTAGCTCCCGTTAGTGTAATAATCTCCCAGCACCGTTAGATCTACATAATCGTTAATTGCAAAATAATAACCTCCATTTTGCAGGAAGAATCCGCGGTTGTTGTCATCCCCGAATGATGGAAATATAATTCCTGAAGTCTGTTCATCGGTCATTGGGAAATAGCCAAACGGAAGACCTAAAGGAGTAGGGACATCGGCAATGTACATATTCACCAGGCCGGAGACTATCTTTTTATCGGGCACCAACTTGATCCTTCTGGCATAAAAATAATAATCGGGGTTTTCTTCATTAGGGGAGGTGGTAAACCTCACATTTTTCATGTAATACACCGAGTCATTTTCACGCTTTGTGATTTGACCGAGCACTTTAAATTCTCCCTGATCTGTTCGGGAATTGAAGACGAGGGCTTTTTCAGAATCAAAATTGAAACGAATAGAATCCGGGCGCACCACATTCTGGGCCTGCGTGAATACCGGTTTTTGGGTGTAAACTCCTGCCGTATCTACAATTCCGTAGGCATAAACTTCATTGCGTTCATTGTCGAGAATGATCCTTCCTGCGGTGATGTTGATATCCCCATAGGTCACTTCGGCATTATTATAAAGGTATATCCTGTTTTCACGTGGACTCAGGCGCATGTAGTCTTCTGCAGTATAAACAACTCTATCGGCCAGCATTTCCCGTTTGGGTCGTACAGTATCTTGTGGAGTAAGTGTAATTACAGGAATTGGAGCTTCTATTTTTATAGAATCCTGAATGGGTTGTACAGGCTCACGTTCTGCAGGGATGCGGATACCTTCTTTGGTTTTAATTTCCTGTGCTGTGGATTTTGAGGCTAAAGAAAGCAAAAAAATACAGCAGGAAAGTATGTAAAGTATCTTTGTTCGCAATGGTAGTTATGCTATTTTTGTATGGTGTGGCTCGTTTTTTGAAGTCTCAAAATTACATATATTTTTTAAGGTACCTTTTGAGTTCACTAAAAATAATAAGTACCCCAATGAACCGTTATTTCAATATGAAAACGAATTTTCTTGCAATTTTAATATTTTTTACTGCTATTAATCCTTTAATGGCTGCTTCTGTAGCAGGAGATCCGCCGCGCGATCCCTTTGTAGTCGTGTTAGATGCGGGGCATGGAGGTCAGGATCCGGGAAACACCTGGAACGGTTATAAAGAAAAAGGAATTGCTTTAAATATCGCCCTTAAAGTTGGTGCCGAACTTGAAAAGATTCCGGATATTAAGGTGATCTACACCCGTAAGTCGGATGTTTTTGTAACTCTGGCAGGAAGAGCACAGATCGCAAATAAGGCCGAAGCAGATCTTTTTGTTTCAATTCACATGAATGGTCATAAATCCCAGGCCCAGGGTACCGAGACCTTTGTACTTGGGCTTCACCGTAACCAGGACAACCTGGAGGTGGCAATGCGTGAGAACCAGGTAATCTTTCTTGAGGAAGATTATGAAATGACCTATGATGGCTTTAATCCTAATTCTCCTGAATCGTATATAGGGCTTACTCTAATGCAGGAAGAATATCTGGATCAAAGTATTTTACTTGCAGATTTTATTCAGAAGAATTTTACGAATATAAATAAACGGGTTAACCGCGGAGTAAAACAGGCGGGGTTCCTGGTATTGAGGGAGACATATATGCCCAGTGTACTTATAGAAGCAGGATTTTTAAGCAATAGGTCCGAAGGTGCTTTTCTTAACAGTGCCGCCGGTCAGGCTGCAATTTCTGAATCTATTATTCGTGCCGTAAAGGATTACAAAAATTCCATGAATCTTTCTATTCTGGACAACATAGAAGCTAATCCTCCTATCGAGCTCACACAGGAATCTCAAGATAGACCTCTTGATGTATATGATGGAATAACCTTTAAGGTACAGCTGGCGGCATCAGGTAAAAAACTGGATCCAAATTCAAGAAATTTTAAAGGATTGGACCAGGTTTCAAGAAATAAGGAAGGCAAACTCTTCAAATATTATTATGGCGCATCTTCCAGTTATTCCCAGATACAGGATTTGCATGATAAGGCAAAACGTACCGGTTACCCCGACAGTTACATAGTCGCATTCCGTGGAAATGAGAAGATCAGCGTTAATGAGGCGTTAAAAACAAAAATGGAATAGGCCTTCTTTACTATATAAATTTTATATTTGTCCCTAATCAAATAGGACGACTTTTGTGAAATATACTAAGGAGGTTAAAACTGCTCTTTTGGCCATAGTTGCCATTCTTCTGTTCATTTTTGGATATAGCTTTTTAAAAGGGAAAAACTGGTTTGACTCCAGTAGGACCTTTTATGCCGTTTATAATGATGTAGAGGGGCTTTCGCCTTCATCTCCCGTGACCATCAATGGGCTCAAGGTGGGAAATGTGACTAAGATTGGTTTTTTAGATCATTCAGGTAAACTGGTGGTGACTTTTCTTGTTGATAATTCTTTTCCTTTTTCTGAAAATAGTGTCGCCCAAATATATGGGGGTGGACTTATTGGAGGAAAATCTCTTGCAATTATACCAAAGTATGAAGAAGGGCAAATGGCCAAATCTGGTGACACATTGCCTGGTGCGATAGAAGAGGGGCTACTGGAACTGGTAAATGAAAGGTTGACACCTCTTCAGGAAAAAGTTGAGAAAGTTATTGTAAGTACAGATTCCCTTATAAATTCCTTTAACGAGGTAATGAATCCTACTACCCGTCAAAATTTAAAAAATAGTATTGCTAATCTTAACGCAACTATTGCTTCACTAAATAATTCGGCAAACACGGTAGAAGGTGTTTTATCTGAAAATTCTCCAAAGCTAAACCGCACTTTCACCAACCTTGATGAAATGGCCGAAAACTTCAGTAATTTTTCAGATACTCTTTCTCAATTTGATGTAAGGAAGGTAACAGAGGATCTGGAAACGGCAGTGGCTAATTTTGAAAATGTAACCGAAAAACTTAATTCGGGAGAGGGAACTGCAGCCAAGCTACTTAATGATCCTTCGGTCTTTAATAATCTTGAAAGAGCAACCAACCAATTGGATGCATTGATACAGGATGTGAAATTGAATCCAAAACGTTACGTACATTTTTCTATCTTTGGAAAAAACCCGGGTCCTTATTCGCCCCCTCGAGATTCATTAAAATAACCAACCAACCATGCAGATTATTGCACAAATCGCCTTTATCCTTGCCATCGCAATTGGGTTAGGTATTTTTATTCGCAACATCCGGAGGATGATCCGGAATATTAAACTGGGTCGGGAAGCCGACCGAACCGACAATCCCGGAGAAAGATGGGGTAAAATGGCTAAAATAGCCCTTGGGCAGTACAAGATGGTGCGCAGGCCTGTATCGGGTATTATTCACGTCATTGTTTATCTCGGTTTTATTATCATCAACATAGAAGTCCTGGAAATTATAATTGACGGGATCTTTGGTACTCACAGAATTTTTGCCTTTGCCGGTTCTTTCTATAGTTTTCTAATAGGTGCTTTTGAAATTCTGGCTTTACTGGTTCTTGTAGGAGTGATTATTTTCTGGATAAGACGTAATATTTTGACCATTCAGAGATTCAGGGCCAGAGAGCTTACCGAGTGGCCGAAGAATGATGCCAATTACATCCTGTACTTCGAGATGGTGCTCATGTCGCTCTTTCTAATCATGAATGCTGCCGATTATCAATTACAGCTTAACCTTGCTCCTCACTATGCCATGGCTAGTGGAGAGATCGCCGGTGCTTTTCCCGTGAGTAGTTTTTTACTGCCTCTCCTGGATGGTTTTGCTAACTCCACACTTATAATTATTGAAAGAACAGCCTGGTGGTTACATATTTTAGGGATTCTTTTCTTTTTGAATTACCTGTACTATTCAAAGCATCTTCATATACTTCTGGCTTTTCCAAATGTTTACTATTCCAAGATTAAACCAAAAGCAGAATTTGATAATATTGAAGCTGTGACTCAAGAAGTGCAGCTAATGATGGATCCGGATGCCGACCCATTTGCTGCGCCCGCAGAGCCTGAAGGGGAAGCAGAAGGGGAGCCCGAAAAATTTGGAGCCTCAGATGTTTTTGATCTAAACAGAGTGCAGCTGCTAAATGCTTACACCTGTACCGAATGTGGACGATGTACAGATCAATGTCCCGCGAACAACACCGGGAAATTGCTTTCTCCAAGAAAGATCATGATGGACACCAGGGATCGTTTGGAAGAAGTGGGAGAGAACATCAACAAGAATGGAAAATTTGAAGATGATGGTAAACAACTTCTCGATGATTACATCTTAAGGGAGGAAATTTGGGCATGTACGACCTGTCAAATGTGTATAGAGGCATGTCCTGTGGGAATTGATCCACTTTCCATAATTGTGGAGATGAGAAGGTACCTAATGATGGAACAAAGCGCCGGACCGGCAGATTTAAATAATGCGATGGGTAACATCGAGAACAATGGAGCACCATGGCCTTACAACCAAATGGATCGCTTAAATTGGGCAAACGAAAATTAATTACAAAATTGGCCTTTTTGAGGCTGCAATAAAAAATACAATGGCAGAAAATATTAAAGTGCCTACCATGGCAGAATATATGGCCGAAGGAAAGAAACCGGAAGTCCTTTTTTGGGTAGGTTGCTCCGGAAGTTTTGACGATAGGGCAAAGAAAATCACTAAAGCTTTTGTAAGGCTGCTCAACAGGGCGAATGTAGATTTTGCTGTGCTTGGAACAGAAGAAAGCTGTACCGGGGATCCTGCAAAACGCGCCGGAAATGAATTTCTTTACCAAATGCAGGCTGCCGGAAATATTGAGGTTTTAAACGGGTATGAGATCAAGAAGATCGTAACCACCTGTCCTCACTGTTTCAATATAATCAAGAACGAATATCCCGGTCTTGGAGGGAATTATGAAGTGATGCATCACACTACTTTCCTTAAATCTTTGCTTGAAGAAGGCAAGCTAACAGTAGAAGGCGGAAAATTCAAGGGCAAAAGGATCACTTTCCATGACCCCTGTTATTTAGGTCGGGGAAATGGAATTTATGAAGCACCCCGTGATCTACTAAGAAAACTTGAAGTTGAATTAGTGGAGATGAAAAGGTGTAAAAAAGACGCCATGTGTTGTGGTGCCGGGGGTGCCCAGATGTTTAAGGAACCCGAACCTGGGAAAGAAGATGTCAATGTAGCGCGTACAGAGCAGGCTATAGAAGTTAAGCCGGAGGTAATTGCTGCCGGATGTCCTTTCTGTAATACGATGATGACAGATGGGGTTAAGTCCAAGAACAGGGAAGACAATATTGCAGTAATGGATATTGCAGAGATGATCGCAACTGCAGAAGACCTTTAGTGCAGGAACTAAATATAAAAAAGGGAGGGTCCAAAAATGTCATTTTTGGACCCTCCCTTTTTTATATATTTTCTATTTCAGTTTTAAAGTCTCTTCTTCTGGTTTTTTATTCCTCACCAGGATGAGGATATCATCTTCGGTGAGTCCTTCTTCAATATAATCTCCCTGTTTACCCTGGAGATAAGCATATTTCTCAATATTTGTTTGGTATTCGGGGCGGGGAAGGATTTTGTTTTTATCCCCATAGCCTTTTAAGTAGGCAATGACCACTTCATCGTCTGTGGCTTTTAAATGCTTCTGTTTGTCGTATCTGGATAATAGCAATAAGGCATCGGAAAGGCCCTGTTGCTGCATTTCTAAGTAAGAGTTTCCTCCTGCTGCGTGAATTGGTTCATTGTAATAAACACAAATTGGTGCTGTAACAGTGTAGCAGTATGATTCTACATAATTGTTTAGTTCATCCCAAATGCTTCCCACCTCCACATGAATTTGCTTTTCCTCGCGCAGCCATGATGCCAGCTCGGGGAGCTGTTCTTTTTTTGAACGGTAGCCAAGTTTCCTTGCCTTTTTAAAAAGTTCCTTCTCCTTTGTGTCCATAGAACAAATTTAGAGGAGGAAACTTCAGGAAATCATGATTTTTATCAGCTTGTGAAATGCTTTTACCCCGGAATAACAAATGTTGGTTGACAAGCGGAAATCACACAACTTTAACCTTCTCAAATTGGAATCCCGCCTTCAAATCTCTTATTTTTGTATCACTAAATTATATCCAGAAAATGTTTGTCCCATTTGAAACTTTACCAGAGAGTTCCCGCGTATGGGTCTTTCAGGCAAACCGCTCTTTTACAGAGGAAGAGCAGACCGAAATTAAAGAAAAACTTCAGGCTTTTATTGAGCAGTGGACTGCCCACGGCGCCAATCTTCAGGCTTCTTATGAAATGCGCTACAGGCGATTCATTATTCTTGCACTCGACCAGAAAATGAATGCGGCCACAGGATGTTCCATAGATGAATCTGTACGCTTTATTCAGCAGCTTGAGAAAGATTATAATGTCGATCTTCTTGACAAGATGAATGTCTCCTATAAGCAAGGGGAGTTTGTGGCTTATAAGACGCTTACAGACTTCAGGAAGATGGCCAAAGAAAAAGCCGTTTCGCCCAAGACTATTGTGTTTAATAACCTCGTGAACAATAAAGCTGAATATCTTTCAGATTGGGAAGTACCTGCATCTGAAAGCTGGCACAAGCGTTTTCTAAACTAATGAAAATTAAAAGCAGCCCCTTTTTAGGCCTTTTTTTGGCCTCGTTCTTTATTACCCAAATTTCATTTTCCCAAACCAGCCCTCTAATTGCTGAAGATGTAGAGCAACAAAGGCAATGGGTAGACAGCATCTATGATGCTATGTCCCTGAAGGAGAAAGTTGGGCAGCTTTTTATGATTGATGTTTTCTCGTCAGATCCTCCTTCCAAAATTGAAAAAGCCAAGGAATTGGTGGAGCAGCATTATGTTGGCGGGGTGATCTTTTCCAAAGGAGGTCCTAAAAGGCAGGTGAAGATCCAGAACGAATTGCAGGAGCTTTCC
Organism: uncultured Flavobacteriaceae bacterium; assembly: GCA_963709775.1. GTDB lineage: Bacteria > Bacteroidota > Bacteroidia > Flavobacteriales > Flavobacteriaceae > Salinimicrobium. Next base: position 82,012 of record CAVPXS010000003.1, on the reverse strand, counting down.
AAAATCCCATTGCTTATTGGTATGGATGCAGAGTGGGGCCTTGCGATGCGTCTCGATTCTACCTATGCTTATCCCTGGAATATGACACTGGGCGCTATTCAGGATGAAAATTTAATTACAGAGGTGGGTGCCAGTATAGCCCAACATTCAAAAAGGCTGGGGGTGCACATGAATTTTGCCCCGGTTGTCGACATCAATACAAATCCTGAAAACCCTATTATTGGCAATCGTTCCTTTGGCGAAAACAAAACCAATGTTACCAGTAAGTCCATTGCCTTTATAAAAGGGATGCAAAGGGAAGGCGTCCTTGGAAGCGCTAAACATTTTCCGGGACATGGGGATACCGAGAGGGATTCCCATAAAACCCTGCCCGTTGTGGATTTTTCCCGTGACAGGATCTTTAGAGAGGAACTTTTTCCCTACAGGGAGTTAATAGCAGAAGGCCTAAGCAGTGTCATGGTAGCACATTTAAATGTTCCCAGCCTCGAAGAACGTTCAGAATTTCCTTCCAGCCTTTCTCATGAAATTGTCACAGGTATCTTAAAGGAAGAATTGAACTTTAACGGACTTATAATTACTGATGCTCTTAATATGAAGGGCGTGGCCAACTTTGACGAGCCGGGAGAAATAGACCTGGCGGCATTTTTGGCAGGGAATGATATTTTACTCTTTTCTGAAGATGTTCCCAAAGCTTCGGAATTGATCATAGAAGCCTATAATAAAGGCTTAATTACTGAAGCCCGGCTGAAGCATTCCGTCAGGAAAATTCTTTACGCTAAATACAAAGTAGGTCTTGATAAGTATGAACCTGTAGACCCTGTATATGTCATCGAAGATCTTAATAGCATTCGTAATGAGGTACTTGCTCATAAACTCTACGAAAATGCGATGACCGTGATCAAAAATGACCGGTCTACCTTACCCATACAGGATTTGGAGACCAGTAAGATCGCCTACGTGCATTTTGGAGAAGACTCCGGAAATGCCTTTTTTGAGCAATTAAATCGCTATGCACAGGTAGATTCGGTTTCAGCAGAAAATCTGAACGTGCTTTTAGACAAACTCGATTCTTACAACCAGGTGATCATTGGATATCATCAATCTTCTGCTTCTCCCTGGAGTGGTTTCAAATTGAATCAAAAAGAGCAGACCTGGCTCTATGAAATCGCAAGGAAAAATAAGGTCATTCTTAATATTTTCACCAGTCCCTATGCCTTACTTGACCTGGAAACCACTGCCAATTTTGAGGCCATACAGGTAGCTTATCAAAATACCATTCTTGGGCAGCAAAAGGCCGCACAGATCATTTTTGGAGCTCTGGAAGCCAAAGGGAAGCTTCCTGTAAGTGCCGGGAATAATTTTCCTGTGGGCACCGGTTACAGAACCCGAAATCTCGAACGCCTGTCCTATGGTTTGCCTGAACAGGTGGGAATGAATTCTTACAATCTCAACAAAATTGATGACCTCATTGAAAAGGCGATAGATAAAAAAATGACTCCTGGATTACAGGTGCTGGTGGCACGTAAGGGAAAGGTTATCTACGAACGAAATGCGGGCTACCATACCTATGAGAAGGAAATACCGGTAAAGGCTTCAGATGTTTATGATCTTGCTTCCCTCACCAAGATCCTTGCTACCCTTCCGCTTTTAATGGAGCTGGTAGATAAGGATGAGATCGATCTTGAGACGACTTTGGGGGAGATGTTACCATCCTTCCGCGGAAGCAATAAAGAGAAGGTCACCATCCTGGAAATGCTCTCGCACTACGCCCGATTCAAGAGCTGGATTCCTTTCCACAGGATGACCATTGATAAGGATACCAAGCGACCAGATGTAAAATACATTCGTTCTCAACAGGACAGAGGTTACAATGTACAGATAGCCGAAAAAATGTACGTTAGGAATGACATTAGGGACACGGTGCTAAAGATCATTAGGGATAGCGAACTTGAAAGAAGAAAGACCTACAAATACAGTGATCTTCCTTTCTATCTGCTCAAATTTTATCTGGAGGATATTTACGGGACTTCCCTGGAGTATCTTACCCAGGACCATTTTTATAAATCTTTAGGTGCCCATAACACCACCTATTTACCTCTTAAGAAGTTTCCAAAAGAAAGAATTGTTCCTACAGAGAATGACCGAAACTGGAGAAACCAGCTCCTGCAGGGGTATGTCCATGATGAAGGAGCTGCTCTTCTTGGAGGAATTGGTGGGCAGGCCGGTTTGTACTCCACTGCCAATGACGTGGCCAAGATCATGCAAATGTATTTGAATGGTGGGCAATATGGAGGCAAAATATATTTTGACCAGGAGACGGTTGACAAATTTAATACCTGCTATTACTGTGAAGATGACGTGCGGCGGGGGGTAGGATTTGATAAACCCCAGTTAAGTGATGCCGGTCCTACCTGTGGATGTGTTTCCATGACCAGCTTTGGTCATAGTGGATTTACCGGAACTTTTACCTGGGCTGACCCCGATGAAGAAATAGTTTACGTATTTTTAGCGAACCGTATTCATCCTTCTGCAGGAAACAATGAACTAACGAGGGAGAGCATTAGGTCAAATATTCAGGAACTTATTTACGAAGCTATAGAACGCTGATACATGAAAATAGGCATTGTTTGTTACCCCACCTTTGGTGGAAGTGGTGTGGTTGCTACAGAATTGGGAATGGCACTCTCCAGGAGAGGCCATGAGATCCATTTTATTACATATAAACAGCCGGTAAGGCTGGAACAACTTTCGCATAACATACATTTTCATGAAGTAAATGTCCCTGAATATCCACTTTTTCATTATCAGCCATACGAGCTTGCATTAAGCAGCAAACTGGTTGACATGGTGAAACTTCATAAGATAGAGGTGCTGCATGTACATTATGCTATTCCTCACGCTTATGCAGGTTACATGGCAAAAAAGATGCTGGAGGAAGAAGGAATTTACCTGCCAATGGTGACCACCCTTCATGGGACAGATATTACCCTGGTGGGAAACCATCCTTTCTACAAACCGGCGGTAACTTTTAGTATAAACAGCAGCGATGTCGTGACCTCGGTTTCCCAGAGCCTTAAAGCAGATACATTGAGGCTTTTCAACGTTAAGCGTGAGATCAACGTGGTCCCAAACTTTATTGATACCACAAAATACACTCAGTCAATTAGCAACTGCCAAAGGACGATGCTTGCCGAAAGTGATGAAAGGATCATTACTCACGTAAGTAACCTGCGGAAAGTGAAACGTATAAGGGATGTGATCATGATCTTTTACGAGGTTCAGAAAAAGCTAAAATCCAAGCTCATTATGGTAGGGCAGGGGCCCGAAAGGGAAATGGCCGAAGAACTGGTACATGACCTGGGGCTGGAGGAAAAAGTTTTATTTCTTGGGGAATCTCACGAAATAGATAAGGTGCTAAGTTATTCCGATCTTTTCCTTTTACCTTCTGAAAAAGAAAGTTTTGGACTTGCGGCTCTGGAGGCAATGGTCAACGGCGTACCCGTGATCTCTACCAACACCGGCGGACTTCCGGAAGTCAATAAGCAGGGATTTTCAGGTTTTTTGAGCGATGTGGGAGAGGTTGGAGAAATGGCAGCAAACGCCATACGTATCCTGGAAAATGATGAAACGCTAAGAAAATTTAAGGACAACGCCCGTAAGCAGGCCTTTGTATTTGATGTGTATTCTGTAGTTCCTCTCTACGAAGATCTGTACCAAAAGGCTTTAGATCTGGTGCAAAAAGAAAAGGCTGCCAAAAATTAAATTTTAGCAGCCTTTATAATTATGTTTATGCTTGATCTAGAACTGGTATCTTATTCCAAGTGCTACATCAAAACCAAGGTCATCACCATAGTAGTTGACTAAACCAACTTCTGGTCTAAAGTCAAGAGATAACAGGAGTGGAAAGTCAAAATCGTACTCAATTCCAATGTTTCCTGCTGCAGTAATAAAAAGACCGTCATCATCATCATGATGGTGGTCATTAACATCAACAGAACCTAAACCTGCTCCAACACCGGCATACCAGTTAAATCCACCTTCGATATTCCAAAGCCATTGATAAATTCCCGTAAGGCGAAAAGCATCGTATTCTCCACGGCTGCTCCAACCAAGATCCAGTTCAAGTCGATTGTTTTCTGACAACCCGTGCTGGTAAGAAATTTCAGTTCCAACACCATTGTTGTCTCCTAAACGCAATCCAAGAGCATGGTCGGCAATATTTTGTGCTTGAGAATTAAGGGTAAATCCAAAAATACATAAAGTCAGTAAAACAATTTTTTTCATATCTTTTCATTTAATTTGTTCCTACAAAATTATACTATCTGTCAGACCAACTATTCCCGCCTTCAGCTAATTAAATGTTAATGTTAATTAAGACCTGTTAATCGGCCGGGCAATGGTCTGATAATTATACAACTATGAATGATAAGCTTAAGAATCTTGAGGCAAGCCTTGAAGGAGATCTTTTTTACGATTCTCTTTGGCGTAGAATATTTGCTACAGATGCTTCTGTGTACCGTACTGTACCACTGGCAGTTGCCTATCCAGGATCGGTACAGGATATTAGGGAGCTAATTTCTTTTGCTGGCAGAAATAACACATCGCTCATCCCAAGAACGGCAGGCACCTCGCTTGCCGGGCAGTGTGTTGGCGAGGGTATAGTTGTAGACGTTTCCAAATATTTTACCGAAATACTCGATCTAAATGTTGAAAAGAAGACTGTAAAAGTGCAGCCGGGGGTAATTCGGGATGACCTAAACCGCTATCTCCAGTCACATCATCTTTTTTTTGGTCCCAACACTTCCACTTCCAATCGTTGTATGATAGGCGGAATGGTTGGCAATAACTCCAGCGGGACTACTTCGATTAAATATGGCGTCACCCGTGATAAGGTCGTGGAAATGAAAGTTCTTCTTTCTGATGGTTCTGAAGCTGTTTTTTCTGAAGTTACTTCGGAAGAATATCACGATAAAATGCAGCTGGATTCCATGGAAGGGGAGATCTACCGGAAGTTATACGAGGAGCTGAAGCCGGAAGTTGTACGTCAACAGATCACTGCGGGTTTCCCAAAACCCGAGATCCACCGCCGCAATACAGGATACGCAGTAGATGAGCTTATTTTAGCTGAAGTCTTAGGTGGAAAAGAAGAGAAGATCAATATATGCAAGCTCCTATGCGGCAGCGAGGGCACCCTTGCGTTCACAACTGAAATTACCTTGCAGCTGGATGAAATGCCGCCTTCAAATGCTGTAATGATCGCAGCCCATTTTGATTCGGTGGAAAAATGCCTGCAGGCCGTGGTGCCTGCTATGAGACATTCATTGTTTACCTGTGAAATGATGGATAAGGTAATTTTGGATTGCACCAAAAACAGCCTTAAATACAAAGAGAACAGGTTTTTTATAGAAGGAGATCCTGCAGCAATTTTAATGCTTGAAATCAGGGCCTTTTCTGAAGAAGAACTTACTGCCCGCACTGCCGAATTGCTTAAAACCCTCACAGATTCAGGATTGGCATATGCACTTCCTGTGTTGCGAAATGATACCATTGAACTTGCTTTGGAATTGCGAAAAGCAGGATTAGGCCTTTTAGGAAACATAGTTGGTGATCGCAAAGCCGTGGCTTGTATTGAGGATACTGCTGTTGCTGTAGAAGATCTCGCGGCATATATTTCAGAGTTTTCTGAATTGATGAAGAATTACGGGCAGGAGGCAGTGTATTACGCCCATGCCGGGGCCGGGGAATTACACCTGCGACCAATTCTCAATCTTAAAAAAGATGAAGATGTAGCCCTTTTTAGAAAGATCACCGAAGATGTCGCTTCCCTGGTGAAAAAATATGGGGGTTCCATGAGTGGGGAACACGGTGATGGCAGGGTAAGAGCAGAATTTATTCGCTTTATGATAGGGGATGAGAATTATGACCTCTTAAAAAGGGTAAAAAACATTTTCGATCCCGGGAACATTTTTAATCCCGGGAAGATCATTGATGCCCCTCCCATGGATGAAAGTTTGAGGTACGAGCCGGGTCGGGAGGAACCGGAGATTGAAACGCTCATGGATTTTTCTGATTCCCTCGGAATTCTTAGAGGTGCCGAAAATTGTAACGGAAGCGGAGACTGTCGCAAACCTGCCGAAGCCGGTGGAACCATGTGCCCCAGTTATCGCGCTACCCGAAACGAAAAGGATACTACCCGCGCCCGGGCTAATGCTTTGCGCGAGTTTTTGACGCATTCCAATAAACCCAATCGTTTTGATCATGAAGAGCTAAAAGAGGTTCTTGACCTTTGCATTAGCTGTAAAGGCTGTAAAAGTGAATGTCCTTCAAATGTTGATATGGCTGCTTATAAAGCTGAGTTTCAATATCAATACAATCAGGTAAACGGAAGTTCCATTCGCTCCAAGGCTTTTGCTTTTAATGCGGAGATGAACAAAAAGACATCGAAAATTTCCCCTTTTTCGAACTTTATGTTTTCCAATTCACTGACTTCAGGAATCCTGAAAAAGACTATGGGAATTGCTCCGCAGCGAAGCTTGCCGCCACTTTCGCGTCAAACTTTGTCTGCATACTACAAGAAAAATCAAAGGAAAATTAAGGATCCAATTAAGACCGTTTATCTTTTCAATGATGAATTTACGAACTACCTGGATTCAGAAGTAGGAGTGGCGGCCATAAAATTGCTTAATGGATTGAACTATGAAGTAAAGATCATAGATCATCCCGAAAGTGGCCGCGGATTTATTTCAAAAGGGTTTTTAAAAGAGGCGAAAGAAGTAGCGAATAAGAACATTGGGATCTTCAAGGATCTAATTTCTGAAGAAAGTCCTCTTTTGGGATTAGAACCTTCAGCAATTTTAAGTTTTCGGGATGAGTATCTCAGGCTGGCCGATGATAAAGCAGCTGCAGCGCGGGTATCCAAAAATGCCTTTTTGCTGGAAGAATTTTTCAAGAAGGAAGTGGTCGCCGGAAATATAACTGCCGACTCTTTTACTTCAGATAAAAAGAGGATCAAGTTACATGGGCATTGCCACCAGAAGGCACTTTCGGGGATTGAAAATACATTTGTGATGCTAAATCTTCCGCAGAATTTTGAGGTAACAGTAATTCCTTCGGGTTGTTGCGGGATGGCAGGTTCCTTTGGGTATGAAAAAGAGCATTATGAAGTGAGCATGCAAATAGGGGAACAAACCCTTTTCCCGGCAGTGAGAAAGGCTTCCGAAGAGACTGTTATTGCAGCTCCCGGAACCAGCTGCCGACACCAAATTTTCGACGGAACAGGGAAAAAAGCTCTTCATCCCGTGTCGATCATGGCGGAGGCTCTTAAATAACATTTTCAAATCTTGGCTTAAAAAATTACATTTGCTCAAAATCACCTTCAATGGCAGGGAATTCCTTCGGAAAACTTTTTAGACTTACCACTTTTGGGGAATCTCATGGCGAAGCTATTGGAGGAATAATTGACGGTTGCCCCGCCGGACTCAAAATTGACCTTGAAAAGATTCAGCAGGAAATGGATCGGCGTAAGCCGGGACAATCGGCTATCGTTACCCAGCGTAAAGAACCCGATAGCGTGAAATTTCTTTCGGGCATTTTTGAAGGCAAAACTACCGGAACTCCGATTGGTTTTACAATTGAAAATTCCAATCAAAAATCCAATGATTACTCCCACATCAAAGATGTTTACCGCCCTTCTCACGCCGATTATACTTATGACCAAAAGTATGGGAACAGGGATTACAGGGGTGGTGGAAGATCTTCGGCACGGGAAACTGCCTGTAGAGTAGCCGCGGGAGCTATTGCAAAGCAACTGCTTCAGGATATAAAAATTACAGCTTATACTTCATCGGTAGGAGAAATTCAGCTTCAGAAGAAATTTGAGGAGTTGGAGCTTTCAGAAATAGAAAAGAATCCTGTGCGCTGTCCGGACTCTGAGACTGCCAAGAGAATGGAGGCCTATATCAAAGAAATCAGGTCACAGGGCGATACTGTGGGTGGAGTAGTGGAGTGTGTTATCTCCAACGTTCCTAAAGGGCTCGGGGAACCTGTTTTTGATAAACTTCATGCTGCCATGGGCGCAGCCATGCTTTCCATAAATGCTGTTAAAGGATTTGAATATGGTAGCGGGTTTGCAGGATCGGCCATGAAAGGCAGCGAACATAATGACCTTTTTGAACCTGATGGTTCAACTATTTCCAATTTTAGCGGAGGTATCCAGGGAGGAATTTCCAATGGGATGGATATAGTTTTTCGTGTGGCATTTAAGCCTGTCGCCACAATAATGCAAAAGCAGAAAACCATTAATGCTGAAGGGCAGGAGGTGGAAATGCAGGGTAAGGGCAGGCATGACCCTTGTGTGGTACCGCGTGCCATCCCTATTGTAGAAGCTATGGCAGCACTGGTACTTGCAGATTATTACTTATTGAACAGAACGTCGAAAATATAATTTCAGAGACACTTTAATATGAAAAAATTAGCACTGCACTGGCAGATTTTACTGGGAATGGCAGCCGGGGTGATCTTCGCCCTTATCATGACCAATTTTTCCTGGGGAGCCGAATTTATTAATGACTGGATAAAACCTTTTGGGAATATCTTCATTAATGCCCTTAAATTGATTGCAGTGCCTCTAATTTTAGCTTCGCTTATTAAAGGGATCTCCGATCTTAAGGATATTTCGAAATTGTCAAAAATGGGTACCCGCACCATTTTGATTTATATAGGAACCACCCTTATTGCAGTTTCCATTGGTCTTGTACTGGTGAATTTAATAGAGCCCGGTGGAGCCATTGCTGAAGATACCCGAAACGATCTTATTACCAGTTACGAAGGTGATGCAAACATGAAGATAGCCGATGCGCAGCGACAAAAGGAAGCGGGCCCGCTACAGGCGCTGGAGGATATAGTCCCGGGGAATATTTTTGCTGCGGCAAGTGATAATGGGAATATGCTACAGGTGATCTTTTTTGCGATCTTTTTTGGACTGGGGCTTATTCTCATTCCTGAAGAAACAGCGAGACCTGTAAAAGCCTTTTTTGACGGTTTTAATGAAGTTATTCTAAAACTTATTGACCTTATCATGCTGGCCGCACCATATGGAGTTTTTGCACTGCTAGCGGCCCTGGTGGTGGAATCCCCCAGCGCCGATCTCTTTGCGGCACTAGCTATGTATGGAGTTACAGTTCTTATAGGGCTTGCCCTTATGATTGTGGTTTATATGTTGATCGTTTGGGTCACTACAGGAAGAAACCCGGCCTTCTTTGAAAATGGAATAGCTCCTGCTCAATTGCTGGCTTTTTCTACCAGTTCAAGTGCAGCTACTCTACCTGTGACCATGGAAAGAACCGAGGAACATCTTGGAGTTCACGAAGAAGTTACAAGTTTTGTATTACCAATTGGTGCAACAATCAATATGGATGGAACCAGCCTTTACCAGGCGGTAGCCGCGGTATTTATAGCCCAGGCTTTTGGAATGGATCTTACCATAGGTGCACAACTCGGGATCATTGCCACCGCAACCCTGGCTTCAATAGGTTCTGCAGCGGTTCCCGGTGCGGGAATGGTAATGCTGGTAATTGTACTTTCACAGGCAGGAATCCCGGAAGCCGGTCTTGCCCTCATCTTTGCTGTTGACAGGCCTTTGGATATGTGCCGTACTATGGTAAATGTTACAGGGGATGCAGCAGTTTCCATGATGGTAGCAAAATCTGTGGATAGACTGGGAGATCCACATGAGAGAAAATGGGATGAGAATCTTCCAAAAAAGGAGAAGGTTCATTAGTATATAATTACTTCCAGCCTTACACGCCTGGAGAAAATCATTATAAAAAAGCCCGGATCCTGGATCCGGGCTTTTGATTTATAAACTAATTTTAAGAAGCCATAATTGGTTTACGGAGATTCGGCGAGATTGTAAAATATAAGTTTACCATATCAACCAAGGATTAGACTTACCGGGAAAAAAGCCTTTATATTGGTACTAAAGCTATTCTCAGTTTTACCATTTTTTTACATCCCAAAGCTTGCGAGGTTTGGGAGAATTCCTTGTATTTGCCCGGGAAAAATTTTTAACCTGAAATTCCTCAGTAATGACCGATAAAACCCGCAATTACTATAAAACCCTTTTGGAGATCGACCAAAACCTCGACCGGCTTGTGCGGGAAATCGATGTGCTGAATTATTTGAATCCGTTAAATATTGAGCAGGAAAAAAAACGCTTTTTTGGATCTAAATTTTCTGAAGATCCTGTTTTTAAATACCGGAAATTAAAATTCGATCCATATACCCTGCAGCGGCAATTGTTCAGCCAGCGCCTGGAGGATATTCCAGATGAGGATATACATAAACTTTACTACGATGCTATCTATGAGTATTCAGGTTTAGTGCAGTGCGTGGCTACAGTGGGAAAAGGGAAGAAATTCTTCTATAACTCCTTAAGGGTGTTTGGAACTCCCACAGAAAAGGATGTCAAAAATGCCAAATTCATTCTTCATTTCCATAAAGAAGAAGACGCCGAAGAAATGGTGCCCCGTTATAATGCCGATCAGGCACAGGCATATTTTCAGGCTTTTGGAGAGCATTATCCTTTTAAATTCAAGATAAGACAGAGCAACAGCATTACGGGAGCCGCCATGGCATTAAACTCCAGAGAGCTGGTAGTGAAGAAGAACCGAAAATTCAGCGACAATGACCTAAAAGTTCTTGCCAATCATGAGATCGGGGTTAATATGCTCACTACTTTTAATGGTTTGGATCAGGGACTAAGGATATTCTCCCATGGATTCGCCAATAATCATCCAACCCAGGCAGGTTTAGGGATCTTTAGTGAATATATGAGTGACAGCCTAAGCTTAAAAAGGGTGAAAGAACTGGCATATCGTGTTTTAGCAGCCGATAGTCTTATAAAAGGCTACAGCTTCAGTGATACTTTCGATCTTTTATACAGCCAATATAAACTGGATAGGGAGACTTCATGGTTGATAAGCCTTAGAGCCCACCGCGGAGGAGGATTTACCAAAGACCACCAGTACCTGCCGGGCCTTAAGAAGGTCTATGACTACTATTCTGCCGGAAAAGATATGGGGCTGCTGCTAACGGGAAAAGTTGCCCTGGAAGATGCCGAACTTATTGAGAAGCTTCAGCAGAAAGAACTGGCTCAAAAGAATACTTATTTTCCTCACTCTTTTAAAGAAAACAAGAACACAAATGAAAAGCTCAAATTCCTGCTGAGCAACCTCAAGTAATATACTATTTTAGGAAGAGAGCCTGCAGCTCGGGAGTAGGTGTCATGCAGGTATCCTTTTTGCCAAACCAGCTGTAACGGTTATTTGCAACAAAGCTATAAATGCCATCTCTAAAACCTTCGGGAAGGGGTTTAAAATACTTGAGCCATGAATAACCTTTAAGGTGTTTGGATATTTCTATCGCTGCAGTTGACTTGTGATAATAAGCAACTCCGGGTTCAATGAGAATTACCGAATCCAGATTTTCTGTGTCGATTCCTCTTTCATTAATGATTTGACGGCCCACATCGCTTTGAAGGGGTGCAAATCTAAAGACATCATCTACATCATTCTTGATAATTGTTTGTACCGTTTTGTTGCAAAGATTACAAACACCATCAAAAAGGATGATCTTTTTATTTTCAGGGAAATTTACCATAATTTTTCTTTTTCTATTTTTTTCGTTGCACCAGTTCCAGTTGGTCCACAGAGACCGAGGTGGTGAAAATGCCGTAGTTGACCTTAGCATTTCCTTTTTCGATGCTGTCAATACTACCAACGGCTTTACCGTCCTGCATTCGCACCCGGTCACCCACTTTTAATACCGGTTTTGGTTTTGCAATTTCTTCTTTTGTTTCTTTTTCCTGTTTTTCTTTTTTCTTCTTTCTTATTTCTTCCACCTTTTTTTCGGCTTCCTGCATCACCTTCTTTTCTTTGGCCTTTTCGACCTTTTTTTCTTTAGCCGTAACTTTCTTACGTTTGGAATTCTCCACTTCCACGATCTTGAGGAATTCGGCAATTAGCTCTTTTTTGCGTTTGTTCTGAAAGTACTTTTCACTTATTTCATTGATCTTGTTTCCTAAATAGATCAACCGCTGATTGCTGTCATACAACTCCTGAAAGTTCTCCAGTTTCTGCTGAATCCGGGCGTTTGTTTCTTCCAGTTTTTTCTTTTCAGATTCTGTCTTCTGTTCCTTGGTCTTTAAAGCATTTGTCGTCTTCGAGAGTTTCGATCGTTCCTTCTGAAGGTCGGCAATACTTTTATCGAACCTTATTTTCCCACGTTCAACCTTCTTTTTTGATCTATTGATGAGGCTATAGGGAATTCCGTTTTTTTGAGCTACTTCAAAGGTAAAGGAGCTACCGGCTTCTCCCATGTGCAGCTTGTAAAGAGGCTCCAGGGTTCGGGCATCAAACAACATGTTTGCATTAATAACATGCGGCAGCTCATTAGCCAGCATCTTTAAATTGGCGTAATGGGTGGTCAAAATTCCAAAGGCTCCTTTTTCATAGAATACCTCCAGAAAAGTTTCCGCCAGGGCGCCTCCTAATTCAGGATCACTTCCTGTTCCGAATTCATCTATCAGAAAAAGGGTTTTTTCATCCACCTTTTTCAGAAAGTAATTCATGTTCTTAAGCCTGTAACTGTAGGTGCTCAAATGATTTTCGATACTCTGATTATCCCCTATATCGGTTAGGATCTTATCGAAAAAACACATCCGGCTGTATTCGTGTACCGGAATGAGCATCCCACTTTGCACCATTACCTGAAGCAGGCCAATTGTCTTAAGGGTAATACTCTTACCACCTGCATTAGGCCCTGAGATTACGATGATGCGCCGCTCTTTACTTAATTCGATCGTCTGCGGAAAAGTTTTTTCGTTTTTCTTTCGGTTATTGAGCAACAACAAGGGATGGTAAGCATCAATTAATTCCAGTTCCCGGTCCTCCTTAGAGATTTTAGGCATAACGGCATCCATTTCCATGCCGTACTTGGCCTTTGCCGCAACAACGTCTATATCGCTCAGGAAATCCTGGTAATCGATCAACAAAGGACGATAAGGTCGTATGAAGTTTGTAAGCTCCTTCAGGATCTTTTTGATCTCCTCCTTTTCCTCATATTCCAGGTTGTTCAGCTCTCTTGTATAATTATAGGTTGCTTCCGGCTGAATATATACGATGCTTCCGGTTTTAGAGTTGCCCAGAATTCCGCCTTTCACCTTGCGCCGGTGCATGGCCGAAACTGCAAGAACCCGAATATTATCCACCACGGTCTCGCGTATGTCATCGAGATATCCAAGATTATTATAGTGGGTAAGAGCACTTCCAAAACTGGCATTAATTCGCCCTTTTACGTGCCCTATATTTCTTCTTATCTCCTGAAGCAGGGGAGAAGCATCATCTTTCACCTCTCCAAAGCGATCAATCACCTTGTTTATCCTTTCAATAATTTCCGGAGTATATTCTACTGCCGAGGCTGTTTCGTTAAGACATGGATAGAGTTCCTCAAACTTTCTAAAGAACTTTATGAGTGTATTGGCAGTTTCAGAAATTGATCCAATCTTCCTGAAGCTGGAGGCTTCCAGCCGCGTTTCTTCAATTCCTAAATATTTTATTTCCTGATCTATTGCATCAAACCCGTGATTGGGGATGCGACTTTCCTGCTGGTAAGAAGAGACATATTCATTCGTCTGCCTTAGCGAAAAAAGTGATGTTTGATAACTGGAAAAAGGAGCTATTTCAAGAGCTTTATCCTTTCCCGGCCCGGTAACCGTGTATCGGCTAACCTGCTGACAAACTGTGGGAAATTCAAGGTCTTGAAGAGTCTTGGCTGTAACTTTGATCATATAAAATTTCCCTATTTTTGGGAAGCCGCAATTTAACCATAATTATGACCTTTAACATTACCCAGAATTGGAAAAAAAAGTTAAATCATGAAATGGAAAAGCCTTATTTCAAGGAACTTCTTCAATTTGTGACTGCTGAATATGAAGCGAATGATTGTTTTCCCCACCCCGATAATATCTTCAAGGCTTTTGAACTCTCTCCCTTTGAGGAAACTAAAGTGGTAATTATTGGACAGGATCCTTATCATGGTTACGGCCAGGCTCACGGATTATGTTTCTCTGTTCAACCTAATACCAAGGTTCCACCTTCTTTGGTGAATATTTTTAGAGAGATAAAAGATGATTTGGAAAAACCTGTACCGGCACACGGAAATCTTCAGCATTGGGCAGAACAGGGAGTTTTGATGCTTAATGCAACACTTACTGTGCGGGCGGGACAAGCCGGTTCCCACCAGAGAAAAGGATGGGAAAAGTTTACAGATGCTGTTATTTCAATTCTTTCGGAAGAGCGGGAGAATCTGGTATTTTTATTATGGGGAACTCCTGCACAAAAGAAAGGTAAAAAGATCGATAAGAATAAACATCTTGTGCTCACCAGTGGTCATCCTTCTCCATTAGCTGCAAATCGCGGATACTGGTTTGGCAACAGGCACTTCAGCAAAACCAATGAATACCTGAGATCTTTAGGAAAAGAACCTATAGACTGGTAAATTAGAATCGGTAGCCCACATTAACTGAAGGTAACAGAATAATATCGGGAGAATTTTTGTCGAAGAGGTTTCTTCCAATCCCAAATGAAACATCGATCAAAAATCCTTGTTTAGCCACCCATTTTCCACCTACGCCTACACCAAGACCTATATCTGTGTATTCAATAAGTACTTCCCTTTCTTCTAACTCTCCTGTTTCAGCGTCCTCGAACTCCATTTTCACTTCGTTATCTCCATTGGAAAACATCCCGAAGGCTTCTGCATAATAACCCCAGGCAGTATTTTCTTCCTGCAGGAAATATTTAAACCTTCCGGTAATAGAGAAATCCTTGGCGTAAACTTTGGAAAGGTCCACGTCCTCGCCTTCATTCTTGTTGAAGACTTTAGAAAATATCTCAACACCGGCCGAAGTATGGTCATTGATCACCCGTTCATATCCTACATCCAGGGCTCCAAAAACCAAGAGATTCAAAATATTGAGGTGAACTTCACTTTTAGTAGTATCTCTCCTAAAGATCATTTCCTGTTGCAATTGCTCCTCAAGTGCGATCGTGTCTTCCTGTACTTCCTGTAATTCAATATCCTGCGCGACTACCGGCAGGGTGAAGGTGAGTAAAATGAGTAAAGTAAATCTTGTAATATGGTTCATAGTATTTTTTTTAGTGGGGGAGGAAATCGAGATTGTCCTTCATCTCAGAAATTAATCCGAGTTCTTTAAGTTGTTCCTGTACCTTTTGGATCTCCTCAACCGAAAGTTGTTTTTGACTCCAGTTGGTGATCTTTAACCACTGTTGAATATCTTCCTCCTTCTGGTCATATTTCTTTGCAAGAGCCGTTTCTACTTTAGGAATCTCTTTGAATTGATCTCGTTAGATTGTTTAACGTCTTGAGCATAGTTAGAATTGCGGCCGGTTCTCTGTCCATAAAGTCCTTGTTCACGGCAATGACAAAACAGGACCATGGCGTGGGACAATCACCTATCCTCCGGAATATTCCTTTGTCTACCAGGGGTTTGGTTGTGAAATGTTCCCACATGAAATAACCCGCTTTTCCCGATCTCAAGGCTTCAATGGCGCCATCAATATCACCTACTACTTCAAATTCTAATTTGGAAGGATCCCAGCCGAGATTCCTGGCATTTACATAAGCCATTAAATGTGAACCCGATCCATATCTACTAATGGCGACTTTTTGATCTTTCAGGTCTTCCAGGGTTTTGAAGTTGGATTCTGCAGCCACATGTATTCCCCAAATAAGGGGAGAAGCGATGTATTCCTGCACAATCACAGCATCATTACCGTTATGGATATCCTTTATAATACCTTCAGTAAGAATAACGGCTACGTCTATTTCTTTACTTCGCATGGCTTTGCACATGGCTCCTGTGCCATCGGGAAAATCTCTCCAGGAAAGATCAAGGCCGTTCTCTTTAAATTTCCCGTCGTCGATAAGAAGATGCCAGGGAAGATTGAAATGTTCAGGTACTCCACCTACTTTAATACTTCTCATAAGGCATGTTTTTCCTTTAAATAATTGTAGATCTCATACTGTGATCTTATTCTTTTCTCTCCCGGTTGTTGCTGTACAAAATTGTTTTTTTCTTCCGGGTCCTGGATTCGGGCTTTGACATTGTCATTGAACTGGATCTCCAGTATATCTTTAAACTCCCTGGCAATATCTTCGTCATAGACCGGAGCAATAACTTCTATCCTACGATCCAGGTTTCTGGTCATCCAGTCGGCGCTGCCAAAATAAAGCTCTTCATTTCCGTCATTTTCAAAGAGGTAGATTCGGCCGTGTTCCAGGAACCTGTCGACAATACTTGTCATGTAAATATTCTCACTTAGATCCTTAACACCCGGCACCAGGCATGTAAAACCTCTTACCAGCAGCCTTACTTTCACGCCGGCTTCACTGGCGTCATATAAAAGATCAATGATCTCCTTATCTTCCAGGCTATTCATTTTGGCCTTTATTACAGCCTTTTTACCCATCCTGGCATTGGTGATCTCTCTGTTGATCATGTCAGAAAAGGTTTTCCTTGTGGAAAAAGGTGATATGAGAAGGCGCTTTGCACGGGGAATAATTAATTCTCCCTCCAGAACAAGAAAGACTCTGGAAAGTTCGGAAGTTATTTTTTCATGAGCGGTAAAAATAGCATGGTCACAGTAGATTTTGGAAGTCTTACTATTAAAATTTCCTGTACCTATGTAGGCATAGTCTTTAAGTTCATTATTTTCTTCCCGGCTCACCAGCAGGATCTTGGAATGCACTTTAATCTTGGGGTAACTATAAATTACTTTAGCGCCTGCTTCTTCGAATTTTCGTCCCCAGTCAATATTATTTCTTTCATCAAATCTTGCCTTAGCTTCAATAAAAATGGTGACTTTTTTGCCATTTTCGAGAGCCGAGAGCAGGGCAGAGGTCACCACAGATTCATCTGCAATTCTGTAAATGGAGATCTTGATTTCTTTTACCAGGGGATCATTAGCAGCCTGATGTATGAACCGCTCCACATACTCGAATGACATGTAAGGAAAATGCACCGACTGGTCTTTTTTGGAAATTTCGGTGAAATAATTTTCAGCGTTTTCTAATACCGAATGTTTTACCGGAGGTAAGTCTTCATAATGTAAAGCCGGATTATTACTGGGATCGGGAAAAGAGAAGAAGTCGCTAAAATTATGGTACCTGCCACCGGGCATCATGTCAATTTTTCCCAGTTTAAGGGTTTTCCGCAAAATTTTTTGATCTCCTTCGGGCATCCCCGCATCATACAATAATCTTGTGGGTTGACCGTCTGTTCGCTGCTTTAGGGACTCATAGATCTTTTCGGCCAGCAACCCGTCTATTTCATCGTCAATATATAATTCGGCATCACGTGAAAGTTTGATCTCATAAATCCCTTCAATTTCTTTCTGCGGAAAAAGTTCAGGAATATTCACTTTTACGATATCATCTAAAAAGGTGATTTTATGTTCCGGGGTTTCAGTAGAAAATTTTATAAATCTGTCGCATTCATCTGTCGGAATATTTACCACCCCAAATTCAGATTTATCTTTAAAGGAAACTACGAAATAGAGTGCATTGTTCTTTAGAAAGTAATCTTTCCCACCGGAAGTATCGAACATCTCCGTTTCAATACACTCCCTGATTTTCTTGAAATACCTGCGGGCAAATTCTTCCTGGTGGTCATTATAATCTTCCCGGTGAACCAGGTAAATTCCGGCGGTTTCAAGTTCCGGAATGATTTGCTCCCTGTAGATCTCGCCAAACCTGTTCTGTTGCTCCCGTACCTCTTTTAGAATTTG
Source organism: uncultured Flavobacteriaceae bacterium (assembly GCA_963709775.1). Lineage (GTDB taxonomy): Bacteria > Bacteroidota > Bacteroidia > Flavobacteriales > Flavobacteriaceae > Salinimicrobium. The sequence continues at coordinate 64,145 of CAVPXS010000003.1, read as the reverse complement.
CTTTACCGTTTTATTTGGCTTGAGTGCAAGTTTTTTCCTAATGCTTTTCTCAACCCGTTTCATCTGCCTTAATTGAGAAACACGTACCCGAAAGTACTCATCAAGATTCATTGAGAAAATTGCAAGGAATTTTAGCCTCTCGTACAAAGGAGTGGTGCTGTTTTGTGCTTCCTGAAGCACTCTTTCATTGAAACTCAACCAGTTTAAATCGCGATGCCTTGTAATTTTCTCTTCAGGCTTTAACATAGGGAGGGATTTAGCCAAAAATACAAATATGAGGTTAGCGTGCTTTTAATATTCTGTTAAATGAAATTAAACAGAAAGCAGCTTTTCCAGTGTATATTTGATGGTGTTATCAACCGCCTTTGCCCCATCTTTGGTGAAATTTCCCGTTGCCCGGTTTGCAATGATCGCGTTTAGAGAAAGGGCTTTATGGCCCAGCATTTTCGAAAGGCCGAATATCGCTGAAGTTTCCATTTCAAGATTGGTGATCTTTTTTCCTTTAAAGCTGAAAGCTGCCAATTTATCCTTCATGTTATCATCCCTTAGCGGTAATCTAAGAACACGGCCCTGTGGTGCATAGAACCCCACATTTGAACCCGTAAAACCGGAAAACACCTCTTCACTCATAAATGTTTTGACCAAAGAAGAATCGGCAGGAACTACATAAGGTTTGCTGTTTCTTTCATAGGTGCTAAGGTGATCTTCAATAGCCTCATTAAAATCCTGAAGTTGCACGTCATCACTCTGGTAGTAATGCAATAAACTATCGAAACCAACTGCCAGTTCGCTTACCACAATTGAATCTACAGGGATATCTTTTTGAATTGATCCCGAAGTTCCAATACGTATAATATTGAGGCTGGTTTTATTTTCTTTGATTTGGCGGGTTTCAAAATCGATATTGACAAGGGCGTCAAGTTCATTGAGCACAATATCAATGTTATCTGTTCCAATTCCCGTGGAAATTACCGAAATTCTTTTTCCTTTATAAACTCCTGTTTGGGTGTGGAATTCTCTTTTTTTAATCACCACATCTACTTTATCAAAGTATTGGGTGATCTTCTCTACCCGGTTTTGATCTCCCACCAGTAAAATGGTGTCGGCAAGATGTTCAGGTTTTAAATTGAGGTGGTATATACTGCCGTCAGGGTTCAGAATTAATTCTGAAGCTGCTAAATGATTCATGTTATAATTTTAATATGTCGTGGTTATCGGGGTCGTAAAGGAAGTCGTATTTTCTAACGCCGCCGTAATATTCATCGTCCTTTAAATTCTGGTAGTAATTTTTTGTGCCGTTTAGGGCTTTAAGGCCATCATCATTTAGAGATAATCCATTCTCTGAAGATTCATAAAAAGGACTGAGTTTATCTAAAACCCTTTGCATCTGCACATCTACATAACCATAATAACCCTGGTATTGCAAAGCGTATCCTAAAAGGTGATTCACAGATGTTATTTTATGTTCACGAATGAGTTTTAAAACATTTACCTCCAAAGTATTTAGCCCTGTTTTTACACTGGGGAACCGCTCGATATGTGCTCTAATAGAACTGGACAGATATTCAAAATTTGTAGTTTTTTTGATTTCTGAAGCCAGGCGTTTAGGGCTTTTACTGCAGTAAAGTTCCCAAATAAGTTGTGCAGTTTGAATATCCTCATCGGTCAAAGATATTCTTTGCTTGTAATGCTCCTTAAGGTGTTTGGGAGAAAGCTGGGAAAGAGGAGCCATTTCTACCTCTCCCTTTAATTTACGGCTACATACCAGCGAAAAAGGACCGGTCTTTTTATTCTGAAGCAGGAAACTAATTAGGGCGAGCATATTCATATGAGAGAAAAGGTCGAACTCAAACCATAAAACTACCTCGTCATAATTATTTATGGCGGCCAGTTTTACCAGTTCTGCCAGGAATTCTTTCTGGTATCTATCCTCTGTAATTTTATATTTCTCGCAAAGAAAAGTCTTTCGAAGTGTTACAAACTCTTCGTCCCCCACATCCATGGAGGCAGGGCCTTCACATAACATTTCCCGCCAGGTGATGACATCTCCCGGAAGTTTTAGGTTAAGGATCTGTTCCGAAAGGTCATCTCCATTGGTGATATGTAAAATTTTCTTTTCCTCCATAAAAATATTTTAGCCTCCTACACGCTTTACTTTATATCCCAGATCACTAAGATAACTCATTACTTTATCACGCACTTCTCCCTGGATGATGATTTCTCCATTCTTGACAGAGCCACCAACACCACATTTCTTTTTTAAGTCTTTACCCAGGGCGGTGAGATCTTCATCTGTGCCAATGAAGCCTTTTACTACCGTCACCTTTTTACCGGCACGACCTTTTGAGCTATAATGCGCTTCCAGGAGTTGATCCTCGGGCTTTAATGTCTCTTCCTTTTCATCTTCATGAATGTCGGGTTCAAAATCTTTGTCTGTCGAAAAGACAAAGCCCAAATCCTCCAGTCCCATCTTCTTTTTAGCCATGAAATTATTTTTTGAGTCCTATCTCGACCAGTCGCTGGTGAAGAAATTCCCCTGCAGTAATATCGGGATAAGTTTTTGGATGCTCATCATCAATACATTCTTCCAGACAATTTAGTGGCATTTCGCTGCGTGGGTGCATGAAAAACGGAATGGAATATCGGGGAGTGCTCCACTGCTCCTTTGGAGGGTTCACTACCCGGTGGATTGTGCTTCGAAGTTTGTTGTTGGTATGTCTTTCAAGCATATCCCCAACATTGATTACTAATTCATCCTCCTTTGGAATGGCGTCAATCCATTCGCCGTCTTTTCTTAAAACCTGAAGACCTCCTGTGGACGCCCCCATTAACAGGGTAATTAAGTTAATGTCGCCGTGAGCTCCTGCCCGTACCGCGCCTTTTGGCTCTTCGGTGATGGGAGGGTAGTGAATAGGGCGTAAAATACTGTTTCCGTTGCTTGCCCAATGATCAAAGTAATGTTCATCCAGGCCAATGTAAAGAGCAAGTGCTCTTAATACATAGATCCCGGTTTTTTCAAGCATTCTGTATGCTTCCATCCCGGTGTGGTTGAAGTCGGGAAGTTCTTCTACCTGTACGTTTTCAGGATATTCTTCAGTAAGATTGGCATCTTTGGAAGGTTCCTGTCCAAAATGCCAGAATTCCTTAAGATCCCCTTCTTTCTTTCCTTTGGCATGTTCTTTTCCGAAGGAAATGTATCCTCGCTGGCCCGCAAGGCCTTCGATTTCATATTTCTTTTTAGTTTCGACCGGAAGGTCAAAAAAGTTCTTTACTTCTTTATATAGCTCAGAACTAAGATTATCGCTCAAAAAGTGATTTTTTAAGGCGACAAATCCTATTTCTTCGTAGGCTTTACCTATTTCGTTTACAAATTTCTGCTTTCGCTTCGGGTCATCAGACAAAAAGTCTGCGAGGTCAACACTGGGAATGTTGTTCATTTCCATAAGATCATGTTTTATATGTATCACAAAGTTAAATAAATTACTAAGAGTGCAGTGGGGTTTAGATTTTTCTTAATAACAAGGAGTTCAAATTTAATTACATTTGAGAAATCAATTCTTACATATGGAAATTAGAGAAACTCCATTTCAACCAAATATAAAATTCGACAGAACAGGTTTTCAGGATGAGCAGCTCCTTACATTTTACAAAGCCTTATTAAAGCCGAGGCTAATAGAAGAAAAAATGCTGGTGCTGTTACGGCAGGGAAAGATTTCAAAATGGTTCAGCGGGATTGGACAGGAGGCTATTTCTATTGGAGTGACACTTTCTCTTGATAAAGATGAGTATATCCTGCCAATGCACCGTAATCTCGGAGTATTTACAGCGAGAGAAATTCCGCTTTTCAGGTTATTTAGTCAGTGGCAGGGAAAAGCATCCGGCTTTACAAAGGGTCGGGATCGTAGCTTCCATTTTGGCACCCAGGAATTCAAGATCGTGGGGATGATCTCACATTTGGGGCCACAATTGGGTGTGGCCGATGGAATTGCCCTCGCACACAGGCTTCAAAAAGAGCAAAAGATCACTGCAGTTTTTACCGGTGAAGGCGGGACCAGTGAAGGAGATTTTCATGAAGCTCTTAATATAGCCTCGGTCTGGAAGCTCCCGGTATTGTTTTGTATTGAGAACAATGGATACGGTCTTTCCACCCCAACATCGGAACAATTCAATTGCGAGCATATTGCCGATCGTGCTTTAGGTTATGGTATGGAAGCCCATATCATTGACGGGAACAATATTCTTGAGGTATATGAAAAGATCTCTCACCTGGCCGAAAGTATGCGGAAAAATCCCCGACCGGTTTTAGTGGAATTCAAAACCTTCAGAATGCGCGGGCATGAAGAAGCCAGCGGAACAAAATATGTACCCAATGAATTAATGGAGGAGTGGGCAAAAAAAGATCCTGTGGATAACTTCAAAGAATTCCTTTTAGCCGAAAATATTCTTTCTGAAGATCTCGATTCCACTTTTAAAAGTGAAATCAAAAAGGAAATAGACGAGGATCTTAAAAAGGCCAATGCAGAACCCTTTATTGATTTCGATGAAACCAAAGAATTAAATGATGTATACAAAGGCTTTGTATATGAGGAAGTTAATCCTTCTGAAGAAACTGAAGAGCTTAGGTTCATAGATGCAATTTCAGGAGGCTTGCGCCAATCCATGCAGCGTCATGAGAATTTGATTCTTATGGGGCAGGACATTGCAGAATATGGCGGAGTATTTAAGATCACAGAGAACTTTGTTGAAGAATTTGGCAGGGAAAGAGTACGCAATACTCCCATTTGTGAATCTGGAATTGTGGAAACAGCCATGGGCCTTTCCATAAAAGGAATGAAGGCCATGGTGGAGATGCAGTTTGCCGATTTTGTGAGTTCAGGATTTAACCCGGTTGTAAATTATCTGGCCAAAGTTAATTATCGCTGGAACCAGAATGCCGATGTGGTTATAAGAATGCCTTGTGGGGCAGGAGTTGGAGCAGGACCGTTCCACAGTCAAACTAATGAAGCCTGGTTTACCAAAACTCCCGGTCTAAAAGTAGTTTATCCTGCTTTCCCATATGATGCTAAAGGCCTTTTAAATACAGCAATTAATGATCCCAATCCTGTGCTTTTCTTTGAGCATAAGGCGCTTTATCGCAGCATAAGGCAACAGGTGCCAAAGGATTATTATACACTGCCCCTGGGGAAAGCAGCATTATTAAAAGAGGGGGGTGATATTACGGTTATCAGCTTTGGAGCTGCCGTGCACTGGGCTTTGGAAACACTTGAAGCCCATCCCGAAATAAAAGCAGATCTATTGGACCTGCGAAGCCTGCAGCCTTTGGATACCGAAGCTATTTTTTCTTCAGTAAAGAAAACAGGGAAAGTTATTATTCTTCAGGAAGACAGTCTTTTTGGAGGCCTGGGATCGGATATTGCAGCCATGATCGCTGAGAACTGTTTTGAATCTCCTGGATGCACCGGTAATGCGGGTCGCCAGCCTTGAAACCCCAATCCCGTTCTCAAAAGCCCTGGAAGAAGGTTACCTTCCTAAAAAGCGATTTGAAGAGAAAATTTTAGAATTATTGAAGTATTAAGAAAGAATTGGCTGGATCTTTTATTTGTTGGGATTTCTTTACAAAAAAGTTGTTAAATAAGTAATAATCTTTTGTGTAGCGGGAGGTCGAAATGTAATTTAGAGTAACTAATCACTAAAACCTTAAATTATGATACGATTAATCGTTATCTTTTTAATTATTGCAATTATTGCCGCCATTTTTGGATTTGGGGGAATTGCGGAAGGTGCTGCCGATATTGCGCAGATTATCTTTTACATCTTCCTTGTTCTACTTGTAATAGCCCTTATAAGCAGACTATTTAGAAGGTAATTGTAAACGAAACAAATCCAGTGTCATTGAAAGATTATATAGTCATGACATTGGATTTTTTATTAATCTAAAATCAAAGAATGAAAAAGATTGTTTTTTTATTTTTCAGCTTAGTTTTCCTTGTCTCATGTGGCTCAAGTCGCGTAGTAGACGAAGCCAGGGAAACCATGAGGGGAGACTGGCAATTAACCAGCATAACCTATCCCGGGAATGACCAAAATGTTCAGGTGTCCCTGTTGAACGATATTCCTGCAAGATGCCTGGAAGGCAGTACCTGGATGTTCGTGTCAAATAATAATACAGGCTCATATGAACCATCTGGTATCAACTGTGATGGGAATGCACAATTTTTTATCTGGTCTATCGACGGAGCAGATGGAGCAATGGGAAATTATGACCTAATGCTTAAACCGACGAACGACAATTACAAATCTGAACTCGGAAACCAGGGTTACAGGATCAATCTCACTCATCTTTCGGGCGACCAAATGACGTGGGAACAAACTGTAAACTTTGAAGGAAAGCCCTTTACAATTAAAATGAACTTTAATAAATAATTGAATTTACTATGAAAATGAGACAGAACAAATTATTTGCTTTTTTATTTACAGCCCTTATACTTTTTGTAGGATGTGATGCTACAAGAAATGCGAATAATAAACAAAAAGGAACCGTTATAGGTGCCACAGGTGGTGCCGTTGTTGGCGGAGTTGTAGGTAATAATGTTGGAGAAGGAAATACCGCCTTAGGAGCCATTATTGGTGGTGTCGTAGGTGGTGCTGCCGGAGCGTACATTGGAAACCGAATGGATAAACAAGCCCAGGAGATCGAACAGGAGATCCCGGGAGCAGAAGTAGAAAGAGTTGGTGAAGGTATAAATGTGACTTTTGATGAAACCAGCGGAGTATATTTTGCTACAGACAAATATGCAATCGAAGGCCAGTCCAGAGAAGCATTAATGAAACTTGCAAACATCTTCCAGGAATATCCCGATACTAATATTCTTGTAGAAGGACATACAGATAATACAGGAAGTGATGCGTATAACCTTACCCTTTCTAAGAACAGGGCACAGGCCGTTACCAATTTCCTTACCAGCCAGGGAATATCTGGAGGAAGGATCGATACTAAATGGTACGGTGAGTCACAGCCTAAGTATGACAACTCTACTGTAGAAGGTCGTTCCAAAAACCGTAGAGTAGAGCTTGCCATTGTGGCCAGTGAAGAACTTAAAGAAGAAGCAAAAGAACAGGCCGGCAATTAATATTCCGGTAGAAAGTTTAAAACCCGGTTTATGCCGGGTTTTTTTATTCCCAAGAAAAACTGAATGAGCAAGAACAGGATCATTATTGTTGGCGGCGGCCTGGCAGGTTTAACAGCAGCCATACACCTGGCTCAAAAAGGGCAAAAAATCACCCTTTTTGAGAAGGATAGTTTTCCTCATCATAAAGTCTGCGGGGAATATCTTTCACGGGAAGTTAAACCCTATCTCGATGATCTGGGCGTTCCACTAAATGACTTGGAACCAAAGATTATCGATAAGCTTTTGTACAGCACGCCATCGGGTCGGTCGGTAAATGTAGACCTGCCTTTGGGTGCTTTTGGAGTTAGTCGCTATGCGCTGGATTATTTGTTTTATGAAACTGCTAAAGAAAATGGAGTAGAAGTCATTCAGGAAAAGGTGCTGGAAATTAAATATTTAGAAGATCATTTTAAAGTTATTACTTCGGAAGAGGAATACCTGGCAGATTTTGTTCTGGGTAGCTTCGGAAAAAGGTCACTTCTGGATAAAAATCTGGAAAGGAAATTTTTTAAGGAACCGGCGCCATGGGTGGCAGTAAAAAGCCATTACCGGCTGAAGGATTTTCCTGATGATCTTGTTGCTTTACACAACTTTAAAGGTGGCTACTGCGGACTCTCCCGAACAGAGTCCGGTGATATTAATATGTGTTACCTGGCCACTTACGAAAGTTTTAAGCAGCACAAGGATCCCGAAAAGTTCAATGAAAAAGTACTTCGGAAAAACCCATTTTTGGATAGGTTCCTTGCTGAAGCCTCTCCGGTATTCGAGCAGCCGATTACTATTGCACAAATATCCTTCAGTAAAAAAGAAGCAGTGGAAGATCACGTGCTTATGCTGGGAGATGCCGCCGGTCTCATCCATCCGCTTTGCGGGAATGGGATGGCCATCGCAATTCACAGCGCTAAAATTGCTTCCGAAGAAATCCTTAGACATATAGAAATGGGAAATAGTCGGGAAGAAATGGAACTGGCCTACCGCCAAAGGTGGGAAAAAACCTTTTCCGGCAGATTTACAACAGCAGGATGGCTACAAAAGATCCTGTTGAGGGAAAAACTTGCTGAAGTTTCTCAAACTCTCATCTCAGGTCTTCCTTTTCTGCTGCCAAAGATCATTAAGCAAACCCATGGAGAACCTATTGAATAATGGTGAATACTACACATAGATCCAACCAAAAGGAGATCATGGACGATCTTGATATGCAGGGGGAAGAGCTGGAAAAGACGCTGAAGGACCTGGATAAGGTAAACCTGTGGCTGGGCGGCAATGAAATCACTGTTGAAGGGGTTGAAAAGCTCCTTAAAAGTTGCTGCTACACAAGACCAATAAAGATCATTGATGTGGGTTGCGGTAACGGAAGTATCTTGAAAGAAGTTGCTGACTTCGGGCGTAAAACCGGGGAAAAATTTGAGTTATTGGGAATAGACGCCAATCAAAATGCAATGACGATCGCAGAGGAAAATCTTTCGGCTTATCCCGAAGTTTCTTTTAAAGGGATGGATGTATTTTCCGAAGAATTTAGAGCACTGGAAGCAGATATTATTTTATGTACCTTGACGCTGCATCATTTCAACAATGAGCAAATAAAAGAGCTAATGAAGATCTTTACGCAAAAGGCCGGCCTTGGAATAGTCATTAACGACTTGCAAAGGAGTAAGGCTGCATATTATCTTTTTAAGGCTTTTTGTGCCGCTTTTGGAATAAGGGAGATCAATCGTAAAGATGGCTTAACTTCCATCCTTAGAAGCTTTAAAAAAAAGGAACTGGAAAACTTCGGAAAGAACCTCCAGGTAAGCCGGCAGGAGATCAACCCAAAATGGGCTTTTAGATATCAATGGATCTTATATAAATAGAAGAAAAGAATGAGTGTAAGAATAACGACTGTGGCAAAACAACTCCCACCATACTCCCGCGAAACCCAGGAGGTCATTCCCTTTGTGGAAACCTGGCTGGATGGACAGGAGGAAAGATATAAACGTAAAGTCATCAAGATCTTTGAAGGAGCTGCGGTTGATAAACGATATTCCATAATGGAACCTTCGGAAGTTTTTACTGCGACTTCCTTTGAAGACAAGAATAAGATCTACTCCAGGGAAGTAAAGAAACTGGGTTCCGGGGTGCTGAAAAAGGCACTTGGACAGGCAAACTGGGAGGCAGATTCTATTGATTTTATCATTACGGTAAGCTGCACCGGAATCATGATCCCTTCCCTTGATGCATTTCTTATCAATGAACTGCAAATGCGGCAGGATGTCACGCGTTTGCCGGTAACCGAGATGGGCTGTGCGGCAGGAATCTCGGGCATGATCTACGCTAACAATTTTCTAAAGGCAAATCCCGGGAAGAGAGCTGCAGTTATTGCCGTTGAGAGTCCTACTGCAACCTTTCAGCTTGAAGATTTTTCCATGGCCAATATGGTGAGCGCTGCCATTTTTGGTGACGGTGCAGCCTGTGTTTTAATGTCTTCGGAAGAGGAGGCTGTTGGACCAAAAATAGTGGGCGATGATATGTACCACTTCTTTGATGCCACTCATCTCATGGGATTCGACCTCACCGACCTCGGACTAAAAATGGTTCTCGATCCCGATGTGCCTCAAACCATAGCCGATCATTTTCCCGAGATCATTCACCCTTTCCTGGAAAAACATAATTCTTCCATTGAAAAAGTGGACCATCTGATCTTCCATCCCGGAGGAAAAAAAATTGTACAGACAGTTGAAGATCTTTTTGGTAAATTAGGTAAGAATATAGATGATACCAAGGAGGTGCTGCGGCTTTACGGTAATATGAGCAGTGCTACCGTACTCTATGTTCTGGAAAGATTTCTTAATCAGCCAATAAAAAAAGGGGAACAGGGACTTATGTTGAGTTTTGGACCCGGATTTTCGGCTCAAAAAATACTTTTAGAATGGTAAAGGATTTTGAAGGAAAAGATTACTGGGCCCTTGTGCTGGGCGGGAGTAGTGGACTTGGCTTTGCTTCGGCTAAAAAGCTGGCGCAACATGGAATGAATATTCTTGTAGTGCACCGCGACAGGAAAGATGATCTCCCCGAAATAAAATCGGCTTTTGATGAGATTCGCGATCTGGGCGTAAAACTGCATTCCTTTAACCGCGATGCTACCAGGAAAGACCGGCGGGAAGAGATAAAAAGTGAAATGAAGGAGATCATGGGGGAGACAGGAAAAGTGCGAACCATGATCCACAGCATCTCGAAAGGAAATCTAAAATCCATGAGGGGAGAAGAGCCAACCCTGCGCAATGATGATTTTCAGCAAACCATTGATGCCATGGCCATAAGTCTTTACGACTGGACACGCTTGATCTATGACGCCCATTTGTTTTCCAAAGACGCAAGGATACTTTCCTTTACCAGTGAAGGAAACACTAAAGCGTGGAAGGACTATGCGGCAGTTTCGGCGGCCAAGGTGGCCCTGGAAGCCATTACCCGCAGTATCGCACTCGAATTTGCTCCGGAAGGTATCCGGGCTAATTGTATTCAGGCGGGAGTAACGGTAACCCGTTCCCTCGAATTGATCCCCAGCTATGAAACCCTTCGACAGCACGCTCTAAAACGCAATCCTTTTAAGCGACTCACCACCCCGACAGATGTAGCTAACGCTGTTTATCTTTTAAGCAAGGATGAAGCGAGTTGGATCACCGGAACGGTGATTCCGGTAAATGGAGGGGAACATCTCAAATAAAGTTAGCAGTGTTCAGTCTTCAGTAAGCAGCACCGGGGAATTAAGAAGTAGGATTTGAAAAAGAATTAAATATTGAAAAATCATTTATAACTAGTTGATATAACCTTGAATTTTGAATCTCTAATAAATTTACTTCCCTATTCCGAACCCTTCCTTTTTGTGGATGAGCTGGAAGAGGTGACCGAAAATGGCATTTCCGGAACCTATACATTTAAAAAGGATGCCGATTTCTACAGGGGACATTTTAAAGATAACCCTGTTACTCCCGGTGTGATCTTAACCGAATGTATGGCACAGATCGGAGTGGTTTGCCTCGGAATATTTCTTCTGAAGGACCGGGATCCTGGAAACTTTGGAGTTGCTTTATCAAATGCAACAGTAGATTATTATTTACCTGTTTTGCCCGGGGAAAAAGTCAAAGTAGTTTCTGAAAAAGAATATTTCAGGTTCAACAAGTTGAAATGTAAAGTACAAATGTTTAATGCTGAAGGAAAACTCGTTTGCAGGGGAGAAATTTCAGGAATGATAAAAGCTGAATGAATAGAAGAGTAGTAATAACAGGAATGGGCGTGGCCGCTCCAAACGGAGTGGGATTAGCCGCATTTTCTGAAGCTCTCAAAAAGGGCAAAAGCGGAATAAAATTAATACCTGAGCTGGAACGGCTGAAATTCAGGTGCCAGATCGCGGGGCAGCCTGAAATTCCGGAGGAAATGCTGAAAGAGTATTTCACCGACCTGGAACTGCGGGGGCTTAACAGCAGCGGAATTGTTTACGGAATGATCTCGGGTGTTGATGCCTGGAAAGATGCAGGTCTACCTATCGGGCCCGAAGCAGAAACCGATTGGGACAGTGGGATCATCTTTGGAACCGGCATCCTGGGAGTAGATAAATTCCGCGAGGGGATTTATTTATCGATGATAAAAACACTCGCAGGGTTGGGAGTACCACAGTGATACAAACTATGGCCAGCGGGATTAGCGCTTATCTTAACAGCAGGCTCGCCTGCGGAAACCAGGTAACTACCAATTCCTCGGCCTGTACTACAGGAACTGAAGCTATTTTAATGGCAGCCGATAGAATTCGCGCGGGAAAAGCCAAAAGGATCCTGGCGGGAAGTTGTGGCGAAAGCGGACCTTACATTTGGGGTGGATTTGATGCAATGCGCATTTTGCCGCACAAATACAATGACAATCCGGAAGCAGGATCCAGACCAATGAGTGAATCGGCTGCAGGATTTGTTCCGGGGAGTGGAGCAGGGGCTATGGTTGTTGAAGACCTTGAATCTGCCCTGGAAAGAGGGGCGAAGATCTATGCCGAAGTTCTTGGCGGGCACGTTAACAGTGGCGGCCAAAGAAACAAGGGTTCCATGACAGCTCCAAATTCTGAAGGAGTAAAAAGATGTATCAAAAATGCCATTTTTGACGCCGGAGTAAGGCCAGAAGAACTGGATACCATCAACGGTCACATCACCGCCACTTCCATGGATGCAACCGAAATTAGGAATTGGAGCGAAGCCCTTGATCTTAAAGGAAATGATTTTCCACATATCAACAGCCTTAAAAGTCTTACCGGCCATTGTCTTAGTGCGGCAGGAAGTATTGAAAGTGTAGCCAGCGTACTTCAGGTTTCTGAAGATTTTGTTTTTGGGAATATTAATTCCGAAGACCTGCATCCAGAAATTGAAGAGATGGTGAACCGCGAGAAAGTTCCGGAAAAGACTATTTTTAAGGAGGTAAATAATGTTGCCAAAGCAAGTTTTGGATTTGGAGATGTGAATGCGGTGGTGATTTTTAGTAAATTCCGGGATTAGTGATCAGAAAAAATAAATTAGACCTCACAGGTTTTTAAAACCTGTGAGGTCTCAAACCTTAAACTTTGAACCAAAATATGGAAACAAAAGAAATCATTTATTGTCTCAAAAAAATTGTGAAACCATATGTTCAGAACGATCTTGCATTTCAGGATTTTGGACAGGAAACAGATTTTATTAAGGACCTGGAGATCAATTCGGCTAACCTTGTGGATATTGTTTTGGATGTAGAAGATGAATTCAATATCGCTATTGACAACGATTCCATGGACAACATGCTTACAGTAAATGATGCCGTAGAGATCATAAAAACCAAGCAAAAAGAACAGTGATAGGCAATGATGTGGTAGACCTGGAACTGGCCGGCAGCCAAAGCAACTGGCGCCGAAAGGGATTTTTACAAAAAGTATTTTCCCCGGCCGAACAGGAAATTATTACCACATCAACAGATCAAGACAAAATGGTATGGCTTTTATGGAGCATGAAAGAAGCTGCGTATAAAGCTCATCAACGAGAATTCAGTTTGCCGAGAAGACTCAACTGGTTGACGCAGGAATGCTCAATTTTAGAAATGACTTCAGGAAATGCTTCAGGCAGCATAGAAATTGAAGGTCATTTTTATTCTTCTTCTTCAGAAATAACTTCAGAATATATCCACACTTCAGCAGAAAAAATACCTGCATCAGGTTTCAAAAATGTCATTTTGGAAGGCTCTTCTTCCGCAGTAAAAAAGCTACTCATCACAAAAGTGGCCGAACATTTTGATGTGGAACCAGATGAACTTCAGCTTAAAAAAGATGCACACGGAATGCCTTTTTTGAGCAGGAAGGAATGCATTTTTTTCGATCATTTTTCTTTTAGCGGGCATGGCAGGTTCAGCGCCTACAGTCTGTCGTTAATTAACTGTGAAACCTCAGTTAAACAGTCTTAAGGGCTTTGGACGATTTTGGGTGTGATTGTATCTTTAAATTGAATCCAAAAATTAGAAATACATGAAATCTGTCGATAAGAAAGAAGTTATTAGCAGCCAGTCGGCTGAATTTATTCAACAAGCTGAAGCGGGGAAATTCCACAAGATGATTCCCGATACCTTTATAATTAAAATGGATAATGGCGCTCAGGGATATGCAATAAGGCACCTGAACAGACAGGATATGCTCCTTATTGATACTACTGCTCCAGGGGCCAAGGAAGGAATCAAGCACCTGGTGGAAGAAGGATATAAGATCAAAGGTATATTGGTGACGCATAAAGATGCGCTGCAAAAAACATACGCTCCTCTTAAAGAAATTTCTGAAGATGCAGGCGGTGCCCCAATTTTTAGTCACCCGGTAAATAATACCAATACAGATTTTAATGTACGGGATATCAATTCCAAAAATGATATTTTCAAACACTTTTCTATTGAACTAACAGATTTTCCTTCTAAAAGCGGGGAAACAGCAGTTATTTATTCGGAAATTAATGAAGGAATGATCTTCGCCGGGAATACTGTTGAAGCCACTCCTTATGACCAGGAAGGTAATGAGATCAATAGAGCCGATACCGGTAGCGAAAATAAAAATCGCGGGATCGCAGAGAACTGGAGAACGTACACGAATGAATTCAGGTATTTCTTTCCTTATAAAGGAAAACCAAAATTTAATATTTCTGAAGGACAGCAAAAGGATCTAATTGTAAAATTAGGTAGCAACGGGGAAGGATAAATGATCCTTACTTCCGGTTACTAAAAGAATAAACCGCCACTTCAAAAATGTCGTTTGGCGGTTATAAATCGCAGGATGGGACTATACCCTGAAGTATTTTCGCGTTGGCCTCAATTTTCAATGTTTTATAACCTTGAAAGTTCCGGCAAACGTATATGGAAGATGCTTTTCGGTTAGTCCTTTTCTTATTTTATAATCTGCCGGTTCGCGTGTCTCAAATATAAGATATTGTTAAACCAACCGCTATTCAGCAGGAAATTTGATAATTTAAAAGGAAATAAATCTTCAAGAAATGTCAAAACTCAACGTCACCCAAAAACTAATCAAAGAACATCTTCTAAAAGGGGAAATGACCCCGGGCAAGGAGATAGGAATAAAAATTGACCAGGCCTTACTACAGGATGCCACGGGAACCCTCGTACAGCTGGAATTGGAAGCTATGGGATTAGATCGTGCTAAAACAGAAGTTGCTGTGCAGTACGTGGACCACAACCTGTTGCAGACAGATTTTAAGAATGCAGATGATCACGCATTCCTGCTTTCGGCTTCTCAACGATTTGGGATCTGGTACAGTAGACCGGGAAATGGAGTGAGTCACCCTGTACATATGGAGCGTTTTGGAAAACCTGGTAAAACCATGGTAGGATCAGATTCCCACACCCCGGCAGCAGGATCTTTGGGAATGCTGGCGATTGGAACCGGAGGACTTGATGTGGCTGCCGCAATTGCGGGCCAACCATACTTTGTGAAGATGCCACAAGTGATGGGAGTGAAGCTCACCGGGAAGATGCCCGACTGGGTAAGTGCAAAAGATGTGATCCTGGAGATGCTGCGACGTTATGACGTAAAAGGCGGAGTAGGGAAAGTAATTGAATATTATGGACCCGGATTAAAAGAATTAAGTGCCATGGACAGGCATGTTATCGCCAACATGGGAGCCGAATTAGGTGCAACTACTACTGTATTTCCAAGTGATGAAATGACACGAAAGTTTCTGAAAAGTCAGGGCAGGGAAGAGGACTGGACAGAATTAGTAGCCGATGAAGGTTGTTCTTATGATCTTGAAGATGAAATCGTACTGGATGATCTTATTCCTCTTATTGCCAAACCTACCAGTCCCGGAAATGTTGTTCCTGTGAGAGAAGTGGAAGGCCTGGAAATTGGCCAGGTGGTTATAGGATCATCTGCAAACCCGGGAGTCAGGGATTTTTGGGTTGTTGGAGCCATAGTGGATGGTAAAGCTACACGGGAAGAAGTTTCCTTTGACGTTAATCCAACTTCAAGACAGGTAATTCAGAATCTTATCGCTAATAAAGGATTCGAAAAATTGATCGCAGCGGGAGCCCGTTTCCACCAATCCGGTTGTATGGGATGTATCGGGATGGGACAGGCACCGGCTTCAGATACCATTAGTTTGCGGACCATGCCACGGAATTTCCCGAGTAGGTCTGGAACAGAAGATGATCAGGTTTATTTGTGTAGTCCCGAGACTGCTGCAGCATCGGCCCTTACCGGAAAGATCACCGATCCACGGGACCTTGAAAAGCTGTATGATATGAAATACCCGAGGTATGAGTATCCTGAAAAAGAGCTTATTAATACCATGATGTTGGTAGCACCACCCGAAAATGGTTCTGATGTCGAACTGAAGAAAGGGCCGAATATCAAATCCCTTCCATACATTGAACCTTTGCGGGAAGCCTGTGACATTCCGGTTCTGCTCAAAATGGGTGACAATGTTTCCACCGATGAGATCCTGAGAGCAGGAGCAGAAGTGCTGCCTTTTAGAAGTAATTTACCCGAAATAAGTAAATTTTCATATTCTGTAATAGATGATACATTTTATGACAGGGCACAAGAAGCCAAGGATCACTATGGTGGACATGTGGTGGTAGCAAAAGATAATTATGCTCAGGGCTCAAGTAGAGAGCATGCTGCCCTCGCTCCAAAATACCTGGGACAGATCGCTGTTATTGCAAATTCCTATGCTCGAATTGCATGGCAAAACCTGGTAAACTTCGGAATTTTACCGCTGGAATTTATTGATATTGCCGATTATGATAAGATAGAGCAGGGGGACCAGGTGAACCTTCTCAATTTACGGGAAGACGTGAAAAACAGAAATAACATCAAAGTAACTGTAGAAAAACCAAATGGTCAACGTGTAGAGTTCGAAACCAGACACACTATGAGTGACCGGCAAATACAGGTACTTCTTAAAGGAGGAATTATTAATGAATTTAAGGAACAATTAAAGAACCGCGAAGTTGGAGCTGTAAAGGAAAACACGGTAACCGATAACGAAAGGAAACAGGTTAAATAAGACTGAACCTTTTGACCAGATAATTAAAAGCCCGGATTTTCATCCGGGTTTTTTTAGTTCTGCTTTTCAGGATGTTTGATGTCTACTTCCATTCCTATAGTTTCGGAGAATTTGGCGACAGATTGCAGGACATTCTGCCGGACGGCCGGTAACGCAATGATCTCCAGGGAAGGGGATTCATTAATTTTGCCTATAAAGTGGAGGATGAGGAAGTTTTCTGGCCTGCCGGATGCTTTTGAAAGTATTTCCGGATCTAATCCCTGGGATGTGGAGACAAAAAAGGCATTTTTAGGCGCTGTTTTTTGAAGTTCCCTGTAGAAGCTTTTTTTATCCTCAAGATCTTCTGCCACAGCCTCAATTATAAGTTGTGCATTGCCCGCCGCTTCAGTAATATCCATAGAGTAAGCAATATTGGCGAGCGCAGCGTCTATCTGTTCCTTTGAGGCTCCGGAATTTTGCTGATAATTATCGCCAAATTCACGAAATCTTGTTCTGGCTTCTTCCAGTAATCCATAATCCCTGTCATATACAGTGACGTCGATATTATTAAAGGCAATATGAAAAGCCAAACGGGCACCAAAATTTCCGGTTCCAAAGACAGTTACTTTTTTTATGTTCATAGCAAATCAGTTCTAAGTACCTTAAGGTCCTAATTAACCTTCTTAAAAGCTGTCAAAAGAATACTAATTGTGTTTATTTTCAGACTACTTTAACTGACGATAAGAAGCATAAAATGATGCAGGAATGTGGAATGTACTGTAAATCAATTCATGAAATTTCGTAATTTGAAAAGAAAATTGAATGTTATGAATAAGCAGATATCATTATCGGTTATATTTCTTTCGTTAATCCTGGTTTCCTGTGGAAGTCAAAACAAAGGAGTTGCAGATTCCACGGAATATAAACAGATGGTGGAAATGGTTCGGGACCTGGAGTTTGAAATTGAAAATGAATGGGCCAATCCCACACAGTACAGCAGGGTGAATTTGATTGGAAATTCTAACCGAATAAAATTTGAAAATGATAGTGTAGAAGTTTTTCTTCCTTTTTTTGGCGAGCGGTATGCGGGTGGTGCTTATGACAGTGATGGTGGCGCCATACAATACAAAGGAGTGCCAAAGAAGCTGCAAATAGAGGAGAATCTCAAAAAGGGAGCTGTGAATGTCATTTTTGAAGGAAATAGGAAAACAGAAAATCTGAAATTCTTTATCACAATCTATCCCAATGGCGTGGCCCGAACTTCTGTGACCTCGACACAAAGGGAGAACATCTCTTATGATGGAAGAATAGTCAACCGGCAGTAAATTGATATGGCAGATCTAAAAACCAAACAAAACGATGCCAGCGTCACAGATTTCCTGGACCAGGTTGAAAATGAGCAACGGCAAACTGACTGTAGGGAACTTCTTAAAATGTTTTCTGAAGTCACGGGTGAGCCCGCAAAAATGTGGGGAGAAAATATGGTAGGTTTTGGGAAGTATCATTACAAGTATAAATCTGGTCACGAAGGAGATTGGTTTCTTACCGGATTTTCACCCCGTAAACAGAACCTAACAATTTATATAATGACAGGATTTGAGAAATACAATGATATTCTGGAGGACCTGGGGAAATATAAAACATCGTCTTCCTGTTTATATGTGAAGAAACTGGAGGATATTAATAGGGAAGTATTAAGTAAATTGATCAGGAGGTCAGTTGAAGATATGAGGGAGAGGTATAATTAAAGGTCTTCCACTTTTTAATTATTCTATTTTACATAATATAAATTATAGTGCAAAAGGATGTTTTGAAAAGGAGTGGTTAGATTCCTATTTTAGACCTCACTAAGTTCTACCGCGACTGGTTCTTCTAAATATTCATGCTACACTTAAAAGCGTTTAAGACATTCCATTTTGTAATAGAGAATTCTACACTTCCACATTTTTAAATGTTGCCCCTGATTGTGAAACTTTCCTGATTGGTCCTAATTATGAAACTGTGTAACAACGGCTAATTTGTTCTAAAGTTCCTTCAGCATATATTAAATGAGGATTTCAGAAAATTACTTAACTTATGCGACTTAACTGTTAAATTATTAAATAATGAAAAACAAGTTTTTAAAGTTGTCCTCTATCCTGTTATTTTCTGTTTTCACAGGAATTAGCGGAATCCAGGCTCAGGAATTACAAGGTTCCTGGGAAGGGAAATTAAATGTTCAGGGCAATGAACTGCCCCTAAAATTTGATATCACAAAAGAGAATGACTCTCTTTCAGGAACTATGGATAGTCCGCTTCAGGGAGCTTTTGGATTGCCACTGGACAAGGTCGAACTGGAAAATAACCAGGTGACCCTCGCCTACGCTCAAATTGGGGCAACTTATACAGGTACCCTTGAAGGGGAAACTATTACCGGTACTTTTAAACAGTCCGGGCAGGAATTTCCTCTGGTACTTCAGAAAGTGGAGAAAACAGTTCCGGGAGATCAATCCCTGCCTTCTTCCGAAAAGGAATTGGAGCAACTGGCGGCATACGACCAGGGAAATTACAAATATGATGTAGAGGATTATTTTGCCAAACCAAAGGCCAGTTCATTCCAGTTTTCCCCGGAAGGTAAATATATGTCCTACAGGGAAAAGGATGAAAATGCTAAAAACCATGTCTATGTGAAAAACCTTGAAACCGGTGAAATCACACAGGCAATTGTAGAAAAGGAAGAATTGGTACGTGGCTATGGCTGGGCTAATGAGGATAGACTACTCTATGTGATGGACAAAGGAGGAAACGAAAATTATCATTTATATGCAGCAGATGTTGATGGTTCAAATACAATGGACCTAACACCGTTTGAAGGGGTACAAACCCAGATTCTTGACATCTTAAAAGATGATAAGAACCATGTTATCGTTGCCCTGAACAAGGAAAATGCACAGGTTTTTGAACCTTATAAGGTGAATATCAAGACCGGAGAAATGGAAAAGTTGTACACGAATGATGATATAGCAAATCCCATCATGAATTACCTTTTTGACAAGGATGGAACCTTAAGAGGTTTTGTACGCCTGCGTGAAGGTGTTAATATGGATCTTTACTATAATAAGGATACAGAAACAAAGGAATTTGATGTTGTAAAGACAAATTAACTGGAAAGACACTTTTAGTCCTACATTGAATTACGCAACAGATTATCCGCATGATGCATACGTAGTTTCAAATCTTGAAACAGACAAAAACACGGTTTACCTATACGACCTGAAAGAAGACAAGGTTATCAAAAAATTGTTTTCAAATGACAATTATGATATTTCGGGAGTTTCCCTGTCACGACACCGGGATTACGAATTGGATTATTACTCTTTTGAAGGGGAAAAACGGGAAATCGTACCGGTAAGTGACTACTATAAAAAATTACATAAACGAATCACCGAAGAATTTCCAGATAAGCAATATTCTATAGCCGATAAGACTGATAACGAAAGTAAATATCTAATTTTCCTACAGAGTGATAAGTTATATGGAGAATATTGGTCTTATGATGTAGAAGCCGATAAATTTGAATTGCTGTACAATTTGATGCCCCAGCTAAAAGCTGAAGATATGGCCGAAATGAGGCCAATTAGCTTTAAAAGCCGGGATGGGAAAACCATACATGGTTATATTACCCTCCCAAAAGCCGCTTTAGAAGGGGAAAAAGTTCCGGTGATAGTTAATCCTCATGGTGGACCACAGGGAATTAGAGATTCCTGGGGTTTCAATCCCGAAGCGCAATTGTTTGCCAGCCGTGGTTATGCTACGCTACAGGTGAACTTCAGGATTTCCGGAGGTTATGGACGCGAATTTATGGAATCTGGCTTCAAGCAAATCGGAAGAAAAGCTATGGATGATGTTGAAGATGGTTTAAAATACGTGATCGATCAGGGCTGGGTAGATCCCGATAAAGCCGCTATTTATGGAGGCAGCCATGGTGGATATGCTGTATTGAGAGGACTTACAAAAACTCCGGATCTTTATGCTGCGGGTGTAGATTATGTAGGGGTTTCCAATCTATTTACTTTTATGGAAACCATTCCGCCATATTGGAAGCCTTATGAGCAAATCCTAAGGGAAATTTGGTATGACGAAAAAGTTCCTGAAGAAAAAGCCATTATGGAAGAAGTTTCACCGGTATTCCATATTGACAAGATCAAAAAACCATTATTTGTGGTTCAGGGGGCTAATGACCCGCGCGTTAATATTGATGAGTCCGATCAAATTGTAAAGGCATTACGGGCGAAAGGCGTTGATGTGCCTTATATGGTAAAATATGATGAAGGACATGGATTTGGAAAAGAAGAAAACAGGATCGACCTTTATAAGGCAATGATGGGCTTTTATGCCAAGCATTTAAAGGACGAGGAACTTCAACCGCAATTCCAGGATTAATTTCTGAATTACCTTTTTATTAAAAGAATCTCTCTGAAATGACATTTTTGGAGAGATTTTTTTTGTCATCTATATTTCAGCATAATCTAAAATGCTTATTTATTTAGCCTTATCACCAAGAATGTCCCTAATGATCTTGAGATGATGCTCTGTATGTATTACCAGGAATTTGGTGGTTTCATCTCTTTTGATATGGCCAAAATAAGGATGCTCAAAAAAGGCATTTTTGGCAAGCTTTGGAATACCGGTAATTTTGCGGCTCGCTCTGGAGATTTGATCCTGCAGTTCTTCTGCGGAAACATTATCCTCCGGAATTACCTTTTTTGGAGCCCTGGCTTTTCCCCTCGGAATTTTCCCTGTAAGATAAACCAGTTCCTTTTTCCAGCTGAATTTCCTTTGGTAGCGAGCTGGGTCTGATATGTCCAGTGAGCCAAGGATCGAATGGATGACCTTAAGATTATGTGCCAGATGCCAGCCAACGGGTGCCCCGGATACTTCTGAATTTTGCTGAGTATTATACTTTATATAATCCTGCATTTCTTCTAATTGGGCCTGTAGAACTTCAGCTTTCATTGGGTTTATTCTTGATTTTCTTAAAAGTAAGTAAAAATAATAAACCCGTAACTTCTGAAAAATTACGGGTTTTGAAAAATCTAATTTTTAAATCACTGGTTCTTAGTTAAATATGTTCTTCCGGGGTGAAAACCTTCATAATACCCGCTGCCAAATCTTCCATAAATTCTTCAATTTCCTCTATAGAAATCCTGTTCCTTTTGTTTTCTGTTTATTGTCAAATGGATAACAATGACTTCTGGTTCAGGAGGAAATCCGGTAGTAACCGTCCAGGTAAGTGCATTTGAGCACTCCTTAAGGGCGAAACGTAAACCACCGGCAATAGGATGGGACGTAAGAGTGAATTCTCCCCACACCCCTCCTATTCTCACCCGGTCATCCCCTATTTCCTCTAAAGGAAACAGCTCGCTACTGTAAATATTCAGATTTTCGAGAGAGAGTAGCGATCGAAGCTCAGCCTCTGAAGTCTTGACACTAACATATTTAAAAAATTCCATTCACCTTACTTTAAAAATCATTAAGCTAATTCTTTACTCTTCGTCAAATTCTCCTGGATATTAGCAGGAACAGGTTGGTACCCACTGAAATCTGTACTAAAGGTTGCCCGTCCCTTTGTAAGGGAGCGGAGTTCGGTTGAAAATCCAAACAATTCAGATTCAGGTGCAACACATTTTAAAACCTGGTAATTATCTGCACTTTCAATTCCCTGGATAATTGAGCGACGGCTTTGCAGTTCGGTCATGACATTTCCCACCATTTCTTCAGGCACCTTTACAGTAAGATCAAGAGCAGGCTCCAAAAGTTTAGGAGCTGCATTTAGAAACGCTTCTTTAAAAGCATGTGCACCTGCAATTTTAAAGGAAATATCATTGGAATCTACAGAGTGCATTTTTCCGTCGTAGATCATGGTTCTCACATCACGAATATATGAACCGGTCAAAGGACCTTTTTCCATTACTTCAATGATCCCTTTCATAACAGAAGGCAAATAACGTTGATCAATTACCCCTCCAACAATACAGTTATAAAAAATCAGTTTCCCGCCCCATGGCAGATCGAGCTCCTCTTTCCCCCTAATATTAAAACCTTCGGGTTCGGGCATATTTTCCTCCCAGGGTTCAATTTTCATATGTACTTCTGCAAACTGCCCCGAACCTCCCGACTGTTTTTTATGTCTGTAATTTGACGCTGATGGGCGTTGGATGGTTTCCCGGAAAGAGATCCTTGGTTTTTCAAAGCTTGCCTCTACACCATAAATGTTCCTGAGGAGCCAATCAATTGTTGCAAGGTGAAGCTCACCCTGGCAGGCCAGGATCAACTGCCTGGTTTCGTTGGAAAAAGAGATCTCCACAGTAGGATCCTGGCTGTGGATCTTTTTCAACGCATCATTAAGTTTTTCCTCGTCCTTGGTATTCATAGCAGAAACCGCTCTCCTTATCCTCGGCTGTGGATATTCTATTGGTTTGATAGAAACTTCTTCTCCGGGAGCGGCCAGGGTGTCATTCGTTTCGGTGTGTTTTAATTTAAGGGTGGCTCCTATATCCCCAACTACCAGTTTGGAAATAGGATTTCTTTCTTTACCATCCATAATAAAGAGCTGATTGAAAACCTCTGTTTCACCATTTCTGGTATTCACCAGTTTATCGTTTATTCTTACCTCTCCCCTTTTTACTTTAAAAAAAGTCACTTGTCCTAAATTAGGTTGATGAACAGTTTTAAAGACGAATAATACAGGGGGTGCTTCAGTTTTAGGTAAGATATTTTTTCCTTCTGCACTAACTTCAGGTTTTAAGATCAATTGCTGCGGGAGCGACATTATCGATAAAGCCCATGAGCCTTCCGCTTCCCATATCATTAAGAGCAGACATACAGAAAACCGGAAACAGGTCGTAGTTGAGCATACCGGCCTTTATTCCTTTGCGCATTTCATCTTCGTTAAGAGATCCCTTTTCAAAGAATAATTCCATCAACTCTTCGTCATTTTCGGCAGCTTTTTCCACCAGTTCGTTATGTAAAGCAACGGCTGTAACCTTTTGGTCGTCTGGAATAGGGAATTTTTCGGGTTTTCCTCCTTCAGCAGAAAATCGGTACATCTTCATCTTAAGAACGTCGATGATACATTGTGCACCATCAATCACAACCGGATATTGAATTTTAACCGCCTTATTCCCTACCAGGGTTTTAATACTATTAAAACTTTTTTCGAAATTGAGTCCCGGGTGATCAATTTGATTAATGACGAACACGGTAGGTTTATGGAATTCTTTAATGTAATTCCAAATGATCTCTGTCCCTACTTCTACCCCATACTGGCCATTGAGGACAGTAACTATGGTATCGGCCACTCTAATGGAGGAAATGATCTCTCCTATATAGTCGTCCAACCCGGGGGTGTCGATGATGTTGATCTTATAATTTCGCCATTCTGTATGCAGAGGAGTTGCAAAGATTGAATTTCCTTTTTCGTGCTCAATATCATGATAATCTGAGACTGTATTTTTTGCTTCTACAGTACCGCGCCTGTTAATTAGCCCGGCTTCGAATAACATGGTTTCTGCCAAAGTGGTTTTACCGCTATTATGAGCGCCTACAAAGACCACATTTTTGATGTGTTTATCATCGTAAATCTTCATCTTTTGAAAGTTTTAATGGAACAAGAAGGAAAGAAATTGAGAAAAAACCCGGGAACGAATGCTGAGAAGTAAGTATGGATATTCATTAATTCCCGGAATTAAATTAAAATCTGCCTTATAAATTTATTCTTTTTTAATCATAAAATTTAAGGATGAAACCCTTTTTTAAGCTTTTCCTGATCAATATCATAAACCGGTTCTCTGGATTCAAAGCGAAGGAGGAGTGCGTTTAAAAAGAATTTTAATATTCCGTACTCCCCGATGGCCTCAAGATAAATCTTGTTTCATTCATTAATTTTAGGAAATTCTTCTGTAACGATATTTTACTTTTAGGGTCTTATGATTATCAAACACATCTTATGAAAAAAATACTTTATTTAATTGCGCTTACGCTCTTCGCAAATTCATGTAAAATCTCTCAGCAGCCAGGTTCTTCGCAAGAATCTACAATCGCAACCCTCGACCTGGTAAACGTCAAGGATGATAAGATCATGGTTACTGTGGATCCCGGCGAAATAAAAACTGAAACTATTGTCTTTTTTATTCCCAAAACTGTCCCCGGCACCTACTCTACTTCCAATTTCGGAACTTATGCAGAGAATCTTAAGGCCTATGACTACAAAGGGAATGAGCTGCCGGTAACAGCTTACGACGAGAACAGCTGGAGCATTTCAAATGCCACCCGCCTTGATAAAGTGACCTACTGGATGAATGATACATTTGATGTTCCGGGAGAAGGAGGAATTTATTCCATGGCCGGTACTAATATCAATGAGGATAAAAATTTTCTTCTGAATCTTCACGGGTTTGTGGGTTATTTCAACGATCTCACTGAAGAACCTTACCAACTGGAAATTATTCGATCCAATGATCTTTATGCCGGAAGCGCCCTTGATATCGCTGAATCTTCAGAAATTAGTGCAGGAACAACCAAGGATATCTTTCGTGTCAACAGGTATTTTGAGGTGACCGATAATCCTATCATGTATGCGGCGCCCGATACTGTGAGTTTTAAAGTGGATAGAATGGATGTGCTCCTACACGTTTATTCACCTTCCCAAAAATTCAATGCGCAGGATTTTAAACCTGCTATGGAGAAAATGATCACTGCCCAAAAGGACTTTTTAGGTGATATTGATAACACCGATAAATATGCGATACTACTGTATTTATCTGCTACCCCGGGAGAAGGCGACGCTGCAAATTTTGGCGCCCTTGAACATCATACCTCTACAGTTGTTGTGATGCCCGAACAAATGGGGCAAGAGGCGCTTAATAAGTCTCTAACAGATATAGTTTCTCACGAATTTTTTCACATATTGACTCCGCTGGGAGTACATTCAAAGGAAGTGCATTACTTTGACTACAATGATCCCCAAATGTCACGTCACCTTTGGCTTTACGAAGGAGTAACAGAATATTTTGCCAATCTCTTTCAGGTAAACCAGGGGCTTATTACAAATCAGGATTTCTATGACAGGATGCAGGAAAAGATAATGGTATCAAAGAATTTTGACGATACCATGTCCTTTACAGAAATGAGCCAGAACATACTTGAAGATGAATATAAAAACAGCTATTACAATGTGTACCAAAAAGGAGCATTAATTGGAATGGCCCTGGACATTAGATTAAAGGAATTGAGCAATGGAGAAATGGGTTTGCTTGATCTTATGAAGCAACTAACACAAATGTACGGTAAAGACAAGCCATTTGAAGACGAAGATCTTTTCCCGGTAATTACGGAATTAACTTATCCTGAAATTGGAGAATTCTTCAATACCTATGTAAGCGGGAATACTCCTATCCCTTATGATGAGTTCTTTGAAAAAGTAGGTCTGGAATTGCGGGAAGGAGAACTTCCTGTTGATTATTTCCTTCAGGATCCTTCTACTCCTTACATCACAGTAAATGAGACCGGCGAAATTGTCTTGAGGGATGATTTGTCATTGAGCACATTCTTTGAAGAACTTGAATTAACCGGGGGTGATAAGATTAAGAAAATCAACGGGAAACCATATAATGTTCAGAATGTTTATGATCTTATTGGTGATTCTGCGAACTGGTCTGTGGGAGACCCTATAAGTTTCACCATTGAGAGAAATGGAGAGGAACTAAAAGTAGAAGGAAAGGTAGTTGAACCAATGTCTACCGGAAAGCGGCTCGTGGAGATCATGAACCCGACAGATGAACAAATGGAATTGCGTCAAAACTGGTTAAAATCCTAAAACAAAAAAAGAGCGGCAGTATTTACTGCCGCTCTTTTTTATACCTTCCAAAAAAGGAAATATTTATATCTTCTTTACTCTTACTGCATTCATACCCCTCGGGCCTTTCTCCAGTTCAAAAGTAACTTTGTCGTTCTCTTCTATTTCATCAATAAGACCGGTAACATGTACAAAATACTTTTCCTGGCTGTTGCTGTCAAGAATAAAACCAAAGCCTTTGGAATGATCAAAAAAGGAAACTTTTCCCTCCTTGCTAAAATCATTTTCCTCGTCTGACTCCTCTTTCTTAGGAATACCAATTTCAATACTTTCAGCGTCAACTTCCACTTTCTGAGAAGGATCTGGCGGAGTATCTGTAAGATTGCCAAATTCATCTACATAAGCAAATTCAGAGACAGAATCTCCACTTGCCTTTCTTTCTTCCTTCTTTTTCTTCTTTTCTTCACGCTTTTTTAAGCGCTTCTTTTCTTTTTCAATTTTGTTGTACGTCTGTTGTGATTTTGCCATTAGCGATTTAATTGGATTTCAAATGAATATAAAGTTTTTAGTTGAAGTTCAAAAAGAATTCGGGGGAAAAAAATCAGGAGAAGAAGATTTACCTTAAAATAATTCAGGACTTGAACTAAAATGCAAAGTTATAATTTCTTTTTATTTATTAGTACAATAATTTATCGCTGAGATCCAGTTTTTTACATTCCTAAAGAAATTCTTTGTTAAAATGTCATTTTTGAACAGCATAGGCATCCAGCGGCTCTTCAAAAGCAATAAAGAGCACACAGGGACCTGAACCTCCACACCTTGCCGAATGTGGCTTCTCTGCAGGTCCATAGGCATATGAGCCTTCTTTTAATTTCCGGGTTGGTTCTCCCTCGTAGGTGACTTCCATTTCTCCCGAAAGCAGCACCATACGTTCGGCAGATGTATGGGCATGATTGGGAATATCTGAACCTGCAGCTACTTTGAACAAAATATCTACATTTCTTTTAGCAGGATCTCCATGAAGAACAGCGATCTCACATCCATTAGGCATAAAATCGGGACAGGGTCCCCATTGCAAATCTTTATCATTCATGGTACGAACGACAGAATTGGTAGAATCAACTGCCCCTTCCTGAGCCATAATTCCTGCTGTAGAGAATATTAAAGCAAAAAGCATCAACATTCCTGATAGTTTTTCATTTTTCATAGCCTAAGGTTTTACTGGTTAATAACTGAAAATCGGGGAGCAATAATAATCGAAGTTTCAGGTAAAACAAATTTTATAAAACCTGATTTTCAATATATTATATCCTAAGGTACGCAAAATGTAAACTTAAATGAGGATTTATTTATCCTTTACAGGAACAAGGTAAACGGGGATCTTCGTTTTTTCCAGGATCTTTTCGGCTACCGTGCCGAGTAAAAGCTTCTCCAGGACAGAATGGCTGTGGGTTCCCATTACCAGCATACTTGCCCCCCACTCTTCCCCGTAAGCCATTATCGATTTAGCTGTATCACCTTCGGCCATATGCGTCTTTACCTGGGGATCATTAAGATGTTTTTGCGCCTTTTCCAGGAATTCTTCAGCAATATTCCTCATTTCCATCGCCACGTCGAGGTCCGGTCCCATTCCCGAATAACCGTCATATCCCATAAAAGTTGGATACTGCGCCCCATAGAATCCTACACCATCCAATACGTGAATAAGACAAACTTCGGCATTAAGATTCTTTGCCAGTTCATATCCTTTTTGGGCCACTTTTTCAGAAACCGGGTTGTAATCTACAGCTATTAGTACTTTCATCATGTTGAGTTTGATTTAAATTTACAAAAAAGCCGGAAACCATTCCGGAAATAAACTCAGTAGAAGGTTCTCATTAATTCAATAAAAACATCCTTAAAGTCTCCATAAACCATGGAGTCTTTTTTTGTATGCTTCTTAAGTAGTGTTATGTTTTTCTTTAGTTCCTGTTAAACCTCTGTTTTTCCTCCTTCTGAAAATTTATATTGAGTGGAGACCTTAATTTATTTACTGTTAATCATTAATTTTTAGAATGGGAAAAAACGAGCTCAAGCGAACTTTAGGATTTTGGGATGTATTAATGTTTGGTGTAGGCGGGATAGTTGGTGCCGGTATCTACGCAATAATTGGAAAGGCCGCCGGCCTAAGCGGAAATATGCTCTGGCTTAGTTTTGTGATAGCAGCAACTGTTGCTTTGCTTACAGGACTCTCCTACGCAGAATTTGTAAGCCGTTACCCCGACTCTG
Source organism: uncultured Flavobacteriaceae bacterium (assembly GCA_963709775.1). Classification (GTDB taxonomy): domain Bacteria; phylum Bacteroidota; class Bacteroidia; order Flavobacteriales; family Flavobacteriaceae; genus Salinimicrobium. Next base: position 35,355 of record CAVPXS010000003.1, on the reverse strand, counting down.
GAGGAAGTTTTGAATATATGAAACAGGGCCTCGGGAAGAAAACTGCTTTTTCAATGTCGATTTTTATTGTTTTTACGGGAGTTGTGGCTGCTGCAGCAATTGCCATAAGTTTTGCAGATTATTTAAGCAGACTTGTTAATGTCCCGAATTGGATCCTTGTTATAGGTATTATACTCCTTATGGGGGCTTTCAATATCATTGGTGCAAAGTACAGTTCATATTTCAATGCATTTGCCACAATAGTCACTTTAATAGGACTGGCAGCAGTTGTAGTTGTTAGTATTCCGGAATTTGGAACCACTCCCCTTCTTGAAACCAATGATGGCGGATGGACCAGCCTTTTTGCAGGAGGTGCTTTGATCTTTTTCAGTTATATAGGTTTTGAAGACCTGGTAAAAATGGCCGAAGAGACCAAGAACCCAAAGGTCAATATGCCGAAAGCCGTGATCATGAGTGGACTTATTGTGCTTCTTGTTTACGTATTGATCGCAATTAGCTCGGTAAGTGTATTAGATTGGAAACAACTATCAAATTCTAATGGACCTCTGGCCGCAGTTATTGAAGCAAAACTGGGTGCCTGGGCTGCAACTTCCCTGGTGATCATAGCTCTGTTTGCTACCAGCAAGACCATCCTGAGTAATATTTTGGGAACTTCGAGGCTACTTTATGATGTGGCCAGGGATAGTGATAAATCCTGGCTTAAAAAATTTACAACAATATCAGGGATTGGAAACGCACCAAATTACGCGATCATCGCCATTTCTATTGTTGCTATAGGATTTGGATTAATAGGAAATCTAAAGATCGTTGCCAGCCTTAGTAATATTTTCATTTTTATTGTATTTGCAATGGTAAATATTGCACTGCTTAATTTGCGACACAAAAAGCGAAATGAGAAAGATAAAAAACCTCCGTTCTATATTCGGTTCAATGTAAATAATATTCCCTTGCCCACAGTTCTTGCATTAATTACCATCCTAATCTTGTTTGGTTTTAATATCTACAACCTGTTCCAGGGAAATCTTTAATAAATTACTGCTTTACCACAACAAGGCTGGCGCGGGAACCGGTTAGTAGATTCCATTCCTTTCTAACTACTTCCCTGCCCTGGTCATCATAGACCCTAAGTTCGGCAGTATTTGGTCCCGATGTTCCCTGGTTAAGAGCTTCAAATTCAATGTTATTGAGTCCGCTGTCCAGATTAACCATGATGGGCGTAAAAGAAGCACCCAGGGACATATTCCTGTTGATCACGACGCCGTTTACGATGATCTTCACTTTGTCACCATCAATGTATTCGTGGTCGCGGCAATATAGTTCTACATAAACTCCGGTGGTTATAAAATCTCCTAAATACTGGTCCTTGCGGAATTCTTCCCGAATCTCTTTGTCTTTCGTAAATGCTTTGGGTGTAAAATCCTTTCCTTTAAAGGTCATGAGCCCGTTTTGATCTGTTCTCATGCTGAAGGATTTTTCTTCTTTCTCTCCCAGTTTCATGGATTCACTTTCTGCACTGAAAATGCCTTTTTTGGAACTTAAGCTGTGATTGCCCGAAGATTTCTTAAAAGATGAAGATTCACTTCCGGTTTTTGGCGCCATAAGTTCACCCGGAGCTCTAACAGGAGCTGTGGGATTATCAATCTGAGCCTGCGCAACATAAGACGCAAAGCAGAAAATAAGTAAAAATATATTTTTCATTACCAGAATATTCTTCAGCATTTAGATATCAAAAATTCAACCACTTTTTTTCTGAAGAAAAATTTCTCCGGAAACCACCTAAAAATTTAACTGCATTTTAACCGCTAAAGCTCGGGTAAATATAAGATTATCTGTAATTTAATTAAAAACAAAACCATGACAAAGAAAGAAGAACAACCAAAAAATAAAAGAGAAGACATGAACCGCGACAAGGAGACGAAATACAATTCGGATATTACTCCAGAGGATAAGGAAGTCTTGAATAACCAAAGTCAGGATCAAAAGAAGGGGGATTATTTTAAAGAAAGGGACGAGCCTATTGATTACGCTGGTGCCGATCTTGATATTCCGGGAGAGGCAGATCGAAAATTTAATCCTACTACCAACAAACCCCAGGACGTGGAGAAGGAAAGACGCCCTAAGGAATCTGCTAATTCCAATGATAATATAGAATCACAAACAGATACTGTTTATAAAGGAGACAAAGCCGAAAAGTATAAAGATCCTTCAGAAAAGACGAGAGATGAGAAGTCTAAAAAATAACAGAAAAGCCACCTGAGAAGGTGGCTTTTTTTATCGCTTTTCTCTGTACTGAATGTACCGGCTAACGTCAATGACATATGAGGTGATTGCTGATATTTTCAATTTGGGACCCTCTGCAAACTTATAGATATCACAAAAGCCGAATTGTTTTTTTTGGCCCAGGCGGTTTCTACTCACCACCACACCTTCTACAATTCCGTGAGTGGCATTAAAAAAGATATTTTCCACCTCAATATCAACAGATGGCATTTCCTTCATTTGGTCTAAGACCTCCTTGAATTCAGCTTTGCCCGAAATATCCTTCTCCCCCACAATTTCCCAGCATATGTCATCTGTAATATGCTCCATGAAGAATTCTTCATCCCCATTGATGTAAGCTTTATTTACATCTCTCAAAAATTTCTCTTTCTCGCTCATTATCAAGTCTATTTAAAACGCAACTAATTGTGAAGCAATATTTTAAACAACTAAATATACAAAATTTCTTTTTCACCCGTGCAGGGGAAAGTATTGGTTAATTTCTATTGTCTTTATAGAAGAGGCAGACATTTAAAAGAAAATCCCTCTTTGAAATCCTGGATAATTCGATCAAATAAATCTCTTCTAAAAATGCCACTTTTGAAATCTTAGAAAGTAGAGGTTTTGGATTAAAAATTTTTAACTTTGACCTTCCTTCAAATACAAATAAATTTTATGCACGTTCACCACCTACTCGAAAAAAACTCTATTGCCAATACCTTTATTTCTCAACTTCGGAATGTAGATATTCAAACCGACAGACTCCGCTTCCGAAGAAATATTGAGAGATTGGGAGAGATTTTGGGGTATGAGCTAAGTAAGAATTTTCATTTTGAAGATAAGGAAGTAAGGACTCCGTTAGGTACCGCTAACGTATCCCTTCCTACAGAGGAGCTGGTGATTTGCTCAATATTAAGAGCGGGCCTGCCCCTTCATACCGGTTTACTTAATTATTTTGATGCTGCAGAAAACTCCTTTATTTCTGCTTATCGTCATCACCCCAATAATGATGAGGAGTTTGAGATCCTTGTGGAATATCTAGCCTCTCCTTCCCTGGAAGGAAAAACTCTCATTCTGGCTGATCCTATGTTGGCTACCGGCCGCTCATTTGTGAATGTGTTGGAAGCTTTAAAAAAGATGGGGAATCCAAAAGAAATTCACCTTGTCGCGGTCATAGCTGCAAAAGAAGGAATAGCATACCTGGAGGAAAATTTTCCCGAAAATTCACACCTTTGGGTAGCTACCATTGACGAAGAATTAGACGAGAGAGGTTATATTGTTCCCGGACTTGGAGATGCTGGAGATCTTTGTTTTGGTCCAAAGGAGCAGCATTAGAACGGGTATCCAATTGCGAAGTTAAATACCGGCTCTGTAAGTCTTGGATCCCAACGTTCCCCTTCTTCAAGCCACGGGATGCGCAAGGGTGCCGCAAAATCAAATCTTATAACGAAACTTTGAATGTCAATCCTTAGTCCTACTCCTGCCCCTACTGCAACTTCATTTAAAAAGTTTGAACTAAAAGTTCCTTTTTCAATAAGCTCTTCCTGTTGCTCTGTTAGTTGATCCCCGGGAGGAAGTTTATTTCTTTCTGTATTCCAAATATTTCCTGCATCTGCAAATACAGCTCCTTTTAAAATTTGATAGATCGGGAACCGATATTCAACATTGGCTTCCAGTCGTATATTTCCCATCCTGTCATAGTAGTCATCCTCAGTTCCCTGGGGAGGATAAGTTCCCGGGCCGAGGCTTCTTATTTGGAAAGCTCTAATGCTGTAAGGTCCTCCCGAATAAAATTGCCTGCTAAAAGGCATCACTTGAGAATTTCCATACGGTACACCTAAGCCACCATATAGCCTGGTCGCGATGGTTTGGTTTGGGGTGAGTTGATAGTGATACCTTAGGTCTGCATCTACACGGGAAAATTGGGCAAATTCCATTCCCAGAAACTCCCGCGGCGCTGGACCACTACTAAGCAGATCAAGAAGGTTTCCTGCAACTTCCATATTTGCATTGAGAAAGAACTGGTGGGTGTTCAACTTATCTATCATTCCGTTATAGGTAAAAGAATAAGTTAGACCGGCAATGAATTCTTGTTCAAAACTGCTTTCTAAAAAAGGATTTTCTTTCAGGATATCCTCAAATTCTTTTGTAGTATTACTTAGATTCGAGTAATAAAGAGAAAATGGATCAAGTTCATGAGTAATGAATCTATTTGCTTTCCATACGTACCCGAAATTTCCTGTAGCTGAGAAAAGACTGAAGAGTTCACTGCGGTTGAGATATTCAAATCCAAGGCTGATCTTGGTTTTGGGGATGGAATAATCAAACCAGTTGCTCCTGATATCTATAAAAGGAAAAAACATTTTTGGGGTGATCAGCGCTGCTTCCAGTCCTAAGACTGTACTGCTGTTCCCCACATCATCCTGGTTGGATAGCTGCCATTCGTAACCCACCTCACCCGCAATGCTCAGGTTCTCTCCACCCTTGAATAAATTCCTGTTGGTGTAGGTAAGCTTAAGGTTAGGACCTGCAAAGTTGTTGGATTTGGTCACCGCCTGCAGCTCTGCCCTTATGGAACGCTTATTCATAGGAGAGAGAAAGATATTGGCAGTCAAATAGCCCAGGCTATCGGTGGAGAGAGATTCGATCTCATCATACCTTATGTTCACGAATTTGTAGGTACCTAAAGAAGAAAGTCTTCTACTGGTCTTCCCCGATAGCTCGGGAGAATACAGCTCCCCTTCCTCAAGTAGAACAAAAGGATCCATTTTTTTAGGTTTGAAGAAGACACCTTCCTGAATGTAGTTTTTCTCGTTAAACCTTACCGTATCCATCTCCAAAGAGTCAGAACCTATGATATAATTTGGATGAATATTTATTTCTTTGACTACGTACGGCTTGATGCCGGCTTTTGGAACCTCTTCTTTTAACCTTAAGAAGAGATCAAATTTCTTCCGGTCATATTGATTGGTATCTGCTTCAAAAATTAGGAAATTTGAACTGAAATTATAATAACCCTCCCGTTTTAGTGCCCCATCTATTCGTTCCCGCTCTGCCTTAAGCATAGCAAGGTTGAATTTTTCCCCAGACTGTAACAGGGATTCATCTAGTGTCTCCTGAATTTGCCTGTAAATTTCAAGACTGTCATTGTCCATTTGGTAAGTCTCCAGGAGATAGGGTTTTTCGGGCAGTATTGCAGTATATTGAATATGTGCAAGTTTGTCATCTGCATTTTCCTCTACAGAATGATTTACCCTGCTATAAAAGTATCCCCTGTTCTCCAATCTGTTCAGGAGTAGTTTTTCCGTTTGATAAGGATCGACATCCGACAAATACACTGGTTCTTCTCCAAAGCGCTTGTTGAGGAATTTATTAATGAAGCCGGGATTTTCCTTTTGTGCCTTGTAATGAAAGTACAGACCTACTCGTGACCCCAGAAACTTTGAATTAGGCTTAGGGGTGACCAATGCCTGGAGCTGATTTTTAAGATCCTTCTTATCTTCTATTGGATCATTTGACTCCAACTCGAGATCGGCACCGGTATATAACAGCTTTTCTTCAGGAATGAATTTTTTCACATTACAAGCCTGCAGGAGAAAAAACCCTGTCAAAACTGTTACAATAACCTTTATTCTATACTTCATTCTCTATCCTGGGTTTCTGTGTCTTTTTGATCTTCTGTTTGCTCTTTTTCCTGATCCTGGTTTTCTTCCTCTTCTTCCTTACCCGATCCTGTAATTTGTCCCCATAGTTCATTGAACTTGTTGAAATCCTGGGTAAAGATCAAGGCAAGACCACTAATGATCAACTGGCCGTCAATCACATTTTCATAGCTACTTCGGTTAAAAAGCATTAACCTGAATTTACCATCGGGGGTGAGCAGGTATTCCAGGCTAACATTTCCTATAAGAGGAGTGCTTTCCTCCACAGGGCTGCTTCCCTGGACATCAAATTCGCTTCCAACACTTATAATTAACCTGTCATCCATAAAGCTTTTTTGGGCCGTTACATCCAGCTGCGTTCTCTCCTCTGGAGCCTCACCCTGGTAATCTGTAAAACTGTCCAGTCCAAAATTGAGGTCCACACCCGTTTCCCCAAGCAACCTGTCAGAGAAAATATTAAGTTGATCGGAAAGGGCTTCATTCAAATTATCCCTGGCGAATGATAGGGTTCCCCCACTCGAACCATCACTACCCGAGGTTGGGAAAAAGCGGTTAAGTACCAGCAGTGAGAATACTTGTTTGTTCAGCTCATTCTCCTGTTGATTTATTTGTTGCACTCTACCGTAAACCTGACCGCTTAAAGCTCCCTGTTCATCCTCGGGCATGTCCAGACCAAAAGAAAGCTTTGGTGCAGAGATCTCCCCTCCTATCTTTAAATAAACAAGAAAATCCAGCTCCTGCCGATATTGCTGCTGGACATCAAGATCTGTCCCCTGTAACTGTGAAGCCATTAAACCTGAAGCAGAAGTTTCAATACTATAGGATGCCGTAATATTGAGATCTGCATCCAGCGGATCTCCCGCCCATACAATGCTGCTACCTTCCATGATGTCGAATTTCCTGGTGACCAGGTTATAAAGGCTCATTTCATAATGACCATCCTGCAGTTCCAGCCTACCCGACATGGTGGTCCTTCCATTGGGATAAATATCGAAAAGAAGTTCACCTTCCCCTGTCCCGCGGAAGTTATCTCCTGTTTCTTCGTTAATAATGACTGTAAAGGTTGCATTTTCCTCTACCGAGATATAGGAATTCATCTTAAAGCCCGAAAATGAAACTGCATCTTCCTCCTCTTCGGTTTGGGTAAGGATCTGGTTTGGATTCTCCCTGTTCACAAAGACAACTACTCCCTCCCGCTCTTCAAGTTCCACATTTACTTCAGGAATAATATAGGTGAGGTTGGTCTCTTCCCCTACTGTAAGATCCATTTCCACAATAGGTAATTCAAGATCCCCGGTTAGGGAGCCTGTGATATCAACTACCGCCTTGCCGTAAAAGAGTTCGTTCGCACCCTCTTCAGAATTAACGACTGTGAAATTTTCAGCATTAAAGCTAAGATCAAATTCAGGGTTGAGATAAGTCTCCGTCAGGACAGCCCCGTCAAGAACAAGTTCATTGTTGTTCATATCCCGGATCACAAAATTCTCCATATAAATCCCCTCGTTATTTATTCGTAGGTCTTCGTCTGGAAATACAAAGGGTGCCCCTAAAGCAGCAACGGTAAAAGCTGCATTATTAAAATGGATATTCCCCTCATATTGAGGTTCCAGAGTGGTGCCGCTAACCGATATTGCACCCGAGAAGCTCCCGTCTGCCCCTGTGATGGCGCCGTCTGCAAAGTTTTCAATAACCTCCATCTTTATTTCGTTAAGGTCCAGCTGGAGATCGAGGTTAGCCGTTTTCTCCGAAGCTATATAAGAACCTGTTAGGTCAAGATCTGCATTACCTCTAAGGGCAAGATCGATATTATAAGTATTCCCACCGGTACTATTGGCATCAAGGGAAAGTTCTCCCAGCGGCACATCCAGGACTCCAAATTCATTGATCTTAAGATCGGCAACCAGTCCGGTGGTTCCAAAAGGATCTTCAATGATAAAACTTCCATTCATGCTCCCTGCTGCCAAAACTTTTTCGGGATTGAAATAAGAAAATATCGATGCAAGCTTAAAATTGTTGAACTCTATTCCTATGTGTTCTCCGGCTATTCCATCCATTTGATTTGAAGCTCGAAGCAACTGGTTGTTACGTGTAAGTTCAAATTGGTTGAAATTCCACTCATTTTCTCCAATTAAAATCGCATTGTCGGGGTCTATTTCCCAGGGCGCAGCATCTAGAATGAGCTCTTCGGGATCAATGTGAATTCGGAGCACATCATCTACTTTGGATACCAGGGAACTAAAATGCATAAGGCGTTCGCCTTCATAATTGGAAGTGAAATCCAGCAATAGCTCTTCATTTACCAGTTCCCCTTCCAAAATGGTCTCTTTAATAGCCAGTGGTCCTGTATTTAGACGTTTTAAACCAAAATCAAAAGCCAGTTTCTCTCTGTCTGAAGCCATGTTGAACTGCAGACTGTCTATCTCGCTGCCAAAATAATTTAGATATGGCAGACTAACCTGGGCTGCAAGCTCTCTTGTTTTCTCTGCAAAATCCACTCTTACTTTTAAAGTATCCATTTCTTCCAACTGCGGAAGAAAAACATCTTCTAGAATTGGGGATGGACTAACTTCTGCCCGCAATTCAATATTTACGGGATTTTGAACCGTATCCAGCTGATTTTCTATGCTGTAATAGCTTTGATAATGCCTGTCAAGAGCATTTATAAAATCCATAGGCCCGGCATTCGAACTTAGACGAAGATCGAGCATACGGTTGTCAACATCAATGGAAGTAGTATCGGGTCTCACATGTGCAAGAAGGTCGACAGAACCCAGGAGATAAGTTTTATCATCATATACAAAAACCCCTTCATTAATATTTCCCACCATGTCAAAACTTTCGGCGTTACCCTCAAAAGTTGCTCTAAGATCAAGTCCTGTATTGATTTGCCTGTTGGTTAAGCCCAGCGCTTGTAGATCGGCTCCAATAAGATTGAGGTTTAAAGCCACTTTTGGCGCGACAGAGTCCAGTTCCACAAAACTTTGGAGCTCCATGTTGAGATTTTCATCCTTATAATCTACATTGGCAAACCCATCGCCGTCCTCTAGTTCGGCATAAAGTTCAATATCCTCAAACTGGTAATTATTATAGGTAAAGCTGGAAATATTTCCATCGGCCATGGCATCCAGCTCATTTACATTGGCTCCTGAACCCGAAGCTTCCATTTGCAAACTAATAGACCCCAAAGCTTTATTCTGAAGGAGTTGCCCCAGTTCTAACTTAGTAACCTTAAGATCGGCGTTGAAAGCAATTTCCGGAGCGGTGACAAATCGTCCAACAACATCGATTTTTCCTGCGGAAGAATTCAGGATCGCATCAACCGATATATCTTCTGGTGTTCCACTGAAATTCCCTGATAAACTTATTTTTTCAGGAAGTTGGATTCCCAGGTCCAGAGGTTCTAAAAAGCCACTAAGGTCGGCCCGGGAAGAGTTGAATTTAAGTTGTGGGAGATCAAATCTTAAATTATCTGGATCTGTGGCATTATAAATAGTACCACCCGTGGAAGAAAGCGCAGTATTGCCCCAGTTTATATTCGTACTTTCAATAGATATTTTCGATAATTCTCCACTGGCAAAAAGACTTCCGGAAATGCCTTTTTTGGCAAGTTCAGCAATGTATTCATTCTGCCGAAGATCTGGCTGGAACCTGTACAAATCCTGTAGGTCCACATTAAACTGTGGCAGGTTAAGATCCACGGTCGCATTTTCGGGATTTTCTATAAAAGAATCGAGAGATTGATAATCAATCACCAAACTTCCTTCCACTATATTGCTATTTAACTTGAGCAGTAGATCCTGCAACAGCATTCTATCTTCGTTTATGCTGGCGACAAATTGGGTTCTATATAAATCCAATCCTGAAGCTTCCCTGAAATTAAGAGCTTCTACCCTGGCTTCCAGAGATTGATTTGCCAGAATAAGTTGCGGGATTATAAGATCCAGGTCTTCAAGTCCAACAGCTTCAGGATTAAACGTACCGGGAGTAGGTCTGCTGTCATCAACCCAATACCTGAAGTTTGTGTTCTGAATACTTAAATCTGAAGCTTTTACCTCCCATTCGGGCCATTCAAAACCTTCGGTTGCTGTAGAATCTGAAGCAGTTTTCTGTTCTGTTTCAGCAATAGCGGTGGTTTTAGTTTGTAGATATATTCTGGAATCGTTCAAATCAAGCTTATCGATCACGAGGATGGTGCTTTCCAGATCTACTGCGGGTAATTCGAGGTACAGGTCATTTATATCCACATCGGCTACAATTCCATCGGGAACAGAGGTGTAGGATCCGGCAACGTTATTAAGCTTCAGGTTTTCGGCAGACAAAAAAGGTAAAGGAATCGTGTCTTCCTGCGGAGAATCGGGAGCAGGTTTTGTTTGGGCATACTTGAAGCGGGTATCTTTCAATATAACATCTCCGGCTTCAAAACGCATGCTGTCTAATTCGAATTTCTGCATGTCAAGCTGCAAACCTCCAAGGGCGACTTTGGTGTCAATTCCCAGGTATTTATCATCATAGGTAAGCCTGAAATTTTCAATATTGATATCCCCCAACCTAATTTCCATCGCAGAAGCAGTAGTATCTGCCGGGGTTGTGGTAGCAGTCGTGTCGGCCGTTGCAAAAGCTTCCGTCAGGAAATCAAAATTAAAACCCTGAATGGTATCTGTACGATCAATATTTGCTATTCCCCCATTCCAGTCGAGGCTATTGAGATAAAAACCTTTACCTTTTATAAGAGGCATTAATGAAATATCGGCTTCAAGTTCCCGGCTATATATTAAGGTGTCGCCTTCTTCATCTTCCATATAAAGACCTTCCAAACTTAAATCCCCTCCAAAAGTGATAAAAAGCCGGTCGACCTCTACAACTGTATTAGTTTTGTCAGTAATGTAGTTTACAAGTTTGTCTACAATAATTCCCTGTCCCCAGGGGCTGCGGATGAAGAGTAATAAAAGAAAAATGAAGATAAAAATCCCGAGGAGGATCTTAAAAAATAATTTTAAGCCTGAACCTCTTTTCTTTTTTTCCTTTTTATTTTTTTTTGTTTCCAAAGATTGACTGTCTACCTGGTCTAATTTATTTCTTTTAATCCTTATTCTGAAATCCCTTAAGGTAAAAGCCTGTTAAACAACACCTTCCAAAAAGGGCATTTTTCGACTGAAATTTTCCTGGAGAATTCTCTTCGAAAAAGATAAAAATTTCCCCGGGAGCAGCCATTTTATTAGGAATAATTTGGCAACAGGCTAAAGTAACTTATAATCTTTCGTTAAAAATAAGGAGCTAAAAAAGCCTTTTCTATAATTTCGGCCCTATTAAAGCGTTTCCATTGTCAGGGCCAAAAAATAAAACCCCTGATAATTTAAAAACAAAAACTGAAAATCATGAAAAAGACTCTTACCGTTACGGTACTGGCAGCAACAATGCTGACTTCTTGTGTTTCCAAAAAGAAATATGTAGCTCTTGAGGAAGATTACAATAATACACGAAGTAATCTACAGCAAACTCAGGTAGAAAAAGAAAAACTTGAAGAAAGGTTGAATGCCATTGAACAAAGAGTAGCAGATTACAACTCGAGAATTAATTCCCTTACTGAAGAAAATGATCAAAAACTAGAAATGAATGAGCTTACGGCAATGTCTAATGCCAACAAGCGCAAGATGAGAGAAACTCTTACGAAAGTAGATCCTGCGAAACTTGCAGAAGCTGAAACTCTTGAAGATTCTATTAGTCTTGCAGTAGCTTACAATTTGGAAAGCGAAATTAGCAGTGGGTCATCTGAAGATGTAGATATTACTGTAGATAAAACTGTGGTGATGATCAACGTATCAGATAAATTGCTTTTTAGAAGCGGAAGCCATAGAGTGAGCAGAGACGCCTATCCCCTTTTGGAAAAACTGGCAGAAGTAATTAATTCTGAACCGGCTATGGAAGTGATGGTAGAAGGCCATACAGATTCACAGACAATGGTAGAAAATTCTTATATCCAGGATAACTGGGAATTGAGTGTGAGACGATCTACAGCTATTGTAAGATTGTTACAGGACAGATTCAACGTTGATCCTGAAAAATTAATTGCGGCCGGACGTAGTAGCTATAAGCCTGTTGCCGAAAATGACACAAAAGAGAACAGAGCTCTTAACAGAAGGACAAGAATTGTCATCCTGCCAAACCTGGATAAATTCCTTGCTTTGCTGGATTCAGACAAATCGGCTTCACAGCCTGTAGATTCTTCCAATAACTAAGAATTAAGTTTAGACAGGAAAGTAAAAGAGGCCAAATTGGCCTCTTTTTTATTTGCGTTTAAGCCAGTGGAAATCGAGTGAATGTTTCCCTGCGCCTGTAATTAACAGGACGGTAAATATGAGAAGATATATAAGTGCAAGTTCTTTTCGCTGAAAAGGATCGGCCGCATGGATCACGAAAGCGGCAGTGAACATTGTAATTATTAGCGGGATTACAGCAAGGCGTGTTCCCAGTCCCAGGATAACCAGAATCGAACAAATAAATTCTGCAAAGACAGCTAAAGCAAGTGTGGTCGCCATCCCAAGACCTGCAGGATCGGCAAATACTATTTCTTCACTTCCAAAAAGGTTTAGGAGTTTTGGATAACCATGAGTGAGCATGAGACCGGCTGCACCCAGCCTCAGGAACAATAGCCCCAGATCAATTTTAGCAAGTTCCAGGTTGGTAGTATAGGTGTTTTTCATAAATGTAATTTGGTTAAATATATGAAAGATCCTTAAATTCTTTAAAGAACTGAAAATAAGACTATATCGTTATAGTTTTTGGCTTTGTGTATTTCATCGATAATTTTATGCACTTTATCTGATTTATTTCAAAAATGTTTCTTAATATTGGTTTAGAAATAAATGGAAGTGAAAAAGGTTTTTATTCTAATGCTAATTATACTGTTATCCGGGGCCGGTATGTCATATGGACAAACCAGTGCCACAGCTTCCTTTACTGCCTCGGCTACCATTATTCAGCCTATTGGAATTACCACCACTTCAAATATGAACTTCGCCAACCTTGATGCAAAATCTGGAGGAGCAGTCATTCTCACCCCCGAGAATACCAGGATAAGTACAGGTGGCGTGGCCCTTGCCGAAAATGCTGCAGTTTCTGCCGCATCTTTTGAGGTAACAGGAGAAGAAGGATTTGCTTTTTCTATAAGCCTTCCTAAAGATGAATTTATACTGGCTAGCGGCAGCGAAAGCATGATCATCAAAGATTTTACAAGTAGCCTCGCCGATGGTGGAAGCCTAACCGGAGGCTCAAAAACCGTAAGGGTCGGAGCTACCTTAGAGGTTAACCCACACCAAACGCCGGGAGTTTACAACAGTCGGTCACCAATGAACGTCACTGTTAATTACAATTGATCTTTTCGTAATAACCAGGTATTACTGCTGCTCAAGCTTCTTAAATTTTTCTTAATTGAGGTAGTTCACCGAATTTTCTATTCGTGTAACGATTAATTTTTTTTGAAACCTGCTTTTATTCCATCTTTGAATAGAATCTACTGCCCTACCTAAAGGTTCAAATCCCTACTAGTTATTACATTTTAATAATATTTGCTTCAGCTTCTCATATCAGGGTTGTTGGAATGGATTTAAAAATGAATTGATTAACCGGAACAAAATTTAACCAAAAATGAAACATTCAGAAAATTCAATGGAGACAATAGGCAAAAAAGGTTTTTACGTCGGAATAATTGCGGTTACTGCAGTATTGGTACAGGTGGTAATTGATTTGATCTACTCCGGCCAGTTATAATCCGGTGTTATATCATTTATAGGTTAATCCTTCTGATATTTCCTGGGAGAATACCATTTAGTTATTCTATCCTATTTCCTTTACTCTTCTAAATATTCAGAATAAGTTGTGATAAAGTATATATTGAACGATACAAATTCAGTATACTTGTCTACCGAACCGTAGCAAGCTAAGTATTTAAAATCTTTAGAAAATCTGGAAATTTCCGTTGAGTCTTTATTTATTGGATGGTTTTGCTTAATATGGGATTCTTCCTTCCGTTCCAATTATCGTCAGAAATACCTTCCAAGTTATCTTTATTACAGGGCTCAGATTCTAAAAAAATACTTAAAATGTGCATTTCAACGAATTTCTGCCGCCCTTATCGACTTTTTTTGTAGGAGCTTTCCTTAGGAAGTATGTTTGCATCGTTAAATAATTAGAAACCCAAATTAATATTTACATACCCCCTAAAAACCTACTTACCATGAAAAAAATTACTTTTATTTTATTCGCTCTTATCGCTGGAACTACTTTTGCACAGAATCAGCTAATGCAAAAGCTGAAGCTGCAGAAATTGTTAGTCCTATTTACAATTGCGATAGCAGAACTAGACTTGAATTTTGGAAAATTATCGGAACATCAACTGGAGGAAGGTAACGGTATGATGCAGTAATCCAACAGGATCAGTTACAATGCTGGATTTAAAGCACAGATAGGAAGTGTACTTCAGTCTGCAGTAATTTGATGTAACTGCAGCAGTGACTATAGTTATTAGTACTACCTTACGTACTTCTACAACTGCTAATAAGATCAAATATTACTGGTGGATACATACATGACAATGCTTTATACGCCTTAAGGAAGTCTTAGCTGCATGATTCAAGGTAGCTGAACTATAACTTTTACAGTTGGAGGTGACTTTAGACTGTCGGTACAGATCAAGACGGCTGGTAATTACACTGGATCTGTTAGATGTTACTGTAACTTACGAATAAATTAAACTATAAAATATATTAAAAACGCCGCCCTTGTGGCGGCGTTTTTAGTTTTTGCTTATCTTGTTTAACTAACCACCACCAACCCAAATGAATAAAGTATTAAGCTTATTTATTTTCCTGCTGATCTCCACGCAAACATTTGCGCAGGCATCAGCTTCGGCAACGGTGGAGAGTCGGGCTACATTATTGATCCTATTAAGATTGACAAAACTGTTGATCTGGATTTTGGAAATGTGATCTCTGCCTATAATCCCGGGACGGTGATCTTAACTCCCGATGGTTCAAGAGTAGCATACGGAGTACAAATATCTTCTTCCTTTCCCGGTACTGTAAATCCTGCTCAGGCCGTGGTTACTCATGGAAACAATAATTATGCAATTACCCTTCCTGAGTCCTTTGTTCTTTTCAATAGTGAAAACCCCGATCAACAATTGATCATAGATGATTTCACTGTAGCTCCCGAGGAAGGCGTTATTTCTGATATAATTAAAATTGGAGCAAGATTAAATCTGGAAGCTAACCAGTCTGCAGGCTTCTATACAAACTCTTCAGGGTTTAATGTCACTGTTTCCTATAATTAATTTTAGGAATATCCTTAACTTTCTTGTCTTCTTTTACTTACATTTGTGTCAGGTAAAAAATCTTAATAGAATTCAGCCCCCGCATGAATAAAAAATTACTACAATTTTCAGCTCTTATACTATTACTTTTTCTTTCCAACAATTTCTCTTGCTCAGGGAGATCTAATGATCATGCCCAAGAGGCTGGTTTTTGACGGTTCTCAAAGATCCCAGGAGATCAATCTTGCGAATACGGGAAGTGATACTGCTGTTTATGCTATTTCCTTTGTCAATTATAAAATGACAGAAAGTGGAAATTTTGAACAGGTCGAATTCTCCTGAGGAAGGTCAGCGATTTGCAGAAGGTAATCTTAGATATTTCCCCCGCCGGGTTACCCTTGCCCCTAACGAAGCACAAACTATTAGAGTACAGGTTACCCGAACAGGAAATCTGGAACAGGGAGAATACCGTTCTCATATGTATTTTAGGGCTGTAGAAGAGCAAACTGCATTAGGACAGGAAGAAGCCCAGGAAGCGGAAGGAATATCCATCAACATCAAAACCGTTTTTGGAATTAGTATTCCAATTATAATAAGACAGGGAGAATCGACTACTCAAATAAATTTAACTGACATTCAGTTAAACCGTGAAGGTGAAAATCCAAAGCTGTCAATGGTGCTTAACCGTTCAGGAAACATGTCGGTATATGGAAATATTAAAGTAGATCATATTTCCCCTGAAGGAGTCACTACAGAGGTAGGAATGGTTAAAGGAGTTTCGGTTTACACTCCCAATAACAAAAGAAATTTTTCCTTTGAATTGCGAAATGCGGGAGAAGTTGATTTGAGCTACGGGAAAATTGAAAGGTTTCATATTCTGAAGAAAAAGGAGAAACTTTGGCTACAAAGGAAATTTCTTGAAATAAATGAAAAAAAACTCCTCCCGATTTTTTCATTTTTTAAGAACAGGATTTTTTCTGGTGGGTTTTTTGTTTTTTGGATTTAATGCTCAGGCTCAAACTACTGCATATTGTATTCCAGCGGTTTTCCCTCAGATGGTTTTACAGATGTTATAAGAAGGGTGCAAATTAGTAATCTTAATAATAATTCGGCTTCAGTTGAAAATGGGTATTCTGATTTTACAGATCTTTCTGCAGTTGTTACAAAAGGAGTCTCTTATTATCTAAATGTAAATGTTAATACTGATGGTAATGTTACCTATTATATCAGAGCTTGGATAGATTGGAATCAAGACGGAGATTTTTTGGATCAAGGCGAATCTTTTAATTTAGGAACTGCCAGAAACGTGACCGGCGGTTTAACTTCGATGTCTCCTTTATCGATTACTATACCTACAACTGCAAAATTTGGTTTCACAAGAATGCGGATTTCCACAAAATATAATACGTATCCTAATTCCTGTGAAACCGATTTTAATGGAGAAGTAGAAGATTATTCGATTAAGGTTGATCTTATTGTTCTTCATATGGGAATGGTAATGATGGGTACACAACAGGAATTAGACTAATTAAATTCAATACCATAAACAAGTCAACTCCTATTGAGGATAACAACTATTCAGATTTCACAGGAATTTCCACGACAGTAACTAAAGGTAGTGCCTATAATTTAACGGTTAATGTAAATACCGATGGTGATTACACAAACAATACTTTGGCCTGGATTGACTGGAATCAGGATGGAGATTTTAATGATGCAGGAGAATCATTCAATTTAGGATACTGCCATAAATGTGAGCAATGATTACCACCTCTATTCACCCTTAGCAATTACAATACCTGCAACGGCCAAGCTTGGTACGACACGGATGCGTATTTCACAAATGGAATGTAATGTTATAATCCAAACCCTCATCTTGTGATACTGGCTTTGATGGTGAAGTTGAAGATTATACCATTAATGTAATTCAACAATCCATCACCACAGGAACTATTTCACCTATCTTCTTTTTGCGCTGGAGCTTCAATTTCTGTTCCCTTTTCAATTACCGGCACTATAATGCCGGAAATGTTTTTACAGCGCAACTATCTAATGCAGCAGGAAGTTTTACCAACCCGATTAATATCGGAGTCTTAACATCAACCGCAGCAGGAACTATTTCAGGCACAATTCCCATTAGCACTCCCGCCGGTAATGGTTATCGTGTAAGGGTGGTAAGTAGTAATCCGGGAATTATCGGGAACATTAACCAGAATAATTTAACTGTTAATGCCACACCAACTGCCCCAACAGTTGGAACAATTACACCACCTACATGTACAAAGGCAACAGGAAGTGTTGTTTTAAATGGATTACCTTCCGGGTCATGGGAATTAACCAGAAGTCCAGGAGATATAAAAACCACCGGAACTGGAACGAGCACAACCATTTCCAACCTCAGTCCGGGTACATATAAATACACGGTGAATGAATTAAATAATGGCAATGGTTTAAAGGCAGAGTATTTCAATAATATGACCCTCTCGGGCACTCCTTCTTTGAACCGTACAGATGCTACTGTTAATTTTGATTGGGGAAATGGCAATCCGGGTGCTCCTATTGGAAACGATACTTTTTCGGTAAAATGGTCGGGCCAAATACAACCTCTTTATACTGAAGATTATACTTTTACAACAAGAAGCGATGATGGCATCAGGTTGTGGATAAATGGTGTACGCATTATTAATAATTGGACAGACCACGCAGCCACGAATGACGTTGGTAGTATAAGCCTAACTGCTGGTGTAAAATATGATATTGTTTTAGAGTATTATGAAAATACCGGTAAATGCTGTAGCTCAACTTTACTGGAATAGTCCAAGCCAGGCATATCAAATTGTTCCACAGTCTCAATTATTTCCAAGTACAAGCAATTGTACCTCTCCCTCTTCAGAAAATATTGTTATTAATCCACAACCAACAGCACCAGGAAACAATACGATCACAGGAAACCAATTTATTTGTGATTCCGGAACTCCCGAAACGATTGTCGGCTCCAGTGCTACCGGGAGTAATGTAGTTTATTTATGGGAATTCAGCACTAGCGGGCCAACAACAGGGTTTGCAGCTGCTCCGGGAACGAATGACATCAAAGATTATTCTCCCGGGTCAATAAACCAAACCACTTGGTTTAGGAGAACGGCTAGTAATAATTGTAACAAGATAATCTCCAGTACAGTAAAGATCACTGTTTATCAACCAGTATCCCTTAATAGTATTACCCTTGCCAATGGATCAAATTCATTACAGGCTATTTGTACCAACTCAAATCCCGGAACAATTTCGGGATCCACGCCCACAGGAGGGGATGGAAATTACGCTTATATCTGGGAAAGCAGTACAACAGGACCCGAAAGTGGATTTAGTCCTGCTACGGGAACTAATAACACTGCAAATTATGATCCCGGAACACTAACGCAAACCACATGGTTTAGAAGAACGGTTACTTCTGCTGTTTGTGATTCGCCTCAATCAAATGCTGTGGAAGTAAGCGTTAATCCGGTTCCTGTCTTAACTGCTATTAGTGGGGATACAACCATATGTCTAGGGGAAACAACTAATATAACAGGCACCCTTACCGGTTCAGCTCCGTGGACAGTTCAGGGGAACTATGAACGGCGCTGCTTTTTCTTTGTCTTCTGCTTCATCTTCTCTTTCCTACGCCTTATCTCCTACTGTAAACACAACCATTGAGATAACTGAAATAGAAGATGCTAATGGATGTCTAAATAGTGAAGTTCATACGATTAATATCACGGTGCTTCAGGAAAATATCTGGACAGGAGCAGTGGATACCAATTGGAATAATACAGCAAATTGGAGCTGTAATATGCTTCCCACTTTAGGAATCGATGTACTTATTCCGCAGGGTTTAGGAAATTATCCTGAATTAAATACAGGGGCAACAAATGCTCTCGCCAGAAAGCTCACTATAGAAACCGGAGCATCAGTTTTAATTAATGGTAACTCGATTCGAATGGCCGGGGACCTGCTAAATTTTGGAGTTTTAGATGTCACAAACGGAAATATCTCTTTTGAAGGAACTACAGCTCAAAATATTCCTCCAGGAGCTTTTAAAGATGACAACGTTCTCAATTTAAATATTAATAATCCGGCTGGAGTAACCTCTCAGGCAAATATCAGGATTCTCAATTCGCTTAAGGTGGAAGCAGGTTTTATGGATACAGGTAACTCACTTCTTCTGGTTTCGAATGCTTCAGGAACCGCTTATATTGATGGCAGCGGAGCGGGTCAGGTTTCCGGAACTGTCACTATGCAACGCTATCTTTCAAATGCTTTTGGTTACAAATATTTCAGCACACCATTTCAAAATTCAACTGTGGCTGATCTTGCTGCCAATTTTGAACTTACAGATTCTGAGACCGGTTTTCCTCACCTTTACGAATATATTGAAGATCGAGAAGACGTGAATGGAAATGATCTTACAGGCTGGCAAAAATATTTGGATCTCGCTGCACCATTAAATCCGGGATTGGGATACGCTATTAATCCAAGTGGAGTACCAGATACTTTAACTCTGGAATTGTCTGGAATTGTCAATAATGGTCCAATAAATGTCACTCTTGAAAATAATAAAGGAAAATATACAAATGGCTTTAATTTAGTTGGCAACCCCTACCCTTCCCCTATTGACTGGAATATAATGGTCGATAGATTTGGAAGGAATTGACAATGCTATTCATTTCTTTACTGCCAGCGCAGGATATCAGATATACCGGAACTTATACCTCTTATGTAGACGGAGTTTCTACAGATGCACTGCCTCAAGCATTATTCCTTCTATGCAGGGATTTTTTGTGAGGGTGAGTGAACCGGCCGATGGAATTTATCCTGCAACAGCCACGCTGCAATTCAAAAATGCTTATCGAGTTGGAAATCAGACAGAGCAGTAGTATTATAAAACAAAAAATAAAGCTGAAATTCCTCAATTTAGATTAACTGCCGCCTTCAAAGGAGAAAAAGTAGCAGATGCTACCGTAATCTATTTTAATCATAAAGGAACTACCGGTTTTGAAAAGGAACTGGATGCCCAGAAACTTCTGAATACTGCTGTAAATGTTCCCAGCTTCTATAGCCTCACCTCAAAAAGTGAAAAACTCTCTATAAATGCGGTTTCCGGTGCTTCCATTGAAACTATGGAAATTCCGTTAGGGATTTCAGTGGAAAGGTCTGGCGAAATGACCATTGCGCTTGCCGAAACACGAAACCTTGTTCCCTTCGCTTCATGTTTATCTCAAAGACATGAAAAAGAAGGTGCTGCGATGATCTGGATTCAGGATCCTCTTTATTCCTTTACCTCTCAAAAAGGGCAAAATAACGACCGTTTTGTTTTAATGTTTTCTTCTGAAAAATTATCGCCTGCAGAAATTGCCATGGCCATGGAAGATTTTACTGTTTTTAATAAGAATAAAGAAATTTTGGTAAAACTGAACCTTCCGAACAATGATAAAGGCCAACTTATTCTAAGTAATATGTCCGGACAGGTGCTTCAAAGAAAATCTGGCGTAGGAAAAGAGGAAATAAGGTTTAGCGGAATTCTCTCACAGGAATTTATCTGGTGACGCTGAAAACTGAAAAAGAAAGCCAAACCAAAAAAGTAATTTTTAAAGAATAGAAAATGACGGGAAAAAGCATCATTATTTTCACCTTTTTGAGCCTCTCCAGCTATGTTAATTTCTGAAGTAGCTGCGCAGGAAAATCCGCCTATTCCGATAGAAGTTGAAGTACGAACCGCTCAGATTCTAAATTTTGGACAATTTAGTTGCAGGCTCAACTGGAGGTACAGTGGTAATTGGATCCAGATGGAAAAAGAACATGCATACAGGAGATGTGTTTTTGCATTGGAAATGAATCTTCCACAGCGCATATTTGACGTTTTCGCTAATCCCGGCACATTGATTCAGGTCCGGAATTATCATGATTGAATCACTCTTAGATGGGCCAACTAATGGGGTACTAGGACTTGAAATAAATCCTGATATTGATGTAGCTTCCGGGACGAATCTTTGTAACTACATCAGAATCCATTTCCCGTTTTTGTTGGGGGTACTTTACATGTTCCCTCTGGTAATGCCATAGATTCCGGGTGCCTATAATGGTAATTTTACCCTAACCTTCATTCACGAATAGAAAGCCAGAAAAATGCCGTCTCCCCCGTGCCTTTCATTTCGATTTAGATTTCAATTTGGATTAGTATTTCTGCTGCTATTCTGGAATATTAATAGTTTTCGCTCAATCAGATTATCCTGAATATGATGAACTAGGCGTTGAAATGAATATTTCAAGGCTGGGGACCTATGAAATTCCAATTGCCATAAAAGGAGAAGATGCTTTCTTACCTGTGGGCGTAATCTTCGACATTCTAAAGATCAAGCATGAAACCACGGGAGAAATTCTCAGCGGATTTATCATTCATCCTGATTCTTCATATACTATTAACTGGCAAAAGCCAGAGATCATCTATAAAGGCGAAACCTTCAGCCTTTCCAAAAATGACATTTTAGAAACTCCTTCCGGCAGGTACCTTAGGTCAGATTACTTCGGAAAAATATTTGATCTGGATACTCAATTCTCTTTCCGAAGTCTTTCCGTGGAACTGGAGACCGATAAGGAGCTGCCTGTGATAAAGGAAATGCGGCTGCAAAAGATGAGGGAAAATCTTGACAGAGTGAAAGGAGTTGTCGTGCCCGATACTCTAATTCCTGCGCGATATCCATTTTTCAAACCGGGAACTCTTGATTGGGGCGTGGTTACCACACAACAAACCGATTTTGAAAATGATAACCGACTTATGCTGGGGCTGGGAACTATGTTTCTGGGTGGGGAAACTAATTTAATGTTGAACTATTCGAGCAGGTTGCCATTTTCATCACGTAACCAGTTTTACCAATGGCGCTATGTGAACAATGACAACAAATACCTGACACAGGTAACTGCGGGACGTATTTTCTCCGGGGCCACATCTTCCCTTTTTGCACCGGTCTCGGGAGTACAGATCACTAACAGTCCGCTGCAAAATCGACGCTCTTTTGGAACTTACCTCCTTAATGATTACACCGAACCGCGCTGGACAGTCGAGCTTTATGTAAATAATGTTCTGGTGGCTTTCACCGAGGCAGATGCTTCAGGGTTCTACAGTTTTGAAGTGCCGCTTATGTATGGGAATACTGCAGTAAGTCTTCGTTTCTACGGCCCCTGGGGAGAAGAACGCATTGAAGATCGAGTGATCAATATTCCCTATAATTTTGTTCCGAAAAATGAACTGGAATATACTATAAGTGCAGGAATTGTTGAAAATGAAGACTGGAATCGCTTTAGCAGGGTCAATCTTAATTATGGGCTTAATAATGCGATCACTATTGGTGGTGGGGTTGAATATCTTTCTGAAGTTACCAGTGGTGAGGTCATGCCTTTTGTGAATTCATCCATGCGTATTGCTTCAGGTTTATTGTTCTCGGGAGAATACATGTACGGCGTCAAAGGTGAAGCTCTATTAAGTTACCGCTCCCCTCGAAACATTCAGGTAGACCTAAATTATATCAATTATGATGAGGACCAAACGGCGATAAATTTCAACTATCTGGAGGAAAGAAAAGTTAGCCTTTCTACTCCTATTCGCACCAGATATTTCTCCATGTTTAGCCGCTTTAGTGTGAACCAGATCATCATGCCCACTACCGAGTTTACTACCGCCCAGCTCCTGCTATCGGGTGCACTGTTTGGTATTAGCACTAACTTTACAACTTACGCCCTGTACAATGATCGTATGGACGAGCCTACTCTGTACAGCTCCTTATCCCAAACTTACCGTCTGCCTCATAAATTCCTGTTTTCTCCTCAAATCCAGTACGATTTTAGTCGGGAAAGATTTAACAACCTTATCCTGGAAGTGGAACGTCCGGTTTTTCGACAGGGATTCTTGAATCTCGCCTACGAGAACAACTTTTTACGGGATGCCCATATTTTTGAAGTGGGACTGCGCTATGCGTTTAATTTCGCACAAACATCGGCCACTTCACGAATTGGAAATAGAAATTCCTCCTTTGTACAATCGGCCAGGGGAAGCTTAATGCTCGATGATAATACGGGTTATGTAATGGCCAGCAATCGCACTGCCATGTCACGAGCGGCGATTACGGTAATTCCGTTCCTGGATCTAAACCACAACGGAGTCAAAGATCCCATGGAACCTGGAGTACCCGGTCTTGAACTTAAAAACCGAAGTGGCCGCGTTACATATAATGAAGATGAAACGATTCTTCGAATAACAGAACTTCAGCCTTATATTGATCTTCTCCTTGAATTAGATCCTGTAAGTCTTGACAACATAGCCTGGAAGATCCCGAATTCAAAGATCCTCGTGAAAACGCAGCCCAATCACTTCAAAGAGATCTACGTTCCTGTAGAAGTCCTGGGAGAAGTTGGCGGAATGGTATATTTCAACGACGGAAACAAAATTAGCGGCCAGGGTAGGATCTTAATCAATATCCTGGATCAAAAAGGGCAAAAAGCAGCTGAGCTCCTAAGTGAAGGCGACGGATACTTTAGTTATCTGGGACTTGCCCCCGGGAAATACACTGCGGAAATTGATCCTGAACAGCTGCAGAAGCTAGGATATAAAGCCATGCCTGAAGCAGTAGAGTTCGAGATCAAGGTGGATCAATATGGAGATATTGTAGATACTTTAGAATTCGTTCTTTCGGAAAAATAATTTTTTGCCACGAATTCACGAATGTCTTTTTTAATTCGCTGCAGAATTTCTTAGTGCTTTTCTTTTTGATCTCATTTTATTATGCTTTGCGTGAAATCTTCAGAAAAATCCACATTTCAAGTTCCAATACAGATTTGAAAATGTGTCGATTTGAAAATTTGAGAATGGAAAGAAAAAAGAGCATCAGTGAATGAAATATATCTGTGCACCTGCCCGTCCGGCAGGCGGTCGGTGGCTATTTCAATTCATAAATATCCTAATATTCTTTACCAGGAAGCCATTGGGTATGGAAAAATTCCCCTCTTGGCTTGTCTTTTCGTTCATAGGTGTGAGCACCAAAATAATCCCGTTGCGCCTGGATCATATTGGCCGATGATTGTTCAGCAGTAAAACTCAGGAGATAATTTGCCGCGGCACTCATCACCGGTACAGGAAAGCCGCTATTTAAAGCTTCTCCGACTACTTCGGTCAGGGATTTCCTGTATGTTGATATTTCCTGAACAATGTCGGGATGCATCAAAAGATGCTGTTGATGATCTCTGAATTTTTCAACCAAATCTTCCATTAGTTTACTTCTTATGATACATCCATTGGTCCATATCCTCGCAATTTCTGAAAGGTTCAGGTTCCAGCTGTATTCTTTAGAAGCTATTGAAAGCAGATCAAATCCAGTAGCGTGATTAATAATACTTGATGCCTTAAAAGCTTCAAAAAGGGCATTTTTCAGCTCTTTTATATTTCCTTTCTCCAAAATTTGTGAGTCGTATTCTTTCGCAGCCGCCGTGCGGCCTTCTTTCATCCCGGAAATATTTCTTGCCATTACTGCAGCGCTAATTGTATCCAGCGGCACTCCCAGTTCCAAAGCAGCATTGGTGGACCATCCTCCTGTGCCTTTTTGCTTAGCTGCATCAAGGATGTTGTCGAGTAAAAATGTTCCGTCTTCCTTCTTCCGAAGAATATCGATAGAAATTTCCAGAAGATAACTTTGTACTTCCCGGTTCCACTCTTCAAAAAGATCAGCGATTTCCAGGGGATTTATACCGGTGTGGAATCTTAATAAATGATAGGTTTCGGCAATGAGCTGCATTTCCCCGTATTCAATGCCGTTATGTACCATCTTAACGAAATGACCAGATCCATCTGGTCCTATGTAAGTACAGCAAGGATCTCCATGCTTATCCCGTGCTGCGATCTTCTCCAGGATGGGCCCTACTCTGTTGTAGGAACTTTTAGGTCCGCCGGGCATGATGGAAGGTCCTTTTCTTGCTCCTTCTTCTCCACCCGAAATTCCCACGCCCATGAACAAGATCCCCTTTTCCTTTAGTTCCTTTTCTCTCCTGATGGTATCTTTATAATGGGAATTTCCACCGTCAATAATGAGATCATCCTTGTCCAGGTAAGGAAGCAGATCTTCAATGACAAAATCGATCACTTTCCCGGCATTTACCATGAGCAGGATGTTTCTGGGTCTTTCGAGGCTTTGGGTAAAAGCTTTAAGATCATCGAACCCCTCGAAATTCAATTCAACATTTTCTGAAACAAAATTCTTAGCGATATCGACCTCGATCTTATCCACGTGCCGGTTATAAACCGCAACTTTGTAGCCTTTTGAAGCCATATTAATGGCGAGGCTTTGCCCCATCACTCCCAGACCAAAAAGACCTATTTCAGCTTTTTTCTTCAAATTTTCCATGATCTCATTTATTATTTGTTCGGGAGATTGATCCACATCTATATGAATTCCATAGGAAGGCAGTTCCAGGGTTTCATACTGCGACTGCAGCAGTTCCGGCTTAAAATAATGACCTTCCCTGCCGGCAATCCTTTTGTGAATTACATCATAATCTGAATGTAAAAAGATCCACCTGATATCATCCTGCGGCAGGACCTGCAGCTGTTTCCGGTACTTTTCCTTTAAGGCCGAACATGCCAGGACAGCACCCGATTCCCCCTGCCATTCGGTAATTTTTAAAGCAAGATTATCCAGCCATTCCCGGCGATCCACATCTTTTAGCGGAATCCCGGCTTCCATTTTTTCCACATTTTCTTTAGGATGGAAATCATCGGCGTCAAAAAAGGGAATTTCCAGCTGCTTTGCCAGGAGTCTCCCGATGGTAGTTTTGCCAACTCCCGAGACCCCCATTACTATATATACTTTCTGCCGAATCATAAGTAACTTATAGTGAGGATCTCCAATTCCCGTAACTCTCCTCCCATTTGGACTTTTGCCGTTTCTCCTGATTTTTTTCCGGTGAGGGCTTTTGCGAGAGGTGCTAAAAAGGCTATTTTTCCCTGTTTTACATCTGCTTCATCTACTCCCACAATAGTAAAAGATTGTTCTTTCCCTTTTTGAGATCCCGATAAAAAGCGAAAATTAACTGTTGCACCAAATCTCACTTCGTCCTTTGGTTGCTCTTCAGGTTTGAGGATACGTGCCGACACCAGGCGCTCATTGAGTAAGTTTAGCTTTCCGTCGATCACTGCTGTAGCGAGCCTTCGGTCTTTATCGCTGCTAATATCCAGCTCCTTTCGTTCCTTTTCCAGCGCTTCCCGTTCCTCTAACAACTGCCTGTGTCCCTGCGGAGTAACATAATTGGTCACTCCCGGAGGTAAGGCTGCACGTGGTGGAATAAACGGTGCTTCTTCCTGGTCCTCTTCCTTTACAAATCCACGGCTCATAGTTCTCTTTTTATTAAAGGTCACAAATTACCCGCACAATTCAAAAATTGTATTAAATCCTGTTAATTTTGGCGTATGTCTCAAAAGAAACTTTTAGTTATAGGTTATGTATGGCCCGAACCAAAATCCTCGGCGGCCGGTGCAAGAATGATGCAGCTGCTGGAATTCTTTCTTGCTGAAGGGTTTTCCATCACCTTCGCCTCCACGGCTGCAAAAACAGAATTCATGGCCGATCTCTCTTCCCTCGGAATTACTTCGGAAAAGATCGAACTCAACAATGAAAGTTTTGATGTTTTCCTGAAAAAAATCTCTCCCGAAATTGTCATTTTTGACAGGTTTATGATGGAAGAACAATTTGGCTGGAGAGTGGCTGAAGTTTGTCCTGAAGCAATTAGAATTCTGGATACAGAAGATCTGCATTTTCTGCGGAAAGCCCGGCATGAAGCTGCAAAAACCGGAAATGAACTTACTCCTTCCCTTCTCTTTTCTGATGTGGCCAAACGGGAAATTGCCAGCATCTACAGGTGCGATCTTAGCCTCATCATTTCTCCCACCGAAATGGAACTGCTCGCAGAAACCTTTGGAGTACCTAAAAACCTGCTGTTTTATTTGCCTTTTATGCTAAAGCAGGTATCAGAAGGAAAGAAAAGCCGGCTCTTAGCTTTTGAAGAGCGAAGGGATTTCATAAGCATAGGCAATTTTTTACATGAACCCAATAAAGATGCTGTTCTACAGCTCAAAAGAGAAGTTTGGCCACTAATCAGGGAAAAAATGAAAGAGGCAAAAATTCACATTTTTGGAGCCTATATTCCGCAGCAGATCCTGGAGTTACACAATGAAAAAGAAGGATTTCTTGTTCACGGAAGAGCTGCTTCGGCAAAAACTGAAATTGAAAAAGCAAGAGTCCTGCTGGCTCCCATACGTTTTGGTGCCGGAATTAAAGGAAAATTCACAGATGCCATGCAAGTAGGAACCCCTACTGTCACCTCGGCTGTTGGTGTGGAAGGTATGGCAGGAAACCTCCCCTGGAATGGAGCAACAGCCGATGATCCCACCGCTTTTGCCGAAGCTGCAGTAAGACTGTATGAAAATGAAAAAGAATGGAAAGAAGCTCAGGAGAATGGATTTGAGATATTAAAATCCAATTTTTCAGAAGAAGTACATCGGGAAAGATTGCGGGAGAAACTTCAGGAAATTTCAGAAAAACTTGAACAGCACAGGAATTCCAATTTTACCGGTCTTATGTTGAA
Organism: uncultured Flavobacteriaceae bacterium; assembly: GCA_963709775.1. Lineage (GTDB taxonomy): Bacteria > Bacteroidota > Bacteroidia > Flavobacteriales > Flavobacteriaceae > Salinimicrobium. Next base: position 7,467 of record CAVPXS010000003.1, on the reverse strand, counting down.
GCATCATAGCCTTAGCAGCACAAAATATTTGTCGAAGTACATAGAGGCTAAAAATAAGAATCGCCCGTAAAAACGGGCGATTCAATCCAAACAAATAAACTAACAACTCAAAATGAGCAACTAGGTCTTCTTCAATATTTTTCCTTCAAAGAGTTTGTGGTGCAGCAGTTGTAATGCCTGCACTTTATTTTTGGTGTCGACCAGCAGGGAAATGTTATTGCTGCTTCCGCCGTAAGAGATCATCCTCACCGGCAGGTCATTGAGCAACTCAAAAAGCCTGAATGTCTCGTGATCATTGATCACCCCCTCGCCTACCACACAAATAATACTGTGATTTGAATCAACAGTAATTTCTCCGTATTCGTCCAGTTCGTAAAGGATCTTATCTAAATTTTGTGTGTCATCAATGGTAAGGGAAATCGCAATTTCTGAAGTCGTGATCATATCGATCGCCGTTTCATGCTTATCAAACACATCGAAGATCTTTTTTAGGAATCCGTGCGCCATCAACATCCTGTTGGATTTGATCTTTATAGCTGTGATCCCGTCTTTGGCTGAAATAGCTTTTAATCCGCTGCCGTGGACTTTGGAAGAAATGCAGGTGCCGGGAGCTTCAGGTGTAAAAGTGTTCTTCAGGTAAATAGGGATATTCCTCTCCTTCACTGGAGAAACAGTTTGTGGATGCAGGATCTTTGCTCCAAAATAAGCAAGCTCTGCAGCTTCTTCAAAAGTTAGATGCGTAAGAGCCTGAGTATGATCTACAAATCTTGGATCATTGTTGTGGAAACCATCAATATCTGTCCAGATCTGTACCTCGGTTGCATTTACAGCAGCACCTATGATCGTAGCCGTGTAATCACTGCCTCCGCGCTTAAGGGTACTAATATTCTTATTTCGATCTATTCTTATAAAACCCTGCGTGATATAAACTTCGGAAGTTACTTCACGTTTTAGCGTTGTTTTCAGGAGTTCCTGAACTGTTTGGACCTCGGGATTTTCCACATTTGAAACATGCATAAAATCTTTAGCATCCAACAAAGTATTGGAAACTCCCTGCTCTTCCAGGAATTGAGAAAAAATGAGGCTTAAAAAAGTTTCGCCAAAGGTGATCACCGCAGCTTCAGATAATGGTTTGTGCTGCAGGGTTTCCTCTAGTTGCATATATAATTCGAGGAAGAGGTTTTCGGTAAGTTTTTTAGTTTCCTTATTTTCTATAAGTTCTTCAATAAGTTGCAGGTGCTTCAGCTTTATTTCAAGCATTAATCCTTCTACCTGCTGTTCATTACCGCTCTTTTGAGCCTCAGCAATTTCTACCAGCTTATTGGTGACACCAGACATGGCTGAAACCACCACGATTTTGCGGCCTTTTTGACCTCTTATAATTTCTTTGACATTACGAATGCTTTCCGCAGAGCCAACAGAAGTTCCACCAAATTTTAAAATTTTCATACTTCCAATTGAAGCTGCATAATTACAAGATGAATCCAAGGCATTAAAAAAAATCACATCTTTTTTATACCTTTGAACAAATTGTATATTATTTAACAATGAAGACGATCAGTACGTGTGTGCATGACATTATAAAACACCAGCCTTTTCTGGATGATGCTTTGGCCCGAAATATTATAAACTTTAGTTCCCTGGCTGTTGATTTGCAACCACAGGTTGAAAAGGAGATGAGGAAACCGGTAAAACAAGGTTCTATTATTATGGCCCTTCGGCGTTATCATCCCAAGAGAAGTAAGTTCACCACAAAAAATTTCAGGGAGCTGGGGGACATGATCGTGCGATCGGGAATTACAGAATACACCTACCTTAATTCTCAAAATATTGTTGCTCGAAAAGCCGAATTGCTACACGAGATCAAAGATCAAACAGGTATTTTTCTAAACTATTCAAGCAACTTTCAGGAAAGTAATTTTCTGGTCTCTACCAGCCTGCAGCCGTTGATCGAGAAAATTTTTAAAGAGGAACAGCTCGTTAGTATTTCAGAAGAACTTTCGTCTATCACCATTGCCCTGCCCGAGAAGAACACCAAAACAGTGGGACTTTATTTTTATATTTTTAAGCTCCTGGCTTATGAAGGAATCCCTGTTTATGAGATCATTTCAACCTCCAATTATTTCACGCTTTTCCTGGAAAAAGAATATCTAAATCAGGCATTTTTGCTCATGAATGAGATCAAATCTTCTTAATTCATATTGTAGATCCACAACTCATTTTGATGGTTCATTGGGAGGTATAGTTTGTTGTCATTTTCGAGATACAGGATGTCTCCGGAACTTTTTTCTGAAGCAAGTACTTCTGTTAGATTTCCTTCCAGATCAATAGTATAGATCTTTCCCGTAGCCCAGTCTGAAACATAATATTCTCCGTTCCCTTTTGACTGAATTCCATCCATATTACCGATGCCCTTCTTTGAAATCCGTGTAATTTCTTTAGTGCTGCGGTCAACTTTAAGAATGTTCCCATTTTGATCTTCTCCCCAGGCAGCGACAAGTACATACTCGGGGGTAAGAAATAAACCGTTTGGTTTTTCCAGCTCAGGATTATTAAGCCACTCTTCAATTTCTCCCTCTTCATTCATTTTATATATGCTGCTCTTGGCAAGATCTGAAAAGAATACATTTCCTTCTTCATCCATGGCAAGGTCATTAAGAGATTCTGCACCTTCAACAGGAATTCGTTGAAGAATCTCCCCGGAATTTAAATCCATTTCAATGAGGTGTTTGACATCGGTAACATAAAGGCGATCTCCTTTAACAAGTAAACCTTTGGGATCATTTAATCCGGAGATCCAGGTATGCTCCTGATCTTGCCATTTTCTTGAGATCCTTGAGATAAATCCATCTCCTTCGGTCCTGTCTCCCATATTAGAGACATAAAAATAGTCGGTCTCTTCGTCAAAGATTACAGATTCGGGGTGGCTAAAACCGGGTAATTTTATTTCAGGAGTATTAGTTTGCTCCTGCCCTATCGCAGTCATTCCGCAGAAAGTAATGAGTAGAATAAAATATTTCATGTTTTTCTTTTCAAGATAGCAATTTTCTTTTTTAGTAAGCTTTTATGGAAACTAATTAAAGATATCCTAAACCTGTTGGCTCATAGCAATGGACCTTCTATTTTTGATTGAAAGAAAAATTGCTATGAGAAAGATTATTAGAGCCCTATTGGCGGGCTGGGGTGCAAAAAAACTTGGAGGTAAAACCGGTTGTGGTTGTTTTGGAACCATAATCGTTTTTATTATTCTTTGGTGGCTCCTCTCCAATTTGGGTATCTAATAATCTTTTCTATTGGAAGAAGTATCCAAAACCTATGGTAAACATGATTAAACCATAGAAGTAATGTTCCAGGCTCACGTTGAGCAAACTCCTTGTCTTATAATAATTATAGATAAAAATCCAGCCGGCGAGAAAGGTTGCAATTGGTGCAACCCAATTGTCATAGATGAAATGTGTCAAACCGAAAACGATCGCATTGCTTAACATCAGCAGATATTTTTCCGGCACTACTTTATGATACCTGTGGAAATAGTAAACCCTGTAAATGATCTCCTGAGGGAAAACCGAAGCCAGGGGATACAAGAAGAAAGTTATCGCATAGCTTTTAAAATTTTCTACAGGATATAAGAAGAACAATTCAGGAAAAATCCAGAACGTAAACCATACAAGTAATACAGTAATAATAAGCATTCTGGCAATACTTTTTCCCAGGTAGTCTTTTTTGAACCTGGTAAGTACCCTCCTGTCAAATTTTGGATCTAACAGCAACAGGAAGAGGAAAAAAACCGCAATAAGTACCAGGGGAATGATCTTATACCATCCATCAAGAAATGCATTGACCAGGAAAGGAAAGAAAATATAAAAAACTATAAATTCCACAACCATGAATGCTGCAGAATTGTAGACGATCTTAAGATTCATTGCCGGATTTGCAGAAAAGATAAAAATTATGAACAAGAAGCTTTAGCACGCTAACAAAAATATAAGAAATTTTACTCTGTTTCAAGATTCTCCTCCTCTTCCATTCTGCTACGCACCTTTCTTTGCCGTAGAAGATCAATGATATTAAAAAGAACTATACAGAATGCAATCCATATTAATCCTGCCACAAACCCTCCTGCAACATCCGATGGGAAATGAACGCCGAGATAGACCCTGCTTAAACCAATGAAGAAGATTAGTGCAGAAAATAAAAGGGTGAGAAAGAACCTGAGCCATTTATTCATTTTAATATGAAAAACTAAATAAATAAGGAAACCGTAATAGGCCATTGCACTCATGGCGTGCCCGCTGGGATAACTTAGAGATTCAACTACAACCATATGTTCAATAGTAGGCCTGGCGCGATTAAAAGCTTCTTTTAAGGCCATATTGGCAAGAGCCGATAAGATCACCACTCCCAGCAGTTGTAGGATGAATTTCTTGTTCTTGAGTTTGAAAAAGAAAAAGATGGCGGCGATCGTTGTTGCAATAAAATAAGCGTAAACATCACCCAGATCTGTTACGAATTGAAAAAATTGATTGAGAGCGGGGGTTCGAAAAGAAGTTACATAGTCTGTTATCCTGTTGTCAAAGTTATCAATGGTTTCCCCCTGCACTTTTTCGGTCAAATCCACAAAAAGGTTGGTGCCCAGAACGAAGACTAAAAAGGCAAAAAAGATTAATAGATAAAACGGAAAATCCGGATTTTTCCAGGTAACATGTTTTTTATAAAACTCAACAAATTCATTAATGTACTTTTTTGAACCTTGTACCATTTATAGTCAGTTTTATTTTCCCGTTTCATCTTTTTCGGGAAAGGCTATTTCTACTTTTCTTCTACCCCACTTAAGGGCTTTTTCTCTATCGATGCCCATATAGATGTCGATTTTATTTCTCCATCTTGGGTGCATTTTATCATTTACAATAAACACTCCTTCAAAACCTTCGATTTTTACAGGAGTATTATACTTTAGTCCCTTTCTTATAAGATCCCTCGAAACGGCAATAGACTGCACCTCGGGCTTTAAAGTATCTCCCCAGGCCGTGATAAGAGGATTTCCTTCCCCCTGCTGCTTTAGCGAATTATATGCAGAAGCAGTAACAGATATCTTTTGCCATTCTTCAAAATTGTACTTTTCAGCTTCAGGTTCATTACAACTTTCCAAAGTGGTCATAAGGATAAGCGGCAGTACCAGGAACTTAAAAAAAGTTTTTATAGAGAACATAATTACCAACATACCAAAAAAATAAGCGTTTTACAATTATAGGCTTCAGTCTTAACCCTTCTTTAAGAGAGAATGTGAAACTACGGGTAAAACTTCTTTTTTTTCTGATTATTTTCTTTAACGCGGAATATTTTTCAGAAATAAAAGACTAAGGAGGTCATTCTTTGGTGGTCCATCTTATAAATGGTATCTTTGCACTTTCGAAATGAGATATTTCTCAGCGCTGTTAAGGTCCTTCCTTTTTATTTTCTGTTTGATTCCCATTTCCCAAATATTTAATTGATAAAAAATTTATTATGAGTCAGGTTAAAGAAAATGACACTGTAAAAGTACACTACACCGGAAAACTTACCGATGGACAGGTCTTCGACAGTTCTTTGGAAAGAGAACCAATCGAATTCACAATGGGACAGGGACAACTTATCCCGGGATTTGAAAAAGGTTTACTTGATATGAAAGTGAATGAAAAGAAAACCGTTGAAATTCCATCTGAAGAAGCTTATGGTGCTCCAAGAGAAGAATTGATTCAGGAAGTTGATAAAAGCCAGTTACCTGAAGAAATTAAGCCAGAGCCAGGAATGGGATTGGTTTCAAAAAGCCCCGATGGTCGCGAAATGAACCTTGTGGTAAAAGAAGTAAAAGAAAATTCAATTGTTGTTGATGGGAATCACCCATTGGCAGGAAAAGACCTTATTTTTGACCTTGAAGTGGTTGAGATCAAGTAATTGAAACAATTTTCTGTATAAAAAAAGACCTGCAAAATTTGCAGGTCTTTTTTTATACCCTTTCATGACGGGTTAATCGTTATGCATAAATTTTTGCTTGGAAATAAGTTGTTCCTGAGTTTCCTCATTGGCAGGATCGGGCACACAACAATCCACCGGGCATACTGCTGCACACTGCGGTTCATCGTGAAAACCAACACACTCGGTACATTTATCGGGCACTATATAGTAGATCTCATCACTAAGTGGTTCGCGTGCCTCGGTGGCATTCGTAGCTTTTCCATTAGGCAAAACTATGTCGCCACTAAGATCTGTTCCGTCTGCATATCTCCAGTCATCTGCACCCTCATATATTGCTGTATTAGGGCATTCTGGTTCACAGGCACCACAGTTGATGCATTCGTTGGTTATTATAATTGCCATAGGTTATTTTTATTCTAAATTTGCACAAATTTAAAGCCAAATCAGTTCTTAAACAAATAAGGAGATGACAATCGAGCAGCGTATGGAAAGGTTGGAGAACCTTGGACGATTTTTAAAACAGTTCAAAAGATCGGGAATTGAAAAAGATGAAAGCCTGCAGCATAATGATCCCTATTTTGATCTACTGAAGGAAAAGATTGAAGTTTCGGTGCATCACAACGGCTGGTTCACTCTGGAAAATGTACTTTTTTCCATGGAACAATGGAGCGAGGCCCTTACCAGAGAAAATCTTCAAAAATGGCTTTCTCAATATGAATTTGAGGATGTGAAACCCAAAACAGTGGGGATCATTATGGCCGGGAATATTCCTCTGGTCGGTTTCCATGATTTTATTTCGGTTTTGGTGAGTGGTCACAAGGTGCTGGTAAAGCAATCCTCGAATGACAAACTGCTACTACCCGTCATTGCCGATTATCTTAAGGCTATTGCTCCCGAATGGAAGGAGAAAATTGAGATCCTCCCCGACTCTGCCGACGGGGCTTCAAAAATGACAAATTACGATGCTGTTATTGCCACCGGCAGTAATAATACCTCAAGATACTTCGAATATTATTTCGCCGGAAAGCCTTCAATCATAAGAAAGAACCGGAATTCGGTTGCTGTTCTTACCGGCGAGGAAACGCCTGAAGAGCTCTCTTCCCTGGCCGAAGACATTTTAGATACTATGGTTTGGGCTGTAGAAACGTTTCCAAATTATATGTCCCACAGGATTATGATTTTAATGCCTTTTTTGAGTGTGTATACAGCTGGCACCCAATTATAAATAAGGCGAAATACGCTAATAATTACGATTATAATAAAGCTGTTTATTTAATGAGTGAGTTTAATATGCTGGAAAATGGAATTTTGATGATTAAGGAAGATAATTCCCTTAGCTCTCCAATTGCAACCTTATTTTATGAGCAATACGATGATCTTGATGCTGTAAAAAAAGAATTAGAGAGCAAGAAGAAGAGGAAATTAGATGTATAGTTGGAAAAGACATTTTTGAAGAGGAAATTACTTTTGGCCAAACTCAGCAACCCAAGTTGTGGGATTATGCAGATAATG
>CAVPXS010000002.1:0-79745 GCA_963709775.1 uncultured Flavobacteriaceae bacterium | reverse complement strand
AATGGAAAGACGTAAATTTATAAAAAGAACAGCCGCCGCCGGTGCATTTGCAAGCCTGGGCAGCCTTGGCCTGGTATCTTTTGCACCAGAGAGGGATCTCAAACACATCACTATTCTGCATACCAATGATGTGCATAGCCATATAGAACCTTTTGAACCCGATCATGCACAATACCCGGGCATGGGAGGAGTTGCAAGAAGATACACCCTCGTACAGCAAATAAGACAGGAAAACCCTAACACTTTATTGCTGGATGCAGGAGATATATTCCAGGGAACCCCCTACTTCAACTTCTACGGCGGGGAATTAGAATTCAAGCTCATGAGTAAAATGGGCTATGATGCAGCAACCATTGGAAATCACGATTTCGATAACGGGATTGATGGTTTACTGGCTCAACTGCCTCATGCTGAATTTCCCTTTATTAATGCCAATTATAATTTTGAGAACACAGTGCTCCAGGGACAAATAAAACCTTACCAGGTATTCGTCAGAGACGGGATTAAAATAGGTGTATTTGGATTGGGAATTAAACTGGAAGGCCTGGTAGGAAAAAAACTGTACAAAGAGACCGAATATCTCGACCCTATTGATATTACCCGGGAAATTGTAAAGCAGCTTAAGGAAGAGGAAAAATGCCATTTAGTAATCTGTCTTTCTCACCTGGGCTACGAATACGAAAGCGATAAAATAAGTGATGTCAAACTTGCCGGGGCCACGAAAGATATCGATTTGATCATAGGTGGTCATACGCATACATTTCTTCCTGAACCTTCTGTAGTACTTAACAGCATTGGAAAAGAAGTATTGGTCAACCAGGTAGGTTGGGCAGGAGTGAATCTGGGCAGAATAGATTTTTACTTAGACACAGCCGGAAAAAAAGATTCCAGGGGCGCTACTATTATCGTTTAGCACCCGGAATCTGGTTTTTCCCTTTTTATTTTTTAGGAAAATTTTGATCTAAATCATCCTTAACTCCTGGCAACTCCAGGAGTTTTTGCGTTATATCCTTTCGATAGATCCTCTCTAAAGTTAAAGATGGATGGAAATTTCATGTCCAGCATCTACTGCTGAATAAATTATTTCCAAAGCCTGTGAGTTAACCCTATACAACCAATATTTGAAATGAATAAAAAGCTATAAAACTTCAGTAGGTCTGACAGATATATTCTCTCTCTGAATAGATCCGTACTTCAGTCCCTAAAATGGACTGGGTTTCGGTTCCGTTTATTTCCGTCAAACCTTCTACCAGTTCCTTGAGTTTATCTTTTTTCAAAGGTTTAGATAGAAAACCAGACACAAAAGGATATAATTTTGCTTCGTTGCTAAAATCTTCAATTGAAGAAGTAAGAATAAAAATCTGGAACTGATTTTTTATGTGCTCCTCAAATTCCTGAAAAACATCCAGGAATTCCCATCCAGACATGACCGGCATGTTAACATCTAAAAAAAGTATGGTTGGAAAATCAACTGCTTCCCTTGAGTAATCTTCCTTTATAAACATTAGAGCTTCTTCCGGCTCTAAGAATAATTTAATTACAGCCTGTGGATTAAATTTTTTAATGGTGAATTCACAGATCAGATTATTTGTTGTATCGTCATCAACTACTATGTAATGCTTCGGCTTTTTCATCTTTGATATTCATGTTAACGTCATTAAACTTTAGAGTGAAAATCGTTCCCTTATTCACCTCACTTTCAAGTAGTATCTTCCCACCAAGAAGTTCTACCTGAGTCTTAACCATGAAAAGGCCCATTCCTTTTCCTTCAACATGTTGGTGGAATCGCTTATATAATCCAAATACCTGCCCCCCTTTTTTAGTCATATCTATCCCCAAACCATTGTCTTCGAAAATAATAAGGACCTTACCATCTTTCATTTTTGATTTGATCTTTATTTCTGGAGCAATTTCAGGTTTTCTGTATTTAATGCTATTGGTAATAAGATTATAGAAAATACTATAGAGGTAGCTCTGGACTGTACTCAGCACAGGCGCCTCCGAAAAGTCGGTAATAATTATGGCCTGCTCTTTTTCTAATATCCTGTTCATACTGGATTCAATAGAATGTACTAGTTGTAAAAGGTCCACCTCTTCCCTCTTGGCCGTAAGTTCTACTTTTACCTGAAGGATCTCGTTAAGATCGATAATTACATTATCCAGCCTTTTTACATTATCCAATAATTCCTTTAGAAACTGATCTTTAATTTCTGAGGGATAATCCTCCTCCAGTAAATCTGCCAAACCAATAATATTGGCTACCGGGGAACGCAGGTTATGGGAGACAATAAAAGAAAATTGTTCAAGGCCTTTATTTGCAGTAACCAGTTCCTGTGTATAATTCCGCAGGTTTTTGTTCAGTTCCCTCAATTTGATGTCCGCCTTTTTACGTTCGGTGTTATCTGAAGAAACAGCTATGTAGCCTTTAAAATTGTGTTCCTCATCGTATACAGGGGAACCTGTGATCAAAGCGGGAAATTCAGTTGCGTCTTTTCGCTCCACCCACAATTCCCCAGACCAGGTTTCACTCTTTTTTAAAGCTTCTTTTAATTCCAGGGCTAAAGTAGTAGAAGCGCCGGAAGGAACCTGATCCATGATGTTCTTGCCTTTTATCTCCTCTGGCAACCATCCATAAATGGTTGTTGCTGCTTTGTTCCAGTAATTAATTATTCCTTTTTTATCTGTCGCTATCACTGCCTGTCCAATTTTATCCAACAGGTTAGCCTGGAATTTCATTTCTTTTTGGGCAAGTACTCTCGCAGTAATATCTATACCTACGCATTGAATTTCTCCAGGTTCATCTTGAGAAGCCTTCAAATAAATAAAATCCCACAAAGTAGTTTTTGTTGTTCCATTTTTTCCGGGTTTATCAATCTCCACCTGGAATACCTGATCGGGATTCTGAATACATTTTTCTGAAATTTCAGCCACTCTCTGGTGATGGTACTCTTCAATTGACATCATGCAGTTCTTTCCAACAATCTTTTTATCTGGATAAATCCAACCAAAATCCTCCTGGAATTTGTTATTGCAATAGGTATATTCCCCAGCCATGTCCACCCTAATAAAATAGCTGGTCTGGGACTGGATAAGACCTCTATGACGGGCTTCACTTTTCATAAGCTTTTGCATTGCCATCTTCCTCTCGGTAATGTCCTGTATAGCTCCCACCATTCGAACTGCCTTACCTTCTTTATTTCTCAAAATGGTACCTTTTTCAACCACAAAAGCATACTGTCCATCTGCCTTTTTATAGCGGTATTCTGCTCCCCAGGAATCTGAGCTACCTTTTAATACTGAAAATAAATCCGCAGCAATAAAATTATCTTCGGGATGCATGTTGGCAAGCCAGGAATCAATGTCTTGCGTGAGGGAAGTTAGTGGATAACCAAAAAGCTTATAATATCCTTCACTCCACAAAATATTCCCACTTTGAATATCCCAGTCGTAAATTGCATCTGATGTAGCTTTTGAAACTAATTGATAGCGTTGATTGCTTTCTTTTAAAGCCTTCTCTGCCTTAACTCTTTCAGTAATATCGATCCCCACGCACTGTACCTCATGAGGCTCACCCTTCGCATCTGTAAGGCATATGAAATCCCATAAAGTTGATTTTGCAGTTCCGTCTTTTTGTAATTTATCCAGTTCAACCTGCTGTATAGTATTGGGATGAGCTATACAGTTGTAAAAAACCTCTTCAGCCTTTCCTTTATGGTAATCCAGGACCGTAACCTTTGAATATTCCCCAACCACCTGCCCTGCCGGAAATATCCATGCAAAATCCTGCGAGAATTTTTCATTACAGTAGGTATAATAACCTTCTAAATTTATACGCGTAAGATAATTCGTTTGAGACTTAAGGATCCCACGCTGACTCGCCTCGATCTGCATTAGTTTTTCAAGAAAGTTTTTGCGTTCTGTGATATCCTGAACAGATCCTTCTAAACGAAGAGGCTGCCCCTCTTCATCTCTTATTAGCTTCCCTTTTTCATGAACCCATTTTACCTCACCATTAGGCAGGATAATACGGTGTTCATGGTCCAAATCCTTTGTGCTGTTCAAAGTCTCTAACTGGTCCTCCCTGAATTTTTCAAGATCTTCAGGATGAATAGTTTTTTCAAAAGTCTCCAGATCTACCTTAAATTCCTCTTTCTTTCTCCCCCATATAGAATAAACTTCATCACTCCAGAAAAAGTAATTATCCTGGAGTCCCATTTCCCAATAACCAAGCTTAGCTAATTTTTCAGCATAAATAAGTTTCTCAGTCTTTTCTTCCAGTTTTTCCATTACAGCTGTCTTATCTGTAATGTCTATACAAACTATTAATCTACATTTCCGATTTTTATACTGCAGATTGTAGCCGTACACTTCTACTTTTATTTTTTCCCCATTCCTCTTTAAGTTTACTATTCTATTATGGCTCAATTGTGCGCCATCTGTAATCACATGGTTTATATTATTTTTCAACCATTCTCCGTCTTCCTCAAGAAGAAAATCAAGCACTTTTAACTGTAGAAATTCCGCACGTGATACACCGTAATGATCTATTGCTCCATTGTTTATATCCACTATCTCAAAGGTGTCGACATCATAAATAAGATTTGGGAGCGGGCTCATTTCAAATAATTGCCTGTATTTCTCTTCTGAAGCCCTTAAGTTTTCCTCTGCCCGGTTAGCTTCCGTATTATCTCTAATGATCATAGAAGTACGGGGTTCACCGTTGGCATTCTGAAAAACAGATGAAGAAAGTGCAGCCGGGAAAATACTGCCATCCTTGCGCACCATGTTGATCTCGCACAGCACTTTACCTTTGCTTTGCCTTTCTCTAATTGCCTCTAACACTCGAGGATCTTTAGGGTCCACAAGTCCAAACCTCCCCGCCTCACATATTTCGCGTTCGGTTCTTTGGAACATTTTACAGGCCGCAGCATTTGCGGCAAGAATTCTTCCATCGGTAACAGTAAGAAGTATTCCGTCCTGGCTATTTTCAAAAAATGCCCGAAATTTTTCTTCACTTTCTGATAAAGCTTTTTCTGCAAGTTTTCGCTCCGTCACATCCCGAAAGTCCACAACAATACCATCAATATCGGGATCGTAAATCAAGTTGGTAACCGTCGATTCCAACCAACGCCAGTCTCCATTTTTATGCCTTACCCTCACTGCTTCATCGTAAAATGGCCGTTCCGGATTCTCTATACACTTCTCCAGTTTTTTATAAAAGCAGTCGTGATGGTCTTTATGAATAATCTCCAAAAGATTTAATTGAAGACTTTCCTCATCTGAATAACCCAAAACATTTTTTACTGAATTCGAAACATAAGTCGGGGCTCCATCAGGTGAGAGAATGGCCACTGCACCAGCCGAGTTTTCAATAAGGCGTCTAAACTTTCGCTCATTTCTCTCGAGCTGTAGTAAGAAATCCTTCCGTTCTATTTCAAGACGATGAGTTTTAAGAACATTTTGAATAGCTGAAGGTAATCGTTCTAACCTGTCTTTAAGCACATAATCCTTTGCCCCTTTTTTAATAATATCTACGGCAAATTCATCGGTCATTGTGGCCGTAACAAGAATAACCGGGATCGGCTTTTTTAATTTTTCGAGTAATTCCAACGCCTCAAAAGAATTAAAAGAAGGCAGGGAATGATCGGCTAGAATGATATCGGGATCAAAATTATTTAACGCCTGTAAAAACTTTTCTTTGGAATCTGCCACCACGCACTCATTCTCCAGTTGCCTCTTTTTTAAGGAACGACAGATTAACAGGGCATCACTTGGCTCATCTTCAAGGTGGAGGATCTTTAATTTTTTGGGCATATGAAGTACTTAGGGGTGTACGTAAAAGGTAGAAAGACCTTGTTCTGGTTAAATATGAGGGGTTTGGTTCACTATCAACCAATAAAAACCTAACTCGGTTACTGTTTTTGTAAAATTCTCAAAGCCCACAGGTTTGACTATATAACTGTTCACTCCAAGTTTATGACTTTCAACAATATCTTTTTCTTCTTTCGAGGAAGTCATCATAACAACGGGAATAAGTTTCGTGCGTTCATCGGCTTTGATCACACGAAGCACTTCCAGCCCATCTACTTTTGGCATCTTGAGATCCAAAAAAATAACTTTTGGCTTATCTGCTATATGCCGTCCTTCAAACTCTCCTTCTCCAAAAAGGAAGTCAAGAGCCTGCGCCCCGTCGTGTAAGTGCACCAGATTATTTGCCAGATTAAGTTTTTTTAATGCTCGAATAGTAAGCATAGCATCAGATTTATTATCTTCTACTAACAGGATCTGTACTTCATTATTTGACATGAATTTTCTTTTTTAAATTAATTAGTAGGCAGAGAAACATAAAAACAGGCACCTTCTCCAACTTTACCATCTGCCCAAACTTCGCCATCATGCTTTGATACAATTTTTTGCACGATAGCCAATCCTACTCCGGTGCCTTCAAATTCATTGCTACTATGCAATCTTTGAAAGACTCCGAATAACTTGTTATAATACCGGGGATCAAATCCGGCACCATTATCTTTTATGTAAAAAACCTGCTGCTCACCTTTTTGATAGCTTCCAATCTCAATTACTGAGTCTTCCCTCTTGCTGGAATATTTAAAAGCGTTAGAAATAAGATTAAAAAACAATTGTTTCAGCATATTCTTATCTCCTTTTATTGGAGGTAGATCCTTTACATAAACAGTTGTTTTTCTTTCCGGCTCCAGTTCCTTATGCTCAGCTATCAGCTTGTGAATTATATCTTCAATGTTTACAGGGACCCGGAAAAAATCCTGCTTGGAAAGGCGCGAGAACTCAAGTAAATTATCGATCAGATCCCCCATTTTTTTGACATTCCTGCCAATTTCAGAAAAATACAGCTGTGCTTCTTCATCTAAATGTTCAGCATAATCCTCGATAAGAACTTCCGAAAAACCGGATATTGCTCTAAGAGGAGTTCTCAAATCATGAGAAACGGAATAGGAAAATGATTCCAGCTCCTTGTTGACTTCTTCCAGTTCAAGTGTCTTTTTTTCCTTTTCCTGGATCTGGAAAGCCAACTGTTTATTAACCTCAGCTAACTCGGCTGCACGTCTTTCCTTCTCTTCTATTTGAATAGAAAGATCTTTTACAGCCTCTGCCAGTTGTAAGGTAATTTCCTTTTTTTCCTTATCCTTTGCAATCAGAGCTTCTTCGGATAATTTCAGGGCCGAGGCCAATGTTTCATTCTTAGCCCAAACAGAAGTCGTTTTATTATTTTCTTCCATTAAATATCTTGCAAGGTCATAATTGAGGAAAACAGGGGCGACCCCTTGCCAGAATTAGAAAATATATCTTTAATCACACCTAAATCCTACCACTATGACGTCTTGATTTTTTAATTTAAAAGCCTTTAATCGATAAAAAGAGGCTTATTATCTAGAAATACAAGATGCAAAGTTATGTTATTTTAAGTAATTTTTAACAAGTTTAAAACCTGAAATTAATAGAGTTAGAAAAATATTCTGAGGACACAGGCCAGCTATATAGTAGATTCAACTACTTCCAGAGGAACAAAAAATTTCAGAAAACAAAAAGTAAATAAAGCAAATATTATAGTCGCTTTTATATGTAATATTTTTCCTACATAAATCTGAAATTCCTATTTATCGTGGTTTCTCATTCGGAAAAATTTTGGAAATCTAACAAAGAAGAACTGAAGCCCGATCATTTTTGGACGTTTGAGATCAAACCCATTCCACTACAAATTAAAAAAAGGGCCTTGTAAAAGATTCTGCAGTGAAAAAGTACCTGAAAAAGGAATGTAAAAACGCTTACAATGAACAAGGAGCAGCCATTAAATACCTTTTACAAGATGCCAGGACATTTTACTTCCGATAACCCCAAAAAGATCAAAGGATTTTTAAGAATTCCTTATAGAATAAAAGTGATTAAGATCATAAATAAGTAGCTACTCCTGCAGTACTTTTGCACCCGAATTTGACAGGAGACTTCTGATTATGAACAGAATAAACATCAGCAAACCGAAATGTCAAAATTAAAGTAATAAAGTAAATCCTCAAACTTGGGTTAAAGTCATATTGAGCAGCAACAGCAATCCAATAAATAATCTAAATTTGACCAGCTTTTAATAAAAAGATGATTGTTAATTAAACAGTTGACCATGATCAAAAGAATATTCCTAAAAAGCAGTAGAACAATGTGCTTTCAACAGAGATCGATGCTTGCCATCTTCTTAATCCTTTCAGTTATTCTGGCAGCTATAATTTCTACAGGTTCGTAATTACTCTATCATCTGGAGAAATTTCTTCTCATCGATGATCGGTATCTGTAAACTTTCTGCTTTGGCCAGTTTACTTGGCCCCATATTTTCTCCGGCCACAACGTAGCTTGTTTTTGAAGAAATAGAGCTGGAAATTTTTCCGCCGTTATCTTCGATCAGCTTTTTGAGGTCATTTCTTGACATCTCAAAAACTCCTGAAACTACAAAGGTCTGTCCCTCCAGTTTATTGGTCTGGTTCGCGAGCTTTTCTGCCGAGATTTCCAGTTGCAGTCCATAGCCTTTCAATCGCTCCACATTCCTTACATTTTCTTCATTTGCAAAGAATTCCACAACACTTTCTGCAATTCGTTCTCCTATTTCGTCGACGTTTTCAAGTTCCTCTTTTTCAGCCTTTCTTAAGGCCTCAATATTTTTGAACTGTTTTGCCAGCTTCTTAGCTACAGTTTCCCCCACGTAGCGAATTCCCAAAGCGAAAAGCACCCGTTCGAAAGGGATCTTCTTCGAGTTTTCAATTCCTGTAATAAGATTTTCTGCCGATTTTTCTGCCATGCGTTCCAGCGGCAGGATCTGTTCTTTCTTCAACTCGTAAAGATCGGCGTAATTACCTATTAAACCTTCATTGACCAACAGGGCAACAGTTTCCCCTCCCAGGCCTTCTATGTCCATGGCCTTCCTCGAAATAAAGTGCTGAATTCTTCCAATGATCTGTGGTGGACATCCATTAAAGTTGGGACAGTAATGCTGTGCCTCCCCCTCATTTCTTACCAGCTCTGTATCACATTCGGGGCAATGGGTAATGTATTTTGTAGGATTGGAATCGGGATCTCGTTTTGTGAAATCAACCCCGACTATTTTAGGAATGATCTCCCCTCCTTTTTCCACATAAACCTCGTCCCCTTCCCGAACATCGAGCTTTTCAATTTGATCGGCATTGTGCAGGGAAGCTCTTTTGACCGTTGTACCTCCAAGTTGCACCGGTTCCAGGTTGGCTACCGGAGTAATGGCACCGGTTCTTCCTACCTGGTAGGATATCTTGTTCAGCTTAGTCGAAACCTGCTCGGCTTTAAATTTATATGCCATTGCCCAACGGGGGGCTTTAGCCGTATAACCTAATTCCTCCTGCTGGTGCAGGCTGTTTACCTTTACCACCACTCCATCGGTTTCATATGGTAAATCATGCCTGTGTACATCCCAGTAATTGACGAAGTCCATAACCTCCTTCAGGTTTTTGGCAAGTTTAGCTTCCTCCGGCACCTTAAATCCCCACTTTCTCGCTTTCTGAAGACTTTCATATTGGCTTTCTATTCCTGGAAAGATTTCCGCCTAAACTGTATAAAAGACAATCGAGTGGTCTCCTGGCTACTTCTGCGCTGTCCTGCAACTTCAGGCTTCCCGATGCTGTATTTCGTGGGTTTGCATAAGGCTCTTCTCCTGCTTCAACGCGGGCAGCATTAAGGTGGGCAAAACCTTCATAAGGGAGCACGATCTCGCCCCTTATTTCAAATTTTTCGGGGAAATCCCCCTTTAACCTAAGAGGCACAGATCTTATGGTACGCACATTATTGGTCACATCATCGCCCTGTATACCGTCTCCCCGGGTCACTGCCTGCTTAAATTCCCCTTTTTCATAGGTAAGACTTATGGACGCACCGTCAAATTTTAATTCACAGGTGAAATTCACTTCGCCATCAACCTGTTTCTCTATCCTTTTCTCCCAGTTTTCCAGGTCTTCCTTGGAATAGGAATTATCCAGAGAATACATCCTGTGCTCATGCACAACTGTTGCAAAATTTTTAGTGACCGCACCCCCAACTCTAAGGGTTGGAGAATTGTCATCATGAAATTCCGGATGCTTTTCCTCCAAATCCTGCAATTCCTTTAGCTTCCGGTCAAAATCATAGTCGGAGATCTCGGGCTTGTCCAGAACGTAATACAGGTAATTATGGCGGTGTAATTCCTCCCGCAGCTTAGTGATTTTTTCTTCAGGTTTCATAAAAGAGTAAGTCTTTCGTGCTTGTATGAGGCTCCAAAAATGGCATTTTGGACAGATATTTTTATTTCGAAAGGAGATGCATATGCTTTATCTCCAGTGGGAATCCAGTCTTTTTGTTCTTTGTTAATAATGATGAACAAGCCTTCATCATCCCCGGTGGCGCAAAAATGTTCATAATCGCCGGTAAATTTGGTGAGCCCGAAATTGTCATTCAGGAAGTTGAATTTATCCTCCACATTGGAAGTCGCAAGGCCAATTTCGCTTATCCCAACAATACTTGCTGCGGAAAATTCTTCGGAAGCAGGCTCGTACATATGGCTTCGGGAAATGAATTCAAGAATATTCCTGTCTTCATCATAAAAGTACATTGATTTGGCCTTCCAGGCAGGAAAATCGATGATCTCATTCCCATTATCCTGAAGTATTTTCACTCTTTCCTGAAGCCATTTCAGCGCCTTTTCTTCCTGCAGTGCCGGGATATGAAAGGCTACGTGATAAGGTTTGGCATTTAAATCCTCCTCAAATTCAAGAGTTGAAAATCCAATCTCCACCCGAAATTTTCCTTCCGAGATCCCATCCACCGGAAGCTCCAGAACTTCACTATAAAAATGATGCTGCGCCTTAAGGTTTGCAGTGTAAAGTTTAAGAAATTCGATCTTCATAATTTAATGCCTCTTAACATGCGGTCCACCCCGAAAATATCCTTTTTCAGGCGGGTTTGGAAATTTTTTTCAGTTAAAAGTGCTTCAGTTTCTTTTCCGAGGTATTGATTGATCTCAAAATATAACTTCCCCTTTGGCACAAGATTTTGGGCTGCAAGATCTGTGATCTTCCTGTAGAACAACAATGGGTCTTCATCTTTAACATACAAAGCAGTATCAGGTTCATGTTCGAGAACATTGCGCTGCATATCTTTCTTCTCCAGCTCCCGAACATAAGGCGGATTAGAAACTATAATGTCAAATTTTTCCGGAAGAAAATCTACAGCCAAAATGTCCTTTTTGAAAAACTCAACTTCGACCTCATTTAATACGGCGTTTCCCTGTGCAACTTTAATGGCGTCACCGGAAATATCAAAAGCCGTCACTTTTGCATTGGGAAGATTTTTTGCAAGGGAAATCGCAATACAGCCACTGCCCGTACCAATATCAAGAATATTCAGCTGCTCTTGATGGTTACAATCCTCCAGGATCCACTCCACCAGTTCCTCAGTCTCTGGCCTTGGGATGAGCACATCCCTGGAAACTGAAAAGGATAAGCCGTAAAATTCTGTATTGCCGGTTATATACTGAATGGGTTCATGTTGCCGAAGCCTTTGCAGAGCAACATTCAATTTCTCCTCCTCTGCCTTTGATAATTCACGCTCCCGATCCAAAGCCAGATCAAGACGGGACAGTCCCAGAAAATCCTCAATAAGAATACTGAAAAAAGAACCGATCTCTTCCCTGGAATATTCCCCGGCTAAGGTGTCAAAAAAGTGTTTTTTGAAGGCGGTTATTTTCATTCACTCGTTGTGTTTCACGCAAAAGCCGCAAGATTCCCTGAAGGGGCTAAGAAGATTCCGGATTTTCAAATCTTCAAATTCTCAAATCAGAATTTGGAATTTGGTGCTTGAAAAATTGGAATTTGAGATCTAAAGATCTCTTATCATCCAAACACTACAGTTGTAATGGCCGGTGTCGCCCAGCGGACCATCTAATTGCTTAAATCCTGAACGCAGGTAAAGCTTCCTGGCCTGGTCCATATAAGGCATGGTTTCTATGTAGCATTTTTCAAAGCCCTGCTCCTTTGCATAATCCAAACATTTTTTCATCATTTCTGCGCCAACACCTTTCCCTCTTACTTCAGGTAAAAAGTACATTTTTTGCAGTTCACAAATTGATCCTTCAAAATTGGCCAGGGGAGCAATTCCCGCCCCACCAATTATTTTTCCGTCGTCATCAACAACAAAATAAGCCTTTCCAGGCTCACTGTATTCGGCATGCATATCATTTAAAGAAGCATCTTCGTAAGCTGTTCCTACTTTGGGAACACCCATTTCCACCAGCACACTCTGCACTACCTTTTTAACCTGCTCATTATCTTCGGGTTTGATTTCCCGTATTACGTAACTGCTCATTATCTCTATTAAATGCTATTTTTGTGGTGGTGAAGATACATGAAAAATACATAAACCGCTGTATTCAGCTGGCCCAAAACGGGCTGGGAAGAACCTATCCCAATCCTGTGGTGGGCAGTGTAATTGTCATAATGACACCATTATTGGCGAGGGCTGGCACCACAAAGCAGGGGAACCTCACGCCGAGGTGAACGCAGTAAATTCGGTCAAAGATAAAAGCCTTCTCGCGAAGAGCACCATCTATGTGAGCCTGGAGCCCTGCAGTCATTATGGGAAGACGCCTCCCTGCAGCAATCTGATAATTGACAGCGGAATCAAAAAAGTAGTTATTGGCACTGTTGATCCATTTTCTGAAGTTGCCGGCAAAGGCATTAAAAAGCTATTGGACGCCGGCTGTGAAGTTCGGGTGGGAATATTAGAGCAGCAATGCCGGAAGCTCAACAAACGATTCTTTACTTTTCACACAAAACAGCGCCCTTACATTATCCTTAAATGGGCACAAAGCAGCGATGGCTTTTTAGCCCCCTTACCACTGAAGAATGCTGAAAGAAAACCTATTTGGATCACGGGGAAATACTCCCAGCAGCTCGTCCACAAATGGAGGTCTGAAGAGCAGGCCATTATGGTGGGCACCAATACTGCGGTTGCAGATAATCCAAAGCTCAACACCCGCATGTGGCAGGGCAATGACCCGGTAAGGGTGGTGCTGGACAGGAATTTGAGAATTCCTCAAGAATCTCACCTTTTTGACGCCTCAGTAAAAACCATTGTCCTTACAGAAAAATCTTCGGAAGAAAGGAGCTCCAAAAATGTCATTTTGGAGACCATTAATTTTGAAGCAGACCTGGCGCAGCAGGTTTGTGAAATTCTTTTCCGTCATGAGATCCAGTCGGTCATTATTGAGGGAGGACGGGAGACACTGCAAACCTTCATTGCTGCCAATTTATGGGACGAAGCCCGAATTTTCATTGGAAAACCTCATTTTAAAGAGGGAGTCAAAGCTCCTGAAGTAGCAGGAACCCTTACTTCTGAAACAAATGTGGATGATGACCAGTTAAAGATATATTTGAATGATTAAGACTATAATATTTGATTTTGGAGATGTATTTCTCAATCTCGACAAACCGGCTACGGCGCGGGAATTAAAGAAGCTCGAGATTTCGCATTTTTCAGAGGAAATGCTGCACCAAAATAAGCTTTATGAAAAAGGTTTGATCACTTCGGAAGAATTCATATCCGGCTATTGCGAGTCTTTTCCGAAGTTAACTTCCGATACTTTTAGGAATTCCTGGAATGCCATCCTTGTTGATTTTCCCGAACATCGCCTGAAGTTCCTGAAAAAGCTAAAGCAGGAAAAATCTTACAAACTCATTCTCCTTAGCAATACCAACCACATTCATATTGACTGGGTAAAGCAGAATGTTTCATTTTTTGAGGAGTTTAAAAATTGTTTTGATGCTTTTTACCTTTCCCAGGAAATCAACCTGCGCAAACCCGACTCCGAAATTTATGAGTATGTCCTGGAAAAACACGATCTAAAACCCGGGGAAACTCTTTTTATTGACGACACCCCCGAAAATACTGAAGCCGCTTCAAAGCTGGGAATTCACACCTGGAATATTGATCCCGTTCAAGAGGATGTCTCTGATCTTTTCACTATTAAAAGCGAATTATTTTGATCTACCTGCTGTTAAGTGTACTCTCTTCAAGTGTGATCTTTGTGATCTTTAAACTTTTTGAGCGCTTTAAGATCAACACGCTACAGGCCATTATTTTTAATTATTTTTTCGCATTCTCGGCAGGGATGCTGGTGGACAGGCAGGAGCTGGACCCTCTAAATGTATTTTCGAAAGATTGGTTTTTGGGAACCTTCATTCTTGGGTTCATGTTTATCGCTGTCTTTTACCTGGCTGCCCTTACCACTCAAAAAAGCGGGTTATCTGTAGTCTCTGTCGCTACAAAAATGTCGGTCGCTATCCCGGTTTTCTTCGGAATAATTCTTTACAACGAAAGTACGGGCTGGATAAAGATCATCGGAATTCTTCTCGCACTTGTCGCTGTCTATTTAACCTCCATAAAAAAGAAAGAAGGAATAACGATTAGAAAAAGAAATTTGATCTTTCCGCTCCTGGTCTTCTTTGGTAGCGGCATTATTGACACAACACTCAAGTTCCTGGAAACTTCTTATGTCGCCGAAGCCGATGTCGCCCTCTTTTCCTCCACTATTTTCGCCATAGCCGGAATTATTGGAGTTTTGATCCTCCTTATTCAGGCCATAAGAGGCTCTCTCAAATTAAGTTTCAAAAATGTAATTGGAGGCGTGGCTTTGGGTATTCCGAATTTTGGTTCTATTTATTTTCTGGTCATGGCCTTACGAACCGAAGGGCTGGAGAGTTCCACAATTTTCCCAATTAACAATGTGGCGATTGTAATGATCTCCACTTTCCTCGGGATCCTTTTGTTCAGGGAAAAGATGTTGTCCAAGAATTGGATAGGAATTCTACTCGCGATAACAAGTATTATTTTAATTGCAACTTCTGAAGAATGGATGTAAAAGACACCTATAAAACGATCACAAAACCTTCTGAAGAAGTACTGTTCAAAGACAAGAACAGTAAATTCTTTGGTTACGCTTTTCCCATAACCACAGAAGAAGAGGCCAAGGAGCATCTTGAAGACTTAAAGAAAAAACATCATGCTGCCCGGCATTGGTGCTATGCCTGGCAGCTGGGGAAAAGCGACTTTCACTATAGGGCTAACGATGACGGGGAACCATCAAATTCGGCAGGAATGCCAATTTATGGGCAGATACAATCTTTTGAAGTAACTAACATTCTTATAGTAGTGGTAAGATATTTTGGGGGAGTAAAATTGGGAGTTGGCGGCTTGATCAATGCTTACAAAACTGCGGCGCAAATGGCCCTGGAAGCTTCCAGGATCGTCACCAGGACCATTGACGTAAAGTTTGAGATCTCTTTTGATTATCCCGAGATGAATAAAGTGATGCGGGTGATCAAGGAGAATAATCTAAATGTTGTAGACCAGATCCTGGAATTGGATTGCAGGATCATAATCCTGGTTAGAAAAAATGAAGCCGAAAGGATCCACGATAAATTTGATGCTACCTATAAAGTGTCCATTAAAGAACTGGAAGATCAATAGCCTAGTTTCTCGAGAACATATTGTGGACATTTAATAGGTTTACTCTTTTCCACATCCATAAATATTAAAGTAGTTTCGGCTGTGGTGAGCAATTCTCCATCCTGGTTGAAGATCTCGTATTCAAATGCTATCCGCACCCCGGGCTTTTGTTTTAACCGGGTCACGATTTTTAACTCATCATCAAATTTTGCCGACTTTTTAAATTTTAAATTAAGCTCGTAAACAGGCAGCATCACCCCCTCCTCTTCCATTTTTCGGTAGGAGATTCCCAGGGCGTCCAGCCAGTCAATACGGGCTATCTCAAGATATTGAGCATAATTACCGTGATAGACGACTCCCATTTGATCTGTCTCTGCATATCTAACTTTAACATAGGTGAAGTGGCTTTTCATGATTTTTTTAAGTGTTTATTTGAATCGGTTTCGTATTTTCACAGTGAACGAAGTATGCTAAAATTTTTGTTAAAATTCAAGTAGGAAAACGTTTTTTTTTCAGATAATTTGTTCACATATTTGTTGCTCTTAAAAACCCAAGGGGAAAGATATTTTCTCTTTTTCTTATGGAAGTCACAACTAACAAACGTATTATAAATTTAGAATCCGGAATGTCAGAAACTGCGCAATCAGTTTGGAATAACTGCCTAGCTTTCATAAAAGATAATATTACTCCACAGGCGTACAAAACGTGGTTTGAACCTATCCAGGCTGTTAAACTTTCAGATAGGGCTTTGAGCATTCAGGTACCTTCAAAATTCTTTTACGAGTGGCTTGAAGAGCACTATGTTAAACTTCTTAAAGTTTCGTTAAACAGAGTGCTTGGTGACCAGGCAAAACTGGTGTATGTTATAAGAATGGAAAATACCTACGGAAACAAACAACCTTTTACCGAAAAGATTCCCAGTACAAATCGTTCTAACGTTGCTTCCCAGGAAGTTGATGTGCCAATAAAGAATAAAAATCCGGAGTTGAAGAACCCTTTTATTATTCCCGGTATCAGGAATGTAAAAATCGAATCACAACTCAATCCCAGTTATAATTTTGATAACTTTTTAGAAGGAGATTCCAACAGGCTTGCAAGATCTGCAGGACTGGCCGTGGCTAACAAGCCGGGGGAAACTTCTTTTAACCCTTTACTCATTTTTGGAGGTGTAGGACTTGGAAAGACTCACCTGGCTCATTCTATTGGGATCGAAATTAAGGACAAGTATCCGGAAAAAACGGTCCTGTATATTTCCGCAGAAAAATTTACACAACAGTATATTGAATCTGTAAAAAAGAATAATAGAAACGATTTCATTCATTTCTACCAGATCATTGATGTGCTAATTGTGGATGATATCCAGTTGCTTTCGGGGAAAGCCGGAACACAGGATGTTTTCTTCCATATTTTCAACCACCTGCACCAAAACCGAAAGCAGGTGATCCTCACCAGTGACAAGGCTCCGGTGGATATGCAGGATATTGAACAACGCCTGCTTTCCAGATTTAAATGGGGACTTTCTGCCGAATTACAACATCCCGATAATGAAACCAGGGTTTCCATAATTAAAAGCAAACTTTACCGCGACGGGGTAGAGATGCCCGAGGAAATTGTTGAATTCCTGGCCAACAATATAAAGACTAATATTCGTGAACTGGAAGGAGCTATAATTTCTTTGATCGCTCACTCCTCTTTCAACAAAAAAGATATAACTCTTGAACTGGCGAAAAAGATTGTGGACAATTACGTTAAGAACACCAAACGTGAGGTTTCCATAGATTACATTCAAAAAATAGTGAGTGAATATTTCCAGATGGATGTGGAAACGTTGCAGTCCAAAACCAGGAAAAGACATATTGTACAGGCACGCCAGTTAGCGATGTTCTTTGCTAAAAAGTTCACTAAAGCCTCGTTGGCGAGCATAGGATCTCAAATTGGAAAAAGAGATCACGCTACTGTACTCCACGCCTGCAAAACTGTAGACAATTTAGCTTCTACCGACAAGCAATTCCAGAAATTTGTTGAGGACATCAATAAAAAATTAACTCTGTAGATATGAAGACCCGGATCCTGATGGTGTGTCTTGGAAATATCTGCAGGTCACCCCTGGCCGAAGGAATTCTTAAATCCAAGGTAGATCCACAACAGATTTTCGTCGATTCGGCAGGAACCAGTAACTATCATGTTGATGATTGCCCCGACCCCAGATCTGTTTCGATCGCAAGAGAGAATAATCTGGATATTACCTCCCAACGCGGAAGGCAATTTTCAGCAGAAGATTTCGATAATTTCGACAGGATCTATGTAATGGACATGTCCAATTACCATGATGTAATTTCCCTGGCTGCCAATGAGGAGCACAAGAATAAAGTATCGCTGATTCTTAACGAAATCTTTCCCGGTGAAAATGTAGAAGTTCCCGATCCTTACCACGGAGGCGACCATGGCTTTAAAAAAGTATACCAGATGCTGGATGAGGCCTGTGAAGTAATTGCAGAAAAACACAAATAGTTTGAGTTCACCTTTCTCCTATTCCGGAAAATTGTATTTGCTACCCACAACTTTGGGAGACAATGATCCCCTGGAAGTTTTACCGGCCACCGTACAACAACAGGTAGAACGTATTAACGTTTTTATTGCTGAAAATGAAAAAACCGCCCGCAGGGCAATAAAGAAGCTGGTACCTTCAAAATCCCAGCCCTCTCTACAATTCTTCTTATTAAATAAACATACAGAACCTTCGGAGATTCCATCTTTTCTTGAAGCTTGTAAAGCAGGTACAGATGTGGGATTACTTAGTGAAGCAGGTTGTCCCGGAGTTGCCGATCCAGGTGCCGAAGTCGTAAAAATTGCTCACAGAGAAGGAATACAGGTGATACCAATGGTTGGCCCCTCCTCTATTTTATTAGCTATGATGGCTTCGGGAATGAACGGGCAAAATTTCGCTTTCAACGGTTACCTGCCCATAGATAAAGCGGCGAGAAAAAGTGAGATCAAAGCACTGGAAAAGATCTCTCATGAGAAAAATCAGGCCCAGTCTTTTATTGAGACTCCTTATAGAAATAATAAGATGCTGGAAGACCTGATACAGATCCTGCACCCCGGCACCCGCATATGTATTGCCTGCGACCTTACACTTAGCACAGAATACGTGGTGACCAAAACAGCTGCAGAATGGGGTAAAACAAAAGTGGACCTTCATAAAAGGCCCACTATCTTTATATTACAGAAGGACTATTAGCCTTCGCTTTCCTGTCGGGAACGACAAAAGAAGTATCGAACCCTTCAAACTTTTTAAAGTAATGCTTTATCGAAGTGCCGAAACCATCACTAAAACTGTTGGTTCCATTACTTCTAAGGAATTTTTTGACATTTCCGGGGCCGGCAAGATGAGCTGCTGCCAGAATTCCCGATTCGGTTATTTTGATCCCGTTCACAACCTGATCCTCAAAACGCTCGATATCTTTTCTAAGAATCCATTTATTACGAGAGGCATTTGCATAAAAAGCAGCTTCCTGAAGATCGGGAGAGTTTAGAAAAAGATTCGTGTCTCTTATCCCAATTAATTTTAAGGTCCCTCTACCAAACTGGTATTTGCCCATGTAGCCAAATTCATTGATGACCTTATAATCTCCACCAGATTCTTTAAATCCAAGAGCCTCTTTAAAGGCTACGTAAGACTTACCCAGTGCAGGGTAAGATCGAAGCTGTGGATCAAAAACAGTAGCATCTGGGGAATATGGCACTTCAAAAGTTAATTCCTCATTTACTGTTTTAAACTCTTCCAGCAAAGCAGTGTTAATATCCTGAGCTTTGTTAGTCGAAAAGCTGTAAAAGAATATAGAGGCTCCTACAACCGGTAATACTGAAAATTTTGCAACTTTCTTCTTCATCCTATTTGATTTAGCTTTAAAAAACCTTTAAGATTATTTCAAAACAGCCGACAAATGTAAGGTTTTTTTCAAAAATCTTATTATCAACATGTTAACCCAATTCTTAAAGAAATTTTAAGGTTGCACACATCATTGCATAGAACGTGCCAAGAATGAATTTAGTATAGCCTATAATCCACTATGAATTAATTAATTACCTGTTGATCTTTTGTTCATTTATCCATTTTACGTACGCCCGCTTGTTGGCGTTGTGCTGCGAGAGGGTTTTTGCAAATTTGTGGTAACCAAAGTTCTCTACATCTGCCACAAAATAAAAGTAATCGTGGTCTTCATGGTTTAGAACGGCGTCAATTGAAGAAATATCGGGCATGGTAATGGGCCCGGGAGGAAGTTCTTTATACTTATAAGTATTGTAAGGGGAATCCAGGGTAAGATCTGCATACAATACCCGTTTAATGATTGTATCAAAATTCTGCAGCCTGTCTTTTAATGCATAGATCACAGTAGGATCTGCTTCCAGCTTCCAGCCTTTTTTTATTCTGTTCATGTAAACTCCCCCAACCTTTGGTCTTTCGTCTACTTTCGCGGTCTCCTTCTGAATAATTGAAGCAATTACCATAACCTCCTGCCGAGTGAGACCTAATTCTTTAGCCCTGGCAAGCCTTTTCTCTGTCCAAAAACGATCATATTCCGTTTTCATTCGCTCACGGAATTCTGTAGCAGAAGTGTTCCAGAAAAACTGATATTTATTCGGAACGTACATCGAGAGGGCATTCTTCTCCCCGAAGCCATACTGGTTCAAAAAAGCTGAATCTTTCATGCTTTCAAGGAGCTGGGTACTATCGGCTTCTATTTGGGAAGCTACCCTACCCGCGAGATCCTCAAGCCTTTCCTGATTATTGAAGGTGACCCATACCGGCTCATTAGTACTGCGAAGCGTATTAATGATCTCATTATTGTTCATACCCTTTTTTAGGATGAACCTTCCGGCTTTAATATTGTCAACATATCCTTTTTTTTGAGCCACAACATCAAATTCCCCTTCATTTTCAAGGTAAGGCTCCAGTATATTTCGTACTTCGGGATAAGTAGCACCGGTAGGAACATATACATCTACCGTTTCTTCAGAAAAAGCTGTGTTTGATGAAAAGATGACATCATAAATGTACCAGGAAAAACCTGCCAGGCCCAGGATGCCCAAAAGGGCAATTATTAATAAGATTTTCTTGATATACATTTTAATTGATCAATTGATACATAATTTCATCCTTATATTTTCCCTCCACAAAATTCCAATCCTTTTTTATTGCAGCTTTAAAAAATCCTGTCTTTTCAAACAGCAGCTTACTCGAGACATTATCGTCTCCCACATTTGCGTACACCTGGTGGAGGCCAAGATGAGTAAAACAGTATTTGCATAACAGCTCCAGGGCCTCTTTACCATAACCTTTCTGGCGATTCATCCTGTTGATAATTACTATGCCCAAAGCAGCACGTTTATTTTTGGGATCGAAGTCAAAAATGTCAATAAAACCTAAGGGTTCTCCTGCGATCTCACAAATAACCAGTCTTAGCTGTTTAATTTCATAGATATCCTTATGAGAATTTTCAAGATACTGCTTTAGAATAAAGCGGGAAAAGGGAACGCTGGTAGAACTAACTTCCCAAAACTCCTCATTGTTCTCCACTTCAAAAAGAAAGTCCAGATCTTCGGGTTCCAGGGCTCGTAAGAAGACTAGTTCTCCTTTTAAGGTCAACATGCTATTTCTCCTTTAAAAACCTGCTTTGCAGGTCCTTTTAACCATATATTCCTGAATTCGTCACCCGAGGGTTCAAAGCTCACCTCAAGTTCACCTCCCGGAGTGCTTAAAGTAACCGAAGTAGAAGAGGTCCTGCCAGAGTAATAAGCAGCCAGAGCAACAGCTGTTACCCCGGTACCACAAGAAAGAGTTTCATCTTCTACTCCCCTTTCATAGGTTCTCACTTTAAAAGTATCTTTATCTATAGGGGAAACGAAATTCACATTTGTTCCACCCCTTTCCATGTACTGTGGAGAATATCTCACTGCAGCACCTTCTTTTTTGACATCTTTTCCGGTTACATCTTCAGAAAAAATGACATGATGTGGAGAACCGGTATTCAGAAAAAAGGCATTTTCAGATTCAGAAATCTGGTTCACATCTGTCATTTTCAAACTTACCTTTTCATCCTCTATCACTGCTTCATGGAAACCATCTATGGCAGTAAAAGCTGCCCTGTCTGATATTATTCCAAGGAATTTTGCAAAAGCCACAAGACACCTGCCTCCATTGCCGCACATACTGCTTTCATTCCCATCTGCATTGAAATAGACCATTTTAAAGTCTTCTCCTGCATTGGCTGGTTTCTCCAAAAGAATAAGACCATCTGCTCCAATACCAAATCTCCTGTCACAAAGGAACCTGATAAAAGTGGTATCATTTTTGGATAAAAGCAAACTACGGTTATCTACCATAATGAAATCATTTCCCGTACCCTGATATTTAAAAAAGTTCAGCTTCATCTGGCATTTTTAAGGGATCAAAGATACAATAATATGTAAAAAACGGGAGCAGTTCGATGAGAGTAATGCAGTGGAAGATACATACTAAAGTCTTAAATATTTTGTTCCACAATTAATAAAAACATATAAGAAACATGAAAAGATTCACAAGTGTTCTCATGATCTCTGTTTTAAGCGGAATTCTTACCCTTGGTGGTTACGTCCTTTTTATCGAGGAAGACAACGTTTTCATCCAGGAAAGCAAGGTTCTCCCGGAATATACCCCGGTAAACCTAAATTCCCTTCCTGCAGATGTTAATGCAGATTTTACAGAAGCGGCCAACAAATCGGTAAATGCTGTAGTACACGTAAAAAATGTAGCAACAGTAAGAAAATCACCTTTTTCCTCCAGTACGACTCAAGCCCTGCAGGGAGCGGGAAGTGGGGTTATTATTTCTCCAGATGGTTATATAGTAACCAACAATCATGTTATCCAGAAAGCTAACCAGCTTCAGGTAACCCTTAATAATAATCAGAACTATATGGCAGAAGTCATAGGAACAGATCCTAAGACAGATATTGCCTTACTTAAAATTGATGCTGAAGACCTTGATTATCTTCCGTTTGGCGATTCGGATAATGCCCGGATTGGAGAATGGGTACTTGCAGTTGGAAATCCTTTTAACCTTACCTCTACAGTAACTGCCGGAATAATTTCGGCTAAGTCACGGGACCTGGGAATGGATTCGAATGTATCTTCCTTTATTCAGACAGATGCAGCAGTTAACCCTGGAAACAGTGGGGGCGCATTGGTTAATATTTTTGGGGAACTTATTGGTATCAATACAGCCATTACTTCTCAAACCGGGACCTATGTAGGCTATGCCTTTGCCGTACCTTCCAATAATGCAAGAAAGATCGTAGAAGACATTCTTGAGTATGGAGATGTACAACAAGGTATCCTGGGTATTCGCGGGGTACAGGCTGCTAACGTTCCACAGGATTATGGCGTAAAAGTTTCTGAAGGAATATACGTAGACCAGGTTGAAGAAGGAAGCGGTGCAGATAAAGCCGGAATACGTTCGGGAGATGTGATCACCAAACTGGACAATGTAGAGATAAGGAAATTCTCGGACCTTACAGGGTATATAGGTTCTAAAAGACCTAATGATGTAGTGAATGTACAGGTTATAAGAAATGGAAACATCAGGGAATTTGACGTTACACTTACCAAGTACGAAGTATTTCAAATAAAGGCCATAGGTCTTGAGGTAACTAACGCCACACCTAAAGAACTTAAAGAAAAGAATGTTTCCAATGGTGTGAAGATCACAAGAGGGTTGACTCCTCAAATGCAAAATGAACAACTCTACGGCACAATAATTACGGCCATTGACAATATTCCGGTAAAGAACGTAGGAGATGTTGAAAGAATAATGAAGCAAAGATCTACCGGAGATCCAATCACAGTAACTTTTGTAACTCCCGACGGAGAAAAACAAAAATACGTTTGGCGATAAACTTTACCGTTAAAATTGATATGAAATACCTGCTTTTTGAGCAGGTATTTTTTTTGTTAAAATACTTTTACGAAAACGTTTGAAATATATACTTTTGCGGCAGTTTTAAAACAACACAATAAAGAGAAATGAACTCTAACGAAGTCTACGAAAAAGAATTAGCCTTTCAGGCAGATCGTCGCAGAGCGGCAGTACAATTTATTAAGACCGTAAGTGATCTTTGGTACGATAAGTCGATCGAATTGGTTTTGTTTAGAAATCAATTAATTGATCGTAATGTCAGCGATATTCTGGACCTGCATGAGTATGCAGGAGAATTTGTTCAAAAACCTATTTCCATCTTTGATTCGGTCGAGATTGCTGAAGCCATTAAAAAGTTAGATTTTCCACCTGCAAAGCTGGACATTGGAAAATTGACCTATGAATATCACCTGGAGGACGAAAAATATTCTAATGCCACAGCTTTTGTTTCCAGCAAATTGAAGGAAGCAAAGAAGGTTGAGGAGCTTACTCCAAAAGATGTGATCCTTTATGGTTTTGGTCGCATTGGAAGACTGGTGGCTCGTGAACTTATGACCCGAACCGGAAAAGGAAGTCAGTTACGGCTTAGAGCAATCGTTACCCGCGGAAAGATTGATGAAACCACTCTTGAAAAAAGAGCAAGCCTTCTTAAAAATGACTCTGTACACGGGGATTTTTCAGGAACCGTTTCTTATAATGTTGAGAAAAAGTGTCTTATAATCAACGGCACCACGGTTCACATGATCTCGGCCAACGAACCTGAAGAAGTGGACTATACTTCATACGGAATAAAAGATGCACTTGTTATTGATAATACAGGGGCCTTTAGAAATGAAGAGGCTCTTAAAAGGCACCTTAGCTCAAAGGGAGCTTCTAAAGTTCTATTAACTGCTCCGGGCAAGGGTGTGCCCAACATCGTTCACGGCGTTAACCATTTAGAGTATAACCCGGATGAAGTTTCCATATTCTCTGCGGCATCATGTACTACAAACGCCATTACCCCGGTATTAAAGGCTGTACAGGATTCTCTTGGTGTTGTTCACGGGCACCTGGAAACTATCCATGCCTATACCAATGACCAGAACCTGGTTGATAACATGCACAAAAAATACAGGAGAGGTCGCGCTGCAGCTCTTAATATGGTAATTACTGAAACAGGAGCAGGACAGGCCGTAGCTAAAGCATTACCCATCTTTGACGGTAAACTTACCTCCAATGCCATTCGGGTTCCGGTTCCTAATGGTTCCCTTGCAATCTTAAATTTAGAGTTGGAAACTCCTACCACAAGAGATGGAATTAATGAAGTTCTCAAGAAATATGCTCTTGAAGGGGTCCTGGTTGAACAGATAAAATATTCTATAGATAATGAACTTGTATCTACAGATATTGTGGGTTCTGCCCAACCATCAATATATGACAGTCACGCAACAATAGTATCTGCCGACGGAAAGAATGCAGTGCTGTATGTTTGGTACGACAATGAATACGGCTACAGCCATCAGGTTATCCGTCTTGCAAAATACATCGCGAAAGTGAGAAGATTTACCTATTATTAATGTTGAGTTCAATTAGTGAAGAGGCCCGTCATTTAAAAGTGACGGGTTTTTTTGTGCTCCGCAATGAAACCTGAAGGCAGTAAAAGGAATATTTACGATGAGGACGTACAGAAAACAATAGAAAATTAACTAAAAATATTCCCTTAGGCAGAAAGCCGTGCAATTTTAATTCTTTAGTTTTGCCACCGCTTTCCCAATGGACACAGATACACAGGAAGTTAAAGAAGAAAAATTTAAAATTTTCTCTACAATAACAGGTAGGTAGGTTCGTTGTTAGAGTGACTGAAAAAATTAATTACTTGCTATGAAAAACATTTTATTTGCCTTCTTATTTTTATTTACTGCTGCCACAACAGTAGCTCAAAACCCGGGTGAGACCACTATTGCTGAAAAGTTCCAGGAATTGATCACCAGTTCCAATAACTTTAAAGGCTACAAGGTAGTTGACACAGATCAACTTACGACCTTGCAGGAACTTACCTCCAACAGGATAGCAGAACTTAAGGAAGAAATCGCTTCCTCTAAAGAAGCTTTTAATGCCCAGGAAGCTAAAATTTCTGAACTACAGGCTGAATTAGATAACCTTACAGAACAATTAAGTACTGTGACAGCCCAAAAAGATGAAATATCTGTTCTGGGAATGTCTTTAAGCAAAGCTTCCTACAACACTGCTATGTGGAGTTTAGTAGGAATTCTTGTTCTGGCCCTTGCTCTTTTTGTAGTGCGGTATAAGAAAAGTCATATTCATACTGCAGAGGCCCGTAAAAACCTGGCAGAACTGGAAAAAGAATTTGATGCTTACAGGGTTAAAGCTCTTGAAAAAGAGCAAAGACTTGGACGTCTTCTACAGGATGAGAAAAACAAACAGCTTAAAGTAGCGAAGTAGCAGTTAAATATTTTAGGTATTAACTAACTTTGCATCTCAACCCGACCCGGCCAAACCTCTGTCCCAATGCGACTCGATATTCTTACCGTTGTTCCCGAAATCCTGAAAAGTCCCTTTGAGGCTTCTATCCTTAAAAGGGCAATTGAAAAAGGTCATGTGGAAATTCATCTTCACAACCTGCGGGATTACGTAAGTGACAATTATAAGCAAATTGATGATTACCAGTATGGCGGAGGTGCAGGAATGGTAATGATGATCGAGCCAATAGATAAGTGCATCCAGGCCCTGAAGAAGGAAAGGGATTATGATGAAGTCATCTATATGACACCCGATGGAGAGACCCTAAAACAGGGAATTGCTAATGAATTATCTCTTAAGGAAAACCTTATCATCCTCTGCGGACATTATAAAGGAGTAGATCAAAGAGTGCGGGATCATTTCATTACCCGCGAGATTTCGGTTGGAGACTATGTTCTTTCGGGAGGAGAATTGGGAGCTGCGATTCTAAGTGATGCGATAATTCGGCTTCTACCGGGAGTTTTGGGCAATGAAACTTCTGCTCTTACAGATTCTTTTCAGGATAATTTACTTGCCCCACCAATTTACACCAGGCCGGCAGAATACAAAGGTTGGAAAGTACCGGAAATCCTTACTTCAGGAAACACTCCTAAAATCGAGGAATGGCGGGAAGACCAGGCATATGCCCGCACTATGGCGCTGCGTCCAGACTTATTAGACGAGGAAGAAAAATAAATAAGACGTTTCTTTTTTGAATCATAAAAATTATTACTTTTGCACACGTTTCTGAACCAACCTCTGGCGATCTCCGTGAATGTTGCTTTAGACTTTATTTTTAAACCATTATAGATATGGAATCCTTAATTAAATTTGTACAAGACGAATTTGTAACAAGTAAAGATTTCCCTGATTTTGCAGCAGGAGATACTATTACTGTTTACTATGAAATTACAGAGGGTCAAAAAACCCGTACTCAGTTCTTCCGTGGAGTTGTTATTCAGAAAAGAGGAACAGGAGCTTCTCAAACTTTTACTATCCGTAAAATGAGTGGAACTGTAGGTGTTGAGCGTATTTTCCCGCTTAACCTTCCTGCCCTTCAAAAGATCGAGATCAACAAGCGCGGTAAAGTACGTAGAGCCAGAATTTACTACTTTAGAGAACTTACTGGTAAAAAAGCCCGTATTAAAGAAAGAAGAAGATAATCTTTCAAAATATACCACGAAAAAGCCTCATTTATTGAGGCTTTTTTATTGGAATTTTTTTTAAGAAATATTTACAACTTTCTGGATGCTAACAACTTGCGAATAGAATAATTATTTTGTATATTTAGTATAGAGTTTAAAGTTATAGAATGTCGCAAGGAATTCTTCTTTAAAACTCAATGTAGAGCAAAGATCTTTACATAAGTTTTTACCCTTTTGAATAACAATATGCCCGACATAGTTGGTTTAATTCGGTAAAAACGTTTTGGATGATTTACACACACTCTTTTGGGACATGTAAATCCATCCAGATGAAATAACAACTTGCTTGTGAAATTTAGATTTCACTTGAGAATGTAAAAGTTCAGCAAAGAATGTTATTTCATTAGAGCCATTTCATTATCAAAATAGTGAAATGGCTTTTTTTTGTCCTGTTTGCCCCTCTTTCTCACTCTATCTTAACCTTCCAACCTGTGAAATAAGCTTTAAAAATGGTAAATTGCACACTCTTGATCAAAAATTAAAATATTCAATATGTCAAAAACAGCCAGAATTATTTATACTAAGACAGATGAGGCTCCTGCCCTCGCTACATATTCTTTTTTACCAGTTGTTGAGTCCTTCACAAAACCGGCAAATGTCAAACTGGAAACAAGGGATATATCTCTAGCAGGAAGAATCCTTTCCCAATTTCCTGAAAGACTAAAGGAAGATCAGAGAATCTCCGACGATCTTGCCGAATTAGGGGAACTGGCAAAACAACCCGAAGCCAATATCATCAAGCTCCCAAACATTAGTGCTTCCATTCCGCAGTTGAAAACAGCTATAGAAGAATTGCAGCAAAAAGGATACGATCTTCCAAATTATCCCGATGAACCAAAGACAGAGGAAGAAAAGGAAATTCAGTCGAAGTATGATAAGGTAAAAGGTAGTGCCGTAAACCCTGTACTTCGTGAAGGAAATTCGGACCGGCGTGCACCAAAGGCTGTAAAAAACTACGCAAAAAAACATCCGCACTCAATGGGTGAATGGAGCAAAGACTCCAAAAGTCATGTTGCCACTATGAGCAAGGATGACTTTAGACATAATGAAAAATCGGTTACTCTTCAGGAGGCAACAAAAGTTAATATTCAGCTTAAAAGTGAATCAGGAGAAACCACGGTTCTTAAAAAAGATCTTCAGCTTCAAAAAGGGGAAATTATTGACGGAACTTTTATGAGCAAAAAAGCTCTTATTAAATTTCTTGAAGAACAGGTGAAGGATGCCAAAGACAAAGGAGTTCTTTTTTCTTTGCACATGAAGGCGACTATGATGAAGGTATCCGACCCCATTATTTTTGGTCATGCAGTAAAGGTTTTCTTTAAAGACATATTCGAAAAATACGGAAGTGAACTTCAAGAGGCCGGTGCCGATCCTAATAGCGGACTCGGGGATGTGCTAAATGCGATCAACAACCTTCCCGATGATAAAAGACAGGAGATCAATTCCAGGATCGAAAAAGATCTACAGGAAGGACCGGATTTGGCCATGGTAAATTCAGACAAGGGAATTACAAACCTCCATGTGCCAAGTGATGTGATCATTGATGCTTCTATGCCTGCAATGATTCGAACTTCAGGAAAAATGTGGAATGCAGATGGTAATCCGCAGGATACGAAAGCCGTGATCCCCGATAGTAGTTATGCAGATCTTTATGAAACCACTATACAGTTCTGTAAAGAAAAGGGTGCATTTGACCCAACCACAATGGGTACAGTTCCCAACGTGGGTTTAATGGCTCAAAAAGCCGAAGAATATGGATCTCATGACAAGACCTTCGAATTAAAGGAAGCAGGAGTTGTACAGATCGTAACCGGAGACGGTAAGGTTCTTATGGAGCATAATGTGGAAAAAGGAGACATTTGGAGAGCATGTCAAACAAAGGATGCTGCGATCCAGGATTGGGTAAAGTTGGCAGTGAATCGTGCAAGAGCTACAGGTTCTCCCGCCATTTTCTGGCTGGATAAAGACCGTGGCCACGATGCAGAGGTTATAAAAAAGGTAGAGCTTTATCTTAAGGATCAGGATACAGCCGGGCTCGAGATCAAGATCATGTCTGTTGAAGATGCTACCAGGTATACCCTGGAGCGCGTTAAAGAAGGAAAAGACACAATCTCGGTAACAGGAAATGTTCTTAGGGATTATCTAACAGATCTTTTCCCTATTCTGGAACTGGGTACAAGCGCCAAGATGTTGTCTATCGTTCCTCTTATGAATGGCGGCGGATTGTTCGAAACCGGTGCCGGTGGTTCTGCTCCAAAGCACGTTCAACAATTTGTGGAGGAAGGACACCTGCGATGGGATTCTCTGGGAGAGTTTCTCGCATTGGCCGTTTCCCTGGAACACCTTGGAGAGAAGTATGACAATAAAAGAGCACTGGTTCTTGCCAATGCCCTTGATAAAGCTACGGAAGAATTTTTGGAAAAAGATAAATCTCCATCCCGCAAGGTCAATGAACTTGATAACAGGGGCAGTCATTTTTATTTAGCTCTGTATTGGGCACAGGCTGTAGCTGAACAGAACGAAGACAAGGAGCTAAAAGAGCATTTTGAGAAGGTAAGCACTAAGCTGAAAGAAAATGAAGAGAGAATCTTACAGGAGCTTATAGATGCACAGGGCTCCCCTGTAGATATTGGAGGCTATTACAAACCTGAAGAAGATAAGGTCACAGCAGCAATGCGACCTAGTAACACTTTTAATAAAATTCTCCGCGGAGAGTGATTTTAGAATATATTTTTTTGGAAAGAGCCGGGATGACCCGGCTCTTTTCATTTTATATTATTCTGGTAATCAAACCAAAAACCCTATTTTTAAAGTCACACTAAAAAAACACCATCATGAAATCATTTTTTCTTCTCCCATTAATTTTTGTATGTCTGCAAGTCGCAGCACAATCTAATACCAGTATAACAGTATCAATAAATAATGTTCCCGGTGATGAGGGACAGGTAATACTTAGCCTTCATGATGAATCAACTTTTATGAAGACCGATGCCCTTCAAACAAAAACTTCATTGATCAAAGATGGAAAAGTAACTGTTACCTTTGAAAATGTTGCTCCGGGAATCTATGGAATAATTGGACTTCATGACAAAAATAAAAATGGGAATATTGATATGTCCAGTAATGGTTTCCCTGTTGAAGATTACGGAATTTCTAACAATCCATTAAGTATGGGGCCACCTCAATGGAGTGAAGCAAAATTCCAGGTGAGTGATGAACCGCTAGACCTTGAAATAAGGTTTTAAAACGATCAAATATTTTTTTTAAAGGTCCACCTATAGATGAATGGACCTTTTTTTATAATTTCTATAGAAATTATAAATACTTTTGCATCTAAACAAATTCCGGAATCTATGACCATTACACAGTTACACTATGTTTTAGCGGTGGCCGAACATCAAAACTTTACAAAAGCTGCACAAAAAGTATTCGTAACCCAGCCCACTCTTAGTATGCAGATTCAGAAACTGGAGGATGAACTGGATGTACTTATCTTCGACCGCAGTAAAAAACCTATTGAGCTTACCGAAACCGGTCGTAAGATCGTTCAACAGGCCCGTAACATTGTGAACGAGAGTGACAGGATTAAAGATATTGTGGATCAACAAAAAGGATTCGTAGGCGGACTTTTCAGGCTGGGAGTAATTCCAACGGTTATGCCCACGCTCTTACCTATGTTCCTGCATAGTTTTATAAAGAAATACCCAAAGGTGAAGTTAAAGATAGAGGAACTTCACACCGAAGCAATAATTGAGAAACTTGAAGACGGTCATCTGGATGCAGCCATTGCTGCCACTCCTTTGGACCTACCAAATATTAAAGAACAGGTTCTATATTATGAACCCTTTGTTGGTTACACTCCGCCGGGGCACAGATTACATTCTAAAAGTAAACTTGAGGCCGAAGATCTTGACCTGGACGACATCCTGTTACTGGAAGACGGACATTGTTTTAAAGACGGAATACTTAATTTATGCAAAGCTACACGTAAATCAAATGATCAACATTTCCAGCTGGAGAGCGGTAGCTTTGAAACCATGATAAAGCTTGCCAATGAGGGACTGGGAATGACCCTTCTCCCCTACCTGCACACCTTAGATCTTAAGGAAAATGAACAAAAGAATATAAAGATGTTCTCGGAACCTAACCCGGCAAGGGAAGTAAGTCTCATTTACAATAAAAGTGAATTAAAAATGCAGATCGTGGAAGCTCTGCGCAGCACGATCGCAGGTGTAGTCAAAGGAGCAATTGCCTTCCAGAACGTGAAGATCATTAGCCCAATTCATAAAAAATAGCAGAAGTAAAGAATAAAAAAAAGCGGCTTTTAATTAGCCGCTTTTTTATTTTAAGGATTTAGATAAATTAGACATTTATTTAATTCGGGATTTTGCCGAATCAGGGTAAAAATGTACAACTTCAACTCCTCAATTTCATAAGGTAATAATCGCTGAAGTGCCTTTTTAACCTCTTTGCAGAACAGAGTAACATCAAAACTTACTTTACTTAGCACTGTTTTGGTGTACTCAAACATCGCTCTTGCCATAATGGTAAAAATTAGTTAACCTTGGTTAGAAAAAGTAATGGTTATCTATAAGCGAAATCGTTATCGTTAACGGTTATAAAAATAAGCTTTTTTTCCAAAAAAGGAACAAGAAGAAGCTAATTTAACACTTAAAAACGGTTATCTCCACTTACCATATTTCCAAGGCCTCCAAGGATACTTCCTTCTCCTTTATCTCTACCGCCGCCCTGTGGTGCTGCAGCTAAAATTCGGCCTGCCAGTCTGCTAAATGGCAAAGACTGAACGAAAACAGTGCCCGGTCCTGTTAGGGTAGCATAGAATAAACCTTCCCCTCCAAAAAGGCTGTTTTTAATACCTCCTATAAACTCAATGTCGTAGTTCACATCTTTGGTAAAACCAATGATACAACCGGTATCCACCTTTAGCTTTTCTCCGGGTTGCAAAACCTTTTTTGCTGTAGTACCGCCCGAATGCACAAAAGCCATCCCGTCACCTTCCAGCTTCTGCATAATAAATCCTTCTCCCCCAAAGAAACCGCGACCGAGTTTACGACTAAACTCCACGCCAATGGCAACTCCTTTAGCAGCGCATAAAAAAGCATCTTTTTGACAAATGAACTTCCCGCCATACTCGGTAAGATCAATGGGGATCACTTTTCCCGGATAAGGAGAGGCAAAACTTATCTTCTTTTTTCCCGGAACCTGATTGGTGAAGATGGTCATAAAAAGACTTTCCCCGGTAAGCAACCTTTTTCCGGCTCCCAGTACTTTCCCTAAGAACCCTTCATTTTGTTTGGAACCATCCCCAAAGATGGTGTCCATCTTGATCCCGTCGTTCATCATCATAAAATTGCCGGCTTCGGCAATTACAGCTTCCTGTGGATCCAGCTCCAGCTCCACGTACTGCATCTCCTCTCCAAAGATCTCGTAGTCTATTTCGTGTGCATTCATCTTTATAAGGTTTAAGGTTTAAGGTTTAAAAATTAAAGATTTAGTATAAGGTTTGAGTCCTAATATAGGACTATAGAAATTGCTCATTTTTAACACCTTACAAATTCTGGGTCTTTGAAATATATTAAAAACTTGAACAACGCCGTATTCCAAACTCAATACTCAATACTCTATACTCTATACTATTTAACTTTAATCGTCCACTCGAATTCAAAGACAGATACCTCCTGTCCTTCCTCATTTAATCCCCGGGAACGCATCCAAAAGGTCTGTCCCTCGCCGGTCTTTATAGTCTCTTCAATAGCTTCAGTGACAAGATGAGCATCATTACATATAAAGGAAATTTTCCCTTTTGCTTTCTTGCTGAATTTAGCGTTATTCTGTGCAACCAGCATTGAAATACGCTCGCCCTTAGCCTGTATGGCTGTCATTACAAGAGCACCTGTACTCAACTCTGCAGCCATAGCCTGTACTGCAAAATACAAAGAATTGAATGGATTTTGGTTGATCCAGCGGTGCCTTACTGTTGTAAGACAGTGATTTTCATCAATTTCCTTTACTCTTACTCCACAGAGCCAGGCACTGGGAAGTTTAAACATTAAAAAAGAATTTAATTTTTGGGAAGAAACTTCCATAGTCATTGTAGATTTCTCTAAAAGTATTCAAATTATTCAACATGCTAAAATGTTAAATTTTGAACCTAAACAAAAAAATATAGTACTTTGTTTTGCATAATACCATCTTTAAGATATATATTTGTATAAGAAAATCAATCATAATGAACAATCAATCAACAAATCCAGACAAAACCGTAGCAGCACTCATCCATCTGTCTACCTTCAGCCAGTTTTTCTTTCCCTTTGGAAACTTTATATTTCCTTTGATCTTCTGGACTGCAAAAAAGAACGATCCTTTTGTGAATGAACACGGGAAACAGGCTCTCAATTTCCAAAT
The DNA here is from genome assembly GCA_963709775.1 of uncultured Flavobacteriaceae bacterium. GTDB lineage: Bacteria > Bacteroidota > Bacteroidia > Flavobacteriales > Flavobacteriaceae > Salinimicrobium. The sequence goes on along the minus strand of CAVPXS010000002.1, from coordinate 46,135 downwards.
CAGCCTTTTTCTTTATGTAATTTTCCTGGTAATGGCAGGAATTGCAGGAGCAGTCATAATTGGAATTAATATAAACTTCGATGGTCCATTATACATTAACGAGCATCACCAGTGGATAGGAAATCCCATGGAAGCCAGTCCCATTATTATTTATGTTGTGATCATGGCGCTTCTTATTCTGGGTTTACTTGTTCTTAATATTTACGGGGTAATTTCAGCAACTATACGCGCCGGGGAAGGTCACTTATATAAATACCCTTTGACCATTAACTTTCTAAATGCAAAGAATATTGACAATTCTTCCGCAGCTACAGAAAAAACAGAACCTCAACAGGATCTATAATAACGCATCATCAGTCAATCATTAATCATCAATCGATCAAAAAATGAACAGTTCATCAACATTCAAAACAAAACACTATGAAGATTGAAAACACAAAGGCACAAATGCGCAAAGGTGTTTTAGAATACTGCATATTGTCTGTATTAAGAGACAATGATGCATACGTAGCCGAAATCCTGGACACCCTTAAAAGCGCAAAACTCCTGGTGGTGGAAGGAACAATTTATCCTTTGCTTACCCGCCTCAAAAATGCCGGGTTACTAAACTACCGCTGGGAAGAATCTACCAGTGGACCACCAAGGAAGTATTATGGGCTCACAGAAACAGGAAAAATATTTCTAAAAGAGCTCACCCATACCTGGGATGAACTGCAAACGGCAGTAACAATTGTAACCACCCAAAAACCTAAAAATCATGAATAAGACAGTCAATATAAATCTTGCCGGCATTTTCTATCATATTGATGAGGATGCTTATGCCAGGCTTCAACATTACCTAGAGGCGATAAGAAGATCTCTCACCAACACTTCGGGCCAGGAAGAGATCATTCATGATATTGAAGCACGTATAGCCGAACTTTTTGCTGAAAAGATCAAAAATGAAAGACAGGTAATTGGAATTAAAGAAGTAGATGAAGTGATCTCTGTCATGGGGCAACCCGAAGATTATGTGCTGGATGAAGAGATCTTTGAGGATGAACCTGTATACCGTAAAAAAAGAGGAAAAAAGCTATTTCGGGATACCGAGAACAGCTATATAGGAGGAGTATCCTCGGGGCTTGCTCATTATACAGGAATAGATGCTTTATGGCTAAGAATCCTGTGGGTCCTTTTAACCATTTTCTCCACCGGAGCTTTTATCTTAATATACATAGCTCTTTGGATCTTTGTGCCCGAAGCTAAAACCACTGCCGATAAACTCGCAATGCGTGGAGAGCCGGTTACCATTAGTAACATTGAGCGCAAAATAAGAGAGGGGTTCGACGGGGTGTCGGGAAAGATGAAGGACATCAACTACGAGAAATACGGTTATAAGGCGCGGTCCGGTGCAAATTCGGCTGCGACTGCAGTAGGTGATGTCGTAAAATTCTTCCTTAACCTTTTTGTAAAACTCATTGGGATCTTCCTCTTATTGATCGCGGGAGCCACCTTGATAGGATTGTTCATTGGTCTCTTTTCTATAGGAACTTTTGGAATCATAGAAGCTCCCTGGACAGACTTTGTGGAGATCGCTGGACCGGGAGCCGACAGTATCTGGATCATTTCCCTTCTTGCTTTCTTTGCCGTGGGAATTCCATTCTTCTTCCTCTTTATCCTGGGACTAAAGATCCTGGTCAAGAACCTAAGATCTATTGGAAGAAGTGCAAAACTGGTACTGCTGGGACTTTGGATAATCTCTGTACTCGGTCTAATATTCTTCGGAATTCAGCAGGCTACCGAGAGAGCTTTTGACGGGGAAGTGAGGATTACCGAAAATCTTCCTGTAACCGCCAATGACACCTTATATGTGAATATGGTGGGGGATCCACAGTTCAATTCCACTCCATATCAGTCAGAAGATTTCAACATATCCTATGACGACAATAACAGGAAAGTGATCTGGTCGCAAAATGTGCAGTTGATCGTAAAATCCACTTTGGATTCGTTGGCAAGACTGGAGGTCATAAAAGAAGCTGAAGGCAAGAATTACGAGGAAGCCCGTCAAAGAGCCGAAGAGATAAGCTACAACACGAGCTACTCAAGCGGCCGACTTGACTTAAGCGGTTTACTCACTACAGATCCTTCCAACAAATACAGGGAGCAAAAGGTGCAGGTGACTTTATTTTTACCGGTAGGTACTGTTCTTTATGCTGCAGATAACACCTATTCCTTCCACAGGAATACAGATTACTATGGCGACATCCTGCACAATGGATATGAAGAGAGGCACCTAAAGATCACCCGTGAAGGAACGGAATGTCTTGACTGTCCCGCCGAGGAAGAAGATCCCTGGGGAGATTCTGAGAGTGATTGGGATACAGAAGAGAGCGAAGGGGAATCTATAAATGATGATTTTCCGGACGAAGAATTACCCACAACAGAAACCGATACAATAACAGGACAATGAGCGTACTCATCGAAATTGTAGTAGCCACTTTCTTTACCCTGGTATTTTCAAAAGGGGAAGAAGTTAAACCCGAAGTAGCGGAAAAAGCAAAAACCGAGAAGGTTTGCAAAATTTTTTCTGAAGAATGTTAAGCTAAAAAAAAGAGGCTGTCAAAAGACAGCCTCTTTTTTTTATAAAACTGCTACATTATTTTGCAGTAACCTCTTCATTACTTTCCACAGTTGCCAGATATCTCTCGGCATCAAGAGCGGCCATACATCCTGTACCCGCAGCAGTGATCGCCTGGCGATATTCCTTATCCTGTACATCTCCCGATGCAAAAACTCCAGGCAAATTGGTCTTTGTACTTTTTCCCTGGGTAATAAGGTAGCCTGTGTTATCCATATCCAACTGACCTTTAAAGATCTCGGTATTTGGCTTGTGGCCAATGGCTATAAAAAGTCCGGTGATATTGATCTCCTCCTTTTCACCTGTTTGATTATTGAGGATCCTAAGACCTTCTACAACCTGCTCCCCAAGAACTTCATCAACTTCAGAATTAAATCTTACTTCCAGGTTTTTGGTATTAAAGACCCTGTGCTGCATAGCCTTTGAAGCCCTTAATTCATCTTTTCTCACCAACATGGTAACTTTATTACAAATATTAGCAAGATAAGTAGCTTCCTCGGCTGCAGTGTCCCCTCCTCCTACTATAGCCACATCCTGGCCTTTGTAGAAGAACCCATCACAAACGGCACAAGCCGAAACTCCGCCGCCTCTCAATCTCTGCTCACTTGGAAGTCCCAAATATTTTGCTGTTGCTCCAGTAGAAATAATGATGGTTTCGGCTTCAACCATGGTAGAGTTGTCTACACAAACCTGGTGAATTCCTCCTTTTTCTTTGCTCAATTGCACCTCTGTCACCATTCCCATGCGCACCTGCGTTCCAAACCTTTCAGCTTGTTTTTGAAGATCGATCATTAAGGCAGGTCCGTCAATACCTTCGGGATAACCGGGAAAATTATCAACTTCGGTTGTAGTGGTTAACTGCCCGCCCGGCTCCATTCCGGTGTACATTACCGGGTGAAGATCTGCCCTGGCGGCATAAATAGCTGCAGTATAACCTGCAGGACCAGAGCCAATAATTAAACATTTTATTCTTTCTCTCGTTTCGCTCATGATAGTAAAATTTCTTACTGTAAAAATAGTAACTTTAAAAGAAATCTTCAGGTTTAATGCATACAGATTTGATATACCGGAATAACTTCTATCATTAGTAGCGGGTTTTCCAGGCTCCTGCTATTGCATTACCTTTGGGCCATGATCGAATTATCCTTATTTAATGTTCTGGATCTGTTAGGAACCATTGCCTTTGCAATTTCGGGGGCACTTTCGGCGATGAACAGGCGGCTTGATCTTTTCGGGATCTTTATTATTGCCTTTGTCACAGCCATTGGCGGCGGAACTGTAAGGGACATTCTTATTGGCAATACCCCTGTCACCTGGATGGAAAACATCATCTACATCTATTTAATTGGATTTGTCACTATACTGGCCATTATCTTCAGGAAATACCTCGACCATCTGAAGAAATCCCTTTTCTTATTTGATACCATTGGACTTGGGATCTTTACCATCACCGGCGTAGAAATTGGTATTCAGAATGACCTTAACCCAATTATTTCCATCACCCTTGGCGCCATGACGGGTACTTTTGGTGGGGTTATAAGGGATATTCTTTGTAATGAGATCCCGGTAATCTTTAGAAAAGAGATCTATGCAACCGCATGCATCGTTGGAGGTTTGGCCTTTTTAATATTCTTCGAACTGGGAATGGCCCAGGATGTCATCTATTTGATCACCTCCCTTACTGTGATCCTCATAAGACTTATGGCCGTAAAATTCCACATCTCTCTTCCCTCCTTTCATCTTTCCGAGGAAAAATAACTCTCAAAAATGCCATTTCTGAAGAGGCTTTTTTTAACAGGAAAAGATTTACAATAATTTTCCATATTTACTGTAACGAATTCATTTTCAGGCAGTCTTTAAGATATAAGCTCCTCTCCCCCGAAGAAACTGATTATTAATTTTTAAAGATCTGCATTATGAAACGTTTTAAATTATTACTGTTGACTTTAGCGATCACTATAAGCACAGTTATCTACGCCGAAAAATCTGAGAAAATATATGACCTAAACGGTCTCTCTGCCGAAATTGAGCTATTACTTCGGGATACCAATCACAGTCTTGAAGAAGGAAGTTCTGTTACTGTATTCTTTTCTGTTGCTGAAGATAACAGCATACAATATGTAGGAGTAACTGCACAGGAGTTGGAAGTGAGCGATCTACTTCAAAAAAAGCTTATGGGCCAACAACTTGACGGTACCAAATGGAGAGAAGGAATGATCTATGAACTTACCATCTCCGGAAAATCACATGTGACCTGTGCTTCCCGTTAATGTGGCAAATGCTTCCGAAGCAATCCATAAAGAAAAGCGCCCCCCAATGCTCCGGCAAGCACCACTAACAATGAAACATACCCCGCGCCTATAAGCGTGTAGATTGGTCCGGGACAAGCCCCGGCCAAAGCCCAGCCCAAGCCAAAAATAATACCTCCAAAAAGGTACTTTTTAAAGCCTCTTTCTTTAGAGGCTATTTTTATGGGTTCCCCGCTGAAGGATCTCAGGTTCTTTCTATTGATAAGCTGTACCCCAATAACGCCGAGTATCAAAGCCGAACCTATTATGCCATACATGTGGAACGCATCAAAACTGAACATTTCGTAAATGCGAAACCAGGATGCGGCTTCAGATTTATACATGACAATGCCGAAAAACATTCCTATAAATAAGTATCCTGCTGTTCTTTTCATGTTAAAAAATTATGGGGAATAATAAATGCACCATCACCAGGCCGCCAATGAAAAAACCAATAACTGCGATAAGGGAAGGTAACTGAAGGTTACTGAGTCCCGAGATAGCATGGCCAGATGTACATCCTGCAGCATAACGCGCCCCAAAACCAATAAGAAGTCCACCAATAATTAGAATAGACAGGGATTTTAGACTGGTAAGCGCCTCCAGCCCAAAAAGCTGTTCCGGCAAATATGCTTTTCCTGTACTTTCAAAGCCCAGGTTCTCCAGCTCTGCAACAGTTTCTGTAGCTATGGCAACAGCAGTATCGTTGGAAAGCAAATGAGCGGCTACAAAACCTCCTATTGCAGCCCCGATAACAACCACAAGATTCCAGCTACTGGATTTCCAGTCAATATTGAAATAATCTGATTGTTTTCCTGCCCCACACATGCTGCACATGGTTTCCAGGTTGGAAGACATACCGAATTTTTTGCCCATGAATATGAGCAGGAACATTACCAAAGCTATTAATGGACCGGCAACATACCATGGCCAGGGTTCTAGAATAATTTCCACCTCATCTTAATTTGCGGCAAATATAGAACTTCCGGGATTTATATGACCGGGCAGATCATCGCGAAACCTTATGCCGGGATCACTGAAGAAAATCCCTTACGTTTTCCAACACCTTTTCTGAAAGTCTTCTTTGGGTTTCGGCCGCCCAGCCTGCACTTTTGTCGGCTGTGATCACACGTGGAAGTTTTTCGGTTTCTTTGGAAAGCTGCTTTTTTCCATCCCCGTCAAAAATGGCAAAATTCCCCTCCTTTTTTATCCAGTCACTAAAAGCACTTTCTTCAAATGGCAAACCAAGGGAGGTATTGATAAGTATTTTACCTGTTCCAAAAAGGTCAAATTCAGGTGCCTTTAAAGTAAAAGTATTTTTGGGAAGGTGAAGAGAAATAACATCCACCGTCTTCATCAATTCTTCAAGAGGCAGGTAAGTTATTTCATTTTCAAGATCTTTCTTGCGGGTGCGACTATAGTAATAGAGATCGGTTCCAAATGGCAGCAGGCATTTTGCAAGTAATTGCCCTGTAACCCCCAGGCCAATGATACCTATTTTCTTATCGGTTAGTTCCACAGGCATTTCCTTCCATTGATATTCTCCCAGCCCATGGAACAATCTTACTAATTCAGAAACAATGAATTCTGCTACTCCGGGATCCCCGTAATCTCTAATTCCCGTTACTGTGATCCCTTTGCTACGTGCAAATTTGACCGCAACATTAGCCGAAGCATCATCATATAAGCTGCACGCCATACCAATGTACTTCAGGTTAGGGCACTGCTCAATAATGTCTTCAGGAATTTCTGTTTTCCAGGAAACCAGCACTGCATCTGCATTAGAAATTCTTTCAAGCGTTTCCTCTTTTGAACCCGGCTCATCATCGTATACTACGATCTTCTCTTCACTCATTTCCTGTAGCGCTTCAATGGCCCAGGGTTCAAGTTTGGTATAATCGACACAGACGATCTTTTTGAATTTCATGTTAGATGTGAGATGTAGACGTGAGACTGTTAGACGTTAGACGTTAGACGTTAGATTAATAAGATTTTAAAAGCCAATAAGTTTAGTATTTATTGACATTTTCCACCAGATCTTGAACTTTGAACTTTAAACCTTAAACCTTAGAGTGGAATATTTCCATGCTTCCGGTCAATCCTCAACACTTCCTTATTCTCAAGCATGCTGAATGCTTTGAGAAGTTTCCTGCGGGTATCTTTGGGTTTGATAACTTCATCAATAAATCCGCGTTGTGCAGCTTTAAAAGGATTGGCGAATTTTTCGGCATATTCTTTCTCCTTTTCTGAAAGTTTCAGCTCAGGATCATCGGCAGCTTTGATCTCTTTTCTGAAGATGATCTCGCTTGCACCCTTAGCTCCCATTACGGCGATTTCGGCTGAAGGCCATGCGTAGTTAAGATCGGCACCAATGTGTTTGGAATTCATCACATCATAAGCACCACCATAGGCTTTTCGGGTAATGACCGTAACTCTTGGAACGGTCGCTTCACTAAGGGCGTACAATAATTTCGCGCCATGCAGGATGATCCCGTTCCATTCCTGGTCGGTTCCCGGCAGGAAGCCCGGTACGTCCACCAGCACAAGTAACGGTATATTGAAACAATCACAGAAACGGGTGAACCGGGCAGCTTTCCTTGAAGATTCAACATCAAGCACTCCCGCGAGGCTCATAGGCTGATTGGCCACTATTCCTATGCTCCTGCCTCCCATCCTGGCGAAGCCGACTATTATGTTATCTGCGTAATTTTTATGGATTTCAAAAAAGGTATCTTTATCAATAATTCCTGCGATTACCTCATGCATGTCATAAGGTTTATTGGAACTATCGGGGACTATGTTTTCCAGTTCTTCCCGCACTTCATCGCCCAGTTCATAAGGCAGCTTTTCAGTAACATCTTTGTTGTTCTGCGGCAGATAGCTCAGCAGTTTTTTTATGTCTTCCAGGCAGCCAATATCATTTGCTGATGTAAGGTGCGTGACCCCACTTTTTGTGGAATGGGTACTTGCCCCACCCAGTTCTTCGGAAGTAACTTCTTCATTGGTTACCGTTTTCACCACGTTGGGGCCGGTCACAAACATGTAGCTGGTATCCTGAACCATGAGGGTAAAATCTGTCATGGCCGGGGAATATACCGCGCCACCGGCACATGGTCCCATAATTGCAGATATCTGCGGAATAACTCCCGATGCCTGCACATTTCTATAAAAAATGTCGGCATAACCTCCAAGGGAACGCACTCCTTCCTGAATTCTTGCTCCTCCCGAATCGTTTAACCCAATGATTGGAGCGCCTACTTTCATCGCGTGATCCATTACCTTACAGATCTTCTCGGCATGAGTTTCTGATAGAGAACCTCCAAAAACAGTAAAATCCTGTGCAAATACATATACAAGTCTACCATTTATGGTCCCGTACCCGGTGACAACTCCGTCGCCATAATACTGCTGATCTTCCATCCCAAAGTCGGTCGTGCGATGGGTTACCAGGATCCCAATTTCTTCAAAAGAACCTTCATCCAGCAGGTAATCTACCCTTTCACGGGCGGTGAGTTTCTTTTGCTGGTGTTGTTTGGCTATTCTTTTTTCACCGCCGCCTTTAAGGGCTTCGGCGACTTTTTCATTTAGCTTTTCGGTATTTTGGCTCATGATTTCTGCTTCCGGAATTATTTATTGGGTAATCTCAACTGCTGCCTGTCTTCCAGGTACTGCTTTATTGCGACCAGGGCCGCTATTTCTGCTTCTTCTGTGGTTTGGGATTCCAGCTTTTCGGCCGAATAATATTTCTTCACGAAATGGGTGTCAAAATTCCCACTTCGGAAAGCTTCATGTTCAAAAACAAACTTTCCGAAGGGTAAGGTAGTGCTAACACCTTTCACTTCATATTCGCTAATTGCCTTCAACATCCTTTGAATGGCTTCCTCCCGGGTCTTTCCATAAGTGATGAGTTTTGCCAGCATAGGATCGTAGTAAATAGGCACCTCCATACCTTCCTCAAAACCATCGTCAAGCCTCACCCCTTCTCCTGAAGGACCGCTGTACTTTTCGAGAAGGCCAACACTGGGCATAAAATCCTCCAGTGGATCTTCGGCATAAACCCGTAACTCCACAGCATGGCCGGTAATCTTGAGGTCCTCCTGAGAAAAAGCAAGAGTTTCTCCCCTTGCTATTTTAATTTGCTGCTCTACAAGGTCAATCCCGGTGATCAACTCGGTTACCGGGTGTTCTACCTGCAGCCGTGTATTCATCTCCAGGAAATAGAAATTCTTATTTTCATCCAAAAGGAATTCTACAGTTCCCGCACCCACATAATCACAGGCTTTGGCAACTTTTATTGCAGCTTCCCCCATTTCCCGGCGCAAATTCGCGTCAAGAACTGCCGAGGGAGCTTCCTCCACCACCTTTTGATGGCGCCGCTGTATGCTGCACTCCCGCTCAAAAAGATGCAGGATATGTTGGTGAGTATCGGCGAGTACCTGGATCTCGATATGCCGCGGACTTCCAATGTATTTTTCAATAAATACGGACCCGTCACCAAAAGCCGATTCCGCTTCACTTATTGCCCGCTTCATCTGGTCTTCCAGATCCTTTTCTTTTTCGACTACCCGCATGCCTTTTCCACCACCGCCGGCCGAAGCCTTTATGAGGATGGGAAATCCAATTTCGGCAGCGATCTTTTTAGCTTTTTCAGGATCTGTGATAGCTTCATCAATCCCCGGAACCATAGGAATACCATAGTCTTTAACTGCATCTTTGGCCGCGAGCTTGCTCCCCATGATCCTTATGGCTTTTGAACCGGGGCCAATCCAGGTGATGCCATTCTGTTCTACTTTTTCGGCAAAATCGGCATTCTCACTTAAGAAGCCGTAGCCCGGATGGATCCCATCGACCTCCAGGTCTTTTGCCACTTTTATGATCTTGTCCCCAAGAAGATAGGATTGATTTGATGGAGCTTCCCCTATGCAGACGGCTTCATCGGCAAATTTTACGTGAGGCGCATTACGATCTGCAGTAGAAAAGACAGCAACTGTGCGTATCCCCATTTTTCGGGCCGTTTTCATCACTCGTAAAGCGATCTCCCCCCGGTTTGCTATTAAGATTTTTTTCATGCTATTACTCTGTTTTCTTTATTTGATCAGCTGCTGAAGGACCCAAAGAGATTCCTCCCTCCGGTCGGAATGACAAACTTCGAACTTTGAACTTTAAACCTTGAACCTAAGTTTATTCCATTTCTATAAGTAGCTGGCTCTTATCAACAGTTTCCCCTTTTTGAACCTTTACAGATTTTACTACCCCGTCCCTGGGTGCAGTTAATGTATTTTCCATTTTCATAGCTTCAAGTACCAGAAGGTAATCCCCTTCCTTCACTTCATCTCCTTCTTTTACCTGTACGTCAAGAATAAGCCCCGGCATGGGTGCTTTGATATCATTTATCACCTGTGCAGCCGCCAGGCTTAGTCCCATCTCCTCAATTAAAAGGTCGAGTTCATTTGATATTTTCACTTCGTAAGGTTCAGAATTCACCCTTACGGTATATGACCTCCCCAAAAAGTGTGAATTTTGAAGTTCGGTTTTAAAGGAACGGTTGTTTTTTAAAACATGTGCTGCACCTCCAACCGATTTTTGCAGATCGAGTGCTTCGACTTGCTCTTTAGTAAATTCGAACTCCATGTTCCCGTTTACCGTTACTTTATATTTTTCTTCCATAAATGCGGTTTTTATGCGCTTTTGGTAAATATAATAAAATAATTATCTGCCAATTTTCAGAAATTTTCAATAACGACCAACAAAAAAGCCACCTTGAGGTGGCTTTTTATAATTTTTTTAGGATTTATTCTTACAATTTCAGTTTAAAAAGCGCCTGGATATCTTCAGGCAAAGGCATAGATTTAAGGGGAGGAACATTTGCTCCACCTGTATTTCCTAAAGGAATTTTGCCCACAAAAGACTTAACCCCACCTACAAGCAATCGGGGGATTTGCCCCAGGATCTCTTTTGCATCTTTTATTGCTAAGCCAAACTTCAGCATAAGCCAGTGTGCATAGGTGTGCTCCCATGGGTAGGATTGACCAATAACATGTGCCCGTTCAAGGTGATGCCACGCATGAACAAGATTTCCCTGGTTAAGTGCAGCTTTGTATAAAACCAATTCTCTTAGGTAGTAGTATTTAAGCCGCTTTGGGATCCTGAAATTGAATTTCATCGTATGGATTAATTGAACTTCTTTATATCCTCACTTAGATCAAAAACATCTGTTTTATGAAAATAGTTCTCCAGAATACTGGCTCCTGCAGTAGATCTGTATCCGCCTGCACAATGCACCACTATAGGTTTATTTGCAGGAACTTCATTAGCTCTTTCTCTCAATTCATTTAGAGGAATGGTTAGAGCAGAATCAAATATTTTACCCTCGGCAACTTCACTTTGATTCCTTATATCTACAATAGTATAATTGTCTTTGTGCTCTTTAAAATCGTGCAGATTGAACTCTTCTGAAGTCTGAAATGCTTCTTTTGGAAGGGTTAAAATTCCCCTCAACTGTTTTTCATAACCAATTTTAGCGGTCCTTTCCAGGATGTCACTTATTTGCTTCACACTTTCTACAACCAGATAAAATGGTTCCTCTGGCTTTACAATAGCCCCTAACCAGGTTTCATACTTGTCGTCTTCATTCCGGGCCATTATATTGATACTGTTTGGCAGGTGATTTTCCTTGTACCTGTCTCCGTCACGAACATCTATAACGGTTATTCCTGACTCTACTTTATCTGTCAACAACTTAAGCTTTACAGCTGCCTTGGTTTGCTGAACATTATCTGCTCCTGTTTTGTTGACATCCACATTAAACCCAAAGTAATGGGGAATGAATGGCTGATCCTTGAGAATAGTTTCAACAAATTTCTCTTCTGTCTGCTCCTGAAAGGCCCAGTTATACTTCTTTTCATAGCCTAATGTACTTGAAGAATCTGTACTCATATTCTTTCCACAAAGAGATCCTGCACCATGTGCCGGATATACTATGGCATCATCGGGTAAATCATTGTACTTGTTCTGCATGGTATCATACATCGCTTTTGCCAGCTCCACTCTTTTAGCTGTCATATTACCAGCTTTTTCTCTAAGATCGGGTCTACCTACATCTCCAATAAATAATGTGTCTCCTGTAAAGAGAGCTGTTCTATGTTCATCCCGGGCAACAATAGTAATACTGTCTGGTGAATGACCGGGAGTATTAAGAGCTTTGAACTTTACATTTCCCACTTTAACAGTATCACCTTCATCAAAAGCCTGATGTTCGTAATCTGCCCCCAGCAATTTACTAACGTAAATGTTTGCGCCGGTTTGCTCTCTCACCTGGCAATGACTGCTCACGAAATCGGCATGAGGGTGAGTTTCAAACACTGCAACGATCTTTGCATCCTGTTCCTCGGCGTATTGATAGTACTGTAGTGGATTTCGGCTTGGGTCTATAAGTGCCATCTTTCCCTCACTTACCACTGCGTAAGAATAATGAGCCAGAGGACTATCTTTAAATTGTTTTATTGTCATATCAATTAGTTTAAAATTAAAATGCCGGGAGTAACCCGATCTAAAAATTGAAGAGCAAAAATAGCCTTTTTAGGCAGGTTAGTCCGTAACACGGGTTACAGAGAGTTTAAGCATTCAGCTGTAATGACTTACTACTCGAATTCGGCACAGTTTCCCGAAGGTGTATAAACTCCTGCAGCCTGTTGATAAACAAGAGTGGCGCCGAGATGGCCGGTGTAAGCCAGGGTTCCCGTGCCAATAGCCAGCAACAGGATCATAAGCAATCTAAAAAGCAGGTTTCTAAAAATGGGATATTTTAGCTGCCTTAAAAGGTCAACCCCCAGTCCTGCAGAAAAAAGCCAGGCCGTAGTCCAGGCTAGATTCTCGTGGTCTTTTAATACGGTGGGGTCGCAGATCTTTCTGGAAACCACACCATCGGCCAGATCTCCGGTAAAAATAGCGATCCAGACCGTCACAACTCCGGCAATAAGTAATACTGTTCCTCCCCGCTCCCAAACCTCCCGGGAGTATTTAAGAGCAACAACTTTAAATAGAAAAGCCACCACCAGCAGGGCGATGGGAAAATGAACAGACAGAGGGTGAAAAACCTCTGTCCGCCAAAAATCTGGTATTTCTTCCATATTTATTCAAGAACCCGCACAGCAAGCGGATTAAGTCTTTTTCCTTCTTTTTCTACATCAACCTCAACTCTCATTCCTTCCTCCAAAGTTGAGAAATCTACTGTACTTCCATCCCGGGTAAGTTCAGTATTATCTGAGAAATAAAGCTCAAGGGTTTGATCATCATCTGTCTCTACATAAATTTCGGTCTTAGATGGCTCTACTTCCTTAATAGTTCCTTGATAAGTTCCGGACTCCACAACATCTGTGCTTTCCCCACAAGCAAAGAATAAAAGGGTGATAGAGAACATTACAGTCTTTAAAATGTTGGCTTTCATAATTTTGATCGATTAAATAAATTATTTGGTTACTTTCAATCTACTAATTTACCTAAAAACCTGTTCTTCCCAAAACCTTATGAAACTTATGTAACAAATGTGACACATATTTTTCAAGTCAATTATTACTTTTGCTCCTCATGGGTTTTAAAAACTACATAGCGGCATTTTTCGTGCTTCTTTTCCTTGGAAAGATGGTGTCGATAGATGCAAAAATCTTAGGGATCATTTATAGTGCTTCCGAAGTGACGCTGGTAAATAATATGTGTCCTAAACATCAACTGGATAATGATTCTCCCGATGAGTTTGCCCAGGCCGATTTAGAATCTCATTTTGAATTTGACTACTTATGCCAGGTGGCTTTTGACTTTAAGCCGGACGAGGAGGTCAATACCGTTACGCACAACAACTTCAAAAAACACAATTACCGGACGCCGGGGATTTTTTCTATCTCCCCTGACAAATTCTATCCACCCCCCAAGGTTTAATTTCAATTCCTGAAAATTATTCCGGCTGAAAATCTGGCTCCCTGCCGATTATAACAGCCATTATTTATTCACTTTATTATTTACTACAATGACCACTACAACCTTAGTGAGCCGTCGTTCGGTACAAATTTTCCGAGTGATGTTAAGCGGGATATTCCTTGTGGCGAGTTCAAGCCATTTGCTCAAGTTGGAAAAAACGCTGCAACGAATAGAGCAGGCCAGTTTTAAAGGTATAGCCTATTTTTTCGGGGAGCCCCGTTTCATGGTGATCGCCTCCGGAATTGTAATGCTCCTGGCCGGAATAAGTTTATTAATTGGGTTCAGGACCCGATGGGCAGCAGTAATTTTACTTGCCGTTCTTATTCCAATAACTCTCACAATTCAGGTAGGACAGATCACAACCCTTGGCCCTTTATTTAAAAACATCGCCATTATGGGCGGGCTTGTTTTCTTCATATTAAACGATTTCGATAAACCTCAAAAAACAAATCATGAAAAAGATTTTTTATAGCAGCATACTAATCATGTTCGCATTATTTACAATTAGTACTCAGGCGCAAACACAGCCTTCAGAAAAAACGAATTACGTAGTTCTTACCAGAAAAGTACCCCAGTTAAAACCTATTCTGCTGGCGGCACAGGAACTGGCTAAACAAGATGGACATCATTTTGGAGATTTCCAGGTAGTAGTTTGTGGTAAGGCTGTTCAAAACCTCACCAATGAAGAAATGATGAAGGATTTCATCTCGCAGGCCGGGCAGGCAAATGTTACCATAAATGCATGTGGTTTCTCCCTAAAGAAGTTTGGAGTAGATCGCGAAAAACTTCACCAGAATTTAAAGGTGGTGGAAAATGGCATTCTATACAACTTTGAATTACAAAAGAAGGGCTATTTAAGTATTGAACTATAACATCAACAAAAAACGATTTTATCATGAATAAGAAACTAAAAAAGAATTTAATAGAATACGGAATTATAGGAGCAGTCTTAATTGGCCTTTTTGTCACCGGCCTCCACACAGAGGTATTTGGATTCCTGCAACGTGGGATTTTAGCCACCGGAATTATGGACCCAAAAATTGAAGAAAAAGCTGATATAGCTGCGGTAACCCCTTCTAAAGGTGCAGTTCTGGACCTTAATCTGGTCAATTCCAAAGGTGAAAAAGTTAATATGGAACAGTTTCGTGGAAAAGTTATTTTTCTAAATTTCTGGGCCACCTGGTGTCCTCCATGTATCGCTGAGATGCCTGGAATTAATAAACTTTACCAGGATGTGAAAAACGACAATGTCGAATTTATAATGCTCTCTGTAGATCAAAACTTCGAGAAAGCTAAAAAGTTTAAGGATAGAAAAGATTATGGTTTTGAGATCTATAGAGCTGCAGGACCAATACCTCAAATGTATTCTACCCGCAGTATTCCCACTACTTATGTGATCGATGCCGATGGAAATCTTGCACTTACCCATCTTGGAATGGGGGATTTTGACACAAAAGATTTCAAAAAATTTCTAAACGAGCTTCAATAGAGAAATGGCTACCCTAACCGGGTAGCCTTTCCTTTAACCAAAAAGAATTCATGAAAACAAAATATTTGAGCCTCCTGCTGGCATTATTCTCTTTTCTTCCTCATGTAGCACAGGTGCAGGAAGCACCAGAATGGCAGGTAAAGGCAGATAATAATGATGCTGCACCGGGAGATGAGGTTACCCTGACATTTACTGCCGATATACCTCAGGACTGGTACATGTATTCCAGTGATTTTGATCCCGACCTGGGGCCTATGCTTACAGAATTCAGTTTTGATCCTTCCGAAAAATTTGAACTTTTGGGGGAGATCATACCGGTAGACCCCAAAGAAAAGTATGAAGAAATTTGGGAAGGAGATGTCACCTACTTTACCGAAAAGGCGGTTTTTGAACATAAGATCAAACTTATTGATGAAAAACCGGTGATCTCGGGAAGTGTTACCTACCAGATTTGTTCAGATGTGACCGGGCAATGTATTCCCTATGAATCTGAATTTTCTGTTGACCTTTCGGGGGAAAAAGCTGGTGCAGCAACAAATGCCGCAAATCCTTCCAACTCTTCCAATCAACCGGTTCTAAAAGAGTTGGAGCCGTTTACCAACACCTTCCAGCCTGTGGAAGAAGAAAAAGGATGGATGGGATTGATGACCTTCTTCCTCATCTCCTTTGGTGCAGGACTGGCAGCCCTGCTTACTCCCTGTGTTTTTCCCATGATCCCCATGACCGTTACATTCTTTACAAAATCCAGCGGTAGCCGCTCAAGGGGAATATTAAATGCGGTTATCTATGGTATTTCTATCATAGCTATATATACCCTTGTAGGAACGGTTTTCGCTTTAATATTTGGAGCTGGTTTTGCTAATTTTCTAAGCACACACTGGCTTCCCAATCTTTTGTTCTTCGCAATTTTTGTATTATTCGCTCTCTCCTTCTTTGGATTGTTTGAAATAAGATTGCCAAATAAACTGGTCAATAATATTGATAGCCAGGCCAACAAAGGTGGTTTAGCCGGGATATTTTTTATGGCCTTTACGCTTGTCCTTGTTGGCTTTAGCTGTACAGGTCCTATCGCAGGAACTATTTTACTGGAAGCCGCCAGTGGACAGGCAATTAAACCTTTAATAGGAATGTTAGGCTTTTCTACTGCCTTTGCAATTCCATTCACGCTTTTTGCGATCTTCCCGGGATGGCTTAGTTCCCTTCCTAAAAGCGGTGGCTGGCTTAATACGGTAAAGGTGGTTCTAGGGTTTCTGGAACTCGCGCTCGCGCTTAAATTCCTTAGTATGGTAGACCAGGTTTATCACTGGAATCTTCTTGACCGGGAAATTTATTTAGCCCTGTGGATCGTAATTTTCACTCTGCTCGGATTTTACCTTTTAGGAAAGATCATTTTTCCACATGAACAGAAATCTGAAAGCACTTCTATTTCACGATTGCTCAGTGCAATCTTAGTGTTTAGTTTTGTGGTCTATCTTATCCCCGGCCTCTTTGGTGCACCTTTAAAAGCACTCGCAGGTTACCTGCCGCCAATGAGTACTCATGATTTCCAACTCCTGAATACAGACGTATCTTCGGAACAGGACGCACTTGCCGCAGAATGTGAACAGCCCAAGTACGATGATTTCCTCGAGCTCCCCCATGGCATCAAAGGATATTTTGATTACGAACAAGCGCTTGCCTGCTCAAAAAAGCAAAATAAACCGATTTTTATAGACTTTACCGGCCACGGTTGTGTGAATTGTCGGGAAATGGAAGCCGCTGTATGGAGTGATCCTGCAGTCTTGAAAAGGTTAAAAGAAGACTACATTGTGGTCGCCATGTATGTGGATGAAAAAACAGAACTCCCCAGGGAAGAATGGTACACTTCTGTTTACGATAATAAAGTAAAAAAGACCATTGGTAAACAGAACATGGATTTCATGATCCAGAAGCTTAATGCAAATGCGCAGCCATACTACACGCTGGTTGGAGACAATGAAGAATTACTCTCTCCTCCAAGAGCATATGATCTTGACGTTCAGGAATTCGTTGAATTTCTGGATGCGGGAAAAGCCAAATATGAAGAAAGCTTAGATATTTCGGAACCTGCATTTTTAGGGCAGGCAGGGAGCTAACAAGTGTAAACACCCGCAGCGGTATTTTTCCATGCGGGTGCTAACATTGATTTTATAAGTCGGGCAGAAAAACAGGCTATAATTACCACATATTGAAGCACAAAGCTTTTATGTATATTTATTAAGCTGCCCTTCAGAATCAATAAATTTAAAAAGAGAAAACTATGAAAGCATTAAAATTATTGACAATAATGGGTTTTGCAGGTCTCGTTTCCTGTGGGGGAACGGCAACAAGTCAGGAGCAGCCGCAAGCAATCCGTTCCTCAACCTCTTCCGAAGATATTATAACTATTCTTCATACGAATGACCGGCATGGCACGCATATGCCTTTTAAAACCACAGAACGAAACTCAACGTCTCAAACCGGCGATGAGGGGCGGGAAACGCTGTTTACCTTTGACAGGGAAGCAAAAATAGAAGGTTTCCCCTATCCTGGCCACAGCAGTGAAAAAGATTAGACAGGAAAAAGGCGCAGAGAACATATTGCTTCTTGACGCGGGAGATACCTTTAGTGATGATCAATTGGGAAACCTGACCAAAGGGGAAGCTGTTATACAATTGATGCGAAGCCTTGACTATGACTTCATGGCGCTGGGAAATCACGACTTCGACTACGGAAAGGAACGTACAGCCGAGCTGCAGGAGATCGCAGGGTTTCCCTTTGGAGCAGCCAATATCACCGACAGCATTACCGGAAAACCTTTTCTGGACCCTCCTTATATAATTAAGAAAGTAGGCAGTTCCAGAATTGCAGTCCTTGCCATCGGCTATCACAACACCCACTTAACCGGAAACAGGGAGAACATGAAAGGCCTTAGGTTCACCCCGGGTCATGAAGCCATTAAGGAGTACATCCCCACCCTGCAGGATCAATCGGATATTCTCGTAGTCCTTTCCCATGCGGGTACGGCTATAGACAAATTGATCGCCCGGGAAGTAGATGGTATTGACCTCATCATTGGTGGTCACAGCCATGATCTTATATCCCCTCCCCAGAAAATAAATGAGACCTTTATCGTGCAGGCCCTTTCAGATGGCGCCATTTTGGGAGAAACGCAGCTTATTATTGACGATAACCGACTTATTGATGTGAAGACAGATCATCACTTCTTATGGAATGATGAATGGAAGCCCGATCAAGAAACCATGGAGCTGGTTACCCGACTGAGATCACCTTATCTGGATCAACTGGAAGAAAAGATCGCAAATACTGAAACCGTCATAGGCCGGCAGTACAAATCTGAAAGCCCTTTTGATAAATTGACAGGAAACCTCTTACGGGAGGAATATGACGCAGAAGTTGCTTTATTACCCGGCGTGGGCTACGGAATATCCCTCAACGGCGACATAAGCAGTGAAAACCTTTACAAACTCCTTCCCCACCCCAGCAAGATCGTGACCCTTACAATGACAGGGGAGCAGTTAAAAAGCACCCTGGAGCAAACTGCGCAGAATTTAAATCCCCAAAACACTCTTGATCTTGTGGGTGGTCTGCTTCAAAGTAGCGGCATTGACTACGAGATGGACCTCACAAAACCGGTAGGCCAGCGGGTAACCAATATCAGTATTGGTGGCTCTCCGCTACAGGATTCAGAGGATTACCGGGTTGTCACACATACAGGAATGCTAAGGGGCATTCACAAATATGACAAAATTGGAAAGGGTGACAATATCCTGAAAACGGACAAACAGCTTAATGAATTCATCCTGGAAAAATTCCGGGAGCTGGGTACAATCAATTTTCCCGAAAACATGGGAGAAATAAAGATCACCAGAGAAAAATAATCCTTAACTATTATACAGGATAATTTAAAGGAATGGCTGCTATTAATAAATAGCAGCCATTTTTGATTTCAGAAATCTCAGCCTGACTTCTGCCATTACTTTTATATTCCAAATTCCGAATCTTTATAGTCTCAACAATTACTGCCGGCACCTTTACTTCTTCTGGGCTACAAAGCGAATAACTGCGCCCAAACCGTCGTGTCCTTTTCCTTCTTTTAAATCTACCTCGGCTTCATACAATTCCAGAAAATTGAGACTTCCAAAATCCTCTTTTATCTCCTCCATAGAAAATAACAAGGCTTCATCCTTTGGACCTCCAACTCCCGGATTTTTATCCTGATAGATCTTATGCTTCTTGCTAAAGCCTTCAAAGAATATCAACCCGTCCCTTCTCAAATAAGAGATCAATAACTCGTGGTACTTTTTTCGTACTTCTACAGGAAAATGAGCATAGATCAATGCTATGGCATCAAAATCCCCTTTTTCAAACCCCAGGTCTGGCAGTTCCCCCACCCGGTAATCCAACTCCACCTTATGCTTTTTGGCTAGTTTTTCAGCTTTCTTTTTCGCCTCTGTACTAACATCAAAAGCAGTTACTTTCCAGTCACACTTAGCTGCGAAAACAGCATTTCTCCCTTCTCCTTCAGCAGCAAATAATATTTCCCCGGGATCGAATTGAGTAAATCGTGAGTGGAAATACTCATTAGGCACCTCTCCATATACATATTCTTCGCTATTGTATCTTTCATTCCAAAATTCTTTCATCTCTTTTCTGATTTATTTTTTCTTCTGAAAACTACATACCGTGAAATTCTGTGTTTTGCCCGAAGGGGTGGTGTGATCTACACTTCTTCCACTCAAAACACTAAATTCTTCTTCGAATAATTTCTGCATTTCTCCTACAGAATATCTCTGCACCGGAAGTCCGCTACAGGTAGGCGGACCTTTATCTGAAAATGTACTCAGGACCACATAGCCTCCCGGTTTTATAGATTCAAACAAAGTCTTAAGGTAATTCTCCCGTTGTTCTTCGTTTGTAAGAAAATGGAAGGCGGCCCGGTCATGCCACAGGTCATATTTTTTATCAGGTTTAAAATTGGCTGCATCGGCTACGATCCAGGTAACCTGATCGGCCTTTTCACACATTCGCTCCTTTGCCCGTTCAATGGCATTTTTGGAAATATCTACCACCGTAACATCTGTATAATCTTTGGACACCAGGAACTCTGCTAAAAAACTGTCCCCTCCTCCAATATCTATAATGGCAGCATCCTTTTCCAGGTTACAATCTTTAATGAGATTTAAAGAGATCTCGGGCATGGGCTCATACCAACTAACTTCTGTTGGCGCTTTTTCAGAATAAACCTTATCCCAGTGTTGCTGATTCTCGTTCATGTTGTTCATCTTTATTTTCAAAAAGCCACCATGGCTGCTGTTCATATTCCGCAGTAAAATTAACCGGTTCTCCAATTCGTGGAGAGAAATAATCTGACTCCGGCTTTTTCGGCTGCTGCCACAAATCTTTTTATAGGTTCATTCCAGGGGTGGTAAGAGAGTACAAATTTCCCCCAGTGCACGGGAATGACCCGTTTTGCCTGTAAATCTACAGCTGCCTGCACAGTTTGCTCCGGGAACATGTGGATTTGAGGCCAATATTCCCCGAACTGTCCGCACTCCAGTAAAGTGAGGTCAAAAGGACCGAATTTATCCCCTATTTTTTTAAAACTTCCGTCAAAGCCGGAGTCCCCGCCAAGGAAGATCTTAAACCCAAAGATCTCCAATACGAAGGAAGACCAGAGAGTTTGTGCTCTTTTAATACTACGCCCCGAAAAATGACGTGAAGGAGTAGCAGTAAGTCTTACCTCGCTGTTGATCTCTTTCGACTCCCACCAATCAAACTCGGTAATTTTGTCACTTTTGACGCCCCAGGTTTCAAGGTGTGCTCCTACTCCCAGGGAAGTAGCAATTTTGGACACCTTCGAATCCAGTTTCTTTATGCTGGGATAATCGAGGTGGTCGTAGTGATCATGAGTGATGACCAGAAGATCAATTTCGGGCATATCTTCAGCATCATAATGATCTGCTCCCTCAAAGGCTTTTCCGAAGAAGCGAAAGGGAGAGGCATTACCACTAAAAACCGGATCCACAAGCACTCTATATCCTTTAATCTGAATCAAATATGAGGAATGGCCAAACCAAACCAGTTGCGGTTCGTCGGGATTTAGATCTTTTAGCTCTACTTTCTGATTTGGAATTTCTGAAGCCGGGCGAACAGAAGAAGGTCTCGATGATCATCTTTTTAAGAATGGTGAACATGGAAACATTATCGGGATTAACCGAAGTTTTTTCTACGTTTTTGAAACTCCCATCCCTGTAGTTAGGAGAATTCCTTATCTTCTGAAGGCGCATACCCTCAGGACTTTTTCCAAACCTTTTGATCATTCTGATTTAAATTCTTCCCTTAAATTTAGGAAAAAATCTTCCTGTACGCGTCTTATAAACATTATAATCGGGAAAAGCTTCTTCGAGCCTTTGTTCTTCGTACCTGCTCTTAAAATAGAAAACCAGGTACAGTAATAAACTTATTGCGAGTTTATACCCCGAACCCAACCATATGGAGATCCCGAAAGCCATAAACAAAATACCGGAATAAATAGGATGGCGCGCAAAAGCAAACACTCCTCCTGTAACGAGTTTTGCTCCTTTCTTAGGACTGGGAAAGGGCGATAAGTTTGTATTAAGTTGCAGAAATGCAATAAGCACCAGCACAAGTCCAATTACCGCAATAATAAAAGACAGCGCACTTAGATTGCTCGATAATTTAAAACTCCATGGCTCCACTTCAATGATCCAGGCTATGAACACCAGGAACTGGAGGGCAACAAAAATCTTGTCCTTTTTAGGAACAGCCATTTTAAACTATATTGAGATTACACCTCTATTTTCACCGGAAAAATCATCAAAGATTTCCATTGACGGAATTTTCGTCAGCTTCTCAGGTTTTAAAAGTTTGACCTTAAAATCAAAAGATCTCTTTCCAAAAAATGTACAGCCCCATCAACAGTACAAACCAGCCAAAACTTTTCTTAAGCTTCTTTCCATCAATAAAACGATTCAGCCATATCCCTACGAAGATACCGACTACCGACATTGTTGTGAAGATAAGAAGGAAAACCCAATCAATTTCAAGATTCTGCACATCTCCAATAAAACCTATGAGCGATTTTACTGCTATGATCACAAGAGAGGTCGCTACGGCTCGCTTCATTGGTAATTTTGCCATAAGCACCAGCGCCGGAATGATAAGGAATCCTCCACCGGCTCCCACTATTCCTGTAAGAACCCCTACTATAGCGCCTTCTAAAGTAATGAGTAAATAATTGAACCTCACCTTTCGTGGCTTGGCGTCCTTTTCTGAAGGTTCAAGGATCATGGATACCGAAGCCAGTATCATGATAAAGGCAAAAAACAACATGATCCCAATGTTTTTGGTAACAGTGAAATCGGCAATTGTAAAAATATTCTCCGGGATCGCCGGCACCAGGAATTTCCTGGTAAGATAAACAGCTATAAATGCCGGAATGGAAAAAACAATGGCGGTACGTATATCCACCCGTTTTTTCTGAAAGTTTTTAATGGAGCCAAAAAGAGAAGTGGTTCCTACTACGAAAAGAGAATAAGCTGTTGCGGTTACAGGATTAACGGAGAGCAGGTATACCAGCACAGGCACGGTTAAAATAGAACCTCCACCGCCTATGAGTCCCAGGACTACTCCAATAAGTAAAGCTCCCAGGTAACCAAGAATTTGTGTTATCTCCATTCTTTAAAAGTTCGGTGCAAAAGTACTTTTTTAAAGCTGCAGGCTTTGTAACAAAGATCACATACTAAAGATCATGCACCATGATGCTATTGCGCTGTAACCCGATTTTACCCTCTATCTCCAGCTTTTTTAAGAGCCGCGAAACCACTACACGGGAGGTATGAAGGTCGTAAGCGATCTCCTGGTGAGTTACCTGTATTTGTTCATTTTTATTGATCTTGGCTTTATCCTGCAGGTACCGCATAAGGCGCTCATCCATATTTAAAAATGCGATAGTATCAATAGTGTCAAGCATCTCGGTAAGCCTGGAATGATAACTTTCAAAAACAAAGTTCCTCCAGCTTTTGAACCTGGAGGTCCACTCCTCCATTTTGTCAATAGGGATCATTACCAGGTGTGTATCCTTTTCTGCAACCGCCCTTATCTCACTTTTTGTGTGACCCAGGCAACAGGCAAGAGTCATGGCACAAGTATCACCACGTTCCAGGAAGTACAGCAGTAATTCATCCCCATCCTTATCTTCCCGCAGGATCTTAATTGCTCCTTCCAGCAGCAAGGGCATGCTTTTTACATAATCTCCAATATCGATGATGGTTTCCCCCGCCTTTACTTCTCTTAAAATTCCAAACTTTGTAATTTCTATCAGTACTTCTTCTTCAAATATAAAATGATAGGCATCTCTGAGTTCTTTTTCAAGCATGGATAAAGGTTTTGTTCGGTAAATTTAGGTTATTTCTAAAGAATTTTGAAGTTTGATTGACGCTTCTCTTTAAACGGATCTCACTTGTGGTAAATCCGGGTTTTTCCGGTTTTAAAAATAGCCTTTTTCAAACCCGGCAATTTCTGCGGAAGATTTCTCACAGGCATTCCCGTCTTTTGCCAAAATCCTTACCTTTAACCCCTATATAAATCAACAGTATATTGCGACTTTTTAAAACCATTTTTCGTACTTTTTTCTTCGGAAGCATTTTCCTTCTAAGCTCCTGTCAGGAAAACGAAAAAGTTACCGAAACCGATCTTCTCTTTTCTTCCCTTCAAGGCGACCAGGCCAAATGGTGGAGATATCACAAGACCAATATCGACCTGGCATCAGATTTCGTGCCCCTGGGAGAAGAAGGAGATACCATCTCCAAAAAGGCATTTTTGGAGGCTATATTGACGGGCGAATTCATTGTCCTTGAAAAGAAAACCAATAAGGAGGGCGAACAATACCAACTTTTCAAGATGCAGGAAGATGCAGATGATGATATAAGCTATACCATTATGGCCGACACCTATCCCGCGTATAAGCATTTCATGATGGAAGGAAAGGACTTTCCCGAGTTTGAATTTACGGACCTGGAGGGAAGGAAATTTTCAAAAAAATTAGCCGAAGGCAAAACCTTAATTGTAAAAACATGGTTTCTAAGATGTAAACCGTGTATTGAAGAAATGCCCAGACTCAATCAATTAGTAAGTGAATATGAAGACCGGGAAGACGTGGTTTTTCTTAGTCTTTCACTCGACCCTAAAGAGGAGCTTGAAACATTTCTTTCAGAAAGAGAATTTAAATATCCGGTGATCCCAAGTCAGAAAGCTTTTATTGAAGACACCCTTGGCTTTTCTGTATATCCTACCCATATAATAGTAGAGCCTTCCGGAAAGATCAGGAAAGTTGTGAATACGGCACCCGAGATGATCGCCGCTCTGGAAGAAAACCAGGAATAAAATTCTCAGGAAAATCTTCAAGCCTCCAATCACCTTTTGCCAGTTGAAGCTTAAGATTAGATGAAAAATTATCCCCTCAAAAAGGCTTTTTAGAGGGGATAGTTTTTTTTAATTATTACTCAGGCCGGTCTTTATCTCAAGTACCGTCTGTTCCATTTTACTCAAGCCTTGTTCAAAAGCATCTTTTTTCTTTATAAGTTCCTTTTCCAACAAATCCCTGTAATGTGAAACCCCTTCCAGAAGATTATTGCAGAAACCCGTCCAACCTTTTATATCCCTTGGGCCGGGATCAAAAGTATTGCGCACTTCCTCTTTAAGATAATCCACATAAAGCTGCAGTTCTTTAATGAACATATGTGGGCGGTCCTCATTTTGAGAAAATTCCTTTCGTCCATAAATATGATCTGTCATTTCCTGCAAACTGGCTACCTTGTTGAAGTTTACAATATTTGGCCCGGGGCAGATGGTCACCGCATCGAGTTTTTCAACGATTGGCACCTTGTAATTAAGTCCGGCGGAGTTACTTAACCCAATGCACAAACACTCTTTGCTTAGCAGGTCATCTACCTGCAGTTGATATTCATTTTCCGGTAGTCCTGCATTTTCAAGTTGCTCCAGTTTTAATTTCTGATATTTTCTTGAAGCAGTACAAATAGGTTCTTTAGTAAACTCGGTATTTGAGACAAGATATTTTTCGGTACATGGACTTCCCGGTTTTCCTTTGTCGATTCTTTGCTGTCTTTCCTTATCGGCGGTGGTTCCTTTAAGATAATTGAATCTCACTCCCAGAGGTGAAGCTTTGCTCAGCACCACATCGTTCTCTTTACTTTTTGCGAGCAGTTCAAGAGTGTTGTCATCTACAGTTGTAGCTTCGGGGCAAAGCAGGAAAGGAGTTCCCCAACCGGCGCCGTCAACATTATAATATCCGTAAAGCAATTTTTGCTCTGCGGCAGTCCCAATTCCACCCTGTACAGTAATATTCACGGGATGTGGCTCTTCAAATCCTTTTTCTCCTTTTGCTATTATCGCAGGATTATAAAGGCTGAACAGCTCTTTTCTTAACTCATCTTTTTTATTTCTGAATTCTGCCAGGATCGGTCCAAGTAAATAGCCCTGGGTGGCAAAGGCATGTCCGCCGCAATTCAAGCCAGATTCAATTCTGAATTCACTCACCCAAATACCCTTTTTGGCCAGGTATTTCCCCTGTATCAATGCCGAACGGTAGTCGCTTACTTTGATGATCACTTTCTTCTTAAAAACTCCCCAGGCCTGGGCATCAAATGCCCTGAAGTTCTCCAGGTAGTTAAATAACCTCGGATTCATTCCCGCAGAAAATATCACAGCAGAATTTTCAAGGTTACTTTCAGCGTAAGCTTTCAACGCTCCCAGGGCATCAGATCCTTCAGGAAGGATTTCCCCCGATTTATCTTTGTTGTTCTTATCGACCTTGGTCATGATGTTCACTTCAATTCCGCCGGGACGAATATGCTTCCGAAGAAAAGTTTCCAATTCTGCCTTAGCTTCTCCATGCGCTTGCTGGAACTGATGATATTTTTCTTTGAGTCCGCTCTCCTCGGGCAGCATCTCGAAGTACTTCACGATCTCCGACCCTTTTTCAAAAGCCGAATCCTTGAGCTTATCAAACCTGGTCTGCACATTCCGGTTCACCAAATTTAGATAGTCGGTAATGCGTCGCACGCGATAATTTTCCTCGTGTTTTTCAATAGGAACGTAAGTTTCCTCATTTTCCTGGTAGTAATGCTTCCTCATCATTTCAATGAGATTGTCTTCAATAATAGACAGTGCCGAAGTGATCCCGTAGGAAGCAACTTTAATTGGCGTGTCTATTGTGAAGGCAATTCCCATTACCGGGATGTGAAACCGGTGTGGGGTTAAATCATATGTCATATATAAAGGTTTTTAAAGGCAAAACCTCAAAGATGAAGAACCTCCCGCAGCTTAAATATGATTTAGATCAGGTTTGAGGTAGATATGAGATGTGAGATTGAGATTGAGTATTGAGTATTGAGTATTGAGAAATACGGATTTTAGTGGGTAGTGGGCAGGAGGTTAGATTTACGAAGTAAGATTTACGTTAAATCAAACAACCCTCAACCTGCAATTTTGAACCTTGAATTTTAAACTTTGAACTTTAAACCTTAAACCTTTAATAAAGCACTCTGAATCTTATTGTTCCCTCAATTCCCTTCATCTCCTGGATAACTTCTTCATTGTATGCTTTATCAATATCTGTGATCACGTATCCAATGGTTTCATTTGTCTTAAGGTATTGCCCAACAATATTGCAGTCATGATCTGAAAGCACATTATTGATATGGGCGATAATCCCGGGACGGTTATGGTGAACATGGATAAGGCGGTGCGCGTTCTCCAGTATAGGCAGTTGCAGGTTTGGAAAGTTGACGCTGTTTGTCGTGCTTCCGGTATTGATGTATTCAATGATCTTTCCCGGAACAAAGTTCCCGATATTTACTTGTGCCTCTTCTGTACTGCCGCCAATATGCGGAGTTAAAATGACATTTTTGACACCTCTTAATTCAGATTCGAACTGCTCTGCGTTGGTCTTTGGCTCCTTTGGGAACA
Source organism: uncultured Flavobacteriaceae bacterium (assembly GCA_963709775.1). Lineage (GTDB taxonomy): Bacteria > Bacteroidota > Bacteroidia > Flavobacteriales > Flavobacteriaceae > Salinimicrobium. The sequence goes on along the minus strand of CAVPXS010000002.1, from coordinate 18,738 downwards.
CATCTACTCCTGCGCCACGTATCTTTCCGCTTTCAAGATGTTTTCTCAGCGCTTTGAGATCAACTACATGCCCCCGGCTAAGGTTGACAAAGACCGAACCTTCTTTCATGAGTTGCAGTTCATGCTCGCCAATAAGATTTTCATTCTCCTTGCGCCCGTCCACGTGAAGGGTCACTATATCTGATACCTTAAGCAGTTCCTCCAAACTTTTGCACTTGGTCGCATTTCCAAGAGCCAGCTTCTCCATAAGATCGTAATAGTACACGTCAAATCCAATAGCCTCGGCCACTACCGATAATTGGGCGCCGATATTCCCATAACCCACAATTCCGAGTTTTTTTCCGCGGACTTCCCTGCTTCCGTTTGCCGACTTGTTCCAGTTTCCTTCATGCATTTCTGCTAGCCTGTCCGGCAAGCCGCGCATGAGAAAGATGATCTCTCCAATAGCGAGTTCCACTACAGATCGCGTATTGCTGAAAGGGGCATTAAAAACGGCGATCCCTTTTTTAAGACATTCCTCCAGGTCAATTTGATTTGTTCCTATACAAAATGCTCCTACTGCAATGAGCCTGTTGGCATTCTCCAGCACCTTTTTAGTGATCTGGGTTTTAGAACGTATTCCCAGCACAGAAACATCTTTTATTTTCTCTGCCAGCTCTTCCTCATCTAAAGCACCTGATACTGTTGTGACATTGTAACCCTCATTTTTCATGATCTTCACGGCATCTTCATGTACATTCTCCAGGAGCAAAACTTTGATGCGGTTCTTGGGATAAGAAATTGCTTTGTTCATCTTGTGCAGATATAAAAATTCATCAAGGCTGGGGGTGATATGATCGGCTTTTTCAAGGACGTTACCTCGTTCCACATTTTCGGTAAAGGCGTAAAATTTATTGGCAAGACCGGCAGCCTTTATTTCATAATCTGTATACCCATCCCCTATCACATACACGTCCCCTTGCAGGTCCAGTCTTTTCAACATTTCCACCTTTCCGTTGTTGGAAGAAAGCACATTTTCTGTGTCGAAATTATTTAATTTACCACTTTCATCAGTCAGGAAAGTATTGGCAAAAACATTTTCCTCTCTAATCCCAAACTCCTTAACTATGGGAACAATAAACTCTTTAAAACCGTTGGAGATAATATAAATGTTCTCGTGGTTTTCTTCAAAAAACTCCCTGTTACGTATAAAACTAGTGGACACCTTACTTCTTAACCTGTCAACCAGTTTTGGCAAATGTTGTTCTTCAGCATTGAGCAGGGCAAGACGCTGTTCCAGGGATTCCCTGAAGGAAAGCTCTCCGGCCATTCCGCTATTGGTAAGATCAGACAATCTTTGAAGCCGTTCATTTCTTTCCTCATGATTTTCCAAAGAAATCTCTCCTAAGATATCAAGAGCTTCTACCTGTGTGAAGGTACTGTCAAAATCGATCACAAAATGCCTGTTGTTGTTCATGCTGAAGTTGTTGAAATGAACCCAAAACTAAGCTTTTTCGGGCACAAGCCGAAGGTTTCCTCAGCAAGTCCACAAGATTTTACAGATCCTGAAATAATGCCTCTAAAAATTCAATTTTTTTGATTTTTTTCAGCAGAAACTGAAGTTCTTATAGCTTTTCATAAGAATTGAACTTGATAAGCAAAGTTTTGCAGGTGTAACTAACCTATATCGCGGCACACTAATAGGTTCAAAATAACCATCCAATCATGCAAATTAGAACTTTATCTTCCTTTGTATTGCTCCTCATTTCCTTGACGCTCATGTGTGGAAAGAACTAAAACTGCAAACCTATTCCATTGCACCTAATTATTCAGTAACAGAAGAAACTTTGAAAAACCAGGTCGCCGCTGTTATTCCTTCAGATACTGTGACTTTCACTTCGACCCATACCGAAATAGTCGGATGGAACGGAATTCATCACAATCAATGTGGAAATTGCAAGCCCCAAGATTACCTGACAATGGACTTTCCTTCTCCCAAATTGCCGATGAAATACAAAAAGCCGTAGAAAATGGCATAAGAAGACATTGAAGACTATAAAACAATGACCATTGAAGTCCATGTCGCTGAGGATGATAGATGAAAGTAATAACATAATCGCTCTTACAAAAAGGAGATAAATTTATAAAGCAAATCCTGAGCTTCAGCAAGATTTAGGAATATCTTAAGTCGTGAGCTTCTTCAGAAAAAACGGATTTTACTTATCTTCGGAAAAATGAATAAAAAAGAGCTTCTACGGAAGTTCTTTTTTTGCCAAACTATTCGAGAAAAGATGACAAAATTCAGGGAAGTAACCACTCAGGAACTTATAGAAAGACAGAAAAAAGGAGCACGTATCATTGATGTGCGGCCTGTAGATGCTTACAACGGCTGGAAACTTCGCGATGAGCATCGGGGAGGACATATTAAGGGCGCAAAATCCCTTCCGGCAAAATGGGCCGGCTATATGGACTGGATCGAGATCGTGAGGCACAAGGAAATTGATCCTTCCGAAGAGATCATCATCTACGGTTATACTCGCGAAGAAGCTCTAAAAGTTGCCGAAAGTTTTGAAAAAGCAGAGTACTCAAAAATAGCAGTTTACAACTTCTTTTTAGACGAGTGGGCTCCAGATGAAACTTTGCCGATGAGTTATCTTCCAAAATACCGGCAGCTGGTCTCTGCACAGTGGGTAAAAGACCTGATCTCGGGTAAGAATCCGGCAGAATATGATAATGATAAATATGTTGTGGTGCATTCACATTACCGCAACAGGGATGCCTACTTAAGCGGACATATTCCCGGTGCTATTGACATGGACACAAATGCCCTGGAGTCTCCGGAAACCTGGAACCGCCGCAGTCCCGAAGAATTGAAAAAAGCACTGGAAGAGCACGGCATCACCGCCGATACCACCGTTGTTCTTTATGGAAAATTTATGTTCCCGGATAATGATGATGAATTTCCGGGAAGTGCTGCCGGCGACATTGGAGCCATTAGAAACGCCTTTATCATGATGTACGCCGGGGTCAAGGATGTGAGGGTACTCAACGGCGGGTTCCAGTCCTGGGAAGATGCAGGATTTGAGGTAAGTACAGATGATGTACCGAAAAAGCCTGTTCAGGATTTTGGCGCAAAAATTCCGGCCCACCCGGAGTTGGCTGTAGATGTGCCCGAGGCAAAAGAGATGATCGCTGCCGGTGATGCCGACCTGGTTTGTGTGCGCAGTTACCCCGAATATATTGGAGAGGTGAGCGGCTATAATTATATCGAAGCAAAAGGTCGCATTCCCGGAGCTATTTTTGCCGACTGCGGGAGTGATGCCTATCACATGGAAAACTATCGAAATGTAGACCACACCACCAGGGAATTTCATGAGATCATAGAGAACTGGAAACAGAACGACATCACGCCCGATAAGCACCTGGCTTTCTACTGCGGAACAGGCTGGCGTGGCAGTGAAGCCTGGTTCAATGCATGGCTCCTGGGTTGGCCAAATGTTTCTGTATATGATGGTGGCTGGTTTGAATGGAGCAATGATCCAACAAACCCTTACGAAACAGGGGTGCCTGAAGAAGAAGTAGGCTTCAAAAGCCCTTAACGCGAGTTTCTAGGTAGAACTTCCATAAAAAATTCTAATTATGAGAACATTAAAAACCTCTCCCAACGTAAGAAATTTATTTTTTTCTAACCTGTTGCTCACCCTTTTCCTGGTGTCCTGCAATGGAGGCCATGGCCAGGAATCAGCCAATTCAAAAGAGCAAGGGCAAACCTTGGAATCCACTCCGGAAAAGGTACAACCAAAGGCAGAACCTTTTGCTTTGGATATTGAGAAAAGTACCATGGACAATGAAAACTACCGGGAAGTAAGCTGGACCGGAGAGTATATGCAACTTGTTTTTATGTCTCTGGCGCCGGGTGAGCAAATTGATTTAGAGCTCCATAATAATCTCGACCAATTTATCCGGGTTGAACAGGGACAGGCACAGGTGCTTATGGGTGAAAAAAAGGATGAACTCAATGTGGAAAAGAATCTAAAGAACGACTGGGCCGTATTAATCCCGGCAGGCTATTGGCATATTGTAAAAAATACAGGAGACACTCCCTTAAAATTGTATGTTCTTTATGCTCCCCCTTCCCATCCCGAAGGCACGGTTAATAAAACCTACAAAGAAGCTCAGGAATATGCAGAAGAGCATGGTCATTAATAAAAGAGGGGCCCGGGATATTCTTTCTTTTTAAACTGAATTATTACACATCTGGAACGGGGAAGAATAAATAAATACATTATTCTAGATTCCGAATACAAACGTCCTGCTTAAAAAATTATTCAAAAACGGCCGGGATTTCATCAACAGTGATGTTCCAAATTATTGGAAGCAGAAAATAGATGATAAGGGTAATGATCAAAATGGAGAAAATATTCATCCAAACTCCTGCCCGCACCATATCTTTTATCTGTAAATGTCCCGACGCAAAAACCACCGCATTTGGCGGAGTTGCGACCGGCAGCATAAAAGCGCAGGATGCCGCGAGAGTAGCCGCTACCAGTAAAAAGTAAGGATGAATATTCATCGCCAGAGCCATAGGTGCAAGAATTGGCAATAGCATGGCAGTTGTGGCTAAATTTGAAGTTACTTCGGTAAGGAAGTTAACCGCTGCGACCAAAACCAGCACCAATAGAATTAGGGGAAGGTTTTCAAGATCGGTCAATTTCTCTCCAATCCATACCGCAAGTCCGGTTTCTCCAAAACCTTTTGCCAGGGCCATCCCGCCTCCAAAGAGAATGATTATCCCCCATGGAATTTTCACCGCATCCTCCCAAATGAGGATACGCCCGTTTTCTTTTCCCGAAGGCAGAAGAAACAAAACTATTCCGGCAGAAATAGCAATGATTGTATCATCAATGAATGGCATGAATGGTTGCAGTAAGAAAGAACGGGTAATCCATCCCAGCGCCGTAAGCACAAAAACCGTCAACACAATTTTTTCCTGTTTACTTATGCTTCCCAGTTCGAGGAGAAAGCGGGAAATTTCCTCCCTTCCACCCGAAAGTTTCATTCCTTTTAAATTGAAAGCAAGGGATGTAAGATATTTCCAGCAAATGGCCAGAAGAAATAAAGAGATAGGCAAGCCCAATTTGATCCATTCAAAGAAGGTGATCTCAATCCCGTAAAGCTTCTGAACTATCCCTGCCAAAACCAGGTTTGGTGGCGTTCCTATCAGCGTGGCTATTCCACCAATAGAGGCACTGTATGCAATGGCGAGCATTAGCGCCTTTCCAAAAATGACATTTTCATTTCTTTCTGTCTCCGGATTATCCTTTAACTGGCTAATGATCGCAGCACCAATGGGCAGCATCATTACAGAAGTCGCGGTATTTGAGATCCACATGGATAAAAAAGCAGTGGCTACCATGAATCCTAGAATAATGAATTTTAGATCTGTACCAATGAGCTTAATAATATTAAGTGCAATTCGCCGGTGTAACTCCCATTTTTCAATAGCAATAGCCAGTAAAAAACCTCCTAAATAAAGGAATACAAATTTATCGCCATATGCCGAAGTTGTCTCTCCTATAGATAAGGCACCGGTTAACGGAAAAAGCACAATAGGAAGTAAGGCTGTGACCGCAATGGGTACGGCCTCGGTAACCCACCATAAAGCCATCCACAGGGTTGCACACAGCACATCCCAGGCCGGGGAAGGCATAGATTGAGGATGATCCAGACTTTGAAGTACCAGGTAAATCAAAGGACCGAGAAAGATCGCAATACGCTTTACAGAAATTTTCATCTAACCTAAGTTAAGAAAAGCCTAAGAATATTCAGGTCTTCATTCTTTTATACTAATTTCATAGAGCCTGAGGACTTTAGGCGCCAGAATTCATTTCTTAGAATTAATTACTTACCAACCAAAACCTTTTAAATATGAAAACCAGTATTTCAAAAATTTCAGCCTTTCCCTTTCTTCTCCTTCTTGTTTTATTATTTGTTTCCTGTGACGACAATGAACAGGTAAACCTTTCAGAAAATCAAGAGGTAAGAGAAGATGTCTATGAACAGATACTTAATGATGAACAGCTTTTTGGCGAGTTCATGAATGAATTGAGGGAAAACAGAAAATCGATGGAATGGATGGATAACAACCGTCCCATGATGAACCGTTTCTACGGCAAGGAAAGACTGCATAATATGATGAGAAGAAACCCACAGATGCGGGATTCCATGATGCAGGGAATGATGGCAAGTATGGAAAACGATACTATTATAAGAACTTCTCCACAAATGCGGGAAAGAATGCTACGGCACATGAGCACCATGATGCAACGGGATTCCGCTTTCGCAAGGCAAATGCGACAAATGGTACAACAATCTACTGCCGGTGACGGAATGTAGAAAAAGTGTAAATTTCAATTTTTTAGAGGCTGTTTGAAAAACTGTTAAATCGTTATTCTGAATTCACCCGCCTGTTCAATTCAGGCGTAATGATTAAATTTAATAATCAGATCTTCAGAATTAAAAAGTTGAAATTTCTTAAGCGTTGGAAGTTTCAGGTTGACGTAAATACAGAATTTCAAACAGCCTCTTTTATTTTTTTCCTTCTCAAAAAATGAGCAGTTCCTGACACAGGTCATAAAATAAAGACATTTATGTCTCTAATTTTGTGCTTTAACCTGATAATAAAGCTCATGTTTTCAAAAGCCTGTGAATATGCAATTAGGGCAGCTATTTTTATCGCTTCAGAATCTGAAAGAGGCAGAAGAGCCAGCCTTAAAGATATTGCGCGGGAAATAGATTCTCCGGAAGCCTTTACTGCCAAAACCCTTCAAAAGTTAAGCCGAAGCGGCATTATTATTTCTACCAAAGGTGCTCACGGCGGCTTTGAAGTAAAGCAGGATATGGCGACCAACATCAAGATTTCAGAAATTGTCCTCGCTATAGACGGAGATAAAGTTTACACCCGTTGCAGCCTTGGACTTCACGATTGTTCCGAAAACCACCCCTGCCCTTTTCACTCCCGGTTTAAACCTGTAAGAAATGGACTGAAGGAAATTGTGGAAAACACCAGCCTTAGAGATCTCACCAGCGGACTTGTTTCGGGAGATACTTTTTTAAAGATCTAATACCACCAGAGCCAAAATTTATGACAGTGACAACCCTGCCTCAAAGGACTTTACAAGAACAGGTAACAAAATTAAAAGAGGAAAAAAATGCAGTGATCCTGGCTCACTACTATCAGGAGCCGGAAATTCAGGAAGTTGCCGATTTTATTGGCGATTCCCTGGAACTTGCCAAAAAAGCTGCTCAAACTTCTGCCGATATCATAGTATTTGCGGGTGTACATTTTATGGCCGAAACGGCCAAGATCCTTAATCCTTCAAAAAAGGTACTTCTACCCGATCTTAATGCCGGCTGCTCCCTTGCCGACAGTTGCCCGCCGGAAGCCTTCAGGAAACTTAAAGAACAGTACCCCGATCATGTGGTGGTCACCTATATTAATTGTTCGGCAGAAATTAAAACCCTGAGTGACATTGTATGCACCTCTTCCAATGCCGAAAAGATCATAAATTCAATTCCCCGGGAAAAGCCAATCATCTTTGCCCCCGATAAAAATCTTGGCAGGTACCTCATGGAAAAAACAGGCAGAAAGATGCTCCTGTGGGACGGTGCATGCATCGTGCACGAAGCATTTTCTCTGGACAAACTGCTGGAATTGTACAAGCTGCATCCTACAGCCCAGATCATTGCACACCCCGAATCTGAAGCGCATATTTTAAAGGCAGCCAATTACGTTGGTTCAACATCGGGAATGCTCAATTACGTGAAGAACAGCGAAAAAAACACATTTATTGTGGCTACAGAAGCAGGAATCCTCCACCAAATGCAAAAAGATGTGCCATGGAAAACCCTAATCCCGGCCCCTGCAAAAGAAGACAATACCTGTGCCTGCAGCGAGTGTGCATTTATGAAAATGAATACCCTTAAAAAGCTGTATGACTGCCTTGAAAAGGAAGACCCGGAAATTATTCTTTCCAAAGACCTTATAAAAAAGGCTCTTGTACCCATTGAACGTATGCTTAAACTTTCTTAAGAATGAAAACAGATGTACTGGTAATAGGATCGGGAGTGGCAGGTTTGACCTTTGCTATTAAAATAGCGAAGGCCCGTCCCGATGTAGTAGTATCTGTGATCACGAAAGAAAGAAAAGAGGTTTCCAATACTGCACAGGCCCAGGGCGGGATTGCCGTGGTCCTGGATAGGCTAAGGGATAGTTTTGAACTGCACGTAAAGGACACAATAAAAGCAGGCCGCGGCCTCAATGATCCCAAAGTTGTGGAAATGGTTGTTTCCCAGGCTCCCGAACGACTCCTGGAATTAATGGACTGGGGCACTTCTTTTGACGCAGGTAAAAATGGAACTTTAGAACTTGGTCTTGAGGGGGGACATTGCCGGCATCGCATTGTACACCACCGGGATCTTACCGGACTGGAAATTCAGCGGAAGTTGATCTCCCATGCAAAATCTTATCCCAATATCCATTTTTACGACCATTACTTTGTAACCGAGCTTTTGCTGGATAAGCAAAAAAACAATTGTATCGGGATCACAGCTCTTGACAAAGAAACAAGTCAGAAAATAAATTTCACTTCAAAAATCACTTTTTTGGCAAGTGGAGGCAGTGGGATGGTGTTTGGCAACACTACCAATCCTTCTGTAGCCACGGGCGATGGTATAGCCATGGCATGGCGTGCCGGGGCCAAGGTGAAAAACATGAACTACATACAGTTCCACCCTACGGCCTTGTACGAAGAAGGAAAACATCCGCTTTTCCTCATTTCTGAAGCTGTTCGTGGTTATGGTGCATATGTGGTGAATCACAAAGGGAACAGGTTCCTTTTTAAAACCGATTCCCGCGGGGAACTTGCTACCCGGGATGTGGTTTCAGAAGCCATAGTTAAGGAAATGAAATCCTGGGGAGAGAAACATGTTTACCTGGATTGCCGTCACCTTGATCTTTACGATTTCAGCAAAAAGTTTCCCACCATCATTTCCTACTGTAACTCCATAGGTCTTGACCTGGCAACAGATCTTATTCCGGTTGTACCCGCTGCGCATTACCAGTGCGGGGGTATCGAGGTAGATCAACAGGCACGAACTTCGGTAAAGCAGCTGTATGCTTCTGGAGAGTGCGCACATACCGGCCTTCACGGAGCAAATAGATTGGCATCAAACTCTCTTTTGGAGGCGCTGGTTTATTCGCATGAGGCTTCCAAAGTCGTTTTACAGGAACTGGATCTTATTCCGCCACCGCAACTTCTTCAACAAAAGGTGCTCCTCAATTGTGAAGAGGAAGCCGATGACGAGATCATTGCCAGTCTTCGCATGCGGCTTAATGAGATCATGGATTACGATCTTTTAAATTCCGTTTCAAAAAGGGCAAAATCTGAAGCTGTTGAACAACTGCAATATTTACAGGACATGCTTGAAGATTACCCGCAATTTAATTCGGGCACGGTGGCATTTTTTGAACTCAGGAATATGGTTCAAACGGCGATGTTGATCCTTAATGATGCTATAGATCAATCCCTCCCAAAAAAGGGAATTCCTTCTGAAACTTTTTAAAGTATATATTTAGCTGAAGCAAAATATTTATCCTTGTAAAATCTTAGACCAAAAGATGCCCTTTGTAAAACGAAAAACTGCTTCTAAATTTCGCAAAGCTCATCGTTACCTCGGAATCTTTCTCGGAATCCAGTTTCTTATGTGGACCATAAGCGGAATGTATTTTAGCTGGACAGATATCGACGAGATCCATGGCGACCACTTTCGGAAAGCTCATGTACATCCTGCTTCTTTTACTAATTTAAAAGGTATTTCTGAAATGATTCCCGAAGTGCAGATCAATTCCCTTCAGTTAAAAGATGTTGCAGGGGAACCATATTACTGGGTCAATGAAGAAACCTTAGTGCATGCCCGCAGCGGAATTCAAAAACAGGAAATTTCCCAGGAGGAAGCAATCAAAATTGCAGATAAGAACATGCTCGATACACTGGAGATCTCGGGTATAGAGAGGATCACCTCAACCGGGGACCATCATGAATACAGGGGCGGTCGACTTCCGGCCTTTGTAATCTCTTATGCAGGAAGCGAAAATATAAAAGCTTATGTATCTGCGGTTGACGGCACCTTCAGGTCTGTACGACACAGGGACTGGCGCTGGTTTGATTTCCTGTGGATGACCCACACCATGGACTATGAAACAAGAGATGATTTCAATACAACCATTCTTCGGGCTTTTTCCCTTCTTGGATTGATCACAGTTTTAAGCGGTTTTGTTCTGTGGTTCATCTCCTCTCCTACCATGATGAAGATTTTTGGTAAGACAGGAAAGAAAAAGAGATTTCAGTAAAGTTTATTTTCTGGTAATTTTCCCCCTTACGGATTCAGGATAACAAATTCAATAATTCAGGTTTCGTGCTCAATTTTGCAATTCTACACCCAACCGGGCTGCAGCTTTCTACCCATTAATATTTGGTTATACGTTCTCCCTATAATATTTCTTTATATGCCTCTTCACATAAATAAATCTTAGGAGCCCAATTAGCAGCACAATTGGAGCAACAATAAGAAGAAAGATCCCAAGGTCAAACATGTCTTCCAGAACCTCAACCCGAAGTATAGCCACTCCCGAACCCAGCACCACGATGAATGTCCGGAAATAAGCCAGAAAGGTACGTTCATTTGCCATACGGGTACGGTCAATCGCCAACCAGTCTCGCGTGATGAGATCTTCCCTGACTTTTGTTTGTTTTGTTTGTTTCAATTTATTCCCCGGGCTTTATAATTTCTATGAATAAAGGTAGAGATTTAAGTGAGATAATTAAAAAATCGGATTAACGTTAAGGACTCACGTGATTGTAAATTGCCATATAGTGGCAATAACTTCCCAGCAATACAAAGAAATGAAAGATCGCATGGTTATAGTTTATTCTGCTTATGCTATAGAGAATTGCACCTATGGTATAGGCCAGCCCGCCTCCTAAAAGCCATAGCAGCCCCTGGGAAGAAAGATTTTCCATTAAAGGTTTTATAGCAAAAATAATTACCCAGCCCATTCCTACGTAGAGAAGTGTTGAGAGGATCTTGAACCTTCCGGTAAAGAAGAGCTTCAGGATCGTTCCAAAAAGGGCAATACCCCACACTACTCCAAGAATGATCCAGCCGGTACGGCCCTGCAGTGTCACGAGTGCGAATGGCGTATAGGTGCCGGCGATAAGTATAAAAATCGCAATGTGATCAAAAATCTTAAAACTGAACCTCTTTCTTTGGTCCTTTGTGCTGTGGTAAAGGGTGGAAGCCAGATATAATAATATAAGAGAGCCGCCAAAAATGAGAAAACTGAGCAGTAATCTTCTGCTATCAAATTCAAGGGCCTTAAAGATCAATAAAAAAAGTCCAAGCACACTTAGAACCAGACCTGCTCCGTGAGTAATTACATTCAGGAGTTCCTCTTTGGGAGAGTAAGACCTGATCTTTAACGGCTTCTTCATTTGTAGGTATTCTTCCTGTAAAAATAAGTCTATAAATCAGCTTTTTCAAAATTCACGGACACAACCTTATGAGAATTTTCCATACAAAGATGTAATCCAATTATTCTTTGATCGATGAAAGACCATTTTTATAGCTGAAAAGCAAAATAAACATCAATTAAACTTGCAGGATAAAATTTTTATTTTAATTTAGCTCGTTCAGTTTCACCTACTTATACCATATGGATCTGTTACTAGCCCTGGTTGCTTTTGAAATTATTGCCTCAAAATTTTTAGTGTCTTACATTTCGTCAAATGGCCCGGTTGTTTCTTATGAGGAGAAGAATCCGCTGCTTCGTTTAATGTTTAAGATGTTGAAGATGGATCATGATGCATGGATTTCATTCTTCTGCACCCTTCTTCTAACGACAGTATTGGTATACCTGCTGGCTTCGTTTTATTCAGCCACGGCTTACCACGTTTTATTTATTCTGGCAGGTTTCTACACCACAGTATTGAACCTTGGCGCAGCTCACAGCAGCTATTTCCAAAAAAACAACTTTATTACCCGAAGGCTTCTGCGTTAATATTAAACTGCAAATAAATTTAAAGATCTAAGAAGTCCAGAATTTATCTTTCCAGTCATCCTGGTTAAAACTTATTTGTTCATGATTTTTCTGGATCAAGATAAGATCTTCCGGTTTTACGCTCTTCGCGAGCTCTTTATAAAGTACGCGCTCTTCGAATCTTATATAGGTGCCGAGTTCTTCTTCAAGCAAGTTTAGGACCTTTTCATTGTCGCAGTCGCAGCTAAGTAGTTTATTAATTCGCCTGTGATTTGCCAATGCCCTTTTTACCCTCACATTGTTTCCCAAAAGCGGAAATATATACTGCTCTTCCAGCTGAAAATGAGGATCTAAATAGTTATTCTTAAACCAGTTAGTGTAGTTCCTTATTCTCTACTTTTTCAATATTCTTATTAAGACCTTTTCTTATATTATCACAAAGCTGAAGCGCCTGCCGGTGTTCCAGGGACAAAGGCTCTAAAACCAAAGATGTTGCTGTCATGCTTCTGTTTTTATTTCCTTTTTTATAATCCAAAACTTATCTTCCCAGGTGTCATCTGAGAAAGCAATGGCGTGATGTTTCTTCTCGATTTCTTCAAACTGCCCGGGAGTAGCGGCCTGTTGCACCTCGTTGAACACAACACGTTCCTCAAATCTTATGTGCTTTTCAAGCTCTTCCTCTATAAGGCTCAACGCCTTAAGAATTTCCGACTGCTGGTTGAATAGTCTCTTGAGCCTCCGGTGTTCGGCAAGAGCTTTTTTAACAAATGGATTTTCATCTCCTAAAACAGGAAAAACAAAATTTTCTTCGGCTTCAAAATGGGGATAGAGGTACTTGTTTTTGAACCAGTCAGTATAGCTTTTGATACGCTTAGGCTCAACCTGCATCTTTATTCCCTGTCTTATTTTCCAGCACAACAACAGGCCGTGATGATGTTCACGACTTAAAGGCTTCAGGGCTTCATTTCGTTTTATCGGTTTCTTCTTTTCCATTACTCTTTTTTCGTCCCGGATTCTTCTTTCCCAGTGGATTATTCCTTAGCTCGCCACAAATATTGCAAAGCTTCACCGGTTCTTTTCTTACTTCGGAAGCAGCTTCGGTAGATTTTATTTGATCCTTTTCTTCCATAAAATATCGGCTAATAGGACAAAGATGCCCAAATTAATTCCCGAATCTTATGAGGTCGGTCATAATTGAGAGGGAGGAAAAATGGAAAATTTTAATGTGAGATTGGAAATAGAACAACGGAAAGAAAAATATTCATGAACCCTGATCCCTTCAGATTCCAAGTTTCTCCAAAAATGGTTTCTTTTGAGCTTTACTCGTATGCAGGAGTCGGCCGTCGGCCATCTTGGCGTCAATTTCACCATATTCTGAATGTACCAGTTCCTTCACGTGATCCAGGTTCACAATAGCCGATCGATGTATTCTGAAGAACAAATTTGGATCGAGAATTTCATCCAGGGCACATAAGGATTCCCTAAGTAAGTATTTTTTACTGTGAGTATAGATCTCGGCATAACAGCCAGATGAGATGATGTAAAGAATATTCCGGGGATCAACAAGGATTGTTTTATTTCCCTGTTTCACGGGTATCTTAAAAATGGTTCCGGTAGAACGATTGGTGTAAAACCCCAAAAGGTTCTGGATCTTGCTATCAATATCAAGCTCTTCGTGAAGAACAGTGTTGAGTACCTTAGAAACTGTTTTGTAGAAACGTTCCTCTTTAAATGGTTTTAAAAGCAGATCACAAACGTTGGCATCAAAAACTCTGGAAGCATCGGGATTGTGTGCTGTGAGAAAAACAATTGCAGGACGGGGAGAAATTTCGATCTTTTCAAGGACCTCAAAACCATCCATGTCTTTCATTTCAAGATCCAGGAAGATAAGGTCGGGGTTGAGGGAATTGATTTGTTCGACTGCAATTTTTCCACTGGCGCATTCTCCCAAAACCTCAATTTCCGGAACCTTGTTTAGAAGGTTGATCACTCGCTTTCGTGCGAGGGCTTCATCGTCTATTATTAAAGCTTTCAAAGGCCGAAGCTTAATTACTTATTTCTTGTTCAAATTTACATTTTTTAGGCCCAATTAAATAAGAAAAGGAAACAAAAAGAGCATAAAAATTTACTCTTTTTGGTCCCTTTATTCAAAATCCCGTGAAATAAAAAAGACTGTCAAAAAATTTATTCATCCCCCCTTCATCTCCGGTAATTTGGAGACACTGCACCTGTTTTGTGCAAAATGAATTCCTTTTTTGACAGTCCTTAAACGAGCCTCAATTATCAACTTTTACAAGCTCGAAATTTCTATTGGTTTTATATCATTTACATCGATTTTTAATTTCTGCACCTTATCCCCCTGCTCCAGGCGAATCTTAAAGTACTCTTTCTGTACATCCCCATCTATTCCTCTTGCAATATGAATATTTCTGGTCATATTCCAACCTTTATATTTGCTGTATATATCTCTCTGCAAACTGGCAGGAAGCATAACGTTTTTCAGTCTGTAAGAAACTCTTTGCAGATTTCCTTCTTTACAATATTTAGCCTTCATCTTGCCTTTTGTACTCTTAACCTCTACCTGGTATTCCACCGTTTTTCCATCCTGCACAAGATCAATAAAGGCTTCTATATTGCAGTACTTATCAAGAAAAGCAACAGGATCTTTTTCAAATTCTCCGGTATATTTTTCTTCTATTTTAAAGATATAATTCTCCCCATCTACCGTAATTTCAGGTAAAACAGGATCAAACCCTACACGGGCTTCTTTAAGTTCAGTAAATTGAGCATTGCCAATTCCTGCCCACATTAAGATCATAAGGGAAACAAAAAATTTTCTCATAATAACAGCTTTAATTTGTGATTTTTGAAACCTGAGTTTTACCTCAGCCGTCAAAATTTTCATTCAAATTTACACTAGATGGCAGCCCCTTTAATAGTTGTGATATCAATAGCCCGAAAGTAGTAACCGGGAGCCACTTTATGCACATGGGTATGAAAATACTGTCTCTGCAATAGCAGGCCAAAGGGCACACAGCCCCGCAAATGGCTGCAATAAAAACCAGTATTATGCTAATGTCAATGCAGGTAATGTGTTGAAAGAAAAATTCTATCTTAGTAGCATATAATGAAGAACAGCAAGATTGAAAAAATGGGATTACTGCAAATCATTATTCTTCCAGGATAAGCTCCGGAAGAAACTATTGTCCAAAAGGATACTGCCTAATGAAAACCCATTCCAATACTATGTCTACTACTCATCACCCCACCCTAAAATTTGCTAATCAGTTCAAAATTGAACCTTTTTTCGAATCAACGTCAGACTTTCTATGTATTGCCGGCTATGACGGGTATTTTAAAAGAGTAAATCCTGCTTTTCTGAAATTATTGGGTTACACAGAAGAAGAATTATTTTCAAGACCAATAAGCGAATATATTTATCCCGGAGACCGAAGTATCACTTCGAGCCATAGAGATCAATTGAAAAAAAAGGTTCCTCTGTTGAACTTTGAAAACAGGTATATCACTAAGTCGGGAGAGATTGTCTGGCTTACCTGGACCTCCATCCCTGAACCATCAGAAGAGCTTATCTACGCCATTGCAAAAAACATCTCTCATATTAAAAAACTGGAGGAAGAGCGAAATTCTCTTCTAGCTAAACTCACCAAAGTAAATGCCGAATTTAAACAGTTGTCCTACACCACTTCCCACGACCTTCGAACGCCGGTAAGTAATTTGATTTCAATCTTTAGCCTTATAGATACTTCAACAATTCAGGATGAAGACACCCTGTTTTATTTGGACCTACTTGAGGCTTCAGCTTTCCAGCTGAACAATACCCTGAATACACATCTTGAAATTCTAAACGAAGAAGATAAACTGAACGTAAAAGTTGAAAAGGTAAATTTAGAGAATACCCTTGAAAACACTTTGGCACCTTTAAAAGCTTTGATCGATAATTCCCGAACATCTTTTAATATTGATTTTTCAGAAGTACCGGAAATCAAATTCAATCCATTTTACCTTCATAGCATCTTCCTGAATTTAATCTCGAATTCCATAAAATATTCAAGGGCGGGGGTCCCGCCACAGATTAGTATTAAATCAAAAATTTCAGGTAATTTTTCGACAGTAATCTTTTCTGACAACGGCCTTGGTTTCGACATGGAAAAGGCTGATGGTAAGATTTTTGGCTTACATCAAAAATTTCATGATCACGAGGACAGTAAAGGCATAGGCCTTTATCTTGTAAATAACTACATGAACAACCTAGGAGGGAACATAAAGGTAGAAAGCGAAGTGGACGGCGGAACCACCTTTTTCTTAAATTTCAGATCCTGATTCATTACAACCGGCGCTGGAAATACAAGAGGCATTTACGTTACTTCTATGTAGACATGTATTACAGGTTCCCCGAAAGATAACACAGAGATCCAGGCCAGAAATTCTTAATAGCGGGATAAAAATTCGTATTTGTTTTTAATCTGAGTCCAGGGATACATCTTTCATTTAGGCTCAATTCGGTCATCTTTTAATTTTCTAATGATCGGGTTTGATTTATCCTCGAGTATCATATAGTATTTGCCGACAAACTTTTAATATTCTACTTCTACATTAATTGATTGTGCCCCATCCACTTTTTCCCATTTTCCAAGACTACTTGTTCTCATAAAACCTTTTCCTTTGGTTAGAATAGCTCCCATATAAATTTCCCGTGGGTTTTTGAAATCCGGAATAATTTCGACGCCAACAAAGAAATCTTCATCAAGATAAACCGAATGTTTTTCAAGATTAATATTTACCCAACCCTGCTCTACTTGCTTATCTTGTATAATATTCTCAAATACTATTTTTTCACCAGGGGAACCGTCAAGGTTTTTATAAAAGTTAATTCTAACAAAAGCACTATCCGTTTCAAATCCCCGTCTTAAATAAAAATTCACATCCTTCACCCTAACGGTTTTATTATTAGGAATTTTAATTTGTTTTGAACTTTCGATAATGTCCATTTCTTCTGAGACTGTACTCATCCATAACAATGGATTATAGCTTTTAACCCCAATTTTTCTATTTTTCTTCTTTTTGTTTGTAACAACAACCTCAGATAATTGATTTTCATTTGGTTGAAGTGTAATAACCAGGTTCTTAGAATCTTTAATCGGAATTTTTACGGTTTTATATATAACGTGACTAATTGTGAGACTGTCACCTGCAAACCCATGGGGAAACTTAATTCTAAATTTTCCTTCCAGATCAGAAACGGTGCCTTTATTTTTATCCATTACGCCAATGTTTGCAAAATCAACCGGATTATTTGTTTCAGAATCGATCAACAATCCACTCATGACAATTTCCTGGGAAAAGGTTAAAAGGCTTATGAACTGAAATAGGATAAAAGTGTAAATGTATTTTTTCATTTTCTTGTTTTAGTTTACGCATAACATCCCGTTTGAAAACAGTGCAATTCGAACCAGGATTAAACATTTGTTTTTGATAGAATTAAACAATGTTTTTTAGCCTTTCTAGAACTGAATACCTAAGCTTATTCCATAGGATCTGAACAGGATATTATCCGGTCTTTCATTATTTTCATTTAATATGGGCTCGTTGTAGATGTAGTAATTATAGTCTCCAAATACGTTCAAATTCCAATTAAAGGTATCTGTTCTTGCGATGGGGAATTGAAGCCCAAGACGCACATTTGCCATCTCACTATCTATATTGTCGCTTAAAGCAATATTATAAGCAGTCATCAAATTTATATTTACGCTTTCGTAATTAACAAAATGATACCTGAGAATTCCTCCTATTTTTAATGCCGAAATATTTTGCTGAACCTGGTGTTGAAAACCACCTACAGCACCTATTGTCAGCTTGTTTAAAATGGGATAGTTAATGTTATATAATATGCCATATGAAACTCTATTTTCTAATTCAGTACTACTTCCTCCTAAAGGCTTTCCATTGTTATCATATAGGGAATAGTCATACCTGACTTCATTATTTACTCCAAATTCCACTTCAATATTGGAAAACCAGCGTTTTTCTAATTGATCCTGACTTGAACTTTGGGAAATACCTTTTCCTATATTAAAAAGATCAGAGGGACTTTGGGAGTAGGAATAAAAACTCGTAATAAGTAATAAAGCGAAGAAATAATTTTTCATTATTTGGTTTAAGGGGTTTTGTTTCTATAGTTTAATGTTATGTGTGCTGTAGGATTTGAGAGGAGTTGAAGAGGACGCAAAAAAACTTACAGTTACATTCACCATTCCTATCTCGTTATCATTATTACTTACCATTACAACCATTAAAAATGATAACCAAAACAATAATAAACAATCAGTTTTTGAATGTTTTGGGATAAGGGTACTATTGATCTTCTATGAAATCCAGGATTTACAATTTCTAATATTATTCCTGTAGGGAGGGAATGCAACAAATATAAAAGAATAAAGTAGAATTAGGAATGAGTTCGGCCTGTTGCAGAAATTAATATCCTCTAAATAATAGCAACAGCAGCTACTCCATTATTTAAGATGTATCTTTTCTAAAGAACAACATATTCTTTTCCGGGATATTAGCATCATTATATAATTTGCGGAGCGCAGGGAAATATTAAATTATTTAAATCTTCCCTAAAATAAGATCACTGAAATTCA
>CAVPXS010000001.1:0-372474 GCA_963709775.1 uncultured Flavobacteriaceae bacterium | reverse complement strand
ATGGTTAGTGTTTTGTACAGTTATTCCTTTATTACAACATCCGCCAATAAAGTGAATAATTCCTGCTTTAGAATTTAGCGCAGTCATTGCCATTCATTTAATGAGCAGGTTGATTAAAAATTTTTACAATATGGTGTTGAAAAATTAATAAATAGCTTCACAGTGTAGGGAAGAGTGAAGAGAAAGCAATGTTGTGAGTAAATCTAAAAATTTTCTTAAATGTCAGCTAATATACTTTCCGTTTTTTTCTAATAAGAAAAAAATAGGTTCTGAAAAGTAGCAAGGGTAGGCAGTAGTAGAAATATTTAGGCTTTACTACCATCTGTTTTTGAAGATGTATAAATCCCCTTGGCATTAACATTCATCTAATTTTCCTATATTTACTGCACTTAACCTGCGTCCCTACCGCAATTTGATTAACCACTAAACTTTTTTAATGGCAGCTTGTATTCAATGCGGTTCTTATACAAAATTTAATGGCGGACTTTGTTATTCCTGTTATAAAGATGAAAATTCAAATGTAGTAGAAGTTTTAGAGGAGGAACAGGAAGAAACAAGAATAGGTCTTTCTGAAAAAGATCGGCTTTATCGCTATAACATGATTAAGGGAAGAATTGCCGAGACCCTAATTCAGGAATTATTCTTAAGTCTTAATTATAACGTGTTTCAGATATGGTATGGAAAATACCATTCCCGGAATAATGGATCTTTTAAAAGGAGTAAATTCTGATGTAGCAAAATGCTATTAGGAGGATGCCTGACTTCGTTATTCAAAATCCGAAGGATCAAAAGGTGTATTTTATGGAGGTAAAATTTAGAGCTAGCGGGGAATTTAAACTAAAAGATCTGCCGAAGAATTATCCTTATCACAACGCTTATATAATCTTAGTTTCAAAAGCACATATCAAGTGTATTACTGTTCCAGGAACTCCAAGAAGGAAAGGAAATAACACCTTAACTCAAGAAATTATTTAGGTAGTAGAAAGGAATTTGATCTGGATAAAAAGTAATCATTGAATTCTGCCGATTTTGCAGTGCAATTTTTTAAGGAGTTTAATTAATAATATGTCCGTATTCAAAATTCTCCTTCCTCGAAGATTCTTATCCAGAGCTATTCAAAGTCAGTGAATTATCTGAGCGGTTAATTCACATTGATCCCAGTTCCTCCCTGGCGAAATCCAGATTATTTTCTGAAAAATTCAACACTGTATCTGGGAATTCGAGAATCTCGATGGATTTGAAGGAACACAGGTGGAGCGGATAAACCAACTTTTTTATAGGAATTATATCCCGGAAATTATAAAAGATCTTCTGCACATAATCCGGAAATCAGGAAATAAAGCTACACATAATGGGAATAGTTCTGAACGGGAGGCATTATTTATTCTGAAAAAATCTTTTCAGCTGGCAAGGTGGTTTTACGAAACCTATGAAAATGATTATTTAGAACCCGAAGAATATTCTTTACCGGCAAAGAACAGCAAAAATCAGTTGAAAGACTTGAAGAAGAACTGGAGCTCTTTCGCAAAAGGTAAGTCAATTATGAAGAAAAAATTGCTGCATTTAATCAATCAGAAAATGTTGTTGAAGAAAGGAAAGAAAGGTCTTACCGAGTGGCAAATAATCTAGGAAAATCTGAAGCAGAAACCCGGGAAATTATAGATGAAAAACTGCGGGAGGCCGGTTGGGAATGTGATACAATAGAATTAAATTATAAATCAATAAAACCCTGCCTGAAAAAGGTAGAAATATAGCTATTGCCGAGTGGCCGTGTGAAGGTAAATGGGCAGATTATGCCTTGTTTATTGGAACAAAACTATACGGAATTGTTGAAGCGAAAAAATATGCCACAGATATTTCAACCGATCTTCATCAATCAAAAATATATGCAGAATGTATTGAAGAACGAGCCGGAATATGCAATTTTTAGGGAATGGGAAAAATACAAGGCTCCGTTTCTGTTTTCGACCAATGGACGATCTTACCTGGAGCAGCTAAAGACCAAAAGTGGTATTTGGTTTCTAGATGTTCGTAATCCAGGTAATCATTCTGATGCTCTTAAGAGGTTGGTTTTCTCCGGAAGGATTAGTGGAACTTTATTAACCGGGATATTGGAAAGGCCAATGAAAGGCTTGAAAATAGTGAATATGAATATCTAAAAGTAAAAACGGTCTTAAATCTAAGAGATTATCAAATTGATGCTATTAAAGCTATTGAAAATAAGACTTATTAAGGAAGCCCGAAGATAAACGAGCCTTATTGGTTATGGCCACAGGTACGGGAAAAACCAGAACAGTAATGGGTCTTGCTTACCGCCTTATTAAATCAGATCGATTTAAACGAATTTTTTCTTACCGATCGCAGGTTGTTGGCCACACAAGCCTCTGACGGGTTTAAGGACAATAAAATAGAAAACCTGAACACTTTTGCTGAAGTCTATCAGGTGGAAGAGCTAAAAACTCAGAATGCCAGATTCAGAATACCCGACTTGCATTTTGCAACTGTGCAAAGTATGGTGAAACGGCTATTCTATACACGAAGGAAATCCTTTACCCATTGATACTTATGATTGCATTATTATTGATGAAGCACACCGGGGTTATAATCTTGATAAGGAAATTGATGACGAAGATCTTTACTTTAAAAATGAACAGGATTATGTTGGGCAGTATAAACGGGTAATTGAATATTTTAATGCTTATATAATTGGACTTACTGCAACTCCGGCCTTCATACCAAACAAATTTTTGGAGATCCTGTTCACAGTTACTCATACCGAGAAGCTGTTATCGATGGTTATTTAAAGGACCATGAACCCCCATACCTAATTAAAACCAGACTTAGTGAAGAAGGAATCCTTTGGGAGAAAGGAGAGAAAGCCTAAAGCTTACAACCCTGAAACCAATAAAATAGAAGAGTTGGCCGCACTTGGAAGATGAACTACATATTGAAATTGAGCAATTTAATAAACTGGTTATCACGGAATCTTTTAATCAGGAAGTGATTGAAACAGCTGGTACAGGAATTAGATCCTGAAGGCGATGAAAAGACATTATTTTTGCAGTTAGAGATTGCCACGCAGATACGATTGTGCGAATACTATTTGAAGAATTTGCGGCTATAGGAGTTGATGTGCCTGAAGTGCTATTAAAAAAATAACAGGTAATGTTTATGATCCTGAAGATCTTACAAAGAGCTTTAAAAACGAAAAATTTCCCAATATTGCGGTAACGGTAGATTTACTGACTACAGGAATCGATGTTCCACCTATTACCAATCTTGTCTTTATGAGGAGGGTACGTTCCAGAATTCTGTTTGAGCAAATGCTGGGGAGAGCAACCAGGCCATGTGATGAAATAGATAAGCAGTTCTTTAGGATTTATGATGCCGTGAGGGTATATGAAGCGCTGGAAGATTATACACAAATGAAAACCGTCACCAATCCTTCTACATGCTTTCACACAGTTGGTGGAAGAGCTGGAAGTCATATTGAAACACCCGAAGGGCAAAAAAGCAACTAGAACAAATTATTGCAAAAATTCAGCGGAAAAAGAAGATTGGAAAATTTCAGCTTTAGAGGAATTTATGTATCAGCGCGATGGTAAAAACTCCTGAGGAATTAATTGAATCCTTAAAGCTACTAGAGGGCAGCAGGCTAAGAAAGTAGTGACAGATTATGGTAAGCTCTGGAGATTTTCTAGATAAAAGATTTATCATTCCAAAAACCAATTGGTTTCGGAGCATGAAGATGAGGTTCTAGGAGTTGAAAGAGGCTACGGAAAAGCAAAAAAACCTGAAGATTATATTGAAAACTTCAAAAGCTTTATTAAAGAAAATCGAAATAAACTTGCCGCTCTTGAAATTATCTGCACTAAACCCACAGAACTTGGATAGCAAGTCGTTAAAGGAACTAAAGCTGGCTCTTGGATCAGGAAGGATATAATGCCAGAACATTAAACACCGCTTGGAAATCGACCAAAAATGAAGAAATAGCTGCCGATATTATTTCCTTTATCCGCACAATGGCTTTGGATCTGCATTTGGTTAGCCATGAGCAGCGGATTCAGAATGCAGTGGAAAAAATAAGCAATTTGAGAAACTGGAATAAAATTCAGCTGAAATGGATGGACCGCTTTGAAAATCAACTTTTAAAAGAAACAGTTCTGACCAAAGAAGATCTTAATGACGATCCTTTTAAAAGAGATGGTGGCTATCAACGTCTTAATAAAATATTTGAAAATAACCTGGATGAGATCCTTGAAAAGTTGAATGAAAATCTATATTCGGCCTAAATCAGATCTCAAATTAAAATTCCCACAACTTAAATGAGTGCAGAAGAAATTGCCAATAAACTCTGGAACCTTTGTAATGTACTAAGGGATGATGGAGTTACTTATCACCAATATTTAAATGAATTAACCTATATACTTTTTCTGAAATTATCTGAAGTAAAAGGCTTTGAAGAACATCTCCCGGAAGAATATCGTTGGAGAGGCTTTGTAAATGAAACATGACAATAATGAAGCTTTTGTTCGATACCGGAAATTTCTTGCGGAAATTAGTAATAAAACCACCAGTGAAAGTATTAAGGAGATTTATGCCGATGCTTCTACAAGTCTTCGGAAGCCGGTAAATTTTAATACTCTTGTGCAGGCTATTGATAAAATTGACTGGTACGAAGAGAATGACCGGGATGTAATGGGTGATATTTATGAAAGCCTTTTGGAAAAGAATGCCGGGGAAAAAAAGAGTGGGGCAGGACAATATTTTACACCCAGACCTCTCATTAATGTGATGGTAGACCTGTTAGTTCCGAAATTGGGGGAAAAATGGAATGATCCTGCTGCAGGAACTTTTGGCTTTATGATCTCTGCAGATCATTATCTGCGGCATAAGTATGACGATTATTATGAGCTTTCGGAAAAGGAACGAAAATTCCAGGAAGAGGAAGCTTTTAGCGGAGTGGAACTTGTAGGAGATGCCCACCGTCTTGCTCTTATGAATGCCCGTCTTCACGGGATGGAAAGCAAGATCTACCTTGCTGATACTTTAACTGAATTTGGTAAAAGTTTAAAGAACTTTGACGGAGTATTGGCTAATCCCCCTTTTGGAACAAAAAAAGGTGGGGAACGTCCAACCAGGGATGATTTTACCTTTCCAACCAGCAACAAACAATTAAACTTTTTACAACACATTTACCGAAGCTTGAAAAAAGACGGAAAAGCCAGGGCAGCTGTGGTTTTACCAGATAATGTTTTGTTTGAAGATGGAGACGGGCAAAGAATTCGCCGTGATTTAATGGATAAATGTAATGTGCATACCATTTTTCGCCTACCCACAGGAATCTTCTATGCCGCAGGTGTAAAAACTAATGTCTTATTCTTTACCCGGGGTACTACCGAAACCGACAACACTAAAAATGTGTGGTTTTATGATATGCGAACCAATGTTCCAAATTATGGAAAACGTACCCCTTTTACCGAAAAAGCCTTTGAAGATTTCGTAAAAGCTTATACCGGTGGGATTTGCTTTGATGATGTCGAAGCAGATTATGATGGGACTAGTCAGCGATGAAAAACGAAAGCAAATTAAAGATGAACGTTGGAATTATATCAGCCGGGAAAAAATTGCTGAAAAGAATGATAGTCTGGATTTGGGGCTGATTGCAGATAAAGTATTAGTAATGGAGAAGATTTAGGTGAGCCTGTAGAAATTGCAAAAGAAGCATTGACGGAAATCAAAGAACATTACAAGCAGTTAAATGCAATGATAAAGGAATTGAAATAATGCGGAACGGACTGCCGGAGAATTGGATTGAAGTACAATTGAGGGAATTACTTCAGGTTTTTGAAAATAGATCAAGACCTAAAGGAGGTGTACAAGGAATTTTAGAAGGTATACCAAGTTTAGGAGGAGAGCATCTAGCCAGTGATGGAGGATTTAAATTTGATAAATTGAAATTTATTCCAGTCACTTTTGCAGCTAAAATGAAGAGAGGTCTAATCAAGGAAAGTGATATTTTAATTGTGAAAGACGGAGCTACAACCGGAAAACATCCTTTGTGGATAACAAGTTTCCCTATAATCGAGCTTACGTAAATGAACACGTTTTTATTTGTCGCCTGTATCCTGTTTTCAATCAGAAAATGATCTTTTATTTCTTGTTCAGTAAAGAAGGGCAAGAAAGGATCTTGGATAATTTCACGGGTTCGGCTCAAGGTGGTATAAATCAAAAATTTGCCAGTAACACATTAATTGCTATCCCACCTCTTCCTGAACAAAACCGAATAGTTGACAAATTGGATAAAACTTTTTGAGCAGCTGAAGGTGATTAATGAAAGTTTAGATAAAATTCCGGTGCTACTTAAAGAATTTCGGCAGCAGGTGCTTACTCAGGCGGTGACCGGAAGGCTGACGCAGGGATGGAGAGGAACAGAATCGGTTAGAATCGGCTCACCTTTAACAATAGGCAAAGAATACACTGAAAAACCTAAAGATTGGAAATGGGAAGTATTGATTGAAAAAGCAAAATTGGAGTCGGGTCACACCCCTCGGAAAAGTAAACCTGAATATTGGGAGAATGGAAATGTTCCTTGGATATGTCTCACCACATTCGACTGCACACAAAAACAATATCAAAAACCAAATTTCCTAACCTATTGGGAATAGAGAATTCTAGTGCCACATTACTTCCTTAAAGGAACAGTTTGCTTTTCCAGAGATATTTCTGTAGGATATACAACTATAATGGGTAAAGAGATGGCAACGACCCAGCACTTTGCTAATTGGGTGTGTGGAAATGAGTTGCTCAATAAATACTTGCTTTACAGCTTTATGGCTGCCAAGGATCATCTAACATCTGCAGGACAAGGAACTACGGTTAAGACTATTTATATGCCTGCTCTAAAGAAAATGATCATTTTACTTCCGCCTATTTCAGAACAAATTGAAATAGTAAATAAGGTAGAGAATCTTCTTAGAAAGGCAGATGTTCTTGAGCAGCAGTACAATTCTTTAAAAGAAAAAATAAATAAACTTCCTCAATCGATTTTGAACAAAGCTTTTAATGGAGAGTTGGTACCGCAGCTGGAAAGTGATGGAGATGCGCGGGATTTGTTAGAGGAGATAGAGAAGTTAAAAGTGAAATTGAAATAACTATAAAAAGAAATGGATTTACACCATGCCATACTAGAAATTCTTAAATCAAGTCGAGTACCTTTAACTTTCTCAGAAATAGCTTTGCGTATTAATCAAGCTGGAATTTACCAAAGAAACGATGGAAAACCATTAAAGCCCCTTCAAATTCAAGCTCGAATAAAAAAGCATCCGGAAAAATTTATTACTATTAATGGCTATGTTGTTCTTTCAGATGAGGAAAAATCGCAAAAATAATAAAATACATACACATTATTAAATACCTACCTCCGGGGTTATGGTAATACCTCGGATATTGAATTTATGATTAGCTTTTTGTTTTTTTATAAGCGATTAATAGATATTAATTCCATTTCTTCCAAAATATATATTAAGGAGAACCTTAAGAAATATAAAAATCAGGATTTTTTGATATTTCGATCTAATTACCTCAATGATTGGTTTGAAGAAATTTTAGAAATAGGTAAATTTCATTATTCAGAATTTAGTTTTTCAGAAGATTTTTTGAATTTGATCAAAAGGTTGGATGAAAAAACTGTACTTAATCTTCTTGAAACAATTCGAGAATTTGACTCCAAGGAATTTTCTGAAGAAGAGTTTGGAAAAGCTTTTGAGTATATAATAGAAATCAGCGATTTAAATCATTCAAGATCTGGTCTGGTGCGAACACCTAGAGATATTCTTGAATTAATGACCAAAATTCTCAATCCAACAATCGGTAAATTATTAGATCCTGTCTGCGGTACTGGAGGCTTTTTAACCGAAGCTAATAGATTATCCTCAAATCTCGAGTTAGTAGGTATTGAGATCAACTATAAAGTTGCCAGAATTGCTGAAATGAATTTAATCGTAAATGGAAGAGAGGAAGGTATAATTAGGGCAGGGAATTGTTTCAATGTTGCCTTTAATAACGGTTCTTATGATTTTATTATCGGGGATTTACCAATTGAAGGGGGGATAATTGGTGAAGAATCTTATTCTTTGACGGATAACTGGGGAATACAACTTCCCACAAAATCTAAAGGTTTTGGAGCATTCCTATTATTTGCTTTATCAAATCTTAGTTACAGCGGTAAAGCAGTTTTTACGATCTCAGATAGTTTTCTTTATAGAAAAGGTGCGGATCAGAAAATAAGAGATCTTTTAATAGATAAAGATATTGTAGAATCAATTATTAGTCTTCCAAATGGTGCTTTAAAACCATATACGAGAGGAAAAGCGTCGATAATTGTATTAAATAATAACAAAAGAGATCAGTTAATAAATCATGTTCAATTTATTGATCTTTCAAATCCAAATATATACCAGGAATTAGGAGTTAACGAAATAATCAAAATTTATAAGGATCGATCAAATAGGAAATATTCTCAAATTGTTTCTAAAAGAGAAATTTTTGAGTTTCATACCCTAAATCCCAAGTACTTTACTCAAAATTTTTGGTTTTTAAGGGACTTATTAGTTTCAGGAAATGGGAAATATTTGAACGATGTTAGTTCGTATTCAGTCAGGAAAAAAAGTTTCTGAAAGTGAATTTACCTATACTACTACTGGTGTACCTTACGTTCGAATTGAAAATTTGGAACGGGAAATTCTTGACATGTATCTTTCCAAAGAACATGTAAAGGATTATGTTAATGAGCGTTTTTCTTTCAATAAATCTCTAATAATTGACCGAGAGTGTATTTTGATTGCAAAAATAGGGGAAAATCTTAAACCAACATATTTCAAACCACAAAAGGGTTTTCGAAAGAATTGTGTTACATCAAAATGTTATAGCACTTTTTCCGCGTTCATTTTTAGACCTTTCTTTAGAATTCCTATACTATCAACTCTACAGTGATATAGTTAGAAATCAAGTTGAGAATTTTAAACCCAACTCCATAGTTCCATTTTTAACAATCACCTTTATCAAGGAAATTTTAGTGCCTTTCCCGGATTATGAATCTCAAAAAAAATATATTGAAATTCAGAAAGCATCTATCATATCTGCTGAAAGATCACGAATTGACGAAAGAATTAAAAGGCTGGGTTATGTTGAAGAGGTTAAGGAAAGAGAATTAGATGTTGTTAGAACTATTACTCATCAACTAAGGCACAAATTAACTGATTTATATACTCTTATTGAAAAAGCTCAAAACATTGCTAGAGTACGAGATTTAGGAAATCTTAAACAATACGATGATTCCGATCCTATACTAATTCCTGAGGATGGTTTTGAATTACCCGAAAATGAAAATCTGGATGTTATCCTGAAAAGATCTGAAGAAAAGTCCCTTTTTTTATTCCCTTGACTTACTGACGTAGAAAAGGCAATTAATTTAGACTTGAAATATGAAAGGTTTAATTTGTTGTCATTTATAAAGAAGGTTTGCAAAGAATACACCTCAAATGGTTTAGTCATCGAAGTTTCAGGTGAAGATGTAGATGTTCAGTTTTCCAAAAGTGAATTTAAAGGATTTATTAGATACATTAATACAGAATGCAAAACAGCATAGTTTTAAGAATAAGAGGAAGGGATATAAGATAACTTTTAAGGTTAAACCAGATATCAAAAGGAATATAGTAGTTCTCGAATATTCCAACAATGGATATCCTCTGGAGATTACACAGAAGGAATATATATCCATTTTGACCAACTCAAAGTCCAGTAATGGATCTGGTATAGGAGGATATTATATTAATAAAATAATTCAAGCACATGGTGGATTACTGAGAATTTCTGAAAACTTAAAAAAGGGAATTAGAATGATAATTGAAATACCAATTGAACAAAATAAAGAAATCAATGAGTAAAAGTATTTTATTAATTGACAATAGGGAGAAACTTTCATGGAAGCTTTTAAGATTAAAGCCCAAACTGAAGGAATATCAACTTGCATGGGGGAAAAGTCTTGAAACTATGAAGGAAAAATTACCTTCCTTGGCTTCTAAAATAACTGCCGTAGTCCTGGATGTCAAGTGTTTAATTAAAGATAATCAAGAAATAGAAAAGCCAGATTTTATTGGCATGGCCATTAATTTTTTGAATCAAAATCATCCAGAATTGCCTAGACTAATTCTTACAGGAGATGAAAAAGCTATTGATGGAATGAGGATGTTTTTTAACTCTGAAACTGAAGATATATATACCAAATCACCAAAAGATCTTGATTTACTTTTTGAGAAAATTGATTTTCATCAAAAATACTTTCATGATAGATTATTAAGAGAAGAGCAAAAGACTATTCTGGAACTTCTACAAGAAGATGAAGGTAAACGTTTAGAATTTAAGTCCTCATTAAGGTATTCACTTCGAGATAACATAGCAGATAAAAGCTTGGAATTTGAAAGTTCTAAACATCTCGCAGCCTTTCTTAATTCTGATGGTGGAAATCTCTTAATAGGAGTTGATGATGATAAGAAGGTTCTGGGACTTGAAAGTTCGGATTTTACCACTTTTACAAAAGAAAATAAAACAGATGCATTTAAACTTCACATTGATAATTTAATAGAAAAGTATTTTGGAAATGCTGTTCATAGAGTTATTGATGTATCCATAGTACCAATTGAAGGAAAGACAGTTTGCAGAATTCGAGTTCGTGAACGTTATCAGAAACCTATCTATATTAAGAAAAAGCCAGAAAACAGAAGGGCTTATCAAGCTTTTTTTATTCGAAGGTTAAGCAGTGCTAAAGAATTGACAACAGAAGAGACTGAACAGTATATTAAGGGACATTGGGAAGTAAAAAGTACTACTTGAATTTTGAGTCATAGCGAGAAACATTTATATGATCTAACTCCAAATTAACTTAATTGGCTATAATATCTTTTATGGAACTTTTCAACATTAAGAATAGCAAAATTGAACCGGTTGAACTTAAACCTTTTAAGCTGGAAAGGGATATTCAATATCTCATAGAAGGAAATACAGAGGAGTTATTTCAGCTAGAATTTATACGATCTGAATTTACCGTTGGAAAATATAGGGTAGATACTTTATGCTACGATCCCGAAACAAAAGCTTTCGTAATTATTGAGTATAAGAAAGGCAGTAGTTATTCTGTTATCGATCAGGGATATACCTACTTACAGTTACTATTAAACAACAAGTCTGATTTTATTCTAGCTTTATCCCAGGAAAAGAATAAAATCTTTGGACTGGAAAATATTGATTGGAGCCAGTCACGCATTATCTTTATTTCTCCTTCTTTTAATTCCTACCAGAAGGACAGTGTTAATTTCAAAAATATTCCATTTGAGCTTTATGAGATAAAGAGGTTTGAGAACGACATGTTCATCTTGAATAAACATGAAACAAGTTCCAAAGAAAATATAGATTCGCTTTCCAATACAAAAACGGCATCTGTAATCAATGAGGTAAGTAAAGAGGTAAAAGTTCTTGACGAGGAAAGCCATACATCCAAATTGGATGAAGTACTAAAAGAAAAGTGGGAGAGGCTAAAAGAGGAACTACTTGATTTAGATGATATAGAGCTGGATCCTAAAAAATATTATCATGCCAAACTTAACAGTAAGTCTGTGGCTTATCTCAATTTTAGAAGGTCCAGTATTTCGATAGAAAATCCCAGAGGAAATTTGAACCCGGATGGAACTACTTCCAAGAACTTTTTCAGCTTTGATGATCCAAAGAAACTGGCAGTAGAAGGGGACTGGAAATGGAAGAATGGTACTAAGGGGAATGTTTATCTTATTAAGTTTGACAAAAAAACAGATTTGAATTATACGATGTTCCTGCTAAATCAGAAGTATAAGAGTCTGCACGAAGGTTTATAATTCGTCTAATTTTGTTCCAGTTAATTAGGAAGGGTTTTCCTAATTAAAATCTAAACCGAATTACTCACTCTTGATTTTTGATTAAATTGCAGGATTTAAACTTTAGGTCTTCGAAAATAAACCACAATTAGGATTAGGTATTTATACTCCGGCAGAGATTGCCCAGATCCTTCGTTTGCCTTACTACAAGGTAAATAGATGGATTGACAAATATTGGGATGGAGAACTGGGACATGAGTTTGAAAAACGTTATTCCTGGAAGACTGAAAACTCAAAAGCGGTTAGCTTTCATACCCTTGTAGAGTTTTATGTAATGATGCAACTGGCTGAGGCCGGTGTAAAAACAAGGAAGGTGCTTGAAGCCCATAAGGAGCTTTCCCAGCTCTTTAATACTGACTTCCCGTTTGCACTTAAAGAAGTTCTTGATGGTATAAATACAGATGGAAAGCGAATTTTCTTCGACATTCAGGACAATACCATAAATCTTGATGGAACTAAACAATTTAATCTTGGATTTATAAAGGTATTTTTTAAAAAGTTGGAATTCGATAAAAATAATCTGGCTTCCAGACTTTGGCCGCTCGGCAGGGATAAATCTGTCTTAATAGATCCAGAGAGGAAATTTGGACATCCGGTTCTGGAATTGAAAAATATTTTCCCGGAAACTATTTATGGGCATTTTAAAGCGGGTGATCCTATTGAATATATTTCTTATGTGTACGAATTAACGGAAAAGGAGGTGCGGGATGCGATTGACTTTATGGCCGCATGATAATCTATCTTGATGAAAATATGCCCCGTCATCTCGCCCAGGGTTTTCATACACTCCAGTTTCCGGAAGGCTTTAAAACAAAACATCTTATTGAAGTAAAATATATCCCCGACGTTTTTGGTGGAGGTGCCAAGGATGTTGATTGGATTCCCGAAGTCGGAAGAGAAAAGGCTTGTGTTATAACTCAGGACATCAATATCAATAGGCGAAAGCATGAACTTGAATTATATCGAAAACACAAAGTCGGAATGTTCTTTTTAAGAGGTCCGAGTAAAAAGCGAGGATTAAGCATCTGGCAAATGGTCGAGGCACTGTCAAAGAATTGGCCTGAAATAGCAGAAAAAGTACATAAAGATAAGAGACCTTTCGCATACACCTTTGGTCTAAAAGGAAGAATGAAAAGGATTTAAAAAATGGGTTTTAGATTAAGTTGTTCTCCTTTTTTTATATTCCTTTTTCATAAATTCCTTTACCGGCTCCCAAAGAGTAATACGCCCTCCAGCTTCCTCAAAAACTTTTGCATGGTTGTGTGCATCAATGATTTTCATCTGAGAATAATTGCTCTTAAAAGTTTTGATGGTACGGCACTCCTGTTCTAGTTTATATAATGGTACAGAATTTCCATCTCCTAGAATTTCCAAATAAGCAATTAGAATCCGGGAATTTATCTGGTGCGGGTTAGAAAACCATTTTGGTATTCGGCTGTGAACCTTCCATATTTCCTGCTTCTTTTCATCAATTACGATCTCATGCTCTTGAACCTCCGGTTCTGCTTTGATATGAGCCGTCAGAGGCTCTTCCTTCTCGACAATTAGTGAATTTGAGGTATTGACCGGTAAAAGGTGAAGGTTAAAGTTTTTTAGAACCTTTTCTACCGTTGCTGCATCATATTTGAGAAGTAAATCCTGCTTTAAAAGATATTCTACTTTTTTCCGGTACTCTTCGGTGGAGATTTCAGCACGTAGATCTTCAATGGAAGTTGATTTTTCAGCAGGTTTTGAACGCCTGAAGAGCTGCCTAAGCATTCCGAATTGAAAAGTTTCTTTGCTAAAAAAGCCGGTAGTTTTCATTCCAGTTAGTTTTTGTTCAAAGAGGATTTTTGTTAATCAATTAAAATATTTGAAGAGGTTTTCAAATTGCACTTTGTCAAAACTTAATGTATCATTTCTCTTGCTGTAGTTGTAAAGGTACCACTCAAAGTCTTGTTGTTCTGTCTCTGTCATTCCATGAATGGCCTTAGCTGTATTTAAATCCTGCTTTCGGGTAATTAAAATCTTTCGGACTTTTGTATTAGGATAAGCTCTTTTTGCTATGCTTGCGTACCTCAATACTTGTTGAACAGCTCTGTTTTGACCGCATTCCTTCTTTACCTCAATAACTACACTGTTTCCTTCTAAGTCTTTAGCGAAAAAATCCATTCGGTGGGTGGTGCTGTTGGGGCTATGCTCCCTTTGCGGATTTATTAAACCTAATTGCTCTAGACTATTATTTTTGTCTATAAAATTCTGGAGCTTAAGTTCGTCTTCAAACAAATCACCTTTGGCTACGACTGGAAAATTGTAAATTTTTATTCTGGATGTGGTGCTGGTAAATTCTGTCAGGGGAGGATAAGAATAAAGATCATTCTGCTCAAAATAATAATTAATCAATTCGATATTTTTGGAGCCTCTCCTTTTGTAGCCAAAGAGTCGGAGTAGATGTCTTACCTCAGTACTCCTTAAATCTTGCAACAGAATGGAAGCTTTAATTTCTTCAATTGCTTTTTGATGCTTCTCATGAGGTTTGAGCTTTGAGAAATCGCGTTTAACTTTTACTGCTTTGGTTGATGGAAAAATACTTTGGGTAAGTTTTGAAAGTACAGATTTCATAAAAGGACTGAATAGTAATTAATTAATGAAATTAATAAATTTTTAATGTAAAAGTTGGCGATACCACAAAAATCACTAAAAAATGATTCTATCTAACTTTTATCTGCTCCTTAAAAAACTCCACGATCATCACCATGGCCAAAGTGTCCAGTTCGCAGTACTTCAGCAGGGAATTCTTTAACTCCAGGCGCTCTTCAAGAGGCATATCTGTGTACTGCAATTTTCCATAAGCGGTAAGGGCCGCGCCACCATCGGCAATAGATTCCATTTCAGAAACCGTGGCATCCAGCTCTTCCTCTGTCCAGTCCTCGAACAAAGCAGGTAACATCTTATAAGGACTAAGCGGTTGCCCGTCTTTGAACTGCAGCCAGTGATGTGAGGGATCGAAATTTTTAGAGCTGATCCCGTTATCACTCAGCGGGCGGGAATATTTTTCCTGTAGAAAAGGGGAGGAGTTGAGCACCGCGGGCAGAACAGCTTTAATGGAATTTGAGCCTTTGGTGTGCGGATCATAATAATACTGCTTTACCAGGTCCCACAGGTCTATCATATCGCGTTCGCCCTTCCATTTTTCGGCGCTGCCACGGGTGGAATGGGTGATGCTTTTGATGAAATCCTGCAGCTCTTTCCTGTCCGGTTCTGTAGATTCTTCCAGCTGCACGTAAATGGCATTCAGAATGGTATTCTCGTGCGGGGCATACCTGAAGATGCTGCCGTTGTTCTTTGACAGCGCTTTTTGCAGCTCCCTTACAAATTCAAAGTTTGGGAATTTTCCCGGTTCAAAATTGATGTATTCAGATGCGTGTTCCACCTTTCCGGTTTCATCCATGGTGTGATGGGAGAACTGAAAGGCCACCTGTTCGTATGGATGCAGACCTTTATTAAAAGGCAGGGCCGCGGCGCTGGTCTCAAAGTCGATGAAATTCAGCGGATATTTCCAGGTGGACATTTCGGCTGCCAGTTCTTCCCGCAGGATCAAAGCCTGCTTATCTCCATTTACTGCTTTTTCTATCTGCACCCACTGCCGTTCTGAAGCGGAGATCTTTCCGGCTTCGGGTTTGATGTTGAGGTCGGTCTCTTCCAGGTCTTCCAGCAGGATCTTGCCCTCCTCAAAAAGTTTATTTCCGGCCCTGAAATTCCATACCTCGTAAATATTGGGTTTTGAAAAATGGGTTTCGGTCCAACTATTCAGGCTTTGGTCCAGCATTCTTTATAGCCCGATCTTTTACCTTCGGCTTCCTGTTCTTCGGAAGCTCGAAATTCACAGGCTTTGCAGGAAGAGAAGGAGGGAGGAAAGGCATAAAATTCATCTTTCTCATAAGCGGAAGCGAATTTGGAAATACAATCTTCAAATTCCAGATCTTCATAGATCCTGTACCTGCCGCTTTCGATGCCGGCGATCTCGTCATCCACCCTGATCTTCCCTAAAACACTATTCCCTATCTGTTCCAGGGAATCCACCTTTGTGACGATTCCGGTCCGGTTATTAGAATTTTTTGTCACCCTAAAAAGCTGGTTGAGTCCGTCGATTTCCGCAGCTTTGGATTTGTCGGCCATCATCAGCCACGAACTGATCTTCCATTCCGGCCGACACTTCTGCATCACATATTTCTGAAAAGCCACATCGAAGAGGTAAGGTTTCCAGCCGCTGTTCATGCCGCCCCTTTTGCCTATAAAAAGATTTTCATCTTCAGGATCAAAGGACTTCGCCTTGACCTCAATGAGCTGCACGTTATTTCCCCGCTTTACCAGGATATCGGTGCGAATGAAAAGGTTTTCAAATCTAAAAGCTGCTTCAAAGATCACCACATTCTCCCGTTCCAGCAGCTTGTTTGTTTCGTTGACGAGCCAGTCGTAATCGCCGTCATTGCCTTCTATTAAAATCCCCTCCGGATATTCCAGTCTTGCCAGTTCCTCCACCTGGAAGCCACCCTGCGCCAAAGCTTCCAAAAAAGCATCTTCCTTTTTAGCATTGGCGTATTCCTCCTTGCGGGTATAGTAGAGCTTGTTAGGGCATTCCAGGGCCAGCTTAAAGCGGGATTTGGTGAGAAGACGTGGTTGCATGATGGTGGTTTTTTGCTTTGTATTGCTAAGATAAGAGGAAGAAGCGACAAAAGCTGTCGCTTTGAAATGTTTAAGGTTTAATGAATAAGGTTTAATGTTTTCATTAAGGAACCTACACCTTCAACATGTAATCGGATCGAAAGTGGAAAAAAACCTTAACTTTTGTCTCTAATCCGTAGCCCAGAGCAGGTAATTTTTTCGCTGCTTTTTAAAGCAAACCTGCAACTTGTAACTTGCAACATTTTCTACCCGCAACTCGCAACGCGCAACTCGTACCTGCAACATAACTCCGAACTCCTAACTGAACTTCTAACTTCGTACTTCTAAAATCGTACTTCTTTTATAATTTTATTTTCTCCCTTCGGTCGTTAATAATTCGCCTTGTTTCATGATTGTTCATTTTTTTGCTTGTCCAAAAAAACGAACCAAAAAAAGGACACTTTTTTGATAGGTGTTTCCAATTTTGCTCAGGCAAAATTAGAACCGTGCTCCCACGGCTAAATTTTCTCCAAGGCTTCAAAAATTTTTAACGCCGTGGGAGCACTACACTTACAAAAAAGACACTAAACAATGAAGAAATGAAAAATTAAAGGTTCTTTGCCTAAGCTAGAGGATTTCTTCCAGGGTCTCGCAAAGACATGTTTACAGAAAGAAAGCATTTCTTAGTGCTAGTTGGTTCCCAAGGCATAACTCTGAACTCATAACTCATCACTAAATTTCTAACTTCGTACCTCTAAAATCGTACTTCTCACACAAACTAACCTCGTGTTTTACTTTCTCACCTTTAGAAAAATATATCCAAAAAACAATCCGAATAACAGGTCGTTAAGTCCATAAATGCTGAAGAATAATCCGGCAAAAGTATCCTGTTCATACAAGTTGCTGAGGGAGTTTGAAAAAAGCCATTTTAACCATATGATGACGTACAGCAATTTTTCAATTACAAAAACAGCAAGTAGCCAGGGTACAGAAGCATAGGAGTGACGCACGGAAATATAGGCCAGTCCCCAAAGTATTATGGAAATGAGGCCAAAATATCCCATAACCTCCGGCTGTGCTGCCATTAATTCTTCATTGGTAAAGAACTTCGAGAAGATAAGCACCCCTAAAATATTACTGAGTCCGGCAAAGAGAAAGACCCGGGAAATTGTTTTTGGTTTCATAAGGAGATTTTAGTGGATTCTCTATGAAGGTAGTTATAATCTTGAAATCAATTTCTGATAACGGTAGGTGCTTTTAAAGTATGCAGTGCGCAGTGATAAGTAGGCAGTAAGCGTTCAGTGCTCAGTGATAAGAAAAAATTCCAAATGCCATGCTTTGAAGTGAATATTCCTTTAACGAGCACTTCGACTATTCCTTCCTGCGGTCGGGCTCAGTGTGACAGTGGGAGATCTAATTTCGTACTTCTAAAGAGATTCTTCTGTTCTTTTTCCTGTGCATTCCTCTCCCTAAGGTCGTCGGATGCAGGCAAAGAACCAATCCGAAACGTCGGACTAGGCTTACGAAAATGGATCTAAATTTTTCAGTCGATGGCTAAATTTTCTGAACTCGTGTTAGGTATTGAGCAAAAAAGAATATTTCGTTTCGCTCAGACAGCATAAAATTTTACCCCGATAGTTATCGGGTCTTTTAAATTTTACGATCAATTTTCGATAGGCCGGGGGAATGTGTTTCTCCCATAGAATTGACGATAAAATAAATGTCCTTGAAAATTTTCCGGCTCCTTTAGTCCCGATAGCTATCGGGAGGGGTAAAACGGAAATTTTCAACCTCCGACCCGATGGCGCGGATTTGCAATCCGTGACGAGGTTCATGGAAACCGGACTTCTAAGTTCTTATTTCTAACCTCATACTTCAAAAGAGATTCTTCACTTCGCTACCGCTCGTTCTGAATGACAATGGAATTTCAGTAGGCAGTGCGCAGTGATAAGTAGGCAGTAAGTGTTTAGTGCTAAGTGTTCAGTAATTAGTTCAACAGTCAAAAAGTCTTGATTCCTGGCTCTTGGCTCTTGACTCTTTTAAGATTGACGGCAGGGGGTTTCTAAAATGGTACTTCTAGGAGCGTACATCGCAAGCGGGTAAACCTTATAACAATTAAAATTTTATCTTCCCTGCGCCGGCATTTCTTTATGGGCCTTTATATCTTCCTCACTCAGCTCCAGAAACCGGGCGGCATTGTTGTAAAATATATTCGCTTTCTCTTCAAGGGTTAAAAATTCCAGGGAATTGATGCGCTCTACTGCTATACCAATAGCTTCGGGCCAGATCATTTGATCGGTTCCAAAGAGAATGCGGTCCAGCATACCCATTTGTTTTGCCTGCTTTAGAAACGCTTCCAGCACCCGTTCCATTCCGGGCATCCAGTTAATTATACTTAAGTCTGTATATAACTGCGGATACATGAACATCATCATCAGCGCATATTCAGAATATGGCCCTGCACCACCCGAATGCATCATAAACACCTTTAGTTTTGGAAATTCGATCAGCATATCCTCTAACAGTAATGGATCTCCCATTTTAAGTCGGAATTTTGGACAGCAGCGATACGGGGTGCCGGGAAAACTGGCGCCCGTGTGGATCCCCACCGGGATACCTTCCTCTTCTGCTATTTTATAATAGGGATAATATCCGGGATCTGATGGGTGAGTAACCAAAATACTGGGCTCCTACCTCTCCAAGCATATCCAGCTGCCCGTCACGAATAAGTTGCCGCAGACTATCGGGCGACATAACTTCTGAGGGCTCCCGAAGCTCAATTCCGCGTAGAGTTCGCTCCGCGTCGTAGGTGTGCCAGTCATTTCCGCTGTTAGGTGAAATTCCCGAAACCGCTCCCAGGACGATATTGTATTTTGTCATTACCTCAAAGCTCTGCTCCATTTGCTCCTTGGTACTCGCAGGGGAAAGATTTCCTGTTGCAGGATTAGGTGCCGGACCCCAGAAGTCGTTAGAGTAGGAGTGAAGGTGCATATCTATTATAGGCCCGGAATATTTTTCAGCGGTTCCTTTCTCTTCATTATCGGCAACAATAGTTTGTGCTGTTAAAGATTTGACCGGCAGAAATAACAGAAAGCTAAAACAAAGAAATATGGCTGAAGCCCTGACTTTTGAGAAATAGTTGATTCCCATATTTTTTAATAAGAAGAGTTAAAAGGGGCACTATAATGAGTAACCGCAGCAGAGGGAATAACGGTAAAAAACCTTCCAAAAAAAGGTTGAGAAAATCACCTTTTTGGATAAAGAACAAATAAATATAAAATTAAATTATTGAAAATCAGTTGAATGCGCCGATAATTTTTAACAAATCACCCCACCCCAATTAACCAAGCGCCAATTAACTTATTAACCATTACCAAACCTGAGAAGGATCATATCTTCCCTTAAAAGAGAACCATATTTTTGCATTTTAAAATTAATCCTTATGATAGAAAAACTGGCTCAAGGTCTGGAAGGCTCCATGACCTACACGGAATATATGGACCTGATGAATAAGCTGGTGCTTACCGAAAGCACTACAGGAGAAATCGATCAGGACCGGGTTGAATTTACTGCTCTGAACTATAAACGTTCCCTGCGGCTGAATAAAACCATTCAGCTTTCGGAAACCGAAACCTCTCTTTTTAAAGGTGTTGGAATTAAACAGATCTGGCTGCTCATTACCGAATCCTGGTGTGGAGACGCGGCCCAAACGCTGCCGGTGCTCAACAAACTTGCAGAGGCTTCAGAAAATATTGAGCTCAGGGTTGTTTTGAGAGATGAGTATCCGGAACTAATGGATCATTTCCTTACCAATGGCACCCGCTCCATTCCAAAGCTCATTATAATGAATCCCAACCTGGAGGTGATGGCCACCTGGGGCCCACGAACGGCTGCAGCTACTAAACTAGTGACCGACTATAAAGAGAAATTCGGCAAGATCGACGCCCAGTTTAAAACCCTGCTGCAAATTTGGTACAATAAGGACAAAGGAAAGAATATCATCAACGAACTTGGAGTAGTAGTACAACAGCTGGAAAAGCAAGAAAGGATTTTGGCTGAGGACTGGATTTAAGGTAAGCTCTTGACTCTTTTATGATTGACAGAAGAAGGTGTACTTCTAGCTTCGTATTTCTAATTTCACATCAAAAGAGATTCTTCCGTTCTTTTTCCTGTGCATTCCTCTCCCTGCGGTCGTCGGATGCAGGCAAAGAACCAATCCCGAAACGTCGGGACTAGGCTTACGAAAATGGATCTAAATTTTTCAGTCGATGGCTAAATTTTCTGAACTCGCGTTAGGTATTGAGCAAAAAAGAATATTTCGTTTCGCTCAGACAGCATAAAATTTTACCCCCGATAGTTATCGGGGTCCTTTTAAATTTTACGATCAATTTTCGATAGGCCGGGGGAATGTGTTTCTCCCATAGAATTGACGATAAAATAAATGTCCTTGAAAATTTTCCGGCTCCCTTTAGTCCCGATAGCTATCGGGAGGGGTAAAACGGAAATTTTCAACCTCCGACCCGATGGCGCGGATTTGCAATCCGTGACGAGGTTCAGGGAAACTGAACTTCTAACTTCTAATTTCTAACTTCGTACTTCAAAAGAGATTCTTCGCTTCGCTACCGCTCGTTCTGAATGACAATGGAATTTCAGTATGCAGTGCGCAGTGATAAGTCGGCAGTAAGTATTTAGTGCTCAGTGTTCAGTAATCAGTTCCAAAGTCTTGGTTCTTGACTCTTGGTTCTTTCAAGATTGACAGCAGGAGTGTACTTCTACTTCGTACTTCTAATTTCGTCCTTCAAAAGAGATTCTTCACTTCGCACCGCTCGTTCTGAATGACAATGGAATTTCAGTAGGCAGTGCGCAGTGATAAGTCGGCAGTAAGTGTTTAGTGCTCAGTGTTCAGTAATCAGTTCAACCGGCAAAAAGTCTTGGTTCTTGACTCTTGGTTCTTGGCTCTTTTTCTAATATCGTATTTTAAGAGACGAAACAACAATTAATAATATGCCGGTAATAAGGTTAGAAACATATATAAAAGCTGAGCAGAAAATTGTATTCGATCTGTCCAGGAGCATTGATTTTCAATCGGAGATCAATAGATCGTCGGATGAAAGAGCAGTTGCAGGGAGGACCAGCGGATTAATTGGCCTGAATGAAACTGTTACCTGGCGGGGGAAACATCTTGGGGTAGTGCAAAGTCTTACTACCAGAGTTACAGAATTCGACAGACCCGAATTTTTTTGCAGATGAAATGGTGAAAGGTGCGTTTAAAAGTTTCAGGCATGAACATTATTTCTCTACTTCGAATGGAGGAACAGTTATGAAAGATGTGTTTAAATTCCAGGCTCCGCTAGGCATTTTAGGTCGGTTGGCAAATAAATTGTTCCTCAAAAGCTACATGACCAGATTTCTAAAAGGGCGCAATAAGGTTCTTAAAGATTATGCAGAAAGTGGCAAATGGCGGGAAGTTTTAAAGGGAAGTGATCGGTGATCAGAAAATAGTATGCAGTGGGCAGGGGGTGAGTAGGCAGTAAGTTTTTAGTGATCGGTGTTCAGAAAATTTTTTTTACTTCTTCCTTCGTACTTCTAATGTGCAGTACTTCAAAAGAGTAAGTTTTTACTTCAGCTACGCTCAGTTCATGAATGTTCAGAAAAAACTTCAAAATTTTATTTCTCCTTCGTACTTCTAACCTGGTATTTACAGACTGATCCCTATTCCCAAATTCAGGTTTGAGGTATATTCTTCGGTGTTTAGCGGAGTTTTACTGTCAAAGTAGTAGTTGTAAAGGGTGAAGACTTTTAGCCAGGTGGAAAGGGGAATGTCCAGTCTAAATTGTTCCAGGATCCTATAGTCGCTTATATCGCTGTAAAGCGGCTGATAGTAAACAGTATTGGCAATGGAAAATTTTTGAGATTTTGTAGTATATGACAAAGTTAGATAGGTGCTGTTGCGGTGATTATAATTAGTGGTTCCTGCCCGGTCACTGGTTTCGATTTCATACATGTAGCTGTTGCCGGCATAACCGGTGAATCTTTCCTTATCAATCCATTTCACCCGGAGCCCTGCACCGATCAAATTTCGCTGCTCTACCACCAGAAGTTGGTTGTACTGCCCCTGAAGAAAAGTCTCAAATCTCAATAGCTGACTAAACTTGTAATTGAACCTCCCATGAAGGAACCACGCATTCTGCAGGTTTTCTTCTCCCGAATCAATAAACTTATAATTTCCCAGGATAAAATAGATCTTCCGAAGGTCCTTTGACTTAAGCTGCGCGGTAAGGGCAGCATCTATCTGGTTGACCTGGCTCCCGTCATTGTTGGTGTGATTAAAGGAAAAATCGGCGTTGAGGGTGAACCTTATCGAATCTGTCTGCATACGTTTGGATTCAATATTCACCAACTGTGCAGAGACCAGGGACGGAATTAAAATAGCTATACTTAAAAGAAGAATTCTGATCATAATGTAAAATGGAGGCAAAAGTAAAAAACATCTTTTCGAAATGTATGATTTGAATTTAAAATTCACTTCGACCTTCGTACTTCTAAAATCTTACTTCCTCTGTACTTCTACAATCTTACTTCAAAGATTATCATCTTCCAATTCCTCTTCCGTGATCCCGTTGAGGTTGGCGAGGGAGTTCATCACCTCCTCCAATTGATCGAAGAAATTGAGCAGCAGGTTGAGGTTGGTGTCATTGGTCCCGCGGAATTGCTCCAGGTCAAATTTGTACGTGTCCCCGGGTTGAAATACTTTGTTTACTTCTGCAAATTCCCCCAGCATTCCAACGTTGATGATCCTATCAGTCAGTTTCTCATGGGTTTTCAATAAGGCGCGGTAGGTGAGGATGATCTTTTCTCTATAATCTGACATGGTAAAAACGTTTAGATTTATATTCTGTTCTTTTTAAATGCATTTCTCTGTATTGTCTCCTACATCAGTAGCCTGTAAAAAATTTTCCGGCTCCCTTTAGTCCCGATAGCTATCGGGAGGGGTGAAACGGAAAATTTTAAACCCGCAACCCGCAACCCGCAACCCGCAACCCGCAACCCGCAACCCACAACTGATTCAACTTCATTTCAGTTCAAATTTCACTTCTCCCAGATCAATATCATTTATGTATTTCAATTGCAAATAGGTATAGATATCCGGAACACCAACATGCAACGTAAGCTCATACCCTCCAAACGTTTCTTCAGCGAGCATGGTCCTGCCGCCGTATTTTAGCTCTTCCTGTATGTGTTGGTACTGTTCTTCAGTCAAGCTGATCTCAAGTTTTCTCATCTCTAATCCTTTTGTAGTACTAAGATAAGAGAGGAGGGCGACAAGAGGTGACGCTGAAAAAAGAATATGGAAATTAATACTGAAATACCGGCCATTAAAATAGAGGCCATATCCGCATCTTCAGATCCACAGCATTAATGATACAAGAACCGGTTGAGCTAAAACAGCAACAGCCACGATCTCTCGCGGCTGTCTTCATATTTACAGGAATTCAATTATTGTACCTTCGAAAATTCCAGGTCCTGGAAATCAAAACTAAAGTCGGTCATTGGGGAAACGGGTTCCATGGTAAAACCTGTGGTTTTTCCTTCCCGATCAAGGTCAAATACCGCGAAAGCATCTCCATTCAGGCTGCGATCATCCCATCTCACCACAAAAGAATTTCCTTTATAAAAACTCATTTCCCCATGAAGGTCAGGAGAATTTTCGGCTTCAAAACGCAACTTTCCATCCTGCATTTTGATGTGAACCTTTCCAAACCATGGATCCTCGTAAGTTCCGGAATAATTCGAGAGCGCTTCTGCACTCATTTTACTTTTCTTCTGAACTTCAGCAACATTTTTCCAGACTTCAGCCACTACAGAATCAGCTCGTTTTTCATAGCGCAACCTGCTTTCATTATACTGGCTTATCCTGTCTTCTCCTTTTATTCCGAAGTAAGCATCCTTAATGCTGTTGGTAATCGACCTGAAGGCGGCACCGGACTGCTGATTGGTGAGAACGATGATCCCCAGGTCAAGTTCGGGGATCATGGTCACCTGGCTCACGATCCCCAGGAGACCACCGGTATGGGTGACTTCGAGGTAGCCGTTCACATCGCTTAAAAACCAGCCCAGTCCGTAAGCTTTGAAGTGGGTGTTATAATCGCCTTTTCCGGTACCTGTGAGGGTTTGTGGTTTCCACATTTCGCGATGTTGCCGCTCGCTGAAGAGTTCCTTTTCCAGGTTTTCGCCATACTTTCCGCCGTTAAGCTGGGCCTGTACCCATTTGCTCATATCTTCTACGGAAGAATACACTCCCGCTGCCGGATTGGCGGCATCGGTAAAGCTGAGGCCAACCGGTACCAGTTTTCCGTCTGTGGGCGCATGGCCGTCGATCACATTGGATTTGTCTTCGATGAGGTTATAGTTCACAGCCGAACGATCCATCCCCAGGGGGTCAAAAATGTTCTTTTCAATGAAGGTTTCATAATCCTGTCCCGAAACCCTTTCCACAATGACCCCGGCTACGATGTACAGCAGGTTGTCATAATCGTATTGAGAACGAAAAGAGGAAACAGGCTTGAGATAGCGCAGGTTGTAGATAAGTTCATCTTTTTGAGTAGTATTTTGTGATGGCCACACCATAAGATCCCCGGCCCCAAGGCCGAGTCCGCTGCGGTGGGTGAGAAGATCCCGGACGGTAAATTCGCTGGTGACATAAGGATCGTATAATTTGAATTCCGGAAGTACTTCAATGACTTTGGTATCCCATTCCAGCTTACCTTCATCAACAAGCATTGCCAGGGCGGCACTGGTCATGGCCTTAGTGTTGGAAGCTACTCCAAAAAGGGTATTTTCGTCTACCTTTCCCCCGTCTTTCAGGGATCGGGTGCCATAGCCTTCCATATGAACTACCTCCCCGTCTTTAAGAACGGCAACAGCAATGCCGGGAACGTCAAAGGTCTTCATGGTCTTCTTGAACAAGGCTGTCAATTTGCTTCTGATTAAGACCCTGTGAGAATCCTGAAATTCCGAAGAAGAAAAAGGTTATCAGGCAAATTTTGGTAAGATGCGTTTTCATGTGGTAAAATATTTTGTCTCTAAAGATAACACTTCCGAAGAATTCTCTTACATGTGGGAGGAGGCATTAGTCCTCAGCTGTATTTTTCGACCGGGTATATTTCATTCTGAAGGTTTTATTTCTCCTGCTTTTTTAAGGGCGTACCTGGTCACAAAAGGTGC
The DNA here is from genome assembly GCA_963709775.1 of uncultured Flavobacteriaceae bacterium. Lineage (GTDB taxonomy): Bacteria > Bacteroidota > Bacteroidia > Flavobacteriales > Flavobacteriaceae > Salinimicrobium. The sequence continues at coordinate 346,639 of CAVPXS010000001.1, read as the reverse complement.
TATAAGTTCAAATAGGATAGTTGATCCCAGAATGATATTGAGAAGTAGGGCACCCACTTCTTCAAAACCGGGTTGATTGCTGGCGCGTATTGCAAGCCCGATTGCCACCCCGGCCTGGGGGAAAAGACATAGCCCGAGTAATCTTCTGGTTTTATGATCTGTACCGGCTATGGAAAGTCCTGCAAAAGCACCAATATATTTACCCAATGTTCTGAGTATTATATAGAGCAGGACCAGGAAGAAGGATGAAAGAAAGATGCTTAATTTAAAATGTATCCCAGCCAGCGTAAAGAAAAAAACAAATACCAGCTCTTCAATGTGTTCTAAAGGAATCAACCATTCAGCCTGCTTTTTAGGATAAAACAAAACCGAAATAAATCCAAGACTCATACAGCTAAGCAACATAGAAAATCCAAAAAGCTGGGATAAGCTGAATACAGCAAGTATAAACCCAATAATAGTTACCAGCCTTAAATTTTCCTGCTGGAAGCGGTTGCCAATATACCCAAGACCAACTCCAAAAATTCCTCCCAACAGGAGGGCACCTCCCACTTCCCGAAGTCCTTCCAGGATACTGCTCCCAAAGCCGCCTTCTGCACCCATACCTAAAATGAGGGTGAAGAAAATAATTCCTATGGCGTCATCAACAGCAACAATGCCCAACAGGGTATTGGTAAATTCTCCCTTTGCTTTGTATTCTTCGATAATTCCTAATATTGCTGCGGGCGCAGTGGCCGTTGCCACCGCTCCAAAAACCAGGGCCTGATATAATCCCGGTGTAAAATCCATATGTAGAACCGAAGGGAGCAACCACAGGCCGAGGGAAACAAATGCAAGCACACCCAGACTCTGCCCCAGCACCGCCCAGATAACAGTGTTTTCTTCCCTTTTAAGATCTTTAAGGTTAATTTCCGATCCTATGATATATGCAATGATCCCCAGCATAATATCGGTCAAAAGAGGTGACCACTTATCTGTATGAAGATCAAAAGTAGCACCTAACAGATCGGGAGAAAAAAGTGCTCCTACCAGGATATATGCAACAACTCGGGGGAATTTAATTTTTTCTGCAAAAATTCCGGCAATAGATCCCAAAGTCAAAAGAATTCCCAGAATAAGAGCAGGAGGTAAAGTTGTAGACATCATTTTGTTGTTTTACAAAACTGAATATCAGCAGGTTTAACAAAGGGAACAAAAATATGGAGGAAATGCTGTTAGTGAAAAGTTAATGAATTTTCAGCATATAAATAAGGTTTCGAAGAGGCGAAAGAATACCTGAAGGGAACAAAAAAAATTTCATAAATGAATTGGGACTGAAGTAGTTTTGCCAGGGTTATTGAAGGTAAGGCATGAAGCCGTTTTGTAACATGATCTCAGGTTGTTTTTCTTGCGCAGAAGACCTGGATACTGGTGTAATAAATTTATGTTGTAAGAGATCTACCCTGAAGCAATTTTCGCTGATATATTTTGTGGGCGAGCAGAGTTTTTAAAAATGTTTGTTCAAAAGGTCCTTTTAGGTAGATGGTATATAGCCCCGGGCAGTATAAATCAAAAGGCGTTCGTGAATGTTTTTTCGTATCTTATATTTACAGAAGTGGCAGTGGGTTTGAAAAAAAATGCTTCCGGAACAACTGACAACAGGTGGCGGTATTACCAAATTAATCTTAAATGAGAACGGAAATGCGTATTCAGAAGAAGTTAAATTTTCATATCTTCCACGAGCAAAAAAGCTACTGCTATTCCACACCTCATTTTTCTCTATAGGTGTCAGAAGCATTTTAAGATAAAGGATAAAAATCCAGAAGTCGCATATTTCCAGTTTTAACCGTTTTAACTTGAGATAACTAAATGTCCCAGGAAGAAGAAATACAGACCACGGAATATACACAGTCAAATAACCTTTTCCCGGTGGTTGGGGTGGGGGCATCGGCCGGGGGACTGGCTGCTTTTAAAGAGTTTGTACAGGCGATTTCGAAAGATTCCGGTATGGCTTACGTGTTGGTGCAGCATTTAGATCCAAACCATGATAGCCTATTACCGGAGTTGCTCCAAAAATGTTCGAAAATACCCGTTCTGGAGGTTACGGACGAAATTGAGGTTAAACCTGATCATATTTATATTATTCCCAGCAATAAGATGTTGGTTACTAATAATGGGAAATTGGTACTTAGTGTGAGGCCTCAAAAAGAGAATAAAAGAATCCATCTGCCTATTAACCTCTTTTTAGAATCCCTGGCCGAAGTGCATCAGGCACAATCGATTGGGGTGATCCTCACAGGAAACGGGTCCGACGGAACAGCCGGATTCAGGGCAATAAAGGAGAATGGAGGAATCACCTTTGCCCAAAATGAAGAAACAGCCGAATATACCTCTATGCCGCACTCGGCCATTGAGGAAGGGGTGGTGGATTTTATTTTGCCTCCCCGTGAAATTCCCGGAAAGATCCTGGAAGTAGTAAGGTATTACCTGGGAGATGACGGCGAAGAGAAAAAACTGGAAACCGAGAATGCTGATATTTATAAACAGATCTTAACCTTGTTACGTATTAGGAAAGGAATAGATTTTACTTATTATAAACAAACCACCATTCGCAGAAGAATACTACGCAGAATGGCCCTCAATGGCAATCAAAATCCCACAGAATATTTAGATTGGCTACGGGAGAACAAAGTAGAACAGGATGTGTTGCAGCAGGATTTATTGATCCCCGTAACAGAGTTTTTTAGGGATGAAGAAATATTTGCCAGGCTTTCCAGCACCATATTTCCTGAAATTTTCAAAAGTAAAGGCAAGGAAGATTCCATAAGAATCTGGGTGGCAGGTTGTAGTACAGGTCAGGAAGTATACAGCATTGCCATCTGCTTGCTGGAATTCATGGAAGAGAATCAGGTACAGGGAAAGGTGCAGATCTTTGGTACAGATATAAGTGAACCTGCATTAAAAAAAGCCCGTAGTGGGATCTACAGGAAAAGTGATCTGGAGGGCCTAAGCCCACTACGCCTTGAACGGTTTTTTAATAAAGTGGACAGTAGTTACCAGGTTAATAAAGAGGTGCGGGAGATGTGCGTGTTTTCTCTGCATAATTTTCTCAAAGACCCACCATTTGGAAAAATGGATATGATCTCCTGTCGTAATGTTCTTATTTATCTGCAACCTTACCTGCAGAAAAAAGCGCTTAGCACCTTTCATTATGCGCTAAGGAAGAAAGGATTTTTAGTGCTTGGAAAATCGGAAACTACCGGAAATGCGCCCGATCTTTTTAATTCTGTAGAAAAGAACTATAAAATATTCACTCCCAAGAACCGGACAGGAAAACCGGTGCAGGTAGCAGGACAGCGCAGGGAAGAAAGCACCCGGGAATTCAGCAGGCCGGTGAGGACAGAAAATGCACGTACAGATTTTCAACGCGCTGCAGATGAGGTTATCTTAAGCCGGTACACTCCTGCAGGAGTGGTAATAGATGAGGCTATGGATATTGTACATTTTAGAGGGCAAACAGGTTCTTACCTTGAGCCACAGGCCGGGAAGCCGGATTTAAACCTGATGAAAATGGCAAAACCTGGCCTGGCCTTTGAACTGCGCAGCATAATTCATCATGCGAAAAAAGAAGGTGATTCTGTTGTTCGTGAAAATATTCCTATACAGGCAGATGGGGAATCGCGGTCCATAACCATAGAGGCAATTCCTTTGCCCAACCTGGCAGAACCTTATTATTTGATCCTGTTCCATGATCCCGCAGGAAGGATTCCTGTGCTGGGATACCAGCAAATGAAAAGGAAAAGCATAACCGGAAAGAACAAAAAGGAGGAAAAGGATCTTTTTATACATCAACTTGAAAGGGAACTGGCACAATCCCGCGAAGATATGCGCAGTATTACCGAAGAGCAGGAAGCCACCAATGAGGAACTTCAAAGTGCCAACGAGGAGCTGCAAAGTGGGAGCGAAGAATTGCAAACTCTTAATGAGGAGCTGGAAACAAGCAAGGAAGAACTGCAAAGCACCAATGAGGAGCTTACAAGTCTTAATCAGGAACTGCTTAGCATGAACAGGAACCTTACAACAGCCAGGAATTTTGCTGTAGATATTCTTGAAACCGTAAGGGAACCATGGATCGTACTTGACAGTAATCTCAGGATCAAATCGGCCAACCAGGTTTTCTATAAGACCTTTAGAACCTCTGAAGCCGCAGTAGAGAACAAGTCGATCTTAAGTTTGGGCAACAGGGACTGGAATCTTGAGGAACTTGAAAGTTTACTAAAAAAGATCCTTCAGGACAAATCCACCATTACCAATTACGAGATCACACAGGAATTTCCGGTAGTGGGGGAGCGAACCATGCTTATCAATGCCCGGGAGATCATTAGAGAGGAAGGAGGGGAGAAATTGATCCTGCTTGTATTTGGTGATATTACCGACAAAAGAATAGCCGAGCGTTCTCTTGAAAAAAGTGAATTCAGGTTCCGGCTTCTGGTAGAAACAATTCCACAACTTATATGGATCACAGATTCAAAAGGGCAGCCTGAATTTTTTAATAACCGGTGGGCAGAATATACAGGATCTTCAAGTACAGAGAGAAAACCGGAAGATTGGCAGAAATATTATCATCCCGACGATAGAGAAAGGGTAAAGGAATCCTGGCAAAAATGCCTTCAAACAGGGGATCCTTTTTCTATTGAATACAGGTTACAGGATACAAATGGTAATTACAACTGGTTCCTGGCAAAGGCACTTCCGCTTTTTGGATCTGATGGGGAGATCATGAAATGGTTTGGGACCAATACCAACATTCAGCTTCACAAAGAAGCAGAGAAAGCGCTAATTAAAAGCAGTGAACAATTCCGCCAGTTCACCGAACTTATTCCGGAGAAAGTGACCAACGCCAATGCAGACGGGAAAGTAAATTACTATAATAAAAGCTGGCAGGATTATACAGGATGGACCAACGAGGAGCTTTTGGAAAAAGGATGGATGAAACTTGTTCACCCTGAAGACCTTGAGGAAACCACCAAAAACTTAAGGAATAGCGTTAAGACAGGTGGGGAACTCGAAATTGAAGCCAGGTTATTAGATAAAAAAGGGGAATACAGATGGCATTTAATACGTGCAATACCAATAAAGGATGAAGCAGGAGAAGTCAAGCAATGGATTGGTGCGACTGTAGAAATTGAAAGATTTAAAGAAGAAGAGAAAAGAAAGGAAGGCTTCCTGCAGTTGGTGAGCCATGAACTCAAAACACCAATTACTTCTATCAAAGGTTACGTGCAATTACTTCTAACCCTACTTCAGCAAAAGCGGCAGGATTTGGATTCACTACCTATTGAACCTTCATTAAATAGAATTAATGAACAGGTAAACAGGTTAACCCGCCTCATTTCAGAAATTTTGGATATTTCCAGGATCGAAGAAAACAAGCTGGACCTTAAAATGGAAACTTTTGATATTAATGATTTTATTGAAGAAACAAATCAGGATCTTATTCACACCGAGATAGACCACTCCATTAGCATTCATCACGATGCAAGATTTGACGTGGTAGCAGATAAAGATCGTGTGGGGCAGGTACTCATCAATCTTGTGACCAATGCAGTAAAATATTCCCCAGAGAATAAATCGGTTCAGGTGAGGATAAGTGATGGTGGCGATCAAAAAGTAGCCGTAAGTGTCGCCGATAAAGGGATTGGGATTTCCAAAAAAGATCAAAAGGAAGTCTTTAAACGCTTTCACAGGGTTGAAGGAAAAAGCGAAGAAACTTATGCAGGTCTTGGAATAGGTCTATTTCTTGCCCACGAGATCGTGGCGCGTCATGGAGGAGAAATTTCTGTAGAGAGTGAACTGGGAGAGGGTTCTGTTTTTACCTTTACATTGCCAAATGCCAACAGGAAGGAGGAATAGAATCCTAAAATTCCCTGCGAGAAGTTAGGAGTTTTTTAAAGATCATCAAGCCACTTCTTAAAGGCTGATGCCTTGTTGCTGCTTATAACCTGGTCTCCCGGGGCAGCAGGTTCGGTCTGTAGAAGAAGACGGCCTTTAAAATAAGGCTCTGCCCTGGCAACTGAATTAATGTTCACAATCAATTGCCGGTTTGCCCTGAAAAAATTCTTGCCGTCTAATTGTTCTTCAAGTTGATCAAGAGTATAATCAATGACAAATCTTTGTTTGTCAAAGTTCACCAGAAGCACGATTCCTTCTTCGGCCAGAAAAAAGGCAATTTCTTCCTGCTGAATGACCTTTATGCTTTGTCCACTTTTAACCATAAAGCGGGACTTTTTTGCGACTGATGGCTTTAATGGTCCGTTTTGTAATAAGTTCCTGATGTTCTCAAGTTCCTGTTGCATATTTCCCTGCTGCAGGCTCTCGTACTTTTTAATAGATTTTTCCAGTGCCTCTTTTTTGATGGGTTTCAGCAAATAGTCGACACTGTTTACTTTAAAAGCTTCAATGGCATATTCATCAAAAGCGGTGGTGAAAATTACCGGACTTTGCAGGTCTACTTGTTTAAAGATCTCAAAGCTGCTGCCGTCAGATAGATGAATATCGCAGAACAATACATCGGGCTGCTCATGTGTTTTTAACCACTCAACAGACTCTTCAACAGATTCCAGCTTTTCAAGGATCTGCGCCTTTGGCCTTAGCTGCAGGATCAGGTTTTCGAGAGCGTCAGCTGCAAAAGCTTCATCTTCAATTATGACTGTTCTCATTGTACTGGAGCTTTAAAAGTGGCAGTTTTACTATAAATTTTTCTTTTGATTTTTCGATTATAACTTCTTTGTCTGAAAAGTAATCGTAGCGTCTCCTAATGTTCTCCAGCCCTGTATTTGTGGATCTGACTTCGTCAAGGCGGGGCTGAAGGTTATTTTGTACACATAAATAATCCTCTTCAACAAAAATTTCAATCCTTAGAGGCTTTTTCCTTGTAGAGCCGTTATGTTTGATCGCATTTTCGATCAACATCTGCAGGGCTCCCGGCGGTAGTTGTAGTTGTTCTACTTCGGAAGGAATGTCAAGTTCAAATTTAACCGCACTTCCAAAACGGGTTTCTAAGAGGAAGATGTATGAATTTACAACCTCCAGTTCCTTTTTCAGCGGGATCAATTGCTGGACACTATTCTCCAAAAATGCCCGGTAAAGATCTGAAAGGCGCTCTGTAAAGTCTGAAGCTTTTCCAGGATCCTGCGGAATTAGGGAACGAAGAACATTTAGGCTGTTAAATAAGAAATGTGGGCTTACCTGGGATTTTAAACTTTGTAACTGAGCCTGAAAATTTTCCTTTTGAAGCCGGGCGGCGTGTAACATTTCCTTTTGAAGTTGCTTTTTGCTCCTCTCCCTTTCCACAAAATAATAGAAAAACAAGGTGATTATCGCCATCACCACGTTATTGAACCTTATCCTGTCCGGTGGAATTTCAACATTCGGAAAAATAAATCTGAAAGGGAACGAAGAGGCACAAGTAAAGTAAAACCACGGTGCTTATGATCACCAGTATTGCCTCCATTAAACCCCTGAAAAGAGAACCATGATTGGCCAGACGATAGTCATTGATAACTTTTGATATTCCTCTATGAACAAGGAATACCAGGAAAAGAAAAAGAACAGTAGCAGAAAATTCAAATGCCGCAAGTCGGTTAAAAATGGTTGAGCCATTTTCATTAAAGATCAGAGAGCCCTGGTGTATATACACCATGGTGAAGAATACCAGGAAACTTAAAATTAAAGCTCGCAATGCCAATTTTAGAAGCCATTGCTTAAGGGAAGGATCGGAAGAATATTTTTCTTCTGAAGCAAGATTGCTATTCAACTTTCCTGTCTTGATGAGATAGAGGATTTCTTTGTTTAGGTAAATGTAAAGAATTAATAGCTTTTTAAGTAATGGTCGTACGCATCCATAGAATAGTTTTATTCCAGATGCAAATAAGTGGAAATCTTCAAAAACCCTTTTCATTTCATTTATCCTATATCCCGATTCATTCCGTAAATATCCCGGTTCAACATTTTTCGGTTTCCCTGGCCGGCTAACAGCTTCATATTTGTCTTGTTAACCAAAGAAATCAAGTCTAATTAAAACCACAAAGTGATGAAGTTGTACAGTCAATTATTAATAGTATTTTTTATTCTTTTTGGATGCCCGAACCTATCGGCACAGGAAGAAGGTCAGCTTAAAGGGAGTCTTTATGACCAGAAACAAGAGAGTATTCCATTTGCCACAGTTGCAGTGATAAAATTACCCGATTCAACTATAGTAACCGGAACTACTACAGATCTGGACGGGATATTCGAATTAGATGCACCGGTAAAAGGAGATTATCTGCTGCGCTTTAGTGCAATGGGATATGAATCTAAATTTACAAATGCTTTCGAAATCACATCTCCCGATTATCAACGAGATTTCGGACAGGTAATCTTACCTGCCGAAGTAACCATGCTTAATGAAGTAATGGTCCAGGCATGGAGACCAAGGGTAGAACTTGAAGCCGGAAAAATGGTAGTAAGGGTAGAGGGAACTGCGATGGCTGCAGGAAGCACAGCATATGAGGTTGTATCTAAAAGCCCGGGAATTACCGCAGATCAGGATGGAGGTCTCAAACTTAATGGAAAATCGGGAGTAGAAGTAATGATCAACGGCCGGGAAACATTTCTTTCTGCCGACGAGCTAAAGAACATGTTGGAAACTATGCCTGCTGAAAATATCGAAAAAATAGAACTTGTGCATAGTCCTTCCGCGAAATATCCGGCTGCAGGAACATCGGGTATTATCAACATCATTTTAAAGAAGAATGTAAAGATTGGCTTCACGGGAAGCGTATATGGAGGAGTGGAGTTTAATGATGAAAATTGGTATAATGCAGGTGCCAACCTTAACTACGGAGAAGAAAAATGGTCAGGGTTTCTTAGTTTGGATGCAACCAAGTCCGGGTTTAACCGGGAGCAGGAGGCTTATCGCGAGTTTACAAATGAAGCGGAATTTGATTACTATGCTCAAACAGGGAAACAGCTGGAAACCCGATGGGTTCCTTCTGTAAGGACAGGATTTGACTACAATATTGATAAAAAACACACTGTAGGGGTAACCGGGAGCTACTCGTTTTATGAAGAAGACGGATCCTGGAACACACAAACCGCTCTTGGTGACGATGGCGAAGGAGATCTCGTAAACATCATCTCGAAAAATAGTTCGGTCGAGGATTATGGCAATGCAAGATTGAATGCACATTATACGGGAAAACTGGATACTGTTGGAACTGTGTTGACTGCAGATGTGGATTTTGTAAGGCTAAACCGGGACAGGAATTCCTACTTCAATAATTTCTACAATTATTTCGAGGATGAAGCAAACGAAACTGAAAACCTGTTCAATCAAAGTTTTTCTTCCTACAATATTATAGCAGCAAAGGCCGATCTCGAATTACCTTTAAATGAACGCTCCGGACTTGCAATGGGAATTAAGGGTAGTACCGTAACTTCTGAAAGTGACCTGAAGTTTTACCTGGGAGAAACAGGGGAAAGGACATTAGATCCTACACGAAGCAACAACTTTAATTATGAAGAAGAAATCTACGCCGCCTATTTGAGTTACAGGAATAAATTCAACGATACCTGGAACCTTCAGGCAGGGCTGCGGGCAGAGCAGACAATTGGAGAAGGCATTTCACCAACTACAGGCGACGTGAATAAAAGGAATTACCTGGACTTCTTTCCAAATATTCAGTTAAGCCAAAAAGTGACGGAGAATTACGAGTTGAATTATTCCTATAACAGAAGGATTGACAGACCGAGATACAGTACGTTGAATCCTTTCCTGTTCTATTTGGATCCATATACATATATAGTAGGAAATCCCGATCTGGAAGCCTCAATAACTTCATCTTATAAGGTGACGCAAAACCTGTTCGGAAAATATCAGTTAGTTCTCGGCTATGACCATACCGAAGGTCCTATGGGAGAATACCCGAGGATAAATGAAGAAACAGGACAAACAATTTTTACAACTGCCAACCTGGATAAAGAGATCTCTATGTTTGCCACTCTTGTAGTACCGGTCGAGATTGGTTCTTTTTGGAACATGACCAATACTTTCGTTGTAAATCAAATGAATTATGACATCGCCTATGAAGACCGGTTGATTGAAAATGACAATTTGTATTATTCAGTTCAGTCAAACAATCAAATTAACCTGCCATGGGATTTGAAAATGGAAGTAACAGGTGCTTATTATGGTCCTATGGCCATGGGCATATATCATTTGGAAAGCAGGTGGTATATCGACATGGGGCTTAAAAAGAGCTTTTTGGATGACAGGCTGGATGTGACTTTAAAAGCAAAGGATATCTTTAATGGAATGGAGATGACAGTCACTGGGGAATATCCCGGTAGTACATTTAAAATGCAGCAGCATTTTTACAGCCAGGGTGTAAGTGTAAACCTGAGGTACAAACTTAGTCGCGCCGGCAAAGAAAAGGATACCCGCCAAAAAAACCTGGAAGAATTGAACAGGGCGGGAGGTTAACCAAGTTCATTCTTCTACAACTTCATCTGAAACCCGGCTTTGCCGGGTTTCTCTATTATATTCACATGTTATCAGGTTAATGGGTTATTTAAAAATCTATTATCTCTTTCCTTCCAGGTGAACCAGAGCCTTGATCCTTCTAAAAATGAAGGGTTGAAAAAGGCATTTTTTTACTCCCTTTTTTTGGGTCATTTTCTTACCGCAAAGGAATTTCCCAAACATTACTGGTGGGGAACAGCACAGGAATAACTACCTTTATTCTACCTGAAAGAAATATGGTATCTTGGCAAAATTTATAAATAAAGAGTTGTTTCCTGAGTATGAAATATGCCGCCCAAGTTTTAACGAATGAGAAAGAAAATATCATCAATACCTGGATTGACAGGATCAAAAAGGATGTTTCTGCCTCCCAAAACACTAATAGGTTAGCACTTAGGGATCACGTGCCACACCTGCTTGATGATATTATTAGGATCATGGATCGTTTTGTGAATTTTGATGTGGTGAAGGAGGAAATGATCTATAAAGAAATTTTTGAAAATAGTGTAGAACATGGCAGGCACAGAGCTTCTTCAGAAGGTTATTCCCTTGGCCAGATCTTGCGGGAGTATATTCTCTTCGATAAGGTGATCACAGTGGTCCTTATGGAAAAGGAGGCTTTTACCAAGGAGACGGGGATGGTGATCAAGTATTCTATTGAGAACGCCATGTTGTATTCTGCAACAGCTTTTACGGGTTCTCTTCAGGATATGAGACAAAAATTAATTGCACTTGTAGCGCACGATATGCGAAACCCTATTTCGGCTGCTCTTTTCGCTGTAAAAATGATGAAACATGAAGATGGTCCCGAAAGATTCGAGAAGATCCAGGGGATGGCTGTGAACAGCCTCAACAGAAGTGTAGACCTTATAGAAAACTTGCTTGATTCCATTACTATTGAGGCCGGGGAGGGCATGACCTTTAATTTCTCGGAACAAAACATCGTGGAATTTGTAAATGCCGTGCACCAGGAGGCTGTAGAAAGTTATTCTAATCCTATCTATTTTGATTGTAAGGATGAAAGTATCAATGGTGTCTTTGACGGTACAATGGTGCGTAGGGTCCTGGAGAATTTTGTGAGTAATGCCGTAAAATATGGCCGTAATAATGGTCCGGTTACCATAACATGTAGAAATAGTGAGGAGACAGTGGAAATAAGCGTCCACAACGAAGGGGAACCAATTGCACCGGAAAGACAAAAAGCCATTTTTGAGTTTCTGAACACCTCCCGCGGCCAGGGCCCCAGCGGACTCAAAAGCCGGGGGATGGGATTATACCTTGTTAAAGCAGTTGCCGAAGCTCATGCAGGAGAATTAAAGCTTCAAAGTAGCAACGAAGAAGGAACAACCTTTGGAATTATCCTCCACAAGTTTAAAAATGAGCCGGGACAAATGCGCTCTGCAATTAAATATATTTCGTGATCTACTTATAATCCACAGGATGATGACCGGCACCAGGTCTAAATTCAGTAATGGCTAAGCAAAGGAAACTCAGAAGTGTGGGTAATTCCATCTTTGATAAGCTTCTAAAGTATCGGAGCCAATAAACTATTGAATTAGAATTGCATTTTCATGATATAGCTTTAAGCTGATAAAATTATTCTGAATTTTGCCCTTTTTGAGAGGATAAGTCTACTCTGAATTATTTTTTATTATCTGAAATTTAAAATAATGACAACGTTTTAAGGTTCTAGTTTGTAGCCTTTACAGAAACATTATCAAAGAATACTATTCCTTCACAGGCTTCTGCTCCTCCACAAACTACTTCCAGTAAAATGGAAACTCCACCGGTCACATCTCCTGCAGTAGTGAAATTGTAGGTGTTTGTATTCCAGGTGCCAGCAGCTGTGTTTATTGTACCCAAGTTATGCAATACTGCAGCTTTCCCTTCTGTTGCGCTTTCTGAAAATGCTAACACGTTTACGATCGCGCCGTCTTGTAAGGAGGCTATTTTTGAATCAAGTTGAACGGTAAGCTGCTGATTAGGCTGGATAGAACCTGCACCAAAGCGTTCCTGCTTAATTCCCGGATTATTTCCCTGGCCGCTTTGTACCCTAGCAGAGAATGTTCCTCCTGCGGTATTGTTTTCTGCATCACTTATCCCTGAAGTTCCTCCATTAGTAGTCTCGGAGTCAAAGAACAACCACGCGGTTTCATCTCCGGTTTCAAAATCCCCGTTAGTAATGTAATTTCCATCAGGTCCTGGTCCGGAACCTCCTCCACCTCCTGAAGTTTCTGTTTGAATGAAATCATCTACATAGAACGTACCCGCTGTATTACCGGGACCATCAATAAAAAGTACCAGGGTCGTGAAAGAATCTGAGGTAGTGAAATTAAAACTAAGTTCTTCCCAACCCGTACCTGTGTGATCTGCTGAAGTTTCTACGGGAGCACCTGCACCCTCAAATTTTAGAAGCACCGGTACGGCCACAGTGGAATATATCTTTATTTTAATAGTCTTATCTGAAGTAAAGTTAACCGGAATATCTAATGGGAATGCGCCACCTTCGAATTGAGCGCCGGTATTTACGATTTTACCAACCTTAGAAGCTGCCGCATTAGCCCCCGATAGTTCAGGGTTATCCACTATTTCGAAAGAAGCGCCATTAAAAGTGTTAAACGTATAGGTAACATTATCACAGTCAAAGGTGATAGGTAACTTAAGGACAGAATCTGTACAATCTCCAGGACCGGCTCCACCTTCCAGGAACAAGGATACATTATCAATATTCACCATACCAACTTCTGCTCCTGAGTCAAATAATACCCGGGCATTTGCTGCTCCAAAATCAGCGGCGGTAAGTGTAATGCTATAGGTTTGGCGTTCGGTATTAATAGACACCTGTTCGGTGGTATTTGAAAAATCTCCGTCGCTTAAACCAATACCGGCAATGATAGTTCTATCACGATCAGACCACGCATCGAATGTTAGTACATAAGTAGACCCTTCAGTGATCTCCAGCTTTGACTCATATTGACAGTAAATGCATTCACCGGCTGTAGTTACATCTACAGAGTAATAAGTGTTTTCTCCCTCAGTGACTGATAGGTAGCGGGCTCATCTCCTACGCCTATAGTCCAGGGTGCAGCCCCGTCTTCAAAATCCCCGTTTACCAGCAAACCGGAATCAAATTCCTCTCCGCCACCGCCATTCCCTTCGCCATAAAGTGCAAAATCGTCAATATAGTAGGTTTCTTCTGTATTCGTATTTAACTCAAAGAACAGGATAATTTTGTCATACTTCCCACTTTCACTGGCAGCGAACGGGAAGGTTAGTTCTTCCCACTCATTGGCTCCTACTGTAGTAGTTTTTGACACTTCAGTATTGATATTTGGATCTGCCGAATTCTCTAACTTTACCAGAACATTGTAATTCACGGCAGAAGAATATACTTTGAGTTTTAACCCTTGACTGTCACTAAAATCCAGTGTATTGTCTAATTCTATCTGATTATTAGCAAATAATGCATCCCCACTTCTTTCAATCATTCCCACAAAACAGGAAGCATTCACCTCATTTTCCAAATCAGGATTATCAGCATAGGTATATTGAGCATCAAAAGAGCCAATCATTGCACCCGGATCATTTTGAAAAGTCATATTAAAATCGGAGGCTGTCAGGTTCTGTGAAGTTTCCGGGGTGCATCTCGACGGAGTCTCCATTTGTGCAATATCGTCTACATAGAAAGTGCCTGCAGTTGTACCGGGACCGTCTGCAAAAATGGTCAGTCTTGAATAACTGTTGGAAGAAGCGAAGTCAAATTCTAACAATTCCCATCCGCCACCGTTATGAGTTGTGCTCACCTCAACATCAGCACCCGTACCATCTTCTAATTTCAATAGAACAGGAATAACACTTTCTGACCAGAAATTCATAGTGATCGTTTTTTCCGTAGTCAGATCTATTGGCATTCCCACCTCGAAACTAACCCCTTCAAATGCTGCACCCGCATTAGTGAGCTCACCTACCTGGGAAACCTCATCATTGGTGCCGGAAACATCAGGATTCTCAACTATACTAAAGGAAGTGCCTCCAAAAGTAAGCGCTTCATAATTCACATTTGGATCATCAAAAGTAATGGGTAGGTTGAGGGGTAATGGAATATCGATCACAATAACATCTTCAAAAACATCAGACGCTCCTGCAATATTGGAAGCCGTTAATTTGACTGTGTGAGACTCCTGTCCCAAAAGCCCTGATAGGGTTTATTTCTGTGGTAGAACGACCATCTCCAAAATCCCACACGTACTGTGATGCATTCTCTGAAGTATTGAAAAACGTTACCGCCCCGGTATCTTCATTTAAAGTATAAGTATAACCTGCAGTCACTTCAGGCAATTCTGCGTCATCATCTTCACATCCCAAAAAAGTTACTGCCGAGACAGCCAGAAAAAGGAAGGAAAACAGCCGTGACATTTCTATTAAGTTTTTCATGATGATAGATATTAGTTGTTTGGAATGTTGCCTTCATAAACCCTCACATAATCCACCAACATCGTTTGTGGAAAAGCAGTTTCTTCGTTAGGGGCTCCTACGAAATCACCTCCTACTGCCAGGTTCAGGATAATGTAAAAAGGATCGTTAAAAACCCATTCTCCCGGTACGTCATTAGGAGTGATCTGATTGTACAGGACATCGTCCACATAATAATTAATGTATTCAGGTCCCCATTCTATTCCGAAAATGTGAAAGCCAGTATCAAAGCGGTCGTTGGTAAGAGTATAGCTTTTGGAAACAGAATTTCCAGCTGAATAGCCGGGACCATGAACAGTGCCCAGAACAACTGTAGGATCCTGTCCTCTGTATTCCATAATATCGATTTCCCCTATTTGTGGCCAAACCTCACCGGGGGTATCGGCTCCTAAAAGCCAGAATGCAGGCCACATTCCCTGGCCATAGGGTAACTTTATACGGGCCTCGTAACGACCATAGGCCTGTTCAAATTTTCCCCGGGTTACTAATCGGGCCGAAGTGTAGGCAGAACCCTCAAAGACCTCTTTCCTGGCAGTGATAAGAAGATACCCGTTTTGCACACTTACGTTCTCACTCCGGCTAGTATAGTATTGCAGTTCGTTATTTCCCCAACCGGTCTCTCCTGTTCCTATATCGTAACTCCAGATGGAAGGATCTGGGGCTCCATCAACATCAAAGTTGTCCTCAAGAATGAGATTTGAAAAGGTCGTGACCGTCTGTTCTTCGCTTGTTGTGCAAGCTGATACAGCAAGTACAAGGGCAACTATCAGAATTTTTCTGAAGGTTGTAAACCCGGGGTTTATTATATGCTGTTGCCTGTTCATAAGCTTCACTTTTTCTATTTATTCGTTGTAGAAATAAATGTTGTCCACAGTCAGCGCTGAAATACCCACTGAAGCAAATACAATTTGAGCCAGATTGGCCTTATCACCATTAACAAAACCGCTTAATCCACCGCCTGTCGGATCTGAAAAGTCCGTGAGTGGAATATCCAAACTTATCCAGGTGCCGCTTTCCAGTTGCCCACTGGTATAAGTTATCGCACCACCCGTATCATCGCCTCCTCCAAAAGCACCATCTGATCCAAAATCAATCAATTCAAAAATGATCCTATCTCCCTGATCAATGGATTCATCAATTCTAATATCTACGTGAAAATGGGTCATTTGAGATGCATTAACAGTAGGGGTTGTAAAGCTTATAGCGACAAAATTTAAGTTGTCATAGGTAATGATATTGTTCTCTTCATTTATTCTAATCAATCCACCAGTTGTAGATTGTCCTTCAAAGAATCCATTGTAAAAATCTACCGGCACATTCGTGTAAGCATCACTGAATACCGAAATCACATTGGCCGGGTCACGTGTTGGTGTTGGTGCAAGATCAAAACTTCCGGTAACGGTAAGAGAAGCAGAGCCTGCTGCCTGTAACACCCCTCCAAGTAAAGCGGTTATTTCGGTAGAACCTATACCTACAGGACTTATTATTCCCTGTTCGCTCACCACCGCAACATCTGTATTGGAAGACTGAAATTTAAAGTAGGAGGGAGCTGCATTTACTGTTTGATTAATTCCTGAAGCAAGATTAAATGTCTGTGTAAGCCCGGTAACAGGTATATCCACACCTATAAAAGCCAGGAGGTCAAGGTCTGCACCATTAAAAATTGCAGGTTGGGGTTGTGCTATTGTACCTAATTTTTCAAATTTAACTTCATCTATCCAGAAAGTATAGCCGTCGTTATTTTCCGGACCTTCAGAATACCAGAATAATCCGCTTTCGTCGATAAGTTTATCCGGATCGGGAATGGGGATGATATATTTCATCCAGTTAGTGCTGATCCGCAGATTTGTCTTGGTGACCAGAAATTCATTGTCACCAAAGTCATTTCCAAATCCTATTTCATTAATAGTAGCTGCTTTTGTTGCTTTAGCATAAAACGTCAGGGCATCATAACCCGATAGATCCCGTGCACCTGAAGTTGGAAATACTGCACCTGCAAAGGCTCCACCGGGATCGCCAACATTAGGAACATCAAATCGCATTGAGGAAGAACCTTCATAGCTCACCTCCGTATCAACCGAAAAGGCGTCAAGCTTTGATCCTTCAAAAGGAAAATATTGTAACCCTGCACTAAAGCCATCAATATATACGTCTCCATTTTCGCTATTGCCCGCAAATTCAATATCATCAGAATAAGGCCGATCACAGCTTACAATAATTGCAACAATAACCATCAGAGACGTAGCACTTTTAAAATTGTTTAGTATATCGGTTCTCATAGCGCTTTCTTATTTACCTATATTGATGTGAACATATGTTCTAATTTCCCACTCACTTCCATTAGGAAAGCCTACCGGACTTATGACAGGAGTCTCGGCAAACTCTTCGGTTGCTGTAGGACTGTACCGGTTTGAAAATTCATTAAGGGATCTCCAGGTACCGCGCACCCCAATTCGTGTATTTGGTAATATATACCAGTTAGGTTTTCCTGTAGTTGTTGAAATATCCAGCATTGACTGAACAGGGTATGTGAGGTTAAAATCCCTGTGATAATCGTAGGGCCCCCAGTCATTTATTTTAATAGAATGTATGAATTTCACCTTATTATAGATTACCCGAATATCTGCGCCAAAACGTTCTATTAACCTCGGGTCACTGCCCCGCGCCTGAGCATTACCAAAATACATGTTGACAATTAAACCTAGGTTAGGGTTGATTTTAGAGACGGCTCGTGTATTGGACTCCCAAAGGTCATGGGCAGGCACCGAATTGGGAAAAGCAAAGGAATTACGATTACTCAAAAACCCGATCGCCGCATCCATAGTAGTGGGTAAATGACGGTATACAAACCCGGTACTTATTGCAAGCTTTGCATCTTCCATCTCATCGTTATCCCAGGCATACATCCAGGTTCCCGGGGTGGGATCATAGGTGATTAATAATTCTCCAGCTACAGTTTCTCTGTTGTCGCGCACGGCGAAAGGATCATCCTCAATATTACGGAACCTTGCCGGAGCTGGAGCATCGTTAGGAATAGCTTCTACAATAGGTTTTTGCCATAAAAAGTTAGGTGCAATGGTAAAGTCACCGGTAAGATAGGTAAAGCCCGTAAGTATGTTTGTCTGGTTTCCACTCCCGGTATCTTTTAACCTCCAGCCTGTAAAAGTCTGGGTATTGTCGTAACCTCCGCGGGCTACCACTCCCATTATTGCGCCTTGAGCATACCAGTTGACAGGGCCGCTGGAAAAGGTGATCTTTGCTTTGCCTCCCCAGTTATCCATTGTGTTCACTTCATCGGTATAGACCACATAATTATCTGGATTGTCGCCGGTTACAATTTGAAACCTTCGGCCATTCAAGGGTTGACCTGCCCAAATCGCTCCTGCCTCCAATCCAAATTTTCCCAGGGCCGTTTTAGCCTGTAAGGTCACTCTTCTGGTTTTTGGCTGCGGAATCGCGATCGAACTAACGGTCGTACCATAATCATCAATATCTTCATGGTAAATGGCAGCTACCTCAAATTGATTGAAGGTTTTATAATATTTCAGAAGTACTGCAGGATTGGCTCCCCACCACAATTGGGGACCGAAGGCGATCTTGAAGTTTTTAAAAGCCCTTTTTCCGTCTACTTCAAAACCTGAAATTTCCCCATTATAAATATCCAGGTTAGGACCGTAATTGGCTTCCGGATAAAGATTAAAGAAATCTCCTTCATATCCCCAGTGATAATGTCCGGTTCGGTAAAATCCGCTAAGATCGAAATATTTTGAATTCCAGTCGTATTCTGCACTATATACCTGAACCCGATTAACATCAGTCACATCAAGTTCACCTTCCGGAGTCAATACCCTTCTTTTACGCGCCCTGTTCTCATAGAAGATCTCGTCAATAGGATTCTCCGCAACATTACCAACAATGTTAAAGTTCACCTCGGCTCTCATATTTGCTGAAGGATTCCCTTCAACCCCAATATAATATGAGTGCATATAGTCAAATCCCAGCTCGTCAGGGTAAGTCGTCGCGTCAGGGTCAGCATCTTCGGGAGTAGTTATTAAAGTTCCTCCCGTATTAAAAGTGGTAAATTCTGCACGCAAATTGCTCAATCTGATTTTACTTGTACTTTCAGCTCCCAAAGCTGCTTTATCCCCGCGTGCCCTTAAAACTGCATCCATGATCTCGATACTGTTAAAAGCGTTTTCAATGTATTCGGCAGTGGCACCCTCAGCATAAGGGTCTATATTATGCGCTTCTTTTAAAGTGTAATAGGCAGCTCTTGGATAGAGATCATATAAACCTCGCTCATTGGTCGGTCCTTTTGCGCAGATCCCAAACCACTCCTCATTCATATTATTTTCACCTTCTTCAAAGTCAAAAGTATAGCCCCCGTTGGCCCAGGAGGCACTGGTGTTGTGAGTAGACAGATCAATGGTTTGCCCATATTTCCACCAGCCATCGCTAAATTGAAAAGTAAATCCGCCTATTGAGTTTCCGGCCTTACCCAGCCCGGAAGCATTGGCATAGATCTCTTTCCAGTTTTCCAACATATAATAGGCCTGGGCTTTTTGATCTTCCTGCATTTCGATAGCATTGAAAGCATCAGACCCAAACTCAGTAAATAGGATAGGTTTACCGAGTTTTTCTTTTACTTCAGAAAAGATATTTCCGAAAGAAGCCCCGCGATAAACGTTGGTGCCAAAAATGTCAATGTCTTTACATTCTTCTGCTATAATATCCAGAAACAGAACATCCCCATTACAAATAGCAATGGGGTGAGACTGGTCGATGTCTTTCATAGCCAGAACGGCCGTATTAAATAGTTTGTACATCGCCTGAGCCCGTATTGTAGATTTACGATCTTCCAGGGGAATATCTTCGGTCTCGGCACCATCCCAGAACAGTCCGTAATTATTTTCATTACCGAGCAAAAACAAAAGTAAGCCGCGGGTGTCCTTATATTTTTCAGCCATTTCTGTCACTTCGTTGAGTAACAATTCCTGGGTGCGGGGATCAGAGTATTCGGTATTCGGAACCCATTCTCCGTTCAAGGTAAGTCCATAGCGCCCAAAGGAGTGGTTAAGCATGGTGTAGATCCCGTAATTGTCATAGATATAGGTGATCCATTTAGGTTGGATGCCCGTATACACCCGTATAGCATTTACCCCCATATTACGCAGAAGTCCCATTTCTGAATCTAATGCTGCTTTAATAATATCATCGGGCTGATTCCAGAGGCTGTAAGAGAAATTAGTCCCGATTGGAAAATAATCCCAGTTCATACCATTGATCATTATGGGATCTCCATTGACCTGGAGCTCCATACCCTCATCTGTGTTGGAAACTGTGACCTTATCTGCCTGAGAAAAACAATTCACATTGAAAAATAGAATAAGAATAGCAAGAAGGTACTTTTTGAGCGTATCCATATCAATTCATTTGATCTAATATAAATTTAACATTTTATGGATCACGAAAAACGTCAGGAGTTAAATATCTCATTTTTAGTCATTTATAAATTGTGATTATTTAGTGCAAACGCTTCAGTAGTGCAGGTTAGATGTGAATGTTAAAGTTTTGAAACCACCAAAAAGAGCCATGTTTTCAGATTAAAAAGCTTATTAGTTGTAATACTTTAGGTATATTTTAGGAGGCATTTTACCATTGTTATAGGCTTCTCATTATAATAGCGGTTTTGTAAAAGGGATCTTCTGGCTTTGATTTAATCCTTTGGCTTTAGAACATCTTTACCTTCATAGATTACTGATAATTTATTAAATACACTCTTCCTTCAATATTCTTCTCAAATTTGGTATAATGATTGATTGTTATTTTAAAAATAAATATTATGGGTAGACCTTCTACAAAACCAAAAGACCTGAGGGATGGTTATTATATTGAGGTTAAAAGTAAAACTCAAAAATCTGGTATTAAAATTCGAAGAGATACCAGGAGCCAACTATTGATGGCTATAGATGAATATAAAGAAAATAAAGAGGTCGTTGTTTTGGGTAAACAAGAAAACGGCAAAATGAAAGAAATACCAGACCTTAAGGTCAAACCTTAGGTTTTTTCAAATTTCGAATCTATTATTTTCATTTTTATAAGCTCCTATTTGTCCCTTCAAAAGATGATTTAAGGAAAATACCTTTTCCAACTCTAAATTTTAGTCAACTTCATGATATTTGATCACAGTTTTGATAATACCAGTATCAATTTTACGTGCTTTCATATCACCTGGTTTTTCACCTTAAAATATAAAACCCGATAAAATGTTGGCTTATCGATTTGTAAACTGAATTAGGAGAGGTTGACTGGGTATTCCCTGTAACTATCATGCTGAAAAAAATCATGATCTAATTGTCCTTGCGCTTTAGGTGATTTTAAATGATAAATCCCGCTCAAACTAACATTTGACGGGATTTTTTCTGGACTTATTTTTAAGAAGGTTAAAAAAACGACTTTACTTTTTTAATTCCTTTGCCTTATCTATGGTTGCTTCAATACTTTCCAAAAAGCTGTCAACCTCAAAAGGTTTGGCAATAAAATTATCAGCTCCGGCAGCGATGCAAATTTGCCGGGCGCCATCAAGTCCAGACATCATGAGGATAGGAGTATTTGCTATGGAGTCTGTCTTTTTTATTTCGGAACATATGTGCGTCCCGTCCACACCATTCAATAATTTATCCATTATGACCAGATCAAAATCATCTTCCTGAAGTCTTTCCGTTGCCTCCTTCGGCAACCTCAAAAGGCTAACTTCGTAACCGTTCATTTCAAGTTGGTCATTGAGTATGATTCCGAGGTGATAGTCGTCCTCAACCAATAAAATCTTATTCATTTTGTTTCATTTTTTTAACTGTGATCTAAAAAACTTCAAAAAATTCTTACCGTTTTATTTTAAAGTAGTCACCTGTAGATTTTTTTTGAGATAGGTGGTATAGCCATCTAATCCAAATGGACCACAGTCAACTTTTTTCTTTTTTTCATAAAAAAAGAAAAAAAGGAGCTTTATAATTTCTGTCTCTCTTCTTTTTCAATTCCAAAAATAGATTTAGAATATTATCTAAACCTATTTTTCACATATTTTTCACATAACTTTCAGAAATAAAAGGCTTTTTTTACGGCTTGTTAAAACTACCAAGTACGTATTCACTTTAATTTAACTAATTCTAGCCTCAAAATTCATTCTAAATGCCTCAGAAGACCATGACCTCCAGCACCAGGAACGAACCTGCCTCCCGAAAAACATCAACAGAAAAACGTCCGATTGTCAAAAGATCGAAAAGAGTTGCCGATAAGGATATGTTTAAGGATAGCGATTATATGCATGAACAATTGGACAGGTTGATATTTGCACTTGAAGCATTTAGGGAAGGGGATATCTCTGTTCGATTATCCAAAGAACGGAATGATAAGTTTGCTGATGTCGCCGAGGCTTACAACACGATGGTGGAAATGATTGGGGGTGTAAGTACAGAAGTGTCCCGTATTTCACGTGTGGGTGGTATTGAAGGTAACCTTGATGCACGGGCAGAATTCAAAGCTTCTACAGGGGTGTGGAAGGATATGATCGACAATATCAATATCCTTATTGAAGCTATTGCAAAACCTGTACTTGAGGTTAGTCGCATTTTGAATAGTATAGCAGCAGGGAAATTGGAAGATAAATTTAGTCTTACAGTTACCGGTGATTTTCGGGCGATGGCCGATGTTATAAACAGGACCCTGGGCAGTTTGAATATTTTTGCCGAACAGGTAACACAGGTGGCCCGGGAGGTGGGAGTGGAAGGAAAACTTGGAGGACAGGCAAGTGTGCCGAACGTTTCAGGTACCTGGAAAGATCTTACCGATAATGTGAACCAGATGGCGAGTAACCTTACCGAGCAGGTAAGGGAAATTGCCGGAGTAACTACTGCCGTTGCCGATGGTGACCTTTCAAGAAAAATTACTGAAGAAGGAAAAGGTGGAGAGGTACTTGGCCTTTCAACTACTATTAACCGAATGGTGGACTCGCTGAACATTTTTGCAGCCGAGGTAACCAACGTGGCACGTGAAGTGGGTGTAGAAGGAAAACTGGGAGGTCAGGCAGATGTGCCGGATGTTGCGGGAACCTGGAAAGATCTTACGGTAAATGTAAACACCATGGCATCTAACCTTACTGCTCAGGTAAGAGAGATCGCCGGGGTAGCAACATCTGTTGCGAACGGTGACCTTTCCAAGAAAATTTCGATCAACGTAAAAGGGGAGATCGCAGAACTAAAAGATACGATCAACCAGATGGTTGATTCATTAAACATATTCTCAGATGAGGTAACTCGTGTGGCACGTGAGGTGGGAACCGAAGGTAAGCTGGGAGGTCAGGCAGAAGTGCCCGATGTTGCAGGAACCTGGAAGGATCTTACCGATAATGTAAATACCATGGCAAGTAACCTTACCAACCAGGTGAGGGAAATTGCTTCGGTAACAACTGCGGTTGCACAGGGAGACCTTTCACAAAAGATTACAGAAGAAGGAAAAGGGGGAGAGGTTTTAATTCTTTCCAATACGATCAACAGCATGGTTGATTCCTTAACCTTATTTGCCGCGGAGGTAACTCGTGTGGCACGTGAAGTGGGAACTGAAGGAAAGTTGGGAGGGCAGGCAACTGTACCAAGTGCCGCCGGAACCTGGAAGGATCTTACAGATAATGTAAATATCATGGCAAGTAACTTAACCACTCAGGTAAGGGAAATTGCCAACGTTGCAACTGCCGTGGCAGATGGGGATCTTTCTCAAAAGATTACTATTGATGTAAAAGGAGAGATCGCGGAGCTTAAAGATACGATCAACCAGATGGTGGACTCGCTGAACATATTCTCAGATGAGGTAACCCGTGTGGCCAGGGAAGTAGGAACCGAAGGAATTCTTGGAGGTCAGGCGAAAGTGCCTGATGTTGCCGGAACCTGGAAAGATCTTACCGATAATGTGAATTACATGGCATCTAACCTTACTACTCAGGTAAGGGAGATCGCGAATGTAGCAACAGCCGTGGCAAAAGGTGATTTGGCGCAGAAAATTGCTATTGAAGCAAAAGGTGAAATTGCTGAACTAAAAGAAACCATTAATACGATGGTGGACTCGCTGAACATTTTCTCTGATGAGGTAACTCGTGTGGCGAGGGAAGTAGGAACAGAAGGAATTCTTGGTGGACAGGCAGAAGTACCAAACGTTGGTGGAGCATGGTGGGAACTTACAGAGAACGTAAATACCATGGCATCCAATCTAACTACACAGGTACGAGAGATCGCTTCGGTAACGAAAGCGGTTGCAAATGGGGATTTATCTAAAAAGATTTCTGAAGAAGAGAAAGGTGGAGAGGTACTGGAGCTTTCAACCATTATTAATACGATGGTGGACTCGCTGAATATTCTTTCAAATGAGGTAACTCGTGTGGCACGTGAGGTAGGAACCGAAGGAATGCTGGGTGGTCAGGCAGAGGTGCCTAACGTGGCTGGTGCATGGTTAGATCTAACCGGGAATGTGAATACAATGGCATCAAATCTTACCAGTCAGGTGAGGGAAATTGCAAACGTAGCAACTGCGGTAGCACATGGAGATCTTTCACAAAAGATTTCTATTGATGTAAAAGGTGAAATTGCCGAATTAAAGGACACTATTAACCAGATGGTGGACTCGCTGAATGTCTTTGCTGCAGAGGTTACCCGGGTTGCCCGTGAGGTGGGAACCGAAGGAAAGCTGGGAGGTCAGGCAAAAGTGCCCAATGTGGCGGGTACCTGGAAAGGTCTTACAGATAATGTGAATACCATGGCAAGTAATCTTACAACTCAGGTAAGGGAAATTGCATCGGTAACCACAGCTGTAGCACACGGGGATTTATCACAGAAAATTTCAGAGCAGGGGAAAGGAGGGGAAGTATTAGAGCTTTCTACTACCATTAATATCATGGTTGATGCCCTGAACATATTTGCAGATGAGGTAACAAACGTGGCACGTGAGGTGGGTACAGAAGGTATATTGGGTGGACAGGCAGAAGTGCCAAACGTGGCCGGATCCTGGAAGGATCTTACCGATAATGTAAACCAGATGGCGAGCAACCTAACATCCCAGGTACGAGATATCGCCGGGGTATCTACGGCACTTGCGAGGGGAGACTTCTCCAGGAAAATTGATGTGGAAGTAAAAGGGGAGGTTCAGGAACTTAAGAATAACATCAACGCGATGGTAGACAGTTTCACGACCATTGTAAAAGCGGCCAATACTATTGCTGAAGGAAACTTTGCAATTGAGATGCCACTGCGAAGTGAGGCCGATCAACTGGGTATAGCTTTGAACACAATGACCGAGAACCTGAAGCGAATATCAGAAGAGAATGAGAATGAAGCTTGGATCAAGACAGGACAGGCGGGACTTAACGACAGAATGAGGGGAGAACAGGACCTTCTTACCCTGTCTAAAAATATAATTTCCTATTTAACTAAATATCTGGACGGGCAGGTTGGTGTAATCTATCTGGCTGAAAAAAATAACGATAAGAAACAGTTGAGAATGACCGGATCTTATGCGTTTACTCACCGAAGATCCCTTAAAACGACTTTCGAGTTTGGAGAAGGCCTGGCGGGTCAGGCTGCCCTGGAGAAAGAAGTGATTGTTCTCTCGGGCATACCTTCAGATTATATAAGTGTGTCATCAGGTCTTGGAGAAAGAAAACCTAGTAATATCCTGGTTCAGCCATTTATAATAGATGGAGAAGTAAAGGGGGTGATAGAAATTGGATCCTTCAAATCCTTTAATGATAGCCAGCTGGAATTAATGCGTTCAGTAGGAGAAAATATAGCTATTACGACAAACTCTTCGCTCGATAGGGAAAAAATGAAAGATTTACTGGAAGAGTCGCAGCGACAATCTGAAGAGTTGCTGAAACAACAGGAAAAACTTCAAATACAGAGTAAAGAATTACAAATGGCCAATGAAGATCTGGAGTCTAAGACCACAGATTTGGAAATGCAGAAAGAAGATCTTCAATCAAGCAGGGTTGAAGTGGAAAGAAAAGCTAAGGAACTGGAACTTGCCAGTAAGTACAAATCTGAATTCCTGGCCAATATGTCCCATGAATTGAGAACCCCATTGAACAGTCTGCTTATCCTTTCTAAGGATCTTAGTGATAACAAAAAAGGGAATCTCTTCAAAGACCAGCAAAAATCTGCCAGTATTATTTATGAAGGAGGCTTAAACCTACTGAACCTTATTAATGATATTCTGGACCTTTCCAAGGTGGAAGCCGGGAAACTTCAAATCCATCCCGAAGAAGTTCTTGTGGACAGCCTTGTAAATAACCTGCAAAACCAGTTTGAACCCCTTGCAAAATCTAAAAAGCTGAAATTTACAATTCAAAATAAGACAAATGCACCCGACAGGATAATAACCGATGGGCAACGCCTTGAACAAATTGTAAAGAACCTTATTTCAAATGCAATTAAATTTACAGAAAAAGGGGCGGTGAATGTCTCCATAGGTAAACCAGATGAGAGAGTTAACTTCAGGGAAATTACCCTTTCTAAATCTGAGGTCCTGGAAATAGCTGTAAAAGATTCCGGAATAGGAATTCCCGAAGCAAAACGCATGATGATCTTTGAAGCTTTTCAGCAGGCAGAAGGAGGCACCAGCCGCCAATATGGTGGTACGGGACTTGGATTAACTATTTCGAGGGAACTATCCCGATTATTAGGTGGCGAGATCCATATTGAGAGTACGGAAGGAAAAGGAAGCATTTTTACAGTTTTTATCCCCCTGGACCTAACCAGTGCACCAATAAAGGAAATGGATGATGCTATATCTTCCTTCAGGGATCCAAATACAAACAATGAAGGAATTAACGAAGCGATCTCATTTGCGAACAGTAGACCCGGAGAAAGACTTGAGACCTATATCCCGGATGACAGGGATAATCTAAAAGTCTCTGAATATTCTCTCTTGATAATTGACAATGATGAACTATTTGCTCAAATAGTAAGAAGACTGGTTCAGAAATATGGTTTTAAGATGCTCTTTGCTAAAGATGGTAAAGAAGGAATGAAACTGGCTGCTCAATATCAACCTAATGGTATCCTGCTAAATGAAGAATTACCGGATATGAAAGGATTAATTGTTCTGGAACATTTGAAATTTAATTTAAAAACCAGGCATATTCCGGTATATTTAATGGCAGCAGTAGATAAAAGTCGTGAAGCACTGAGTAAAGGCGCAGTGGGCTTTAATCTTAAGCCGGTGTCTTCCAGGGATATTGAGAGTGCCATTCAAAAGATGCAAAAATTAAACACTTCACATAGCAAAAATTTGCTAATTATTGAAGATGATGAGGGAACCTTGAAAGCACTTAAAAATATTCTAGCGAATAAGGAAATGAAAATTTCCACCGCTAGTACTGGAGAGCAGGGATTGAATGAATTGATGTCTCAAATGTTCGATTGTATGATACTGGACCTTAATCTACCTGATATTAGTGGATTTGAAATTTTAAAAAAACTAAAATCCGGTGAGATTGCAAATAATATGCCCGTAGTTGTTTATACGGGAAAGGAGCTTACAAGGTTAGAAAAGAAAGAATTACAAAAATATACAGATAATATTTTAATCAAAGGTGCTTCTTCTCCTGAGGTACTTCTGGATGAGGTTTCATTATTCATGCACAGTGACGAAAGTAAGTTCTCGTCCAAACAAAAAAAGATAATGGCCGATTTACATGATCCAAAACATGTTTTAAAGGATAAAAAAGTACTTGTTGTAGATGACGACGGCCGGAATTCATATGCGCTTTCTAAAGCCCTGTCAGATTCAGGGATGAAAGTAATAGTCGCAGAAAACGGAAAATTGGCAATCGACAAATTGAAGGAGGAAAAAAATATTGATATTGTTTTAATGGATGTAATGATGCCGGTCATGAATGGGTATGAGGCCATAGCAAATATTAGGAAGTATTCGGAATATAAGAACTTACCGATTATCTCGTTAACCGCTAAGGCAATGCCCGAAGACAAAGCTAAGAGCTTTGAGGCTGGTGCCAATGACTACCTTACCAAACCGGTGAATATTGATAAATTATTAAATATTGTAAGATTATGGTTGTACCAGTAAGATAGGGAAAGCAGGTTCGTTTAATTAGAATCAGGCCTACTAGTTTAATTGAACTATTAATTAAAGAAAAATCCCGCTCAAACTAACGTTTGGCGGGATTTCCTGTTTTAATCCGCAGCATGGCTGCGCCTGATCATGGAGTCGGAGGGAGGGGTTGGCTTCGCCTTCCCCTTTTGCATCCAGTCCTGCAAATGCAGCTAAGTTTTAACTTTGAGCAAATAGATAAAATTCCGGTGTTCACGGAATTTATGTGTGCTAAAAATTTTAGAATTAAAAAGCCTTACAATTTTCCTTAACAGGCAGGCGGTTGAGACTAGATAAACTGACATTTTTGCTACCTTTATATTCTTTATTAACCAAGCCAATTTATCCTCCAGGCCGGCTTCTTCGTTACTTGACCGGAGGCTTTTTAAAACACAAGTTCAATTTTTAATGAAATACAACAAATTAATAAGCCGCTCTCCGGCGGTCTCTGAAATAGGGCTGGGAGCCTGGCAATTAGGAGTAAATTCCGGATGGAAGAGTTTAAGTGAAAAAGAGTCCATCGACCTAGTAAATAGATCAATGGAGTATGGGATCAATTTTTTTGATACAGCTCCAAATTATGGATTTGGTACTGGAGAAGAGAGGCTGGGCAAAGCGCTTAAGCAGGTTGACAGAAGTAAAATAGTGATCAATACAAAATTTGGACATACAGATTCAGGGAAAACCAATTACAGTTCAAATTATATTAGAGAATCCTTAGAGGGAAGCCTCAAAAGATTACAGGTTGATTATGTTGATTCGCTCATCATCCATAATCCACCTACTGCCTATCTGGATGGCAACAATAATGACCATTACGAGATCCTCGAACGAATAATGGCAGAAGGTAAAATACTAGCATATGGGGCCTCTTTAGATACTTACGAGGATATGAGGCTGCTTATGGAAACGACAAAAGCCGAAGTGATTGAAGCATTTTTCAATATCCTGCATCAGGATGCGGCCCGAGCTTTTGATTTGGCAAAAGAAAAACAGGTAGGCATCATTGCAAAAATTCCTTTGGACTCAGGATGGTTATCGGGAAAATATAACGGTGAAAGTACTTTTGATGACATAAGAAGCCGCTGGTCTAAACAGGATATTCAAACCAGGGCACACCTGGTAAACAAAGTGAAGGAGATTATCCAGCAAGAAAACAATCTTGCACAAAAAGCAATTTCATTTTGTCTGGCAAATGATGCTGTCTCAACTGTAATTCCCGGTAATGTAAATACAGAACAATTAAAGACTAATGTGGAAAGTGTGAATGATCCCATTTCTAAAGAACTAGTTGAAAAATTAAAGGAATTTTATCAGGCTGAGGTTAGTGAACTAAATCTACCCTGGTAATTGACCACCCCGCCAACTTTTCTTTTTTATGAAATAATGATTTGTCTTAAAAGAAAAAAAATAAATACTAAACTAAAAAAAACAATTAAATAATGGAATATAGACGCTTAGGAAAATCAGGATTAAAAATCTCCGCCTTGTCGCTGGGATCTTGGGTGACTTTCGGAAAGCAGGTGGAAATGGATGAAGCCAAAACCCTATTAAAAACAGCCTATGACAGCGGAGTGAATTTCTTTGACAATGCTGAAGGATATGAGGCCGGGGAATCGGAAAAAATCATGGGAGAGGCCATCAAAAGTCTTGGATTGCCTCGTGATACTTTTGCCGTTTCTTCGAAGGTATTCTGGGGTGGAGAACAAAAAATGCAATTGGGATTAAGTGCCAAACACGTGCGGGATGCCTGTGATATGGCACTTAAACGACTTCAGGTTGAATACCTGGATCTCTACTATTGTCACCGGCCAGATATAGATACTCCGGTTGAAGAAACCGTACGTGCCATGCATAATTTGATACTACAGGGTAAGATCATCTATTGGGGGACCAGTGAATGGTCAGCCCAGCAGATCACCGAGGCCCATGGCGTCGCCAGGACCTATGGACTTACGCCTCCCTTGATGGAACAGTCTCAGTATAATCTTTTACACAGGGAAAAAGTGGAAGCCGAATTTCGACCCTTGTATGAAAACTATGGCCTTGGATTAACTACCTTTTCCCCGTTGGCCAGTGGTATCCTCACAGGCAAATACAACGACGGGATACCTTCGGACAGCCGTTTGAACTTACCCGATTATCAATGGCTAAAAGATATGTGGACCAGCGAGGAGGGTAAACAAAAGCTTGAAAAGGTCAGGGAATTAACTCATTTTTCGAAGGAGTTGGGCCTAAGTATGTCACATTTATCACTGGCATGGTGTTTAAAGAACCCTAATGTTTCCACCGTGATTTTAGGAGCCTCCCGATTGAGTCAACTGGAAAATAACTTGAAAGCCCTTGAGATGGTCGACCAATTAACTCCAGATGTAATAGATAGAATTGAGGTGATAATCGATAATAAACCTGCTGGACCAGAACGCTTTGGGCAGTAATGGCCTGACTTTAAAGCTAACTGAAATTGTCGCCTAAAAACAAAAAACCCGGTAAACACAAGGTTTACCGGGCTATAAAGTGGAGTTGGAGAGGTTCGAACCCTCGTCCCAACACGTCGTTCAGTTCTACAGAAGTACCCTGGGATATACCAGAGGATGAAATTCCGTTTTAATGAGAGTAGATAACCAGATCATTATTCTGAACCCTTTTCTTGTTCAGAAGAGTTCTAATGGTCGAGAATTTCGGATAGTAGGAGTTGAAAAGGATGTCTCTTTGGAGTCACAATAGATCAATGGTGCAGAAAAGTTTTGCTGGATTGTTACGGTCAAGTTTTTGGATAATGGATTCAATGTATTGCTGCACTTTGATCTTAAGGATATATGTGTGAAGAAAATAAAAAGATGCAAAAAAGTCCTCGGTGAGGGTGAATCTATCTTCATTTATTGAAATTTTTTTGTTCCGTAATTTATATTTATACCTTGCAAATCATATAATAAAGCTGTTCAGGTTAAATTTATATCGGTCAGGCTATATTATCTACCATCTTTAAACAGTTATTCAACCCCTGGGATTTTAATTACAGGTGATTTTAGAGCAAATTCAAAACATTAAATCATGATCATTGCTTCTTTGGCATGCTGTGGGTGCCCTGATAGCTGGTGTAAAAGGAGCAAATCCCAAGTTGGACCCAAAAAAAGTTAAAGAGTTCATTTTTGCTCCAGATTTTGAGATGATGTACATGGGTTAATTAGAAAAACAGAGATGCAGAGAAAAAACCATCGAGTCTAAAACCAAAGAAGAGATTTTGGCAGAATAAATGAACATTTAGAGCTGTAAAAATCCCCGCAACACTTGGTTGACGAGGATTTTTCTTTTCATTCTATATTATAGCCATGTCAAATTCCCAAATATAAAAGCCTGCATGATCTTTCGACCAAACTCATCTTCTGCCACAAGATCAACTCCAGAACCTGGGTCATATTCAAAAATGCCATCCCCATTATC
Organism: uncultured Flavobacteriaceae bacterium; assembly: GCA_963709775.1. GTDB lineage: Bacteria > Bacteroidota > Bacteroidia > Flavobacteriales > Flavobacteriaceae > Salinimicrobium. The sequence continues at coordinate 315,030 of CAVPXS010000001.1, read as the reverse complement.
AGTGTGTAATACAAACCATAAAACTTCTTGATCAGAAACCTCTTCTCCTTCCACAAAATCAATTAGAATATGGCTATCAGCTATAAACTCAGGGGTAGAAACAATTTCTGAGAAGTTGGGAGCTCCATTGCCATTATCCCTGTATACTACAATCCACCCTGGCTCATAATCAAATAAAGGTATTGCAGATATATCCGCATAAGGATGGGTTAATAGCCAAAAGAATTCTAGTGAGGAAGTATCGTAGGCAATGAAGTGTTCTATGACTGGAGTTGCATCTGTTTTAAGGAAAGGAGCGTCTATATCACCTGTTCCGTCAGATTCATAGATATTATTCCCATTATCCGAATAAAGTGCAGCCCATATTTTTTCACCAAATGCTAATTCAATACCCTCTTTTAAATCCAATTCGACATTCTCATAGGTGCCTGCATCTAAAAATAAAGGTTCGGATATTGTTTCTGAAGAAAAAGGCACTCCATTTAAGTCTTTATGGAGTACAACCCACCCTTCGTCATTCATTTCAATCGAAGAGATAACAATGGCCCTACTTTCATTAATAAGTTGGTCTGCAACTGTCAAGCTTCCAGTTGGCCAGTTGAAACTGATGATAAAAGAATCTTTTACCATTTCATTATTGGCATCTTCTACAGGTAGGTCTAATTCGTTGCTATCGGTATTATAGAATTCGAAAATATGGTCTCCATTATCACTGTGAAGCACGACCCATAGTAACTGGTTATCACTGAGCTCAATATTGTTCTTTAAATCTATTTGGAGGTCACTGTGAGTTCCTGGTCCAATATAAACAGGGGTCGAAACTTCGTTACCAAATTGTGGTTGCCCCTCTGTATCAGGATATACTACGACCCAGCCTGGATGGCTGTTATTCACAGAGCTTACAATTAATTCCCCATCCTCTTCCAAAAACTGGTCCTCTACATTAACACTTCCTGTAGGTGTGGGCAGGTCAACTAAGAAAGAATGAGTGATAAGGTAAAAACCCCACATCAGGTCCCCGTAGTATAAAGGCAAATCGACGTCGTTGTTCCCGTCATAAGTAAACTCCTGATCACCGTTATCGTTGTGCAAATTCACCCAAAGTCTTTCTCCCTGAAGTAGATCAATGTTCTCTTGAAGCTCAATAAAATCCTCCTGATAAGTTCCAGCATCTAAATACTCCGGGTATGAAATAATTTCTGTTAAATCTGGGGCTTCATTCCCATTATCTCTTCGGACAACTATCCATCCGTCGTTACTCATCGTCAGGTTCTTTACTACTACCATTCCTTCAACTAAAGGCTGGTCTGGAAGCATAAAACTTCCTGTAGGTTCTTCTGTGGGCTCATCTAAAGGAATACCCTCATCGTCATCGTTGCTGCAGGCGGTAAAGCCTGCTACTAATGTAGTCATCAGTAGCAGCAGCATAATTTTTTTACTAAACCACATGATGTGTGCTTTTAAAAGCTGTTAAAAAATGGAGGGCTCTTATACGTTATTTATTTTTTCCGGGTGGGGTCACATATCCATCTACGCCGAAGAATAGGGTTCCATCTTCAAGAGGTTCAAATAATCCTGCGAAATAGCCAGAGGCGTTTTCCCATCGACCTGTACCCCCGGTAATAGTAAATTCACTTGTGCTTAAAGAAGGGTCCATCAATGAAAACCATAATTGTCCTTCATAGAGTAAAGTATCTCCGTTAGCTGACATGAATAATCCGGAAGCATCTACCAATAAGAATGGCATTCCATCTTTTTCTCTCATTCTGCAGTTAGAAAGATCTGCATAGCCACCCTCGACATTTCCCAGGTGAGTTAAGCTACCACTGATGTCATCATAATGAGCAGGAGGATAATAATTAGGAATTCCACAATCTAAAGTGCCGTAGGTGAGGTCCGCAATTTCAATAATTTCACCTTTTAAAGGGACCATGATTTCTTTAGTCGAAGCTTTTTGTGAAAATTCAACTACTGCATTCAGATTTTGAAGATCATTTTGTTCAGACAATTCCTCTTTTTCACATCCGGAGAAGAGGAAAAAGAACATACTTAGTAAGACTAACTTTTTCATTGCAAATAGTTTATATAGTTAATACTATCGAATTCAAATTTAGCAACTGGGGGACGGGGCAAGGGGAGAAGGGGAACTTTAATAAATAGGGTTATTATACTTGCATTAGCTCCTTTAAATTAAGACGTAAGGTTCAGGTGTAACATGATAAATATCAGTCAATTACTATTTAGATTGATTCTGAAATAGATTTGTCAGGGAATTATATGCTATTTTATGATATTATTAAAAATGAAAAACCCCGTAAATCCTGGGATTTCGGGGTTTTTGATTGAGTTTGATACTCAAAAAGTGGAGTCGGAGGGGTTCGAACCCTCGTCCAAACAAGCAATTCAGAAGCTTTCTACACGTTTAGTCTTCGTTTAGTTTTCGATGTAAAGCCGGCCGAAAACCACCAACTTTACACTTATCCTCAATTAGATTTCGAAACTACATCAAGGTCCTGCAGTTTCTATATTTACTTTATCGGTGCCTCTTATGTGAATGCCGTAAATCAAGGCCTCCACGAGACATCTTGGCTCCCTACCTTGTAGGGACTAGAGCAATCCTACTATAATTCAGATTATGCTGCCAAGGCGTAGTTATTCTCGCCGTTTAAAAAGTGTGAAAAATGAGATTTACGAGCTATTTCCCAGCGCTCGACGTGCTTACAACTCAATTAGACTCGCTGTCAAAACCAAGTCGACCCCAATATGTAAAGAACTTCTGCAATAAATATTGCACTTTTCATGCCAAACAATAGATATATCGCTTTACATGAGAGAAACAAAAGTAGGAATATTTACTTAATAAAAGGCAAGTCCTGTCTCCAGTTTCTTATAGCCAGCCTAACCGCTTAGGCAGGCGAAGCCGTTTTAGGTCTTTTTTTCGCCCTTTATAATTCCTATCTTTGAGAAATTCCAAACAATTTTTAAAGCTATACAAGAATATGATAAAATTTGCCCTCATCAAAGAGCGAAAAACTCCTCCAGATCGTCGTGTAGTATTTTCCCCTGAAGAACTTTTAGAAGCTGTAAAGCAATTTCCTGAAGCCCAGTTCAAAGTGGAAAGTTCCGATGTCAGGGTTTTTCCGGATGAGGAGTATAGACAGGCAGGTTTTGAGGTCCTTGAAGATGTTTCAGATTGTGATGTCCTGCTAGGTGTTAAAGAGGTGCCACTACCTAACCTTATTCCTAACAAAAAATATTTCTTTTTCTCTCACACCATTAAAAAGCAGCCTTATAACCGGGACCTGTTGCGGGAGATCCTTAAGAATAATATTGAGCTTTATGATCATGAGGTGATCGTCAATAAAAAGGGCGGCCGACTTATTGGCTTCGGAAGATACGCCGGCCTGGTAGGAGCTTATAACGGTTTACGCGGAATAGGCCTCAAAAATGGTCTTTTTGAGCTCCCTAAAGCTGAAAGTCTGCCCGACCTTAATGCCATGTTGGCAGAACTTGACAAAATTGAGATTCCGCCTTTAAAAATTGTACTCACCGGAAGTGGAAAAGTCGCCCACGGTGCCCGGGAAATCCTGGATCACCTGAAGGTGAAAAAAGTGGAGGTAAATGGCTTTTTAAATGACACTTTTGACACCCCGGTTTATTGCCAGATTGATGTACTGGATTACAACAAACGCCGGGACGGAGAAAAAGGCAGTAATCAGGATTTTTACGAACATCCCGAAAAATACGAGTCTAACTTTCTTCGCTTCGCCCATGCAGCCGACTTTTTTATTGCGGGACATTTTTATGGGGAAGGAGCCCCGGTTTTCTTTACGGGTGAAGATGCGAAATCCTCAAATTTCAGCATTAAATATATTGCCGATATTTCCTGTGATATTGCAGGACCAATTGCGAGTACATTAAGACCATCCACTATTGCCGAACCTTTTTATGGCTACGATCCACAGGAAGAACGGGAGGTAGATTTTCGGGAGAAAAATGCCATCCTTGTTATGGCTGTCGATAATCTTCCATGCGAGTTACCCAAAGATGCCAGTGAAGGTTTTGGGGAAATGTTTTTGAAGAATGTGCTTCCCGCTTTTTTTAACGGCGACAAAAATGGAATTCTGGAGCGGGCAAGAATGACCCAAAATGGCAAACTTACTTCCAGGTTCGAATACCTTAAGGATTATGTAAAAGGTAAGGAAATAGGAATATGAAAAGAGAGATTATAAGTTTTATGGTTTTAATGTTTACAATGATCCCGGCTAAAGCTCAGCTCACCGTGATGAGTTACAATATAAAGTATGCTAACGAGATGGATGGCGGGAACAGCTGGTCTCTGCGGAAGGATCATCTCGCCGGACAACTGAAATTTTATGAGCCGAATATTTTTGGAGTTCAGGAAGCATTGCATAGTCAGCTGGAATTTCTGAAGGATGAACTTTCGGGCTATGAATATTTTGGAAAAGGTCGCGACGATGGGGATCAAAAAGGGGAATTTAGCGCCATCTTTTTTAAAACCAACAAATTCGAACTCTTAAAACACGGGACCTTCTGGCTTTCTTCAACACCGGAAAATCCGGGTAGAGGTTGGGATGCCGATTATCCACGGGTATGTACTTATGGATTATTTAAAGAAAAAGAAACCGGGAAGGAGTTTTGGGTTTTTAATACCCATTTTGATCATAACGGGGTAGAAGCAAGGGCAGAAAGTGTGAAATTGATTAAACGTAAGATAAATGAGCTCAACCCGGAGGAAAAAGCCAATGATCTTAATGGGAGATTTTAATCTTGAACCCGAAACTGAAGAAATAGAATTTCTCACAACCCATTATAAGGACTCAAAAAATGAAGCTGAAGTTGTTTTTGGTCCCGAAGGTACTTTTAACGGCTATGATTTCCATTCGCCGGTAACCCGACGCATTGATTATATTTTTACTTCAGGAGGAATAGATGTCAGGAAGTATGGAGTTCTAAGCGATTCCAAAGATTTGAAGTATCCTTCAGATCATCTTCCGGTGCTTGTACAGCTTGATTTGCCATAAAGCTTCAACTAATGACAAAAAAAAGCCACGCATTTGCGTGGCTTTTTTGTTGCCTCCTAGGTAGGATTTATAGGATCATTCGGGCCGGCTCCCGCGGGACCATTTTTATCTGAATCCCTTCCCCTGTCTCTTCGGTTAGGGTCGGACTCCCTATCCATTGGAGAGTCGTCACGATTTCCACCTGTCTCCGGTCTATTCTTGTTTCCGGAGTCTGCAGGGTTGGGCCTGAAGCCGCCGGGAGAATCTTGTGTTCCCGTACTTCCAGAGGATCCTGAAGGTTTTGTTCGCACATCAGGATTGTTCTTATTAGGATCTTCAGCATTGGCTGCTTCATTTCTAAATTTCTGAATGATATCCTTAAAATGTTCTCCTGCTGCCTCACGGCCTCCAAGACCATAACTTAAAGCTACTGCTACTGCAATTGCTCCAAGGATCAATCCGAAGGCAAGCTCTACGATTTCATTGGCGATTCCCATCGTGCGTAAAGCTATCGCAATGAATAAAGCAAGCGAAGCCCATCTTACCACGCCCGCGATAAAATGGTTTTTGCTTGACCGCGTCATAGTGTTGTAGATCAAAAGGGAGATATAGTTACCTATGGCAAGAATTACCAGCCCGAATAAAATCTGACCTGTGATCTCCAGGATTTGATGGAGAATTTCCGTGAGTCTGGAAAGTCCAAGGATCTCGACAGCTGTAATAATTCCGAAGAAAACCAGGAAGAAATATATAAGGTTTGCCACGAGTTTTGATAAGGACTGTCCCGCTCCAATCATGTTGTGGATCTGGATCTTTTCAGCAGTTCGATCGAGCCCCATACTTTTGAACAGATCTTCAAGGAAGTTGGCCAGGTATTTCCCTCCCCAAACAAAAACAACAAGGATAAGCGCTGCAATTACGATCTCTCCAATGAGCTCGGTAAAGCCATAAAGAATATCGTTTGCAGGTTCTGAGATGGCATCCAGTTGAAGTGTGTTGAAGGCTTGAATAAGGAATGGAATGAAGATCACTATGAATACGATCTTACGGATAATGTTCACAAGCTTATCTGTATCCTTAAATCCTGTTTTATCTACCCACCGGTCCAGCAATCCGCCACCAATGTTGATAAGATTGGAGACGAATTTTGCAAGCACATAACCAATAAAACCTATGAGTAGTGCTCCAATAAGGTTTGGAATGAACATGAGGAACTCATTGAGCATATTTTCAAGGGGTGTGAGCACTTCACTAATTCCAAGAACTTCCAGGGCGATCAACAGGACGATGATCATAATAAGGTAATAAAAGATATTACCTACAAAGACATTGGTGTCCTCGATATTATCCCTCCCAAAAAGGCGTTCATCCCAGGTGGTCTTCCGAAGGAGTTTTACCACTAATGTTTTGATCCCTTTAGCAATGAGCCAGCCTATTAAGATGACAAGTAAGGCGCCCAGCAATTCGGGTAAGAAATTGGCAATTCTATTACCAATGTTTTCCAGTTGCGTTTCCATAATTTATTGGTTTTTTAAGAAAGTTAGTATTGGAAGTTAGAATAAAAAGCACTTATGCCACAGTCACTTAACAAGAGTTTAAAAAAATATTTGGGATGTTGTTAATATTTATTTGGTACAAAAAGTGAAGAAGAAAATTCAGAAAAATTAGGAGTAGCAAGGGCTGAAAGCAAATGCCATTTTTCAGAAAAAAAGTTGAAATTTTTTTCAACAGTGTTTAGTTAATAAGAAAGCTAAACCTCCTAATTGAAAACTCAAGAATTAAAATAACTTTATCCCTCTTTCAAGTTAAAACAAAAACAAATGCCATGGTTGAAGAATTATTTAGCACCCAGACTTATACGTACGATGAAGTACTGCAAGCATGTTTAAAATATTTTAAAAATGACGAGCTCGCAGCCACAACATGGATAAATAAGTATGCAGTAAAAGACAGAAACGGAAAGTTTCTTGAACTAACTCCCGAAGATATGCACCGGCGAATGGCAAAAGAATTTGCCAGGATGGAGGCGAAATATTCCGATCGTGCAGCGGGAAAAGAAAACCTGTCTGAATACGGTAAGTCTAGAGAATTTTTAAGTGAAGAGAGAATATTTCAACTCTTTAAAGATTTTAAGTACAGCATTCCTCAGGGTAGTGTCATGGCAGCCCTTGGTAATGATCAAATGATAGCATCTCTTTCTAATTGTGTGGTTGTGCCGCCGGTTTATGATTCTTACGGCGGAATTCTTCATACAGATCAACAATTGGTACAATTATTTAAAAGAAGGTGTGGGGTAGGAGTGGACCTTTCCGGGCTTCGACCTAAAGATGCACTGGTTTCAAATTCGGCAGGAACGACTACGGGAGCGGTTTCTTTCATGGAACGTTTTTCCAACACCACAAGGGAAGTCGCTCAAAATGGTCGAAGAGGAGCATTAATGCTTACCATTGATATTTCTCATCCCGATGTTGAGGATTTTATTACTATAAAACAGGACCTTAAAAAGGTAACCGGGGCGAACATCTCTTTGCGTCTAACAGATGAGTTCATGCAAGCCGTTACCGAGGATGCCGATTTTACTTTACGCTGGCCAATCGACAGCCCAAATCCAAAGTACACGAAAGTAGTTCGTGCCAAAGAATTATGGGATACCATTATTCAATGTGCACACAATACAGCAGAGCCCGGTCTAATTTTCTGGGATAAACAACATACCTATTCAACATCATCTTTTTACCCCGGCTTCAAGAACAGTTCCACCAACCCTTGTTCAGAAATTGCTATGCAGGGAGGGGACTCATGCCGTCTAATTGCAGTAAACCTGTATAATTTTGTTGATAATCCATTTACAGAGAATGCCTCTTTCAACCACGATAAATTCTATAAGGTAATTTATGAAACTCAGCGGTTGATGGATGATCTTGTAGATCTTGAACTTGAAGCTGTAGAAAAGATCCTTGCCAAAATAGATAAGGATGAGGAGCCCGATTTCATCAAGAAAAATGAGATCGACACCTGGAAATTACTTGCAGAAAATGGTAAAACAGGAAGACGTACCGGCCTTGGCTTTACTGCCCTTGCCGATGCTGTTGCTGCCCTTGGAGTGAAATTCGATACAGATGAAGCTCTTGAAGTGGTGGATAAGATCATGCAGACAAAACTTAAAGGAGAATTCGACAGTAGTATTGATATGGCGATCACCCGGGAACCATTTAAGGTTTTCGATCCGGCTATCGAAGAGCAGTCAGATTTTGTTCAAATGATGAAGAGAGAGTTCCCCGATCTTTACAGCCGTATGATGCAGCATGGAAGAAGGAATATCTCTATTAGTACTGTTGCTCCAACAGGAAGTTTAAGTATGCTTGCCCAAACCTCTTCGGGAATTGAGCCGGTATTCATGTTGTCTTATAAAAGAAGAAGAAAAGTAAACGCTTCCGGAGCAAATGCCAAAGTAGCCTTTGTTGATGATACAGGAGATGCTTTTGAAGAATTTACTGTATATCATCCTAAAGTGAAGACATGGATGGCAGCTTCTGGGAAAGATGCTATTGAGCAAAGTCCTTATGCAGGAGCAACCGCTTCAGAAATTAATTGGCAAAAGCGTGTAGAGATGCAGGCGCTTGTTCAAAAATATACCACGCACTCTATTAGTTCAACTATTAACCTGGCGACAGATGTGAGCCAGGAGAAGGTAAGCGATATCTACATTGAGTCGTGGAAACAAGGTCTAAAAGGTATTACTGTTTACCGCGATGGTTCGCGTAGCGGAATTCTTGTCTCTTCAGATGATAAGAAGGACAAGAGTGCAGAAGCAGCTCAAAATGTATTTGCAGAAACTTATGCGCCAAAACGTCCGAAGAAACTGGAGTCAAAAATTATCCGTTTCAACAACGAAAAGGAGAAATGGCTTGCGGTAGTAGGTATTCTGAATGACCGTCCTTACGAGATCTTCACCGGAAAAATGGAAGATGTTTTCAATCTTCCAACATGGGTTGAGAAAGGATATGTTATCAAAAATCGTGATGAGGATGGAAAGTCCAGATATGACTTCCAGTTCTGTGACAAACATGGATATAAAGTAACTATCGAAGGTCTGTCAAGATCCTTTAACGAAGAATACTGGAACTACGCCAAATTGATCTCAGGAGTGCTTCGTCACGGAATGCCGATACCTTACGTAGTTGATCTTATTAACAACCTGAACCTGCTTGACGAAAGTATAAATACCTGGAAAGCCGGTGTTGTACGTGCCCTTAAGCAGTTCGTGCCCGATGGTACGCCTGCAGCCGACAAAACCTGTGGGGAATGTGGTGATCCCGAAGGAATAATCTTTTCTGAAGGATGCCTGGTTTGCAAGAGCTGTGGTTACTCCAAGTGTGGATAGAATTTTTTGCCCCCAATAAACAGAAAACCCCGCTTCCGTAAAGAAGTGGGGTTTTTTACATTTTCTGGCTGCGTTCTGTGTTGGCTGTTAGAGGGTTTGAAGTACCTTAAAATAAATAGACCTCACAGATTTTTGAAATCTGTGAGGTCTATTTATATATATAAGTTGGCGCGGATTTGCAATCCGTGCCGAGCTATTACATTAAAACGAATTTATTGTCTTCCTAATCGCAGTTAGGTTGCTCAGCAATTTCTCCAAATATTGTATGTCCAACATGTTTGCGCCGTCACTTTTCGCATTTGCGGGATCGAAGTGAGTTTCAATGAATAATCCATCGGCTCCTGTTGCGATTCCGGCACGGGCGATGGTTTCGATCATATCTGGTCTTCCTCCGGTGACTCCGCTGCTTTGGTTAGGCTGTTGCAGGGAATGGGTAACATCCAGGACTGTAGGTGCAAATTCACGCATGGTTGGAATTCCGCGGAAGTCGACTATCATATCGTGATAACCAAACATGGTTCCCACGGTCGGTCACCATTACCTGCTCATTATTGCTGTCGGTTACTTTGGTCACGGCATGTTTCATGCTCTCGGGACTCATGAATTGACCTTTTTTCAGGTTGACTACTTTTCCGGTTTCGGCGGCTGCGACCACAAGGTCTGTTTGCCGCACTAAAAATGCAGGAATTTGTAGTACATCCACATATTCTGCTGCCAGGGTGGCATCTTCTCGCTCGTGAATATCGGTTACCGTAGGGATGTGGAAAGTTTCAGAAACCTTTCGAAGAATTTTTAAAGCCTTTTCATCTCCAATTCCCGTGAAGCTGTCAACCCTGCTTCGGTTTGCTTTTTTAAACGATCCTTTAAAGATAAAAGGGATCTGTAGCTTATCGGTAATCTTCAAAATTGTTTCGGCAATTCTTAATGCCATCTCTTCGCCTTCAATGGCACAGGGGCCGGCCAGCAAAAAGAAATTGTTCGAATCGGTGTGCTTTATCTGTGGTATCTTGTTGAGTTGCATAAAATAAATTTACTGCAAAGATACCTTTTTTGAAGTTTTTAATATTGAAATCAATCATTCCTACTGTTTACCATCATAACCTTCGAGGAAATTATTCTTTTCCTCCTTAAAAGGAGGATGGATTTCATAGCCTAAAGCTCTTATGATCCTGTTATTGTCATAGTAAAAATGTATCTGGCTCACACTTTCATCACGAAATTTGATGGCGACGTGATAGGGAAAGGTTATGGTTTCACCTGTAGGATAGCTCAAAGTATTTGATCCCCAGTGTAGGATCCAATTTCCTTCCCGGGGGCCTTGAGGAACGGCTACTGCAAGCCATACCCCGTCTTCAGAAAGAACCGGACTGGCGATCTTTCGACCCTCGGTCCAATACTCTATGGTTTGGTCCAGATTTAAGCTGTCATAACTGCCGAGATTATAAAATCGGGCATCTTTAGTAGCATTTCTTCTAAGTGCTTCCCAGTTTCCCATTTCGTAAGCCTTAACTGTTTCATGTGCAACTTCCAGTAATTTATCTTCAGCGGGAAAATCAAGGCTTACCTCCCCGTCTACCTGCGCCATAGCCGGTTGTATTCCCAATACACCTGTAAGGCAACATAGAAGTATAAATAGTAAATTCCTGGTAAGTATGTTTCTCCTTTTCATAGCCGATAAATTCAAGTGATTACCGTTCAATATTCTGAAATTGAATGTCTTAAAGTTACGGAATTTTAAGGTCAAAAGGAATTTAAGACTCCTAAAATATGATAATGCTCAGCCTCTCCAGAAGTTGACAAAATATTTTTTCAATTCTATTTCTTTCCGAAGAACCTATGAATAGCACTAAGTTTTCAAGATGCTGTTAATCAAATTATTACAATAAATACAAATAAATATTTTATTCTCTTACGCAGTGTTTTTTATGGAAAAAATAAACGTACCTTTGCAGCCTTTAAAAATCAGGCGTTTATATGACAGCTATTAAGAATATCGCGATTATCGCACACGTTGACCACGGAAAGACTACTCTGGTAGATAAGATTATGTACCATTGTCAGCTATTCAGGGAAAACGAAAATACCGGGGATCTTATCCTTGACAACAATGATCTTGAAAGGGAGCGTGGAATTACCATTACCTCTAAAAATGTTTCCGTAGTTTATAAAGGAACGAAGATCAACATCATCGATACCCCAGGTCACGCCGACTTTGGAGGAGAAGTTGAAAGGGTGTTGAACATGGCCGATGGCGTACTGCTTTTGGTAGATGCTTTTGAAGGTCCAATGCCGCAAACGCGTTTTGTACTTCAAAAAGCTATTGACCTTGGATTGAAACCTTGTGTGGTAATTAATAAAGTTGATAAAGAGAACTGTACTCCCGAGGAAGTGCATGAGAAAGTTTTCGACTTGATGTTTGAATTGGGTGCAGAAGAATGGCAGCTTGATTTTCCTTCAGTTTACGGTTCGGCCAAGAATAACTGGATGAGTGATGACTGGAGAAATGAGACTAAAAATATTGAGCCTTTGCTTGATATGGTTATTGAGCATATTCCTTCACCAAAAACTGAAGAAGGATCTCCACAAATGTTGATCACCTCTCTTGACTTTTCTTCTTTTACCGGAAGGATCGCAATTGGTCGTCTTCAACGTGGTACCTTGAGAGAAGGAATGCAGGTTGCGCTTGTGAAGAGAGATGGCAGCATCAAGAAAACTAAAATTAAAGAATTACATACTTTCGAAGGTCTTGGCCGTAGAAAGATAGAAGAAGTACAGGCGGGAGATATTTGTGCTATTGTTGGATTGGAAGGTTTCGAAATTGGGGATACTGTTGCCGATATTGAAAATCCTGAAGGTCTTAAAACAATCGCTATTGATGAGCCAACAATGAGCATGTTGTTCACCATCAACGATTCGCCTTTCTTTGGAAAAGACGGAAAATTCGTTACCTCAAGGCACATTAAGGAGCGCCTGATGAAGGAGCTGGAGAAAAACCTTGCCCTTAGAGTTGAGGAAACCGACAGTGCCGATAAATTTATGGTGTTTGGTCGTGGTGTACTTCACTTATCTGTATTAATTGAAACCATGCGTCGTGAAGGCTATGAGCTTCAAATTGGTCAGCCACAGGTGATCATCAAGGAGATTGACGGAGTGAAATGTGAGCCTGTTGAAGAATTGACCATTGACCTTCCTGAAGATGTTTCAGGAAAAGCAGTGGAGATGGTGACCATGAGAAAAGGTGAGATGTTGAGCATGGAAGGAAAAGGAGACAGGATGACCATCCAGTTCCAGATCCCTTCACGTGGTATCATTGGATTACGTAATCAACTGCTTACTGCAACTGCGGGAGAAGCTATTATGGCACACCGTTATAAGGAATATCAGCCGCTTAAAGGAGGAATCCCGGAGCGTCAAAATGGTTCTTTGGTATCCATGGAAAAAGGAAAAGCTATTCCTTACTCTATAGATAAACTTCAGGATCGTGGAAAGTTCTTTGTTGATCCGGGAGAGGATATTTATGAAGGTCAGGTAATTGGAGAGAACTCGCGCCAGGATGATATGGTGGTGAATATCACAAAAACCAAAAAGCTTTCAAACGTACGTTCTTCGGGGGCAGATGATAAAGCGAAGATAGTTCCGGCTATTAAGTTCTCTCTTGAAGAGGCACTGGAATATATTCAAAAAGATGAATATGTTGAGGTTACGCCAAAACACATTCGTCTAAGAAAGATCTATCTTACAGAAAACGACAGAAAGAGAAATAAGACCCTTTAATTAGGCGAGATTTATATTAAGAGCCGCCAAAATTCGTAATTTTGGCGGCTCTTATTTTTTATTCTTTTAATAACCCGGGAATCAGTTAAAGCGACCTTCCCGATCTTGAATCTATAAATTTTAACTCCTGAAATTAAAATGGAAATACTTGGAATATCTTACATAGAATGGATTGGATACCTGGCATCTTTCTTTTTGCTGTTGTCTTTTTTAATGAGAAACATTACCACCTTAAGATACATCAACAGTCTTGGCTGCGGTTTATTTGTCGTCTACGGAATTCTTCTTGGTTCCTTGCCAATCACGATAACAAACGGTGCTATTATTCTTATCAACATCTATTACCTCTTCATTAACCGGAAGAATGAAAATTAGAGGTTAGAATTACGAAGTACGAATTCAAAGAAAAACCACTCAAAAATGACATTTTTGAGTGGTTTTTTTATTCTTCAAACCTTTTCCAAAGTTTGAAACTTTGGAAAAGTTTTATCTCTCTTTTTCGACTAAACCGTTTTTTGAACCACCTCAAATACCTTTTGTCCGTCGCACTTGAGGGTTTTTGAAGGATACTTCAAAAGTAATGCATAATCATGGGTAGCCATAAGAATGGTTTTTCCGTTTTTACTGATTTGTTGCAGGACTTCCATCACTTCAACCGAAGTTTGTGGGTCAAGGTTTCCGGTAGGTTCATCGGCTAAGATAAGTTCGGGGTCATTAAGAAGTGCACGGGCGATGGCTATACGTTGCTGTTCTCCTCCCGAAAGTTGGTAGGGGTTTTTAAAACCTTTGGTGCCCATTCCTACTTTTTTAAGAACTTCCTCGATTTTTGCATCCATAGATGCTCTGTCTTTCCAGCCCGTAGCTTTAAGTACAAACAGCAGGTTCTCATTGACATTACGATCGTTGAGCAGCTTAAAATCCTGAAATACCACTCCCAGTTTGCGGCGCAGGAAGGGAATATCTTTTTCCTTTAAGCGTGCGCAAATCGTAATCCACTATCTGCCCTTCACCTTCAGTTAGAGGAAGATCTCCATAAAGGGTTTTCATGAAACTACTTTTTCCTGTTCCGGTTTTCCCGATGAGGTAAACGAATTCCCCTTTTTCGATCTCTATATTGACTTCAGAAAGTATAAGCGTCTCCCGTTGATAAATGGCAGCGTCTTTTAGGTACAGAACATTATTGGACATGAAAAATCACATTTTTGAGAGGTAAAAGTAAGAAAGAGAACGTAAATATATGAGCTTGTGTTGCTTTTCTTCTGCTGAAATTTTTCGAAGGAAATTTTAGGTTTCATTTAACGGAAAGACATAATTTATCTTACAACATAGGCGTTATTACCTTAGAGTTTCTTATATCTTTGAATCATCAACAAAATAAAATTTACGAATGAAACATTGCAAAATCTGCCTTTTTGTTGTTCTTGTTTTTTCTTCGGTTTTAGGTTTTTCACAACAATCTGCTATTCAAACAAATGAACTGGCCGATTATAACCGTGCCCTGGAATTATACAACAATCAGCAATATCTTGCCGCACAAACCTTATTTGATGAAGTACAGGATGAAGTGGATGATGAAAGGATCAAGGCCAATGCCGCTTATTATATAGCCAATGCTGCTATCCGCCTCAATCAACCGGGAGCCGATGCGCTCATGGAGGATTTTGTGGAGCGTTATCCTACCAGCACCAAAACCAATGCAGCCTATCTCGATGTGGCCGACTACTATTTTGAAACGGGAAAGTATTCTCTTGCCCGCAAATGGTATGACACAGTTGATCAAAGGAATTTAAGCAAAGCTGAAAAGGAACGGTTCAACTTCAATAATGGATACGCCTACTTTAAGGCAAATCAACCTGAAGAAGCCAAAGAATATTTGAGCAAAGTAAAAGACTCAAAGAAATACGGTTCCCAGGCAAAATACTACCTGGGCTTTATGGCTTATGAGGGGGATGATTATGAGCAGGCAAATGCCCTTTTTGAAGAGGTAGAGGACACAGAGCGTTATGAGGAAGATCTTTCTTATTTCCAGGCCGATATGAATTTTAAGCAGGGGAATTTTGAAAAAGCTATTCAGCTTGGGCTGGAGCAATTACCCCGAGCCGATCGCCGTGACAGGTCCGAACTTAATAAAATTATTGGGGAGAGCTATTTTAACCTTGGACAGTACGAAAAAGCCATTCCTTATTTAAAAGAATACCAGGGGGAAAGAGGGAAGTGGAACAACACAGATTATTATCAGCTGGGTTACGCATATTTTCAGCAGGGAAATTATGAGGCCGCCATTTCTGAATTCAATAAGATCATTGACGGGAAAAATGCCGTTGCCCAAAATGCATATTATCACCTTGCTCAGTCTTACCTAAAAGATGATAAAAAGCAACAGGCACTCAATGCATTTAAGAATGCCAGTGAGATGGATTTCAACCCCGAGATCAAGGCCGATGCTGCACTCAATTACGCTAAATTGAGTTACGAGATTGGGAACAGTTATGCAAGTACGCCACAGGTTTTGATGAACTACCTGGAGGCTTACCCAAATTCTCCTGCCAAAGAGGAAATTAATGAGTTGCTCATCAACTCCTTTATTACTTCGAAGAACTATGAGGAAGCAATGCGTCTTCTCAAAGGAAACCGCAATTTTCAAAATAATGTAGTTTACCAGCAAGTGGCATTTTACCGCGGACTGGAACTTTTTGAAGAAGGTAAATATCGTGAAGCAAAGGAATATTTTGATCTGGCCCTTACAGAAAGACGCGATCCACGATTTACGGCCCTGGCAACCTTCTGGAAAGCCGAGACCGATTTTAACCTGCGCAATTTTGATGAAGCCCTGGTTGGCTATCGGGAATTTGCCGGAATGAGCGGTGCACAGGGAGCTTCAGAAAAAGAAAATCTTGATTATAATATAGGTTACGGATATTTTAAACAACGCGATTACGCCCGATCAATAGAGTACTTTAAGCGCTTCGCTAATGATGCTTCTAAAGATCGATCCAGGAGGAACGATGCCTTTGTGCGATTGGGAGACAGCCATTTTGTGAACAGTAGCTACTGGCCTGCCATGGATGCTTATAATGCTGCAATCGCTCTTAATGGATCCGAAAATGATTATGCAGCTTTTCAGAAAGCAATAAGCTATGGTTTTGTGCAGCGCAATGAGACGAAAATTCAGGAGTTAACCGAGTTTCTTAGGAAATATCCCCGCTCTTCCTATCGGGATGATGCAGCCTATGAACTTGGGAATACTTATGTAGCGATGAACAATACCAGCCAGGGGATGGAAGCCTACAACAGGCTCATTAGAGATGTTCCCGGCAGTACTTTTGTGCCGCAGGCTTTACTGAAGCAGGGATTGATCTATTATAACAATGACCAGTCAAACCAGGCGCTTGACAAGCTTAAAAAGGTAGTAGCCGATTTTCCTAATTCGGCTGAAGCTATCCAGGCAGTAAGTACCGCAAGGCTTATCTATGTCGATCTGGGCAGGACAGATGAATATGCAAACTGGGTTAAAGATCTGGATTTTGTGGAAGTGACCGATGTGGATCTTGATAACACCACGTTTGAATCTGCCGAAAAACAGTATCAGAACAACAATACTTCAGCGGCCATTACTGCGCTGGACAAATACCTTGTAAATTTCCCTAACGGAATACATTCGGTACAGGCTCATTTTTACCTGGGACAACTTTACTTCCGTGAAGGAAACAGGGAGAAAAGCATTCCGCATTACAAATATGTGATTGGAAGATCGGCATCAGAATATCTTGAGCAGTCACTTGCAAGACTTTCCGAAGTTTACCTGGAAAACAGCAATTATTCCGAAGCTATTCCGCTGTTAAAGCGTCTGGAATCTGAAGCATCTTTTGCTCAAAATACCATTTTTGCGCAGTCTAACCTCATGAAGTCTTACCTGGAAACCGGGAGATATGATGAAGCTGTAAGTTATGCCGAAAAGGTGCTGGCAAATCCAAATGCCGAGACCAGTGCTAAAAACGATGCGCAGGTGATCATCGCCCGTGCCGCTATGAGAACCGGAAATGAAGAGCGTGCAAAAAGAGCTTATGCCGAAGTGCAGAAATCGGCCACCGGAGAGCTGGCAGCCGAGGCATTGTACTATGACGCTTATTTCAAGAACAAAGCCGGGAACTTCCAGGCTTCAAATGATGCTGTACAGCGTTTAGCCAAAGATTATTCGGGTTACAAATTATTTGGTGCAAAAGGTCTTGTGTTGATGGCGAAGAATTTTTATGCTTTAGGTGATGCTTACCAGGCCACCTATATCCTGGACAACGTGATCAAAAATTTCACCCAGTTCCCCGAAGTTGTAAATGAAGCCAAACAGGAACTGGCCAGGATTAAAGCGCAGGAAGCCAGGACCAATGCTTCTGTAGAAACCAACAATTAAAAATACATAAAAGCCTTTCCATGAAAATCAACTCGTTAAGTGTATTTATCATGCTCCTTTTTTTTACCGGCTTCTCATACGCTCAGGACCTTGGGAGTGAAACGGTAGAAGTGGTGAAACCATATACCCCTACTGTTAGTGATGCCTCCAAAATAAGGGAGACTCCAAAAATTTCAGATTCCGTGAACCTTGAAAAAAGACCTGTACAATACAGTATATTTTCTGTTCCGGTTGCCTCCACTTTTGCCCCTGCCAAAGGAAGGGCTACAACCGTGGAGCGCCAGCGTCCGCCAAAGCTGTATGATAATTACATTACCCTTGGCTTTGGTACCTACACCAGCGCTTTAGCCGAGTTCTACAGCAATATTGAGGTCACCAGGACCGATAACTTCGGAATTTTCCTCACTCATAATTCTGCTCAAGGTGGGATTGACGGAGTGGAACTGGAGGATAATTATTATGATACAGAACTCAATCTTAATTACTCTTCAAGAAACCGAAATCTTATCTGGAACACCGATTTTGGGGTAGAGCACCGACTGTTTAACTGGTACGGAGTACGTAGCGATGAAGTAAGTAATAACATTATCGATAATATCGATCCCCAGCACAATTACTACAGTGTATATGCAGGTGGAGAAATTAACTGGGAAAAGGCCTTTTTTGACAGGGCAGAAGCCAAATACCGATATTTTGGTGATGACTTTGAATCCAACGAACACCGCCTTACATTTAAACCAACGCTTGAAATCCCTATAGGTGGGGAATTGTTTCATACCAATGTGATTTTTGACTATTTAAATGGTAGTTCTTCTCTTGCGATAGGTGATTCCGAGGAAATTAATTACAGCTATATGAATATTGGACTGGCCTCCAGTCTTGTAGTTCTTAGAGATGATCTTACGCTTAATTTGGGTGCTGCGATCTATTACAGCTATGATTCAGAGAACAGTGACAGCGGGATATATGTTTACCCACAGGTAACAGCAAGTTATCGCGCTGCCGGGGATTATTTTATAGCTTACGCCGGTCTGGAAGGAGAACTGCGACAGAATTCTTATTATGAATTTACGAACGAGAACCCTTTTCTTACTCCGGGAGTAGGAATAGCACCTACAGATCAACAATATAAGGCTTACGTAGGTGCAAAAGGAAAATTAACGAGCAGTATAGGTTATAATACCCGTTTAAAATATATGGCCGAAGATTTTAAGCCACTCTTTGTGTCCACGCCTTCCGATCCTTCTGAAGCTATGGACAGACCACCTTATGCTTTCGGAAATTCTTTTGCAGTTGTTTATGACAAGGTGAGTACTATTTCGGCATTTGGGGAACTAAACTTCGATGTAAACCGCAAGCTTAACCTGCGTATCAATGCTGAATACTTTGTATATGATACCGATGAGCAGGATGAAGCATGGAACCTGCCAGATTTTAAAGCCAATTTATTAGCCGATTACCAGATCACGGAAAAATGGTTTGCAGGAGCCAATATTTTTATAGTGGGTGAGCGGGAAGATTATGGGACGTTTGATTTTACTTCGGGAACTCCTGTTGTAGAAGAAAGTGTCACCCTGGATTCCTATGTTGATCTTAATGCAAATCTTGGCTATAGATTTAATGACAGGCTTTCCATATTTGCCCGGGGTCATAACCTCTTGGGGGATAATTACGAGAAGTGGGCAGATTATCCAGTTTTAGGGCTGCAGGTGATGGCAGGAGCTACCTACAAGTTTGACTTCGGAAGATAAAATTAATGAAGTTCGAAAAAGCCGGTTTTTACCGGCTTTTTTTATGCTTAACAACTAAGGATATTGGGTTTAAAGAATTCTTAACAATTAGATAACATTGGAATTAAAGAGTGGATGTCTGCAAGTATATATTTTTGCAGCCCCAAAAAGGGGAAAAAGAAGTTATATTCGCATTTTTTAGAAATTTTTGAAAACCTATAATTAGGAAATGGCAAAAGCTAAATTTAACAGGATTAAAAGGAACCGGCCGTATTTGAACGTGCTCGATTTCATGGTTCAGGAAAAAACATTCCTTGCCATAGTAATTGTGGGACTCGTTCTGGCAGGAATTCTTACAGGTTATGGACAGGCCGGGATGTGGCTTGGATTCTTTTTCGCCGCTTATGCAACTGTGGCTAATGACAGTATACAATCCCTGGGAACTTTCATTGAAAGTAATAAGAACCGGAAGTGGTGGACGATGTGGTTGTTCATTGGAATTATCTTTCTGGCCGTAGTGACCTATAGCTGGATAGTTTTTGACGGGGATGTCACCTACCAACGACTATTGAACCCGGATGGGACGACAAAATATCCTCATCCCGAGAACTTTAGCTTTTTCCAGATCATTGCACCCCTTGTACTTTTAATACTTACAAGGTTAAGGATGCCGGTATCTACTACCTTTCTTATTTTAAGTGTCTTTAGTGCCGATACCTCAGGTATTACCTCTGTAGTATGGAAATCCTGGACCGGGTATATCATGGCTTTTGTGCTGTCATTCTTAGTCTGGTACTTATCTTATAACACCATTAAGAAATACTTTAAGAGCCGTAAATTCAACAAAAGCTGGAATATTGTTCAGTGGCTTGTGAGTGGTACACTATGGGGTGTCTGGGTGATGCAGGATGGTGCGAACATAGCGGTATTCCTTCCACGGCAGCTTGACTTCATGCAGTTCATAATTTTTGCCGTCACTATTTTTGTAGGTCTGGGTCTCCTGTTCTACCTAAGGGGAGATAAGATACAGCAAGTGGTGAGTGAAAAGGCGAGGATTTCCGATATCAGGGCAGCAACTTTAATTGATGCAACTTACGTGATCCTGTTGATCTATAAACTTTTTATTAGTACAGTACCAATGAGTACCACCTGGGTATTCCTGGGAGTTATTGGAGGTAGGGAAATCGCAGTGAGCCTTGCACGTACCAAAAAAGGTAAAAAGCACCGTAAAAAAGCAGGCAGGATGATATTTAAAGATTTCTCCTATGCCATGATCGGGTTATTCATTTCCATTGCTCTTGCAGCCGGTGCCAACCCCGATATTCGTGAAGCCATTTGGGAAGCAATTGTAGGCTGGTTTTAATCTCCATTGCTCAAAATAATATAAATGCGCTCCGGTTTGGAGCGCATTTTCTATTTTTACCCTAAATCTCTAAACAATGATCAAAAAAATATTTTTTTACATTCTTAGCTTCGGAATTTTCTTTGGCTGCAATGACAGTAATAAAGAAGAAGCCGATCTTCTTGTAATTAACGCCAATGTGTATACCGTGGATGATGAATTTTCTACTGCGGAAGCCTTTGTAGTGAAAGACGGAAAGTTTCTCGCTGTTGGTACTTCTAAAGAGCTGCAGGAGAAATACAATGCCGCCGAAGTCGTCGATGCTCAGGGGAAAACTATTCTCCCCGGTTTAATTGATGCCCATGCTCATTTCTACGGCCTTGGGTCTACCATGCAAACGGTCAACCTTACCGGCACCAACAGTTTTGAAGAAGTGGTGGCTCGTATCACTGAATTCCAAAAGGAAAAGAATTCCGATTTTATCGTTGGTCGGGGATGGGATCAGAATGATTGGGAAGTAAAGGAGTTTCCGGTAAAGGATACTCTTGATGTATTGTTTCCCGATACTCCGGTGGCCATAACCCGAATTGACGGGCATGCCCTGTTGGCAAACCAGGCGGCGCTGGATGCTGCAGGTATCACTGAAAATACTCCTGCTGAAGGTGGAGAAATTGAAAAGAAGAATGGAGAATTAACCGGGATCCTCATCGATAATCCAATGGCGCTGGTGGAGAACGCTGTTCCTCAGACAAGTTTAGAAGATCAAACTGCTGCTTTACTGGATGCTCAAAAAGAGGTTTTTCAGTATGGTTTAACAACAGTTAATGATGCCGGTTTAGATCGTGCTACAATAGAACTAATTGACAGTTTGCAGCAGGCAGGAGAGCTGGATGTGCGAATCTATGCAATGATCAGTAACACAAAGGAGAATCTGGATTATTTCCTTGACAGAGAACCTTTAAAAACAGATAAACTGAATGTACGTGCTGTAAAATTCTATGCAGATGGAGCTTTGGGGTCAAGAGGAGCTGCTCTAAAACAGCCTTATTCAGATAAGCACAATCATTTTGGAGCATTGCTTTCTTCAGTAGCCGACTTTAAAGCAACAGCGGCACGCATTGCCGGTTCAGAATATCAAATGAATACGCATGCAATCGGGGATTCGGCTAATGTTGTTGTGTTAAAGACTTATGATTCTCTCCTTGCAGATGCGGGAGATAGACGCTGGAAAGTGGAACATTCACAGGTCATAGCTCCCGAAGATTTTAAATATTTCAGTAAAAATATTATTCCTTCAGTGCAGCCAACCCATGCTACGAGTGACATGTATTGGGCACAGGAAAGGCTGGGGCCGGAAAGGGAGAAAGGAGCCTATGCTTACAAAAAGTTATTGGATGAAGCGGGGATCATCGCCCTTGGAACAGATTTTCCTGTAGAACAGGTGAGTCCCTTCCTAACATTTTATGCCGCGGTAGCACGTAAAGACACCAAAAATTACCCTGAAGGCGGATATATGCCCGAACAGGCTCTCACCAGGGAAGAAGCTCTGCGCGGAATGACAATTTGGGCCGCTTACAGCAATTTTGAGGAAGATGAAAAGGGATCAATAGAGCCAGGAAAGTTTGCCGATTTTGTCATTTTAGACAGGGATATCATGAAAGTTTCCGAAGAACAAATTCCAGACATGAAAGCCAGCGCTACCTATTTGGGTGGTAAGAAAGTATATCAAAAATAAAAGTACGAAGTTAGATTTTAGAAGTACGAGGTTAAAAAAACACCCTTTAAAGATTTTCTTTAAAGGGTGTTTTTTTAAACCTTAAACCTTAAACCTTAAACCTTAAACCTTAAACCTTGAACTTTAAATTTTGAACTTTAAACTATAAGCCGCAGGCCTATTTCCCTCCATTGGCCTTGAGGTCCAGCTTACATTTTTCGTCAAAGTCAATGACCTTTTGCCCATTTTCAAAAAAGCTAAGGGGAGAGGAGCTAATATCTATAGCAGCAGCCATTAGACATCCATCTACATTACAATGGGCCCGGTATTCTTTATTTGTGTCTTCGTGTTCACTTTGAGCCGGGGATCCATTATTGACCAGCCCGAAGAGGTGACCAAATTCATGGTGCAGCGTTACAGTTTGTAATTCACTCCGTGAGATGGTACCTGCCATTTCGTCAATTTCATTTTCAAAAACAACCATCGAAGTATTCATATATGCTTTTCCCAGAATTCTGTGGCGGTCTCCGCTATCTTCACTTTTATTATTGGCAAAAAATATAAAAGTTGCTAATCTGTTATCCTTTGAAAAAGCTGTTCGGTTTTTTTTCTCTACACTTTTGATCTCTTCAATAGAGTAGGTGTCATCCTGGGGACTGGCAATGGCCCTCTTCTTAATTGAGATCCCGTCCGGTTTGTTTGTATACTTGTTGAGAAATGTGGAGAGGCTTTGCAAGGCTTCTTCGGTAGGTTCGTGTCCTGTCACGTAGACTACTTCCAGCTCCATGGAAGTAAATAGTTCATCGCTTAAATAATCTCTTGCCGAAGCTCCTAAAACCAGGTCATTTCTATGTGCAGAAGGTTCCTTTGCAGGATCATCCGGGCTACAGCCGGTTAAAAAAAGCAGAAAAAAGAACCAGCTAAAATAATATTTCCCCCTCATTTTAATTTTTTATTGTTAGCCTTGCCAGGTAGTCGTAATGTTCTCCCTCATAGATTTTTGCACACTCAAATCCATTCTTTGATGCTGCTAAAGATAATGAATCAAAATCAAGGTACAACCAGTCGAATCTTGCTGAAGTTTCACTTTTATAACTCAGACTGTAAGTGAGTTCCCCATAATAACCTTTAGAAGAATCAACCCAAACCCCTCCATCTTCATCGGCATCAAAAAGATAAATAAGATCTGATGAGTCAATGATCACCTGTCCATCTTCAGCCAGCAAATTTCTGAGTTGCTTAAAAAAGCTGTCCAGGAATTTCATTTTTCCTACGATTCCCGTGCCGTTCATAAGCAGCAGAATGGTGTCAAATTTCTCTTCGGAAAGTTTTTCAAAAGCAATGTTTCTTGCATCTGAAATGCCCCGTTTCAGGCAAATGTCTATAGCTCCGGCCGAAGTATCAATGGCAGTAACCTGAAGCTTTCGTTCCTCCTGCAGGTAAAGAGAGTGGCTTCCGGCACCGCAACCCACGTCAAGCACCTTTCCGCGGCACAATTGTAAAGCTTTTTGCTCCAGCTTTGGCATTTCCTTATAACCTCTAAAGAGGTAAGGCACCGGGATCACATCATCATCAAAGTCGGGAGAGTGGACTATTATATCCTCTTCATCACCGGTTTCGAAGAATGCAGTTATAGCTTTTCCAAAAATATCGGGATCGTTTTTTAGCTTGTTCACGTGTTGGTTCTGTTTATCTTTGCAGCATGCAGGATGAGTTAAATGGGCTCCCGCAAAGGGCCAAAGATAAACATAAGGAGAATAAGAAGTTTTTCTCCCAGCTTAAAAAGAAGCCGCCTAAGCACCTGGATCTTCAAATGCAGGAGTTACATGAGGAGGAATTTCAACGTACCGACTGCCTTAATTGCGCCAATTGTTGCAAAACTACCGGCCCTCTTTTTACCAACAAGGACATAGAACGTATCTCGAAGCACCTGAGGTTAAAACCCCAGCAGTTTATTGATCAATACCTGCGCATTGATGAAGATAATGATTATGTGCTACAGGAAGTGCCCTGCGCCTTTCTCGCTCCCGATAATTACTGTCTCATTTACGACGTGCGCCCTAAAGCCTGCAGCGAATTCCCTCATACAAACAGAAAAGACTTTCACAAGATCTCCAACCTCACCATTAAAAATGTTGGCATCTGTCCCGCAGCATATAATATTGTGGAGGAGATGAAACGCAGAGCGTTGAAGTAGAAAATCTTTCAGTTTAGAAGTGCATCTTTGGTAATTAAATATAATCTGTTATAAAACGTTCCGGGTTGCGTGTTTCGGGTTAAAAGCTTTTTTCATTAACTTCCTGTTACTAATCCAGACAATCCGAAAATGGCAAATTCTTATAAGGAACTAGAGATTTATTCGACATCACTTAACCTGTTTTACAAAGTTCACCGTTTAAGTCTTCAGCTTCCAAAATACGAGCTTTATGAATTGGGAAGTCAAATTCGCAGGTCTGCAGATTCAGTTAATACCAACATAGTAGAAGGTTATGGACGTAGGAGATATAAAGCCGATTTTCTTAAGTTCCTAATTTACTCTCACTCAAGCAATGATGAAACATTAAATCATTTAGAGAAGATTATACAACTTTATCCGGGAATTATGGAAGATCACCTTTATCTGAAAAAGGAGTACGATAATTTGGGAGGCAAAATTAATTCGTTTATTAAGTATGTCGAAACATCCTGGAAAAGTTAAATTTTAACCGCAACCCGCAACCCGCAACCCGCAACTCGCAACCTGCAACGTTTAGAACCTGCAACCCGCAACCCGCAACCCGCAACCTGGAACCTGCAACCCGCAACTAATCTTTAATACAACAAATAACTCTCCCTCAACCCCTCAAACTTTTCCAAATCCTCCTTCCATGTTTCACGAATCTCTTCTGCACTCATTCCGGATTCTATCTGCTGCTGTAGCTTTTTGGTCCCAGCGAGCTTGGTGAAAAAGGAATTGAAAAACTCCCCTTTTTGAGAGGTATGTTCGTAGGCTTCTATAAGCCATTCCAGGTTAATAAAGTCCAGACGTTCGGTTTCAGAAAGATCTTTGCCATAGCAGGTTTTTCCCAGATGCTTTGGAGATTTTGCCCCTTCGTTAGATTCCGGAACATAGGAAAAAGGAAATTGTTCCTTCGGCAGGAATGGGGATCCAAACACCTGGAATTGTTTCGAGGTTCCGCGTCCCGCATTCACATTGGTTCCTTCAAAAAAGCACAGGCTTGGGTAAAGGTTGATTGCTTTAGCATTTGGAAGGTTGGGGGATGGCTTGACCGGCAGCTCGTAAGGTGCATTCCGGTTGTAATTTTCCATTTCCACCACCTGTAAAGGCGCCTGAATTCCATCTTTTAGCCAGCCTTCCCCATTGATCATTTTGGCATATTCTCCTATGGTCATTCCGTGCACCACCGGGATGGGATGCATTCCTACAAAGCTCTTATGTTCAGGTTCGAGAACCGGGCCGTCGATGTAATGTCCGTTTGGATTAGGACGGTCAAAAACAATAACCTGAATATTATTTTCGGCAGCTGCTTCCATTACGTAATGTAGTGTCGAGATGTATGTGTAGAATCGGGCACCGACATCCTGAAGATCAAAGACCAAAACATCAAGACCTGCAAGCTGTTGTGCAGTAGGTTTTTTGTTGTTTCCGTAGAGGGAAATTACCGGAAGCCCCGTGCGTGGATCTTTACCGTCTTCAACTGCCTCGCCGGCATCGGCCGTGCCGCGAAATCCGTGTTCGGGAGCGAAGACTTTCCGAAGATCAACTCCAAGAGACAGCAGCGTATCTACGAGATGCACATTTCCGGCTTCAGTGGGAATAATACTTGTTTGGTTCCCTATAAGCCCGACTTTCTTACCTTCCAAAAAGGGCAAAAAATAGTCGGTTCTTTCGGCGCCGAGTTTTAGTTCCTGCACAGCTTCAGCAGTTGTCGAATCCTTCTTGACTTCAGCAGGAACGGCAGAAGGATTTCCGGAGTTGTTTCCGCAGGCCGTAGCGGCAATAAATAGGAATAAAAATGTACTTTTGAAAAATCTTAAACTCATAGCTACTCTTGAATCTGGAATTCTTTATCGCCAAACGCCTCATAAGTTCGAAGCAGCACAAAAGTAGCATATCGGCACCTATAATAAAAATAGCCATTGTGGCCATTGCCATTGGGGTGATCATGATGCTGGTTGCCTTTGCGACGGGAATTGGTCTGCAGCAAAAGATAAGGGAAAAAATGTCGGCCTTTACCGGACATATTACCATTTCCAGCTACGACAACAACAATTCACAGGTGTCATTGATGCCAATTTCGACAGATCAGGATTTTTATCCCGAATTTACCGGCATCGACGGAGTTGAGCATATACAGGCAACAGCCTACCTGGGCGGAGTAATTCGCACTGAAACCGATTTTGAAGGTATTATTGTCAAAGGGGTGGGAACCGATTTCAACTGGGAATATTTTGAAGATTTTCTTGTTGAAGGAGAAATGCCCGATGTGACCGGAAGCCTTAACGACGAGGTTCTTATTTCCAAATACACCGCAAACCGACTTGGCCTGGAGGTTGGGGATAAAGCGATCACCTACTTTTTGAGAGACGAAAGCAGCAGAACACCTTTGACAAGGGCTTTTGTGGTGAAAGGTATATACAATTCGGGGTTTCAGGAATTTGATGAGCTGTATATGTTAGGCGACATACGGCATGTGCAACGCATTAACCGCTGGGAAAAAGATCAGGTAGGGAATTTTGAGGTTTTTCTTGAAGATTTCAGTCAACTGGAAGAGAAAGGGCAGGAGATCTATGAAAATACCGGCTCCTTCCTTGACACGCGTACCATAAAGCAGCAATATTATTCCATTTTTGAATGGTTATCGTTGTTTGACTTTAACATTGCCCTCATTATTGGGATCATGATCCTGGTGGCAGGAATTAACATGATCACCGCTTTGCTGGTGCTTATCCTTGAACGAACGCAAATGATTGGGATCATGAAAGCCCTGGGAAGCAGCGACTGGATCATAAGAAAGATCTTTCTGTACAACGCCGGATATCTTATTCTTCTCGGTCTCTTCTGGGGGAACTTAATCGGCCTGGGCTTACTATTTGCGCAAAAGTACCTTAAACTTATCCCGCTTAATCCCGAAACTTATTACGTGACCGAAGCACCTGTTTATCTGGGTTGGGAATATATTCTGGGAGTGAACCTGGGAACCCTGCTATCTTTGTATGCTCATGCTGCTTATCCCCTCATTTCATAATTACCAGGATCTCTCCCGTCAAAGCAATGAAGTTCGATTAGAAGCAACTGTCAAAAATGACATTTTTGGCACCTCTTTTGAACTCTTTTAAAAGCTGCTTTTTTTCTTACCTTTGCAGCCGAAAAATTAAGACATGGAATACGCTGAAAATATATTAGGTACTATTGGAAATACGCCTCTCGTCAAGATGAATAAATTGACAGAAGGTATAGATGCACTGGTGCTGGCAAAATATGAGACTTTTAATCCGGGGAACTCGGTTAAAGACCGAATGGCGGTGAAAATGATCGAAGATGCCGAAGCTGCCGGACTTTTAAAGCCGGGAGGAACTATTATTGAAGGGACTTCAGGAAATACGGGAATGGGTCTTGCCCTTGCTGCTATTGTGAAAGGTTACCGAATGATCTGTGTCATGGCCGATAAGCAATCCAAGGAGAAAATTGACATTTTACGTGCCGTAGGCAGTGAGGTAGTCGTTTGCCCAACCGATGTGGCGCCAGATGATCCTCAGTCTTACTACTCTACCTCTAAGCGTCTTTCTGAAGAAACGCCGAATTCCTGGTATGTCAACCAATATGACAATCTTTCAAATACCAAGGCTCATTATGAGAGTACAGGGCCGGAAATTTGGAGACAAACCGATGGTAAAGTGACTCATTTCGTTGTTGGAGTGGGAACCGGCGGAACCATTTCGGGGGTTGGAAAATACCTGAAGGAGCAGAATCCAAATGTGAAAATCTGGGGTGTGGATACTTATGGTTCTGTTTTTAAGAAGTACCACGAAACAGGAGAGTTTGATGAAAAGGAGATATATCCATATGTGACGGAAGGGATTGGAGAAGATATTTTGCCCAAGAATGTTGACTTCGATATTATTGACGGCTTTACAAAAGTGACCGATAAAGATGCTGCTATCTACACCCAAAGACTTGCTAAAGAAGAAGGAATGTTCCTTGGGAATAGTGCAGGAGCTGCGATCAAAGGTTTACTTCAGCTAAAAGAGCATTTTAAAAAGGATGATGTGGTAGTGATCTTATTCCACGATCACGGCAGTCGTTATGTAGGCAAAATGTTCAATGATGACTGGATGCGAAAAATGGGATACATTGAATAAGATCAACAAAAGATCAGAGACTTATTAAAATAAAATAGTAAAGAGCTGTCTTTTTTAGGCAGCTTTTTTTATTTCTTATACTGAAGCTTTTGTGATGATGCTTCAGATCTTTGGACCAGCCAGAAAATTAAGGCTCCGCCGAAGTACAGCAACACATCTACCACATCCTGAGTGTATCTTGTTGTAACTTCAGGAAGATACCATTCAAAGTAAATGGAATAAAGTGTGGCGAGAGAGAAAGCAGAAAAAAGGGAAATTTTCAGGTCTTTCCTTTTGCTGATCTTTCGGATTATGAAAAGACATACGCTCAAAACTATTGGCATGCACAGCAGGTCGTTAAGATAGGAGGAGAAGAAGGTGGGCAGTGGTAAAGAAAGATGAAGCAGGAATAAGTTTCCAAGGAAAATTCCGAAGCAAATAAAAAACAGCAGATAAATATTTCTCATATCAGAAAAAGAGCTGTGATAAATGCCAGGGCCCCGCCTATGATCATTACCGCTAACCAGACGTTAAATCCCACTTTTTTAAGTCCGCTCATGAATTTACTCTCTTTTTTGGAAGAGGGATTCTTTTTGTTCTTTTCCGGCTTCTGCTCGCCCGGCGCAGGCTGCTCTGGCTTCATAGCTAATGATTTTTGAATAAGATAAAATTTTTTACCGGAAACTTCTTGAGGCAGCAGCCGGTTTAACCGGGAATTAAGAATCTTTAGCTGCACACAAGAAATGGAACAAGATTTTTTTACATTTTTACTTCCCTGGCTGAGTTCACAAATTTCAGGGGAGAAGTGGTGCTGCTGCGGGAGAAAAATATATTTTAGTAGATTCAAAAAAATAAATCTATGAAATATGCTTATCTGTTCCCATTGTGTTTAATCTTCCTGCTTATAGGCTGTAAAGAAAATGAATCTGAAAATGTTACTGTCGTCGAGGAAGATGCGCTAAGGTATTTAGCTTTGGGCGATTCGTATACCATTGGCGAAAGTGTCAGGGCAGAGATGAGATGGCCGGTGCAACTCGTGGAGAGACTGCGAAAAGAAGGTCTTGACATTGAAGATCCCAGGATAATTGCCACAACAGGCTGGACCACGCAGGATCTTCTCAGCGCCATGGAGGCTCAACTTAATAATGAGAAGTTTGATCTTGTCTCTGTATCCATAGGAGTTAACAATCAATACCAGGGCAAGTCCATAGATGCTTATCGTGAGGATCTTTACGAAATCTTCGAAAGAGCGATTTCACATTCCGAAAGTGGAGCAGAGGGAGTTTTTGCTGTAAGTATCCCCGATTATGGAGTTACTCCTTTTGGTGCGGAAAGAGCTGAGGAAATTGGAAAGGAGCTTGATGAATTCAACAAAGTTTTTGAAGAAGTAGCTTCAGAATTTAATGTTGATTTCTATGATATCACTCCAATTTCCCGAAAGGCCGCCAATGAGCCTGAGCTTATTGCAGAGGATGACCTGCATCCAAGTGGGGAAATGTATCGCCAGTGGGTAGATCATTTTTATGAAGAAGTAATGCAAAAAGTCGCTTATAAAAAATTAACAGTATTTGTAAGGCTTCTCCTGCATTTTATTTAGCTGATCCTTAGAGGTGTATGGAAATATTCCATACTTTTATTTGATGCGGGAGGATTATTTACATTACCTATGGCAGTTTCAAAAATTCGATCTTCAGGAGATGAAGACTGTGGATGGGAATGCAGTTAGAGTTATTTCTCCCGGTCGGCATAATGAACTCTCCGGTCCCGATTTCTTTAATTCCCGGCTGCTCATTGGCAAGCAGGAATGGGCAGGTAATGTGGAGATTCACCTTCGTTCCTCCGATTGGTACATGCATGGGCATGAGACAGATCCGGCCTATGATAATGTAATTCTTCATGTGGTGTGGGTGCATGATGTGGAAATTTTCCGAAAAGATAATTCCCCGCTTCCGGTTATGGAGGTACAGCAACTCGTTTCTCAGGAAAGTCTTCACAGTTATCAAAACCTTTGTGCCGAAGGCTCTTCCAGATGGATCAACTGTGAACAGGATTTTCCTGGTATAGATGAGTTTTTAATCAATAACTGGCTGGAAAGGCTTTATGTGGAAAGACTTGAAAAAAGATCTTCCCTTATAGAAGGGCTTTTAATAAAAATGGCCGGGGATTGGGAAGCAGTGCTTTTCCAAATGCTGGCAAAAAGTTTCGGGCTAAATATTAATGGAGAAGCATTTTTAAGTATTGCAGGCTCCATTCCTTTTTCGGTCGTAAGAAAAGTTAGATCAAGTAAGGTCCAAATGGAGGCACTACTACTGGGGCAGGCGGGAATCTTAGACGGGGATTGCGAGGATCCACATTTTTCACGGTTAAGGGAAGTATACGTTTATTTAAAACATAAATTTAATTTATCCAATACTGGAGTATTGCCCGTAAAGTATTTTCGGCTAAGGCCCGATAATTTTCCAGAACTTCGGTTAGTACAATTGGCAGCAGTTTATAGCGAACATTCTGCATTGTTTTCGAAACTTCTTAAATGTGAGGATCCACAGCAGGTTTATGATCTTTTTGAGGTTAAGTTGGATGAATTCTGGAGTACACACTATACCTTCTCCAGCAGTCATCCTCCAAGGAAGAAGAAAATGAGCAGGAAATTCCTTGATCTCCTTATCATTAACACTGTAGTCCCTGTGAAATTTGCTTACTTGAGAAGTAAGGGAAAAGATGCATTTGAAAAGATAGCACCATTAATTGAGGCAGTAGATGCAGAGCAGAATGAGGTCATTAAAAAATTCCAATCCATAAGACCTTCCATTCCCACGGGCGCCTTACAGTCTCAGGCTTTATTGCAGTTAAAAAAAGAATACTGTGATAAAAAAGCCTGTTTGAATTGTGCAGTAGGTTTAAAGATCCTTCAACCGCAACTCCAAATTTAATATCTTTGCCATATGCAGCAGTGGGTAAACCAGATAAGAAACTTTTTTGAGAGACATGGGTTCTATGTTTCCTCGCGCTTTGCCGATAAGCTGGGAATGAGAGCCAAAAATGTCCGGCTTTTCTTTATCTACCTCTCTTTTGCAACCTTTGGGATTGGTTTTGCCATTTATCTCACACTTGCTTTTCTTCTGAAATTCAAGGACATGATCTATTCAAAGCGAACTTCTGTTTTTGATCTTTAAAAAAGATCCTGTCACATTATCTCCCGTGGATTAACGTTTCGTTTGCAATTTAACTTCAGAAAATTTGAAAACGTTAATATTTTTAGCATCTTGCTTCGCCGAAAATTCCATTTAATATTATTCTAAAATTCTTATATGAGAAAGTCCATACTTTCATTATTGTTTTCTGTTTTCTTTTTGTCTTCCTATGCACAGGAATTAGAGGTTGATGTCCAGATTGAGAATCCGTCAAAGGTGATCAATGACGGTTTTGCTGAGCTGGATGTGCGTGGGGGAACACCTCCTTACCAATACAAATGGTCCAACCAGCAAACACCTTTAGATGCTTCCAGGGCAGGAGCACTTGTGGAAGGGGTAGAATATACAGTGACGGTTACCGATGCTGCAAACAACAGCGTCACCAAAACAGTAAAAGTACCTGCAGAGGCTATTACCGAACACTTCAATGGAACCTTTGCACCAATTGTGGCGAGCATGGGGAGCGTTTTGTTCTGGGATCCGTTTTCGGCAATAGGAATTTATGACCCGGTAGTATATGCCGATATTAAAAGAGTGGCAGCACCAAACTGGGAAGCCCGTGCCGAAGGTCGATTCGTACTTAAGGAATGGCTTAAAGCCGAAGGGGAGCGTGTTGAAGAAGGGGAGCCAATTGCTATTGTGCTTCAGGATGGAGAGGAAGAAACCACGGCTTATGCAAATGCAACAGGAACCCTGGAATATCTTGTAAAAGAAGGCGGGGTTATATATAATTCAGAAAATGTAGAACATGTCATAGAACAGGGGGCTCATTATCTCGCTGCCATAAGATATGACCAGCCGGTGCCTTTGTTACATCCTAACGGAGACCTGCAACAAAAAGATATTCCTTTTATCGTAATATGGTTAGTTCTCGGAGCATTATTCTTCACAATAAGAATGGGCTTTATCAATATTAGAGGATTTAAACACGCTCTTGATCTTGCAAAAGGTAAATATGATGATCCAAATGCGCCGGGGCAGGTAACGCACTTTCAGGCACTTGCTACGGCAGTTTCAGGTACAGTTGGACTTGGTAACATTGCAGGGGTGGCCGTTGCTATTTCTTTAGGTGGAGCCGGGGCAACAATGTGGATGATCCTTGCAGGTCTACTGGGGATGTCCTCAAAATTTGTGGAATGTACGCTGGGAGTAAAATATCGCTTTATCAACTCCGAAGGTCGCGTTTTTGGAGGTCCTATGAACTATCTCCGTTATGGTCTCGAAAAGAGAAATATGGCTGGTTTTGGTAAATTCCTTGCTGTTTTCTTTGCTATACTTGCTATTGGAGCCTCGTTTGGAGGTGGAAACATGTTCCAGGCGAACCAGTCTTTTGTTATTCTTGCAGGGGAGTTTCCTGCGCTTGTAGGGAATGGATTCCTTTTTGGGGTGGTTGTAGCTATCCTTGTAGGGATTGTAATTATTGGAGGGATAAGTAGTATTGCTAAAGTAACAGGAAAGGTAGTTCCTATTATGGCTGCAATTTATATTCTTGGAGCTTTAGTGGTAATTGGAGTAAATATTGAGAATATAGGACCTGCATTTGCAGCAATATGGGATGGTGCATTTAGCCCAAGTGCTTTAAAAGGTGGAGTAATTGGAGTGCTAATCGTCGGTTTCCAAAGAGCGGCATTCTCGAATGAAGCGGGAGTTGGATCGGCGGCTATTGCTCACTCAGCGGCCAAGACCCACCATCCGCCGTCTGAAGGTTTTGTGGCACTTCTTGAACCATTCATTGATACCGTGGTGGTTTGTACGCTTACTGCCCTGGTACTTATTTTTACCGGAATGCACGAAGTTGAAGGAGTAGGAGGGGTAGAACTTACCTCTACGGCCTTTGGTAGTGTGATTTCCTGGTTCCCTTACGTGCTTGCGGCTGCAGTATTTCTTTTTGCCTTCTCAACTATGATCTCCTGGTCTTACTATGGAATGAGAGCCTGGACTTACTTATTTGGGAAAAGCAAAAATATGGAGCTACTGTACAAAGCGCTTTTCCTTGTGTTTGTTGTAGTTGGAGCTTCTGTGAGTCTTGGAGCAGTTCTTGACTTTTCAGATATGATGATCCTTGCCATGTCGTTCCCTAACATCATTGGTCTTTATATAATGTCGGGTGAGGTAAGAAAAGATCTAAGGGAATATTCCAGAAAATTAAAAGCCGGTGAGCTTTTTCAGAATCCTCCAAAGGAGCGGGTGAAAAAAGCTTCTTAGGCCGAACTTACATAAATGAATAACTGGAGATCCCATTTTGTTTTCAATAGAAGTCAACAAAATGGGATTTTTGTTTTAGTTGCCCTTATAATCATCCTGCAGGCAGTTTATTTCTTCTATCCTTTTTCTTCGGAAAATCAACCAAATCCTGAAGAAGAAATAATTGCCAATCAGCTTCAGGAAACTATAGATTCATTAAAGCTGGCTGCTATAGAGCGGGATTCACTTCCGGTAAAGTCTTTTAATCCAAACTTTATCTCAGACTACAAGGGATATATGCTGGGGATGTCTTTAGCCGAAATTGACCGGCTTCACGAGCATAGGGAGCAGGATCGTTGGGTCAATTCTGCTGAAGAATTTCAGGAGGTGACAGGTATTTCAGATTCTTTGCTGAAGATCCTCGCGCCATCCTTTAAGTTTCCCGATTTCCGCGGAAGAACTTCCGAAGAAAACAAGGTGTCTAAAATGGCATTTTCGGCACCTCTTTCCAAAGCCGATCTTAATACAGCTACAGCCGAAGAATTACAGCAGGTTAATGGCATTGGGGAAAAGCTTTCGGCCAGGATAGTGAATTACCGTAACAGCCTGGGAGGTTTTCGGTCCGGGATTCAGCTGAGGGATGTATACGGTCTTTCTCCCGAGGTGGTGGAAAGGGTCTTGCAGCGGTTTGAAGTTCCAAAAATGGCTGTAGAAAAGTGGAACCTTAATGAG
Source organism: uncultured Flavobacteriaceae bacterium (assembly GCA_963709775.1). Lineage (GTDB taxonomy): Bacteria > Bacteroidota > Bacteroidia > Flavobacteriales > Flavobacteriaceae > Salinimicrobium. The sequence goes on along the minus strand of CAVPXS010000001.1, from coordinate 280,205 downwards.
GTGAGTCTTATCCAACTTACAGAGCTGCCATTCTTTAATTATGAGCAGGCACGGGCCGTGGTGAAATATCGTGAAGAGGTAGGGGAGATAAAAAGCATGGAGGAGCTTCAGCAGATTCAGAATTTTCCCTTCGAAAAATTAGACAGAATTGCACTATATTTGACGATCGACCAGAAAAACTGAGTTTTTCTCATCCCAAAATAAATTTCGGGTTATATAATATTCAGAAAATAATTTTATGAACAGTAGATATTTTACAGAAGAACACGAATTATTCCGCAAGAGCTTTCAGGAATTTTTACAGAAAGAGGTAGTGCCCCATATTGAGAAATGGGAAAAAACTGGAACCATTGAGCGTTTCATTTGGGAGAAATTTGGAGAGATGGGATATTTCGGTCTAAATTATTCCGAGAAATATGGCGGACTGGACCTGGATATTTTCTATACAGTAATTTTCCTCGAGGAGTTACAAAAGATCAACAGTGGTGGATTTGCTGCTGCTATGTGGGCTCATTCTTATCTCGCAATGACACACGTGGCAAAAGAAGGTGATGAAGCAATCAAGGAAAAATACCTTACTGCAAGTATTAGCGGAGAAAAAATAGGTTGTCTTTGTATCACCGAACCTGCGGGAGGGAGTGATGTTGCCGGCATGAGAACAACGGCAGTGAAAAAAGGAGATAAGTACGTGATCAATGGATCAAAGACTTTTATAACCAACGGCGTTTATTCAGATTATTTGGTGGTAGCGGCCAAGACCAATCCCGAGCTAAAGGCCAAAGGGATGAGTATTTTTATTATGGATCGCGACACGCCGGGTATCTCGGCCACCAAGCTTGATAAGATGGGCTGGAGAGCATCAGATACTGCAGAGATCGCCTTTGATAATGTAGAAATTCCCGCTTCAAATTTAATGGGAGAAGAAGGCAAAGGTTTCCCATACATTATGCAGCATTTTGCTTTTGAAAGGTTGATCATGGGTATAAACGCTCATGCCCGTGCAGAATTTGCGCTTGATTACACCCTGCAGTACATGAAAGAAAGAGAGGCTTTTGGTCAAACTATAGATAAATTCCAGGCGTTGCGTCATACCTATGCCGAGATGGCCAGTGAAGTGGAAATGGCAAAAGAATTTAATTATTCCATTGCCGAAAGAATGCATCGTGGGGTTTACGTGGTAAAAGAAGCCAGTATGTCCAAGTTGCTTTCTACAAAAATTGCCGATGAAGTGATCTACAAATGCCTGCAGTTCCTGGGAGGTTATGGGTATATGGAAGATTATCCCCTGGCGAGATTGTCTCGTGACAGCCGCTTAGGACCAATTGGAGGCGGTACTTCGGAGATCCTTCGTGAGATCATTGCAAAAATGGTCATCGACGGAAAAGAGTACAAGCCGGCAGCCAAGTAATTTAAGGTTTAAGGTTTAAGGTTGTGGGCTATAGATTAAATTTTGAGAAGTCAAACATAAATCAGGTTCACAGCCCGCAACTGGCCAACCCGCAACAGAATTTCAGAAAATAAAATGAATTAAAATTGTGAGTTTGCAATTAACGATTATCTTTGCAGCTCGAAAATAATTTTTAAAGAAAGGAGGTGACACTATGTTAATTATACCAGTTAAAGACGGAGAGAATATTGATAGAGCGCTGAAGCGTTTTAAGCGTAAGTTTGATCGTACAGGAACAATGCGTCAGTTAAGAGCTCGTCAAGCATTTACAAAACCGTCAGTAGAACGTAGGGCTCAAATCCAAAAAGCTGCTTACATTCAGCATCTAAGAGATCAGGAAGAGATCTAGTATCAATTCCTAAGCCTGAGTTCTTAGGTATACAATTATAACTGTTGATAGATAAAGTTTAATAACTTTGTTTGTCAACAGTTTTTTTATGCCTCAAAATCAATATACCCACTTTTTTGAATACCTGGAGCTTGAAAAGAATAATTCGGCTCACACGATAACCGCCTACCGGGCCGACCTCCTGTCGTTTTCCGATTTTATTTCTGCTACTTATAGCCAGGATGATATTAGAGAGGTTAACTATTCCCAGGTGCGCAGCTGGATCGTGCAATTGGTGGAGCAGGGGCTATCCAACAATAGCATTAACCGAAAAGTTTCTTCTCTAAAAGCCTATTATCGTTTTCTTCAAAAAACGAAGCAGTTGGAGGTATCTCCTTTAGCCACCCACCGTGCTTTAAAAACTTCCCGAAACCTGCAAGTGCCTTTTTCTGAAACTGAGGTGGAGAATGCTTTGCAGCAGATCCCGGCCGAAGGTTTTGAGGAGGTAAGAAATAAATTGATGGTAGAGCTCTTCTATTCCACGGGGATAAGACGCAGTGAACTAATTGGAATAAAGCTGCAGGACCTTGATCTAACATCAGGAATTTTGAAAGTGAGGGGTAAGGGTAACAAAGAAAGGTTTATTCCGCTTATAGCTTCGGTTGTAGCAACAGTACAGAATTATCTTGAGGAAAGAAAAGGTGTGGAAAATGGCATTTCTGAAGGGTATTTATTTTTAACAGCAGCAGGCGTTAAAATGTATGATTCCCTTGTTTACCGAACAATAAATAATTACTTTAGAGGTATCTCGAGTAAGTTAAAGAAGAGCCCGCACATCCTGCGACACTCCTTTGCTACTCACTTATTGAACCAGGGTGCTCATTTAAATGCTGTTAAAGAACTTCTGGGACATTCCAGTCTCGCTGCCACTCAGGTTTATACCCATAACAGCATGGCCGAGCTTAATAAAGTCTACCAGAATGCGCATCCACGGAACAAGAAGAAGGGATCTTAGAATTGTCTAATTAAAACTTCTATTTTTATGAAAGTCAATGTACAGTCCGTGAATTTCCACGCCGATCAAAAACTAGTCAATTTTATTCAGAGAAAGCTGGACAAGCTGGAAAATCATTTTGACAATGTGATTTATGCCGATGTATATCTCAAAGTTGAAAAAGCCAGTGATAAGGAGAACAAGCTTACTGAAATTTTATTGAGCCTTCCGGGGGATGAGATAATTTGTAAGAAGAGGGGTAGGAAGTTTGAAGTAGGTGTGGATGAATGTGTTAGTTCTTTAGGGAGACAACTTCAAAAACGAAAACCAAAATTTAATGCGCAAGTAGCGTAAAATATTTTTCTCAAATGTTTTGAGAACAGAATTAAATTTATACATTTGCAGTCCGTTAGAAATAGCGGACTTTTTTTGTGAAAAAGTTAAGAGTTTCGCCGATGTAGCTCAGCTGGCTAGAGCAGCTGATTTGTAATCAGCAGGTCGTGGGTTCGAGTCCCTCCATCGGCTCTGAAATATTGAAGTGAAAACGCACGGGTGTAGCCGAAAAGAACAATGTTCTGGAAAGCTGCAGAGGGACGAGAAGTTTATCCCGAGCGCAGTCGAGGGGAGTCCCTCCATCGGCTCTGAAATATTGAAATAAGAACGCACGGGTGTAGCCGGAGAAACAATGGTTTTGAAAAGCTGCAGAGGGATGAAAAATTGATCCCGGGCGCAGTCGAAGGAAGTCCCTTTCTCGACTATAGAAAACCGGAAAAAGAACGGTTTTTAAAGTTCTTGAAATTTTGAATTAAAAAGCTTTGGTTGGTAAATTAATTTTCTTTTAATTTGCGGCTTCAAAAAATAAGCCATTCCAAAGCGATGGTTCTCTGAAATACTGAAAGAATTAATTGGGGAGATACTCAAGCGGCCAACGAGGGCAGACTGTAAATCTGCTGTTTTTAACTTCGCAGGTTCGAATCCTGCTCTCCCCACAAAAATTAAATTCCAAATAACAAATTCCAAATACCAAATTGGGATTTGGTGCTTGAGGCTTGGAATTTGAAATTGCGGGAGTAGCTCAGTTGGTAGAGCGTCAGCCTTCCAAGCTGAATGTCGCCGGTTCGAACCCGGTCTCCCGCTCTAAGTTTTCCTTCTAAATGTGAAGCTCAAATAATTCTGAGTTTTGTTGAAAAGGAAGGCAGAGTGAGAATCCCAAAACTGGTTTTCTTCTCTAAATCTTTTTGTTGGTGGATCTTAAATTGGCTATTAAAGCAAATTGAAAAAGATTACCTGCATAAAGTCTTTTGCTGGTTTAAATATTGAATTTAGGCTCTGTGAAAGTAAAGAGGAATCTGGTCTTCTTTTATAATAGAGATTATCACGCTACAAGGCGTGTTTTCCTGTTAGCAAAAGTTGCACCTTGAGTCTCGAAAACCTGTAGTTGTCTCCCCAAGAAATAGCTTTGTCGGAGGGGACTTTTTTTGCCGACGTAGCTCAGGGGTAGAGCGTTTCCTTGGTAAGGAAGAGGTCACGGGTTCAATTCCCGTCGTTGGCTCTGAGATTTGTATAAAATTGAACACTAATATATAACTAAGATTAAATAAGTATTAATTATGGCAAAGGAAACTTACGATCGGTCCAAGCCGCACCTAAACATAGGTACAATTGGACACGTAGATCACGGAAAAACAACTTTAACAGCAGCGATTACTAAGGTAATGGCTGATGCCGGTTATTCAGAAGCTAGATCTTTTGATCAGATTGATAACGCACCGGAAGAAAAAGAAAGAGGTATTACTATTAACTCTTCACACGTTGAATACTCAACTGAGAAGCGTCACTACGCTCACGTTGACTGTCCTGGTCACGCCGATTACGTAAAGAACATGGTAACTGGTGCTGCTCAAATGGACGGTGCTATTCTTGTGGTTGCGGCTACAGATGGTCCTATGCCACAAACTCGTGAGCACATCCTTCTAGGACGCCAGGTTGGTATCCCAAGAATTGTTGTGTTCCTTAACAAAGTTGACCTTGTTGATGATGAGGAGCTTCTTGAACTAGTTGAAATGGAAGTAAGAGATCTTCTTTCTTTCTACGAATATGATGGAGATAATGGACCTGTTATTTCTGGATCTGCTCTTGGAGCACTTCAGGGAGAGCAGCAGTGGGTTGATACAGTTCTTAAGTTGATGGAAGCTGTTGATACATGGATCGAATTGCCAGAGCGTGATGTTGATAAGCCATTCCTTATGCCTATCGAAGATGTATTCTCTATTACTGGTCGTGGTACTGTTGCTACAGGACGTATTGAAACTGGTGTTGCTAACACTGGAGATCCAGTAGAGATCATTGGTATGGGTGCTGGAAAACTTACTTCTACTATTACAGGAGTTGAGATGTTCCGTAAGATCCTTGATAGAGGTGAAGCCGGTGATAACGTTGGTATCCTTCTAAGAGGTATTGAAAAGAGCCAGATCTCTCGTGGTATGGTAATTACTAAGCCAGGATCTGTAACTCCACACGCTAAATTCAAAGCTGAGGTTTATATCCTTAAGAAAGAAGAAGGTGGACGTCACACTCCATTCCACAACAACTACCGTCCACAGTTCTACGTTCGTACAACTGATGTTACAGGAACAATTAACCTTCCTGAAGGAGTTGAAATGGTAATGCCAGGTGATAACCTTACTATTACTGTTGATCTTATCCAGCCAATCGCAATGAACGTTGGTCTACGTTTCGCTATCCGTGAAGGTGGTAGAACTGTAGGTGCTGGTCAGGTAACTGAAATTCTAGACTAATACAGTCTTATATTATAAAGTTGAGGTATTCACTCTGGTGAATACCTTGACTTATATTTACGGGTTTAGCTCAGTTGGTAGAGCACTGGTCTCCAAAACCAGGTGTCGGGAGTTCGAGTCTCTCAACCCGTGCATAAAAAGAGGGGTGATTAAAACCTCTTTTTTATAACAATATTGATCAACTACATGGCCACCGAATTCTTTCCGAAGAAAGGGGTAGTAAAACGGGAGCCGGCGCTTAATCTCAAATTAAGCGAAAAAAAATTATACCATGGCAGGAATAGCAAATTACATTTCGGAGTCCTATAATGAATTGAAGAACCACGTTACCTGGCCAACCTGGGCAGAAGCTCAAAGGTTAACCGTAGTGGTGGCTGTCTTTTCTATAATTTTCGCATTATTGATCTGGGGTGTAGATACTGTGTTTAGTGGCGTGATAGAGCAATATTTTGAGTGGATTAAATCATAAACAATATTGCAATGGCAGAGGTGAAAGACAAAAAATGGTATGTAGTTCGTGCCGTAAGCGGACAGGAGAATAAAGTTAAGGAATATATTGAGCGGGAAATCGCTCATGAAGGCCTTGAGGATTTTATTGAAGAGGTCCTTGTTCCTACTGAAAAAGTCATTCAGATTAGAAATGGCAAAAAGGTAAATAAGGAGCGTGTTTACTTCCCTGGATATGTTATGATCTTGGCCAATATAGGCGGAGAGATCCCTCACATTATTAAATCTATCAACGGTGTTATCGGATTCTTAGGCGAGACAAAAGGAGGAGATCCTGTGCCTTTGAGAAAATCTGAAGTTAACCGTATGCTTGGAAAAGTGGATGAACTTTCTGTTAAGGCAGATAACGTTGCGATTCCATTCACCATTGGTGAAACTATTAAAGTGATTGACGGTCCTTTCAACGGCTTTAACGGTACAGTTGAAAAGATCAATGAAGAGAAGCGTAAGCTTGAGGTGATGGTGAAGATCTTTGGTAGAAAGACCCCACTGGAACTAAGCTACATGCAGGTAGAAAAAGTTTAATAAACTGTTACACTATATATTTTTGGATAGTTTTAGTATGCTTCCACTAACAAAACTATCATCTTAAAATTAATAAAATGGCAAAAGAAGTAAGTAAGGTTGTAAAGTTACAAGTTCGCGGAGGTGCTGCTAACCCATCACCACCAGTTGGACCAGCTTTAGGTGCTGCCGGAGTTAACATCATGGAGTTCTGTAAGCAATTTAACGGCAGAACCCAGGATAAGCAGGGAAAAGTATTGCCTGTTGCAATTACAGTTTATAAAGACAAGTCTTTTGACTTCGTTATTAAAACTCCACCGGCTGCAGTTCAAATTTTGGAAGCTGCGAAAGCTAAAAAGGGTTCTGGTGAGCCAAACCGTAAGAAAATAGCTAGTGTTTCTTGGGATCAGGTAAGAGCCATTGCTGAAGATAAAATGCAGGATCTAAATGCATTCACAGTTGAGTCTGCAATGAAGATGGTAGCTGGAACAGCAAGATCTATGGGAATTACTGTAAAAGGACAAGCACCTTTTTAATCCAAAAAGAAATTAAAAATGGCAAGATTGACTAAAAAGCAAAAGGAAGCACAGTCTAAGGTTGAAAAAGGTAAAACTTATTCGGTTGCAGAAGCTTCAGCTTTAATAAAAGACATTACCAATGTAAACTTTGATCCTTCTGTGGATATCGCCGTTCGTTTGAACGTTGATCCCCGTAAGGCGAATCAAATGGTGCGTGGCGTAGTTACTTTACCTCACGGTACAGGTAAAGACGTTAAGGTTTTAGCTCTTGTAACTCCAGATAAGGAAGCAGAAGCAAAAGAAGCCGGTGCAGATTACGTTGGTTTAGATGAGTACCTTGAAAAGATCAAAGGTGGCTGGACAGATGTAGATGTAATTATTACTATGCCTAGTGTTATGGGTAAATTAGGACCCCTTGGACGAATTTTAGGACCAAGAGGTTTAATGCCTAACCCAAAGACCGGGACTGTAACTATGGACGTGGCTAAAGCTGTGTCTGATGTGAAAGCCGGTAAGATCGATTTCAAAGTAGATAAGACTGGTATTGTTCACGCTGGTATTGGAAAAGCATCATTTGAGGCTGATAAAATAGCAGGAAACGCAAGAGAATTATTAACTACCCTGGTTAAATTGAAACCTACGGCTGCTAAAGGTGTATACATTAAGAGTATCCACATGTCTAGCACTATGAGTCCTAGTGTTGAGATTGATACTAAAAGGTTCACTGAGCAATAATATTATTGGATTATGACAAGAGAAGAAAAATCAAGAGTAATTGAAGATTTAACTGCCCAGTTAGCTGATAATACCACTATTTACCTAGCAGATATTTCAGGCTTGAACGCCTTAAATACATCAAACTTACGTAGAGCTTGTTTCAAAGCGAACGTAAAGCTTGCGGTAGTTAAGAACACCCTTTTGGCTAAAGCCATGGAAAGTTCAGATAAGGATTTTGGAGAACTTCCTTCAGTATTGAAAGGAAATACTTCCATCATGTTTTCTGAAACAGGAAATGGACCGGCCAAAGTAATTAAAGAATTCAGAAAAAAATCTGACAAACCTTTACTAAAAGGCGCGTTTATTGAAGAGGCTATCTTCATTGGAGATGATAAACTAGATACCCTGGTTAGCATCAAATCTAAAGAAGAAGTTATTGGAGATATTGTTGGATTACTACAATCACCTGCCAAAAATGTTATTTCGGCACTTAAATCTGGTGGTGGTAAGATCGCAGGAATTCTTAAGACTCTTTCTGAAAAAGAAGGATAAACACGTACGCACTTTTTAACAAACATAAATTACATTACATTTTAAAAACGATAGAAAATGGCAGATTTAAAAGATTTCGCAGAACAATTGGTTAACTTAACAGTAAAAGAAGTTAATGAGTTAGCTGATATTTTGAAAGAAGAATACGGGATTGAGCCTGCTGCTGCAGCTGTAGCTGTTGCTGGTGGTGCTGCCGGTGGTGGTGAAGAAGCCGCAGAAGAGCAGTCTGAATTTGACGTAATCCTTAAAGCTCCGGGTGGATCAAAACTAGCCGTAGTGAAATTAGTAAAAGAACTTACCGGTCTTGGCTTGAAAGATGCTAAAGAATTGGTAGATAACGCTCCAAAACCTGTAAAAGAAGGAGTTTCTAAAGACGAAGCTGAAGCACTTAAAGCACAGTTAGAAGAAGCAGGAGCTGAGGTTGAGCTTAAGTAAGCTAAACCCACACACTAATATAGGTTTAGACCCGGAGATTAGGTTCTCTGAGGTCTAAACCATTTTGCGTATATAAACATTTCCTGTTTATTTCGCACACATTTTTTTATTTAACATAATTCCGTCCATTGATGTTAGCAACGCAAACTGAAAGATTGAGTTTCTCTTCTGTAAAGAACAGGCCTGCTTACCCAGACTTTTTGGATATCCAAATTAAGTCATTCCAGGACTTCTTTCAATTAGAAACGAAATCAGAAGAAAGAGGAAATGAAGGTTTATATAATACCTTCATGGAGAACTTTCCCATTACGGACACCCGTAACCAATTCGTACTAGAATTTTTAGACTATTTTGTGGACCCACCGCGATACTCCCTTCAGGAGTGTATTGAGCGTGGATTGACCTATAGTGTGCCGCTTAAAGCACGGTTAAAGCTTTATTGTACAGACCCGGAACATGAAGATTTTGAAACTATTGTTCAGGATGTGTACCTTGGGACTATTCCTTACATGACCCCAAGCGGGACCTTTTGTATCAATGGAGCTGAGCGCGTAGTCGTTTCTCAGTTGCACCGGTCTCCCGGAGTATTCTTTGGACAATCCTTCCATGCAAACGGGACTAAACTTTATTCGGCCCGTGTAATTCCTTTTAAAGGATCCTGGATTGAATTCGCTACCGATATCAACAGCGTTATGTACGCGTATATCGATAGAAAGAAAAAATTACCTGTAACAACCCTTTTCCGCGCCATTGGTTTTGAGCGTGATAAAGACATTCTGGAGATCTTTGACCTTGCAGAAGAGGTTAAAGTTTCCAAAACCGGACTTAAAAAAGTCCTTGGACGCAGACTCGCTGCACGTGTATTGAATACCTGGTATGAAGATTTTGTTGATGAAGATACAGGTGAGGTAGTTTCAATTGAACGTAACGAGATTGTATTAGATCGTGACACTGTTCTTGAAAAAGATCATATAGAAGAGATCGTAGAAACCGGATCCAAAACCATTCTTCTTCACAAAGAAGATAACCAGACCGGGGATTACGCTATCATCCATAACACATTACAAAAAGATCCAACCAACTCCGAAAAGGAAGCGGTTGAACATATATACCGTCAACTTCGTAACGCAGAACCACCCGATGAGGAGACTGCCCGCGGAATTATTGACAAATTGTTCTTTAGTGACCAGCGTTACAACCTTAGGTGAAGTAGGGCGTTACAGAATGAACAAGAAGCTTGGTCTTGATATCGCTATGGATAAGCAGGTGCTTACCCGTGAGGATATCATTACTATTGTAAAATACCTTATTGAACTTATTAACTCAAAGGCAGAGGTTGATGATATTGACCACTTGTCTAACCGTCGTGTAAGAACAGTAGGAGAGCAGCTGTCTCAACAATTTGGTGTAGGTCTTGCCCGTATGGCACGTACTATTCGTGAGCGAATGAACGTACGTGACAACGAGGTATTTACCCCAATAGATTTGATCAACGCGAAGACCTTGTCTTCTGTGATCAACTCTTTCTTTGGAACCAACCAGTTGTCTCAGTTCATGGATCAAACAAATCCACTGGCAGAGATCACTCACAAAAGAAGACTTTCGGCTTTAGGGCCAGGTGGTCTTTCCCGTGAGCGTGCAGGTTTTGAGGTACGTGACGTTCACTATACACACTATGGAAGACTTTGTCCTATTGAAACTCCTGAAGGTCCAAACATTGGACTTATCTCGTCACTTTCGGCTTATGCTAAAGTGAATTCAATGGGATTCCTTGAGACTCCTTACCGTGAGGTAGTTAACGGTAAAGTAAATGTTACCGAGGAGCCAAGATATCTAAGTGCCGAAGAGGAAGAAGACAAGATGATCGCCCAGGCGAACATCGCAATGAGTGATGATGGTACTATTGAAGCTGAAAGAGTAATTGCGCGTGAAGAAGGTGATTTCCCTGTTGTTGATCCTACCCAGGTTCACTACATGGATGTTGCTCCAAACCAGATCGCTTCTATTTCTGCTTCCCTTATCCCATTCCTTGAGCACGATGATGCTAACCGTGCCCTGATGGGATCTAACATGATGCGCCAGGCAGTACCTTTATTGAGAGTTGATTCTCCAATCGTAGGTACAGGACTGGAAAGACAGGTAGCTACAGATTCCCGTGTATTGATCAATGCTGAAGGAGATGGAACTGTAGAGTATGTTGATGCAAACCAGATCACCATTAAGTATGATAGAACTGAAGAGGAGCGAATGGTAAGCTTTGATTCAGATTCCAAGACTTATGAGCTGGTAAAATTCAGAAAGACGAACCAGGGAACTTCTATCAACCTGAAGCCAATCGTAAGAGTAGGTGACAGGGTTGCTAAAGGACAGGTGCTTTGCCAGGGTTATGCTACCGAGGCCGGGGAACTTGCTCTTGGACGTAACATGAAGGTTGCCTTCATGCCATGGAAAGGTTACAACTTTGAGGATGCAATTGTGATCTCAGAAAATGTGGTGAGAAATGATATTTTCACCTCGATTCACATTGATGAATATTCTCTTGAAGTTAGAGATACCAAACTTGGTAACGAAGAATTAACTAATGACATTCCAAACGTTTCAGAAGAGGCTACAAAAGACCTTGATGAGCATGGTATGATTAGAATTGGTGCAGAAGTTAAGCCTGGAGATATTCTTATTGGAAAGATCACTCCAAAAGGAGAGAGCGATCCAACTCCGGAAGAAAAACTTCTTAGAGCGATCTTTGGTGATAAAGCCGGAGATGTAAAAGATGCTTCTCTTAAAGCTTCGCCATCATTAAGAGGTGTGGTAATAGACAAGAAATTGTTTGCCCGTGCCATTAAGGATAAGCGTAAGAGAGCTCAGGATAAAGAAGATGTTGCGGCACTTGAGAAAAAATATGAAGCGAAATTTGCCATTTTAAAGTCTGAACTGGTAGATAAATTATTCGCGATCATTGGTGGAAAAACTGCCCAGGGAGTGATGAACGACCTAGGTGAGGAGATCCTTCCAAAAGGTAAGAAGTATACTCAAAAAATGCTTAATGCAGTTGATGATTATGCTCACCTTACACAAGGTACGTGGACTACAGATGATCACCTGAACGCTTTGGTGGCCGATCTTCTTCACAACTACCGTATTAAGGAAAATGATATTCAGGGTAACTTAAGAAGAGAGAAATTCACTATTTCTGTAGGGGATGAACTTCCTTCTGGTATCATCAAACTTGCTAAAGTTTACATCGCTAAGAAACGTAAACTTAAAGTAGGGGATAAAATGGCAGGACGTCACGGGAACAAAGGTATTGTTGCACGTATCGTTCGCCAGGAAGATATGCCATTCCTTGAAGATGGAACGCCTGTTGATATCGTGTTGAACCCACTTGGGGTACCATCACGTATGAACATTGGGCAGATCTATGAGACTGTGCTTGGATGGGCCGGTCAAAAACTGGGTAGAAAATTTGCTACTCCAATTTTTGATGGTGCAACTATAGACCAGATCAATGAATTGACAGATGAAGCTGGAATCCCGAGATTTGGTCACACCTACCTTTATGATGGTGGAACCGGAGATCGTTTTGACCAGCCTGCGACTGTTGGGGTGATCTACATGCTTAAGTTAGGGCATATGATCGATGATAAGATGCACGCACGTTCAATCGGGCCATACTCATTGATCACACAGCAGCCGCTTGGAGGTAAAGCTCAATTTGGTGGACAACGTTTTGGAGAGATGGAAGTTTGGGCGCTTGAGGCATATGGTGCTTCTGCAACCTTACGTGAGATCCTTACTGTGAAGTCTGATGATGTAATAGGAAGAGCCAAGACTTATGAAGCCATTGTAAAAGGTGAGCCAATGCCAGAACCTGGACTACCTGAATCTTTCAACGTGTTAATGCACGAATTGAAAGGTCTGGGATTAGATATTAGATTAGAAGAATAAAGCTTTGTTGTGCAGGGCCGCAACCCTGCACAGCATTTACAATAATTAGATAGCACCATTTATTATGGCTAGAAATAATGATAAGAATACAGTACAGAGGTTTAACAAGATCTCTATAGGTTTAGCTTCTCCTGAGTCGATTCTTGCCGAGTCACGCGGAGAGGTTTTAAAGCCTGAAACTATCAATTATCGTACGCACAAACCCGAAAGGGACGGGCTTTTCTGTGAGCGCATCTTTGGTCCTGTAAAGGATTACGAATGTGCCTGCGGAAAGTACAAGAGAATCCGCTACAAAGGGATCGTGTGTGATAGATGTGGTGTAGAGGTGACCGAAAAGAAAGTGCGTAGAGACCGCGTAGGACATATCAACCTTGTGGTTCCTGTAGCACACATCTGGTACTTCCGTTCTTTACCTAACAAAATTGGTTACCTGCTTGGTCTTCCGTCTAAGAAATTAGACATGATCATTTACTACGAGAGATACGTGGTAATTCAGCCGGGTATTGCCAAGAATGAAGATGGATCGCCGTTGAAGAAGATGGATTTCCTAACCGAAGAAGAGTACCTGAACATTCTGGATACCCTTCCGCAGGAAAACCTTTACCTTGATGAAAAGGATCCGAACAAATTTATCGCTAAAATGGGTGCAGAATGTCTTATTGATATCCTGCAGCGCATTGATCTTGATGAACTTTCATATGAATTAAGACATAAGGCGAATAACGAAACTTCAAAGCAACGTAAGACTGAGGCTCTTAAGAGACTTCAGGTTGTTGAGTCGCTTCGTGATGCAAATAAAAACCGCGAGAACCGTCCGGAGTGGATGATCATGAAGGTAATTCCAATCATTCCGCCGGAATTACGTCCATTGGTGCCGCTTGATGGAGGACGTTTCGCAACTTCAGATTTGAACGATCTTTACCGTCGTGTAATTATTCGTAACAATCGTTTGAAGCGTTTAATGGAGATCAAAGCTCCTGAAGTGATCCTACGTAACGAAAAACGTATGCTTCAGGAATCTGTGGATTCGTTGTTCGACAACACCAGAAAATCTTCAGCAGTAAAAACCGATTCCAACAGGCCGTTGAAATCCCTTTCCGATTCCTTAAAAGGTAAGCAAGGGCGTTTCCGTCAAAACCTGCTTGGTAAGCGTGTGGATTATTCAGCACGTTCGGTAATTGTTGTTGGACCTGAGTTGAAGTTCTACGAATGTGGTCTTCCAAAAGACATGGCAGCCGAGCTTTACAAGCCTTTTGTGATAAGAAAGCTTATTGAAAGAGGTATTGTTAAGACAGTAAAATCTGCCAAGAAAATTATAGATAAGAAAGAACCTGTTGTTTGGGATATTCTTGAGAACGTGTTGAAAGGGCACCCTGTGTTGCTTAACCGGGCCCCAACCCTTCACAGACTTGGTATCCAGGCATTCCAGCCAAAACTTATTGAAGGTAAGGCGATCCAGTTACACCCACTTGCGTGTACTGCATTCAACGCCGACTTTGATGGGGATCAAATGGCTGTTCACCTTCCGCTGGGACCTGAGGCTATCCTTGAGGCGCAGCTGTTGATGCTAGGTTCTCACAATATTTTGAACCCTGCAAACGGTTCTCCTGTTACTGTACCTTCTCAGGATATGGTGCTTGGTCTTTACTACATGACAAAGGCCAGAAAATCTACTGAAGAGAGAAAAGTGCAGGGTGAAGGTCTTACTTTCTATTCTGCGGAAGAGGTAGTTATTGCCTACAACCAGAAGAGAGTGGAGCTGAACGCTATCATTAAGATACGTACAAAAGATTATAACGAAGAAGGTAAACTGGTAAGCCAAATCATCGAATCAACTGTTGGTAGGGTGTTATTTAACCAGGCTGTGCCAGAAGTTGCAGGTTATGTGAATGAAGTACTTACCAAAAAGTCTCTTAGAGACATTATTGGAAATATTCTTAAAGTAACCAGTGTACCTGAAACTGCAGAATTCCTTGATGCCATTAAAGAAATGGGTTATGGATATGCATACCGCGGTGGTCTTTCCTTTAGCCTTGGGGATATTATTATTCCGGAGGAAAAGCAGAGCATGATCGATGATGCAAACCAGCAGGTAGAAGGCATTATTGGTAACTATAACATGGGTCTTATCACCAACAACGAACGTTACAACCAGGTTATTGATATCTGGACTTCTACGAACGCCGGCTTAACGGAATTAGCCATGAAGCGTATTCGTGAAGACCAGCAAGGATTTAACTCTGTGTTTATGATGCTTGACTCGGGTGCGAGGGGATCTAAAGAACAGATCCGTCAGTTAACCGGGATGCGTGGTTTGATGGCTAAGCCTAAGAAATCTACATCTGGAGGTGGAGAAATTATTGAAAACCCTATTCTTTCTAACTTTAAGGAAGGTCTTTCGATTCTTGAATACTTTATCTCTACTCACGGTGCACGTAAAGGTCTTGCCGATACGGCTCTTAAAACGGCCGATGCTGGTTACCTAACCCGTCGTCTGGTTGACGTTTCACAGGATGTGATCATCAACGAAGAAGATTGTGGTACGTTAAGAGGTGTTGATGTAGCTCCATTGAAGAAGAATGAAGAGATCGTTGAATCACTGGGAGAGCGTATTCTTGGTAGAACTGCCCTTCATGATGTATACGATCCATTAACAAATGAGCTATTGGTAGCCTCGGGTGTTGAAATTGACGAAGATATCGTTAAGAAGATCACCAGTGCGCCAATCGAAAGTGTAGAAGTACGATCTGCCCTTACATGTGAGGCCAAAAAAGGTATTTGTGTGAGATGTTACGGCCGTAACCTTGCTACCAATAAAACGGTACAGAAAGGTGAAGCGGTTGGAGTTGTAGCTGCCCAGTCCATTGGAGAACCGGGTACACAGCTTACCCTACGTACCTTCCACGTGGGTGGTATTGCAGGAAACATTTCTGAAGAAAATAAATTGATCGCGAAGTTCCCCGGAATCGCTGAGATCGAAGACCTTAAAACTGTTAAAGGAGAAGCTCCTGACGGTAGCGAGGCTGAGATTGTGATCTCCAGGACTTCAGAATTAAAACTGAAAGATCCAAAATCTGGAATAGTTCTTAGTACAAGTAACATTCCTTATGGATCACAGTTATTTATCAAGAACGGAGACAAAGTTTCCAAAGACGAGGTTGTTTGCCAGTGGGATCCTTATAACGGGGTGATCATTTCAGAATTTGCAGGTAAGATCAGGTATGAGAATATCGAGCAAGGGGTGACATACCAGGTAGAGATCGATGAGCAGACAGGATTCCAGGAAAAAGTAATTTCCGAGAGTCGTAACAAGAAGCTTATCCCAACTCTTCAGATCCTTGGTAAGAAAGATGAAGTAATTCGTTCTTACAACCTTCCTGTTGGAGCTCACCTTATGGTGGACAACGATGAGAAGATCAAGGTAGGTAAGATTTTGGTTAAGATCCCACGTAAATCTTCGAAGTCCGGGGATATTACAGGAGGTCTTCCAAGGGTAACCGAGCTTTTCGAAGCACGTAACCCATCTAATCCTGCTGTGGTAAGTGAGATCGACGGAGTTGTTTCCTTCGGAAAGATCAAACGTGGTAACCGTGAGATCATTATCGAATCTAAACTTGGTGAGGTTAAGAAGTATCTTGTGAAACTTTCCAACCAGATCCTTGTTCAGGAGAATGACTACGTGCGTGCCGGAATGCCATTATCTGATGGTTCTGTAACGCCTGAAGATATTCTTTCTATCAAAGGACCAAGTGCTGTACAACAGTATCTTGTGAATGAAGTTCAGGAAGTATACCGACTACAAGGGGTGAAGATCAATGATAAGCACTTTGAAGTAGTTGTAAGACAAATGATGCGTAAGGTAAGAATCGTTGATCCGGGAGATACTATTTTCCTTGAGAACCAGTTGATCCACAAAGATGATTTCACTCTGGAAAACGATGAGATCTTTGGAATGAAGGTGGTAGAAGATGCAGGAGATTCAGAGAACCTTAAACCGGGACAGCTTATTTCTCCAAGAGACCTTAGAGACGAGAACTCTATTCTTAGAAGAGAGGATAAGAATCTGGTTACTGCAAGGGACGTAGTTGCTGCAACAGCGACTCCGGTTCTACAGGGTATTACCCGTGCATCACTGCAAACCAAATCATTTATTTCTGCAGCGTCCTTCCAGGAAACTACGAAGGTACTTAACGAGGCAGCCGTAAGCGGTAAGGTTGATGAACTTGAAGGACTAAAAGAAAATGTTATTGTTGGACACAGAATCCCTGCCGGTACAGGTCTTAGGGAGTATGACAATATCATTGTTGGTTCTAAAGAAGAATTTGACGAAATGCTTGAGAAAAAGCAGGAAGTAAATTATAACTAGCAGAAGAAAGGCCGCAATAGCGGCCTTTTCTGTTTAAGAAAGAAAATCCCGACCATTACGGTCGGGATTTTTTTGTACTTTTAATCCTATAAAAATTTAATAATGAGCGACGAAAACAACAATCCTAAAAAGTCCAAAAAAGGACAGATTAATATAGAACTTGATGAAAAAGTTGCCGAAGGCACCTATTCCAACCTGGCGATCATCAACCATTCCGTCTCCGAATTTGTAGTGGATTTTGTAAGCATTATGCCGGGTACTCCAAAGAGTAAAGTAAAATCCCGTATAATTTTGACTCCGCAGCATGCGAAACGCCTGTTGAAAGCTTTGGGGGACAATGTACAGCGTTTTGAAAAAGCTCATGGGGAGATCAAGGATTATGACCAGCCGCCAATCCCTTTAAACTTTGGTCCAACTGGACAGGCTTAAACTAAATATTATGGAATTCTTTTTAGAAGATTTTTCATTAGGAAGTCTTATCATCTTGCTGATAGGTGCAGGCTTCCTATTGCTTTTCTTCTACTGCCTTTACGACGCCGTCACTTCGAATTTTCCGGGTAATGAAGGAATGTTATGGGGTCTTCTAATATTTTTTGCACCTGTAATAGGGGCTCTTGCTTATTTGGTCTATGGTAAACAGAGTAAGCTCCCAAAGCAGAAATGATTATGTGGTTAACTAAGCAGTTCGGCTGCATTAAAAGATAATTATGGATAATATCCTGGGTCCTTTATTTGCAATAATTCTTTTGATCCTCTTTTGTCTTTGGTGCTACTGTATGATCGATATTCTCACCTCTAGGTTTAAAGGAAATGAAAAGCTGCTATGGGCTGTTGTTGTGATTCTTGCACCGGTTTTGGGGATGTTGCTCTATTTGATCTTGGGAAGTAAAAACAAATATAAAAGACGAAGATTCGATCCTTACCAAAAGGATGGCCTTGAAAATTCCAATTGATTTTTTTATAAATTCTGATTCTAAATCTTTCTGTCATGGAACTTTTTAGCGCTTTTTTTAACCGCACCCGAATTTTTTGGATTGTTTCAAGGCTTTTCCTCGGACTCATCTTTGGATATTGTGCTTACTTTTTACTGAAAGATGTCCTTCCGGGGGATCTTATTTCGGTCAGTTTCCTTATAGTTCTGTCTACGGTTATCCTTTGGATCTTCTATTTGGATTTGTTTAGGTTGAGCACGAACAAGTTCTTGAAGATCATTACAGGCAGTGTATTGATCCTAATAGGACTGTTCGGTGTTTACACTACCTCCAGCATCTTTGGCTTTTCTGGATCCCCTTTTATGCTGCTGGCGTGTCTCTGGTTCGCGCTGGCGGGTCTTTATGATCTTTTCAGTATTCGGAAGTCTTTTACTAACTTTTTTGAAATTATAGGAAATAAATCCTGAATATTTTGCGTTTAAGGTAAGGCTGGTGGTTATTCGTAGACTTACTTGCAGAAAATTATAAGATTGAATAAAACTTTTTAATGGCAGAAAGAATTACTAATTATAAAGAATTTTACCGGTTCTACCTTACAGAACATCAAAACAGAACCAGCCGAATTCTTCACTTTACAGGTACATTTCTTGTATTCATGCTTTTGTTTCTCGCAATATTAAACGGCTGGGGCTGGGAATGGATCTTTTTGCCGCTTGTGGGTTATGGTTTTGCCTGGGTAGGTCATGCCTTTTTTGAAAAGAACAAGCCGGCCACTTTCCAATATCCTTTTTGGAGTCTGATCTCCGACTTTAAATTATTTTTCCAAATTCTCTTCGGGAGCAAGAGCTTTGATTCCCGAAAGGATTAGTAAATGATCAAGAATTTTCCGCTTCTTATATTCTTTCTTTTAAGCTTGTCTACAGTGGGGCAGGAGAGATCTCTGTTACAGGGAAAGATTTTAACGCCCGACGGTGAAATTTTCTCTATTAACATTGTCAACCTAACAAGTAAAACGGGGACAACTAACAATAGTGAGGGAGAATTTGAAATAGAAGTAGCAGTTAACGACATCCTTCTATTTTCCTCGGTTCAATATGAGCAGCGGGAAATAGTAATAACGCAAGAGGTATTAAAAAAGGCATTTTTGACGGTAGTTCTTGTGGAGAAAATAGATGAGCTTAAAGAGGTAAGTATTAGTAATATTAGCCTTAGTGGAAATCTAGCTAAAGATATTGAAGATATTCCAACGCTTACTCAGGCAGATATCGGCTTTCCAATGTCCGATGTTCCCCCGCCAACTTCCATAGAGAGAAAGCTCACTACGGCGTCCTCAGGTATGGACTTACTCTTCAATACCCTTAACGGAAAAATTAAAATGCTGAAGAAAGCTGCTGCGAATGAAGATCTTTCCCAGCTGGTTGATGCCGGTGAAAATGCGCTACCGGAGTCCTTTTTTGAGGAGCTTTTGATTCCGAAAGATAAGATTAGGGACTTTGTATATTTCTGTGCAGAAGATCCCGACTTTCATACATATTTACCTGATGCCAGGCGCCTTGAACTTGTAGCGTATTATCGGGAAAAGGCCCCGGAGTTCGTAAAGGAAAGAATGTAGTTTTAACTAATCAATGAAGAGATCTCTACCCATTTTTCTATTTCTGATTTTTCAGTCTTTCCTCAATAGCGCAGGAAAAAACTTTGTTGCAGGGAAAGATTTTGACGCCTGAGGAAGAAATTTCGGCTATTAATATTATCAACCTTACCAGCGAAAGGGGAACAACAAACAACAAGAGTGGGGGATTTGAAATAGAAGTAGCAGTCAACGATACGCTTCTTTTTTCTTCGGTTCAATATGAGCTCCGGGAAATAGTGGTGACAAAAGAGGTGCTAAAAAAGGCTTTTTTGACTGTGCTTCTTGTAGAAAAAATAGACGAACTTAATGAGGTAAGCATCAGCGATATCGATCTTAGCGGAAATCTCGCTACAGATATTGAAAACATCCCCACCCTTACCCAGGCAGATTTAGGTTTTCCCATGAACGATTTCCCCAGGCCTACTTCTATAGAACGAAAACTAAAAACGGCATCTAATGTGAGTACCTCTTCAAGATATAATCCTCCCGGAAACCTTAATGTAAGTCTCGACGGGATAATTAACAGCATCAACGGCAAAACTGCAATGCTTCAAAAAGCCGCTGCCAATGAAGATCTTTCCCAGACCGTAGATGCGGGAGTAGCGGCATTGCCGCTTTCTTTTTTCACAGATTTGGATATTCCCGAAGATCGTATTAGAGACTTCGTTTATTTCTGTGCCGAAGATAGAAGATTTTACAGCCTTTTACCTGAAGCTAAACGGTTCGAGCTTGTAGAGTTTTACCAGGCAAAAGCACCAGAGTTTATAAAAGAGCGACTGTAATTCAATTTTAAGGGAGTCGCATGATTGCAAAAAAATACCTTTCAGAAATGGCATTTCTGAAAGGTATTTATAATTTCAACTTAACCTAATTTAAAATTCCGAAGTGAAGTGGAACTTCACGTTGGGGTATTTTTGCTGTGCCATTTGTAGTGAAAAAGCAGAATCTGCCAGGAACACCAGTTGACCTCGTTTATCGATGGCGAGAAACTTGGACTTTACTCTTTTAAAATCTTTGAATTCCTCGCTTTTTGGATCCTTTGGTTCCACCCAACATGCTTTGTGCACGTTCAGGTTTTCATAGGTACATTTGGCGCCATATTCGTGTTCCAGTCGGTATTGTATTACTTCAAACTGCAGCGCCCCAACCGTTCCAATTACTTTTCGGCCGTTCAATTCCAAAGTAAATAACTGGGCCACCCCTTCATCCATAAGCTGGTCAATCCCTTTTTCCAGCTGTTTGGACTTCATTGGATCGGCATTATTAATATAACGGAAATGTTCGGGAGAGAAGCTTGGAATACCTTTGTATCGCAATTCTTCTCCTTCAGTTAAGGTATCACCAATCTTAAAATTTCCGGTGTCGTGAAGTCCGACAATATCTCCGGGATAGGAAACATCAACGATCTCCTTTCTTTCAGCAAAAAAGGCATTGGGACTGGAGAATTTCAGCTTCTTATTGTGCCTTACGTGCAGGTAAGGTTTGTTCCTTTCAAATTTTCCCGAAACGATCTTGATAAAGGCAAGGCGGTCCCTGTGCTTGGGATCCATGTTGGCATGTATCTTAAAGACAAAGCCTGTGAAATTATCTTCGGAAGGATTAACCTTTCGAATATCACTGTCTTTCGGGCGGGGAGGAGGTGCTATTGTAATAAAACAATCCAGCAGTTCCCGGACTCCAAAATTATTTAGGGCAGAACCAAAAAATACCGGTTGCAGGTTTCCGGCCAAATAGGCCTCCTTGTCAAAATCGGGGTATACACCATGTACCAATTCAAGCTCCTCTCTTAAAGTACCTGCAGCCTTTTCACCTATAAGGTCGTCCAGCTCCTTGGACTCAAGATTAGAGATCTCCACGGTCTCCTCAATATCCTTTCTTGGGTCCCCCGTAAAAAGATTTACGTTTTGTTCCCAAATATTATAAATCCCTTTGAAGTCGTAACCCATCCCGATAGGGAAACTCAACGGAGTAACGGTGAGGTTAAGTTTTTGTTCGATCTCATCGAGTAACTCAAAAGCATCTTTTCCTTCCCGGTCCAGTTTGTTTATAAAAACGATCATTGGGATATTGCGCATGCGACAAACTTCTACAAGTTTTTCGGTTTGTTCCTCAACCCCTTTTGCAACATCAATTACTACGATCACACTGTCAACGGCAGTAAGGGTTCGAAAAGTATCTTCGGCGAAATCCTTGTGTCCCGGGGTGTCCAGGATATTGATCTTATTTTTCTTGTATTCAAAAGCAAGTACAGAAGTAGCAACCGAAATTCCCCGCTGGCGCTCGATCTCCATAAAGTCACTGGTCGCGCCTTTTTTGATCTTGTTGGACTTCACAGCCCCGGCTTCCTGTATTGCGCCTCCAAAAAGCAGCAGTTTTTCGGTTAGGGTAGTTTTCCCGGCATCGGGGTGGGAAATGATCCCAAAAGTCCTTCTTCTCTTGATCTCTTCTGAAAACTTCATACTTGTATTTAAGGCTGCAAAGATAATTATTTGATCGTGAATTTCGTACTAAGAAGAGGCTCTCCTTTTCCGGCTTTTCTGAAGGCTTAAAAAGAGGTTTTCCCGAATCGATTTTGTACATTTGAAGCTCAATTTTTACAATGAAAGAAGAACAAGTCATCCTGGTTAATGAAAATGATGAGCAAATTGGCCTTATGGCAAAAATGGAAGCTCATGAAAAAGCATTGCTGCATAGGGCCTTTTCAGTCTTTGTATTTAATGATAAGAACGAGCTCATGATTCAGCAGCGGGCCCTGGGCAAGTATCATTCGCCCGGGCTGTGGACCAACACCTGTTGCAGTCACCAGCGGGAAGGAGAAACCAATATTGAGGCGGGTAAGCGCCGCCTGCAGGAAGAAATGGGGTTCTCTACTGAATTAAAAGACACTATTTCCTTCATTTATAAAGCTCCCTTTGACAATGGTCTAACGGAACATGAATTCGATCATATTCTTGTAGGACATTTTAACGGAGAACCAAATTTAAATCCCGAAGAGGCGCATGCCTATAAATGGGTGAATCTGGAAGACCTGAAGCAGGATATGAAAAAGAATCCGGATATTTATACTGCGTGGTTTAAGATCATTTTTGATAAATATTACAAGCACATCCAGTAATGAAAGTAACGGTAAACCGAAGGGCACATTTCAATGCAGCGCATAGATTGCATAGAAAAGACTGGGATGATGAGAAAAACCGTCAGGTTTTTGGAAAGTGCAGTAATCCTCATTATCACGGCCACAACTATGAATTAATTGTTGCGGTCACAGGAGAAATTGATGAGCAAACAGGGTTTGTGATGGATCTTAAGGATCTTAAGGAATTAATCTATAATAAAATAGAAGTTCCTTTTGATCACAAAAACCTCAATGTAGAAGTACCCGAATTTAAGGACCTGAATCCTACTGCCGAGAATATTTCTGTAGTGATATGGCGTAAGTTAAGAGCAGAACTTGAGCCGCATCTTGATCTGGAAGTAACCTTGTATGAAACCCCACGAAACTTTGTTACCTACAAAGGAGAATAATTTTTTTTGCAAAACTGTTTTTTGAATTGAGAAATAGTGTAAATTCGCACCTGAAAAATTACGCGAAAGATGGCGAATAGAAGAACATTAAAGAGGGATATGAATTATGTCTTTGGAGACATCATAGAGGCTGCTTACCTGCACCAGATAACCCATCCCGAAGAAGATCCTGCTAAATCTGAAAAAGTTGTTGATGAGGCGATTTCAGATTTTGACGAGTTGATTGGAAAGATGAACCAGAAAAATGTTGAGAACAAAAAGCAACATTTTAAAGGAATAGAAAAAGAATTTGAGGCGAAAGCCACAAAGCTTGTAGAAAAGATAAACGCTTTATAATAATAAAGCAATTGCCGATGTAGCTCAGCTGGCTAGAGCAGCTGATTTGTAATCAGCAGGTCGTGGGTTCGAGTCCCTCCATCGGCTCTAAAGCTCCTTCAGTAATGAAGGAGCTTTTTTTATGGAGTGACGAGAAGCCTGTCCCGAGCGGAGTCGAGGGGAGTCCCTCCATCGGCTCTAAATAAAAAAGCTTCCTTTTTGGAAGTTTTTTTATTTGGTTCAAGGTTCAAGGTTTTTGGATTCAAAATTCAAAATTCTTCACTTTAAACACTCCGAACTCCTAACTCCGAACTATCGACTACATACTTGTACTACCGTCTACCGTCTAAAGTTTACAGACTAAAACCTAATGCAAAACATCCAGTTTAAGAGCTTTAGAAGCTTCAGCCTGTACTTTCTGAAATTCCTCTTTGTGATCCTTTATATCCCGATTCCAAAATGGGATCATTTCAGTTAACTTCTTTTGCCATTCTTCAGTTTTCATCTTTTCAGGGAATACCAGACCAAGCACTTCCAGCATAATCTTAACTGAGACCGATGCTCCCGGGGAAGCTCCCAATAATGCCGTAATAGCACCATCTTTACTGTGCAAAACATCTGTTCCAAATTCTAAAGTTCCTCCTTCCTCTTCATCTCTTTTAATGATCTGCACCCGTTGCCCTGCTACCTGCAGTTCCCAGTCTTCGGGTTTGGCATCTTTTAAAAAGACGCGCAGTTCTTCGATCCTGTCTTCATGCCCCATACTTACCTGCTCAATAAGATATTTCGTGAGGTCCAAATTGTGCCAGAAAACTCCCCACATCGATGGAAGGTTACTCAGGTTTAGAGATTTAACAAGATCGGCCTTGGATCCCTGTTTAAGAAATTTGGTGCTGAAACCTGCGAAAGGCCCGAACATCAACTCTTTTTTTCCATTGATGTACCGGGTGTCGAGGTGGGGAACAGACATTGGGGGCGAACCTACTTCTGCTTTGCTGTAGACTTTTCCGGTGTGTTGCTTTATTAATTCTTCGTTCTTACAAAACAGCCATTGCCCGCTAATTGGAAATCCGCCATAACCTTCCTTTGCATCTATTTCCACTTTTTGAAGGAGAGGAAGAGCTCCACCGCCGGCACCTATGAATACATTTTGAGCATCATAATAAGTTTTATCACCGGTTTTTAAATTCTTAATCTCTGCCAGCCACTTATCCTTTCTTCCGGGATCTATGTCGAGTACTTCATGTTCTGTGAGGACAGGAACATTGAATTTTTCCTTAAGTACACGAAAGAGTTTTCGGGTAAGGGCTCCAAAATTAACACCGGTTCCCAGCTCCATTCTTGTTGCTGCGAGTTTCTCATCCTTTGACCGTTCTTTCATAATAAGGGGAAACCAGGATCTCATGGTATCGTGATCCTCGGTATATTCCATGGTTTCAAACATGAAATGCGACTGCATGGCTTCAAACCTGTCTCTAAGAAATTTCACATTTTTTTCTCCGGGAACCCAGGCGTGGTGTGGAATGCTGTTAATAAAGGCTTCAGGTTCATCAAGTATTCCTGCCTGTACAAGGAAAGACCAGAATTGTTTAGAGGTCTCGAACTCTTCAAAAATCCTGATGGCTTTACTAATATCTATGCTCCCATCCTCGGTGCGCGGGGTGTAGTTCAATTCACAAAAAGCAGAATGACCGGTACCTGCATTGTTTTTGGCAGCCGAACTTTCCAGTGCTACCTCATCCAATTTTTCAAAAATAATGACGTTAAGGTCGGGATCAAGGATCTTCAGCATTATAGCTAAAGTTGCACTCATTACACCTCCACCTACGCATATGAAATCATATTTTCGATTAATCTCTCCAGGTTTGTTCATTTTATTGCTTTTTCTCAAAATAAAGATTTCAGGAAATAAGCTTTACTAAGGAAGTATTAAACCTTTCCAAAAACAGAGACAAAAAAAATCCCGCCGGTTGGCGGGATCTGGTGTTTAGAAGGTTCCTTCAGACTTATGACTGTGAATTAGCTTCTTCCTGAACTTTTTCATTTTCCCGGCGTTCCTTCAGGAATTCTTTAAGATTCTTTCCGTACTCGGACTCCTTTACTTTGGGAGTAAGGGAAGAGTAAATGGTGTCAAGATATTTAATATTTGCGTCAAACACTTCAGACATGGCCAGATAAGGTGCTATTTCAAGATCCTTATTGTTAATGGCGAAATTCACGGTGAAAAGGTACCTTCTTCTCAAGAGCCTGTCATATTCAGCATTTGCTGAATCTAAAGAAGCCATATTTTCCTCCTGCCGGGCCTTTACACTCTGTTGAATGAGTTCAAGATTTCGGGTATTAAAGCGGTTCACCATTTTTCGGTACTCCAAAAGCTTTTTTTGGTTTTCGGAACCTTCCACGACCACATCATCTTCAAATTTCTTGAGAGTAGTGTTGATGATCATTTCCCCCGGTTCGGCAAAAAACAGGATGCGGTCGTCGTAAACATTATTGTCTTTCTTGTTTAGATAAAGATATAATACCTGCGGACTTTCTATGAAGGTTTCAAAAGCAAAGGTCTCTTTTCCTTTCATTACTACAGAATCGATAGTAACAAGACTGGTGTCCTCCACCTTTTGAAGGTAAAGGGTTCCTTTTTTTAATCCCTCAACTTTCCCCTGGATCTTGAGATTTTTTTCTTCAGAAGAGCAGGCCGCCAACATAGTAAGGGCGAGTAAAAATAATCCTATTTTTTTCATGTTTTTCTTTTGGTAAAATGCGCGCAAATATGCTAAAAAATTTCCTTTTTAACCTTGCCCTCCGGCAGCCAGTTGCATTAATATTGTACTCAGGATAGCGCCGTATGTCCCTACTACATATCCAAAAACTGCAAGAAGTACACCCACAGTAGCAAGAGAAGGGTGAAAGGCGGCTGCAACCACAGGAGCAGAGGCTGCCCCTCCTACATTGGCCTGGCTTCCTACTGCCAAAAAGAAGTATGGAGCTTTAATTAATTTTGCCACAAGAACCAGAAGCCCTGCATGTATAGACATCCAAACCAATCCAATTGCAATTAGACCGGGATTATCAAAGACCATGGTTAGATCCATTTTCATACCTATTGTTGCCACTAGAAAATAAATAAAAACACTTCCAAGTTTACTCGCTCCGGCACCTTCGTATTCCTTAGCTCTGGTAAAAGAAAGGAAAATCCCAATAGCAGTTGCGAGGGAAATCATCCAGAAAAAAGTTGATGAAAAAGAGGATAGTGCAGACTTTTTATCTCGAAATGCTGCAAAATTTTCAGACAGATAAGTGGCTATATTATCGGCTCCCCAGTGTGCAAAGCCAACTGCTCCAAAAGCTAATGCCAGCATGATCATTAGATCTGGAAGAGAAGGATTTCTTGTTACGCTGTCAGAATATGCTGTAACTTTCTTTTTCAGGGTTTCTATTGCAGAATTATCAGCCTGCAACCATCTGTCGATTCGGTCACTTTTACCAATTCCCATGAGGAGGATAGCCATCAGGATATTTGCTACTACAATATCCACGAGAACCATTCCGCCGTAAAGATCGGGATTATATTCGAAGATCTCCAGCATTGCGGCCTGGTTGGCACCACCACCAATCCAGCTTCCTGCAAGTGTTGACAAGCCGCGCCAAACCGCATCTGGTCCTACACCGCCCACAGTCTCGGGGGAAAAGGTGGAAATAAGTAAAATAGCCAGGGGTCCTCCAATGATAATTCCTATAGTTCCTGTAAAGAACATGATAAGGGCCTTGGGACCGAGGTTAAATATTGCCTTGAGATCGATACTCAGCGTCATCAACACCAGGGAAGCCGGAAGCAGATAACGGCTTGCAACAAAGTACAAATTCGAAGTCTCGTCAGATATTATGTTGAGGGAGTTAAGAATTGCCGGGATGAGATAGCACATCAACAGCGCCGGTACCACTTTATAAAATTTATACCAAAAACCTTCTTCTTTAGAAGAGGTGAAGAATACGAATCCTAACGCCAGCATTAATAGTCCAAGGACTATGGCATCATTAGTAAAAATAGGGGGATTGTCCATAATTTTTCTTTAAAGGCCGGCAAAATACGACTTTTAGAAGTGTCTTAAAAATTTATTAAAACTGAGAGAGGTTAAATAATTCTTGTAAGCTTTTTGCCACTCCGTCTTCGGTATTGTGATGGGTTACCTGTTTGGCGATTTCAAGGACTTCCGGTCGCGCGTTCCCAACTGCAATCCCCATTCCTGCTGCTTTTAGCATTTCAAAATCGTTGTAATTGTCACCGAAAGCAATGGTTTCTTCTAAAGAAAGATGAAAGTGTTTATCCAGTAAATATTTTACTGCCGTTAGCTTTGATACATCTTTATTGGTTATTTCCAGGTAAGTGTCCTTAGATCGATATAAATGCAGTTGATCTTTAAACCTCTCAAAAAGGTGATTTTCAATAGCGTTTATTTTTTCAGCATCTCCCATGCACATGATCTTATGAGCCCCTTTTTCTGAACTCTTCCAGTCCTCTAAAACAGCATTAGTGGATTTTATCTGTGGAGTAACTTTAGTATTATTCTCTTCCCTTTTCGCCCATTGATCCATTTTGGGAACATACCAGTCGGTGTTATTATAAAGGCTGATATGACAATCCAGTTCAAGATTAAAATCGTGCAGATCTTTAATTATTTCCCACGGAATTTCCTTTGATCCCACTGTCTTCCCATCAATATTTATTAAAGCTCCATTGTAGCAGATAAGTGGGTGATGAACAATATTCAATTCTTCCTGAAGGTGCTTCATAGCCTGTGGCATTCGGGAAGAAATAAGGACTACGGGAATTTTTTCCCTGAGCTGCTGAAAAACCTTCAGCGTAAGCGGGGAGAGTTGTCGGTCCTTGTTGAGCAGGGTGCCGTCAATATCGGTAAAGATAATCTTATAGGTCATTTTAAATTTTTTACAAATCCAGATATTATCTGGATCAATTCGGGGTGTAGGGGCCGGTGGGCTTCATTAGAGGATTTTGAATTTTCAAGGCTGTTACCTTCAATTTTCCGAAGATATGGTTCATGTCTTCGAGAACAACCAGGCTTTCTGGGGGTCTTGCGGCTTTTAATGCGTCATTTAAAAAAGTATTTACCGGCTGGAATTCGTCTTTATAAAAGTAATATTTCCTGTTTGTCTTTACAACCTTCCAAAAAAGGGAAAATTAGGCAGGATTTTTGAAATCCACTTAAAAATGTCCACCTTTTTCTATCTTTACGGACCTAAAAATACTAACACATGAAAATTTATTTACTTGCTGCGGCTTTGTTTATTTCCACCTTCACATTTGCTTCTGAAAATGATTGGGGTAGGACGGGCCACAGAGCTACAGGAGAAGTGGCAGAACAGCATTTATCCAAAAAAGCAAAAGCAAAGGTTAGAGAACTTCTTGACGGGATGAACCTGGCTTTTGTATCTACTTACGGGGATGATATTAAAAGTGATCCAGCCTATAGAAAATATAACCCCTGGCATTATGTGAATCTTGAACCGGGAGAGACTGAATATTCTAAGGAAAAAGCCAATCCCGATGGTGACCTGGTACATGCCATTAATTCTTCTGTTGAGGTATTAAAGGATAAGAATGCCTCTAAAGAGGACAAAGAATTTGCCTTGAAAATGTTAGTGCATTTTGTTGGAGATCTACACCAGCCACTACACGCCGGGAGAGGAGAAGACAAGGGAGGAAATGATATACAGGTAAGATGGTTTGGAGACGGTTCAAACCTTCACAGGGTATGGGATAGTGAAATGATCAATGATTTTGACATGAGCTATACAGAACTTGCTTATAACACCGATGAGCTTTCTAAAGAACAAATTCGTAATATTCAAAAGGGATCTATCCTGGACTGGATGTATGAGTCAAAAGAACTTGCCAACAAAGTTTATAACTCGGCTGAAACAGGCGAAAAATTAGGTTATAAATATATGTACGAATGGTTTCCTGTGGTTCATGACCAAATCCAGAAGGGTGGTCTAAGGTTAGCCAGTATCCTTAATGAAATTTATAAGTAAGATTTTTTTCTATAATATTAAAGAACCCGAATTTAATAAATTCGGGTTCTTTTTTTGTAAGATGTTTTCCTGGAGAATGCTTTAACAAAAAATTAAGTATTTTAATATAATTTTAAAATTTTGTTGGATAAGATGCTAAAAATAAATAATTTGCATTGCCCTATTATCGAACTTAACATGTTGCAGAATTGAACGCAAATTACGCTTCTCTTTTTCTGGCTTTATTGATTTCAGGCATTTCTTTTTCCCAATCTGAAGAAGATAATTCTTGTGATAGTATTCGTGAACTTCTGGAATTGTCTACAGAGGCTATGAATGGTTATGAGTACAGCAAAGCCATCGACTACTCACTGCGTTTAATACAGTTGGCAGAAAAGGAAAAAGATTATTATAATCTTTACCACGGTTATAACAATCTGGGAATTACTTACGATGAATTGTACGATACCATTAGAGCTAAAAATAATTACGAAAAAGCTTTAAAGTATGCCAAGATTGTAGAAAATGATACGCTTCTCTGGTGGGCTTACAACAATCTTGGAAATATGTTTACTTCCAACAAGGCGACTGTAGAGGAGGGTTTTAGGTATTATGATAAAGCCATAGAAGCCGCATCTCAGCTGGATGACCCCGACAGCAAGGCAACACCTCTCATGAATAAAGGATGGACCCATCTTTACATGAAAGAATACGATGAAGCCTATCCATATTTGGTGGAAGTTGAAAGACTTATTGGGGATGTAAAGGATCCTTACTTCCAAAGTCAAATCGCTTCCCTCTTTGGTAACTATTATTCCGGGAAAGACAATTTTGAAAGATCCAAGGACTATTATGAAGAGGCCATAGCAATTGCCGAAAAAGATTCTCTTTACTACGAAGCTGTGACTGCCTATGATGGTTATGCCGAAGTTTTGTTCAAGAACAAGGAATTTGAAGAAGCTTACAAGGCTCTTGATAAGTATATCGAATACGACGCCGAATTATACGAAAAGGAAAAACTGGAGCAAATGGAAGCTGCACAGGCCCAATTCGAAACCAACCAATACAGGGAGAACCTGGAAAGTGCAAGAAGAGAGCAACAATATAAAGATGAGGCAATAGAAAAATCTGAACAGCTTTTTTATATCATGCTCATTTCCTCGATTGTAATGCTCCTGTTTATTTTACTTCTTGTTAGAAATAATCGGGCAAGAAGAAAACTAATTCTCGAATTAAAGGATAAGAACAGCGAATTATTAGCGGCAAAAGAGGAGGCCGAGCGATTATCTAGTTTGAAAAGCCGCTTTTTTTCTACCGTAAGTCACGAATTAAGAACTCCGCTCTATGGGGTGGTTGGATTGACTTCTTTGTTGCTTGAAGATAACCACAATAAAAAAATTGAAGAGGACCTCAAATCTCTGAAGTTCTCT
The DNA here is from genome assembly GCA_963709775.1 of uncultured Flavobacteriaceae bacterium. Classification (GTDB taxonomy): domain Bacteria; phylum Bacteroidota; class Bacteroidia; order Flavobacteriales; family Flavobacteriaceae; genus Salinimicrobium. Next base: position 249,232 of record CAVPXS010000001.1, on the reverse strand, counting down.
GCCGATTACCTACTGGCTCTTATAAATGATGTTCTGCAAATGAACAAAATGGAATCCAGGTTGGTTTCACTGGAGAATACACCCTTCAACCTTAAGGGTCTTATGAAAGGTATCGTAAAATCCTTTGAATTTACGCGGCATCAAAATAATAACACGGTTGAACTAAACATTGATGATAATATCCCACGGATCCTTATTGGAGATTCCGTACGTCTTTCTCAGATCATCATGAACCTTGTGGGGAATGCAGTGAAATTTACCGAACGTGGTAAGGTCTGGATCAACGCTACATTTAAGCATTGTGAGAACGGGAAATGTCTTATTTATTTTGAAGTCGGGGATACCGGAGCGGGAATTCCAGAAAATAAACAACAAGAGATATTTGAGGAGTTTTCCCAGTTAAAGGCAAATAATTATAATTACCAGGGTACAGGTTTAGGTTTACCTATAGTAAGGAACCTGCTAAAATTGTTTGGGTCAGAAATTCACCTGGAAAGTAAGGAAGGTGAAGGATCGGTATTTAGTTTTGAAATTTTGTTTGAAGAGGGAGAAACTGAAGAAACTGTCGCTCGATCTGGAGATGAGAATGCTTCCGAAGAAAATGTGTTGAAAAAGGCACTTATTGTGGATGATAACAGGATCAACCAGGTTGTAACCAGAAGAGTTCTCGAAAAACGCCATTTTAGATGCAAGGTAGCCGGGGATGGATATGAGGCAATTGAAATGCTGAAGAAGGAAGATTTTGGGGTGGTATTGATGGACGTTAATATGCCGGGTCTAAGCGGAATGGAAACCACTCAAAAGATCCGGGAGTTTAATCCCGATGTTCCTGTGATCGCCTTGACAGCAGTGGAGGTACAGGAAATGCGGGATGAGATCCTTGATTCCGGGATGAATGATATTATCATAAAACCGTATGATATCCCTACTTTTTTTAATACGATCTTCAGGAATTTAAATACGCCGGTTAGTCCTGAGGCGGAGTAATTGGGAGTGTAGGGACCTTAAATTTATTCATGTTATTTCTTCAGGAAATCTTTTTTAGTTCATAAGAACAGAACCTCGATAATTCAAAATAAAAAACCGCCTCCCTTATAAGCAGAGAGGCGGTTTTTCTTTTAAAGATTGTTAGACCTTATTTAATCATCTCAAAGCTTCGCTTAATAAATGATGTCAATTCTTCCCCTTTTAGGAGGTTCTGTGACAGTCTCGCCAGGTCGAGGGATTGCTTGATCAATCGTTCCTGTTTCTTTTCTGTTTTTGTGTTAAGGATTTCAGTAACCAGTGGGTGGTTGGTATTTACCACCAGGTTATACATCTCGGGCATGTTCCCCATTCCAAACATTCCGCCACCACCGGTTTGCTGCATTTCCTTCATGCGGCGCATGAATTCCGGCTGAGTGATAATAAGAGGAGCCGCATTGCTGTCCATAGCTTCAAGTTGTACCGTGTACTTCTCTTTTGGTACTACCTTCTCAAAATCACCTTTTAGCTTTTCTTTTTCCTCTTCACTTAATTTAGAGATCTTCTCTTCGTCCTTCTTAATTAGGTTGTCTACATGGTCTGAATCCACACGGGTGAAAGATACTTTCTCTTCTCCCGATTCCAGCTTTTGAAGCAGGTGAGATACGATTGGAGAATCCAATAACAATACTTCATAACCTTTTTCTTTGGCTGCCTCGATGTAACTGTGCTGCTCATCCTGGTTGGAAGCATAAAGGATTACCCTGTTGCCATCCTTGTCGGTCTGGTTGTCCTTGATCTTTTCAATAAACTCTTCAAAAGTGAAATATTTGTCGTCTACTGTTGGATAAAGAGCAAAGTCTTTTGCTTTTTCGAAGAACTTATCTTCAGAAAGCATTCCGTATTCGATAACGATCTTGATGTCATTCCACTTTTTCTCGAAATCTTCACGGTTATTATTGAAAAGAGACTTCAGCTTATCTGCTACCTTACGGGTAATATAGCTGGAGATCTTCTTCACGGCTCCGTCTGCCTGCAGGTATGAACGGGAAACGTTCAGCGGGATATCTGGTGAATCTATTACTCCACGCAGCATGGTAAGGAATTCAGGTACTATACCTTCCACATTATCGGTTACGAAAACCTGGTTTTGGTAAAGCTGAATCTTATCTTTCTGAATGTTCATATCCTGAGACATCTTTGGGAAATAAAGAATTCCGGTAAGATTAAATGGATAATCAACGTTTAGGTGGATATGGAACAAAGGTTCTTCGAACTGCATAGGATAAAGTTCCCTGTAGAAATCCTTATAATCCTTGTCCTCAAGATCTGTAGGTTGCTTGGTCCAGGCCGGGTTGGTGTTGTTAACGATATTATCTACCGTTTTGGTCTCTGGTTTTGCATCTTCGGGAGCATCTTCAGGAAGCTCCAAAGTTTCTTCACGAGTTCCAAATTTAATTGGGATAGGCATGAACTTGTTGTATTTCACAAGTAGCTCTTCGATCCTGTTCTCTTCAAGGAACTCTTTGTCATCTTCATTGATATGAAGAATTATATCTGTCCCGTGTCCTTTTTTATCGGCTTCTTCAAGGGTAAATTCTGTAGTACCTTCACAGATCCAGTGAGCTGCAGGCTCATCTTTAATGGATTTGGTGAGGATCTCCACTTTGTTGGCCACCATAAAAGCTGAATAGAATCCAAGCCCGAAGTGACCTATGATTCCGCTGTCTTTGGCTGAATCTTTATACTTTTCAAGAAATTCTTCAGCACCCGAAAATGCCACCTGGTTGATATATTTTTCAACCTCTTCCTTCGTCATTCCAATTCCCTGGTCGCTTATAATAAGCTGTTTCTTTTCCTTGTCGATCTTCACTTCGATGACAGGATTGCCATATTCTGCCGTAGTCTCTCCAATAGTGGCGAGGTGCTTCAGCTTTAAAGTAGCATCTGTGGCGTTAGAGATCAATTCGCGTAAAAAGATCTCGTGATCACTGTATAAAAACTTTTTAATTAAGGGAAAAATGTTTTCAACAGATACATTAATGTTTCCGGTTGCCATATATTTTAGTTTATTAAATTTTACGTTCCCACAGAGAAGTCAAAAAAAGTACCAACTAAACATCGCTGACAAACTGACAGCGAAAGTAATTTTTCAGCTTCTTTTACGACTACCGTAAAAGTCTTTCCCTGAAAGCAAAATTTAATTAACACGATATTGTTTAATTTTTAACCTATAAATTTAAACATAAGTTGTAAATTTGACCTAATTAATTAATACACAATGGCAAAAGCAAAGAAAATAAAAGAGCAGGATGAGGTTTTAACTCAGGATCGTCTTATAGAAATGTATATGAATGATGTGCTGGAAAATGGAGAAGAGCCGGGAACGGTATACAAGTTTTGCAAGCAGCATGATATTACTGAAACAGAATTCTATAATTTCTTCGGAAGTTTTGAGGGGCTGAAAATGGGGATCTGGAAACGATTTTTTGAACATACCCTGGAAGTAATGCAGAGCAGCAAAGAATATGCTTCTTTCGACAACCGGGAGAAAATGCTCACCCTTTACTATACCTTTTTTGAAATGTTAACTGCAAACCGAAGCTATGTGCTGTTCACTCTTCGAAAAGAGGAACCAATGCTGAAGAATGCACGGCAGCTGAAGGGCCTTCGTCGTGAGGTGAAACACTATACTGCCGAACTTATTCGCGAGGGCAACCAGGAAAAACAAGGAAAACTACTCAAAAGATCGGAAACCATATTTTCTGAAGCTGCCTGGGTACAGTTGATGTTCCTCCTTAAGTTTTGGATGGATGACAATTCGCCACAATTTGAGAGTACAGACGTGGCTATAGAAAAATCTGTCAATACTGTATTTGATTTATTTGAAAATAGCCCTTTAGAGAGGGTGCTTGATCTTGGAAAATTCCTTTGGAAGGAAAAAATGGCCTAATCAGGTTGTCAACAGTACTCTATTATGCCCGCGGTCGGTTTAACCCTACTATTCCGCCCCGGGCTTTTATTTTAAAGCAATATGAAAACAATAGATAAAATTCCCACGGGAAAAATAAGCCGTACCGGTAAAATGGTACAAACCGGGATCAGGGTAGGAGGTAATTACCTTAAATACTACTCAAAAAAGGCAATAAACGGCGATCTTTCCCGGGATCAACTTGACGAAAGTAATGCGGAAGATATTTACAATGGGCTAAAAAGTCTTAAGGGAAGCGCGCTCAAGGTGGCGCAGATGCTCTCTATGGAAAAAAGCCTGCTTCCCAATGCGTATGTTGAGAAGTTTAGCCTTGCACAATTCAGCGTGCCACCGCTTTCTGCTCCTTTGGTGAGGAAGACCTTTAAAAAATATCACGGGCAATATCCCGATGAACTTTTTGATACTTTTTCATTGGATTCTGTAAATGCTGCCAGTATTGGTCAGGTACACCGTGCTACCAAAGATGGGAAAGAACTTGCGGTTAAGATCCAGTATCCGGGAGTGGCCGATAGTATTAGCTCAGACCTTGCCATGGTAAAGCCCATTGCCATCAAGATGTTCAATTTGCAGGGGAAAGATTCCGAAAGATATTTTAAGGAGGTGGAAGGAAAGCTGCTGGAAGAGACAGATTATGTGCTCGAAGTGCAGCAAAGCATCGAGATTTCAGAAAAATGTAAACATATTCCTAATCTAAGATTTCCTGTATATTATCCCGAGTTGTCAAGTGAAAAGATCATTACCATGGACTGGATGACAGGTCTTCACTTAAGCGACTTTGCAAAGCAGAATAAGGATAAAGAAAAGGCAAATAAGTTGGGACAGGCGCTTTGGGATTTTTATATGTACCAAATGCATGTCTTAAAAGCGGTACATGCCGATCCACATCCCGGAAACTTCCTAATAGATGAGGATGACAATTTAATAGCCATAGATTTCGGCTGCATTAAGCAGGTGCCGCAAGATTTTTACGATCCTTACTTTGAGCTTGCCAATAAGGATAAGATCAATGATCCTGAAGTTTTTAATGCTAAACTGTTTGAACTGGAAATCCTGAGGAAAGAGGACAGTCCTAAAGGAAATTGCCTTCTTCTCAGAATTGTTCTACCAGATGCTGAGCTTATTTACCGCTCCTTTCCAGGGGGAGGAATTTGACTTTTCAGATGAAGGTTTCTGGACTTCGGTGACAACACTTAGCGAAAAGTACAGCAAGGATCAGGAGTTGAGGAAGATGAATGGTAACCGCGGAAGCAAACACTTTCTTTATATCAACCGGACTTTCTTCGGGCTATACAATTTACTGCACGACCTGGGAGCAACGGTTAAGATCAATAACTTTAAACAATACTCTTGATTGCTCAATGTTCGCAGGAACATTGAAAGCCGGGAACAAATTAGTTTCCGGCTTTTTTATTTTAGTTAGTGGAAATTTAAAACTTCTTCGACACCTTCGAAAACCAGTAGAAGAATCTACAATAAATAAGAAAAGCCCGCAAATTGCGGGCTTTTTCAATTTTTTGAATTTACTTATTCTGAAGCTCGGGCGTGGCCTGCTCAATATTAGCTTCAGTTTGTTCCTTGTTCTTCACATACTTCTCAAGCCATTGATCCTGCTCCCAAAGTACGTGCAATACAGATTCCTTTGCACTGTACCCATGACTTTCTTTTGGCAACATAACCAGTCTGGCAGTTGCACCAAGACCTTTTAAGGCGTTGAAATAACGTTCACTCTGCATGGGGTAGGTTCCCGAGTTATTATCGGCTTCTCCATGGATAAGTAGCAGCGGAGTCTTCATTTTATCGGCATGCATAAAAGGAGACATATTGTAATAAACTTCCGGTGCTTCCCAGTAATTTCTCTCCTCGCTCTGGAATCCAAAAGGGGTAAGCGTACGGTTGTAAGCACCGCTTCGTGCAATTCCGGCAGCAAAGAGATTGGAGTGGGATAGAAGGTTAGCTGTCATAAAGGCGCCATAGCTATGTCCACCTACAGCAACTCTGTCCCTGTCGATATAACCCATTTCGTCAACAGCATCAATAGCTGCTTTTCCATTGGCAACAAGTTGATTTCTAAAGCTGTCATTTGGCTCATCCTCTCCTTCCCCTACAATAGGAAAAGAAGCGTCATCCAGAACCACATATCCGCGGTTTACCCAATAAACAGGAGAACCATAGTATGGATAGGTAAAATCATTTGCATTAGAAGTATTTTGTCCGGCAGAAGCCTTGTCTTTAAATTCCCTTGGGTATGCCCAAACGATCATTGGCAGCTCTTCAGGATTTTCTTTATCATATCCTGCAGGTAAATACAAGGTTGCGTTGAGGTCAAGCCCGTCTTCTCTTTTGTAGGTAATCACTTCTTTGCTTACCTCTTCAAGACTTTTAAAAGGATTTTCAAAAGAAGTAACCCGGGTTAGATCCTCTTCATTATCAATATCACGTATAAAGTAATTTGGATATTCGGTAGAAGCTTCAATTCTTACCAGGATCTCTCCTTCTTCCATGTCTATGGCTTCGACCAAAGTCTCTTTTCGGTCATTATAGCTGGACTGGTATAGCCTTTTTGTTTCGCCGGTCTCAAGGTCAAGACGATCCACGAATGGATATTGTCCTTCGGGAGTAAATCCGTCTCCGAGAAGGAAAGTGTCGTCATTTACTATTTTTAGCACCTGTTGCCCGAACTTATTTTTTACTCTCACAAAGCTTCCGGGATCACTGTAGCGATCCTGGTAATTACGATTAAAAATTACCTTAGGATCCTGCCCCGGGTTTGATGGGTCAAAAACATAGGTGCGGGTGTTACGATTGTTCCACCAGTAGTCATTGGCTATTGCGGTGTTTTTATCACCCCAGATAATTCCTGCGTATCGGTCTTTTGTTTTTAGAATTGATTTTCCTTCCCCCTTGAACGGAGCTTCCAGAAGAAATACTTCATCTCTAAACTCAGCTTCTCTTTCGGGGTCACCACCATCAAGTGCTTCTACATATACAAGAGTGGATGGTGAATCATTTCTCCAGCTAAGGTTTCTCCGACCTTCTCTTTCTGCCATAAAGCCCTTCGGAAGATCTTCTGTAAGAGGCACCTGGTTCACCTGGTTTACAAGTTGACCATCCTTGGTGTAGATATTAGTTTCTGAAGGGAAACGGTAATAAGGCACGAGGTAAGAAAAAGGTTTTTTGATGTGGCTTACCATCACATAATCTCCATCGGGAGAAAAAGAAATGTCATCGTACATTTTAGGATCCAGCCATTTTGAAGTCTTTCCTTCGAGATTCACCTTTACCAGTTCGGCACGGGCTAGTTGCTCGAAGTTGAATTCATCTGTCGGATTTTTTAGCAGGTCCTGGTAGGTCCTGTTTTGAGCTTCTTTTCCATCACTTACTGAAACTGTTGGGCCGGTAGGTACAGAAGTTTCAGGATTAATCAATTTTTTACGGTCTTCGGGAAGCATCTTCACCAAAATAGCCGAATTGTCCCTGTACCAGTTGAGCACATCTCTCATGTTGGCATTGAGGGTAGGGCCGGTAAGTCTTTTGGCAGTTGCAGCTTCAAGATCGGCTACCCAAAGTTCAACCCCTTCTGAAGTGGTATGTGTAAATGCCATTTTTGACTCATCTGGCGACCAGCTGAAGTTAGTAAGACGTGGGTTTTCAGGAAGGCCCTTCACCTGCGTAGGTTGATCTGCCTCCATTTTCTTTACTTCAATATTATTAAAGTAGGTAGCACGGCTGCTAATGTTAGTAACAGGATTGATCCTTAGACCCCCAAGTCGCATTTCTTCCTCACTCAATTCGGCTATAGATTTGAATTGGTCCCGGTAAAGGAAGACGATCTTTTCGGCATCGCTGTCGATCAATGTGGAAGGAGCAAGTGGAACATCAACGAGTTCCAGGATCTCCTGTGGCGGTTTTTGATAAGTAAGATTTTCCTGACCAAAAGTGGCTCCTGTAAAGCAAAGAAAGGAGAGGAAGCTTAAAAAGGCTTTTTTCATAGTTAAAAAATTAGATTGATAAGCACTGCACTGAGAAAATGTTAATCTTTCTTATATTGCGGCGCAACTTTTTATTAATTGCTTAAATTTAAAAGAAATAATTTATCAGAGCCTAAAAATTACTAAATGTATCAATCAAAGATAGCGGGTCTGGGATTTTACGTGCCCGAAAATGTGGTAACTAATGATGATCTTTCCAAGATTATGGATACCAATGACGAATGGATTCAGGAGAGAACAGGAATTAAAGAAAGGCGCCACATCAAGAAAGGAGATGGAAATTCTACTGCCGTGATGGGAGCCAAAGCCGCCAAAATAGCCATTGAACGTGCAAATATTTCAAAAGATGACATTGATCTCATTGTTTTTGCTACCCTAAGTCCCGACTATTATTTTCCGGGAGGAGGTGTGCAAATTCAGGAAATGCTGGACATTAATACCTGCCCTGCATTGGATGTGAGAAACCAGTGTAGCGGATTCATCTACGGACTTTCTGTAGCCGATCAATATATCAAGACCGGCATGTACAAAAATGTGCTGCTTATAGGTAGTGAAAATCACAGTGGAGGCCTGGACTTTACCTCCCGGGGTCGCGGTGTTTCAGTGATCTTTGGAGATGGGGCAGGAGCAGCGGTTCTTACCCGCAGTAATCACAACGGGCAGGGAATTCTTTCCACTCACTTACATTCTGAAGGAAAACATGCGCTGGAATTATCTCTTAAAGGTCCCAGTACCATGCATTGGGTTCCCGAGATCATCGAGGAGAATCCGCAGGGAGATGATATCATCTACTATCCATATATGAACGGACAGTTTGTCTTTAAAAACGCAGTAGTCCGTTTTTCTGAAGTTATTAAAGAAGGACTGGACGCGAATGGTCTTGAGGTTAAGGATATTGATATGCTTATTCCGCACCAGGCGAATTTGCGGATTTCACAATTTATTCAGCAGAAGTTCAGCCTGGGAGATGATCAGGTTTACAACAACATTCAGCGGTATGGGAATACGACTGCTGCCTCTATTCCTATTGCTTTGACCGAAGCATGGGAAGAAGGAAAGATAAAAGAAGGAGATACTGTTGTATTAGCGGCTTTTGGTAGTGGTTTTACCTGGGCCAGTGCAGTTATAAAGTGGTAAGGTGGAAGATTCAAGATTCAAGACCTTGAAGTAATTTACTATCTACTCTAAAATGTCAAAAATCCGCAACTTTTCAGCTGCGGATTTTTTTTGGCTAATTAAACATCATCATTAAAATATACCTCCTCCGGAGTTGGTATTATCATCTCTTTGTTTTCTGTCAAGGGCTTTGTTCTTTCCGCCGCCAAATCTGTACGAAAAACCGAGATATACTGTTTGTGAATCACCTTTAAAATTACCCTTCTGCGAATAAGGCACATCTGTAGTGAAGGTGAATTCCTGGGTGTCAAAAATGTCATTAATATTTAGGCTTAAAGAAGCTTTGTCATTTAAGAAGCTATAACGGGCTCCGGCATTCATGAAATAGAATTCTTTCGGTTGTATCTGTAACATCTCTGTGCTGCTGCGGTACATCCCGAAGAGCTGGAGCGTAAGTTTCTTTGTCACGTTAAAGCTTTGGCTTAGTCTAAAGTTGTAAACGGTGCTCTCCACTTCCAGGTAATCTTCTCCCACAATTCCCTTTTCGGTACTGCTGTACAGTTCAAAACTTGGGTTTAGGCTCCACCAGGAAAAGGGTTTATATCTTCCGCTTAATTCAACTCCATAGGCGGTGTTATCTTCCCAGTTCATAAAAGTGAGCAACAAACGGGAAGGATCTTCGGGATCTATTAATAATACCTGGTTAATTTCATCTTCAATGAGCCTGTAAAATACTCCTCCCGTAAAACTTCCTTTTTTGAAGTTATGGTTGTAGTTGAGCTCTATAGAGTTCGTAAACTGTGGATCCAGCTCGGGGTTACCCACTGCAGTGATCCTGGGAGTAGAAAATTCCCTTACAGGATTCACTTGATTGAGATCTGGGCGGTCAACTCTTCTTCCATAGCTTATCTGCATAGTTTTCATTTCATTGATTTTGTAAGACAGAAATGCTGAGGGATAAAGCGTAAAATAATCTGTTTCATAAACAAGGTCTCCATCCAGGACGGCCTCTACGTCATAGCTTTCTGCCCTGGCTCCCAATTGGTATGACCATTTATCCCAATTCTGTCCAAAAGTGGAATAGAAGGAATAGATGTTATTGTCATAATCGTACAACGCATTATCCAGCATCTCGTTGGTGGTACGGTAATCGTTGGTACTTCTTCTCAATCTTGCTTCGGCTCCCAGCTCAAGTTTTGCGGTTTCAGAAAAAGGGTTCTCATAATCCAGGTTAAACGTGGTGTTGGAGATATCTTCCTGCACGTCATCCCGATAAGAACCCAGGTTCTCTGCGCCACCTCCAGTATATTCAAACTGTGCAATCTCTTCTGCATCGGTCGTACTATGATCTGCTTCCAGGATTAGCTTATGACCTTCAGAATTGAACTCATGGTTGTAAACGAAGTTATAAGTGCGGGTTACATTATCATTTTCTATAAAGAAATCCTGGTAGATATTTTCGTTAGCAGGATCGTCAAAAATGATATCTGCTTCTCCAAATGGTTCTCCAAAATAATAGTTTTGATTTGTGTAAAATGAGAAAGTGTTCTTGTCATCCAGGTAATAAGTCCACACCAACCTTAAAAAGGTAGGACTCGTTATCATTAAGGAAATGAATTTTTTCGGTATAGTTGTTCGTGAAATTTTGAATAACGCCCTGTTTGCCCTCTCTTGCCGCCATTGGTTCCAAAGTTTCCGAAGAAATTGAGTTTTCCGGTGCGGTAGTTCATGTCCAGGGAGCCGGTGTAGCGGGTGTTTTCTCCCACGGTCACCCCGGTGTTGAGATTTCCGTTAAAGCCCATATTTGAATTTTTGTGCAGGATGATGTTAATGATCCCGCTCATACCTTCGGGGTTATATTTGGCCGAAGGGTTGGTGATAAGTTCAATGCTCTTGATCGAAGTGCTGGGAATTTGTTTAAGCAGTTGGGCCGCGGGAATATTGGTTGGCTTCCCGTCAATAAGAATTCTTACGTTTTCATTTCCACGCATGGAGATATTTCCATCCTGGTCAACGGCGAGGCTGGGAATATTGTTCATGATTTCACTGGCCGTTGCGCCTGTAGTAGTAAGATCTTTCCCCACGTTTACTACTTTTCGGTCTATTCGTTGTTCGATGGTAGATCTTTCGGCCACTACATCAACGCTCGCCAGTTGTGCAACTTCAGGTTCAAGAAAAATAGCACCTATTTTAATCTGTCGATTTCCGCCGGATACTTTCACTTCCTGAGAAAAAGTTTTGTAGCCCATGAACTGGGCTTTGAAAATATATATTCCGTCCTTCAGTTTTTCTACGGAAAAAGTTCCGTCGGTTGAGGTAACGGCTCCGGTGATCATTTCTCCTTCCGAAGTTGTTACTGTAATGGTGGCATAGGGAATAGGTTCCTGAAGTTCTTTATCCATGATCTGTCCGGTTATGGTGCCTAATTCAGCGGGATCGGTGTGCGCATATCCTGAAATGTTTCCCAGGAGTAGAATAAAAATTAAAATAAACTGTTTCATTTTTGATTGTTTGATGATGATTGATTTAACCTAATACCTTGTAATGCATAATAAAAGAAGCCATGTTTTCTCAATTTTGCTCTCCAGGTATATTTAAAAGACTGCTCAAAAAACGTTTTGTTACAAAAAACCTCTAATTTTAAGCTCTTCGTAGGTTATTTCCTTCTAAAAATGCCTCTTAAGAAAAGAAAAACCCATACACAAAGTGCATGGGTTTAGCACGGGGCTCCTTTAACACTAACCATCAATGTTTTTCAAATCGCCCCAATGCGGGAAATATTTCTTACCTTAAAGACTGCCTAACTACGGGCATTGTTACACTAACTGAAAAAATAATTTAAGAATGGATAAAAAAACCCTCGTTTTGGGTGCGACTACTAACCCTGCAAGATATGCCAACATCGCAATAAACAGACTTGTAAGAAATAACGTTCCTACAGTGGCTATAGGCTTAAGAAAGGGAGAAGTAGCGGGAGTAAAAATAGAGAACGAAAAACTGCCTTTTGAAGATGTGCATACGGTCACATTGTATCTTGGTCCCCCACGACAGCCCGAATACTATGACTACATCCTTTCCCTACACCCCGAAAGAGTGATCTTTAACCCCGGCACAGAGAACCCTGAATTTTTCAAACTCCTTAAGGAGAATGGCATTGAGGTAGAAGTGGCGTGTACGCTTATATTACTTTCTACGAAGCAGTACTAATCCCAGGAAGGTGAGGAGTCCGTTGAGGATAAGGACAAAAAATCCGAATTCAAAACCAAACCAAACAAGGCTGTTGATGCTTATTACATAAGTGAGGATAGGAGAAAGAATGGCTATTACCGGCACAAGTTTGTCCTTCACCTTCATTTTTGTGAACAGACCGAAGCTGTATAAACCAAGTAATGGTCCGTAGGTGTATCCCGCAAACACAAAAAGTTTAGCGATCACACTTTCATCTCTAATGATGTATTTGAAGGCGATGATGACCAGGATCAATACGACAGAAACTCCTATGTGAATAAGTTTCCTCACCTTTTCCTGCTTCTCGGGGCTGTACCTGCTCTCAATATCCAGGATGTCAATACTAAATGAAGTGGTGAGGGCAGTGAGTGCACTGTCGGCACTACTGTATGCGGCTGCGATCAATCCCAGGATAAAGAAGACTGCTATTCCCATTCCCAGTTCTCCCGAAGTTGCTATTACCGGGAAGAGATCATCCTTTGAGGCATCAATTCCATTAGCACGTGCATATTCGGTAAGTAAAACTCCCAGTGCCAGGAATAAAAGGTTGACAAATACCAGTACAATGGTAAACCAGAACATATTTTTTTGTGCATCCCCCAGGTTCCGGCAGGTAAGGTTTTTTTGCATCATGTCCTGGTCGAGCCCTGTCATCACAATAGTTATAAACGCACCCGAAATGAATTGTTTCCAAAAGAAGTCGGCACTTTTAAAGTCATCAAAAAAGAACATTTTTGACAGTTCACTGTTTGAGATGTGAGAGATCAATTCTCCACCCTGGATTCCCAGGTCTTCCGAAACATAATATATACTTACTCCCACTGCTACTAACATGCAAAGGGTTTGAAGAGTATCGGTATATACAATGGTTTTTATCCCCGACCTGAAGGTGTACAGCCAGATCAACAAAATGGTCATAATCACTGTTGCCCAGAAAGGAATCCCCAGGCTGTCGAAAAGGATGATCTGCAGTACGTTCGCTACCAGGAACAGCCTGAAACTTGCTCCCACTACCCGGGAAAGTAAAAAGAAAGAGGCGCCGGTTTTATAGGAGTACGTGCCAAATCTTCCTTCCAGATAGGTGTAAATAGAAGTAAGGTTCATCCTGTAATAGAGGGGGAGTAGTACCAGCCCAATCACGATATATCCCACAACGTAACCCAGTACCACCTGCATATAGCTAAACTGGCTCGCTTCCACCCAGCCGGGAACAGAGATAAAGGTCACCCCGCTCAAAGATGCTCCAATCATCCCAAAGGCCACTATATACCAGGGGGATTGCCGGTTGGCTTTAAAAAATGTGTTGTTATCAGATTTCCTTCCGGTTATCCAGGAAATGAAAATTAGGGTAAGGAAATAACCGGCTATTAAAAGTAGTATGGAATAGGGCTGCATTTGTCAGAATTTCGGCGGCAAATTACGAAACTTCAGAATATCTGCAGCATGGGGAATGCGGCTTCTTTTTCTGGGAATTGTATTAAATAAGGAGTAATTTTGGGTTATGGAATTTTCTTCAAAATTATTGGAGGAAGCTGTGAATGAGATGTCCCAGCTTCCCGGGATTGGCAGGCGCACTGCCCTGCGTTTGGTTTTACATCTCTTAAAGCAACCCGAATCCCAGACGGTCGCATTAAGCAAAGCTTTAGTAGATCTCAAGACCGAAGTGAAATTCTGCAGGAACTGTCACAACATTAGTGATACCGAGCTGTGTGAGATCTGTGCGAACAAGAACCGCCAGCAGGAAGTAGTTTGTGTGGTAGAAGACATTCGGGATGTAATGGCAATTGAAAACACGAGCCAGTATCGCGGGCTTTATCACGTTTTGGGTGGGAAGATCAATCCTATGGAAGGGGTTGGGCCTTCGCAGCTCACCATAAAATCTTTGGTGGAAAAGGCCCGAAAAGGGGAAATTGAAGAGATAATTTTTGCTCTTAGCAGCACACTGGAAGGCGACACCACTAACTTTTACATTTTTAAACAGCTGGAAGGATTTGATGTCAAAACAAGTACTATTGCCCGTGGAATTTCTGTGGGGGATGAGCTTGAGTATGCAGATGAGGTTACCCTGGGGCGCAGTATAACCAATAGGATCCCTTTTGAAAATTCCCTGAAGAATTAACTTCAGCTGAAATTTTTCCCCGGAAATCTTCAAATATTTTTACTTCGCAGGATTCCTGAAGAAAAATTGTAATTTTACTCGGTAAATTGGCTCTGTTTCAGAAGCCAAAAGACATTGAAAAATGTCGGCTGCTGAATAATTATTATTAATTGTGGTAAATTTTTAATAATTTTGCAGTCCAATTTATGTATAACACCTTCGAAATAAGAATATGGCAAGATTTGAACTAAAGTTACCCAAGATGGGGGAAAGTGTTGCGGAAGCAACCATTACAAATTGGTTAAAAGAGGTTGGAGATACCATTGAAGCCGATGAGGCAGTTCTGGAAATTGCCACAGATAAGGTTGACAGCGAGGTGCCGAGTGAAGTTGACGGAGTACTGGTAGAAAAGCTGTTCAATGAAGATGACGTAGTGCAGGTGGGACAAACCATTGCTATTATTGAAGCTGAAGGGGAAGAGGCAGCAAACGCCACTCCTGTAGCCGACCAGGAAGTGCCTTCACCCGAGATCGAAGAGGCGGTTGCCGCAGCAGATCAAAGGGTAGAAGAAGCAAAAAATATAAGTTCTTCAGATTATGCCGATAGTAATCGATTCTATTCTCCCCTGGTAAAGAACATTGCCAAGGAAGAAGGGGTTTCATTTGATGAGCTCGAGCAGATAGAAGGCAGTGGAAAAGATGGAAGGGTAACTAAAAATGACATTTTAGGATATCTTGAAACCAGATCTTCTCAGCCTGCAAAACAACAACAACAGCAACAACAACAAACTTCTGCTCCAAAGCAGGCAGCGCCACAACCGGCTAAAACTCCTGTTAGCGTGAGTGGGGAAGATGAGATCATCGAAATGTCCCGTATGGGCAAGATGATCGCGCATCATATGGTGGAAAGCACCCAGACTTCGGCTCACGTGCAGTCTTTTATAGAAGTAGATGTAACTAACATCTGGAACTGGAGAAAGAAGAACAAAGACGCTTTCGAAAAAAGAGAGGGAGAGAAACTTACTTTTACCCCGATCTTCATGGAAGCTGTAGCCAAGGCTATTAAAGATTTCCCATTGATCAACATTTCTGTTGACGGGGATAAGATCATTAAGCGTAAGAATATTAACCTGGGGATGGCAGCAGCTTTACCCGATGGGAATTTAATTGTGCCTGTGATCAAGAATGCCGATCAACTTAATCTTGTTGGAATGGCAAAGGCAGTGAACGATCTTGCCGGCCGTGCCCGTCTTAACAAGCTTAAGCCAGATGATATCCAGGGCGGGACTTACACAGTTACCAACGTGGGAACTTTTGGAAGCATTATGGGAACACCTATTATAAATCAGCCGCAGGTTGGGATCCTTGCCCTTGGTGCAATAAGAAAAGTACCGGCCGTGATCGAAACTCCCGAGGGAGATTTCATTGGGATTAGATACAAAATGTTCCTTTCTCACAGCTATGATCACCGCGTTGTGAATGGCGCTTTAGGAGGACAGTTTGTTCAGAGAGTAGCCCAGTACCTTGAAAAATTTGATAAAAACAGAGACATATAAATAAAGTCTCAAAAATGATAAAAAGCCATGACCTTTCCGGTTGTGGCTTTCTTTTTTAGCTGTTTCCTGCTAAAGTTTCGGGAAATAGTATCTTTACCAAAACCTGAATTAATAT
Organism: uncultured Flavobacteriaceae bacterium; assembly: GCA_963709775.1. GTDB lineage: Bacteria > Bacteroidota > Bacteroidia > Flavobacteriales > Flavobacteriaceae > Salinimicrobium. The sequence goes on along the minus strand of CAVPXS010000001.1, from coordinate 233,176 downwards.
GGAGTTGAAGCTGAATAAGCCCTTATGTTTTTTTGATCTTGAAGCCACCGGGACAAATGTGGCGAAAGACAGGATAGTGGAAATCTCGATCCTTAAGATCTTCCCTAATGGAAATCGTGAAAGTAAAACCTGGCTTGTAAATCCCACGGTGCCAATCTCAAAGGAGGTAGTGGCTGTGCATGGCATTACCAACGAAAAGGTGGCCAACGAACCCACTTTTAAAGAGCTCGCTCCTACGGTTTATGAAATGATCAAGGGCTGCGATCTTGCGGGTTACAACTCAAACCGTTATGATATCCCTCTTTTAGCTGAAGAAATGCTACGGGCAGGAGTGGACTTTGATATGAAGAATTCCCTCGCTGTTGATGTGCAGACCATTTTCCATAAGATGGAACAACGAACCCTTTCTGCTGCCTATAAATTCTACTGCGGAAAGGACCTCGAAGGAGCGCATGGTGCCGAAGTTGATACTATGGCGACTTTTGAAGTCTTAAAATCCCAGCTGGATCGATACGAAGATCATCTTCAAAATGATGTGAAGTGGCTTTCCTCTTTTACCTCGAGAAAAGAATGTGCAGATATTGCAGGGCTCATTGTTTTTGACAAAAAAGGAAGAGAAGTCTTTAGCTTTGGGAAACACAAAGGGAAACCTGTGGAAGATATTCTCGACCAGGAACCGGGATATTTCGGATGGTTTCAAAATGCCGATTTCCCGCTGTATACCAAAAAGGTACTTACTGCGATAAAGTTGAGAAAACTCAACACCAAGCTTAAATAAAATTTACCGTCGATGAAGATCCTCTGTATAGGCCGTAATTATACCGAACATATTGCCGAACTTCAGAATGAAAGACCCGATGAGCCGGTGATCTTTTTAAAACCCGATTCGGCAGTGCTTCTTAAGAAGCAGCCATTTTTTATTCCGGAGTTTTCCAATGATGTGCACTACGAGGTGGAGCTACTGGTGAGGATCAACAAGATTGGAAAGCATATTCAGAAAAAATTTGCCCATAAATATTATGATGAGGTTGGATTGGGAATAGATTTCACTGCCCGGGATCTACAAGCTAAGCTCAAGGAAAAAGGTTTGCCATGGGAGAAGGCGAAAGGTTTTGACGGCTCTGCGGTTATTGGGGAAAAATGGATTCCGAAAATCCCATTTTAGTGACCTTAATGATATAAGTTTTAGCCTTGAAAAGAACGGAAATTTAGTGCAGCAGGGAAGAACTTCACATATGTTATGGAAAATTGACGAAATAATTGAATATATTTCACGCTATTTTACGCTCAAGATAGGAGATGTAATCTTCACAGGAACTCCCGCAGGAGTGGGGCCGGTTGAAATAAATGATAACTTGAGCGGATTTATAGAAGACCAACAAATATTCTCAATACAGGTAAAATGATGAGGAACTACAACTTAGAAAGCGTTGAAGAAATGGCCGGCGGGGACCAGGACTTTATAAAGGTCGTGGTGCAGACATTTCTGGAGGAAATTCCGCCAGATCTTGAAGCAATGAATCAGGCGATTATCGAAGATAATCCGCAGCAGGCTTACCAGTATGCTCACAAGATGAAACCCAATTTCCAGATGTTTGGGCTGGGCGTGATGCCACAAATCCAGGTCCTGGAGGGTTGGGCTAAAGTTGGTGATAGCAAAGAAGGAGTAAACGAAGCTGCCCGCATCATTACCGATAAGTACAAAAAAGCCGAAAAAGAACTCAAGGAAGACTTCGACCTGTAATGACTGCAGAGATCATAACTATTGGGGATGAGATCCTCATTGGACAAATTGTAGATTCCAACTCGGCGTTTATTGCCAAGGAGCTAAACCTTATTGGGATCTCTGTTTATCAAATCACATCTGTTCAGGATGAAAAGCAGCATATTTTGAATGCTTTGCAGGAGGCTTCAAAAAGAGCAGATATTGTCATCCTTACCGGCGGGCTGGGACCAACTAAAGATGATGTCACTAAATACACTTTTACCGAATATTTTCAAGACGAGCTAAAGCTTAACCAGGAAGTCCTGCAACATGTTGAGGCGCTTTTTGCGAAGTATAAAAAAACACCAATATCCGATCTTAACCGCGAGCAGGCCATGCTGCCCTCAAAAGCAACTGTGCTGCATAATAAATATGGTACTGCCCCGGGAATGTGGATGGAGAAGGAGGGGAAGGTTTACATTTCCCTTCCCGGAGTACCTTATGAGATGAAAAACCTCGTGGAGGTGGAGGTAATTCCACGCCTGCGGGAAAGATTTCATCGGCCTTTTATCTATCATAAAACCATTCTTACAAAAGGAGAAGGTGAAAGTTCAATTGCCAATAAACTTGCCTCTTTTGAAGATAAACTCCCTTCTCATATCAAGCTTGCGTATCTGCCCGGTCTGGGTCGTGTGCGCTTAAGACTTTCCGGAAAAGGGGAGAATGAGGAGGAGTTGATCAATTCGGTTGAAAAGCAGGTTTCCGGCCTTTATGAGCTGTTGGAGGATATCATTTCTGAGGAGCAGGAGGAGGATGAAAAAATTGCGGTACAGATAAGTAAGTTACTCACTTCCCAAAAGAAGTTTTTATCGGCAGCAGAAAGTTGTACAGGTGGCGCACTTGCTGCCGAATTTACCACCCATCCCGGCGCCTCGGCTTGTTTTAAAGGCGGCATTGTCTCTTATTCGACCCAGATCAAGGTGGAAACTTTGGGAGTGAGACAGGAGCTTATAGAGAAATATAGTGTGGTAAGTCACGAGGTGGCTGAGGCTATGGCCAAAAATGCCAAAAAGATGTTTAAAACCGACTACGCTTTGTCCACTACCGGTAATGCCGGACCTACAAAAGGAGACAGTGATGCTGAAGTAGGGACGGTTTACATTGGGCTTGCCACTCCGGAAAAAGTTTACTCCAAAAAGTTCATTTTTGGCAATACACGGGACCAGGTTGTAAAAAAATCTGTTCAAAAAGCCTATGAAATGATCCTGAAGGAAATTTCTGAAGCTTAATAGATTATTTCTGCTTTTTAAGTCTTGCAGGGACTTTCAGGAGGCCGGGAATTAAAATTAATGTCAGTAAAACTTCCGAAGCAACAAGAGAAAGAAGAGCGTTAAGGTGTCAAAAGTGGCATTTTCAGAAGCTTTTTCAGGAAAAGGAAATAAAGAGCAACTTCAGAAAAATATTTTTATTCTCTATTGGCTATTAGGTAAAAAAATCGTTAATTTGCAGCCTGTTTTGAAATAACGAGTTAAAGTATAGAGCAATGTCAAGAGTTTGTGAACTTACAGGTAAGAAAGCAATGGTTGGAAACAACGTTTCCCACGCGATGAACAAGACAAAACGTAAATTTGACGCCAATTTGGTTAAAAAACGTTTTTATATCCCTGAGGAAGATAAATGGATCACTTTAAAAGTATCTACTTCTGCAATTAAGACAATTAATAAAAAAGGAATTGCTGCAGTAATTAAAGATGCCCGTGCAAAAGGCTTTTTAACCAAGTAATCCCAACATTTAAGACGCAGTAAAATGGCAAAGAAAGGTAACAGAGTTCAGGTTATATTAGAGTGTACAGAGCACAAAGCAACGGGAAAACCCGGTACTTCAAGATATATTACTACAAAAAATAAAAAGAACACGCCAGATAGAATGGAGTTGAAGAAATTCAACCCAATTCTAAAGAAAATGACGGTTCATAAAGAAATTAAATAAGCATAAGTCATGGCAAAGAAATCAGTAGCAACATTACAGACAGGATCAAAGAGGCTTACTAAAGCCATTAGAATGGTTAAATCTCCAAAGACCGGTGCCTATACTTTTGTTGAAGGAATTATGGCTCCTGAAATGGTAAATGACTTCCTTAATAAGAAATAAGTTATTTTCAAAATATTTTGAAGGCCGTCCCGATACGCATCGGGACGGCTTTTTGTTTTTGTGTATATTTACCCTCGGCATGCTGCCCATGGGTATTTTGCCATTTTTATAAATATTAAGACCATACCACATAATGAGTTTATTTAAAAAGATCTTCTCCCGTGAGAAAAAGGAGACCCTGGACAAAGGCCTCGAAAAATCAAAAACCGACTTCTTTTCCAAGTTGGGGAAAGCAGTTGCCGGTAAATCCAAAGTTGATGATGAGGTGCTGGATGACCTGGAAGATGTGTTGGTGAGCAGCGACGTGGGCGTGGGAACTACGGTGAAGATCATTAACCGCATTGAAGCACGTGTGGCCAGGGACAGGTTTCTTGGAACAGATGAACTTAACAAGATCCTAAGAGAAGAGATCGCCGCTTTAATGGCCGAAACCAATTCGGGCGAAGCAACAGATTTCTATGTGCCTACAAATAAAAAGCCTTACGTGATCATGGTCGTAGGTGTGAATGGGGTGGGTAAAACTACTACCATTGGAAAGCTCGCCTACCAGTTCAAAAAAGAAGGTAAAAAAGTAGTTCTTGGTGCAGCCGATACCTTTAGGGCAGCTGCTATTGATCAACTTCAGGTTTGGGCAGACAGGGTGGATGTTCCTATTGTGAAACAAAGTATGGGAAGTGATCCTGCATCTGTAGCTTTTGACTCTGTACAGAGCGCGGTAAAACAAGATGCCGATGTGGTTATCATTGATACTGCCGGGCGTCTTCACAATAAAGTGAACCTTATGAACGAGCTTACAAAGGTGAAAAGGGTGATGCAGAAAGTGGTGGACGATGCGCCGCATGAAGTGCTCCTGGTTCTTGATGGTTCTACCGGGCAAAATGCCTTTGAGCAGGCAAAACAATTCACTGCAGCTACCGAGGTGACTTCACTTGCAGTCACTAAACTTGATGGTACAGCAAAAGGTGGCGTTGTGATAGGAATTAGTGACCAGTTCCAGATCCCGGTAAAATATATTGGAGTAGGAGAGGGCATTGAAGACCTGCAGGTTTTCAACAAATATGAATTCGTAGATTCCTTTTTTAAATAATCTTTCCGTTTAAATCAGAACTCATGAAGCAAATTTTCACTCTCTTTCTAGTATTTCTTATGGCAACTTCCTGCAAAGTTCAGAAAGAAGAGGAGGCAGCTGTAAAAGAACCTGCCGTATTGTGGGAGCGACAGGATGAAACTGCCCAGCTTAAAGAACAGGCGCAGCATGAGAATGAAAGGATGAGGTTTAAACTTATCAATTCAAAGACTTTAGATAAGAACGAGATATGGCGTCCTTTTGAAAAGGAACTTTCTACTTTTTCTGCGGAAAAATATGAATCCCTGAAGCCGGTTATTTTCGAAAGAAGCATTCCCGAACTACAACGTGCTATCCACAACGGAAAGCTTAGCTATACAGATCTCACGCTGTTCTACATTTATCGCATCAGGGAATTTGAAAGCAACAATGAAATGTCACTCAACGCAGTGATCGCTCTAAATCCTGATGTTGTGGCTGAGGCAAGAAAGCTTGATGAAAAAGGAGTTCCTGAAGGCATTGAAAATACAATATATGGTATGCCCATATTATTGAAAGACAATATCAATACCGACAACATGAGAACTACCGCCGGAGCTTTGGCCCTGGCTGAAAATAAACCTTCCAAAAATGCCTTTATTGTCGACCGATTAAAAGAGAATAATGCACTCATCCTTGGAAAAGCAAATTTGAGTGAATGGGCTTATTACTTTTGTGATGGCTGTCCTTTGGGATACAGCGCAGTGGGTGGGCAAACCCTTAATCCTTACGGAAGAAAGAAATTTGAAACAGGAGGTTCCAGTTCAGGTAGTGGGGTGGCGGTGGCCGCAAATTATGCTGTAGCTGCAGTTGGAACTGAAACTGCGGGCTCCATACTTTCCCCGGCTTCGAAGAATGCTGTGGTAGGATTAAAACCAACGGTAGGACTACTAAGCCGCACAGGAATAATCCCAATTTCGGGCACTCTGGACACCCCCGGACCTATGACGAAATACGTCATAGATAACGCCATTCTCCTCAACGCCCTTACCGGAAAAGACTCAGAAGATCCTGCCTCTGTAGGCGGAGGAAAAAATTACGTAAAAGCTCTAACTCCCGATGGTCTTCGCGGAAAGCGGATTGGAGTCATGAAATCCCTTTTGACAGATTCTTTATACAACAATGCTGTGGAGGCGATGAAAGAAAGCGGTGCTATCATCGTAGAATTTGAAGAGGAGCAGATTTCCCTGGATAACTTCCTAACCTTGCTCAACGCCGATATGAAAAAAGATCTGCCGGCCTATCTTTCCAAATATGCCGGAAAGGAAGTGACTTATAATAATGTGGAAGCGATTGTGAAGTACAACCTTGAAGACAGCCTTATTAGAGCTCCTTATGGGCAGCAGCTTTTTGATGCCATAGTGGCCGATACTACCAGTGCCGAAGAGCTGGAAAGGATCTCTGCACAGCTTCAGGAGAGCGGCAGGAAGTTCTTTGATGAGCCTATGGAAAGATACGACCTCGATGCAGTTGCTTCAATTAATAATTACCACGCGGCTTACGCTGCCGTGGCAAAATATCCTGCATTGGCAGTTCCTGCAGGTTTTGAATCTTCCGGGGAGCCTAAGAGTATTACTTTCATCGCCAAACCCTTTGAAGAAGATAAACTTTTAAATATTGGGAACAGTTTTGAACAGTTGAATTACCTGAGAAAACCACCGGGGAATTACAGATAATATGTCGTACAGAAACCTGGTGATCCTTACCAAGATCATCCTTATTTACAGTATTTTTTATATCGTCATGAAGACGGTCATCATATTTGGCGGCGCCTGGCTATGGCCAAACCTGCTCCTTATGCTTCCTTATTTCATTCTGGGGATAATTGCAGCAATCCAGGTGAAACGGGAAACCTATTCCTGGTGGCTGGTGGGCATTGGCGCAGCAGTGATCATTCTCACCCGGGTTTATGAAACATCCTTTAGTATCTGGGTGCAGCAGCAGTTGGTTTCCTAGGTTGCTGCGGAAGATATTTCCTTTTAATAACCGAAGCCGTTCAGATTAATATCCTTGGCGGCTTTTTTTGTGCAATGTTCTGAACAGCTTTTTTAAACGAAAGTTGATAGGGTTTTTTTGAAGCCAATTAAGACTGAAACCTGGCATTTAATTCATCCACGATCCTTTCTATTTTTTTGTTTTTAGCTTCCTTATCCAGAATAACTGCGGGAGCTTGTCTTACCTCACAATCAATAATACCGCAACGTTCACAGGTAACCCCAACCTCACGTCGGGTAATAGTCGGATCTTCCAAAAACTTCAGCTTCCGCTCCAGTTGCTTATTGATCAATAAACCAATACTTATACTTCTATACTGGTTGTTTCGGAAAGGATCTTTAGTTGCAGATGAGATCACCAAATAAGTAGTTCCATGGCTTGGATAATGAGAAATTTGAAGCCCAAATTCATGTGGTTTCTGACTTTTACTTATTTCCTTTAAACCTTTCAAAGACACCCACCGCCTGCAATAATGTTCATTCGTCTCATTGGCCCGCGGGGAATGTTGATGAGATAAATGAAGTTCCTTGTTCAGGTAAAATTGCTCTGTGCCTGCTTTATGAGTTATCCTTAGAAAGAATAAATTCTTAATATTAAATGCTTTAGGCAGGACATTGGTCAATCGTTGATAAAATGTTTCGGGGGAGGCGTTGAAGCCTTCCAGCATTTGCAGAAAAAGAGCTTCATCAAAAGTTTCCTTTTCAAAAATGGTTTCCAATTGTGAGGTCAAATCATCTTTAGGAATGACCAACGCACCGGCAAAATAAGAGGCATAAAAGTTATTAAGCACCTGGTCGAACCTCTGAAATTTGATCCAGGGAAAAGTATGAAGCCTGTCTTTTATTTCCAGATAATTATATGCGATTTCTTTGGCGAAAATAAAGGTGCGTTGGGATTCATCGATCCCGTTCGCGAGCAACAGCGTGTTGGTTTGAGGCACAAGTACTGACCGCAGATTTCCTAGAGCCTCATTTTTACTTAATTCGCTATCGTTAATGGTATAACCGTATTCTTCAGTCAGGATCTCCTCCAGATCTTTTGATGTAAGAGACCTTGTTAGATCTACCTGATAAGCTTTTGAGAATTTCAAAACCTGTTGTTCTAAATCATCAAAATAATTGTTATTCGCTTCCTGGAAAGAACGTACAGCAGCCAGAAAGAAGCTTTCCTTGCTAAAGCTGTAATGGTGTGCAATTTCAATAATAGTACTTATAAATGCAGTCACTTTTGTAGGTGCATTGGCGACTATATCAATCAAATTACTTTCCTTAATACCAAACAGATCCAATGGGATCTCTTTTAGAATTTTAGACTGTAATAGTTCCCCAATTGGAGCTAAATTTTTATCAAGTCTTAAAGAAACCATTTGATCATAGGGGACCTCCAGCTTATCTGAAAGCAAAGCTATTTTATCCGGTTTAGGATATTTTTTTCCATTTTCAATTTCATTTAAATAAGACTTTGATAAACCGGAAAGTTTCGACAACCCGAATAAAGACAAATTCTTCTCAGTCCTTATCTGCTTTAGCTTCAGGCCAAATATTAATTTGATGTAATCTTCTTCCATAATTCAAATATAGGCATTTTTGCGAATCTTAATATTTTGCGAATTTATAGTTTTAGCGAACGTTCGCTTGTTTTTTTAAAAACTTTCCTGTAATATTGTCATGTAAAACACTAAAACCATGGAAACCAAAACCTTAAAAACACCTAGTTTAAAATTCTCAAAAGAGGTAAAGAATTATTATCCGGAAATCCTGACAGATGATGCCTTAAATTTTATAGCGGCACTTCATGAAAGATTTAATGGAGAAAGACTTTCTCTCTTAGAAAAAAGAGTAAACCAGCAAAAGGTTTTTGATGAAGGAAAGTTGCCTGAATTCCCGCCAGAAACTAAATCCATTAGGGAAAGTGATTGGAGTGCGGGTAAAACCCCTGAAGATTTACAGGACAGACGGGTAGAAATAACAGGCCCTGTAGACAGAAAAATGGTGATCAACGCACTGAATTCCGGAGCCAGGACATTTATGGCAGACCTGGAGGACAGTACTGCGCCTACATGGCAAAATGTTATTGAAGGTCAACAAAATCTTATTGATGCCAATAAAAAGACAATTTCACTGGTAGACTCAGATCGGGGTAAATCTTATAGCCTCAATCAGGAGACTGCAGTTCTGATGGTTAGACCCAGAGGTTTACATTTAAATGAAAGACATATTATAATCAATGACGAAGAAACTTCAGGTAGCCTGGTGGATTTCGGCTTATACGTGTTCCACAACACCCAGACCTTGTTAAAGAATAATACTGCCCCTTACTTCTATCTTCCAAAGTTGGAGCACTATACTGAAGCACGCTGGTGGAATGAAGTGTTCACTTTCGCCCAGGAATACCTGGAAGTGCCTAAAGGAACTTTTAAGGCAACTGTTCTTATTGAAACCATTACTGCAAGTTTTCAGTTGGACGAGATCATATATGAACTTAAAGATCATATAGTAGGCCTTAATTGTGGAAGATGGGATTACATATTTTCGTACATCAAGAAATTCAGGAACCACCCGAATTTTGTAGTGCCAAACCGGGACCAGGTTACAATGACCACTCCTTTCATGGAGGCGTATTCCAAACTAGTTATTCAACGCTGCCATAAACGTGGCATCCATGCCATCGGCGGAATGGCTGCTCAAATCCCTATTAAAAATGATGAAAAAGCCAACGCAGCTGCTATAGAAAAAGTAAGGAAGGATAAAGAGCGTGAAGTTAAAAATGGTCATGACGGTACATGGGTTGCTCATCCTGCATTAGTGGAAGTAGCTATGGCGGAGTTCAACAAACACATGCCAACGCCAAATCAGTTACACGTAACTCGTGAAGACATCAATATTTCCGAAGAAGACCTTGTGGAAATACCTAAAGGAACTGTTACGGAAGCCGGGATAAGAAAAAACATCAATGTCGGGATTCTATATACGGAAGCCTGGTTAAGAGGTTATGGTGCTGTAGCGCTATATAACTTAATGGAAGATGCAGCTACTGCCGAGATTTCAAGAACACAGGTATGGCAATGGTTAAAACACGAAGTCGTACTGGAAGACGGACGCAAATTCAATACGGAATTATACATCGACCTTTTAAATGATGAGGTCGAAAAAATCCTGAAAGAATCCGGAGGGGACTCTAATGAAAACAACCGCTATAAACTGGCTATAGAGCTTTTTGACAAACTGGTTCTTTCAGAAAAGTTTGAAGAGTTCTTAACCCTCCCGGCATATCAATACCTATAAAAAAAGCAATCCTGCGATTGCGGCAACAATCAACAGGATCTAATTATTAATAATAAATAACATCTAACAAAATTATGAAAAATCAACCACAAACAAATTATAGCTCTGCATTAGAGGCTGTAAAAAATCTTAAAGAAAAGTATGGAGAAACATGGAATTCAATAAATCCTGAAAGCGCTGCCAGGATGGTTACCCAAAATAGGTTTAGAACAGGTTTGGATATTGCGAGATATACAGCGGCCATTATGAGAAAAGATATGGCAGAGTATGACGCAGATCCATCTCAATACACACAGTCCTTGGGTAGCTGGCATGGTTTTGTGGCGCAGCAAAATATGATAGCTGTCAAAAAGCATCACAAAACTACCAGTAAAAAATACCTTTATCTTTCCGGGTGGATGGTTGCTGCGTTACGTTCAGAATTTGGACCGCTGCCAGATCAATCCATGCACGAAAAAACTGCTGTCCCTTCATTAATAAATGAAATTTATGATTTCTTACGCCAGGCAGATGCTATTGAGTTAAACGATCTCTTTAAAAGACTTGAGAGAGGAGAAGATGTGCAGGATCAAATTGATAATTTTGAAACCCACGTAGTACCTATTATTGCTGATATTGACGCCGGATTTGGAAATGAAGAAGCGACCTATTTATTAGCTAAAAAAATGATCCAGGCGGGAGCTTGCGCCATTCAGATCGAAAACCAGGTTTCTGATGCCAAACAATGTGGACATCAGGATGGAAAAGTTACTGTACCTCATGAAGATTTTATTGCCAAACTAAATGCTATTAGATATGCATTTATAGAATTGGGTGTGGAAGATGGGATTATAGTAGCGAGAACAGATTCTGAAGGTGCCGGTTTAACTCAAAAGCTTCCGGTAAGTCAGGAGCCGGGGGATCTTGCATCTCAGTATTTAGCTTTTATAGAAGCTGAAGAAATTGAAATTAGTGATGCCAAAGAAGATGACGTTCTTCTTAAAAGAGAAGGGAAATTAATGCGGCCCGTACGATTGGCTAATGGTTTGTATAAATTCAAAGACGGTTCAAACATAGACAGGGTTGTGTTGGACTGTATCACAAGTCTTCAAAATGGAGCAGATCTTCTATGGATCGAGACTCCGACCCCTAATGTTAAACAGATCGCCCACATGGTGAACAGGGTTAAAGAAGTTGTACCCAATGCCAAGTTGGTTTATAATAACTCGCCATCCTTTAACTGGACCTTAAACTTCCGTCACCAGGCTTATGATGATATGCTTGCAGAAGGTGAAAATATGACCGGTTATGACAGGAATAATTTAATGTGTTCGGATTATGATGATACCGAATTGTGTTTTAGAGCAGATAGAAAGATCAAATCTTTCCAGATCGATGCTGCAAGAGAAGCAGGGGTTTTCCATCACTTGATCACGCTGCCAACCTATCACACTACGGCACTTCACATGAATGACCTAACAGCAGGTTATTTTTCTGAAGAAGGCATGTTAGCCTATGTAAAAGGGGTTCAAAGACAGGAAATCCGGAAGGGCGTTTCCTGTGTAAAACATCAGCGTATGGCAGGTTCCGACCTTGGAGATGATCATAAGAGCTTCTTTGCCGGAGAAAAAGCTTTAAAAGCGGGAGGCGAAAAGAATACAAGTAATCAGTTCAAAGAACATGAAACTGTTACTGAACGGGAGCCTGTTCTCGATAAATAAATTAATAAAATTGATTAATAAATGCGATATCCAGGTATATCGCATTTATTATTTTAGAGCATCTGATAAATAGAAACAAAAAATAATGAAAGGCAGAAAACTACTTATGATCCCCGGTCCTATAGAATTTGAACCGGAAGTTTTACAGGCCATGGGAATGCCTACGCAAAGCCATGTGGCCCCAGATTTTATCGAGACTTTTGGGAACAGCCTTGAGCTCATGCGAGAAGTATGGAAGTCTCCAAAAGGCCAACCTTTTATCGTCGCCGGAACCGGCACTTTGGCTATGGATATGGCAGCCGCCAATCTTGTGGAACAAGGGGATCGTGTGTTGGTGATTTCCACAGGATACTTTGGTCACCGTTTTAAAGATATCATGGATCGCTATGGAGCTGACACGACCATCCTGGAAGCTCCCATAGGTGAAGTGGTAAGTCTGGAAGCAATTGAAAAAGAGCTTAAAACCAACAATTATAAAGCTTTAACCATTACTCATGTTGATACCTCTACCGGAGTGCTGGTAGATCCAAAACCTATAGCGCAATTAGCGAAAAAATATAACACCCTAAGTATCTTAGATGGTGTATGCTCGGTTGCGGGTGAAGAGATTGATCAGGATGAATGGGGACTTGATGTGGTTTTAACAGGATCTCAAAAGGCTATTGGTGTACCTCCCGGGCTCGCTCTTTTAGTAGCATCTCAAAAAGCGATGGAGGTCTGGAAAAAAAGAAAAACGCCTGTATCTAATTATTATGCCGATTGGAACAATTGGTTACCGATAATGAACGCTTATGAAGAAAGAAGACCTTCGTATTTCGGAACACCTGCAGTCAATTTAATTGTTGCCTTAGAAACAAGCCTGAAAATCATAGCTGCAGAAGGCATGGAGAAAAGGGTGAAAAGGCACCAAACTTTAGCAAAAGCTTTTCGGGCAGGAATCTCCTCCTTAAACCTCGACATTTTACCTAAAAGAAATGAAATAGCCGCTAATACGCTTACTGCTGCTTATTATCCAGGTGGAATAGATGGTGCGGCGTTACTTTCCAAAATAGCCGAGAGTGATGTGATACTTGCAGGAGGACTGTTATCAGAAATAAAATCGAAGTACTTTCGGATCGGCCATATGGGCTCGGTCTCTGCGAATGATCTTATTGCAGTTCTGGGCGCATTGGAACGTGCCTTATCAGAACTGGGACACGATTTTAAATTCAGGAAAAAGCTTGCAGGCTTTTCAAAATGTGCTTTTAAGATCTAATTAATTGAGATGCTGAGTTTTCAATAAATATTTTGGTAAGAAGCCTTCAAATGAAAAATAAAAAAACCTATCCTGCCGAAGTTTTCCTGAATGATCAATGGATAAAACCCGAAGAAGCCTTTGTTTCGGTATTTGACCGGTCTTTCATGTTCGGGGATGGGATCTATGAGGTGACGCCTTTTTACGGCGGAAAACCTTTTCGGCTGCAGGATCATTTGGCGCGGGTGAGGTATTGTCTGCAGGAAATGAATATTGATTTTGATGCTTCGATCCTTGAAAAGCTTATGCTAGAGGCGGTAAATCGTTCCTCTTTTTCTAAAGAAGATGCTGCAGTTTACCTGCAGATCTCCCGCGGAAAAGCACCTCGTTCTCACTTCATTCCCGAAGATGCAGAGCCAACTTTATTACTTTATGCTTTCCAGGTGGATCTGGCTAATTTTAAAGACAGGTTCTGGAAAGTAATCGCTTCCGAAGATCTTCGCTGGCACAGGTGCGATATCAAGTCGACAGCATTACTGGCCAACACTATGGCGAATGATGCCGCCATCTCCGCCGGATATGATGAAAACCTTTTATTCCGCAACGGACTTTTCACTGAAGGCTCCCACACCACGATCTTCTTCGTAAAAGATGGTGTTGTCTATACCCATCCCGAAGGCCGGCAGATCCTCTCCGGCATTACGAGAAAGGTGGTGATAGAACTCTGTAGTGACCTTGATATTCCTTTAAAAGAAGAGGCTTTTCCAGTCTCAGGAATATCAGAAGTAGATGAGATCTTTCTCACCGGCACCACTACTCAGGTCGCTCCTGTGTCTTCTGTGACCATAGAAGGTAAAGAAGTATTTACCTCTCAAAAAGGGGAAATTACGGCCAGGCTTCAGGAGGAGTTTATCAAAAGGACAAGGAGATAGGAACTCAAAGAGTGTCACCTGAATTTATTTCAGGGTCTATTATATGAGATGCTGAAACAAGTTCAGCATGACGAATCAGCATGAGGCAGTAAAGAATAGCGTCACCCTGAATTTATTTCAGGGTCTGTAACATGAGATGCTAAAACAAGTTCAGCATGACGAATCATAGAAAGAGCGTCACCCTGAATTCATTTCAGGGTCTTTGATCTGAAATAGTAGTTCAGCATGAGGAAAAAATTCTCGCTAAACGGGAATTTTAAAAGCTTAAACCCTTGAATGTTAGATTTGTCATTTTAGGTTGTATCTTTGCACCCGCTTTGAAAGACCTTATTTTCTGAAACTTCTTAAGTTTTAGAAACTTGTGAGGTTTGACAGGTGAAAATATATAGTATGAGAACAAAGTCATTAAAAAAGAACAGGATCAATGTGGTCACCCTTGGCTGCAGCAAGAACGTCTATGATAGTGAGATCCTTATGGGGCAGCTTAAGGCGAACGACAAGGATGTGGTGCATGAGCAGGAAGGAAATATAGTGGTGATCAACACCTGTGGTTTTATTGACAACGCAAAAGAACAGTCGGTAAACACCATTTTAGAATACGTAGAATTAAAGGAGCAGGGAGAAGTCGACAAGGTATTCGTGACGGGATGTTTAAGTGAACGCTATAAGCCAGATCTTGTAAAGGAGATCCCTAATGTTGACCAATACTTCGGAACTACCGAGCTGCCTGAACTTCTTGCCGCCCTGGAAGCCGATTATAAGCATGAACTTATTGGAGAACGTCTTACCACAACTCCGAAGAATTACGCTTACCTGAAGATCGCTGAAGGTTGTGACCGCCCATGTTCTTTTTGTGCGATTCCGCTTGATGCGCGGAAAGCATAAATCCACTCCAATTGAAAATCTGGTGGAGGAAGCGCGGAAACTTGCTGCCCAGGGAGTGAAGGAGCTTATTCTTATCGCGCAGGATCTAACTTACTACGGACTTGATCTCTATAAAAAGCGAAATCTGGCCGAACTTCTTGAGAACCTTGTAAAGGTGGAAGGAATTGAATGGATCAGGTTACATTACGCTTTTCCAACAGGATTCCCAATGGATGTTTTGGACCTGATGAAACGGGAGCCTAAGGTTTGTAACTATCTGGATATTCCGTTGCAGCATATTTCTGATGATCTTCTGAAGTCCATGCGCCGCGGAACCACTCATGAAAAAACAACAAACCTGCTGAAGGAATTCCGTAACAGGGTGCCGGAAATGGCAATTAGAACCACTCTTATTGTTGGATATCCCGGAGAAACTGAAGCTCATTTTCAAGAGCTGAAGCAATGGGTGAAAGACATGCGTTTTGAGCGTCTTGGCTGTTTCACTTATTCTCACGAAGAAAATACACATGCTTATAATCTTGAGGACGATGTGCCGCAGGAAGTGAAGCAGGAGAGAGCAAATGAGATCATGGAAATTCAGTCGCAGATCTCCTGGGAACTGAATCAGCAGAAAATAGGGAAGACCTTTAGAGTGGTTATTGACCGCAAAGAAGGTGAGAACTACGTTGGAAGAACCGAACATGATTCTCCCGATGTTGATAACGAAGTGTTGATCGACGCGACAAAGATTTACCTGAAAACCGGAGATTTCTACGAAGTGAAGATCACAGATGCCGCCGATTTTGACCTTTTTGGAGAACCGGTGAATGCGAATATTGAAAAGCCTAAGCGGAAGGTACTTTTTAATCAGTAAGCAGTACGCAGTTCTTTAGTAGGCAGTTAATCTGAAGAAAATATTACATCAAACCTCACAGGTTTTCAAAACCTGTGAGGTTTTTTTCTGTCATTCTGAATTTGTTTCAGCATCCTGCCGTTTCAAGGAAAAGCCCCTGAAATAAATTTAGGGTGACGAAGCCGTCATGCTGAACTTGTTTCAGCATCTGTATTTGAAGTAAAATTGTTATAATTGTATAGAGGTTCAACTTTATCTATGACCAAAATAATTAGAAAACGCCATTTCTTCAGGCAGTATACCAACCTGATCCTTGGTGTCCTTTGGCTAAGCATTGGAGTCGGTTATTTTTGGATTGGAGAGATTGAAGAATTCAATTTTCTATTTGTATTCAACCTTCTTTTAGGACTGGCGTACCTTGCACTTCATTTACTTCAGAAGGATCGTAATCAGGAGTTTATTGCCTGGGATGAGGAGCAGTTGATCCTGAGTAAATGGCAACTAAAGCCGGTGACATATTCTCTCGCACAGATTAGTAGGGTCACAGTTACTAATAGCTATTTTATTCTCAATACCAACCCCGACGCTCCGGGAGAGACTATGGAGCTTTCAGGGTATAGTGAGAATGATCTGTATCTTCTAAGACGCAAATTCTCTCCTGAATTCGCTTAAACGTGAACGTATTTCCGGGTCTTTATTTTTTTACCAGGGAAGAATCATCTAAACTACGAAGTCTATTTTTGACCTTGCAGGTTTTCTTTTTTTAGCCACTGATGAAAGAAAATTTTTCTGATCTCAATGGGTAAAGCACAACCCTTTCAGGGTTCCAAACCCTGAAAGGGTTCTTCCGCAACCCTGTCAGCGGCTTACAGCCCTGACAGCGGTTTCATTCAAAAAACCATGCAGGTCTGTCCCGTATCTCAATACTCAATACTAACTTCTCAATACTCTCTAAGCCACGGTGATCTCATCTGTCAGATAAACTTCCTGTACACTTTGCAGGATCTCAACTCCGTCTTTTAGCGGCCTTTGAAATGCTTTTCTTCCCATAATGAGTCCGCAGCCGCCGGCACGTTTATTGATGACTGCAGTCTTTACTGCCGCCTTAAAATCTGAATCTCCCTGTGAACCACCACCAGAGTTGATTAGCCCAATTTTGCCCATATAGCAATTAGCAACCTGCAACCGGCAAAGGTCGATAGGATGATCTGTGGAAAGACTCTCGTACATTTCTTTTGAGTGTTTTCCAAAGTTAATGTCCTGGAATCCAAAGTTGGTTTCGGGAAGTTTCTGCTTGATCACATCTGCTTTAATGGTAACTCCAATGTGGTTCGCCTGTCCGGTAAGATCGGCAGCCGAATGATAATCTTTTCCGTCTTTTTTAAAAGCTGAATTCCGGGTGTAGCACCAAAGAATAGTTGCCATTCCCAGCTGGTGGGCTTCTTCAAATGCTGCAGCTATTTCCTGGATCTGTCGGGTACTTTCCTCACTTCCGAAGTAAATGGTAGCGCCAATTGCAGTCGCGCCCATGTCCCATGCTTCGCGAACACTTCCGAAGGGAATCTGGTCGTATTTGGTGGGATAGGTGAGCAGCTCGTTGTGATTGATCTTTACCACAAAAGGGATCTTATGAGCATATTTTCGGGCGTGCAGGGCAAGACCGCCAAATGTTGATGCTACGCCGTTACAGCCTGCTTCCATTGCAAGTTTGATAATATTTTCGGGATCGAAATAATCCTGGTTCTTGTAAAAAGAGGCAGCCGCACTGTGTTCTATTCCCTGGTCAACAGGTAGAATGTTGAGGTAACCTGTTCCTCCAAGTGCGCCATGGTTGTAAAGTTGCGATATACTTTTGAGGACCTGTGGATTGCGGTCACTTTCAGCAAAATTGTCTACCGTATGAGGGCCGGGGATAGTTAATCGTTCTTTAGAAATCTTTTCACTGCGGTGTTCTAACAGGTAGGAAGCTTCATCTCCAAGAAGGTCGGTTATCTTTTTTAGATTACTCATAAAAATGTGGTTTGACGGGTTGGTTTAAAACGTATAAGGCTGAAGTTAAGATTTTTACATCTAAACCTTAAGCAGCTACTTCTTAAAATATGTATAAAATCAATGGTATTTGTAGAAGATACCTTCGTCAAAAGGAGTCCATAAACAAGCGGGGAGACCGGCTTCTTTTAAACCATTATTCACCCAGGTATTACAGGTGTAAAAAGAGTTGAGGGATCTTTTGGCATAAAAGAAAGCGTCGTTTTGATTGTAATGTAAATCGCGGACCGGTCTCACATTTCCCAAAAAATCCTTTTGGAAGCTCCATCTTACATACTCCACCAGGGTTCGGTATTCATCTTCTGTTACTTTGATAGGTACAGTAGGCTGATCGAAGCGGGGAGGGGATTCAAATTCTACATGCATAGCCGAGGGAGTTGGCAGGAAAACGGCCTGCATGGCTGTGGGAAAGGTAAGGTCACTCCATTCGGGGGTGTTCCGGTAAAACTCTAGATCTCCCCAGCCAAAGGAAATGTAATCGTAATTTCCCCTTTTAGAGAGGATATATGTAGAATCGATCATTTGCTCCCAATCCATGACGTCATTTTCTACCGGAAAAATAAAATCTGTATGAGCGCCGTTTGTTCGCAGGTAGATAGTGATATCTCCACCAGGCTGCCTGTCTGTATTCACAGGAATCGCCGAACCTATCAATGCCGCCACGAAATACAGCAGCAAAAGCATTAAAAAAGCCAGCAGGCCTTTGGCAAAGAATTTTATTACCCGAACGATCATTTTTTAGGATTTCATGAGGAGGAGATCTTTAAGGGCAGTTTTAAATATGGCAATCTCTCCAAGGGTGTTGTAAGGGGCCAATCCAATCCTTATCCAACCGCCAGTCTCCATCACCGGGAAAACTTCGGCCATGGTAGAGGCGTAGAAGTGACCATCGGCTATACACAGATTAAATTTTTCAGCAAAAAATTGTGTGGCCTCCCGGGAATGAATACCCTTAATCTTAAAAGCAAAAGTGGGAGTTTTATTCACCTCATTCCCGGCACGATAAAGAGTTACTTCGGGAATTGAATTCAGGAAACTTTGCAGTTCTGTCATTAGCTCTTCTTCATGGCTTTCTATGGCTTGCATTCCGGAACTAAGTTTTTCCCGACGTGAATTTCCGCTGCCAAGGCTTTCGATAAAACTTATAGCTCCGCAAAGTCCGGCGATCGCTTCATGATTTTGGGTGCCGGTTTCAAGTTTATAGGGAATCTCGTTTGGAGCGGGTTTAAGTTTGGCGATTTCCAGTTGTTCAAAAAGCTCTTCTTTGATTGCAGCGATTCCCAGGTGTGGTCCAAAGAATTTATAGGCAGAGCAAAAGAGAATGTCGCTTCCCAGCTCTTGTTTATCTACGAGAAAATGAGGTACGGCGTGTACTGCATCTGCAATAGTGATCGCATTTACCTTTTTAGCCGTTTCAAAGATCTTTTTTGCATCACTAATGGTTCCCGTAAGATTGGAGGATAAGCCAATGGCTACCAGCCGGGTTTTGTTGTTGATGAGGCTGTCAAGATCGCTAAGATCGAGCACCAGTTTTTCTTTGTCAACAGGAATCCACTTTACAATTGCACCGGTCTCTTTTGCCAGGTAGATCCATGGGTCCACATTGGCACGGTGGTCCAGTTGGGTTACCAAAATTTCGTCTCCTTCCTGCAGCAGAGGCCTTAAACTGTTGGCAACCTGATAGGCCAGGCTCGTCATGTTTTGACCAAAAGCCACTTCTTTTGCAGAACAATTAAGGAGATCTCCCACTGCCTCTTTCGCCTCTTCAAGTAAGAGCATCTGTCTTTTGGCTTGTGGAAAATGTTCCGTGGAGATTAGCCATTCCGGTTTCTATATATTCCAGCATTCGATCTATGCAGGATTGCACCATTTGGGTGCCGCCGGGGCCGTCAAAATAAATTGGAAAAACCTGCTCCTTATTTTTAATATTCAAAGCCGGAAATTGCGCCCTTACTTCTTCAACCGGAAATTTATTTTTTTGCATCTTTCTTTTTTCTTTTATGGTCAATGTAAATATAAATGGCATAGAGAGCGGCTCCCACCCCACCTATCCAGTAGAGGCCATTTTCCAGCTTATCAATATCGGTGGAAAAATAACCTACCGCAAGTGACAGCGGGATCATTCCGGCGTAAGTGGCCAGGATGAACCTTTTATAGCTCATTCTGAAGATTCCTGCAATAAAGCTTATCGCATCATTTGAAAAGAACGGTGAAACCCTGAAAAGAATTACAGTTCCAAAACTGTAGTTTTCAATCCAAAACTTCATCTTTTCATATTTCTTTTCGCTGATAAATACATTCTTAAATCTTTTTCCGATAAAATAACCAAGGGTAGAGGCAATTCCCACTCCCACCAGGTTGATCAAAATTCCCCACCAGAATCCATAGGCCAGCACCCCCACAATTATGGGCAGCCAGGAGGGAAAGATGATGAGGAACATTTGCAGAATTATAAAGACAATAATAGCCAGTGGCCCCAGGGCTCCAAACTGCTCCACGTACTCCTGAATACGTTGCTCATCCTCGCTAAGCAGGACACTCCATGCTTCCTGTAATGATTTTTGAAAAGGTGGATAAGTAAAGTACAGGATCACCAGAATAGCCAGAATGCCAAAACTTATAATAAAGGATCCGTACTTTTTAAGAAATGATTTGCTCAAACTTGAGGTTGGTTTGATTACAAGTTAGAAAAAAATATTCAGCAGTCCCGAAGCAGTGTGGTAATAAAAATCTTAATCTAAAATTTAAATTAAGGTAACATTAATGAAGGCCGAAAATGGCATTTTTGAATACTCATATATTCTTAGTTTTTGTCGATTTAGATGTATGTAGTAAGGTTGTCCTTTTTGGACAACCTTTTTACTTATTGATAATTTCGGCGTAACATTAAATTAACATTGATTCTTGTACTTTGCAGTGACAAAAATTAAGAAATCATGAGAATTAGAACCGGCTGGTTAATAGCCATAAGCCTATTTCTTTCCATTCAGTTTTATGGTCAGGATATTACAGAGAACAAATTTGGAAAAGGCCTCGTCAACGTGGTAGCTCAGGATAGCTCCTACAGTATGAAGATGGGCTTGAGAATGCAGACTCTCTTTACCTCCGACTGGGGAATTACCGAAGATGATGGTTTTGGAACGGGAGAATCTGCTTTCCTTATTCGACGGGCCCGTCTTAAGTTTGACGGTTTTGCTTATTCACCCCGTCTAAAATATAAATTACAACTTGGTTTGTCCAACAGGGACATCTCGGGAGCTTCAGATTTTACCAGTGATGCACCAAGGTATATTCTTGATGCTGTGGTAATGTGGAATTTTTACGGAAATTTTGAATTATGGGCCGGCCAAACGAAACTGCCTGGAAACAGAGAGCAGTTGATCTCTTCAGGAAGCCTTGAAACTGTAGATCGTTCCCTGGTTAACAGCCGTTTCAACCTGGGGCGTGATCTTGGGGTACAGCTACATCATGAAACATCACTTGGCGGGGATTTCATTATGAGAGAAGCATTATCTATTGCCCAGGGTGAAGGTCGCAATGTGACCACCGGTAACCTTGGTGGCTATCAATATACTGCGAGACTGGAATTCCTGCCTTTCGGGAATTTCGAAGATTACGCGGGAGCCGACTTTGCCCGGGAAGACAGTCCTAAACTGGCTGTGGGAGTTTCCTATGACTATAATGACAATGCTGTTAGAACCAGATCTAATGCAGGAAACTACATGTTCATAGAAAATGGCTTTTTTGAAACCGATATCTCTACCTTTTTTGTGGATGCAATGTTTAAGTATGAGGGATTTTCTGCGATGGGGGAATATGCCTACCGCGATGCCGAAGACATTTTTGCAGTCGATACAGATGGCAGCTTAACAGGTGATGCTGTAAATGCCGGCAGTGGATTTAACCTGCAGGCCGGTTATTTATTTGGGAACGACCTGCAGCTGGTGGGGAGATATACGAATATTGATCTTAAAGATGAAGTGACACAGGCCGTAGAGAACCAATATACTCTTGCCCTCTCTAAATATTTTGTGGGGCATAAACTAAAAGTGCAGACCGATCTTAGCTATACCGATATGAATTTGGGATTGGACGACGGTCTCATGTATAGATTACAACTTGAATTACAATTATAACAAAGACAAATTATGAAAAAGCTTATTTTATTAACAGCAATAACAGTTTTCCTTGCTTCCTGCGGAAATACAAAAAAAGAAGACGGTGGAAATGGAACTGCCATAGCTATTGATGGTTCCAGTACAGTTTATCCTATTACCGAAGCTATAGCCGAAGAATATCGCGCCGAAGCACCTGATACCGATGTTACCATTGGAGTTTCGGGTACCGGTGGAGGATTTCAAAAGTTTGGTAGGGGAGAAGTAGCTATTACCAATGCTTCCCGTCCTATCAAGGAAGATGAGAAAGCTATTGCAGAAGGAAATAACATAGATTTCGTTGAACTTGAAGTAGCCTATGACGGACTTGCTGTTGTGGTACATCCCGAGAATGATTGGGTATCCTGCTTTACGGTTGAACAACTTAAAAAGATTTGGGAGCCGGGAGCACAGGGAACTATTACCCGTTGGAACCAGATCGATCCTTCTTGGCCAGATGAAGAAATTCACCTTTTTGGCCCCGGAGTAGCTTCAGGTACTTTTGATTATTTCACAGAAGCAATTGTTGGAAAGAGCGGAAGCAGCCGTGGAGATTACACAGCAAGTGAAGACGACAATGTTTTGGTGCAGGGAGTTTCTGGAGATAAGTATGGTCTTGGCTTCTTTGGACTGGCTTATTACGAGGAGAATTCAGATAAATTGAGAATGGTAGCTGTAGACGGAGGAGAAGGTTGTATTGAACCAACTGCCCAAACTGTAAGTGAAGGCACTTACGCACCGCTTTCCCGTCCACTTTTCATCTATGTAAACAGTTCTTCCCTGGAAAATCCTGCAGTGGTAGATTTCGTTGAATTCTATCTTGAACAGGCTCCGCAATTACTTAAAGATGTTGGATACATTCCACTTACAACAGAAGAATACCAGAGAGAGAGGGAGAAATTCGCTGCTTTCGTAAAAGAAAATAAAGCTCAGGAGTAACATTTTTGGGACCTAATGCCTTTGGGAACATGAGGAAAATAAAAGAAAGAGTTATTGAAAAAGGACTACAGGCCAGTGCCCTGGTCACCATTGCGGTGACTGTGGGCATTATCCTTGTTCTTTCGATTGAGGCAATAAGGTTTTTTAGTGAGGTGTCTATATTTGATTTTCTTACAGATACTCAATGGACTCCTCTATATACCGATAAACATTTCGGAATTCTGCCTTTACTTTCGGGAACTCTCCTTACCTCTTTTATAGCCATACTTTTTGCGGTTCCAATAGGACTTTCAATTAGTATCTATATAAGTGAATATGCACCGCGAAGTTTCAGAAAGACGATCAAACCTCTTCTGGAATTACTTGCGGCCGTACCAACTGTAGTTTATGGATTCTTTGCTCTTACTGTAGTGACTCCGTTTCTTCAGTCCTTTATTCCGTCGCTTTCGGGATTTAACTCTCTTTCGGCGGGACTGGTAATGGGGATCATGATCATTCCATTTATCTCTTCCCTTAGTGAGGATGCGCTTCACGCAGTACCTAATTCCCTTAGGGAAGCAGCTTATGGCATGGGATCTACCAAGCTTCAGAATGCTTTTAGGGTACTCGTGCCTGCAGCTTCATCGGGAATTGTAGTATCGGTGATCCTGGCAATTTCCAGGGCGATAGGGGAGACCATGATCGTTGCAATAGCCGCAGGACAACAACCAAGGCTTACTTTTGATCCAACAGTTCCTGTGGAAACCATAACCGCTTATATTGTACAGGTGAGTCTGGGAGACGTGCAGCATGGCTCCCTGGAATACCGAACAATTTTTGCTGCGGGTATCACACTTTTCATTTTCACCTTCCTGCTCAACACTATTAGTTACAGGATCAGGAAAAAATTCAGGGAGAAATATGAATAATATTAAAAAGAACAGACTACTTGATCAGGTTTTCAAGTACTGGGGGATTGCCTGTACTTTTCTGGGATTGATCTTACTTACGATCTTTATTGGTTCCATCTTTTTGGACGGCATACAAAGAATTGACTGGGACTTTATTACCAGCCTGCCCTCAAGAAAGGCTGAAAGAGCCGGAATTTTCACGGCGCTTATGGGAAGTGTATGGATTCTCGTCCTAACGACGATCATAGCACTGCCTGTTGGAATTGGAGCTGCGATCTATCTTGAGGAATATGCCAAAGAAAGTAAGATGGCCTCATTACTTGAAGTAAACATTTCCAATCTTGCGGGAGTACCCTCCATTATTTATGGATTATTAGGTCTTGAAGTTTTTGTAAGAATTCTTGAAATGGGAGCCAGTATCCTGGCGGGAAGTTTTACGCTTGCGCTTTTAATTCTTCCAATTGTAATTGTTTCTACCAGGGAATCTATAAAAGCTGTTCCAAAATCCATCAGGGATGCCTCTTATGCTCTTGGAGCTTCAAAGTGGCAGACTATCTCTCAACAGCTTTTACCGGCCTCCTTTGGCGGGATCCTTACGGGGATCATTCTGGCTTTGTCCAGAGCGGTGGGAGAAACAGCACCTTTGATCGTGATTGGAGCTTTAGCATATGTGCCATTTGCACCCGCGTCGCCCATGGATGAATTTTCGGTGTTACCCATACAGATCTTTAACTGGATCTCCCGTCCGCAACACGGCTTTGAAGTTAATGCGGCGGCAGCCATCATCATCCTCCTGTTGATTACTTTTATTATGAACGGGATAGCAGTGTACTTTAGGAACAGGTGGCAGAGTAAATTAAAATAAGATGAAAGAACAAAAAGAAACAGTAGATAAGTCTCTTAAAAGAAAACACAAACTTCAGGCTAAGGAAGTAAAGGTTTTCTATGATGATTTCATGGCGATAAAAGGTATCGACATGAACATTAGGGCGAACAAAATTACCGCCTTCATAGGGCCTTCCGGATGTGGAAAATCCACCTTCCTCAGGCTTTTTAACCGCATGAATGATTATGTTGATGGGTTTAGAATGGAAGGGGAAATCTTCATTGACGGGGAAAATATTTATAAGAAAAAAGTCAATGTTGAACAGCTTAGGAAACAGGTTGGAATGGTTTTTCAAAAGCCTAACCCTTTTCCTAAATCCATCTATGAAAATGTGGCTTATGGCCTCAAGATCCAGGGCATAAAGGATAAAAGTTATTTAAAAGATAAAGTTGAAGATTCCCTTAAGCAGGTTGGCTTGTGGAGTGAGGTGGAGAAAGATCTTAATAAATCTGCCCTGGCATTGTCGGGTGGGCAGCAACAGCGTTTGTGCATCGCCCGCACGCTGGCCGTGGAACCTTCTATTATCCTTATGGATGAACCAACCTCTGCCTTAGACCCTATTTCTACTGCAAAGATCGAGGAACTCATTTATGAGCTAAAGGAAAAATATACAATTGTGATTGTTACCCATAACATGCAGCAGGCGGGAAGATTAAGTGATTATACTGCTTTTTTCTATATGGGAGAACTCATTGAATACGATAAATCTAAAAAGCTATTTACCAACCCCGAAAAACAGCAAACCGAGAATTATATTACCGGTAGGTTCGGATAATTGATACATCATGATAAGTTTAGATCAAAATAGAGAAGCATTAAATACGGCGGGGCTTGAAATGCTGGAGCTTTGTAAAAAGCAGCTGGAAAATGCACAGGAAGCATTCTTCAATCACGATAGTGATCTTGCCGAAGAAGTGATGCATACAGAAAACAGGGTCAATGCGCTTGATCTTAAAATAGACCGCGACTGTGAACGCTTTATCGCACTTCATAACCCTGTGGCCAGCGACTTACGCTTTGTCCTGGCTTTAAGGAAAATCAATTTTGACCTGGAGCGTGTTGGGGACCATGCCTATGGGATCTCCAATTATATTGTGAAGATCGATACGCAAATTGAGCCCAGGTTGTTGGAAAGGATGCGGGTTCAGGAGATGTTCACCACGGGTTTATCCATGCTTGAAGACATCACCCTGGCGTATACCAATTCAGACACTAAAGTGGCCCGTAAGGTTTTTAAGAAAGATAAAATCCTCAATGAAATAAACATGAAGTCTTTCGCGATTATTTCTGAAGAAGTAAAGGCAAACCCTCAAGTGATCGATCAGGTCATGCTGTTATTTTCAGTGATAAAAAAAGTGGAGAGGATAGGAGATCTTATCACCAACATTGCTGAAGAGATCATTTTCTTCAGGGAAGCTGAAGTTCTTAAACACCGCAAGAAAAAAGGTGGGAAGAAGAAAGATTCTTAATATGGATCAGCCCGGGGGTATTTGGCCCGAAAGCTTTTCTCAATAAATAAAAAATGCCCGGAATTTCCGGGCATTTTTTATTCGATAAGTTTAAATATGTTATTCCATCTCTTCATTCAGAAGGACAGGTTTCCCAAATCCCAGTTCCTCAAGACGCTCTAATTGTGTCGCAGCATCTCCTACGATGAGGTAATACATCTTGTTCGGGTTCACGTATTTTTGAGCAAGCGCTTTAATTTCTGGTACTGTGATATTTCTCACCGTTTCTTCCTGCTGCAATGCATAATCCTTAGGCTTATTAAAATTGCTTATCTCTCGAAGCATTTGCAGTTTTGAGCCGAGGGTTTCAAATTTCCGCGCATTACTTTTTATCATAAAACCTTTTGTTACCTCCAGGTCCTGTTCATTGAAATTTTCGGGATAATTGGTAAGGATCTCCTTAATAAGATCTACAGCTTCAAAAGTGATATTAGAACGCACTCCGCTGGAAATACGGAAGGGACCGGTAATCGTGCTACCGTCAAACCCCGAACGAATTCCATAGGTATAACCTTTTCCTTCTCTAAGTTCCTGGGTGAGCTGGGAGGCAAAACTTCCACCTCCAAGCCTGTAGTTCATCACAGTAGCCGGGAAGAAATCCTCATCTGTTTCGGCTAAAGCAGGATAGCCAATATGTAAAACCGATTGCTTGGCCCCGGGAACATCATAAAAGTACACTTGTGATTCGGCCGGGGGAGTCACTTCAGCAAGATCTTCAAAAATGACATTTTTGACACTCCAATCTTCGGTAAGCTTTTCAGCTTCAGCAATAGCCGCCTCCTGTTCAATATCTCCAACAATTAGGAAGGAAGCTAAATCTGGGGACAAATTTTTATTGTAATAATTCTTAAGATCCTCGAGCGAGATCTGGGCTACAGATTCTTCGGTTCCAAGGTTATTGTGAGATAAAATATGATCTTTTCCATAAATGAGTTTCTTAAATTCATCTGAAGCGATGTTATTTGGAGAAGCTTTTTCCTGCTGAATGCGACTTATTACCTGTTGTTTAACCAACGAGAATTCCTCTTCATCCCATCTTGGTTCAAGAAGTATCTCCCTTACAAGATCCATGGTTTCGTCAAAATTCTTAGCCAGGGTGCTGCCGCTTATGATCATTTTTTCATCTGTGGCGTCTACACGAATATTTGCACCTAAAAGTTCAATGGCTTCTTCGAGTTCCTGCGGAGTCCTGTTTTTGGTTCCTTTGGTAAGCAGGTTGGCCAACAGGTTCGAAACTCCTATTTTGGAAGGATCTTCCAGTAACATTCCACCTTTGATCTCAAGCATGAATTGCACAAGAGGGACTTCAGAATTTGTGATCCCGTAGATCTCAAGACCTTTTTCAAGTTTTTCCTCCCAAATTGCAGGAACTTTTACTTGAGGGGAATCTCCATAAGGAGGTTCCACGGTGCGGTCAAAACTGGAAGGGGTTCTTTGGTAAGTCACTTCCTCTTCAAGATCGAATTCCTGCTCGGCTCCCATTACGATCTCCTCTTCTTCAACTTCAGCAGGTTTTGATCCTTCAAGGGCAAGTTCCACCTGTCCCTTCGGAACAAAACTAGTGGCTACAAAAGGCTTATTCTGAATGTATTTCTTGTAGACCCTCATCACATCCTGCGGAGTAACAGCAAGGATGTATTCAATCTCCTTGTTGATCATATCGGGGTCATTGGCAAATATCTCATACTGTGCCAGCTGGAAACCTTTTCCAAGCACGCTTGAAAGGCTGTTGTAAAAGGAGGTTTCCTGTCCCGCTTTAATTCGCTTTAGATCTTTTTCTGAAATTCCTTCCTTTTCAAACTTTCTGAAGGTTTCTTCAATTGCCGATTGTACCTTGTCAAGATCGGTCCCGTCATAAGCCCTTACCTGCAACATGAATTGCCCTGCCAGTTCGGAGTTGTAGTTGTACATCCTAACATTGGGTGTCAATTTTTTATCCGCAACCAATTCTTTATAGAAGGGAGCATTCTTACCTTCAGCAAGGTAATTTGCCAGTACATCCAGTGCATAAGAATCTTTATCGTAAGAAGGGACCGAAGGCCAGGCCATGGTCAATTCGGGCAGCCTCGCAAAGTTATCTTCAAAATATAATTTCTTTGTCTGCTCAAGGCTGGCAGGTCGTTTTTCCAGATCTTTCACTTCCGGACCTCTTTCAATTTCTCCAAAGTACTTCTCAACCCATTCTTTTGCCTGGTCTGTATCAAAGTCTCCGGCAATGGTTAGTACCACATTATTAGGGACGTACCAGCGGTTAAAGAATTCCTTTACATCTGCAAGCGTAGCATTTTGCAGGTCTTCAAGAGAACCTATCACCTGCCAGTTATAAGGATGACCTTCTGGATAAAGATTTTTGTCGATCACATACTGGGTGTGACCATAAGGCCGGTTATCGACAGCCTGTCTTTTCTCATTTTTCACTACCTGCTTTTCTTTGGCAAGTACAGGCTCTGTAACTGTATTTATGAAGTAACCGAGTTTATCGGCTTCTGCCCAGATCATCTTTTCAAGAGCGTCATTGGGAACCGTTTGAAAGTAATTTGTACGGTCACGACTGGTAGAGCCGTTGGCCCCACTTCCTCCAATTCGGGCGCTGAGTTTATCCAGGCCACCTTTTCCAAGGTTTTCAGATTCGAGGAACAACAGGTGCTCAAAAAGGTGTGCAAAACCTGTTCTTCCTTCCTTTTCGCGGGCCGAACCTACATGGCTGGTAAGAGCTACAGCAACTACAGGGTCGGATCGGTCTACATGAAAAATAACTTTTAACCCGTTATCAAGGGTAAAGGTTTCGAAGTCCACTTCAAAACCGGTAGCTTCAGCGGTTTGCTGTGCCAGGGCATTTCCGGTGAAGACCGAAACCAGAAATGCAAGGAAATAAAATTTAAAAGATGTTCTCATTCAGAATCTATTCAGAATTAAATTATTAAATAGGTGACGTATGCGACATAGCAAATAACAAAAACCGCGCCTTCCCAACGCTCCACTTTCCGGCCACGACCGGTGAAGACGAAGATAAAAAGCAAGAGTCCCGTAAGGATATTAACCATAATATCGAAGAGAGAATCGGGGTTTATTCCAAGAGGCACAATGGTTCCCGATATTCCCAGGATGAGGAAAATATTAAAGATGTTCGATCCAACTACGTTCCCAATCGCGATATCCACATTTTTCTTCCGCACTGCGATTATAGAAGTTGCCAGTTCGGGTAGGGAAGTTCCTATTGAAACCACGGTCAAACCAATAACCCTTTCAGAAAGGCCGATTACTTCGGCTATACTAACGGCACTGGTCACAATTAGTCTTCCGCCAATTATCAATCCCACTAGTCCAAGGATAATAAAAAGCACAGCTTTCCCGGTGCTGTAATCCTTTGTCTCCAGCTCTTCATCTGCGCCACCGCTTTTGGCAACAACAAGATTATAAACGAGAAAAATAAGGAAGAAAAGCAGGAGAATGATCCCGTCACTTCTTGAAATAAAATTTTCGGCTGTACCGTCAAGTAAAACATCTGAAGCTACTACCAGCACACAAATAGCCGCAAGTAAGCTCAGCGGAATTTCGATCCAGGTAGTATTACTTTTGACGGTTAGCGGATAAATAAGGGCAGAAATACCGAGTATTCCCAGTACGTTGAAAATGTTACTTCCCAGTACATTTCCAAGGACCATGTCTGTACTTCCAGTGGTGGCGGCAAAGACATTCACCACCAGCTCGGGAGCCGAGGTTCCAAATGCAACAATGGTTAAACCTATAACGATGCTGGGCACACCCCATCGTGCAGCCAGACTGGAAGCAGCATCAACAAGAGCATTTGCTCCATATATAAGAGCGACAAAGCCGCCCAGTAACAAAAGAATATTTACAAGCATAAGAATTATTTAGTGGCGTAAGTTTTAATTTCACTATTGTCTACAAAGAAAATGGAGTTTGCCATAAGGAGTTTGCCATTCTGCCAAAATGCGCGGAATAATGGATTGTCTACCAGGTAAATAAAACTTCCATCTCCCATTGGCTCTACTCCAAACGTGAGGGAGTTTTTAATTTTTTCCTTTGCATTATTACCAACAAATCCTGCAACTATATTTGGGGAATCTTCCAGATATCCAACATTGTAGCCTTCGCTTAGTAAGCTGTAGCTATCATTACTAAGTTTGAGACTCAGGTAATTGTCCTCATAGCCAAAAGCCATGGGATGTGTTTTATCCATTTTTGTTTCTATAATACTGCCTGTAATAAGATCTTTAATTTCTTCTCTTTCTCGTTGGGCATAAGGAACAAGATTCGGTTTTGAGATGGTGTCCTCTTCTTCTTTGTCGGTAAGCTTTAGATTAAAGTCCTCTTCTCCTGCGAAAGTTTTTATGGCACGCCCTATGGCGATTACCTTACCACCTCCACGAACCCAGGAAGTGAGACGATCCAGACCTTTTTCATCAAATAGATCGGAGTAGCTACCCGAGGGTAAAACTAATACATCCAGTTGGGAAAGATCAATATCACCAAAGTAACGGGTATCGATGGAAGTAACAGGATAATTAAGGTCCTGTTCAAAAAAGTACCAAAGTTCCCCCTGATTGAGAGAAGAGGTGCCTTCTCCTCTTAAGAGACCAATTCGGGGTTTGTTTATAACCTTCACCTGGGAGGAGCCAAGATCTGGTCCCGATGTTGAAAAACCAGTGGCAGCGGCGGTAAGCTCTCTTTCATATTTATTGGCTAATTCCACAAGCAGCTCATCAAAATTTTCAACCTTATTGTTATCGATCCTGTTTATGATAAGGCTTCCGGGAGCAAACTTTTTACCCGAATTTTCTAAAGCTGTTTCAGTAAATCTTACCCTGATTCCTTCTTTTAGAAGCGCAGTTAGAAACCTTGCATCTTTCATGCTATTCCACTCGGTGATGTAAGCTGTAGCCGTTTCAGAAGCCTGGTTGTTAATTCCGGCTTCCTCTTTTGAAGTAAGGGTTGGGACAGAGGACCCGGTGGAAATGGCCTCTAATCCATACGCGTACGGGAGACTCCAGGCGGTAATATCATAAGTTAGAGAATCTGAAAGTTTTGCTGAAGGTTCAAAAAGAACTTTCACCATTTTACCTTTAGGTTGCGCAGTACTTATGACCAGAGTGTTCTCGTCAGCATCAATCCTGCTGTTCTTCTTTTTAAGAGGGTCATAACCTTTGATCTTTCCCGGTTGTGCCATGGCATAAGAAATCTCGTGGCGATCCAGTAATTCCTTTAACAGGTCCAGCTTATCTTCATGTCCTGTAAGAACATAATTTACAGCCCCTTTTTCCGGATTGTTGTAGAATTTAGCAAATTCAGAATTCAGCCTGTCCACATTTTGAGCAGCAATTTCTACTGTGGAGAGTCCGGTAGTGTGGTGGTGCTCCACTCTGTCCACCAGATTGAGTTCATAACCATGATCTGTTTGAATGGCAAGGCCTGTATGTCCAGCTTGTTCATAGGTCATTCCAATAGCTCCCAAATATGTGGGATAAGTGTCGCCGTAGCTGGGGTAAAGAAGATCAAACCTCTCTTTGGTAAAATAAAGCCACCCTTGTTCATCGAAATACTTTGCATGATTCTTTCCGATTTCGGTTTGGAATTCCCTTTGAAAAGGAGTGATCACTTCATGCAAAGGTTCTGCTGCGGGAGCGAAATAATAGGGATCATTCCTGCCCTGTTCATGAAAATCCACATGGATGTGAGGTAACCAATCGTTGTATATATCTAAACGCTGGCGGGTTTCTGCCTGTGTTGCCCATGCCCAGTCGCGGTTAAGGTCAAACAGGTAATGGTTGGGTCTTCCACCCGGCCACGGCTCGTTATGTTCCACAGCCATAGGTTCGGTATTATTAGGAGTGGACTTTCACCTGCTTATACCAGTTCACATAGCGATCCCTGCCATCGGGATTTACTGCTGGATCCATGATGACTACCAGATCCTTAAGCCATTCCTGCTTTTGAGTGATAAGCTCATAAAGGGTTTTCATAGCAGCCTCTGTGCTGGAAGTTTCATTTCCATGCACGTTATAACTTAGCCAAACAATGCCTTTTTCGGCAGGTGAAGCATCAGAATTTGTACTTATACCTGCATTTTGAAGATGATTTTTTCGAATCTCCTCCAGGTTTTGCAGGTTTTCTTCCGAAGAAATTACAGCATAGGTGAGGGGTCTTCCTTCATAGGTTTCCCCGTATTTCTGAAATTTTACAAGCGGCGAATTTTCAGCCACATGTTCAAAATATTCAACCACTTTATGGTGGCGGGTGAAGCTGGTACCAAGAGGATAACCTAAAAATTCTTCGGGGGATTGCTGTGCAAATGCAAATTGAAAACTTACAAAAAGTGCGGTAAGTAAGACCGGTAATTTTCTCATAAGGGGAAATTTTCCATTTTAAATTAGATCGTAAATATAAAACTTTATCTCTGTCAATATCTTTTTATTGATTTTACCACCACCGCTCTTAATTGTATATTTGCCAAAACTCCTTTCAATGCAGAAAAACTCTCTTTCGTATCGGGATACTAATTTTTTTACCCCCCTGGTGAACGACTATCTGGATCAAAAAGAGAATGTAGAGCAGTTTTATGGTCTTTTTCCCACTCTTGAAAACTTCGGAAAACAGATCCTTTCCAAAAAAGATAATTACGACAATAATGGCGGAAACGAAAAACGTGCCGCTCTCGTAAAGATCCTGAAGGAGCAATACCAAAATCTTGAGACTTACCGAAGCCACTGCGGGAAATATTGAGCTATTAAAAGATAGCACAACATTTACTGTTACCACCGGCCACCAGCTAAACCTTTTTACAGGTCCACTATATTTCCTTTACAAGATCGTCACTGCAATTAATCTTGCTGCCGACCTTAAAAAGGAATATCCGGATTATAATTTTGTGCCGGTTTACTGGATGGCAACCGAAGATCATGATTTTGAAGAGATCAGTTTTTTTCACCTCCACGGAAAGAAATTTCAGTGGAATCCTCCACAGACTAAAAAGTCGGGAGGACCGGTCGGGGAACTGCCTACTGAAGGTTTAAATGATGTCTTTGAACTTTTTTCAGCTGAAATTGGCAACAGCAAAAATGCGCAACAGCTGAAGGAATGGTTCCAAAAAGCCTATTTAGAGCACGACAATCTTGCCGATGCCACCCGCTATCTCGCAAATGAGCTTTTTAAAGAGCAGGGACTTGTGATCCTTGACGCTCATCACCCTGATTTGAAGAAATTCTATAG
Organism: uncultured Flavobacteriaceae bacterium; assembly: GCA_963709775.1. Taxonomy (GTDB): domain Bacteria; phylum Bacteroidota; class Bacteroidia; order Flavobacteriales; family Flavobacteriaceae; genus Salinimicrobium. The sequence goes on along the minus strand of CAVPXS010000001.1, from coordinate 199,696 downwards.
CCCATATATTGAGCAGGAGCTTTTTGAGCAGGTTTCTTTTAATACCGCTCAGCAAAAAACTGAAGCTTTAGAAAAAGAAGGCTATGGGGTACAGGTGAATCCCCGGGAAGTAAATCTTTTTTATATGAAAGAGGGACTTCGGGAGCGGATCATTGAAAAGGACGGAAAATTCTTTGTGCATGAACAGGAGATCACCTGGAGCAGGGAAGAATTGCAGGAGTTGATCAAAGAACATCCGGAAAGATTTAGTCCCAATGTGCTTTTACGTCCTTTATATGAAGAAGTGATCCTGCCCAACCTGTGTTACATTGGGGGAGGCGGCGAGCTGGCCTATTGGTTCCAGCTAAAAGAGCTGTTTGAAAAGACAGATGTAACATTTCCCATTCTTTTGCTTCGGAATTCTGCTTTGCTTCAAACAGAGAAGCAGGACCAAAAAAGGCAAAAACTGAACATCACTTTACCTGAACTTTTCCTGAAGTCACACGAATTGATCAACAGGAAAGTCCGCCAGATTTCTAACATTGATATTGACTTTTCCTCTTCAAAAAGAGCATTTGGTGCAACAATTCCAGGGAATGTACGAGCTGGCAGAAAAGACAGATAAAACATTTATAAACGCTGTAAAAGCCCAGGAGGTAAAACAATTAAAAGGCCTGGACCACCTGGAAAAACGATTATTAAAAGCGCAGAAGAGAAAACTGGAAGATGAGGTTTCCCGAATCGCTGCCTTGCAGCAGGATTTGTTTCCCGGGCAGGGGCTACAGGAACGGCATCATAATTTCTCTGAGTTTTACCTGGAATACGGTGATACTCTTATTCCAAATCTCCTGCAGGCTTTAAGGCCATTAGAATTAAAATTTGATATTCTTTCGTTATGACGAAAATGCATAAAATAGACATCGACCTGGTTGAAATGACCCTCGATGTAATGAAATATACAGTTGACAGGATCTCTAATGTCACGCCTGAACTGGGTGCTCCTAAAAGAGAGGAGGAGTTACTTGAAATGGTTGGGGAGACAATTACTCCTAAAGGGATTGGAGGAGAAGTAGCTTTTAAAATGTTTCAGGGACATTTTGGTGAAAGCTACAGTGCCTATCGATCACCCCCGTCACCTGGCTTTTGTGCCTGCAGCGCCTACCAGGGCGGCTATTATGTTTGACCTCGTAACTTCGGCGTCAAGCATTCATGGTGCTTACTGGATGGAAGGTGCCGGCGGAATTTTTTGTGAAAATCAGGCAATGAAATGGCTGGTTTCCCTTACGGGACTTGCCAAAAGGATCTTTTGGAGTATTCACCAGTGGAGGTACAGCCGCAAATCTTTCGGGGATGGTGACAGCACGGGAGGCCTGGAGAAAGAAAGATTCCGGGAATATTGGAGTTAAGGCTTTACTGCTCACCTCCAATGGTGCGCATTCGTCCATACAGGCAATGGCAAAAGTAATGGATGCCGATGTGGTGATGATCGACTGTCCCGATGAAAACCTGAGGGGGAATACCTTACAATCGGCTATTGACGAGCTGGAAGAAAAGGACCGAAAAAGGCTTTTTGCAGTGGTAGCTACCGGCGGAACTACAAATGCCGGGATCATAGATGAACTTGATTCAATCGCCGATGTTTGCGAAAAAGAAGATCTTTGGTTTCACGTAGATGCTGCATACGGTGGCGGCGCGCTTGCTGCACCTTCTGTACGTCATCTTTTTAATGGAATTGAAAGAGCAGACAGTATTACAATTGATCCTCATAAATGGCTTTTTTCACCCTATGATTGTGGTGCGGTGATATATAAGGATATGGAACTTGCAGCCGAAGCTCATTCTCAAAAAGGTTCTTACCTGGAGATATTTAAGGATGAAGGAGCCCATGGATTTAACCCTGCAGATTACCAGATTCAGCTTACCAGAAGAATTCGTGGGATGCCTTTATGGTTCTCACTGGCAATGCACGGAACAGACAAGTACACCAATGCTATAGAAAAGGGAATTAAGCTTGCTAAGATCGCTGCTAAAAAGATCGAAGAAGATGAGAACCTGGAACTGGTGCGGCCGGCAAGCCTTTCTGTTGTGCTTTTCCGAAGAAAAGGCTGGACCCCCGATGATTATAGAGATTGGACCTACCGCAACCACAAAAACGGAATTGCGCTGGTAACACCTACAAAATGGAAGGGAGAAGACGGTTATGAAACCATTTCCCGTTTCTGTTTCATCAATCCTGAAACTACCGAAAAAGATATCGATATTATTCTGGATACAATGAAATAAATTTGGATTTGAAGATTTGAGGATTGGTCGATTTGAAGATGAATTTCCTTTTTTAGACTCTTTATTCTCTGCGGAAATCTGCGTGATCTGCGGGAAAGTAAAGTTTGAGAATTCGGGAATTTAAAGATTTGAAGATTTTGGTGTTCTAGCGGCCTCTGCGCAAGGTCTTTGCGCGCTCTGCGAGAAATTTTAATCTCAAGTCTAACATCTCATATCTCATATCTCACATCTCGCATCTCAGGAACCAACTCCACATTCTCTCCAATCTCAACTGTAGAACCTTCGGTAAGGATCACCGAGCGTGGGGTTTGTTCGTTCAGGAGGTTAAAAGCAGGATCGAATTGCCGGGAGAAATCTACATCTACAGAATACTCCTCTACAGTGTAAAGATGCCAGTCAACATGTTCTAACCGGTACTCAAAAGTTTTTTCTCCTGACTTGAGGTATCCGTAAGGTCGATCCAGAATAAAAGCAGCTTCGGTATTTTTGTCGTATGGAGCGGCCAGGTGACTACTTCTCACCTGGAAATTCTGGTCCATTTCATTGTATAGCCAGGAATATTTCACCACTAGAGATTCTTCCGTCTCCTTAATAGTTCCGGTGGCGCGGAGTGAGGTGTAATTGGTTTTGAAGATGGTATTGGTCAAAGCTGCGGCCCCGGGTTGGTCAAAGATCCTTTTGATTACTACCACTCCTTTTCTCCATTTAGCACCGTCAAATCGCTTCACATAAATTTGCAGATCAATTTCTTCGAAATCCTTCAGCAGGGGCAATTTTACACCGGCAACTTTCAGTTTTTGCACCTGAAATCCTACCAGACTTATAAGGCATTCTCCATTGTAGAAATCAAGTTTTGTATGATCTGGCAAATACTTTTCAACTACTTCAGCAGAAATAGTGTAATTAATTAATGCAATTTTTCTGAATTCAGAAGAAATAGAGAGTTTCATGCTGGAATGTAATAGGATTCTTTCAAAAATATTAAAAGCATGAGAATCAGCCGGCAGGTTTGGGAAAAGTTTAAAAAAGCTAACCTCTCGAAAATGCCATTTTTAAGGCTCCTTAATTTCCGGGTGGTTTCAGCAGAAATGAAAAAATTAATCTATTTCGAACTCCAGCCTCATAGTGACAGAAGCTGTTTTCTTTTTATCGGCAGTGTTATAGGCGCCGCCCCAGGTAAAATCTTCCCCACTGTTCTGTCCAATGATCTGGAAGACTCCAAGATCGGCACTTCTAAGGGAGCCTAGATCACTTCCGCTGTTCTCGGCAATTCTTTCGGCTCTTAGCCTTGCATCTTCTGTTGCTGCGGAGATCATTTGGATCTTTAGGTCAGATAATTTGGTGTAGTAATAGCGTGGTGGTGTGGAGTTAAGTTGTACCCCTTTTTGCAAAAGTTCGGTTATTTCCCGCGAAACCTGTTCGACCTTGGGAACATCTTTAGATTCGATCTTTACGGTTTGCTGCAATAGGTATCCTTTAAAAATATTACCTACGTAATTTCCATCCTGGTATTGAGCTTCGGTTTGTTCGATAGTCTGCACCGAGTTGAAAACAAAGTTATCCTCCCCGATCCCTTTAGAGATCAAATATTCTTTTACGGTTTCCTTGTCTTCATTAAGCCTTTCAAAAGCCGTTTGCAGCTCCAGGTTCATTTGAGAAAAAGTGCCTTCCCACACAATAAGGTCTGAGGTAAAATCTTCACTTCCAGACCCGGTGACCGAGATAACTCCCGGCGGAGTTGCTCTTTTGACATAAGAACTACCCAAAATATAAGCAGCCAGTACAATGGCAGCAGAAAAAACAATAGCAGCAATGTGTTTCATAGAGCCAAATGTGAAAGAGAAATTTATTTAAAGATATAAAATAAGTGTATGCAGGGTCTAATTTTACCTCAAATTCCTATTTTTGCGCATGCACAACAACGTCCTCATATTAGATTTTGGTTCGCAATACACACAGTTGATCGCCCGCAGGGTTAGAGAACTGAATATTTACTGCGAAATCCACCCTTTCAATAAGATTCCTACAGATCTTTCAACTTTTAAAGCGGTAATTCTTTCGGGAAGTCCTTTTTCTGTAAGAGCAGAAGATGCCCCTCATCCCGATCTTTCTAAGATTAGGAAGAAGTTGCCGATTCTTGCGGTATGTTACGGCGCCCAGTATCTCGCTCATTTTAACGGCGGAAAAGTGGAAGCTTCAGAAATAAGGGAATACGGTCGCGCAAACCTTTCGGTGATCAAAGACAACGAAGGTTTGTTTGAAGATATAACTGAAAATTCCCAGGTTTGGATGAGCCATAGCGATACCATCAAGGAATTACCGGAAAACGGAATTCGCCTTGCCAGTACGCCAGATGTGCTGAATGCCGCTTATCGCATTGATGGTGAAGAGACTTACGCTATTCAATTCCATCCTGAAGTTTATCACTCTACAGATGGAAAGCAACTGCTCGATAACTTCCTGGTAAAGATCGCCAAGGTAGCCCAGGAATGGACTCCCGAGGCTTTTGTAGATATGACCGTAGATGACCTTAAAAAGCAAATTGGCGATGATAAAGTAGTGCTGGGTCTTAGCGGTGGGGTAGATTCTACCGTTGCTGCTGTTCTTCTTCACAAAGCGATTGGTAAAAATCTTTACTGCATTTTCGTAAACAATGGTCTTCTTAGAAAAGATGAGTTTGAAAGTGTGCTGGACCAGTACAAGCACATGGGACTTAACGTAAGAGGGGTAGATGCTTCGGCACGTTTTTTGGAAGCTCTGGCAGGTATCTCCGATCCTGAAGGAAAACGAAAGGCGATAGGAAAAACTTTTATTGACGTATTTGATGATGAGGCTCACCGTATCCAGGATGTGAAGTTTCTGGCACAGGGGACAATTTATCCCGATGTTATTGAATCTGTTTCTGTAAATGGTCCTTCGGTTACCATAAAATCTCACCACAACGTGGGAGGTTTACCGGCTTATATGAAGCTAAAGGTGGTTGAACCGCTTAGAATGTTGTTTAAAGATGAGGTGAGACGAGTGGGAGCAGAGCTGGAGATTGACAAAGAATTACTGGGTAGACATCCTTTCCCGGGTCCCGGATTAGCAATAAGGATACTTGGGGATATCACCCCCGAGAAAGTTCGTATTTTGCAGGAGGTAGATGCCATCTTTATAAATGGACTGAAAGAATGGATGTTATACGACAAGGTATGGCAGGCAGGTGCTATTCTATTACCGGTGAATTCGGTAGGTGTAATGGGAGATGAAAGAACCTATGAAAAAGTTGTTGCCTTGCGGGCTGTTGAATCCACAGATGGAATGACGGCAGACTGGGTGAACCTGCCTTATGACTTTTTACAAAAAACATCTAACACAATAATAAACAGAGTTAAAGGCGTTAATAGGGTAGTGTATGACATAAGCTCCAAACCACCCGCCACTATTGAGTGGGAATAAAAAAAGATCTATGAAACAAATTGCAGTTTTTTTCCTGTTTTTTCAAATGTTTGCCGTCCAGGCTTTTGCACAGCAGTACAAATATCACATTGTTAAGAGAGGAGAAACTACACAGGAGATTGCCCGGCAGTACAATATTTCTGAAGAAACCCTTTTTAAATACAATCCCGATGCCCGCCGCGGAATAACGCCCGAGGGGAAGCTTGTAGTGCCTATTAATTCAGGGTCGGGGGAGAATATTCAGGCTTCAGGAGAGGACGATCAACAATTTGAAATTCATCGGGTAAAACGGAAAGAAACTCTTTTTAGCCTGTCTCAGCAGTACAACGTGAGTATTGAGGACATCAAAAAGTATAATAAGCATCTTTATTCCAGTGAACTTCGCCGGGGAGAACGCATCAGGATCCCGAAACAATCCACTAAAGTTGAGGTCCAGAGCAGCACTCCGCCACGTTCTAATCCATTAGATCTTAGTGTTAAGGAGCATGTAGTGCTTCCGCAGGAAACCCTCTACGGAATTTCACGCAAATACAATATCACTATTGCCGATCTACAAAGGTTAAATCCCAGCATGGAGAACCTGCAGCCCGGTATGGTGATCAAGGTTCGTAACGGGGATGTGGAGAAAGTTGTGGATGTGGAAGGCAACCTTTTTAAATATTACCAGGTACAGCCGCAGGAAACTTTGTTCAGTCTTACGCGTCGCTTCGGAATTAGCCGGGATTCACTTGAATCATTAAACCCCGCATTAACCGATGGTTTAAAATCGGGTATGGTATTAAGGATTCCAAACATTGAACTAGCTGAAGGAGTAGGGGAATATGTTGTTGAAGAATACGTGAACCTGGAGCGCAAGATCAATAACTATGAGACCAAAAAGCTGGTGGTGATGTTGCCATTCAATAAGAACAAGCTCGTAGTAAACGATACTTCCAATAATTTTCCTGAAAGGATCAAGAAAGACCAGGTAATGCAACTCTCCCTGGATTTTTACAGCGGGGCGCTAATGGCGATTGATTCTGCCAAAGCAAAAGGAATTTCTTCAAATGTAACTTTTTTGGATACCGAAGGGAATCCGGGGAAGGTAAATGTGCTTTTAAATACTCATAACTTCAATGATGTAGATGCAGTGATTGGGCCTCTATTGCAATCTACGGTAGAAACCGTGGCGCGTTCAATGGAAAACCGGAATATTCCTGTGATCTCTCCCCTTACCAAAAGAGAGACTGCCTCTCTTGGTAATTTCCTACAGGCACGGCCTACAGATGAAATGCTGAGTGAGGCGATGATCACTTATATTTCAGAGCATTCTGCAGGTAAGAACCTAATCATTATTGCCGATGGAAGTGCTTCTGAGAAAAGAAGGAGACTTTCTTCTGCTTTACCTTCAGCACGTGTAATCACTCCTTCAGAAGGTGGATATCTTAATCAGGGACAGGTGGCAGGAGCTTTAGACAAAACCAGGCCCAATTGGGTTATACTGGAATCAAGTAAGATTGGCGTATTGAGTAATGCGACCTCATACCTCAACTCCCTGGCCGATAGTTTTAAGATCACCCTTTTGACCACCGACAGAAATAGATCGTTTGAAAGTGATAATATTTCCAACAATCACCTGGGAAAATTGAACTTCCATTATCCTTCGGTTGACCGTGCTTTTGATCCCGAAAAGAACAGGAATTTTATTAAAAAGTATAGTGAGAAATACGGCGTTACCCCTTCAGCAGCTGCGGTAAGAGGGTTTGATGTAACTTATGATGTGCTGCTAAGGCTGGCATCTGCCGGGAATCTTTATGAGTCGATCAAAAAGGATGGCACCACACAATATGTTGAGAATAAATTCAACTACGAGCAAAGGCCAAATGGTGGGTACATCAACAATTCGGTTTATATTCTTGCTTACGACCGCAACCTTAATTTAAACGTAGTGCGGTAATGACTTCAAAAGTGACTTATCTGGGGGAGCTTAGGACCAAATGTGAACATTTGCAGAGCAAAAGCAGTTTCATTACAGATGCGCCCATAGATAATCAGGGGAAAGGAGAAGCCTTTTCTCCAACAGATACAGTCGCCACGGCTCTGGGGAGTTGTATGTTTACCATCATTGGGATCAAGGCCCGGGAACTGGGAATAAATATTGAAGGCGCAACTGCAGGAATAACTAAAAGTATGGCTGCAGACCCACGGAGAATAGCGGGCATAGAAGTTGTGCTAACTTTCCCGACTTCCTATGATGAGAAGCACAGGAAGATCCTGGAGCGGGCAGCAAAGACCTGTCCCGTTCTTTACAGTTTACATCCCGATATTGTTCTGGATATAAGTTTTCACTATAAGTATGAAAAAAAAGATTTTTAACGGTCTCCTATTTCTGCTGATTTCCTTTGGGGTACAGGCTCAAATGGAAGAGGAGAGATTGAAATGGGGAGCAAATTCCCTTACCTGGGAAAACTTTAAAGCCACGCCAGATCCAAAAAGTCCCTTTACTGCCAATACAAGCTCGGGAATTTCTTATTCCTGGTCCCTTAAAAGTTCTGTTTTAGGGAAAGAGTATAATTATGAAGTGCATTCTTTTTTTAATCCTGAAGAATCCTGGGTTAAAAATAGCGGCTCAATCCACCTTTTAGCTCATGAGCAGTTGCATTTTGATATTACAGAACTTCACGCCCGAAAACTTCGAAAAGCTCTGTCAGAATTTGACTTTAAGAAAACCAGGGAAGTGAAGCCTGCTTTACAGGCTATCTATCAAAAAGTGGAAAGAGAGCGAGCTTCTATGCAGAATAAATTTGATCTTGAAACCAGGCACAGCATGGAAGAAGCCGCCCAGCTTGAGTGGTACAAGTTTATTAACGAAGAACTGGAAAAGCTGGAAGATTTCTCTTCCTAAAGATTAGCAACTTCTGCTTTAGCTTCATTGAATTCCAATAGCATGTCTTGTAGGATCTCTGCTGCAGGTTTTATGTCGTGAATCAAGCCGGAAATTTGACCAATTTCCAATTCCCCTTCTTCCAGATCCCCTTCAAACATTCCTTTTTTAGCTCTTGCTCTTCCCAGGAGTTCTATTAATTGATCTTTGGTAGGATTTTTAGAATACAGCTCGGTTACCTGCTCAAAAAAGCGATTTTTAAGCAGTCTTACTGGAGCCAGTTCTTTTAGAGTGAGCACAGTATCTCCTTCTTTGGCTTTCACAACCATTTCCTTAAAATTGGGGTGAGAAGAAGCTTCGTTACTTGCAACAAATCTGCTTCCTACCTGCACGGCATCTGCTCCCAGGACCATAGCAGCAAGCATTCCACGACCAGTAGCGATTCCGCCGGCGGCTATCAATGGGATCTTGATCTGTTCCTTAACCATTGGAATGAGAGTAAAGGTGGTAGTTTCATCTCTTCCATTATGACCGCCGGCCTCAAAACCTTCGGCTACAACCGCATCGACTCCGGCGGCTTCAGCCTTTAGAGCAAATTTTACGCTGCTCACCACGTGCACTACTTTTATACCTTTTTCCTGAAGATGGGAGGTCCAGGTTTTAGGATTTCCCGCCGAGGTAAAAACAATTGGCACCTTCTCTTCAATGATGATCTCCATGATCTGTTCCAGATTTGGATAGAGCATGGGGACGTTTACGGCAAAAGGAAAGGAGGTCGCTTTTTTACATTTTTGGATATGCTCCCGCAGCACTTCGGGATACATGGAGCCCGCACCAATTATACCGAGTCCGCCTTCGTTGCTCACGGCACTGGCCAGTTTCCAGCCGCTTGCCCAGATCATTCCCGCCTGGATTATTGGAAATTTAATATTGAAGAGTTGAGTAATTCTGTTGTTGGTCATATATGGAGATTATAACCCTTTCAGGGGTTGAAACCCTGAAAGGGTTGAGAAAGTTCTTTCGCGAATTTAAGAAATAACTCCCGAACCTATCAATTCATCATCAAGATGCCAGGCAACAAATTGGCCTTCTGTAATAGAAGCCTGGGGCTCCTCAAAAACTATATAAAGACCGCTCCCGGTTTGATGAAGGGTGGCTTTCTGTAAAGGTTGTCGATATCGAATGCGGGCGAGTACCTGCATCTCTTCATCTTCTTCCAGTTTTAAATCCTCACGTACCCAATGGGTCTCTTCGGGCGAGACAAAGAGCGCACGCCGGTAAATTCCGGGGTGATCTTTTCCCTGGCCTGTATAAATGACATTTTGCTCCACATCTGTCTCGATCACGAAAAGAGGTTCTGGTGTACCTCCAACAGCAAGTCCTTTACGTTGACCTTTAGTGAAATAATGTGCCCCCTGGTGCTCCCCAACTTTTTTTCCTTCTGAAGGGGAATAGGTATATTTTTTCGACAGGTATTCCAGTTCCTCCTGTTTATTGCTGAATTCCCGGACTTCAGGTTTGTACTTTGCTTCGGAAGCCGAAACCTCCACAATATCTCCCTCCTTAGGCTGAAGCTTTTGCTGAAGAAATTCGGGAAGCCGAACTTTTCCTATAAAACAAAGTCCCTGGGAATCCTTTTTTTCAGCAGTAATGAGGTCCTGCCCGGCAGCTATTTGTCGCACTTCACTTTTTTGAAGTTCCCCAATGGGAAAAAGAGTTTTTGCCAGCTGCTCCTGGGACAACTGGCATAGAAAATATGACTGATCTTTATTTTTGTCTTTTCCTGAGAGGAGGCGATAAACGGGTGCTCCATTTACGGTGGTTTCTCCTTTGCGGCAGTAATGACCGGTTGCTACGAAATCTGCCCCAAGGGAAAGGGCGATCTTCATGAACACGTCGAATTTTATTTCGCGGTTACAGAGAACATCAGGATTCGGAGTACGGCCGCGCTCATATTCATTAAACATGTAATCCACGATTCGCTCCTTGTATTCGGTACTAAGGTCCACAGTTTGGAAGGGAATACCCAGTTTGTCGGCTACAAGCATGGCATCGTTTGAATCATCGAGCCAGGGGCATTCTTTAGAAATCGTTACCCCTTCATCGTGCCAGTTCTTCATAAAAAGCCCAATTACTTCATAACCCTGCTCTTTTAAAAGATAGGCTGCCACACTGGAATCGACACCGCCCGATAAACCTACAACTACTCTTTTCATATGCTTTCTCCCGCCTTTTTTAGGCTTAAAATGAGGCGCAAAAATACGGAAAATTTGCCACTTTTGGCCCACCTGGCGGTGAGGTTAAAGGAGCAAAAAAAAGGATGGCTAATGAAGCCACCCCTTTAAAATAGTTTAAAAAATTTTACTGTTTTGTAAAAGTTAAAGTGGCTGGAATTTCCACTCCTTCGATAGAAATAGCCGTAGCGTAAGTGAACTTAGTTGAGTTAATAAAGCGGACGGTACCTTCTGAATCTCCAAAAATTCCAAGATCAATGGCATATTTTCCATCTCCATTATTCTGCCATGTTCCTGAAGCAGAATTTTCCTGACAATCATTTTGTTGAAAATAATAAGTAGAATTCACGGTGTTGTCTTCTTTTAATGTTATCGTCGACACCTTGTCGTTACACTGATTAGGATCAAAAGGAGCAATACTTTCTATAGCAGTCAAATTCCAGGTGCCCACGATTGAATATTCTGTTGCCTGGTCATCGTCATCGCTACAGGATGCAAAAAAGAATAATCCAAAAGCTGCTAGTAATAAAAGATACTTTTTCATAATAGTTTTAGTTTTTGAAAGACTAAATGTATTCAAATATTATAAGATGTAAAATGGTTTTTGGGGAGCTTAAATTTTTTCAAAGGTGAAGATCACCACCTCATCATTAAAACTGGTGTAGAAATTAAAGATATTTAAGCTTTCAAATTCCACTCTACCTTCAGTTTGGCCTGTTTCGGGAAAGATCTCCAGGGAGTATTGGTCTTCTTCAAGATATTCCCAGGTTCCGGTGGAATTCTTTTCAGCACAATCAGCAGCCGGATCGAAATAAGTTGTTTTGATCACACTTTCTTCCTTAACAAGAATACGTGTAGTACCTGTACAGGCATAGGGATCATATACTTCGGAATCATTAATTTCAATAAGTTTCCAGTTCCCCAGTAAGTCTTCACCGGGTTCTTTATCATCAATTATGCTGCAAGAAGTGAGGACACAGCAGACAATTAATAACAGAGAGGCTAAGCTTTTTTTCATTAGGATAAAATTTCAAAAGTCCAAAGATAACCTAATCCTTATTACTACTAAAAAAAGCAGGGGAACAATCCCCTGCTAAATAATTATATTTTTTAAGGCCTAGATCTGTCGATCAAATGTAAAGACTATATCTGTAGCTGTTGTAAAGGTGAAAGAATTGGTGTCAATAAAATTGACAGTACCTGATACTTCACCTAATACCGGAAAATCCATAGTATAAAGTGAATTACCGTTGTCCTCCCAGGTTCCGGAGGTATTTATTAGATCACAGTTATTTTGTTCCAGATAAAAATTTGATGTCATGGTATTATCTCCGTTAACACTGATGCTTGAATTGTTTGTACATGCAGCAGGATCTATGACCGCCGGATTCACAGATTCCAGGATCCACTCTCCTATAATAGGGTTAACATCATTATCGTCGTCGTCATTGCTGCAGGAGCTGAAGGCAAAAAGGCTTGTTGCCAGGAATAAAATCAGAAATTTTTTCATAACAATGGTTTTGGTTTTCCTTAAATATAACCAATTTTAGAAGAAATAATTATGTAAATAATTAAAAATAAGTTAATTAATATGCTGTAAGCATAGTATTTGGAGGGGGTTGAGGGGAAAGAACTAAGACATTTTTGTCCTAATACCCCCCGAGAATATCCCTGGGAGATCAAAATTCCTTAACTTCTTTTAATTCTCCATTTTCATAATATCTCCAGGTGCCATGGTGTTTATTGTTGCGGTAAACACCTTCACTCATAAGCTCGCCCTTACCATTGAAGATCTTTGCAGGCCCATGAAGCTCCCCGTTTTCATAATGAAGGTCTTCCAGTACAACACCTTTTTCTGAGTATAGCTTCCGGGGACCGTGTAATTCTCCATGACTATAGTTAGCCTCCTCGGCGAGTTGTCCTTCATCATAATAAACCTTTTTGTGACCGTGAAGTTTTCCCTCTTCATAATTTTCGGTCATCATCACCTCATCAGAATTTTTGTGATAGTAGGTCCAAACTCCGACTCGTTTTTGATCATGAATTTCCCCTTCGCTGATAATTTTTCCATTTTGAGAGAGGTATTTTGCTGTAGCTCGATCAGATTCGGCATCAAAATCCATAATAGCTACAGGTTGTTTTAATCCTTCCCGATAAAATTTAAACAAACCGATTTTCTTCCCATGTTCAAATTCTCCTTCAAATTTTAATTGTGATTCATTGGGATCGAAATATTCTTTCCAGTATCCATGCCGCTTCCCTTCTGTGTCGTGGCTATTTATATCTTCCTGTGTCCATCCCGTTGTCACTTGCATAACCAGGAAACATAAGATTGAAAAACTCTTTAATTCGCTCATTCTTTTTGTTTAATAAAAATTAACTAAACTTAAACATTTTTGTAGTTGGTAATGGTCTAACTTTGAACCGTAACGCTAAATTAAAACTTATGAAACATTTATTGAATTTAAATCGTATAGCAGCAGGGCTATTTTTTCTGCTAGCTTTTACTGCCTGCAGTGATGATGATGACAATGGTACAACTCCACCGGTCGTTGAAACAAACACCATAGCCGATTTTGTTGCCGGAAATGACAGTTATTCTTCCCTTGAGGCAGCGCTCCAGTTAACCGGTCTTACTTCAACGCTTGACGGAACAGACAATTATACGGTCTTTGCACCAGATAATGATGCTTTTGCTGCTTTCCTTTCAGACAACGGGTTTACTGACATATCTGAAGTTCCTATTGCTTTGCTTACCCAGGTACTCCTTAACCATGTGCAAATGGGAGAGATCATGGCAGCCGATCTTTCCACCGGATATATCGAAAGTATGGCTACCGGAGGTGCATCAACTGAAAATCTTTCCATGTATATCAATACCAGCAATGGCGTAATGATTAATGGGGTAGCTACAGTTACTGACGCAGATATTGAGGTGGATAATGGGGTTATTCATGCTGTAGATGAAGTGATCGGGTTACCAAGTGTTGTGACTTTCGCTGTGGCCGATCCAAATTTTGAGATTCTTGTTGCGGCTCTTACCAGGGAAGAAGATTTTACTTTTGTAAGTACCCTGATGGAGACAGATCCTCCTGCTCCTTTCACGGTTTTCGCACCTACCAATGAGGCTTTTGGCTCTTTGCTGGAGGAGCTTGAAATGGAAGCTCTTGGGGACATTCCTGCAGATCTTTTGGCTTCTGTATTAAGTTACCATGTGGTGGCCGATGCAAATGTGAGATCGACAGATCTTACAGATGATATGGAAGTCCCCACACTTGCAGGGCAGTCATTCACTATTGATCTTGATAATGGTGCAGTAATCACAGATGCCCGCGGAAGAACTTCAGAAATTATTGCTGTGGATGTACAGGCTAATAATGGAGTGATCCATGTAATCGATACAGTTCTTTTACCTGCAGCAATGTAGTTTATTAATAGTGGTTAGTTAAATGAGAAGAGCCCGGATATTTCCGGGCTCTTCTTTTTATTTAGCGGAAAAGAAATATTATTTCTTTCCTTTCTTTTGCTGTTCTGCCTGCTCCATCATTTCCTGCATTTTCCGGGCAAATTTTCCCTGTTTCTTAGGCTTCTTCTTATTTTCCTGAATTCTTGCATGTATCTTCTCCTCATCAAGGATAAAATGTTTAATAAAGAGCATGATCCCAATGGTAATAAGGTTTGAAACTAAATAATACAGAGATAACCCACTCGCAAAGTTGTTGAAGAAGATCAACATAAAGAGCGGGGAAAGATACATAATGAACTTCATGTTGGGCATTCCCGGCTGTTGGGCATTCTGCATGGTTTGCCCGGTTGTCATCATCATATAAATGAAGATAGCAATGGACGCAAGAATAGGGAATAAACTCACGTGATCTCCATAGAAAGGAATGTAAAAAGGCAATTCGGCTATCTTGTCATAACTTGAAAGGTCATCGGCCCACAAGAAATCCTTTTGTCTCAGCTGGAAGGCACTTGGAAAAAACATGAATAAGGCATAAAACACCGGCATTTGCATCAACGCAGGGAGACAACCGCTCATAGGACTGGCACCGGCCTTGCTGTACAGCTTCATAGTTTCCTGCTGCTTTTTCATTGCGTTGTCCTTATACTTCTCATTCAGCTCATTAATTTCTGGTCTTAAAACCTTCATTTTGGCCTGTGACAAATACTGTTTGTATTGAACGGGTGAAAGCACCAGTTTAATTGCAATGGTCATAACGATAATTGCAATCCCATAACCCATATAATTGGTGATAAAGGAGAAGAAAGGAATGAACACGTACCTGTTGATCCAGCCAAAGATTCCCCACCCTAGTGGTATGATTTCGTCCAGATTCCTGTCATAGTCGTTTAGGAGCTGGTAATCACTTGGTCCATAGTACCAGTTCATGTTGTAATTAAGCTCCCCGCCATTAAGCTGCAGCGGCAGGGTAGAGGCAAAGGCTTTAGTGTATAAAGTATCTACTTCCTCGTCTTCTACAAGGTCTTCGGCCTTAAACTTTCCGGTTTCAAAAGGAGTATCAGTAAGAAGGATTGAGGTGAAGAAATGCTGCTTATAGGCAACGTAGGAAATATCGATTTCTTCATCTTCTCCGTCGTTCACCTCGTCATCGTCACCGCCATCGTATTCATAAACAAGTTTGGTATAACGGTTTTCGTAGGTTATACTTTTCGCATGCCTGTAGCCCTTAAGTTTCCAGTCAAGCAGGACAGGATCTGATGGGTTGAGGACGTCGCTAAGACCCTGAGAGCGGATGGTGAAATCCATCATGTATTCTCCCGGTTTCAGAACGTATCGATATTCAAGGAATTCTTGGGGAGAGACCTTTAACTTCATGGAAACAACAGTATTTTCTCCATTTTTGGTCACTGTAGGTTCAAAGTAAAGATCTTTTGTATTCAATACCCTTCCATCACTGGTTGTAAATGTAAGATTTAGAGAGGCATTATTGTCCTTGATAAGATAAACAGGGATCGAATCAAAGGTCTTGTAGTTCTTCATCTTTGCTTCGGAAAGATAACCGCCTTTGTTTGAAAAGCTCAATGCAAGAACGTCGTTCTCAACCGAAGTCTCATTCTCTGTAGCCGAAGGTAAAGTGGCCGAATATCCAAAAGCACCCAACCTGCTGGCTGCGCGAGCAACGGCTGCAGAATCTGCTTCCTGTATCATTTCAGATTGCGCAAGTCCTTCCTGTTCATCTGGAGTAACTACAACTTCATCTGTAACCGGTTCCTCCACAACTTCTGGAGCAGAAGGATTCATGTACAACATCCATAGCAGGATTCCCCCAATTAAAAGGAAACCTATCAGAGAATTAATATCTAATTTTTTTTCTTCCATTCTAAAAAATAATAAACGCGGACCGTTCCGCTGTCATTGCCAGTCAAAATTGTGACCAAACAGGACTATTGTGCCAGGCTGGCATTCTTTTTTTTCTGTGAGTATTCTTTTGCAGCTTTAATAAAAGCTATAAAAAGTGGATGAGGCGAGGCCACTGTACTTTTATATTCAGGGTGATATTGTACGCCAACAAACCAGGGGTGATCTTCAACTTCAATGATCTCAACCAGGTTTGTTTTCGGGTTTACTCCTGTGCTTTTCAAACCGTGTGACTCCATTTGGGGAGCATAACGGTTGTTGTATTCATAACGGTGACGGTGTCTTTCAAAGATCTGGCTCTTACCATAAACTTCCCTGGCAATAGAATCTTCCTTTAAAGAACACTCCCAGGATCCCAGTCGCATACTGCCGCCCATATGAGTAACTTCTTTTTGTTCCTCCATAAGGTCAATGACGGGATGCGGGGTAGTAGAATCCATTTCGGTAGAATTCGCATTTTTGAGTTGCAGCACATTGCGGGCGAATTCAATAACTGCCATTTGCATTCCGAGGCATATACCTAAAAAGGGTAACTTGTTTTCTCTCGCAAAACGCACAGCATCTATTTTACCCTCGATGCCACGTTCCCCAAAACCTGGGGCTACCAAAATTCCATCCAGGTGAGATATCTTATTTTGGATTGTGCTCTCATTGATAAATTCTGAATGTATGCTTTCAATATTTACCTTCACCTCATTGGCAGCACCTGCGTGAATAAAGGCTTCAAGAATAGATTTATATGAATCCTGAAGTTCCACATACTTTCCAATAAGACCTATGGTGACTTCGTGTTTAGGATTTTTGTGTCGCTTTAAAAACTCATTCCACTGCGTAAGATCTGGAGTGGTGTCATCGGGTAGATTTAATTTCTTCAGCGTAACTTTGTCAAGGCCTTCCTCCAGCATCATATTCGGTACGTCATAAATTGTGGACGCATCAATAGATTGGATAACTGCTTCCTGCTTCACGTTGCAAAACAAGGCCAGCTTTCTTCTTATATCGTCAGAGAGTTCATGTTCTGTGCGGCATACCAGGATATCGGCTCTAAGTCCGCTTTCCATGAGGGTTTTAACGCTATGCTGTGTGGGCTTTGTTTTGAGTTCGCCGGCAGCCGAAAGATAGGGGACAAGCGTAAGGTGAATCACCAGTGCATTGTCATCTCCCAATTCCCATTTTAACTGTCGTACTGCTTCAATATACGGCAGGGATTCAATATCCCCCACTGTACCACCAATCTCGGTAATTACAATATCGTACTCATGATTCTTTCCTAAAAGCTGAACGCGCTCCTTAATCTCATTAGTAATATGAGGAATAACCTGTACGGTCTTTCCCAAAAATTCCCCGCGGCGCTCTTTTTCAATTACACTTTGGTAAATACGACCCGTGGTAACATTGTTTGCCTGGGAGGTATTTACATTGAGGAATCTTTCATAATGCCCCAAATCAAGATCTGTCTCGGCACCATCTTCGGTCACATAGCATTCGCCGTGCTCGTAAGGGTTTAAAGTTCCGGGGTCAACATTGATGTAGGGATCCAGTTTCTGAATAGTGGTTTTGTACCCGCGCGCTTGCAGTAATTTTGCCAGGGAAGCAGCGATAATGCCTTTTCCAAGCGAGGAGGAAACGCCGCCGGTGACAAAGATATACTTGGTTTCAGCCATTTTTGAGAGGTGTTTTTGCGTCTTTTTATTCAGGGCGCTAAATTACAAAGAAGAAAAGAAAAAGGAACCATTTGCCGGAGAATATGTTAGCAAAACTTTAAGGGTTTAGAAGCGTTCAAAAAGCCCTTAAAATCACCTATCTGGGATATTTTCTTCTAATTGTCCTAAGAATGTCCTCCATCCCGTTCACCTTTATATCCAGCACCTGTTGAAGTTGATCTCCTGTTTTTCCCTTCGGAAATCCCTGTTGTCTAAACCAAACCAGGTAAAATTCAGGTAGTTCTGAAAGGTAGCGGCCCTTATATTTGCCAAAATGCATCTTGGCATGGGCGAGGTCTAACAGAGCTTTATAATCAGGTTTAAGATCCATGGGGCTAAGGTCTCAAAAATGTCAAAATAAGAAAGTTTTTTTCCGAAGTTTTTCAGGCAAAAACTTCAGGGATAAAAAGGTTAAAATCTTGATAATTCAAACCTGCATTTCGGGCCGTTAATGACCTTTTCAGTAATTTCAGCCAAACTTCAAACAATGGCAGTAATAGGATCGATCATAAAAGGACTTATACAGGCACGGGATGCCGTGACTTCTCAACCAAAACCCGATGAAGCCCAGGTGGAGGTGCTAAGAGGCCTGCTTAAAAAGGCAAAAAACACAGCCTTTGGAAAGCATTATAAATTTGATGAGATCCTTGAATCTGATGACATAAAGGCAGAATTTTCCAGCCGAATTCCCATTTTTGACTACAATAAGATCAATGAAGAATGGTGGAGCAGGATGCATGAAGGGGAAGAAAATATTACCTGGCCCGGAAAGCCTCCCTATTTTGCCCTGAGCTCGGGCACTACCGGAAAGTCGAGCAAAAGGATTCCGGTTACCGAAGACATGGTAGAAGCAATTCGCCAAACCGGGATAAAGCAGGTAGGTTCCCTCGCGAATTATGATCTGCCTTCAGATTTTTTTCAGAAAGAGATCATGATGCTGGGCAGTTCTACAGATCTTAATAAGGTTGAGGATCATGAGGAAGGGGAGATAAGCGGAATTAGCGCAAGTAATATTCCTTTTTGGTTCAGGAATTTTTATAAGCCCGGAGTTGAGATTTCCCAGATAGAAGATTGGGATAAGCGGGTTTTAGAGATCGCAAAAGAGGCTAAGAACTGGGATATAGGTGCGATGTCGGGTATTCCATCCTGGACAGAATTGATGATCAAGAAGATCCTGGAATTCCATAATGCAAAGAACATTCACGAGATCTGGCCAAACCTGCTGGTATATACCACTGGAGGAGTAGCTTTTGAACCTTATGAAAAGGCTTTTGAGAAACTGGTTGCCTCCCCGTTGGTGGTGATAGATACTTATCTTGCTTCTGAAGGATTTATGGCTTTCCAGGCCCGTCCCGAAACCCGTTCAATGCAGTTAGTCGTTGACAATGGGATCTATTTTGAGTTTGTTCCTTTTAAACCTGAATATATAACCGAAGATGGATCTGTAAAATCTGAAGCTCCCGTGGTGCCTTTGGATAAAGTAGAACCCGAAAAAGATTATGTGCTCTTGATAAGTACAGTTTCGGGCGCATGGCGTTACGTTATTGGAGACACCGTGAAATTCACAGATGTTGAGCGCCTGGAGATTCGAATAACGGGCAGGACAAAATTCTTCCTGAATGTGGTAGGTTCTCAATTGTCGGTCAATAAAATGAATGAGGCTGTAAAAGAGATGGAGGAGAAGTTCAATATTACAATTCCGGAATTTACAGTGGCTGCCGTAAAAAAGAATGGCGAATACATCCACAAATGGTACCTGGGAACTGAAGCAGAAATTGATGAAAAGAAACTGGCAGAATCCCTGGACAAAGCCCTGCAGGATGCTAACAAGAATTATGGGGTAGCCCGAAGTAAAGCCTTAAAAGGGGTGGAAGTGGTAAAGGTTTCACCGGAAATGTTTACCGGGTGGAGCGCCGCCAATAAAAAGAAAGGCGGACAGGTGAAAATGGAGAAGGTGATGAAGGAAGAAAAATTTGCTCAGTGGGAGGAATTCGTGCGATCAATGAGTACTGATCAATAAGCAATAAACAATTAAGCACCAAATTCTAACTTTTAGAGAAGTAAAGACGGGCTGTTGCGGTAGTATCCATTAAACATTAGACCTTACGCCTTAAACATTGATTAGCTTTCCTCTTCTTCAGCTTCTTCCAGTTTTTCTTCGAGCTTATTTACGAGGACGATAATTTCTTCAGGAGAGAGATACAGGCGGGCGATCCTTTGCTTATAGGAATCTGAAAGGTGAGAGTGGTTGAGAATAAAATCTTTGGTTGCGAGGATGTAGTCTCCCATTCCGCTGTTTACCGCATAAGTATCTGCAGCACGCTCCGCATCTTTAATATAATTGTCAGAAGTAATATACCTCAATCCGAAGATAACCAATCCCATGGCCGATTTGTCGCGGTAATCCATGATGTGCCCCAGTTCATGGCCTAACCAGCCAATAAGAACATCAGACGGAACATCGGCCATCGAAAATTCTTCTTTTTCGATCAGGAATTTACTGCTCATAAAGATGTTGTAGGTGCGGTCATTTTTCCCTTTGAACAAGTTCGCTTTTTCAGGCTGGGCCTGCATAAAAGATTTTTTTATGTTGTCTTTGAACTTGAATTCGATTTCCACATCTTTAAGTTCGGGGTAATAGGAGAGCGCGATCTTTGCCTCATTCAAAATACTTTCGGGAATGATTTTGTTGCCCTGGTAAACGACCTTTTTTTCTTCCATATCTTTTTTTGCAGCACAGCTCCAGTTCCCTGCCAGCAAAGGCAGCATGATATAATAAAGCTAATGTTGTTCTCAATGATCTGTGCATATTTCTTATTTGTACCTGCCTCCATAAATTAGAAATTCTCAAATTGAATTCTTTGAAACTTTTCATAAAAAATGAAGTGTTAGGTTGATTTTAAGTAATTTGAGGAAGCTATAAAAAACAACGACTATGCCAGAACTACCCGAAATTTCTCTTTTCAAAGATTATCTCAACGCCACTTCACTTCATAAAAAAATTACAGCTATTGAATTTTTACACACAGGTAGCCTGCAATCCCCAAAAGAAGAATTCATTAAAGCATTTAAAGGGAAGAAATTTAAAAATGGTATTAGGCTGGGGAAGTACTTACTTATTGAAACTACCGGCGACAAGGCTTTGGTGATGCATTTTGGAATGACAGGAAAGATCGAGTACTACAAAAACCAGGATCCGCCGAAATATTCCCGCGTAGTTTTTTCATTTGAAGACAATGATCATCTGGCTTATTTATCCCAAAGAAAATTAGGGAAGCTTTTTATTGCTGAAGATTTGGAAGATTTCAGGGAGAGTCAGGAAATAGGAAAGGATGCATTAGAATTAACTGAAAAGGAATTTCTTGAGTTGCTGCAAGATAAAACCGGAAGCATTAAAGGAGTCCTCACAGACCAGCATGTTCTCGCCGGCATTGGTAATTTATATTCAGATGAAATGCTTTACCAGTGTAAAATACATCCAAAGACAAAGACAAATGCAATTTCAGAAAAGGATAAA
Organism: uncultured Flavobacteriaceae bacterium; assembly: GCA_963709775.1. Classification (GTDB taxonomy): domain Bacteria; phylum Bacteroidota; class Bacteroidia; order Flavobacteriales; family Flavobacteriaceae; genus Salinimicrobium. Next base: position 178,293 of record CAVPXS010000001.1, on the reverse strand, counting down.
AAACAGCTTTTTAAGAAGATGAAGAAAGTGCTGGAAAAAGCTATAGAGAAAGAAGGGGTGCGGGAGGATTTCCCGGATTCTTACCTAATTAAACATAGAAAAGAGGGCGAGGATTGCCCGGCTTGTAAAGGAAAGATCAAACAAATTAAAGTTTCGGGAAGGAGCACATACTTTTGCCCATCCTGTCAAAAAGAGGAAAAATGAAAATATATATAGGGTGTTCCGGATGGAATTACAGGGACTGGAGAGGGAAATTCTATCCTGAAAAACTCGCTCAAAAGAATTGGCTGGACCATTATTCTGGAGAATTTAATACCGTAGAAATAAACAGTACTTTTTACAGATTCCCGCAGGACAAAACGGTTGAGAAGTGGCGGGATACTGTGCCCGAAGATTTTAAGTTTACGCTCAAGGGCAGTCGCTATATTACCCACATGAAAAAGCTGAATGACGTAGAGGAAAGTGTGGGGAATTTCAACACTACCTCAGGCATTATGGGTAACAAGCTTGGAAATTTACTGTGGCAGTTGCCGCCAAGTGTGCATCGCAATGATGAAAAGCTGCTGGATTTTATAAAGCTTTTCGATAAAAGGGTAAATAATGTCATTGAATTTCGACACGAGAGCTGGTATGATGAAGAGGTTTACGCTTTGTTGAGAAAGCAAAATGTAATTTTCTGTGCTATTTCCAGCCCCCGTTTTCCTGAAGAAATGATCACAACTTCAGAAACAGGTTACCTGCGCTTCCACGGAAAAGGTAAAAAATGGTATGATTACTATTATTCTATAGATGAATTAAAGGAATGGGCACACATGATAAGGAATTCAGGTTTAAAGGAGATCTATATTTATTTTAATAATGACATCCACGCCAATGCTCCCGAAAATGCAAAACAACTTCGGAAGATGTTGGAGAATTAAACTTCCAGCTCCATTCCATCTTGCGTGGGAATAAGCTCAACATCCTCTTCAAGTGATTTTATCTGCTTCTTACTTTCTTCAGGAGAATTTTCAAAGAACCATTCGCCGTAGTGGCAAAAAGCGATCTTCTTTGTGTGCGGACTCAGCAGTCGAATAAGATCGGGTACTCCTGTGTGGCCGAAAATGCGATCTTTCTTTCGGTTTATTCTGCCGCCTTTATGGATGAAAGTGGCTTCAGTTATCACCAGATCCAGTGGAGGCAAATCTTTAAGGTTAGCTTTTTCTATCCACGCGACGTCGCCGGTAATGAAGATCCTTTTTTGCCCTTTTTGGATGATGTATCCAAGAGACTTCAGTCTTAAAGCATGAATTACAGGAATAGGAGTGAAGCTGTAGCCTTCCAGTTCAAATTTCTTGGAGATCACCTGAAGCTTTGGAATGAGCTCATGAGCTTCGGGTCCAAAAAGGGGAATATTAGGATCAAATTTTTCTTTATCTGGAACAAAGAAGGCATGGTCCGGGTGAAAATGGGTAAAGACTATGGCTTCAGGTTTGTATTCCAAATAATTCGGCTCGCCAACATCTATAAGGATCTTGTCGTCGAGCAGGAAACCTGTATGATTTACATAATTTTCAGCTTTGGGTTCAATTTTTCCGCGGGTGCCAAGGATCTTGATCTTCATAAGTAAACTTTAAATTCCGAAGGGAAAAGTATCGGGGATCTTACTGCCTTCAGGTTTAAGGTGAAGAGGATGTACTCCCTGCGTCCTGTCGATGTACAGAAAAGCATCGTATCTTTTTGACATTTTTGAGGGGACATAATTGCCGCGCTCCTGGTGAGGATCGTATACCACACCCACTGCACGATGCCCTATTTTATCCTTTAGCTTTTTGGAGAGGTCGCTTCCCTCCTCAAAGAGCAGTAACTTATTCTCTGCGCCCAAAGTGTGCAACATCTTTTCTATACTGCCATCAATAGCTTTTGGCAAATCCATGTTCTTCATAGGAGCCCCCCAAAATTCACCTGCTATTACAGATCCTTCATACGAGCCGAAACCTACAAGGACCACCCCGTCTTTTTTGTGCTGCTGTCGCACCAATTGACCCACATTATGCAATCCCGATGAGGCCATATTTGTGGCGCGGGCATCCCCAATGTGGGTATTGTGTTCCCAAACAATCACTTTTGCGTCTTCACCGTGGTAATTAGTAAGGGTATTTAAGGTCTCTACCATGTGACTATCCCTAACATTCCAGGAGGAATGGTCAAATTTTGCCATGGCTTCATAATATTTTTCGGCATTTTTAAGCACCAGGGAATTTAGTTCTGCATTGAGCCCTGCTTCGGGTTCATTTTCATATTGAGATGTCTTTTGACGCACCTCCTTAAGCAGTTGAACCACTTCACTGCGGCACTTTTGATTTAATCCCCGATAAGCCGTGACATAAGAATCATTTTGCCGGTAAGGTTCAAAACAGTCTGCGGTAAGTTTTGCAAGGGCAGCAACTTCGGGATCTTCCTTTTCCAGGTAGTTGACGATGATTTCCATTGATTCCCAAAGGCTATACACGTCCAGCCCATAAAAACCGACTTTTTTCTTTGACTCTAAATTTTTATTGTGGTTTCTCAACCATTCCGCAAAAGCGGCAATTTCCCAGTTCGCCCACATCCAGGTTGGCCAGCGGTTGAAATTTTTAAGGACTTCAGAAATTTGAGAAGGAGTATCGGGAAAATTTTTGATCCATCGGTTGATCTCAAAACAATCGGGCCAGTCTCCTTCGACAGCGACAAAGGAGAAACCTTTTTCCTTAATTAGCCTTTTTGAAATTTCTGCCCTCCATGTATAGTATTCATGAGTGCCGTGAGTGGCCTCACCCAGCAGCACATATTTAGAATCTCCAATTTTGTCCAGCAGGGGATCAAGATCTTTTGCATTTTCAAGAGGTTTGATATACTCCTTTCCTTTTTCATTTTCCAGATTCATGATAGCTCATTTTAGATATTATAATGTACGAAATTCAAGGATCAAATATTGGAGAATGAGCAGAGGCTTTAGAAAAGTTTAAGTTGATATTAGATTTTTTTAAGGACCTTTTAATTAATTTAGGGTGCATGCAGACAGCTCAAATTGTAATTGGTTTATCTATTATTCTTTTCACCTATCTGGACTTTTTTCACACTACACTTTCCGGTAATGGTTTTGGTATTTTTTCGAGAATTGTAAATCAGATCCTCAACAGGATCATGATCCAAAACCGCTCCCGTACCATTTTTAAATTTTCGGGGATTACTCATCTTTTAATGACAACTTTCCTCTGGATGTTGTTATTGTTTATTGGGACCTATACCGTATTTAGTGCCGGAGAGGAAATGGTAGTGAATGGTACCACCGGCTTACCGGCTACACATCCCGAACGGTTTTACTACACAGGGTATGTTCTCTCGACCCTGGGAATTGGAGACTTTGTTCCCGGGAATGATACAAGTAGGATCCTTACCGGTATTTTGTCTTTTTCGGGATTTATCTTGATCACCACTGGATTGACTTATCTTTTAAGTGTTATCAATGCTGTACTATCTAAAAAGCAGCTGGCTTTTCTTATTTCTACCATGGGAAAGGATGTGGAAGAGATCTTTCAATTTTATAAGCAGCAAGAAGACCTGGAAGACCTGGTTTCCAATGCAAGTGATCTAAGACAGCAAATTTTGCAGAATGCAAGTAGTTACCTGGCTTTCCCAATGGCAAATTATTTCTTGTCAAAAAAACATGAATCTGCTCTTGTCGTACAGCTCGCGAGACTTTATGAGGTGCTTATGATCATTAGGCTGGATTGGAAAAAAGATTCTGTCCAGCACAAGAAATTAACGGCTTTATTAAACGGAATAGAGAAATACCTGGAGCTGGGGCTGGAGGATCCAGATGCCGCCACTCACAGTGAGGAGGAATTGAAAACTTACAGAAGTCACTGGATGAAATATGGTTATTACTTTGAGAAGAACCTGGAAATGGACCGGCAGTTCACTTCAAGTTTAAAGTACGCAGGATGGAACTGGAAAGAAGTATATAGACTGAAGGATTATGAATAAAAAAAGGCTACTCAAAAATGTCATTTTTGAGAAGCCTTTTTTTATTCGCAGGATAGAACTAGTTGGTCAATTCTTCCCTAAGTCTTTCCTGAAGTTCGGCATCATTTTGTAACTGAGCACCAATTTGTTCATAACGCTCTACCGACAGTCCACCATCTTTGATCATATCTTCGATCTCCTTGCGGAATTCTGCCTGCATTTCGTTAAGATCCTTTATGATAGCATCGTATTTTTTCTCCTCTTCCTTTGTGAGTTCAACTTCAGCCGCAGGATCCATTTGAGCCTGGTGAATAGTATTAAATCTTGTAACCTCCATGCCTTCTTCTGCGATCGCTTCACTCAATTGCTTCTGAGCTTCCTGATTTATCATGCGCATCTTTTGAAAGGTTACGGCAAATTGACCTATTTCCTCGTCTGTAACATTGGTTTGAGCCATTAGGCTGGAACTGCCAATTATCATGAGAAATAATAAGCCGAACATTTTCATCTTACTTAAGATCATATCGTTTAATTTAGGTTTTTTACAAACCTAAAGGTAATGATCCAAAAAGGCAAAGAAGTTGCCTTTTTTCAATTCAAAATGGAGAAAGTTCCCACTTTTGAATTAAAAATGACACAAAAACCGCCTTTTTTGAAAGATTATTCTTTTTCTATTAAAGCTGAAAGATCAAGCTTCACCTGTCCCCGGATAAGATCTTCGAAATCTTCCCTTTTTCTAATTAAATGGGCTGCACCATTGTACCACATTACTTCCGGGGGACGGTATCGGGAGTTAAAATTACTTGACATGGAATAGCAATAGGCTCCTGCATTATCAAAAGCCAGAATATCTCCCTCTTTTATTTCTGAAATTCTGCGGTTATTGGCGAAAGTGTCAGTTTCACAGATGTAACCAACCACAGAGTAAAATCTTTCTTTCCCACCGGGATTGGAAATGTTATGAATTTCATGACGGGAACCATAGAACATAGGACGAATTAGATGATTAAAGCCACTATCCACTCCTGCAAAAACAGTGGAGGTGGTTTGTTTAATCACATTTACCCGTGCCAGGAACTTTCCTGCCTCACTCACTAAAAATTTCCCCGGTTCAAAAGCAAGGGTAAGGTCCCGACCGTATTCTTTACAAAATGATTTGAACCTGGAAGTGAGTTTTTCCCCGAGTTCCTCAATATTGGTTTCTATATCCCCTTCTTTATAAGGGACTTTGAATCCACTTCCAAAGTCAATGAATTCAAGATCTTTAAAATGGCGGGCTGTGTCAAAAAGAATTTCTGAAGCATATAGGAATACTTCGATATCCAGAATATCACTTCCTGTGTGCATGTGGATCCCATTGATGTGCATTCCCGTATTTTCTACAATGCGCAGGAGGTGCGGGATCTGGTGGATTGAAATTCCGAATTTAGAATCTATATGTCCCACCGAAATATTGGTGTTGCCACCTGCCATCACATGAGGATTGATCCTTATACAAACCGGCACCGATGGATGTTTCGTTCCAAACTGTTCAAGGATGGAGAGGTTGTCAATATTGATCTGTACCCCCATTGCCGAAACTTTCTCAATTTCCTCAAGGGAAACTCCGTTGGGAGTATAAATAATCTTTGAAGGTTCCACACCGGCTTCCAGTCCTAATTTCACTTCCTGAATAGACACAGTATCCAGCCCGGCACCCAATTCTTTAAACAAACTCAGGATCGAAATATTGGAAAGTGCTTTAACGGCGTAGTGAATCCTAAGATTTTCTATCTTACTGAAAGCAGAGGTAAGGCGATTGTACTGTGAAATGATCTTTTCGGCATCATATACATATACAGGGCTACCGAATTCTTCCGCAATATTTAAAAGGTCCTGGTTGTTCATTTTTATTTATTAAAGGCGCAAAAGTAAAAGGGTTTTTTGGCATTCACGCACTGCATGTTGAAAATTAACCAATTCTAACTAAATGTTATTTTTAAGGGGATAGAGGACGAAATTTTGGTAAGCTTACTTACCCAGTGAAAAAGAATTTTTGTAATTTACAGGTTGTAAACCAATTAATTATGGTCTCACGGCTTCCATTATTTCCTTTACAAAGCGTGGTATTTCCGGGCGAGAAATTGCCTTTGCACATTTTTGAAGAACGCTATGTTCAATTAATTGAAGATTGTGAAAGTACCGGGATGCATTTTGGTATTCCTATATATTTTCATGACCATTTGGAATACGGGACAGAGATGCAGCTTACAAAAGTTATGAAGAGCTATGATTCTGGTGCCAAAGATATTATATGTATAGGCCTCCGGGTCTTTAGAGTAAAGAAGTTTGATTATAAAGAATCGGGGAAATTATATGCAGGAGGAGATGTTGAATTTTTAAAAGATCGTGAGGAATCTACCAGGGCTTTAAAACAGCAACTACTGGATCTCATTTATGAACTATATGAACATCTGGAAGTGCCCAGACCTATAATAGACATCTCCGGTTTTACGAGTTTCACTCTCGCTCATAAAATTGGTCTTTCCCTGGAGCAGGAATACTCTTTGCTAAAGTTAACTTCAGAAAAAGCGAGACAGGAATATTTGATCAATCACCTTCTCATTTCTATCCCTATTGTTCAGGAGATGAACCGCACCAAACAGGTCATCGAACTTAACGGGCATTTCAGAAATTATGACCCGCTTGATTTCACAGAATTCAGGTTAAGAACTAAAAAGTAAGGAAAATCTTTGATTTATGTGCTAGCATTAAAAAGATTGGCAGAATCCTCTAACATTTGCTACTTTTGTGAACCTTAACGAATACTGAAGAAACACCTTATTATGAACATACACGAATATCAGGGAAAAGAAATTTTAAGCAGTTTTGGGGTCCGCATACAACGTGGGATTGTTGCTCAGGATGCAAAAGAGGCAGTTGAAGCTGCAAAAAAACTTACAGAACAAACCGGTACAGGATGGCATGTTATTAAGGCCCAGGTACATGCAGGTGGACGTGGAAAAGGTGGCGGAGTTAAACTTGCCAAAAATCTCCAGGAGGTTGAAGAAATTGCAGGACAAATAATCGGGATGAACCTGGTAACGCCGCAAACTTCTGCTGAAGGTAAAAAAGTACATCAGGTATTGGTGGCCGAGGATGTTTATTACCCAGGTGACAATGAGCCCGAAGAATATTATATGTCTGTTCTTCTTAACCGTGCTACAGGTAAGAATATGATCATGTATTCTACAGAAGGTGGTATGGACATTGAAACTGTTGCCGAAGAAACACCACATTTGATATTCAATGAAGAGGTGGATCCTGCAACAGGATTGCTGCCATTCCAGGCGAGAAGAATTGCCTTCAACCTTGGATTAAGCGGAAATGCGTTTAAAGAAATGACCAAATTCGTGATGTCTCTTTATGAGGCCTTCACAAAATCTGATTCTTCTCTTTTCGAGATCAATCCGGTCCTTAAAACCAGCGATGATAAGATCATGGCTGTTGATGCAAAAGTTACTCTTGATGATAATGCGCTTTTCCGTCATAAAGATTACGCCGAAATGCGTGATGAGCGTGAGGAGAGCCCGGTAGAAGTAGAAGCCCGTGCAGTAGGTCTTAACTACGTTGACCTTGATGGGAATGTTGGATGTATGGTAAATGGTGCCGGACTTGCAATGGCGACCATGGACCTTATTAAACAAGCCGGTGGGGAACCAGCTAACTTCCTTGATGTTGGAGGTACTGCCGATGCCAAGAGAGTTGAAGAAGCATTCCGTCTTATTTTAAAAGATGAAAAAGTAAAAGCTATACTGGTTAACATATTTGGAGGAATTGTAAGATGTGACCGTGTTGCACAGGGAATTGTTGATGCTTACAAGAACATGGGAGATACTATTAATGTACCCATTATTGTTCGTCTCCAGGGAACCAATGCAGATATTGCAAAGGAACTTATCGATAACAGCGGACTGGATGTATACAGTGCTGTTGAATTCCAGGAAGCAGCAGATAAAGTTCAGGAAGTACTGGCTTAATACTGTTTAAAACATAAAAATAGAAAACCCCGGAGAGATCCGGGGTTTTCTATTTTACACAGTTTCAAATGAGAGTAGAGGTGGGCATTGTTGAACGTCTCATGCTCTTCCCTGTATTGCAGAATTGTTAAAATCGTGTTAAGCAAAAAATCAACTGTAACAAAACGAAATTGCTTACAGTCTTTAGGGTATAACATCAATCAATTAATATTAATTTTAAAACGAACGATTATGAAACGCTTTAGACTTTTTTTAGCCGCTTTTGCATTAACAGTATCAACTGCAACTTTTGCAAACACCAATTTCGATTTTGAAGACAGAAACAGATCAATCAGTGATCAAATCGAACAAATGCTTTCCGATTCCGGTTTAGTCATTGAAGAAGAATTTACAGTGCGGGTTATCTTTCAAGTAAATGAGGATAGAAAGATTGAGATCAGTTTAATTGATTCTCCAAACGAGGAAGTAAATTCTTTCCTAAAAAAGAGATTGGAGAACCAAAAGCTTTATGGTAATTCCTGGCAATCTGAGAAGATCTATGAATTACCGGTAAAAGTGCAGGCAAGTAGGTAAGCTGCAGCACATTGGTAAAAAACCCGGCTAATCACCGGGTTTTTTTATGACCTTACAATAGAAGGTCAAAAATATTTGTTAAAATTTCCTGAGTATTGTAACAATTGTCTCTTTATGAAGTCTTTATAGTAAATCATCAATCATCAAATCGCATCAATTAATTTAAAAACGAACGTCATGAAAAATTTAAAACTGTTGTTAGTAGTATTTGCAATGATCATTTCTTCAACTGTATCAGCCAGGGAGATCAAAAGTCTTGCAAATCCAGATTCAGTATCTGTTGAAATTGAAAGAATTCTTGAAAATGTGAAATTAGCCAACGAGTGTGAACCACTTGAAGTAACAGTATTCTTTTCAGTTTCTGAAGATCAAAAGATCCAGAGTTTATCGGTTTCTTCTTCTAACGGGGAAGTGAATGAGTACATTCAGAAGCAATTGTCCAACAGATTGCTTCCAGCCGAATCCTGGATGAAAGGCAGAATTTATGAACTCACTGTTGTAAAGAAAATGAGTTAAGTCAAGCTGACCTTAAAAAACAACCCGGAAGTAATCGCTCCGGGTTTTTTATTTATAGATGTAAACCACATTCGGTTTTTGGACTGTTGTTCCAGCGGCCGCTTCTTTCATCTCCCGGTGCAGTACAGGGAGAGCAGCCAATCGAACTGTAACCTTTGGAAACCAAAGGGTGGAAAGGGAGTTCATGTTTTGCGATGAACTCATCCCGCTCTTTCTTTGTGACGTCCAGCAGCGGATAGAACTTGAGGATCTCTCCCCGGTTTTCGAAAATGTCAAGTGTGGAACGGTGGTCGCTTTGCCATTCCATCAAGCCGCTTACCCAAACAGTATATTTTGCCTTGATCAAATCCAGGGGCTTTACCTTATTTATGTGACAACAGAAATCGGGATTTTTTTTCCATGTCTCATCACTTCTTGTAAAATCGTGTTCCTCTTTTAATGCACTAATTGATTTTACCTTAAGCCCGTAAAGCTCAGATAACTTCTTCCTGTATTTAAGGGTTTCTTCAAAATGGTAGCCGGTATCAATGAAATATATAAGTTGATCACGATTAACCTCAGAAAATAATTTTAAAAGAAAAGCAGAGGTAGCAGCAAAGGAGCTGGTAAGCATTATTTCGGAAAGACCAAAATCCTTGTAGAGTTCTTCTATTCTCTCATGGAGGTTAAGATCCCGGTATTTTTTATTGAGCGAGGCAACTTCAGAAGCCGTGACGATTCTCTTCTCGGCAATTACTTCCATGAGCTACTTCTTTTCTTCTTTCTTGGGCATAGGTCCACGTTTATAGATCACTAATCCATTGAGGAAATTCCGTAGAAATTGATCCCCGCATTCCATATATTTCGGATGGTCTTCACTTCGAAAAATAGCTCCAATCTCACTTTTGGTGACTTTGAAATCCACAAGGGAGCAAATATGCACAATATCCTCATCCCGTAGTTTTAAAGCAACTCTCAGTTTCTTGAAGATATCATTATTAGATAGAGGCATAGGTGAGTTTTAAGCTGCAAAAATACATAAGCCTAATGAATTAAGGAAGTTTATAAAGCAAACTAAAGGCTTTTCTATTAAAACATCTATTTTTAGCGACATAATGACACCTAAATACAATTCTTAGCAGACAAAATGACCGATTTATCCAACTGGTATTTAATTTGACTGGAGAAAACTGAAAAGTAAAATTGTATAACTTTAAAATATTTAGCTATGAACCTTGTAAAAAGAAACACCGACAATTGGCTTCCATCGATTTTTGATGACATGTTCAAAACCGACTGGAATGACAATGGAAACTCCGGAATGAACCGCATTGGAACCAGCGTTCCGGCTGTGAATATTGCCGAAAATGATGATACCTTTATTCTTGAACTTGCTGCTCCGGGAATGACCAAAAAAGATTTTAACCTGGAGTTGGACAACGGCGTTCTTACTATTTCTTCTGAAGAAAAAAGAGAGAATGAGAAAAAAGAAAACGGCGGAAGATTTACCCGTCGCGAATTTAGCTACAGCAGCTTCAAAAGAGCCTTTAGTCTGCCGGAAACTGTAGAAGCCGATAAGATCTCGGCTCAATATAAAGATGGAGTTCTGGCCATTACGCTTCCAAAACGTGAGGATGCAAAAGTACAGGCAAAACGAATGATCGATATCAAGTAAAGTAAGGTTTTACAAATTGAAAAAAACGCTCCTTTTACGGGAGCGTTTTTTTATTTGGCCAATGCTGTAAGGAAGGGGAGGTATATGCCTCCACCTAAATGTGGAGGTAATTCTTTTTAAAAGAACTTCAGCTCAATTCCTTCCAAAAAAGGCATTTTTGAGACATCTCATTTTTAGCATTTTTGTTCCGATTATAGCACTAAGGCATGATGAAGATCATACTCTAATAACCCTGAACCTTCTAAATTAGTTGTACAACTATATCGTTTTAGGAGGAGTCGATGAAGATCGAATCATTTCCACTACGCAAAATCAAATTTAAACAGATGAAAAGTTTACTCTTAGGAAATGAAGCGCTTGCTCAAGGTAGTATTGATGCGGGTTTGTCCGGCGTGTATGCTTATCCCGGCACCCCTTCAACCGAGATAACCGAATACATTCAAAAGTCCAAACTTGCTAAGGAATTAAAGATACACACCACCTGGTCTGTCAACGAAAAAACGGCCATGGAAGCAGCTTTGGGTATGTCCTATGTTGGCAAGAGATCTATGGTGGTGATGAAGCATGTGGGTTTGAATGTGGCTTCAGATGTTTTTATGAATATGGCTGTTTCCGGAGTGAATGGCGGACTCGTAGTGGTAGTGGCCGATGATCCTTCCATGCATTCTTCGCAGAATGAACAGGATTCCCGATTCTATGGAAAATTTGCGATGATCCCAATCCTGGAACCATCAAATCAGCAGGAAGCCTATGATATGATGTTTTATGCCTTTGACCTTTCCGAAGAACTGAAATTACCGGTATTGTTAAGGTTGGTCACCCGCTTATCGCATTCCCGTGCAGGTATTCAAGTAAAGGAAAGACGTGATCCAAATGATATCAACTTACCATCAGATACCTCTCGCTTTGCTCTGCTTCCCATGAATGCCAGAAAGCAGTTTGATCTCCTGGTCAATAAACAAAATACTTTGATCGAATATTCAGAGAATTCTGATCTTAACAGGCTGAAAAAAGGTAAAAGCAAGGGAATGGGGATCATAGCTTGTGGAATAGCCTATAATTATGTGATGGAAAACCTGGGAGAAGATGACTCCGATTATTCTATTTTAAAAATCACTCAATATCCTTTACCCAAAGAGAAAGTAAAAGCATTATACGACCACTGCGAAAAGATCCTGGTTGTAGAAGACGGATACCCCATAGTGGAAGAATTGCTGCACAACTATTTTGATGATAACGATAAAATAAAAGGAAAGTTATCGGGCGATCTGCCGCGAACGGGAGAACTGAACCCGAAAATAGTCGGGAAATCTCTCGGGCTTTTCCAGGAGAAGTTAGAACCTATTCCTTCCGTAGTGACTCCAAGACCTCCACAACTTTGTGAAGGTTGCGGCCATACAGACCTCTTTAACGCCATTAATGAATTAATACCAGAAATAGGGGACAAAAACGTTTTTGGGGATATTGGATGTTATGCATTGGGAGCTTTACCGCCTTTAGGTACTATAAACACACTTATAGATATGGGAGCTTCTATTACGATGGCAAAAGGCGCCGCAGATGCGGGGCTGGAGAATGCAATTGCAGTTATAGGAGATTCCACTTTTACACATTCGGGTATGACTGGGCTTCTGGATGCGGTTTATGAAAATACCCCAATTACAATCATCATTTCAGATAATTCGGCTGTTGCTATGACGGGAGCTCAGGAATCTTCTGCAGTAGGGAGATTGCACAAAATCTGTTTGGGAATTGGAGTTCATCCCGATCATCTTAAAACTATAGTGCCTCTAAAAAAGAACCACGAAGAAAACGTGGAAGTACTGCGAAACGAATTAAAATACAAAGGTGTTTCGGTCATTATTTCTGAAAGGCCCTGCGTTAGATTATCAAGGGATCAAAAAGAGCAAATTAAAGCCAGAATTGCATCACTGAACTAAAGTGTCTGACTTAGAAAAAATTAAACAGATGAAAACAAATATAATATTATCGGGTGTTGGTGGACAGGGAATCCTTACGATTGCTGCGGTTTTGGATACGGCTGCTTTAAACGAGAACTTGTTCATTAAACAATCTGAAGTTCATGGGATGAGCCAACGTGGCGGTGCCGTGCAATCACATGTAAGAATATCGGACAAGGAAATTTTTTCTGATCTCATTCCTGAAGGAAAAGCTGATTTGATTTTATCGGTAGAACCCATGGAAGCATTGAGATACATGCCTTTTTTGAAGAAGGATGGCTGGCTGGTTACAGACTCAGAAGCTTTTATTAATACTTCCAATTATCCTGAAAAAAATGATCTTTTTGACCAGATAAAGAAGCATCCGAATCACGTCATTATAAACGCTACAGAAATTGCCAAAGCCATTGGTAATTCAAAAGTGGCTAATATAGTTTTATTGGGAGCAGCATCAGCTATAATTCCATTATCGGAAGACAGTATGATCGAAGCCATCAAGAAATTGTTCCAGCATAAAAGTGAAAAGATCATAAAGCTAAACCTTGAAGCTTTTACTGAAGGAAAAAAAGTAGCTGAAGGAATCACCAATCTGGCTAATTTATAGATCAGGTACAATATTTCTTTATAAAAAAGTATCGGGGATAAAACTTGTCTTTATTCCCGATACTTTTTTGTTTTGAACTTGAAAATCCCGATCAGGAGATCTGACATTTTAGAATTCTGAAGCACTTTTTTTATTGCTTCAGATAAGATAATGACCCCTTTTTCAATTTGCTCCTTTGGCATATTTGAAAAGGAAAGTCGCAACCTGTCATCCTTTTGACTGGCGGGATCAAAGGTTCTTCCGGTTACAAATACTACTCCTTTGGCAACACTTTCTTTAAATATGTCTGTTGATTTAATATGAGAAGGTAATTTCAGCCACATGTAAAATCCTCCTTTGGGTTCATTCCAGGTGACTTCCTGGGGCATATAGGCTTTCAAATATTTTTGAAGCAAATTCTTGCGTTCCAGATATTCACTTCTCAAAAATGCCAAATAAGGTTCCAGTTTATTTTGTGCTAAAAATTCATTCGCCAGTATCTGCATAAAACTGGAAGTACAGGCATCGAGAGCCTGTTTAACCGTTTCAGCTTTTTCGAAGATCTCTTCAGAAGACAACATATAGCCCAATCTAAATCCCGGACCCAATATTTTTGAAAATGATCCTGTGTAAATGATTTCCACATCCTTAACACCAAATGATTTCATCGGTTTGGTCAGGTGTTTTTCATCATCATTAAAGTAAAGTTCACTGTAGGCATCATCTTCCAGTAGGATTATTCCTGTACCCGATAAAACTTCCAGGAGTTCTCTTTTTCTTTCAGGTGTGTAAATAATACCGGCAGGATTATGATAATTGGGCGTTACATATAAGAACTTGGGTTTCCGATCTAAGGATTGGATTTTACTTTTTAAGGCTTCGATGTTGATGCCGTTCTTGTCGATAGGTATACTGTGTATCTCGGCTCCAACAGTTTCAAAAACCGTCAAAGCTCCTACAAAACATGGATTTTCTGTGAGTATGATATCACCTTCATTGACAAATTCCTGACTAATAATAGATATCGCTTGCAGGGAACCCGTAGTGATCAAAATTTTATTATCATCAACTGCCAATCCCTTATTTTTCAAATAGCTTTCCAGGGACTTGACCAGAGGTGGATAACCGGAAGTGGGACCGTATTGAAAACACAACTTTTTGACATCTTCAGGCAGAGAATTATAGATCTCATCAATTTGTTTTACCGGAAAAAGATCATTGTTGGGCATGCCACCTGCAAAGGAGATCAGGTTTTTGCCGGAAGCCTGTTTCATCAATTGTTTAACGTCCTCTGAATGCATGGAATTGACTGCTTTCGAAAATGCATACATACCTAAAAGATTTGACTGTTCTATCAAATTAACTAATATCTAATCAAACAGATGCTGATGAATATCAGTTAAAATCCTATTTCAATTCTCTTTCTTTACTATTATTAAATTCTTTGTTCTATATGCTTCATTCGAAATTAATTCACCCTAAAAGCATTGTTGTTGTTGGGGGTTCTGATAATATTCATAGTCCCGGCGGCAGAGTTTTAAAAAACCTGATTGATCATCAGTTTAAAGGAGAATTATTTGTAGTCAATCCTAAGCAGGAGCTTGTTCAGGGGGTGAAATCTTATAACGACATCAATGATCTACCTGAAGTAGATCTGGCGATAATCGCCATTGCTGCAAAATATGTTGTTGAAGCCGTGAAGGTGCTTACACAACGAAAGAACACCAAAGGCTTTATCATTTTCTCCGCCGGATTCAGTGAAAAGGATCAAGCCGGTGCTAAGCTGGAAAAGGAAATTGTCGACTTGATTGATAAGGCAGGTGGTAGTTTATTAGGTCCTAACAACATTGGATTAATAAACAAACATTACACCGGAGTTTTTACAACGCCCATTCCAAAACTGGATGAGAACGGTGTTGACTTTATATCAGGTTCCGGTGCAACAGCCGTCTTTATTATTGAAGCGGCAAAGAGCATGGGGCTAACATTTTCGAGCTTGTATACCGTTGGAAACAGTGCCCAAATAGGAGTGGAGGAGATCCTTGAATATTTGGACCGCTCTTTTGAAAAGGAAACCAGTTCAAAAGTAAAACTGCTTTACATTGAAAGCATCAAAAACCCGCTTAAGTTTTTGAAACATACAGCCTCCCTGATAGGTAAAGGTTGTAAAATTGCGGCTATTAAGGCCGGAAGTTCGGAGGAAGGAAACAGGGCGGCTTCCTCACATACAGGAGCTATAGCCAATTCTGATGTTTTTGTAGATACCTCTATTTAAAAAAGCCGGAATTATCCGTTGCTACGGCAGGAATGAACTCATTACTGTTGCCGGAATACTTCAGCAAAAAGAATCTGAAGGAAGGAATATTGCCATCGTCACCCACGCCGGCGGTCCGGCTGTAATGCTGACCGATGTATTAGCAAAGAACGGACTGAAAATTCCGCATTTAGCAGGCAAAGAAAGCGAAGCCTTGTTGAGTAAATTATTTGATGGATCTTCTGTATCCAATCCTATTGATTTTTTAGCAACAGGCAACGCTGAGCAGTTAGATGCCATTATTGAGTACTGTGAAAACTCCACCGAAATTGATGCGATAACTGTGATCTTCGGAAGTCCGGGTTTAACCGCTGTGGATGATGTATATGATGTGCTGAATGAAAAAATAAGAACTTCCGAAAAGCCGATCTATGCCATTTTACCCTCGGTGGTGAATGTGAAGAATGAAATTAAAGATTTCATTAAAAAAGGAAATATCGCATTTCATGATGAAGTCTTGTTTGGACAGGCCTTAGCCAAAGTTTATAATCAAAAACCGGTTCGTATAAAAACCAATAATCCTGAACCACAATTTTCTACAGAAATCCGGGAATTTGTGGATACCCTGCCGGAAGGATACATACCCACAGAAGCAGCTGTTAGCTTGCTGAAGTATGCCGGAGTGAAATTTGCCACTCCAAATCAGGCTAAGGATGAGGCAGAGCTAAATAAGATTTCAAACTCAGTTGAATATCCGGTAGTTCTAAAAGTTGAAGGACCGTTGCATAAATCTGATGTCGGCGGAGTTATCCTGAATGTTTCAAACGACACCGCTCTGTCTGAAGGTTTTGACAAATTAATGCAAATCGAAGGAGCAACGTCTGTTATGATCCAGCCCATGGTCAAGGGAATGGAACTGTTCATAGGGGCAAAAAAAGAAACCAATTATCCTCATGTGATTTTATGTGGACTGGGAGGTATTTTTGTTGAGGTTTTAAAGGATATAAGTGCTGCAATGACTCCTGTTTCAGAGGAAGAGGCTTTAAAAATGATCACAGATCTAAAAGCACTCCCGGTATTAAAAGGAATTAGAGGTCAGAGCTGGTATCAACATCGAATTGTTTGCTGAAACTATTGTGAAGATCTCGAATTTGTTGGCCATGGTTCCTGAAATTGCAGAATTGGACCTCAATCCTCTTATGGCGACCGATAAAGACCTGACGGCAGTGGACGTAAGAATTCGATTAGAAAGATCGGTTAAGAAGCTACAGCCTAAAACTGTGGATGAGATATCCTGAACTTAAGCAAAGATGTTCCTTATTTATCCAAAAGGATCCAACGATTACCTGCACTTTGGATGAGGTATTTTGTTCCGGGATCTATACTATTTACTGTTGAATTTGTGGTGATATCAAACAGATCATTACTGCCTAAAAAATCCAGATTCTTTTTTGAATTGCCGGGCCAGTTGATCAGGTATATCAGCCGGCCTTTATTAATAGCGGCATCGGGAATTACAACGCTGCTCACCTGGTTATTGATGCGAAGGGAATAAGTTTCATCGGGAATTATAAAAGCTCCGGTATTAGAGGCAGTGGAGGAATAGGTGCCGGAGTTTGGATATTTCCAACTCACAATGCCACTTGCATCTGTCATTAAAACCTGGTCCTGAGAACCTCTTGTATCCGGCAACACGTAATCATTTCCTGTTGTTCCTATGCCTACTCTTCCCGAAAAATAACCTGCATATACCTTTTTTGGATCATTACCATAAGGCCGTACTGTATATGCCGTAAACGAAGCCATTTCCCTGTACTGTTCCAATTTCATTGTAGATGCCATAGTGGTTTTTTGTGGATCCGAATGTCTTACCTACATCATTATAGATCCCGTAGATCTCTTCATTTGTATTCTGATTCACCTCATTGAAAATGCCGTAATGAATCCCGATTCCGTTGGCACTAACAGAGCTTTTTATTCCATACTTTTTATCGGCTGTTGCAGTATTATTATTGGTTACAATGCCGTAAGTGACATTTTTTGCTGTCGAACTTGCGTTCTCAACCTCAAGGCCGGTACGAATTAAATGATCTTCCTTGTCATCAATTATTACCTTCAGCTTTACATTTTGGGAAGAGCCGCCAATGCTGACATTGCCTTTTCTAAATACCGCTTCTTCGGGACTTGTGGAGGGAGAGGTTGTTCCAATTTTGTAAAAATCTGATGAAGCTTTTCTTCCCACACTTTCCCAGGCTACCGTGGAGGAATTCCACCAGTAAAATCCTGTTGGGAATTCCACTTTTTGAGAGGTAAGGAAAATCAGCATCCCATGTTGAGCCGCTGTGGGATTAGTGGCAGGAAAATTTGACATTCGGGGAATAAGAATGCCATCTGTATTTTCCGGGGAAGCCGGATCTTCAATGCTTATATCCAGTTGTGCTTTGGGGTCATGAGTATTGATCCCAACCTGCGCATTTGTTTTAAAAGAAAATAAGAGGAGTGCGATCCCCAATAACAGAAGTTTGTACACGAGTGCATTTTTTTCTTGGGGAGGCACCAATAAAAATCAATATACTCAAATATCTTCCTGTTTTACAGCACTCTATAAATATTTTAACACTTTAAGAGGTTTCCTGTACTTTTTCCTGCAGCATCTTGATTTCATCACGCAGTTTTGCCGCTGTCATGAAATCCAGCTCTTTAGCCGCCGACTCCATGGCCTTTCTTTTTTCCCTGATCCTTTTTTCCAGTTGAGGTTTACTAAAGAATTCTGTTTCAGCCTCTGCGGCTTTTAGATCGGGGGCAACCTCATATACGTAGGGCTCCGGTTTTTTACGCACGAGCATATTTTCGAATGACTTCTTAAGTGCGGTGGGAGTGATGTTATTGTCTTCGTTGTACTTCAGCTGTTTCTCACGCCTGTACTCCGTCTGGTCGATAGTCTTTTGCATACTATCTGTAATTTTATCCGCATACAGGATTGCTTTTCCTTCCAGGTGACGGGCAGCCCGGCCAATTGTCTGCGTAAGGGAACGGTTGCTCCTTAAGAACCCTTCCTTATCGGCATCTAGAATTGCCACCAGGGAAACTTCAGGAAGGTCAAGTCCCTCTCTCAAAAGGTTCACCCCAACCAGGACGTCAAAAAGCCCTTTTCGAAGGTCCTGCATAATTTCCACCCGCTCTAATGTATCGACATCGCTATGTATGTAGCGACAGCGAATATCAATTCGGGTAAGGTATTTTGTAAGCTCTTCGGCCATTCGTTTGGTGAGGGTGGTAACTAAAATCCTCTGGTCTTTGTCGATCCTCACCTGCATTTCCTCAATGAGATCGTCTATCTGGTTGAGACTGGGTCGCACTTCGATAACAGGATCCAGTAAACCGGTAGGTCTAATTACCTGTTCAATATACATTCCCTCTGTCTTCTGAAGTTCATAATCTGCCGGAGTAGCACTCACGTAAATCACCTGATTCTGAAGTATTTCAAACTCCTCAAATTTCAGCGGACGGTTATCCATTGCTGCCGGAAGCCGGAAGCCGTAATCTACCAAAGTTTCTTTTCTGGATCTGTCCCCACCGTACATCGCATGTACCTGCGGGATGGTAACGTGACTTTCATCCACTACCATAAGGAAATCGTCGGGGAAATAATCCAGTAAACAGAAAGGTCTTGTGCCCGGAAGACGACCGTCGAGGTATCTCGAATAATTCTCAATTCCAGAACAGTACCCCAATTCCCTTATCATTTCAAGATCGAAATTGGTGCGCTCGTCAAGACGTTTTGCCTCTAAATGTTTCCCTATGTCCTGGAAGTAATCTACCTGTTTTACCAGGTCATCCTGGATCTGCCTTATAGCTCCCTGCAGCACATCGGGCGATGTCACGAACATGTTTGCAGGATAAATATTAAGACGTTCATATTTCTCGATAACCTCATTTGTAGCCGGGTCAAAAGCTTCAATCTCTTCTATCTCATCTCCAAAAAAGTGAATTCTGAAGGCATTATCTGCATAACTTGGGTAGACATCTACGGTATCTCCCTTTATTCGGAAGTTCCCGTGATTGAATTCAGCTTCGGTCCTTGAATAAAGACTTTGCACCAGCTTATGGAGCAGCTGTGTTCGGGAGATCACCATATCTTTTTCAATGGAGACGACGTTCTTCTTGAACTCAACCGGGTTTCCAATACCGTAAAGACAGGAAACTGATGCCACCACAATCACATCCCTTCTTCCGGAGAGGAGGGAAGAGGTGGTGCTGAGACGCATTTTTTCAATCTCTTCGTTTATCGAAAGATCCTTTTCAATATAAGTTCCCGAGGAGGGTATAAAAGCTTCCGGCTGATAGTAGTCGTAGTAACTCACGAAATATTCTACCGCATTATCCGGGAAGAACTGCTTAAATTCAGAATAAAGCTGGGCAGCCAGGGTCTTGTTGTGGGCAAGTACAAGGGTTGGTTTTTGCACCTCTTCGATCACATTCGCGACAGTAAAGGTTTTTCCCGATCCCGTTACTCCCAGAAGTGTCTGGTATCGTTCCTTGTTTTCAATTCCGCTAACCAGTTGCTTTATGGCCTGCGGCTGATCTCCCGTGGGCTTAAAATCTGACTTTACTTTAAATTTCATAGGATTTTTTGCTGACCTGCAAAAATAACCAATTTTAAAGCTACCAACAAATATTGCCTGCTCCTAAAAAGTTTAAGATCAGGCCGGTTAAAGATCCCTCTTCTTCAGCAGTAAATAAGAGAGGTAAACGAAGATAACATATCCACAGGATCACAATAAGAAGTTGATACCAGTGAATGGAATAGTCCTTCGTGATCTCTGATCCCAATTGAGTGGCTGCCGATTGTACCGCGTTAAGTCTGGTAAAAGGCTCCTTAACAAGCAAAGCCATAGATTCCAGTGGAAAAAATTGAGCAATATTTTCGGCAATGTTAGAATCCCTGAAGACCTTATACTCCATAACTCCCCTTACGATACTTTCAAGGATCCACCAAATGAAGAGGAAACCCAGCGCAAAAGCCGATCTTTTCACGAAAATTCCCAGGAACATACAAAAAGCGAAGAACCCGGTTAGCTTGATAAAGTAGGCCAGCAAGTATTCCATATCAGAAAAGATGATGTTCATCTCTGTATAATCTGAAAAAGACAGGCCAAGAATCAAAGAAACTATGAACAGGAAAAGCGTTGATAACAGTGCGAAAGAAACAACAGTAAGGAATTTTGAAAGGATGAATTCCTTTTTACTTAAGCCGTCAATAAGATTTTGCTTTATTGTACGGTTACTGTATTCGTTGGACATCATGGAAACGATCACAATGGCCAGGAATAGCTTTAGAGTAGCAGCAATATAGCTGTTGAAATGCCATATGTAAGGAAAATTAAATATCCCCTGGTCTGCCAGCCTGAAGTTTACATTTCCAAAATTGAATTCTATAGATGCTATGAGCGCAATAAAAGTAATGAGGATAAAGTAGGTGGTGACCAAAACCCTCGAAGATTTACTATAGCGTAGTTTGTGATATTCTATGTTAAGTAATCGTAGCATTAGGCAGAAATTTGGTTAGTTAACATTAGGAATTGTTCTTCAAGGCTTTCCTTACGTTTTACGAGTTGTGAAAGGATTAATCCGTTCTCAAAGAGGTAGGTGTTGAGAGCTTCCGGTTCTAGAGGTTCTTCCAGGAAAGCAGTGATAAGTTCCCCTTTTTGGACCACCTTCCCAAATGCGGGATGGGAATCAAGAAGTGCCAGTAGTTTCTCTTCATTGGATGCCTTCAGTTCAAAAAAGCCGAAACTTGCGTTCATTTGGTCTACAGGTCCGCTGTACAATTTCTCGCCTTTGCGAATGATCACTACGTGAGTACAAACTTTTTCTACCTCGTCCAGCAAGTGAGAGGCAAGTAAAATGGTGGTGCCTGTAGAGGCGATCCTGGTTATGATCTCCCTTATTTGGTGTATTCCCTGCGGGTCGAGGCCGTTGGTAGGTTCATCCAGAATTAAAATTTCGGGATCATTAAGTAGAGCAGAGGCAATGGCGAGCCGTTGCTTCATACCCAGGGAAAAAGTGCGGAATTTGCTATTCTTTCTGTCTAACAGTCCAACTAACTCCAGTTTTTCATCGATATTATTGGAAGCCACATTTTTGATCTTACATACCAGCTTCAGGTTTTGGGCAGCCGTCATGTAAGGATAAAAATTTGGACGCTCAATTATAGCTCCTACCTTCTTAAGGGCCTGGTGGGTGCTTTGCGTACCATCGAACCACTGGAAGTCGCCGCTGGTTTTATTCACCACATTTAAAACGATTCCAAGGGTGGTAGATTTTCCACTTCCGTTTGGACCAAGAATGCCGTAAACATTTCCTTTTTCAATGGAGAAGGAAAGATCCTTGACCGCAGTAACGGGACCAAATCTTTTGGTGAGATTGTTAAGACGAAGAATTGTACTCAAAATAAATCGGTTTTAACATTTGACGCCTAAGTTAACGTTTTGTTACAGGCCGAAAGAAAAAGAAGTCTTATTTTTGAGGAAATTCAGGGTATGCAGGAAAAATTAATGTCAAAGAAAAAACCATCCTTTCCGGTAAATGACCGGTTCCATAAATACCTCGCAAAATATAATCGCAACACTAAAATTCCCGTCTTTTACGATGATCTGCTGAGGTTTTCAGGTTCCATTGTAGTTTATGATCAACATGATGAAGATACCTTTTGGGTACGTTGCTATTATCCCGATTATGAAAGGGATGATATTGACAACAGCCTGAAGCAGGTTTACACCATCCTTCATTCCGATGGGAGTGACGATTCGCTGGAGTTTCTTAATGTGGATGCAATAGACTATTGCACCTTCGGAAATTCAAAGCCTTTCCGTGTAAAGATCCGAAACATTCTCAACGACAGTTTCACCTATTTCTACGTTAAAAAAGCAGATGCCTCTCGTATCTACGGGCTTGAATTTGAACATATACTTTCCCCGCACAGGATCAATTTCCTGGTGTACCGGGATACCTTAATTGAGGAGCATATTGCCGGGATCCCGGGCGATGTATTTATTGAAGATGAACTGCCAATGTGTGATGACCGGGCGAAAACGCAAATTGCGAAACAATTCGTAAAATTCAATGAAAGCTGCACGATCCGGCTTTTGGGAGACATGCGATCCTACAACTATGTGATCATTCCCACTCACGATTTTGATCATGTGGAGTATCAAATAAGAGCCATCGATTTTGATCAGCAATGTTTTGAAGGGAGTTTAAAGGTATACAGGCCGCAATTCTTTAAAGAGAATTTAAAGATGGTACAACTGGTGCAGGAAAAGCTGCAGGAATCCTCTATAGAGCAATATAGGAGGGAAGAACGCTCCCTGCTGGCAAAAAGGATCATCAACGCCCAATCCCGCTACAAGGAATTAATGCGCTGCATCCTTAACGACCAGATCTCAAATGAGTCGAATGTAAAACAACTTCGCAAAGAGCTTTATGATTTCTCCAGCGATATGAAATTCAAAAGAGCACGCTCCATGGGACAGATCATAAGAACAGCTCTTGATTTCGTGAAAAGAAATTATGAAGATGTGAATATGAAAAGACTCATTTAAAGGATTAAGGATTAAGGAATAAGGAATAATAAAAAGAGGGTCTCAAAAATGTCATTTTTGAGACCCTTCCCTTTTTAGTCTTGGCTCTTGTTTCTTGTAGCGAAGCGGTCTTAGCTCTTCATCTAACTTTTCTGTTCCTTGTTGAAGTACACCAGGTAATAATACATCTGCCTTTCTTCATCCCAGCCTTTTTCCACGAACTTTTCAGCCGACTCGGGATTGATGAAGTCCATTTTGATCTGGATGTTCGTGTCGAGGTTGATGACGTTCTTGATCGACTTGCGGGCAGAAGTTACCGCCGTGTTTGAAATAGGGAAACTGGTAAGATCCTCGATCTTGTATTTTGGTGCTTTTTCAGTTTTGTAATTCTGAAATTCGGGTAAAAGCGCAGGGTTATCAATAACTGAATTCAGGAATGCAGTTTCCTCGAAATCATCATTCTTTGCGAAATAATCCACACTTCGGTTCATGAACATCACTTCCTCTTTTTTATCTTCCGCAGGAAGCACTACGTCTTTGGCGAAATTTTGACAGAATTTCAAATATTTCTTGGTGTGAAAATTATCATCGGCCATGACATCAACTCCCAGGAAATTCTCCAGCCAGTATTTGGTGTCATACCTGTTGGAATCGACCGAAAGAATTTTAAAACCTTCTTCGCGGTTTTTGTTGAAGATAAGAGCTCCTTTATCCAGCTTGTTCAGGTTAATTCCCTGCTGAATGATCATTTCCAGAATGCTCTCCTTTTCCTGAAACTGAAGGAAATCATGCTTTAATTCAGATTTAAAAATCCCGATAGCGGTAGTTTTTTCATTGTCGAGCATCATGTTGTCAAAAAATACAACATAGACCTCTCCGCTTTTGATGTGCGGGTGGGCCGACTGTTCAAAAAGCAGTGTCGTGATCTTTTTTGACTGTTCGTGGATTGCCTGCGGGTTGTCAAATATCTTTCCGGCTATCTCGAACAATGGGTTGAATTCCACATCCACGTCATTAGAAAACTGAAAGTAATTTTCCTCTTTATCACGAAACGGCTTCAGAAAATACTCTTTTACAAGGGGAGTGATCTCGTCATTCAGATGAAAGGGTTGGGCGGAAAGGAAAATGTTCTCGTTCCGGCTTTTGTTGCCAACTCTATGAATAGAAAGAGAGTCAATGTGAGCGTTATATAAATTGATCATATTGAAAAGGTGCGGTTAAGTTACCGGATTAATAAAGGCGGAAAAATAGAAAAATTTAAGCTAGTTCCAATTCTCGTCGAAAGAAAGATCGTCGTAATCGTCTACATCAAAATCATCATCATAGTCAAGACTAAGATCGTCTTCTTCGGCCTGGAATTCTTTCTCTGGAGCGGCTGTAGGTAGCTGCCCATGGACAAACAGCAGGTTTGGGTAATCCATTTGAGGATCGGGTTCTGCGATCTCGGCCAGTTCCACAAGGAAAGTCCACATGCTAAAGAAATCGTAAACGTAAATAAGCTTGGTTTGTGCTTCAGAAACCACACTGTCAAGGGTCGTTTCGTTCATGAGCCTTACAGAGCCTGTGCCTTCGGTGACATCGAACTGGGAAATTTCTTCCCCCTGGTTCCATTCGTCATCACTTATGTAGAAAGAAGCCATCTCGGTGCCGTCAAACCCAAAGGATTGCAGTATGGTATTATGTAAATCTTCTAAGGTGTTTTCAGACATAATTTCTATGTCACGGAACACATCTTCTTCGGCATCAAGGATAATTCTAAATCTATACAGCATAAGTCAAAAAAATTGGATTGCAAAGATACATTTTTAGATGAGAAATTTCAGCTAACGACTAAATCTATGCAGGGTAAAAGTCATCGCGGTGAGCAGGAAAAAAGCTCCTACCTGGTGCGCGACGCCAAGCCACAAAGGCACAGCATAAATGAGCGTGAGCACGCCGAGAAGGAACTGAAGAAAGACCAGTCCCACAAGCCATTGCACTCCTCTTTGCTGCGGAAGGGTGAGTTGCAGGTTCCGCGATCTGTACCAGATATAAAGGATTATTGCAACCACAACATATGCCAGGTAACGGTGTACGAACTGCACGCCACTTTTTCCTTCAATGAAATTCCTCCAGAGAGGATTCTGTTCTATATAAACGGTTTCATGTACCCATTCCCCGCCGGTCATCCAGGGCCAGAAGTTATGGATCCAACCGGCATCCAAACCTGCCACGAAAGCTCCCCATATAATTTGAAGCAGCAGGATGATCATTCCCACCCATACAAGATTCCTGAAGCTCTTGTTTATTTGTTTTTTCTTTGGATAGATCAAGTCCATGGCCACCCAGAAGCAGTATGCAAAAGTGACAAAGGCAGTGGTCAAATGTGCCGCCAGCCTGTAATGACTAACCGAAGGCATATCTACCAGGCCGCTTTTTACCATATACCATCCCAGAAATCCCTGGAAACCTCCTAAAAAGAGTAACACTAAGGATTTGTAGATCGTAGGCTTAGTAAGTTGTTTTTTGAAGAGAAAATAAAGAAATGGAATAATAAATACGAGGCCAATAAGGCGGCCAATAAGCCTGTGCAACCATTCCCAGAAGTAGATGCCCTTAAAATCTTCAAGGGTAAAGTGGTAATGCAGTTTTTGATATTCGGGGAACTGCTTGTAAAATTCAAATTCGGCGACCCATTGCTCCTCTGTGAGGGGAGGAATAGTGCCGGTGATCAATTTATAATCCGAAATGGATAAGTCCGGAGTTGGTAAGGCGGGTGATGCCTCCAACTACAACCATTACAAAAATCAAGAAACAGCCGGTAAACAGCCAGTAAACTACCTTTTTATTGTCTTTCATAGGGGTACATGTGAAAGTATAGCATAAACTAATTGGGAGATAAACCTATTTCTTTGCCTTTTTGAAGCATATATTCTTTGGCAGCGTCATATTCATTGGGGATCACCCCCTCTAAAATAGCTTCTTTAATGGCATCTTTAATTATTCCAATTTCCCGGGAAGGTTTAAGATCAAAAGTTTCCATGATCTCTTCTCCCGATACCGGGGGTTGAAAATTCCGAACGTGGTCCCGTTCCTCAACTTCTTTTATCTTTTGTCTAACGACTTTAAAGTTGTTGTGATATTTGCGGTACCTACGGGGATTCTTGGTAGTTATATCGGCTTCGCACAAGGTCATGAGATCTTCAATGTCTTCTCCTGCATCAAATATGAGCCTGCGTACGGCCGAATCTGTCACATCCTGTGAAAGAACTATAGGCCGTGAACTCATATAAACCATCTTCTGCACGAA
Organism: uncultured Flavobacteriaceae bacterium; assembly: GCA_963709775.1. Taxonomy (GTDB): domain Bacteria; phylum Bacteroidota; class Bacteroidia; order Flavobacteriales; family Flavobacteriaceae; genus Salinimicrobium. The sequence goes on along the minus strand of CAVPXS010000001.1, from coordinate 151,874 downwards.
CTTCATCTTTTCATTCAATGGCATTCTTAGCCGCTTGAAGAGCTTGTATACCATTTTAGAGCCCACAAACTCATGACCATGGAAGGTCCATCCCAGTTTTTCGTCAAATTTCTTTGTGGGAGCTTTTCCTATATCGTGGAGTAATGCAGCCCAACGCAACCAAAGGTCATCTGTATTTTCTGAAATATTATCTACCACCTCCAGCGTGTGCCAAAAATTGTCTTTATGCCGCTGACCTTCCATTTCATCTATGCCTTCCAAAGCCGTAAGCTCTGGCAGGATCAATCTCAAAAGGCCTGTTTTATGAAGATGACTAAAACCTACCGAAGGTTTCTTCGATAATAAGATCTTGTTTATTTCCTCCACTACTCTTTCACGGGAAATGATCTTAAGTCGGCTCCTGTTGCGGATGATAGCCTGCAGGGAATCTTTCTCGATCCTGAATTGTAATTGAGAAGCAAATCGCACAGCTCTCAACATTCTCAAAGGATCATCAGAATATGTAATGTCGGGATCCAGCGGAGTGCGAATAACGCCGGCATTGAGGTCCTGCAATCCGTTGAACGGGTCAAGGAGACTTCCGTAGGTTTCTTCGTTAAGGCTTAATGCAAGAGCATTTATTGTGAAATCTCTTCGATTCTGGTCATCTTCAAGAGTACCTTGCTCCACATCGGGATTTCTGCTTTCCTCACTATAACTTTCCTTACGTGCCCCAACAAATTCTATCTCCATATCATATGCCCGAAGCATAGCCGTCCCATAATTTTTAAAAACCTGGACTTTTGGTTTATGCGGAAGCAGTGAAGAGACCTTTTGGGCAAGTTCAATCCCACTGCCAACGGTAACTATATCTATATCCTTGTGCTCTCCCCGTTGCAGAATGTAATCTCTTACAAATCCGCCAATCACATAGCTCTCAAGCTCCAGTTCTTTTGCAGCCAGAGAAATTACTTTAAAGATGTTGTTGGTTAGTGCCTGTTTATAGTTGTTCACTTCTCTTTTTCTTTTTTTAGCCACGAATTCACGAATAACTTCTATAAAATGATACGTCGATGGTCAAGCAAATCTTTATGAAAATTGGCTAAAATTGCTAATCGGCAATTTGAAACTTTCAGGTAGTTCATACACTGAGCAAAAAATTTATCATGCAAAGTTTCCACCGCTTTAATCTCTAATATTATTTTTTCGTCCACCACAAAATCTGCATAGAACTTATGTGGGAGAATGATATCTTTATAGGAAACGGAAAATTCTTTTTCTCGTGTAAATTGAATTTTCCTGTTTTTAAGTTCATACTCCAAAGCATCCTTGTATACTATTTCCGAAAAACCACTCCCGAGATTGTTGTATACTTCGAACAGCGCACCTACAACAGCATAACTTTCATCTTTATATAAAATATTGGCCATATATTTTACGATTCAGTTTTACACATCCGAGTGAGAGCTACTAATTATTCGTGTATTCGTGGCCCTTTTTACTTTTTTATTTCCGAATCACCTGCACTTTTCCGTCGTTGCTAAGCTTGATTATTGCTGAAGGTTTTGGGGTCTTAATAGACTGTTGCAAATTTACCACATAGTCCACACCTTTTAAAATTTCTGCGTTGATCTGGCCAAAAACTTCAGGGGTAGGATCACCGCTAAGGTTTGCCGAAGTAGAAACCAATGGTCGTTTTAATTTTTTTATCAGTTTTTGACAAAATTCATCCTTGGTAACTCTTATCCCGAGGGTGTTATCCTTCCCAACAAGATTTTCGGCAACTCTAATGGGTTTGTCGTAGATAATTGTGGTGGGTTTAGCGGCATACTTCAGGATGTCGTAAGCTACTTCAGGAACTTCCTCCACGAACTGGTTGAGCATTTTAAAATCTGAAACCAGGCAAATCAACGCTTTTTCCTCGCTTCTTTTCTTCAGGGCGAAAATTTTGTCTATTGCGTCTGCGTTGGTGGCATCACAGCCTATCCCCCAAACCGTATCTGTAGGATATAAAATGATTCCACCTCTCTTAAGGACGGCTAAGGCATTGTTGAGTTCTTCAGTGTAGTCTACCATTTAAAGCATTTTTATAGGCTTCCAGGGTTTTTCCTGCCATGATGCGGCTGGTAAAGTGCTTAAACAGTTTTTCCCTGGAAATTTTTGCAAAGTTCGGGATTACCTGTGGATTTTCAATCAAAAACAACAGGTTTTCACCTAATCCCTCATGATCGTAGGGATCATTCAAGAGACCATTAACTTTATTTTCTATGACTTCTGGTATTCCTCCAACATTTGTGCTCACTACCGGGACATTGTAGTAAAAAGATTCATAGATCACCTGCGGAATTCCTTCACTTTCTGAAGTGAGCAGCATCATGTCAAACTGCGGAATAAATGCTGAAGCTTCAGGAATATATCCTGTAAAGAAAATGTGGTCTTCCAATTCCAGTTCCCGAACCAATTTTTTAAGGGCTTTTGGTTTCCTGACTGAAGTTACCCACCTGGAAAAAATATAGGTTTTTCTGCTTCTTTTGGTTTACCAGGTAGTCGGCAGTTCGAACAAGAGTTTCCAGGTTTTTTGCCTCTATATGATTTGCAATGTTCCCAATTATGACTGCATCATCGGGAAGATTATACTTGTTCGCTATCCAAAAAGGGGATTTTGTGTCCTTGTTTTTCAAACTGGTCCCGTGATAAATTACTTCCAGCCGTTCATGGCGGTCAAGGGCATCTAAACTTATCTTTCTTGTTGCTTCAGAAACACAAAGGATCTTTTTAATTTTCGGATAATTGTACTTGTACAAGGTTTGCCGTCGGGAACGGATTGGGAAAGATGTTTTTTTACTGAAGATAAAAGGAGGGAGGTCTTTAAATTTATCTATAGCCACGGCTAATGCAAGGGCTTTGGGGTCGTGAATATGAATAAGGTCAATATTCTCTTTCTTGCAGACAAAAATTATTTTTAGCGCATACCTAAAATCAAAGTTTGTAAAGACGGGAGAGGTATAATGCTTTAGATTTTGCCTTATAAGACTCTGCTCAAAAAGACTTCCTTTCCTGCACAGAATAATATTGAATACTTCGGGATGATTTTCAGCCATCTCCAGGCACAGGTTTTCAATATGTTTTTCACCGCCGCCCCAATTTCTTACTGCCGATAAATGAAGGATTCTCATAAAGCTTTTTCTGTACTCGCCTTTTCAATGGCTATAATTGCGAAGGTAAAATAAATCTGTTCAAGTAAAGATGAATGCAAAAACAGGGAGTTATATTGCTATTTTTGGCAGTTATGAAGCTCTAATTCTCCAATCTTCATTTTGGGGAGTGGATATATTTGTTTTACAGATATACCGAAAAGTTATTACCCTCAAATTTTATGGTGGTAGAAGAAGTCTATATTTTCTGAAGTTTAAAGTTAATGCAAACTCAAAAAGCTAACTTTGCTGAAAAGTTCGGGATATAATATGAAAGTAATCATAGATGAAGCATATTCTTCTTATAAAGAAGAAATTTTTCAGGCTCTTGACAATTTTGACAAGGAGGGACGTAAAATTGGTCCTGGCAAAAGAAATGTTGTAAAGGCAGTATCACTGAATGAAAAGGAATTGAACATCAAGGCTTTTAAAATTCCCAATGCTGTAAATAAAATAGCCTATCGTTTCTTCAGAAAATCAAAAGCGGAAAGATCTTTTAAGTATGCCCAGGAACTTTTAAAGAGAGGAATCAATACCCCGGCTCCCGTTGCTTATGCTGAAGAAGTAACTTCTGTTGCCTTTTTAAAAAGTTTTTATATAAGTGAGCAACTCGATTATGATCTTACTTTCAGAGATTTGAATTTGGAAAAGAAAGGCCATGAAGAAATCCTGCGGGCTTTTACCCGTTTCACCTTTCAGCTACATGAAAAAGGGATAGAATTCTTAGATCATTCCCCCGGAAATACCTTAATCCAAATCAAGGAAAATGTTTATAAATTTTACCTGGTTGACCTTAACAGGATGAATTTTAAAAGTTTAAGTTTCACTGAAAGAATGCAGAATTTTAAACGTTTGTCCAGGGAAAGAGCGATTTACGAGATCATGGCAGATGAATATGCAAAGCAAACAGAGCGGTCTTCATCTGAAGTTTTTGATCAAATGTGGCATTTCAATCAGGAATTTTTCAATAGGAGAGATAAAAAGACCAGGCTTAAGAAAAAACTGAAGAGGAAATAGACTGCTTCAAATCATAATTGAAAAAAATTGAGAAATATTTTATCTGGTCAAGAATTATACCTACCCCTTTATTCATTAAGATTTTTTTAAATTTTACACTTTGCTGCTTACCTGTCCCCATCATAGGTTTTATCTGTGGAAGCATCATCAAAATTCCAGACCTTAAATTATTCGTTGTTCCACCTCTAATTTAACCTGATAATTTTCCCAAACTTTTTCCTTGATAACGTTAATTAATTCAATGATATCCTGTCCAGAAGCGTTATTTTTATTAACAATAAACCCTGCATGTTTTTCAGAGACTTGTGCACCACCGACTGATAAGCCTTTAAGACCGAGCTCTTCTATCATGGTTCCAACATAATATCCCTTAGGCCTCTTAAATACACTACCGGCATTGGGAAAATCTTTTGGTTGTTTTGCCCATCGACTTTCCTTGATCCTCTCCATGTCCTGTTGTATTTGACTAGGATTTCCGTTTTTTAAACGCAACCATACCTTAAGGATAATTTTATCTAAATTTTGCTGAAAAAAGCTATTGCGGTATTCGAACCCAATCTGCGCATTTAAAATTTCCTTTATCTGTAAATCTACCAGATCTATATAGCGCACTTTTATTAGTACATCCTTTATTTCAATACCACTGGCTCCTGCATTCATTACAACAGCCCCTCCTAAAGAACTGGGTATGTCATAAAATATTTCTAGACCCATAAGAGAATTAGCCTTTGCCAGTTCGCTAAGGGATTTCATATCTAACCCAGCTTCCGCTTCAATAATTGTTTCATCGATAACGTTGGCCCTGGAAAAAGCCGGACCTATTATAATAAAATCTTCTTCATAAAATGGTTTTGACAGAATAACGTTAAAACCTCCTCCCAGGATAACTTTTTTTTTATCGGCATAATCCCTATAAATTGTCACAAAATCTTCTTCAGTTTCTGGGAAAAATGCTCTTCTACATCTAGATGCTACTCTATAACTGTTATACAGCTTGAGGTCCTGATCATTAGTGATTATCATTGATTGTTCTTTGAATTAATCCTCAATCTTTATTTCCACCCCTAATTTTTGCAATTTTTCTTGAAGATTATTATAACCTCTAAGAGCCATTTCAACCTTCTTGATGGTAGATTCACCTTCGGCGAGTAAAGCTCCTAACACCAATGCCATGCTTCCTCTTAAATCTGTAGAAATGACCGTTGAACTGATTGGCACCGTATTTTTACTGCCCTTAGTAGTAATCTTACCTGTTTCCCAATCAACTTTGTCTGGGTACATTTTAATTAATTCCTCACAATATTTTAATCTTTTCGGATACCTGTAATCAAATATTCTACTAATTCCATCTGCATGTAATCCTAAAAGGACATAAAATGGCTGCATATCAGATATAATACCAGGGTGAGTTCCTGTGGCTAATTCAAACGGTTGTATAGCTCCGTTTAATAAACAGTTGGGTGAAATATGTATATTCTTGCTATTTCTATAAAAATCAATTCCTGCTTCCTGGAGGTGCCGAAGTGGTATCTCCATGGTATTAAAAGGGACATCTTCTATAGTGATATCTCCTTTGGATAACACTCCATATACAATCCAGGTAAGGGCTTCGATTCTATCGGGCATCACCTGGAATATGGAACCTTGCAAATAATCTTTTCCCGTAACCTCTACAAAGCTATTCCCAATTACTTTAATCTTCACTCCAAGAGTTCTCAGAAATTTGATAAGGTCTTCTACCTCTGGCGATATATAAGCATTTTTAATTATCGTTGTTCCTTCAGCTATTGAAGAACAAATCAATGCACTTTCAGTCCCACCTATTGTTGTGATAGGAAAATCAATTTCACCTGCTTTTAAGCCCCTTTTGGCACTAACTTCAATGTAGTCCTGTTTTTCGACTACTTTTGCACCCAATCGTTCCCAAACCATTATATGAAGATCATAGCCCCTATCACCAATCTTGCAACCTCCAGGGTAAGGTATTTTTGCATTACCTGATTTTTTAAGCAATCCAGGTACTAATAGATAAGTGGTTCGGATTGGATAGTTATAATCAGTCAGTAGCCTGTCTTCCAAAAGAGTAGGGTCAACAAGAACGGTTTCCTCCTCCCTGTTTACTTCTACCCGTCCACCACATGCTCTTATAAAATCGAATTTGTGGTTTGCATCCACAAGTTCAGTAGGAAAATTTTCTAGTCTTACCTCCTCATCCGCAATAAGGGATGCAGCTAATAGCCGAGTAGCGGAGTTTTTTGCACCACTCACCTTAACTTTTCCCTGGGGCACTTGTTTTCCTTTTATTATTGCAGTGAGATTCTCCATTTAATTTTAAAATTTTTAGAAATTAACCAGTTAATAATGCTGTTCTAATTTACTTTAACAGCTGAAAAAATCGAGTGTTAATTATTCGAATTTTCCAAGTATAAATTATTGTTTTTTCTACTTTATAATCAGAAACTTTTTAGTTTCTACTTAATCGTTTTTCTATCCAACGGAATATATAATCCAATATTTTATCATTTGCCATGTCCAAACTTTGAAATGTGATAAAGAGTTTATTCTCGTCTTTTTTAAACCGCTTCAACTTTAACTTGGTCAACCATAAATTTTTATACGATCTGAAGTATGTTAATTGTGAAGAATTCCGGTAATGATAAGTACCATTTTTAATTTCCAAATGCTCAGATAAGGAAGATATGAGAAATTGATTTTCATTTCTAAACCTGTGTTGAATATTCTTTCTAAGTAAAGTATTTTTCTTAAAGAAGCTTGTTAGGGTTGACTTTCTCACACTCACCGGGGTGTGAAAACGTCTCACATATTTATCCATTTGAGCCAGTTTGGCGCTATTTTGTTGGGCTTTCTTAAAACTGATCTTATCCTTTTTTATCGGAATATTTAAAAAAGTCAAAACTTCACGGTAGAATTTTCTTAATGTTCTATTTTCATTAAAATGTTGCCATTCACCTCTTATAATTGGCTCTCCATTAATAAAGAAATCATTTACCGATACTTCTTTCATTATAAAAAGTATCATCATTAAAAATGATAAAGTGCTCAGATAAGTTGGGTATTTTAAATAACATAGATATAATAGAGCACGAGTTGAAGGTGGGAAGATATTCTTCAAATCCGCTAAAAATAACTTTATGATCAACCAGTTCTAAGTTTATACCTTTTTCTTGAGCTAATGATTTTAGTGAATCGAAGGATTCAGGAGATTGATCATCGGTTACTAAGAAAATATTCTTAATAAAAGGAGCAAACTTAATTATGGATTTGATCGCAATGTCAACTTCTCCAATTGAATTGTATCGTTTAAGATGATTTTCAGAAGAGAAATTTATTTTCGATTCAGAATAAGTATTTATTTTTTTCTGCCAATTTTTATCGTTTCCATTCACCCAGGTTATAACGGCATCAACTTGAATATTTTCTAGAGGTTCTGTCATTTGATATGAGTTTAATCCAGGTAATCAGATTTTAGTTTAGAAAGAAATCATCGTTTCCTTCTAAACATCCTGTTCATTTTTCTTCTTCGAAGGAAGGGGAGACGACGTCTTTCCGGTACGCCATGTTCAGCAATATATTGTTCCACGGCATCAACCATTCTTTCGGCAGATTTGCCATCACTGTAGGGATGATAGCTTGAAATGACCTCTTTTCGCTCTTCCCGATAAGGATCTTGTTGCAGATTTTTTTCTACTGCCTGCTGCAGTTGGGAAGCATCTTTTATGTCACTCCACAAGATGTTTTCGGAATTATTCCTGAAGGTGATCACCGGCTTGTCGAGTAACAGAAATTCATAAACTACAGACGAAGTGTCGCTTATAAGCAGATCAGCCATCAGCAGGAATTTCACAATGTTTGGTTCCTCTTCAAAAATAATATTTTTATTGTCGGCTGCCAGTTTCCTGTATTGTTGGATCAATTCGGCGGCCATCTTATCGTGGAACTTTATCAGGATGAGGTAGTCTTTTTTCTGAGCCAGTTTTTCAAGCTCCTTCAGTAAAAACGAAGCTGAGGTGAGCGATGGGGAAAAAGTAGGAGCATAAAGTATCATTTTTGAAGCTTTATGTTTTTCTAGTAGAGTGGCCTTATCAGAGTTGTATTTGTCAGCTTTCTTTCCGTAAATATCAAGTTTTGGCCAACCTGTTTCAACTACTTCATAGTTGCGGTGCCTTCTCTTCATTCTGTTGAAACGGCGGGTGAAGAATGGCCCTTGTGTAAGGTAAAGATCGAAATAATGGCGAATTTTGAAATGACCTTTTTTCTCTCCTGCGAGCCCGTGGAAGATCTGCGTCTTTACGCCACGCACGTAATGTGGCACCTCATTTCCAGGGCAGAAGATGGCATCACTGTTATAGGATACCAATTTTTCAAGATCAAAGGTGTGCGGTTCATCTTGAAAGGGAAAGCCTTCTTTAAGATTTTCAGTAAGAAACCAGAGATAGTCCTGTTTTCTTTCCTTCAGTACCTGCATGATAGGTTCCAGAATTCCGAAAGCATAAGGGTATTGACAAAAGAGAACGAATTTCATTTTTAAAAGAGGTTGTTTGCAGCTTCAAGATCTTCTTTAAAATCCACTTCCATACACCGGAAATCTGAAATATCAACGGCGTTCACCTGCATGTTATTTTCTGCAATGGCCTTTTCAATTCCGCGCTCAAAATAGTCGTTGTCATCGCAGTTCTCAAGTTGTTCCAGCAGTACCGGCATATCTTGTTTTGTCACAAAATTAATACCCACAGCTTCCCCAAGACCATTTTTTACCTGCTTGGAAAGTTCATCGATTTTGCCATTTTTGAGGGTGTACTTGACCTCTTCTTCGGCAACTCGAGAGGTGTTGACAGCAACAAAAGAATGCCTGGCTTCGATTTCTCTGTTCAATACAGAAAAGAGTTCGGAATCAAAGATCACATCTCCATTGATCCAAAGAACATCTTCATTTCTATACTTTTTAAGTGCCTTTAGAAGGCTTTTCGAGGTGTTGGTGGCATCGAAGAACTGGTTGTAGATATAAGTGAGGTCTGGAAAACGTTCCATGATGAGGTCTTTTTTAAAACCGACAACAACAGAAATATCATGTTCATTGAAATATTCAGAAAAGTTCTCGACCTGTTTCTCCATGATGCTTTTTCCTCCTTTTAAAGGTGTCAGCGGCTTCGGAAAAGGATTTCCTAATCTTGAACCTATACCTGCGGCTAAAATGACAATTTTCATAATTACTTTTCTTCAGATTTTTTCAGAATCACCTTCTGTAAAAAAGGATCCAGTTTGGCGAAGATAAGGTTTGGCTCCAGCAGTTCATAAAAACCTGCAGCATTTTTTGTGATCTCGTTGCTTGATAAGCCTGCAAGCGCTTCTTTTTGAAAGTCTTTCAAATGTACCGAAACATTCCTGTCTCCATCTTCGTAAATTCCCCAGTAATTTTTCTTTACAGAAGGAGAATGTATGGAAAACGAGGGAATATTTAAGGCTTTGGCAATGTTGGCTGCACCACCTTCGTTGCCTATAAAAAGGTCACAGGTGGCACAATTGGCAATGAAGTCCTGCAGTTCCCTGGCATAAAGCTCTAAAAATATTCTGGATCTGGTGACCGGATTACAATGATTGTAAATTTCAAGAGCTTCTTTTTCCTGGCAGGGGGAGTAATTGAATAAAATTTGACAATTTTCTACCTGCGCCACCACCTTATCTAATAAAGCGGCCATATAAGAAGATGGGTAACTTTTATTTTTTGAGCTTCCGAGCACGCCGCACATGATCAAAGGTTTTTCAAAAGAAATTCCTCCTGCTTTTAATTTTACTGCGGCTTTTTGCTTCTGCAGGTTGTCCAGGTATATCTTTGGTCGCGAATGTTTCGGAAAATCTTTTTGAAGTCCCTGTAGAAACTGCATGCGGTCTTCTATAGCCAATCCTGCAGATGTAGCCGGCTCCTTAACAGGTGTAAAGGTTTTGGTGTAGAAATAACTGGTGTATTTCTTATGGTAACCCAGCCTACAGCTGGCTCCTGTAAACAGCGATATGATTCCTGTGCTTATTTTGGAGTAGATGTCGATCACATGAGTGTAGCCTTCTTTCCTGATCTGCTTTCCGAAAAACAGAAAATTGATCGGATTTTTATTAAGAGCCGGATCATAAATAACCAGTTTGTTGATATAAGGATTATTTTCAACAACCGGCCGGGTGTGAGGCTGAATAAGATAATGCAGTTCTGCTTCAGGATATTTCTTCCGAAGGGCTTCAAACAAGATAGAGGACGTAAGTACATCCCCTATCATTTTCTGCTGAATCACAAGTATCTTCATAGCTCCTGTTGGAGGTTGTTTGAGCATCTAACTTATCGTCTTTCTGAATTTATTTCAGAATCTTCTTACCTAAGCGAGTTAGCACCTGAAAAATTTCAGGTTGAGGTTAAATCGTATTTTCAAACAGCCTCTTTATTGTATTATCAGTTTTGAACAACCTAAACTGCTACATTGTGTTCTCTTAAAGCATCATTTAGAGAAGTTTTCTTATTGGTGCTCTCCTTTCGCTTTCCAATGATCAAAGCGCAAGGCACCTGGTATTCTCCCGCCGGAAACTTTTTGGTGTAACTCCCGGGTATCACTACAGAACGCGCAGGCACAATTCCTTTCATCTCAACCGGCTCATCACCGGTAACGTCAATAATCTTGGTGGAGGCAGTTAGAACTACATTAGCTCCAAGAACTGCTTCTTTTTCAACTTTTACACCTTCAACAACGATACTTCTGGATCCTAAAAAGGCATTGTCTTCAATAATTACCGGCGCCGCCTGTAAGGGTTCCAATACCCCGCCAATCCCAACGCCTCCGCTCAAATGCACATTTTTACCAATTTGGGCGCAGCTTCCAACAGTTGCCCAGGTGTCTACCATTGTACCTTCATCAACATAAGCTCCAATGTTCACGTAACTTGGCATCATAATGACTCCGCTGGAAATATAAGCTCCATGTCTTGCTACTGCATTGGGAACTACTCTTATTCCTTTTTCTTTATAACCTCTTTTTAATGGGATCTTATCATGATACTCAAAGATTCCGGCTTCCAGGGTTTCCATCTTTTGAATAGGAAAATACAGTACTACAGCCTTTTTCACCCATTCATTCACCTGCCAGCCATCGGCTACAGGTTCGGCAACCCGCAGTTTTCCTTCGTCGAGCAAATCAATTACTTCCCTTATGGCATTTGTAGTTTCAGTTTTATTGAGAAGATCCCTGTCGTCCCATGCTTTTTCTATGATCCCTTTAAGATGTTCCATTTTGAAAATTTTATTTCTTTTAATTAAATATGTTTCCACTTAAGAAGTGAAATTTTAAGCAGAAAAACCTGCTGAAAATGACCTTTTACAGAGGTTTTTTATGCAGGCTTCCTGTCGTGCGAAGGTAATACATTTAACTTAGATTAGCTGAAGCCTTGAGTAGCGCTGCGGTTGTTATCCGTTTTCAGGTTCACGAATTAACCCGTATCTTTGCCGCCGAATTATGGGAAGAATACTGGCAATAGATTACGGCACCAAACGCACCGGAATTGCAGTTACCGATGAGCTACAGATCATAGCTTCAGGATTAACTACAGTTCCTACAGCCGAACTGCTGCCTTTTTTGAAAAAATATTTTTCAGACGAAAATGTAGAACTTGTCCTATTGGGAGAGCCTAAACAAATGGATAATACTGCTTCTCACAGTGAAGTGAGCATCCAGGAATTCCTGAAGAAGTTCAAAGAAAATTTTCCCGAAATGAAACTCGAAAGAGTAGATGAACGTTTTACCTCTAAAATGGCATTCCAGTCCATGATCGACAGCGGACTCAAAAAGAAGCAGCGGCAAAATAAAGCCCTTGTAGATGAGATAAGCGCAACTATTATACTGCAGTCGTACCTTTATAAATGATTAAGATTTAATATTTTAATTGAATAATGATTTAGGGAGAGGAATTCATATGATAGAAACAAGTATATGGAAAGAGATTTAAAAAAACGTTCTTCACGCTTTGCTCACAAATGTGTGAAATTGGCAATTGCACTTTCAAAGGGGTAATTAGGAAATCATGTTGAAGGACAATTAATAAGATGCTTGCACTTCTGTTGCAGCTAATTATCGTGCCGCCTGTCTGGGTCAGTCGAAAAGAGCTTTTATTTCAAAATTGGGAATTGTAATTGAGGAAGCAGATGAATGTATATTTTGGATTGAATTTCTTGAAGATGAAGAATGCTCTAAAAACGAAGGTTTTGAAGAAATGCTTCAAGAAGCCAAGGAGCTAACTTCAATTTTTGTTGCCTCAAGAATAACGGCTCTAAAGAACCTTAATCTGCACCATAATAGAAGAATTAAAGGGCTGGAATATTCAATATTAGATCTTAAACATTAAGCATTGAATATGATATTACCAATTACAGCATACGGAGATCCGGTATTAAGAAAGAAAGCCAAAGATATTCCGGAGGATTACCCCAAATTGAAAGAGCTTTTGGATAATATGTGGGAGACCATGTATGGCGCATATGGAGTTGGACTCGCGGCACCACAGGTAGGGTTGCCGATAAGAATATTTCTTGTAGATACCTCTCCTTTTGCTGAAGACGTAGAGCTTTCTGAAGAAGAACAAAAGGAACTGGCGTCTTTAAAGAAGGTGTTTATCAATGCAAAAATTGTAGAGGAGACGGGTGACGAGTGGGCTTTTAATGAAGGCTGTCTAAGCATTCCTGAAGTAAGGGAAGACGTATTTAGAAAACCCGAGATCAAGATTGAATATTTTGACGAAGATTTTAATAAACACGTGGAAGAGTATAAAGGTATTGCGGCGCGTGTGATCCAGCATGAATACGACCATATAGAAGGTATTTTATTTACAGATAAGCTAAGTAGTCTTAAAAAGAGGCTTATTAAAGGTAAGCTTTCCAACATTTCTAAGGGAAAGATACAGGTAGATTACCGCATGAAGTTCCCCGAACTTAAAAAAGGCCGTTAATTAGTTTTGTTTTCTAGGCAGGAGGTAAGATATTTGCCTTCCAAAAATTAAAAAAATATGAAGTTAGATAAAGTGTTGTCAATTTCCGGAAAGCCGGGATTGTATGAACTTAAAGCACAAACCCGAGGAGGTTTTGTAGCTGAATCTATGTTAGACGGAAAAAAGATCTCTGTAAACATGCGTCACAATGTGAGCCTGTTGAGTGAGATCGCCATATATACCTATACTGAAGAAGTCCCATTGCGTGAGGTTTTCCAGAAGATCTATGATAAGGAGAACGGGGGAGAGGCAATAAGCCACAAAGAATCCAAAGCAAAACTGGAAGAATACTTTAGTGAAGTACTGCCCGATTATGATGAGGATCGTGTGTATGTAAGCGATATCAAAAAGATCATCCAGTGGTACAACCTTTTGGTGAGTAAAGGTTACACCGACTTTAGTAAGCCGGATGAAAAAGCTTCGGAAGAAACAGCTGAAACCGAAAAGACACCAAAAGACACCGGAGGCGAAGAAGAATAGCCTTTCAAAATTTATAAATAAAAAACCAACTGTTCTCAGTTGGTTTTTTATTTGGTTAAAACTTACCTTTCCTTTCTTAAAGATCATGAACATGAATTCACGACAAGAACAACTCAAAGCCTTTGACAGGCTACTCACAATAATGGACGAACTGCGGGAGCAATGTCCTTGGGACCGGAAGCAAACCCTGGAAAGTCTGCGGCACCTTACCATTGAAGAAACTTACGAGTTAGGAGATGCCATTCTGGACAATGACTTACAGGAGGTGAAAAAAGAGCTTGGAGATCTTTTATTGCACATTGTCTTCTATTCTAAAATAGGGAGCGAGACCAAAGATTTCGACATTGCCGATGTTGCAAATAGTATTTCTGAAAAATTAATTAGCCGTCATCCCCACATCTACAGCGATACCAAAGTCGAAAATGAGGAGGATGTGAAGAGAAACTGGGAACAGCTAAAACTGAAAGAAGGTAAGAAAAGCGTTTTGGAAGGTGTGCCTGCATCTTTACCGGCCCTTGTTAAAGCCAGCAGGATTCAGGATAAAGTTGCCGGCGTTGGATTTGACTGGGAGGAGCCACAACAGGTATTTGAAAAGCTACAGGAGGAGCTGGGAGAACTTCAGCATGAGATCAATTCAGAAAATCAACAAAAGATAGAGGAGGAGTTTGGAGATGTGATGTTCAGTATGATCAATTACGCCCGATTCCTAAAAGTTAATCCCGAAGATGCCCTGGAGCGTACGAACAAGAAATTTATTAAAAGGTTCCAGTACCTGGAAAGTAAAGCTAAGGAGCAAAATAAGAGCCTTAAGGATATGACCCTGGCCGAGATGGATGTCTACTGGGAAGAAGCCAAGCAGATGTAAGCAGCAGCTTTAGGTAAGGACCATAAAAAAACACCTCTCTAAAATGTCATTTTAGAGAGGTGTTTTTATTTTAAAGCCTGTTTAGATCTTATTGATCGTAAAGAGATTTTACTTTTTCCAGCTTCTCTTTCCAGATCTTTAACTGGTCCTTCTGGTTTTGAATGTTCTTATGAACATCCTGTACCAGTGGATTTTTGTCATCTACATTCGAGAAGAACTGCAGGTTGTTCTCCAGCTGTCTTATTTCTGCCTTTGTTTCCTCTATCTTTTTAGTGAGGAAATAATGCTCATTATTCAGCTTTCTGGAGTCATCAGAATTTTCAAGAGCCTGTACTTTGTTTTCGTACTTAAGCATCTCGCTCTGTTTCTTATCCAGGTCGAGTTTATCAAAAGCCTGATCAAGGGCTTTATTGAACTTTCCTTCTATATATCGCTTGGTGTGTGGGACTCGGCCCAGTTTCTTCCACTCTTCAATGAAGTTCTTAATAGTAGGAAGATCTTGTTTACGATCGCCGGATAGTTCTACATTTTTCAGCTTTTCAAGGAGCTCCTTCTTTTGATCAAAGGCTTCGTTTTCTTCCTGGTTTTCTTCATTTCTGGAAGCATGAAGCCTGTCGAAATAATGATTACAGGCCGCCTTGAACTTTTTCCAGATCTTGTCGCTGTCCTTGCGGGGAACATGTCCAATATTTTTCCAGTCGGTCTGGATCTTTTTCATAAGCGGCGTAGTGACCTTAAAATCGTCACTATCCTTGTGCTCTTCGGCTATCTTAACCAGCTCCTGTTTTTTCTCCAGGTTTTCGTACTGCTCTTTTTTCTGGTTCTTGTAAAAAGCATTTTTATTGCGATTAAAGCTACGTACGGCCTCCTTGAATTTCTTCCAGGTCTCATCATTCACATGACGTGGCACTTTTCCCGCATTAAAAAAGGCTTCCCGTAAAGCTTCAACTTCGGTGATCTTTTGTTGCCACTGCCTGTGAGACTTATAACTTTCTGAAGCTATTTCTTTTATCTGCTCAATGATCTGCTGCTTTTTTTCAAGGTTTTTCTCAAAATCCTTTTCCATCTGAGCGAAAAATTCCTGCCTTTTATCATGGATCTGTTTAGTGGCATCACTAAACTTTTGCCAGATGTCATCCCGGTATTCTTTTTCTACCGGTCCAAGATCTTCCTTCCACATCTTGTGGAGCATTTGTAACTCCCGGAAAGCGCGGTTAGTATCGGCTTCCTGTGTGAGTTCCTCTGCGCGGGTAATGATCTTTAATTTTTGCTCCAGGTTGTGCTTGAAATCCAGGTCACGGAACTCCCTGTTGAGGTGTAGAAAATCGTAAAAATTCTCTACGTGATGGTGATAAGTATTCCAAACAGTATTGTACTTGTCTCTTGGGATGGGACCTGCAGTTTTCCAGCGATCCTGCAAATCTTTAAAGTGCTTGTAGGTAGTGTTGATGTTTTCTTCCACATCGATCAAACCTTTTAACTCTTCAATTATTTCCAGTCTTCTCTCGAGGTTCTTGTTGAGGTCCTGCTTGAGTTGCTGGTAATATTTATTACGTTTTTCCTTGTAATCGAAATACAGGGAATTAAATCTCTTCTTTAAAGGGGTAGAGTAGTGGAAGTCAATAATATTTCCGCCATCGGCAAGAAATTCTTCCTTTTTTTCTTCTATCTCCTCGTCCAGCTTGGCATTGAACTCGGCACGTATTTCTTCCACGTGCTCTTTGATAGCCTGTACCTTTTCATTCTTTAGAAGTTTTTCAAGCTCATCGGCCAGGGCTTCCTTGCTCATCGCATGGTAATCCTTCTTCTCAATACCGTGGCGTTCTCCTGCAGTCTCGTCTTCACTTTCTTCGGCTACAGATTCTTCCATCTCGCTTTGTGCGTCACGGGCTTTCTTTGGCGCAGGACTTTCTTCCTCTTCACTTTCTTCGGAAGATTCCTTCTCTACCTTTTCGTCTGAAGTACCCGGGCTGGAGGAGTCAAAAAAGGGATTTTTGGCTTCAGATTTTTCACCTGAAGTCTTCTCCGCTGTTTCTTTTTCCTTAGAAGCTGAAGCTGCTTTCTCTGCGTCCTCATCATCTGTCTCCAAAGCTGCTTCGGGAGAAGTGGCAGGTTCGGCCGTTTTCTTATCTTCGGTCGACTGTGCTTCATCTACCATAGCATCTTCAATAGAATCTTTATCTTCTGTTTTGTCTGAAGTTTTCACTTCCGAAACAGGTTTTTTTGAAGCAGATGCTGTAGTTTCTTTTTTCTGAGAAGCCGTTTCTCCTTCCTCCTCATCATCACTATCCAAAGCCGCTTCTGCAGAGGTGCCGGGTTCGGCATTTCTCTTTTCTTCGGCAGATTTTCCTTCATCTACCATAGCATCGGCAATGTGGTCTTTATCTTCCTTTTCTTCGGAAGGTTTTTCAGCTGTTTTTTCTGTCTTATTTACAGGATTTTCGGCTTGCGATTTCAAATCATTATTCTCTTTCTCCGGCTGCTCCTGGTTGGACAGTTTATCTTTCTCAGACATATCTTTCAATGTTATGGTTCACTATTCAGTAATAAACGTGAAAGATAACAACTCCCCGCGTACCTAACAAGGGATTGCGGCTATTTATAAACGGAAAAATGAGCTGAAGCAGCTACTTCCGGTTCCAAATTTCCCAGGCTTTCAAAGCCTGAAGTTCCAGCATTTTCTGCCCGTTTAGAACGGTTGCTCCGCGAGATTCGGCCAGCTGCATTAATGCGGTTTTTGGAGGGTTGTAAATAAGGTCGAAAAGCAGGTGCTGCGTATTAAGATGCTGTACAGGAAGGGCCGGAAATTCTTCTATTTTTGGATAGGTGCCAAGTGGTGTGGTATTGACGATCACCGTATGTGTTGCAAGAATTTCTTTAGAAAGATCTTCATACGAAATGGCATTTTTGGAAGGTGACCGGGAAACAAATCTTGTATTTATGTTTAAAGATCTCAGGGCGTAATCAATTGCTTTGGAAGCACCGCCGGTACCAAGGATAAGTGCATTTTGATGATGTGGCTTCAGGTGAGGTTTAAGTGATTCAGTAAAGCCGAAATAATCGGTGTTATAGCCTGTTAACTTGCCATCTTGGCCGATTTTAATAGTGTTTACAGCACCTATTTCCCGGGCAACCGGGTCCAGGGCATCCAAAAAGGGGAAAATGGCCTCTTTGTATGGAATGGTAACATTGAGCCCTTTTAGTTCGGGATTGTTGGCAATAACTTCCGGAAATTCCTTTATGTCCTGCAGATCGAAGTTTTCATAAACAGCGGCAATACCTTCCCGATCAAATTTTTCAGAAAAATACTTCCGCGAGAAAGAATAGGAAATGTTGCGACCTACCAGCCCAAATTTATGCATAAGATTTTCTGTTTTTAAGTTCGGCTATAGCCAGCCAAAGGACCAGAAAAGTTCCCGCGAGTATAAAGAAAATTGCGATCCAGGTACTAAGCTCATCGAGTTGCGGAATATACCTGTCATAATTATCTATGATCTTGTTGCCCTTTTGGTCAAGTAGAAAAATACCTTCAGTATCCTTACGAAATTCAGCTTCTTTCCAGGGCCACACAACTCCCAGGGAACCGGTGATAAATCCAATGATCACTGCAAATGTGGCGTTTTTATATTGCTTCAGCAGGTAGCCTAAAATATGAGATAAAGAGACGAGTCCGGTGACTGATCCTGCCGTAAACACGAGCAACACCTCTAGCAGGCGTAATCTGTCTTCATTATCCAGAAAAGAAAAATCCAGCTGAAAAATTTCAGATAAAGTGAGGTAAAGAGCGTTTACAGAATCTACCAGGAGCAGTACATAATTGCCCAACAGGATGAGAATAAACGAACCCGAAAGGCCGGGCAGCGTCATCCCAGAGACTCCTACAATTCCGCAGAAAAAGACAAACCACAGGTTATCATTTTGCGCGGCAGGTTCGAGAAAACTAATGCTCACGCCGGCAATGATTCCCAGCAGCATAAAACCTATGTTGCGGCGGTTCCACTCCTCAAAATCCTTGCTTATGTAGTAGATCGAGCCCAGGATCATCCCAAAAAAGGAGGCCCAGACGTAAAGTTCATAGTGGGTGATTAGGTAATCGAGCAACAGGGAAACGGAAAAATAACTTATCACCATCCCCAGGATGAGCAGGGAAAGGAAGCGGCCGTTAGTGTAGTACCACAAGCTGCGAAACCTTCCGTTTACAATAAGTTTGAGGGAATTTATGTTGAAACGCCTCAGGGAAAAAATGAATTCCTCGTAAAAACCTCCAACAAATGCGACCATTCCTCCGGAAACTCCGGGAACTTTATTTGCGGCACCCATCAAGATGCCTTTGATGACCAGAAATACTTTATCGCTATACGTTCGGGTTTGCTGCATTTTCCTGCACCGGCTTTTTTTCTGCGAGGCCCTCTAAGATAAGAATAAGGGCAAACCCTGCAAGCATAAGAACCATTGCCGGTAGGGTATGAGGTTCTGCTTCAAAATTCCAGGGCATTACAGATTCGTCTCTAAGGGTAATTATCTTATCCCCGATCCTTACTGTTTCCAGTTGCAGCTTCCATGGCCAGATCTTATTTAAAGAACCGGCAATAAAACCTGTCAAAGTGGCGAGGGTAAGGGTGCTGTAATTCGCGAAAAGCCATTTGAGCAGTCGGGAAAAGGAAAGTAGTCCGAAAATAGCACCGAGTCCTACGATGCCCAGGATCTTCAGGTCGAATTCGTGAGCAGCTTCACTAACAGTTTTATATGCGCCTAATAGCACCAGAATAAATGCTCCCGAAATTCCCGGAAGTATCATGGCGCAAATAGCGATTGCCCCTGCAAAAAATAAATAAAGATCACTTGCGGCTGCGGTTAGCGGGGGCAGGGAAGTGATGTAAAGAGCCACCCCGGCACCAATGACCAGAAAAAGAAATACATTAAAAGTCCATTTTTTAATCTGTTTAGCGACATAATAGACACTTGCCAGTACCAATCCAAAAAAGAAAGACCAGATGAGAATTGGATGTTCTTCCAGTAAATAATTGGTAAGGCGCATCACCGTAAAGATGCTGAACAGAATACCGCCTAACAGGGCAACAATGAAGTTCCCGTTAAGCTCTGTCCACATGGCTTTGAAGCCGTCCTTTTTCCAGGTCTGCAAAAGCCCGATCTTCACACCGCTAATGGTAGAAATGAGCTCCTCATATATACCCGAAATAAAAGCTATGGTACCACCGGAAACTCCGGGAACCACATCTGCGGCTCCCATAGCCATTCCTTTTGCCGTAAGAATAAGGTAATCTTTAAAACTTCTACGCATTGTCTAATTTTGAAGTGCGCAAAGTTAAAGAATTAACTGCAAGATTTAAGGTGCATTTTTATTTTCTCCTTCACCGATTTCCTCGCGAAAATTGAAGGGAAAAGCTCCTCAATGATGATGTAATATTCAGAATCCATCTTGAGTGCATTATTTAAGTGCGTATTACCCTTTTCCGGTTCGTGCAGCATGAAATAGAGCCCGGCAAGACGGTATTCTATCTCGGCTGTTTCCGGATAAAACTCAACAGCTTGCAACAGGTTTTGTACTGCAGCTTCAAACTCTCCAAGGTTAATAAGAACATCACATCGCTTGATCCAGGTTTCCAATTCATAGTTTCCCAGCTCAAGAGCCCTGCGGTAACCTCTTTCGGCCTCCTCAAGTTGCTCCAATTTATTATTGATGCGGGCATACCTTTTCCAGTACAATACATTCTCGCTGTCAATGTTGATAGCTTTATTGATGTAGTAAAGGGCTTTACGATGGTTTCCTTTTTTGTAAAAGAAATCGGTGATAGCAATCCAGCCTTTGTCCAACAAAGGATCTTCATGAACTGTTTGGCGGTAATTCTTTAATGCCAATTCATCCAGTCCCAGTTTTTCATAGCATTTTCCAATCCTTAAATAGGCAAAGGAGGTTGGGTCATCAAGATCCATGGTAATGGTGTAGTTCTCAATGGCTTCGTTATACCTGCCCAGTTTTTCCAGCACTTTTCCTTTTTCAAGGTATGCGCCTATAAAAGTATCATCACTAATGATCGCGAATTCATAGGCAGATAATGCCTTTACATAATTCTTGAGATCAAAATATTGTTTTCCCAGCTGGTGCCAACCCACTTCAGAATATGGATTCCCGTCCAGGAAGCTGGTAAGATAATCTATAGCTCCCTGCTTCTGTTCAAGAAAATCAAAACAATACATGATGTTGTACAGGGCCGAGTAATCTTCCTCATCGGCTTCCAGGCACTTCATAAAGTTCTGTTTCGCATTTTCAAAATCTTCCAGGAACAGGTACTCCATTCCCAGCAGGGAATAAACATCGGCTTCATCATACGTCATTTCCAGAGCAACCTCAAGCATGTGAATAGCTTCCTGGTGCTGGTCCTTTTTGGATAATATGTTGGCCTTTTGGATATAGACTTCCTCGTTGGAGGGTTCCAGATCATAGATTTCGTTCAGTATTTCTTCGGCCTGGTCAAGCTTGTCTTCAAATACAAGGATCTCTACCCTAAGTAATTTAAGATTTACAGAGGTAGGGTGTTGTGAAAGTCCCAGTCTAACAGCTTTCTTGGCAAGGGCAATTTTTCCATTCTCTAAATAGAAATGAATTATACTTTCAAACTCCTCGGAGTCAAAAAATAAGACATCATTTGTCTTCAGCATCGATTCAAAACGAGTAAGGGAGAAATTGTTTTCTTCGTTATGGCTTAATAGCATAAGCAGTTTTTACTGATTTCTACAGTATTAAAGTTATAAATGTTCTACAGCGACCGTGGTAAAGAACGAATTTGTTGTTAACAAAGTAATTAACACCACAGGTTTACTGCAATAAAGTGTCTAATGTTTCAATAATTATGCCGCAACCTTTTTTTATCTCATCCATTGAGATGGTTAGCGGTGGAGTGATCCTTACGGCCTTTCCTTCGAAAAGTAACCAGAACAAAATTAGGCCTTTATTCTGAGCCCGAATCACCAATTCGTTCACTATTTCTTCTGAAATCAAGATTGGTGCCAGCATTAATCCGCGCCCGCGGACTTCTGAAATCAACGGGTGCACCAATAATTTCCTGAATAATTGCTCTTTTTGAAGGGTTTGTTCAATAAGATCAGTTTCTGTCAATTCCTGAAGCGTCGCCAATGCTGCTGCCGCTATCACCGGGTTCCCTCCAAAAGTCGTAATATGGCCCATTTTAGGATTGTCACTCAGCGTATCCATTATTGCTGAAGAGGAGGTAAAGGCTCCAATCGGCATTCCGCCGCCCATACCTTTTCCCATCACTACAATATCGGGCACCATATCAAAATTCTCAAATCCAAAGAGTTTTCCGGTGCGGCCAAAACCCGGCTGAATTTCGTCCAGAATAAGCAGAGCGCCCACTTCTTCACACCTGGCTTTCACTTTTTTGAGGTAATCATTTTGCGGCTGAATAAATCCCGCGCCACCCTGAATACTTTCCAGGATCACTCCCGCAGTATGTTCAGTGATATTTTGCAGGTCTTCCTCGCGGTTAAACTCTATCCACGAAACGTCTCCAATAAGTGGGCGAAATGGTTTTTGCCGCTCCTCGAAAGTCATTAGGCTTAAAGATCCCATGGTATTTCCATGATAGGCGCTTTTTGCCGCAATAATTCCTGTTCTTCCCGTATAGCGGCGGGCCAGTTTTAAGGCGCCTTCAATAGCTTCGGTACCCGAATTTGTCAGGTATGTTTTTTCCAGCGGCGCAGGCAGGTGAGAGGCCAGCAACTTACAAAGGTCTACTGCCGGGCCTTGTGCATATTCCCCATACACCATTACGTGAAGGTATTTTTCTGCCTGCTGCTTTATTGCATTTACCACCCTGGGATGGCAGTGACCAAGAGTACAGGCCGAAACCCCTGCCACAAAGTCCAGATAACTTTTTCCGGCGGAATCATAAATGTAAGAACCGGAAGCATGGGAAACCTCCAGCGCCAACGGAAAAGGCGATGTTTGCGCCTGATATTTCAAAAAATCCTGTTTCAAATCTTTATTCTTTTTTAGGAAGTGTTCCTGCGGCAGGGGAGATGGTATCCTGCTGTTTTGTCGGGCGCGGCATTTGGCCCGGCGCCGGTTGCAAGCTATCCTGAACGGGAAGACTGTCGATTTCCTCCTGCCTTAAAAGTGGTTCTGGTTGAGCAGCTTTTTCGGTGGTACCGGAAATTGTGTCAGATGGTCTTTCCTGAAGATCTGTTTCCTTTAAACGACTTTTCTCATTGAGCAGCGGCTCATTTCCGGGTTCGTTGTCGAAAAAGTTCTCTTCTTCTTCGGGCAGCGGAATTCCTTCAATTTTCACCGGCTCATAATCTGGATCGTCAGCGAAGAGATCCTCTACAGAAAGGGGGCGTTCTTCACCTCGCCAGTTAAAGCCTTTGAGAGTGCGGTCGCTTTCGGGCAGTTCACTTTCGGGGTAGAGTATTCCGTCGATTTGGTTATAATAAAAAACATCTGTTACCTGCTGCTCTTCAAGGAAAACTGAGATCGAGCTGGAAAGGGTTTTGTTGATCCCAATCAATTCTCCGGGATCATCCCTCATGTAATAGAGTGTCTCGGTATTCTTGACCAGGTCTACCTGCTGCAAACTGTTGTCATTGAATTTGCCGTACATCTGTAATCCCTTTAGCTGATTGTAACCACTAATGCTGTCCTTTTGAATCATAAAAGCATTGTCGAAAACCTTTAGCGAGTCCATTTCTTCGGTCTCTACATTAGTGAGTAAATGAATGGTATCTCCTGTGAGCTGATTGTTCTCTGACCAGATCACCGGCCGCCCGAGCATTTGTGTAAGCCCCGTTCTTTCCCGCACATGAATGGAATCACTCTTGCCGCTCATGTTGCTTTTGAACATACGAACATCATAAAATCCCCGTATCACCCTGTCTTCCGCTTTTCCTGTGACCATCAAGGTATCGGCGTGGATGTAGATCGAATCCTGTTCCTGTGCGCTCACGGCTACTGCGCGTTTTGTTATAAATACCGAATCTTTCTCCCGAAAAACTTCGGCATAATGGCCGCGAATTACACTTTCATTTATGGTATCTGTAACCTTAATATTATTGGTGGCCGAAGCAAAATTTGTGTTTCGGTTAAAGTACAGGCTATCCCCCTCTAAAATGCGGTTTTCATAGTCGATTCTGGAATTCTTTACAAAATAACCTGTATCCCCGCGGGTGTCATAGTAACCTCTTTCAGCATAAATAGTGGACTGCTCACTCTCGATCGTGGTTGGCCCGTAGAAATAAGCGTCTCCGGATTCTGAATAAAAATCCAGCTGATTTGAAGTCAAAACATAATCGGGATTGGTGATCACAACTTCAGATGCGAAGGTGTATTTTTCATCTTCAAGATAATAGCGTCCAATACGGCTATTTAAAACGCTGGCAGTATCACGAATCGTTCCTCCGCTGCGGTAATAAGCCTGTTGTTTTTCGCGATCAAAGAAAAGCGTATCTGTTTCCAGGCTCGTCTGCGGGTTGCGCATAAAAACATTTCCGCTGGCAAATGCAAAACGGGTATTTCCGTTGTATTCGGCATACTGGCTGGTCATGGTGATGGTATCACCCTGCTCCATGCGAACATTTCCGTAGGCTTTAAAGAAGTTCTCTTCGGCATAATGAATCGCCTGGTCTGCCCAAACTTCGATTCCCTGGTGGATAAAATGCACCTGCTCGTTCACCTTGCTAAGGATAAAAGCCCCGGGATATTTTTC
Source organism: uncultured Flavobacteriaceae bacterium (assembly GCA_963709775.1). Taxonomy (GTDB): domain Bacteria; phylum Bacteroidota; class Bacteroidia; order Flavobacteriales; family Flavobacteriaceae; genus Salinimicrobium. The sequence goes on along the minus strand of CAVPXS010000001.1, from coordinate 127,560 downwards.
CTCATTCTTTAAGGTGCGCTCACTCTCGTACCTAATCTTCTTACCCTCCTGGGCATAACTATTTGGGCCCCATGAAAAAAGGACTGCGAAAAGACATAAGATCTGGACGTACTTCACCAATAGAAATTTGCTTCAAAAGTAGTGAATTCTGAAGGAAATTGGCGGGAGCGGGAAATCTTTTAAGGATTGGAGTATCAGCTTCTTCTGTAGCGGTAAATTTTTCCTTAAAAAAAGTTTCCTGCACTAAATTCGGGCCTTCATAAGCTGAGGCGTTCTTTTTTATTTTCCTTCCTTAAGGAGCCAATTATTAACAGAAAGGCCGCAATTGTAACCGAAACATCTGCCATATTAAAAACACCGGTATGAAGAGGTCCTAATTTTAAGAACATAAAATCTGTTACTGAACCATATAAAACACGATCAATAATATTCCCTATTCCTCCGCCAATGAAAAATGTAAATGCGACAAAATTAAGCTTTGAAATATCTTCTCTTTTGTACAAATAATAACATAAGTACATCAAAACCAGAATTGGCATTAGCTGAAAAATAAATAGCTTGACAGCCGGATGAAATTCAGATCCGAAACTTAATGCAGCCCCTGTATTTTCAACTTTTGTTAAAATGAAATTATCCTTAACTACTTCAATTCTTTCGTGAGGATTTATATTTTCCCGAACTTCTTTTTTTGTGATTTGATCACAGCTTATATTGGAAATTATTAGGATTAGCCCGATTAAGATCGTTGTTAGTCGTTTTGTCTGCATCTGTCTTATAGTGAGCTTATTTTTTTGTCAATTTTATTAATTTTCCCCTGACCCATAACCTAACTTAAGACCTGGGACCTTTTGAATTTAAGTATCTAAGTTACTCGCGTAATAACCTTTCCTGAATCAAATTTGTTCAACAAAATCTTTAAAGACTTTTTTATGATGTTCAAGATCTAAATTCGGAGATAAGTGATACCCTGGCGATATAATCTTTATCGTCTTCTTTGGTCGTTCCCTGGGTAGATGTCGCAGGAATAGTCCAATAACATCCTTTTAACTGCCCATAGCTCACACAGTACTTGCTCTCATTCGGGATTTCGCTGATCATCATATCGATCAATTTTTGATTCAATCCCCGTTTATAAGCTTCTCTTTCTTCATCTGTATCTCCTTTTGTTGGAAGATCCAATGAAAATACAGATGGAGTAAATCCTTCCTGAGCCAATTCTTCTGAAACAAAATTGATCTTCGCCGTTGGTAAGGTCTCCCTGATGAAGTTTACAAACTCACGGGTATTTTTATAAGCATCTTTAATCCTTTGATTCATTGAAGGCAATTGCTCTGCTAATAATTGAACCTGAAGACCTGTGGCCTCGTTATCACAAAGTACCAGATGCTTTTCGATCTTCTCCAATAAAGCTTCAGCCTTATCATTGGCTACACAGTAACCGGCAGTACATTTTCCTCCACTTGGAAATTTCGATCCGCTAACATATGAAATGCTTCTTATGTTGGAGAGTATTCCATCCTTGGCCAGGAACTGTACGTTGGGACAAAAGGTTTGGTCTAAAATAAAAACCGGATCGATGGCAACTTCACCTGTTGCACTTTTACGGACTTTACTTAAAACCTCTTTTAATTTCTCCAGATCCGGAACTTCGACTCTTGGATTTGTTGGAATTTCGGCGATAATGTAAGGGACAGCATTTTCTTTAGCGATCCTGTCCAATACGGTGTCAATACTCTGAACCATATCATTGTCACCATCAACAGGCAGATCAACTACTTCTACATTATCAATACAGGCAGCAACCCGTCTTGCCTGGTCATTCGTTCCACCGTAACAATTTGGAGGAACAATAAACTTAATAGCTTTTCCTTTATGTTTTTCAAGTGCATCATCAATAAGGCCCATCATGATCGCATATTGAATAGATAATCCACTAGAAGCAAGTAAAGCCTTTGTGTTGGTGCCGGTGATCTTTTTAATTGAGTCTATAACCTTAATCTTGTTTGCCTCAATAGTATTTTCCTGCCGGTTAGAAGTAGATTTTCCTACTAACTGCTGCAAGGCAGAAAAAGAATCGGCCGGGGTCATTGCAATAGTCTCTCTTCTCCTTACATGCTGAATTTCTGAAATATAGCTTTCATTTTGCTCGCCATTAACCAGTAAAATACTTCCCAGGTGAGAATGAACGCCAATAAAAAAGTCGATATTTGAATTAAGCTCAACTTTACCAATTTCATCTTGCTGGGAGAAGAAAATAGTACTTCCGTCATATCCGGATATTTCTTCTAGGTTCTCAACTCGCTTTAATTCAAAATTATAACCGTAGACACGCTTTAGGGCTTCGGGATCAAAAAATTCAGGTAATTCCCCGGTATAGCATATCTGGGTATTCTTATTTTCCAACAGGTTTTTTCTAAGAACCGCCAGAACGGGAACCGTCCTTGATGAAAAACTGATAACGTTTTCCGGTTTTAGACCATTTAATTCTGCAATTGTCCATTCCAGAATAGAGGATAACGGATGACCCAACCGAATATAATCAAAGGCGGTTGGTAACTCACTTAGTGCTGATGTTTCAGAATTATTGGCTTCAAACAGGTTCCCAAACCGGTCTAAAAATTGTGTTTTTGCCAACTTTTCATCATAAATATCCAGCCGATGGGTAGTTAGTCTCAACCAGTCAGCAGGCATATTTTCTAAGACATTTTCAATATAATTCAGCACTCTTTTCTCTTTCATAGCTTTAATTTTGGACAGGCCGGCAAGATAAAGGAATTAGGTCTATTTTTTAAATTTTACAGCTGTATTATTGGGTTATTCCGGGTATCCAGAATTATTTCCGAAGCCACGAAAACTGCAGGATCTTGATAGGTAATAAAATTAAAGACCTACTTTGAAGCTGAGTTTACTTTCTGATAGTATTTTTTCCCGGCCGGGGGAGAGAATTCCTGAGATTTGTCTTCAGGTTCATTTGATTTTCAGGTGATAAGAGGTGGTTTTATTTCAGGTTTCAGAATTATTTCTGAAACTTCACCTGCTTAAAATAAGATTTTAGGAATAGTTTCAAAGCTGCTGCACGTCTATAGCAGCAAAAAATAAGGTGTTGCAAAAATGCCTTTTTTGGAGCCCTCTTCAGAAAGAATCTATACTTCGGAAGGTTTTCCGTTTCTTTCTCCAAACCTGTCCAGTTCCCGGATCTCTTCTTTGTAATCTGACGGAAGGAGCAGGGATTTTATGAAGTAATCCATTTTAAAATTCCGGCTCGCTTTGTAGGCTGTTAAAGCCGGTGGGATGACTGCATTAGATTTTAGTTCAAGTAAATCTTTCACTTTTGGAGGACAAACTAATTCCTGAACCTGCATGAGAAACCAGTAGCGCACAGGACCGAGGTGCTTGCGATATTGCCTGTAAAGATCTACGCTGTATTTGCCTTTTTCGAGGTCGCTGTACAAATGTTGTTTCCGGTCAGGCAGCCAGTCCGTATAATTTGAGGGAAGATTCTCGATTTTCATTTCGAGGCCAACACGGTAGAAAACATCAAAGACTTCCTGTTTTTCAGCTTCCGTAAGTTTTCGCTCTAATAATTCGTAGGCACGAATGGAGTACCCAATGAGCATATACAGCACATCGCGGTATGCCCACTGCGGAATTTTGCTGCCGCGTTTGTTCTCTACATTAGCATGTACAGCATTGATCCTGCTAATCGCCGCCAGCGCATCCTTTTGCGGCAGGAAAACGATCTGCCGCGCATAAGACACGGTAGAGAACAGCCTCCCCAGAGGATCGGCAGGTAACCGGCCCGTAAAATAGAGCCAGTCTACTGCCTTGTTGAGAGCAAATTCGGCAGAGGCACCGGCAAAGATGAAAAGAATGGTATCACTCTTTCCCCAGATCTCCCTTACTATCGAATTTTCATCTACAAAGTACTTCATCAGTTTTCCTATTCGTTTTCAGGAATTATGCAATAATCCCGCCAATGCCCTTTGTGCTTTTGCCATTTCAGGCATCGACCTGTCTCAAATTACAACCCGTACATTTCTGCCAGGTCGCTCACTCCGAGGGTAAACCAGAAGATTATAAGCGCCAGCACCAGCAATGCGGGAAAAGGAATTGAAAACCCCAACTTCCGCTTAAAAAATCCTTCAACAGGAGGAAAGAAAAGCAGGGAAAGCAGGATGTAAACCGTTCCGGGTACGGGATGTATTAGTACGAGATTCAGGATTCCGAGGGTGAAAATGACCAAACCCAGGAACCAACTTAACACTATAGTCAGGTTTAATGAGATTTTCATAATAATTTTTTTCAGAAGTTAAACAAATTAACTGCCGGCGAAGGGAGTACCAAAGATCCCTACAGCCAGTTCTGCCCAAACGAGGAAGAGTGCACCCAAGATTGCTCCACAATAAAGCAGTCGTTTTTCAGTGCTTTTTACCTTTCTCATCACCAGCTCAATGCAAAGGCCGGTGCCGTATAGCAAAATACCAATAATTATAAAGTCCCGCAGGTCCCAGTCCACTTCTTGAGTAAACTGCATTGCGATCAAAGGCAGGAGTAGAATAGCGGTTGCGGTGAGCATAATTCCCGTGAGTCTTTTGTTTTTCATGATCATAGGTGTTTAGTTTATTAATATAGTTTGATAAATTATTCGTGGGTCAGTTTTTGTCGTTATGGAACTTTAATAAAGTACTTTGAATTACAAAGTAAATGTTTAAAAAATTTTTATTTCTGCGATTTTATTAAATTTTCCAGTGCTGTAAGATGTTCTTCGAAAGCTTTTCTTCCATCTTTTGTCATAGAATATTTAGTATTTGGTTTTCTGTCAATAAATGATTTCTGAACCGTCAAAAATCCCTCTTTTTCAAGCGCTTTCAGGTGACTTGCCAGGTTCCCGTCGGTCACGTTGAGATAATCTTTTAGAGATGAAAAATCCAGCGTGTCATTAACAGCAAGGGCCGACATAATGCCGAGCCTAATCCTGCTCTCAAACGCTTTATGCAAACCATCTATTGATATTTTCACCTTTCGTACTTGTAATTCACATAGATCCCGTAAATAATATGCATCACGCCGAAACCAATCGCCCAAAACAGGAGGCTGTATTGCGTGAAGCTAACCGCCAGTAATCCCAGTACTACTTGTACAAAACCAAAATATTTCACATCGCTGAAGGTGAATTTACTGGCATTGTACAGTGCCAAACCGTAAAATATGAGCGTCATCGGAGCCATCAATAGTAACAAACCTTTAAACAAAAGCACAAGTACCAATATGCCTCCTGTCACTAAAGGAACTGCCATGTTCACCAGCATTCTCCTGGCTGCCGAATTCCACACTTTTTCTTCCCGCTTTTTAGCCTTTCTAACCGAAAAAAGTACAGCGGTACCTATGGCAAGTACCAGTACTGTGAATCCTATAAATAGGAGATCCCAAACCTGCTCCCCGGCCGGAATTCCATATACCAGCTCCTCCTGATCATTAAAGATCTCAAATGCAAGGTAAGCACCGGCCAATGCATAAAGCCCTGCCAGGACTCCCGATATTCCGCTAAGGGAAAGGAACTTTGTGGAGCGTTCCATAATGGAACGTATCTCCCTAAGGTCCTGCATGTAGTCTTCTTCTTTTCTCTTCATCTAAAAAGTACTTTGCATTTCAAAGTTAATAATAAATTTTCATTGTGCAAGAAGTTTTCCAACTGAGCCTCAATTATTTTTAGCAGGAGACAAAAAAAAGGTGTTGCTTTCGCAACACCTTTCTAAAATGCTCTTTTTGAAACCTCTTAAAGCTCGATGGTCTGAAGCCTGTCGGGACCTACAGACACGATCTTTATCGGGATCTCAAGTTCTTTTTCAATATATGATATGTATTCTTTAAGCTCTTGTGGCAATTCATCTGGCGATGAAAGCTGAGTAAGATCTTTTTCCCAACCTTTAAAATGTGTATAAATAGGAGTTACATTTTCATGCTCTAAATTGTAGGGCAGGTGGGTGATCTCTTCTCCACGATAATTATAGGCGGTACATATTTTTAGGGTATCAAAACCGCTTAAAACATCGGCTTTCATCATGATAAGCTGAGTAACCCCGCTTACCTGTACTGCATATTTTAAGGCCACCATGTCAAGCCATCCGCAGCGGCGGGCTCTTCCGGTAGTTGCACCAAATTCTTTTCCCACACGGCCCATAGTTTCACCGTCTTCATCAAAAAGTTCGGTAGGGAAGGGGCCACTACCTACACGGGTCGTGTAAGCTTTAAAAATTCCGAAGACCTCCTTGATCTGTCCGGGAGCTACACCCAAACCGGTGCAGGCTCCTGCTGCTGTGGTATTGGAGGAAGTGACAAAGGGATAAGTCCCAAAGTCGATATCCAGTAAAGATCCCTGGGCGCCTTCAGCAAGAATTGATTTTCCGTTTTTCTGAGCCTGGTATAAATATTCCTCGCTGTCTATGAACTGCAGGGATTTAAGTGTTTCAATTGCCTTAAAGAATTCAGATTCCAGTTCCCCAAGGTCGTACTGTACATCAACATTGTAGAAGCTTATCATGGCTTCATGCTTATCGGCAAGGTTGCGATATTTTTCTTTCCAGTCGCTTAGCTCAAGGTCTCCAACTCGAATTCCATTCCTACCGGTCTTGTCCATATAAGTGGGACCAATTCCTTTTAAAGTGGAACCTATTTTCGCCTTTCCTTTTGAAGCTTCACTGGCTGCATCCAGCAAGCGATGCGTAGGCAGGATCAAATGTGCTTTCCTGGAAATGATAAGTTTTTTTGTGTAATCAACTCCCGACTTCGTCAAGTTGTCAAGTTCCCTCTTGAAGATCACAGGGTCTATTACAACGCCGTTCCCAACAAGGTTGATTGCATTTTCATGAAAGATGCCCGAGGGAATTGTGTGAAGCACGTGTTTTTGGCCATCAAACTCTAAAGTGTGTCCTGCGTTTGGGCCTCCCTGGAAGCGGGCGATGATGTCATATTGTTTGGTAAATACATCTACTATTTTTCCTTTTCCTTCATCTCCCCATTGTAATCCAAGAAGTAAGTCTACTGCCATAAAATTCAGGTTATTCGGTTGTTTTTTTGTTTCCGTAAAAATATAAAGAATGTGTGCTTATTTCGATATCAAAGACCTCCTCAATAGTTTGCTTGATCGACTGAATACGTGGATCGCAAAATTCTATTACTTCCCCGGTGTCGGTTAAGATAATATGATCGTGATTACGGTCAAAATATGATTTTTCGTACTGCGCCTGATTGTTTCCAAACTGATGTTTTCGCACAAGGCCGCATTCCAGAAGAAGTTCAATGGTATTATACAGAGTCGCCCGGCTTACCCTGTACTTTTTATTTTTCATTTTGATGTACAGAGATTCTATGTCAAAATGTTCATCACTGTTATAGATCTCCTGCAGAATGGCAAAACGCTCGGGAGTTTTGCGATGTCCTTTCTCCTCCAGGTATTTTGTAAAGACATTTTTTACAACTGCCTGGTCGTTTTTACTAATAGATTTCTTGCTCATATTATGGGTGCAAAGGTATAAGATTATTCACGTGAGACCTTATCTATACCGTTTATTTTTTTAAGGTGCTCCATTAATTTTTTCAGGATATTGTTGTTCTTAACGACCACGGTTATCCTGCCGGTAAATATCCCGTCCCTACTGTCAAAATTAATGTTTTTAATGTTGACATTCATATTATTGGAGATCTCCCGGGTCACATCGTTCACCAGTCCAATGTTGTCTATTCCTGTTAGTTTTATAACTACCTTAAACTCTTCCTGGGTCGAATCTTTCCACTTTGCCTGTATGATCCTGTAGGCGAAATTGCTCTGTAGTTGTATGGCATTGGGACAGTCTTTTTTATGGACCTTTATTCCCTCGCTTACGGTAATAAAACCAAAGACACTATCCCCTGGGATAGGATTACAGCAATTGGCCAATTTGTAATCCAGCACTTCTTCTTCGCGTCCAAAAACCAGTTGATCGTATTTGGCCGTGATCTCATCTTTATCAATATCCTCAATTGTGGGAGTACGCCTTATTTTACTTTTAAAGAAACTAACCAGGGCATTGCTTCTGGAAGCGGCATAATCCTTTAATTTTTGGTTATCAATAATACCGGCTCCAACCCTGTAAAAAAGATCCAGGCTTGTCTTTAACTTGAAAAATATGACCAGTTCGTTTACTGTTTTCTCATTGAAAGGTATCTTCTGTGCCCGCAGTTTTCTTGTGAGAATAGCTTTTCCTTCTTCGGCAATATCCTTCTTTTCCTCTTTGAGAGAAGATTTGATCTTGGCGCGGGCTCGTGCCGTAGTTGCATAATCCAGCCAGTTGGAATTGGGCTTGGCTTTTTCTGAAGTTATGATCTCCACCTGGTCCCCACTGTTAAGTGTAGTACTAAGTGGAACCAGTTTCCCATTGACTCTCGCTCCCCGGGTACGCAATCCAACTTCTGTATGAATACTGAAAGCAAAATCCAACGGGGTCGCTCCCTTCGGAAGAGATTTTAATTCCCCCTGGGGCGTAAACACAAAAATCTCTTTTGAATAGAGGTTGAGTTTAAATTGTTCTACAAAATCTACAGCATTTACTTCTGAATTTTCCAGTGCCTCCTGAAGTTTGTTCACCCATTCCTCCAGTCCATCTTCCTGGTTTCCCTGTTTATATTTATAATGGGCCGCATAACCTTTCTCGGCGATCTCATTCATGCGTTCACTTCGAATTTGTACCTCAACCCATCGGCCTTTTGGTCCCATTACGGTAATGTGAAGGGCTTCATATCCGGTAGATTTTGGAGAGGAGATCCAGTCCCGAAGACGGGTTGGATTAGGTCGAAAGTGGTCTGTAACTATAGAATAGATCTTCCAGGCCAGGAACTTTTCATTGGCAGGATCGCTGCCATAGATGATCCTCACGGCAAATTTATCGTAAACCTCGTCAAAAGTGACATTTTGATTCTTCATTTTCCGCCTAATGGAGAAAATGGATTTAGGCCGTCCCTTGATGGTGTACTTCATGTTTTCCTTATCCAGGGAATCTTTGATCACCTGGGTAAACTCATCAATATACTTATCCTGCTGTTCTTTACTCTCTCGTATTTTTTGCAGAATATCATTGTACACTTCCGGCTCTGTATATTTAAGACCCAGGTCCTCAAGTTCGGTTTTAATATTGTACAGGCCGATCCGGTGGGCGAGGGGAGCGTAGATATAGAGGGTTTCCGAAGCTATTTTCTCCTGCTTGTCTGTCCGCATCGAATCCATCGTCTGCATATTGTGCAGGCGGTCGGCGATCTTGATGATAATTACCCGTACGTCATCATTTAGGGTAAGCAGCATCTTCCTGAAGTTCTCTGCCTGCAGGGAAACGTCCTTGTCATGTTCCAGGTGAGAGATCTTGGTTAGGCCGTCCACTATTCGGGCAACCGTATCTCCAAACGTTTTCCTGATATCTTCGAGGGAATAAGCAGTGTCTTCAACCACATCGTGAAGCAGGGCAGCAGCAATAGAGGTCGCATCTAACCCAATTTCTGAAGCTACGATCTTGGCCACAGCAATAGGGTGAAAAATATAAGCTTCCCCCGATTTTCTTCGCTGGTCCTTATGAGCATCTACCGCCACATCAAATGCCTGCCGAATTAGTTTCTTATCTTCATCGGAAAGGGTTTGGTAGCTAATGCGCAGCAGTTTCTTGTACTGCTGGGCAATCTCCTTGTTTTCTTTTTCTATAGCGGCTTCCGTCATCATGAATTAAAAGTACAATTAAGATTGAAAACAGGCAATTTAATTAGCCCAGCAAATTCCTGAAACGTTTGTACAGTGGTGGATGAGAATAATGTACAAAGACATATGCGGGGTGCGGGGTAAGATTGCTCAGGCTGTTTTTTGACAGCTTCTTTAAACCTGTAATCAAAGGTTGTGCCCTATACGTATGCTTTGCGAAATTATCGGCCTGATATTCAAACTTTCGGGAGAGGTAGTTCATGATGATCCCGGTAATTTCCGAAATTGGGCTGTAAAGGATCCCAAACGCTACAAGGCCAATATGGAAACCTGGATTTTCCACACCAAGTGCTGCTGAAAGTAGCGGGTTTCCAACAAAAAGGGAAAGGATCCACAGAGTTAGTCCGGTGGTAAGTATGCTAATAATGAGGTTGATGATAATGTGGTTTTTCTTGTAATGTCCCACTTCATGGGCCAGCACCGCCACAATCTCCTCTTCTTCAAGATCATTTATAAGAGTATCATAGAGGGTCACCCTTTTTTCATTCCCAAATCCCGAAAAATAAGCATTTGCCTTCGTACTTCTTTTAGAACCGTCGATCACAAAGATCTTCTCCAAAGTAAAGCCTTCTTTTTGCGCATAAGCTTCGATCTTATCCCGAAGGGAACCTTCAGGGAGGGGAGTCTGTTTATTGAACAACGGAACTATAAGTCTCGCGTAAAACATGTTTAGGAAGATGCTGAAAACTGCCACCAGGATCCAGGCATACCACCAGAAGTCGTCTCCCGCGAATTGATAGAACCATACGATCAGGGCGAGGATTCCGCCGCCGAGAATGATCATCATTCCCCAACCTTTTAGTTTGTCTAAAATGAATGTTTTGGGCGTGGTTTTATTGAAACCGAATCGTTCTTCTATTACAAAGGTATGATACCACGAGAAGGGGAGGGACAGCAGGTCGCTTCCAATCATGATGATGCCGAAAAAGATAAGAGCAATGACAATAGCATTATCTGAAACCGATCTCCCAATACTGTCCACAAAATCAAAACCATCCAGGAACAGGAACAGCAGCAGTACAACGAGAGAAAATGTGGAAGAAACGATCCCGAATTTATAGTTCGCCTTCTTGTATCGCTGCGACTTTTCATACTCCTCTTCGTCAAACACATCCTGCAGCACATCGGGTACAGGATCATTATAATGCTTTGCATTCAATGCATCCAGCACCTTATCAATTAGAAAATCTATAAGAATTATTCCAACGATGATAAAAAAGAGAGTACTTGCAGTCAATTTCTAATAATTTTTAAGAGGCTAATATAAGCAGAATCTGTCTGGGAGAGACAAGAAGAAAAAGTGTTCAGTGGTCACTGCTCAGTGATCAGAAAAATTTGCCACGAATCCACAAATTATTTTTTTTGCGCAACCCGCAACCCGCAACCCGCAACCCGCAACAAAAAATCTTGAATTTTAAATTTTGAACCCGGAATCGCGTTTCAGCGCCGCTGCCTTTTTGCTTCAAAGATCAAGATCCCCGCGGCTACCGATACATTCATTGAATCAATTTCCTTAGAACCGTCCCCTCCTCCAGAGGGGTGCCTGTCCCGAACTTATTTCAGGATGCCAAAAAGGCGCAGGGCGGAGGAGCAATTGATTTAGCGATCAATATCCTGTAGTTCTCATGGTACGGATGTCTGGTATTAATTAATTTTTCTTAGAACCGTCCCTCTTCCGGGATACTGAAAGGCGCGGACGGAGGAGCAATTGAGTTAGCGATCATATTGGTATTCTCTTGGTGCAGGATGTCTGGTATTAATTAAATTTTCCTTAGAACCGTCCCCTCCTCCGGAGGGGTGCCTGAAAGGCGGGGTGGGTTTTGCTTCATGAAAAATTCTCCAAAATATAAATTTTCAGGCGTTCCATTACCAGTTCAACATCCATCATAACTTCAGTTGTTGTTATTCTCCACACCTGAAGCCCCAGGTTCTTCAAGTAAGTTTCCCGGCGTTGATCATATTGGAGCTTGTTATTATGACTTGATCCGTCAATTTCTATGACTAAACCTAGGCCTTTAATATAAAAGTCTACGATGTAATTACCTATTACTCTCTGCCGGTCGAAATCAATTTTGTAGAATTTTCCTTTATGAACCTGTTGCCAAAAGACAATTTCGGGAAGATTACCCATTTTGCGTAAGGCTCTTGCTCTGCCTCTTAAACTTTTTTCTGCAGGTAGGAAAGCAAGTTGCTTGCGTCTAATTGGAATAGAATCAATGAAGGTTAGAATATTTTCGTTACTTCCCACCCCGTCCTTCGGCCACCCCTCCGAGGGAGGGGACTTTTCAGAAGAAATATCTGATTTCCTTGTAGTCATATCCTAAGATAGTATTTTTTGGTTTTGAATCAGAGATGTCTGAAATAATGGAGAGACAAGAAGATAAAGTGTTCAGTGGTCACTGCTCAGTGATCAGAAAAATTTGCCACGAATCCAAAATTATTTTTTTTCGCAACCCGCAACCCGCAACCCGCAACCCGCAACCCGCAACCCAAAATCTTGAATTTTAAATTTTGAACCCGGAATCGCGCTTCAGCGCCGCTGCCTTTTTGCTTCAAAGATCAAGATCCCCGCGGCTACAGATACATTCATGGAATCAATTTCCCCTTCCATAGGAATAAGAATATTCTGAGTTGTGTTTTGTAGCCATTCTTCGCTTAGACCAGTGGCTTCAGTGCCAACAACAATGGCAGTTCCGCCGGTAAAATCAACCGTGTGGTAAGGAACAGAGGCCTGTAATGCAGCTCCAAAAATGGCAATTTTTTGCTCCTTTAAAAATGATATGATCTCTGAAGTGCTACCGGTAGCGATTTTATTGGTGAAGACACAGCCCACGCTGCTGCGGATGATGTTCGGGTTGAACATATCTGTGTGTGGATTGGCAATGAGAACGGCATCTACAGCCGCGGCATCGGCCGTACGCAATAAAGCGCCAATGTTTCCGGGCTTTTCCGGGGCTTCGGCGACAAGGATCAGCGGATTTTTATTTGTGAAATTCAGGTGGTCAAGGGAAAGTTCTCTGGTGGCGAAGATCGCGATCACTCCTTCGGTACTTCCGCGGTAAGCGATCTTTTGATATACTTCCGAAGAAAGATCGGTCACATCCACAGCACCTGAAACTGAAGAAACTAAATTTTCGGCCTTTTCAGCAGGAAAGAGATCTGAGTTGTAGTAGAGCTCGAGCATCTTAAAGCCGCCTTTTAGAGCCAGATCAATTTCCCGAACGCCTTCCACCACAAAGGCATTTTCTTTTTTCCTGGCACGGGCTTTCTCCTGCAACTGCAGGATCCTTTTTACTGCTTGATTTTGAAAACTGCTTATGAATTTATGCATGGTGCAAAGATAGAAAACTTACAGGTTGAGTGGGTAAGGCTGGGAGCGGGAACCTTCATGATTTCCAAAATTGGAAAAAAAGGGGTAAATTAACTGGAAAACAGAGAAATGGAAAAGAAAGACACAATAAAGAAGCCTCTTCCCTTAAAAGATGCCTTTAGGATCCTGAGTTTTATTTTTGCCGCTATTTTGATTAGCGCCTGTAGCAAGAAAGTGACATTTCCGGTTTCGGAAATAGTACCTGCAGCCGAGGCGGTGGTGAAAGTGGAAAAGGATGACAACAAAAATTATGAGATCGACCTGGAGGTGAGCAATCTTGCAAGCCCCGACAGGCTTACTCCCTCGCGCCGGTACTATGTCGTCTGGATGGTAACCAAAAAGCACGGTACCATTAATATTGGGAATCTCAACATTAACCGTAAGAATAATGGGGAATTACAAACCAGTACCGCCTACGAACCTATTCGTATATTTATTACCGCCGAAGACGATGATAAACCGGTCCTGCCTTCTACCCAGGTAGTGCTCAATTCGGAAGAATTTAAGGTATAAAAAAGAGGTTATCAAAAAGAATTTGACATCGCGTCATTCTGAATTTAGATCATTAGAACCTGAAACAAGTTCAGGTTGACGAAAATCAGCTATTTGACAACCTCTCCTCTCAAAAATGGCATTTTCAGGAACTATTTCTTTTCCTGCTGTCCGTATTTATCGGTGTATCTTTTTGCCAGTTCTGTCTGGTGACTTTCCAGGCTTATCTCGCGGCCCTGGATAAATGCTTTTGAGATCTTGTTGGTACGCATATCGAGCGCGTCACCATCACTTATAAAAAGCGTAGCATCTTTGCCCGCTTCAAGGGTTCCAAGGCTGTCATCGATCCCAAGGATCTTGGCGGTATTGGAAGTGATCATCTTTAAAGCTTCTTCTTTATTGACGCCGTAACCGGTAACGGTACCTGCGTAAAATGGTAAATTACGGCTGTTCATTCTTTCCATACCACCACTGGTTTCAAGCCCCACAAGGATTCCTTCCTTATTGAGCAGGTATGCCAGCTTGTATGGCAGATCATAATCCTGATCTTCGAGTTGAGGTGTCTCATGTACCCGACCTACTAAAACCGGAATATTTGCTGCTTTCAGTTGACCGGCGATCTTGAAAGCATCGTATCCTCCAACCAGCACCACCTTTTCCAGATCCTGTGATTTGACAAAAGCCAGCATATCTATGATCTCCTTCTCGGAATTTGCGTGAATGTATACTCTTTTCTTTCCGTTAAAGACATCTTCCATTGCCTGGAATGGAAGGTTAGCTTTTTCCTGTGGGCCCTCCAGATATGCTTTGGCATTTTGGAAGAAAGAAGTCAATTCCTGCAGGTCTTTTGAGTAATCATCATTTGGTTTTATACCCGGATCTTCACCCAGCCACCAGCGGCCTCTGCGCACGCTGTTTGGCCAGTTGATGTGAAGGCCGTCATCTTCCTTAAGCACGGCATCTTCCCAATTCCACGCATCAAATTGTACGATGGAAGAGGTGCCCGAGATCCTGCCGCCTCGCGGCGTGATCTGTCCCACAAGTACGCCGTTTGGACGCATACTTTCCACGACCTGGCTCTCGGCATTATAAGCGATAAGGCTGCGAACATGTGGCAGGAGCTCTCCAAGTTCATCTTCATCATCAGACTGTACCACTGCATCGATCTCTACTAGACCAAGAGTGGAATTTGGAGCAATAAAGCCGGGATAAACGTGTTTGCCTTTGGCATCGATCACCATACCGGGATACTGCCGGTCGGTGGAATTAGCGTCGGTCACTGTAGTCAGTTTTCCATTCTGGAAGATAATGACGCTGTTTTCTATTACTTCTCCATTTCCAATGTGGGCAGTGGCACCTACAATGCTTATTGCCCTGTCCTGTTCTGGCGCCGGAGTTTGTTGTGCTGTCACCGAACCTGCAATAAAGAGCAGGACCGGCAGTATATATTTTGTTATGTTTTTCATGCTTCTAATTTTAAAGGGTGTCACAGTGCATTTCTTCTTTTTCGGAATCTTTCACCGGCTGCGTCTTTAAGCCGTTGTTTTTGGCTTTCAGCATTTGGGTAGTCAGCAGGTTCTTTTGCTTTTCCACCTCTTTACGCAGCTGTTGATCTCGTTCGATATCAAAATACACGACTCCTTCAATAAGGGTTTTTTCCGGTTTGGCGTAAACTGAAAGTGGATGTGCATCCCACAGTACCAGGTCGGCATCTTTTCCTTCTTTGATGCTTCCTACCCGGTCCTCGATGTGCAGTAGTTTTGCCGGATTCAGCGTTACAAATTTCCACGCTTCCTCTTCAGAAATGTCCCCGTATTTTACACTTTTTGCCGCCTCCTGGTTCAGTCTGCGGCTCATCTCGGCGTCATCACTATTAATGGCCACGGTTACTCCGGCATTATGCATAATTGCCGCATTTTGCGGAATGGCATCTTTTACCTCGTATTTGTAAGCCCACCAGTCAGAAAAGGTAGATCCTCCCACACCGTGTTCGGCCATCTTGTCGGCTACTTTATAACCTTCAAGGATATGGGTAAAGGTGTTGATATTAAAACCATATTCTTCTGCTACCTTCATCAACATGTTGATCTCACTTTGCACATAAGAGTGTGCAGTCACAAAGCGCTCTCCATTAAGGATCTCCAGGATGGTCTCCATCTCGATATCTTTGCGATAAGATTTCCCGCTGTTCTTTAATGCTTCATATTCGCGGGCACGGGTGAAGTAGTCCTCAAATACCTGTTCCACACCCATTCGTGTTTGCGGAAAACGGGAATTGCTGTCCCAGTTTGCCTGCTTTACATTTTCACCCAAAGCGAATTTTATAAACTTTGGCGAATTGTCGATGATCATTTCCTGAGGGGTTGCTCCCCATTTCATTTTAAGGATGGCCGATTGTCCTCCAATTGGATTGGCCGATCCATGCAACAGCTGCATAGTAGTCACTCCCCCGGCCAGATTGCGGTAGATCCCAATATCATCGGGGTCTACGACATCTTCCATCTGCACCTCGGCAGAGGAATTGTGTCCCGCCTCATTTACGGCAGATGCTGCAAGGTGAGAATGCTCATCAATAATTCCGGTAGTAAGGTGTTTTCCCGTTGCATCGATCACTGTTGCCCCACGTGCGCTAAGATTTTTACCTACCCCGGCGATCTTTCCGTTTTTCACAAGCACATCGGTGTTCTCCATGATCCCTTGCGCTTCGTTGGTCCACACAGTCGCATTTTTAAACAGGAAATCCTGTTGCTTCGGAAGGTTTTGAAATCCAAAGGCCATATTCGGGAAAGTTACCGGCAGTACTTCAGGATTATCATCAGGATCCTGGTCTTTTTTCTCTGAAGCTTCAGCAGTTTTTGTGGCGGTAAAGGATGTTTCTGTACCATCTCCTAAAATGGCTTTTCCGCTGAAGGTTTTTGCGTTGTCAGGGACTCTGGCGCTTAACCTGGTATATTCAGTTTTCGTAGTGTCGGGCGCCGAAAGCAGGATGTTCACCCAGTTGTTCTTATAATTGATCTTTGAACCTACCTTGCTGTTGTTCGTAGTTACTTCGGCCTTAGGCTTTGAAGGTTCTCCGGTGATCTTCATCTCATAACTACTGCTTCCAACCTTGACATCGTATGTGCCGTTGAGGTTCACCAGGTCAATATCTTCAATGACACCTCTTTTTCCCTGTACCCAGTTTTCATAAATGGTAGTTTCCTTGTCGAAGTAATCTCCAGAGGTAATGATCAAATTGGCCCAGGCACCTTCTTTTAGTGTTCCCAGTTTATTTTCGTGGCCAATCAATTTTGCAGGAACTGTGGTTAGTGCTGCAAGCGCGTCTTTTTTATCCAGTCCATAAGCTACTGCCTTTATAAGATTTTCCCTGAAGTTCTTTTCGGCATCATGAGAAGTAATGGAGTAAGGAACCTGTTTTTCAGAGAGCATTTTAAGATTGGCAGGGGCTTGGTTCCATTCTTTCATATCCCCAAGAGTGGCGTAGTTTGCCAGGTAAGGATCTTCCATGTCGAAAGGTTCGGGGAAGTTTACCGGCACTATATAAGAGGCATTGGTTGCTTTGATCGCATCCAGGCGCTCGAATTCTTTTCCGCTTCCCACGATCACATACTGCACCCCAACCTCGTCTCCAACTTTATCGGCACGTAGTTCATCCAGCAGATTATCTGTCTTAAAGATCTGCAACAGATTTTTATTCCCGTTAAAAGCTTCGAGGGCAAGATCTTTATTATCTGCATTGCCTTTCGCATACCAGTCGGCATCAAGGTAGGTTTGCCTTAACAAAGCCATGGCTCCCATTTTGGAAGAGGGATAAACCTGTTTGGATTTAGCACTTTTTTCAAAGGAAAAATATTGAGCAGATTCCTGATCCAGGATCCTGTCTCCTTCAGTTCCTTCGGAATTTAAAGCGACCAGCATTCCGGTACCGCGAACAATTCCATCGGGCATGTGAGTATTCACCACTCCGAAGCCTAATTTTCTAAGCTTTTCCGCTTCTTCTTTATTGTACTCGAAGCTTTCCAAGGCCGAAGTTTCGGGTCTAATATGGTCATTCCAGTAATAACCTTCCCTGTCGGCATCGTACTGCGGATTCCCGCTGTAGGGACTACCGCCATTGCTCTTTGGTTTTTCAATCCCAAAACTGGAGTATAGGTCAATAAAGGACGGATAAACTGTTTTTCCTTTAAGATCAATGACTACAGAATTTTCGGGAATTTTAATGTTTTTTCCAACTGCTGTGATCTTTCCGTTTCGCATGGCTAGCATCCCGTTTTGAACAACAGTGGAAGGATCTACATAAATGTTGGCATTTTTAAGTACGGTGAAGTTGGTATTTTCCTGTGCCTTTACGGCATCATTTTTCGGAAAATATTCCTGGGCCTGCAGCCCCGTTACGGCACTAAGCAGCAGGCAGAATAAAAGTTTAATTCTCATAAAATTGTTATAGGATTGGGATTTTGAGCAGGTAAGTTAGCAAAAAAATGAGAATAACAAACTAACTACAATTTCCCCCTGCTTTTGTGGTAATTCACCAAAAGCGCCACCACATAGCTGTAACTGCGCATGCCTTCGGGCTGATTATTAGCCACTAAAAAGGAGTTATAGGTGAACATGAAAATGGGTTCAAAAGGATTTTTATGGCTTTCCCAGAATTCCCGAACTTCCCGGTAATTCTCCTTGATCCCATAGTTGAGATCTTCTGCAAATTTTTCAGCAAGTTCGGGGTCCCTGCGATAAAGTTCACTTAGACAATAGCTTAAAGCAAAAGTGTAACCCGAATAATTGAAATACCTGTCGGGATGGTTCATCGTGGTAAGACAGGCCAGGAAATTGGCTTCGTTTTCTTTGGCAAATCCCAACTGATGTCCAATTTCATGGCTTGCAGTAGTCGGAATTTTATAAGGCACTATGCGTGTGTTCACCTGACCTTCATTGGTGAGCGGATTTAGATAGCCATTAAAACCCATGTAGGTGAGGGGTATACTAAAGATGGATCTTTTCAAGCTGGGCACATCGTAATTGAGTTCAGGAAAATCATTTTCTATATTTTTATATCCCTCAATAGAAAGTTTGAGGATCTGGGTTTTAGAGTGGGGGATTTCCACTTTTACCGAGTCATTTCCGGTGATGGTTAAATGAAGTTCGTTGGAGGTGGCAATGAGGTCGCGCGTAAGTTCCACAAGTTCATCTGTCGTATAGTCATTATCGATCTCCAAAGCTGCATGCAGCGGCAACCGGTAGTAATTAAAGCCCCAGAAAAGATTAAAACAAAAGTAGATCAAAGAAAGTACCGCGAGGGAATTAAGTATCCAGCGTTTGGGATCCCGGAATTTCTGCTTTATTCTCAGCACGATCCATCTTATAAGCATGATCACCAGTAAAGCATATAAAAAATCTCCCAGGGAAAAAGGTAAAAATCCAAGGGATCTTCTTAACAAGGCAGAAGTAATTGGATAAACCAAGTTGCTATACCAATTTTCCACAAAAAGGGGATAGTTGCCCAGGATCTTTATAAGGATGATCTGGACAGGTAAAAACAATGCAAGGATTATTGCTGCTCTTTTCTTCACCTTTCAAAAATAGGTTTTTTAGGTGATAGTATAGAGTAGTGAGAATGGAGTAGTGAGATTAGGTTGATAAGATGCCACGAATTCATGAATTACTTCCTTTCCCGCTGATTTCGCAGAGCGGATTTTGAGTTAAAAAATAACCATTTTACTCCCGGAATAAAGGTTTTATTAGAAGATTGATTTTTTTAAAGTGAGAGATCATTCGTGAATTCGTGGCAAAAAAAATCCCATACTTTCTCTCTGTCCACACAAAAATACATTTGTGGATTTGTAGCAAAACAAAGTAAACTCTCATTTCTTCCTATCTTTGTTCTCAAACTTAAAAACCAATAAAATGAATGAAGAAATAAGAGCTTTGGAGCCAAAGCCACTCTGGAATAAATTTGCCGATCTCAACGCTGTTCCCAGGCCTTCAAAAAAGGAAGAACGAGTGATCGAGTTCATGAAAAAATTCGGGAATGACCTCGGCCTGGAAACCGAAGTTGATGAGGTTGGAAATGTTATTATTAGAAAACCCGCTACTCCGGGAATGGAGAATAAAAAGGCGGTGGTGCTGCAGTCTCACCTGGACATGGTGCATCAAAAGAACAGCGATTCCAATTTCGATTTTGAGAATCAGGGGATTGAAATGTATGTGGACGGTGACTGGGTTCGGGCCCGCGGCACAACCCTTGGCGCCGATAACGGTCTGGGGGTGGCAACTATGATGGCGATCCTTGAAAGTGACAAGATCGCGCACCCTGCCCTTGAAGCTCTTTTTACCATAGATGAGGAAACGGGAATGACAGGCGCTATGGGATTGAAATCTGGCATCCTAAAAGGTGATATCCTGCTTAATCTTGACACCGAAGAAGATAATGAAATAGGAATTGGATGTGCCGGCGGAGTCGATATTACGGCTTCCCGCACTTATAACGAAGAATCAGTGCCCGCCGACTCCCTTGCATATAAGGTGGTGGTGAAAGGTCTGCAAGGCGGACATTCCGGAATGGATATTATCAAAGGTCTTGGAAATGCCAATAAATTGATGAACCGTGTCCTTTTTGAAGGTTATGAAGACTTCGGAATGAGGATTGCAGCAGATTAATGGCGGCGGACTTCGAAATGCCATTCCGCGCGAGAGTGAAGCAGTAGTGGTAGTTGAAAAGATTCAGAAGGAAGATTTTACCGCTCAGGCAGGAAAGATCATTCAGGAAATTCAGCAGGAATATAAGTCGCTGGAGCCAAAGCTGCACATAGAGATTTCAGAAGTAGAGATGCCCAAAAAGGTAATGGAACTGGGAGCACAGGAATTACTGCTCAAGGCTGTCTACGCTGCTCACAATGGAGTATATAGAATGAGCCCCGATATCGATGGATTGGTGGAGACCTCTAATAATGTTGCCAGGGTAACGGTGAAAGATGGTAAAGCAGAGATCTTATGTCTTACGCGTTCTTCTGTAGACTCTTCCAAGACAGATCTTGCTAACAGCATACGTGCAGGATTCGAGCTTGCAGGTTTTGAAGTGGAACTTTCGGGAGCTTACCCGGGATGGGCACCAGATATGGATTCCCCGATCTTAAAAGTTCTTGACGAACTTTATCAAAAAATGAATCCCGATCAACCCGATATCGCTGCCTGCCATGCAGGTCTTGAATGTGGTATTTTAGGGAAGAATTATCCCGAAATGGATATGATCTCCTTTGGTCCAACGATTCGTGGAGCTCACTCTCCAGATGAAAGAGCAAGTATTTCTTCTGCACAGAAGTACTGGAAATATGTGCTGGAAGTTTTAAAAAATATTCCGGAGAAGAAATAATTACCGGAAGCTCTAAATGAAAAAACCTCCCAAAAATATCATTTTTGGGAGGTTTTTTTGTGAAATATATTTGAGCTTATTTCTTAATCAATTTTAGTCCCTGACTTTCAAATCCGTTGGCAAGGATCTTTACCAGGTAAATCCCTTTTGGCAGGTTCTCCAGGTTTAAGTCAAAATCTGTGGACCCTTTCTTCACCTCAATTTCATATTGTGAAACAGGTGACCCATTGATGTTGTACAAAGCCATAACAGCATCAAAAGATTTCCCGGCTGTTACTCTTATTTGAGAATTGTTGTATGCCGGGTTTGGCCATGCAGCAACTTCTTCAATACTAACCTCAAGTTCCTGTTCTTCACAAGATCCAAGGGTAGCACCATTTCGCAGTAAAGCCGGTACAGCCTGGGGAGCTACGCAAATAGAATTACCATTGTGGCAGAGCATATACTTTGTCCCCCTTCTTACCGCAGCTTACGTCCTCCACATTTAAAGTGACAGTAGCTTCCGCGGTACAGCCTTTGGCATCTGTAATAAACAGCTTGTAAACTGTAGTCTCTGAAGGGCAAGCTTCTATAATTTCTGAAGTTTCTCCTGTACTCCATTCGTAAGTGAACTCCCCTGAACCTCCTGTTATGGAAACAGCACTTAATGATGTGCATGTGGTCTCATATCCGGAAAAAACATGTAGATCTTCAGGCATTGTGATGAGGATAGGTACAGCAGCTTCGATACAGTATTTCTGAAGTTACAGTAGTTCCAAGTGCATCGGTAATCTCTACTGAATAATTACCTGCAGAAAGTCCGGTAGCAGTGTTAGTTTCCTGACCATTACTCCACAGATAGCTGTAAGGAGCGATTCCGCCTTCAGCAGAAACTGTCGCACTTACAGTATCTTCTTCTGAACAGAGAACGCCCAAAGTCTCTATACCACTCACTGATAGTTCTGAAAGCACCAGTCTTACAGAAATCGGGAAATGGTCTGAAGTAGTGTAGGCATAATCGCTGTTGTACAATTCGTAATGTACCCGGGCAGAACCTTCCATGTAATTAGGATCGAGTTCGTTGGTGATCATGATGTGGTCGATCATATCATTATAGTTCCCAACTACATAAGTGCGATAACCGGCTTCACTCAACGCGAGGGTAGGGAAGCTATAGTTTGCATCGTCCTGGATAAACTTGTCGTAAGTAGTTACTGTGGTACTAACGTCGGCTACTGTGAAGTCCAAATCATCATTATAGTCGCCCATGATCATTACACGATCATTCGCATAATAGGTGTCAAGGGAATCTTTTAGAACCCCAACATCATATTTTCTCATGTCATACCTGTTCTGGGAACCGGAACCACTGTTTGCTCTTGCGTGCAGCGCTATGAATTTCATTTCCTGTGTCTCACCATTAATAGTGACATTTGCTTCCATAAGGAATGGCAGCCTTCCGCTGGCATAAAACCTGTCGGCAGATTCAGGGTAGTCCTGTAGCAAAGATCCGTCGCCCTCATAGAAAGGATGGACAGAAGTGAACATAGGTCTTGAGTTGGTGACCTCTACAGTTTCAGTTTTATACACGAATCCAACCTTTTGTCCCCCTGGGCTGTCAGGATAGGAGGTAGCTTCGGAAAGAAGGAAGTCATAACCTTCCATTTCTGAAATCATTTCAGCAAAAAGAACCTCATCTGAAATTTCATTTACTGCGATCACATCGGCATCAAGTTTCAAAAGTGCTGCTTTTACAGCTTCTTTCTGAATTTCATCTGAGTTTTCCTGGCGGGCAGAGGGAGCATTTTCCTCATCTCCAAACCATTCAATATTCCAGGCAACAGCTTCAAAAGTTAGATCTTTAGAAATTTCAGATCCTGGGTAAGTAGGGTCAAATTCTTCGGCACAAGGCAGGTCTTCCAGCATTCTTGGCAGTAGCTGATTGATCTCGTTGTAACGTCCAACTACTCCAATAACTTCAGCGCAAACCTGAGGCTGCACCTTTCCAACTAAGGCATCAACATCTGAATCTATCCTTAGCTCAGCATTACCGCTGTGCATCAGAAACATTATAGTTCGCATTTCCGAAGAAAAGTTGTCCGGGATCGGGAAAGGTCATATCGATGATCTTTACCAGTTGCCCGCGGTAATTATCCAGTTCTGCCAAAGTAATCTCTTTAGGCTCAATGGGTTCATTTGCTACCCCAAGGTATTCCACTGTTTCAACATCAGAGATCTGGATAAGTTCATTATAGACCGCTCTTGTTCCCGTGACACGAATACTGTCTCCAATATTATAAAGACCTGCTTCTGTAACGAGATTTCCATAAATGGCTATTCCGCCGGTTTCATCCTGGATATAAGCTGTGTTTCCATGATGGTCTGTTACTGTAAGCGTTCCTTCTATTACTAATTTTGTACCTACTTCGGCAGCTCTTACGTGAGCAATGGTACCGGGTTCGGTTGGCTCGGGTTCCGGTTCGGGTTCCACAGCTTCAGTTCCAAAGGTTTGGTTCGTGTTAACTGCTCCAAAAGTATTTGCCTGCGCTTCCTGCCAGGAGAAATCTTCATAATTAAATCCTACACCACCCAGCTGGAGTGAGAATCCTGCAGTTACACCTGCTTCTGAAACTCCGATATCAGTGCTTACCATTCCTGCAGCGGCACCGTTCGCAGCTGTGATAGTTCCCTCGTAACTTAGAAATTGAAGCACTTCATCACCTTTTACAAGAGCGAGACCATCAGGCGATCCATTCTGTATCCCGGAAACAGAGAATTCCATAGTCCCGTAACCCGACTGAAGATTAGGTATTGATCCTGAAAGAGCCAAAGTTTTATATACTTCCCCGTTGCTTCCATTGTAAAATAGGATGCTATAGGCAGAGAGATCCAGGCCTGCTGTACCGGCTACTTCCACACCTTCACCAGAATCTGTGCTATAGGTGTCGTAATGTAACTCATTTACGAAAAGAACCGGCTCGGGAGAAATGAAAGTTTGTCCATTGTTGACCTCTCCGTTTGTATTTTGTGCTTCCGCTGCCCAGGTGAAATCTTCGTAGTACGAACCTTCTCCGGTAAGTTGCAAAGAGTAACCTGCAGGAGTTGAACTGCTTTCATTAACTCCAATATCTGTGCTTTCGATTCCTGCGGCCGGGCCATCGGTAGGGGTAAAGACGCCACCATAGCTTAAGAACTGTATAAGTTCCCCTTCAGGATCTACTAAAGCAACACCATCAGGGTCTCCGTTTTGAATGGACGGTACCGGAAAAAAGATCATTCCGTAGCCGTTTTGTTTTTCAGGAATAATTCCTGAAAGTGACGTATTCTTATAAGATTTTAACTGAGATGCAGATCCATTGTAAAAGATCAGGCTGTAACCAGAAAGATCTGTCCCGGCAGTTCCCGCAATCTCTACGCCTTCTTCGACATCTGTACTGTAGTTGTCATAATGCAGCTCATTAATGAATACGATGCTGTTGGCAGGTTCAGGCTGAGGTTCAGGTTCGGGCTCCGGATCGGGATCAGGATCTGTGACTTCTCCGCCAAAATCCTGGTTGTTATTAATACTCCCAAAAGTGGCTGCTGAAGCTTCCTGCCATTGAAAAGCAGAATATGCTGTGCCTTCCCCTCCAAGCTGAAGCGAAAAACCTACCGGAGTAGAACCGGTTTCTGCTACCACAATATCTGTACTGGTCATTCCTGCTGCAGGTCCATCGACTGCAGTTATTGTTCCTTCATAGCTTAAGAATTGAATCACTTCTCCTGCTGCATTCACTAGTGCAAATCCGTCAGGGGAACCGTTCTGGATCCCTGATTCTGAAAAAGCGACAACTCCAAAACCTCCTTGTTGATCGGCTATGGTTCCGTTTAAGTTGATTGTGCTGTAGGGGGAACTGTCATTACCGTTGTAAAGAACAATGGTCCATCCTGTAAGTTCTGTTCCTGCAGGTCCCGCAAGTTCGATGGCTTCACCCGTATCCCCACCATCATTATCATAATGGATCTCATTGAAAAAAACCGACTGTGCGCTGAGGGAATAATTAAAGAATAGAAAAAGGAGAAGTAGTCCTCCATAGTGTAATTTTTGCTTCATTTTATAGTGTGTTGTTTAATGGTACACAAGAAACAACATTTATGTGGCTTCAGTCTTACGTATTTATTAACAGCCTGTTAAGAATCCTGAAGTTGGTCGATTTAATTGCCTTTTGGACAGGTGTTAAAATTTAAAACAAAAAAACCCCGCTGCAAAGCGGGGCAATTTATAAATCCTGGATTTATTTATTCCTTGATATCTACCAGCTCAACTTCAAAAATTAAGTCGGCAGATGGTGGGATTACCGGGGGAGCACCGCGGTCTCCATATCCTAAATGAGAAGGAATGAATAAAACTGCTTTGTCTCCTACCTGCATTTGCTGAACTCCTTCTTTAAAACCGGGAATCATAGGTGCATCTTTGCTGTATAGCATAGGCATAGGAGCATAACCTCCCATTTGCTGCCTTCTTTCATTAAGCGTTCCCGCTTCTTCGGCTACTTCAGCGATATTGGTGTCAAAAAGATCACCCGAGCTTAAATAGCCTTTATAATTTACGCGAACAGTGTCTCCCTGTTGTGGTTGAGGACCTTCTCCTTCTTCAAGAATGGTATACTTAAGACCACTTTCAAGCTCTTTTGCCTCCGCCTTTAACTCTTCATAATGCTGAAGGTTAGCAGCACGCTTCTCTTCCATCTCCTTGTTCTTGGCCTCGGCTTCGGCTTGGAATACCTGTAGTTCTTCAGAAAGAACTTCTGAAGCATTGAAGTTTTTAGCCCCATTTCCTTTGCGAATGATTTTCACTTCCTGCATTACCACATCTTCCAAAGGACGATCGTTAGGTCCTGTTTCGAGTTTCCCAATGGCATCAATTACATCCTGACCTTTTACTACCTCACCAAAAACGGTGTGAAGTCCATTTAACCAGGGAGTTTCTTTAAGGGTGATAAAAAACTGGCTTCCGTTTGAATTTGGTCCCGAGTTAGCCATGGAAAGTATTCCTGCGGAATTATGAGTTAAAGTATCTACGATCTCGTTTGGAAATTTGTACCCGGGGCCACCGGTTCCGGTTCCCTCGGGATCACCTCCCTGGATCATGAAATCACCAATTACGCGGTGAAACACAAGCCCATCATAAAATGGTTTCTCACGGTACTGCTCATCGGCCATGGTGCTTTCTCCTTCGGCAAGGGAAACAAAACTGGCAACGGTCATTGGCGTTGCTTCATAATAAAGTTCTGCTACAAAAGGTCCTTTGTTAGTTTTAAACTCGGCATACATACCGTCTTCAAGTTCGGGGTATTCTTCATTGCAGGAAGTAAAGGCAAATAGGACACTGCAAAAAAGCAAAAAACTGATTTTTTTCATTTCTGAATTATTGATTTAGTTGTTATTAATCTGGTTGGTTTCAGGTTCTTCTGAAATATCGATAAGGGTCACGGTGGAGATCACCGGCACATCTTTTCCTATTCTGTTCTTGTCGCCGTAATACCCAAAGGCTTTGTGAGAAGGGAAGAGGAAGGTAACTGTTTCTCCTTCTTTCATGAGTTTAAGCCCCTGTCGCAGTCCGCTAAAAAGCTGTTCTTTGTCAATGGTATAAGTACGGGGAGTGATCTCTTCATCACTATAGATATTCTGACCGTCAAGGGTCTTAAGGTTGTAGTCGAATTCTACCACCTCACCAAACTGGGGAGTCCTGGTTGAGATAGTATCTTTTGTGTTGTAGTAGTACCAGAAGCCATTAGGTGAGGATAAATATTCCCTTGTGGAATCTTTCTCAATGATCTTTTGAATACGGGATTCCTCTTCGGCTACGATCTTGCGATTGCGTTCTACAGCTTCATTTATATAGGAACCCGATTTTTGGGTTACCGGCCTTCTGGCTTCAGGCGATTTACAGGAAAATAGCAGCAGGCCTGCCAACAACATTAAAAATTTCACTTTCATAGAGCCAGGTTCTTTTTATAGGTGGGCAAGATACTAATAAATTTATCAACTGTCTCTTGCAGAGAGAGATCGCTTTTCCCTCCCGCGGCATTGATATGACCGCCACCATCGAAATAACGCCTGGCAAAATCATTGACTGAAAATGTACCTTTTGAACGAAGAGAGATCTTGACGATCTTTTCGGCCTCATTTTCTATAAAGATTGCGGCAAAGATGATCCCTTCCAAAGAAAGCCCGTAGTTTACAAAGCCTTCGGTATCTCCTTTTTTGAAGTTATGCCTGTCCAGTTCCTCCTGTGAGAGGGTAATATATGCGGTTCTCAAACCTTCAACTACTTTGAGGTTTTGTAAGGCACAACCCAATAACTGCAATTGCCCGTAAGAACTTGTGTCAAAAATATTTTCGTGAATGGAAGTATTGTCTGCACCTTTTTCAATGAGATCGGCGATCACGCGGTGAGTGAGGCTGGTGGTAGAGCGGTATCTAAAGGATCCGGTATCGGTCATGATCCCGGTGTAGAGACATGTGGCGATCTGCGGAGTGATCTTTTCGTCTAAACCTATATTCTCAATGAAGTGGTACACCATTTGGCAGGTGGAGCACATGCTAACATCACTATAGGTAACTTCGGCATAATCATCGGGTTGCTGGTGATGATCTATCATGATAAAAGCAGCCTTTGCTTCCTTGAGCGGCTTATACATTTCTCCTGCCCGTGAAAGGTGGTTGAAATCAAGGGTGAAGATAACATCTGCTTCAGCAATATAATCATCACATTTTTTAGGATCCCTGTCATAGATTAGGACCTCATCCTGGTAAGGCATCCATTTCAGAAAATTTGGATAATCATTAGGTGCTATAAGTTGAACATGGTGGTCCAGGTGCTCAAGCAGGATCTTAAGTGCCAGGGTAGAGCCCATAGCATCACCATCGGGCCTTTGTGAGGGACAATAACTATCTTTTTGTTCCCCTCTAGCAACTCCTTTACCCGTGAAATATCTTTATTTGTCATAGAGGGCGAAGATACCGAATATTTGAAGATTCGAAAAGTTTGAACGGATTCCAAAAATGACATTTTTAAGAGCTTTATTCAATAAAAGCCTAAGCGCCTTGTAAATGGCATTGTTTTGACTATTTTTGCACCCGAATTAAAAAATTGAACAAATGGCAGGAAATAGAACTTTCACCATGATTAAGCCCGATGCAGTTGAAAAAGGACACATTGGAGCTATTTTAGAGCAGATCACTGCTTCAGGATTTAGAATTGTTGCGATGAAGCTAACGCAAATGACCAGTCGCGATGCCGAAAAATTCTACGAAGTGCACAGTGAGCGTCCATTTTACGGGGAATTGGTTGAATTTATGAGCCGCGGGCCAATTGTTGCCGCTATTCTTGAAAAAGAGAACGCTGTTGAAGATTTTAGAACTCTTATTGGGGCTACAAATCCTGAAGATGCTGCCGAAGGCACCATTAGAAAAAAATATGCTGCTTCTGTAGGTGAAAACGCCGTTCATGGAAGTGATAGCGATGAAAATGCACAATTAGAAGGTGCTTTCCATTTTGCCGGAAGGGAAATGTTCTAAGACCTTTTTAGAAATTATATTGAAAAACCACCTTTTTGGGTGGTTTTTTTATTTCCCGTAAGTTCCACCTTTATCCACTTTTCCTGTCATGGGGACAAAACGTACGGGTAGCAAATTTTTCTCCTCAAAGGTGTCTTCCCCGGTCTTGTACAGCATGACCAATTTCTGGTTTAGCCGTCCCACGGGAGCTAAAAGACGCCCACCAACTTTTAATTGCTCTTTTAAAGGTTTGGGGATGGTCGGTGGCGCGGCCGTCAAAAAAATAGCATCAAAAGGAGCGACTTCTTCCCAACCCGAGTACCCGTCACCGTGTTTTGTAGTGATATTGTCATAGTTTGTCTTTGCCAGATTTTCTTTGGCCAGATCTGCCAGCCATTCAATGATCTCAACACTATAAACATGATTTGTGAGCCTGGAGATCACAGCGGCATTGTAGCCACAACCGGTACCGACTTCCAATACTTTTTCATCTTTTTTCAACTGTAATTGTTCGGCCATATAAGCTACAATGTACGGCTGACTTATGGTTTGATCTTTTCCTATAGGAAGCGGCCGGTCTTCATAGATGTTATCCTGTTGATCTTCGGGCACAAAAAGGGAGCGATCAACTTCTTTCATCGCCTGGAGCACCTTGGGGTCTGAAATGCCGCGGCCTTTCAATTGATGCTCTATCATGTCTTGTTTGGTAGCCATTTCCCTTATCTAATAGTGACCTAATAAGTTACTGAAAAATAGCCTTTTTGGAAAGTAAAAGAGAACTTCTTTTATTTACCAAAGGCAGTGGATAGAAGGCAGGAGCAATTGAAATTACAGAGACACTTTCCGAGAATTAAGAGGGGAAGTTCAAATTATGTCATAAAAAAGAGATTCCTCCTTCAGCGGAATGACGTAACCGGAATTCAGCTTAAAACCTTAAACCTTAAACCTTGAATTTCTATCGCAGGATAAGCTTTTTGATAAGCTCCTTTCCCAGCTCTTCGTTGAGCATTTTTACGATCTTTTCTTTTCCGTAGCTCAACTCTTCGCGAAGCACAGAAGAACTAAGCTGTACATGAAGGGTGTCGCGATCTAATTTGATCGAGGTGGTGTATTTTTCGATGGCAGGACCCATCTGGCTGTTCCAAACCTCCCGTACGTGCACCTTATCCAGGCCTTTTTGCAGTTTGTTGTCGCTTACAAATTCCTGTAGAGCTTCACTTATGCTAATATGATCGTTAATTCTCTTTGCCATAATTTCCGGAGTAGGGGGTAAATCGTTTGTAAGTGTAGATGATCCCATCGGGATTTAGAACCACCAGTTTGTTTTCTTCGGAAGTAAGTAGGGTTTCCTTCCAGTTTGCGTAGGGAGTAGAATAGTACAAATTAATACTGTCATTTTCAAGCTTTACCTCGAAAGATTTCTTCATCATTTGAAGTAATAAATCCGCCATCAATTTGTGGACGTACTTTTTTTCTGAAGCCTGAAGTACTGTCTACCTTTATATAATCTACTATTTCGGAATATTTGAACTCTTTTGTGATTCCTTCAGGCAGTTCTGCCTTTGTGATTTCCCAATATCCATTGAGGTTGTCGATCTTTTCCTGAGGGGAATTGCTACATGATATTAAGGTGATCCCTAAAAAGAGAATGAAAATGGCCTTTTTCACAGGTTAAACATTTTATAGGTTTGTCCGGTTCCTTTTACAACTTTTTCGGTACGGTCGTCGTGGGTGTCGCTAATGAAGATCTGTCCTAGCTCATCTGTAGCAACCAGGTCTACAATATGAGCTACACGGTTCTCATCAAGCTTGTCAAATATGTCGTCCATTAGCAGGATAGGGGAGACTCTGCTTAATTCTTTTATAAAATCAAACTGTGCAAGTTTAAGAGCGATGAGAAAAGACTTTTGCTGTCCCTGGGAACCAAATTTTTTGATAGGATGGCCCTCAATTTCAAAAATGAGATCATCCTTATGGGTGCCCACCCCGGTATATTGCAGGGCCATGTCCTTCTGAAGATTCTGTTCAAGCTGATTTTTAAAATCCCCATCATCCAGCTGACTTTTATAGCTGATGGTTACTTCCTCCCGGCCATTGCTAATAACCGCATATCGCTTCTGAAATATTGGAATAAAGATTTCAAGGAAAGCCTTTCGTTTTTTGTGCAGGTTATTTCCCAGTTCCTCCAATTGCATATCATAAACTGAAAGTGTGTCGCGGTCAAAGCTGTTGTTGGCTGCAAAATACTTCAGCAGGGAATTACGCTGGGCGAGGATCTTTCCGTAGTCAATGAGGTTATTAAGATATTTATTGTCGCTTTGAGAAATAACACCGTCGAGAAATTTGCGCCGGGTTTCACTACCTTCAATTATAAGGTCGCGATCTGCCGGGGAAATTATAACTGTAGGAATAAAACCAATATGTTCGCTGAATCTCTCGTAAGGTTTGTTATTCCGTTTTATAACTTTCTTTTGTCCGCGTTTTGCGCTTACAATGATTTGTTCTTCTCTCTCCTGCTTCTCAAAAATGCCATCTACAACAAAAAAATCGGCGTCGTGTTTTATATTTTGGCTGGTAATTGGGTTGAAGTAACTTTTTCCGAAGGAAAGGTGATAAATGCTGTCTAAAACATTCGTTTTTCCCATTCCGTTATTTCCTACTATACAATTGATCTTGGGGTCAAAATCAAAATTGGCCGAGTCAAAATTCTTATAGTTGAGTAAAGAAAGGGTTTTGAGAAACATAAGATACTGTTATTCAGAAGAATAAATACGTAAGCCGGATGCGGCTTTAGACAGTGCAAATTAGCATAAATAAACAATTTATTTCCCTTTTAGTTTTAAAGAAATATTCTATTTTTGCCCTTCATTTAACGTTTATTTATGGCAACGTACAAGAAAAGAGGATATAAGCCCGATAACAAAGAAGAGCGACAAAATGCTGTTGAAGAAGAATCAACAACTGCAGAAGTATTTAATACGCTTGATGAAGGGGCCAGTAAGACCGAAGCATGGGTAGCTCGCAACCAAAAATATATTTTTGTAATTATTGGAGTTGCTGCTGCGGCGATCCTTGGATATCTTGCTTATGAAGAATTCATCCAGGAGCCTAAAGAGGCCGAAGCTGCCAATGAGATGTTCATGGCACAGCAGTATTTTGACAATGCCCTGCAGGCATCTGGCGCACAAAGTGATTCTCTTTTCAACCTGGCTTTGACAGGAGGACAGGGTAAATACGGTTTCGAAGATATTATTGAGAATTACGGTTCTACAAATGCGGGTAATTTAGCTCATTACTACGCGGGTATGGCTTACCTTAATACCAACCAGTACCAACAGGCGATCGAAGCTCTTGATGATTATGAGAGTGACGACCAGATCCTTGCTCCCCTTGCAAAAGGTGGAATTGGAGATGCATTCCTTCAGCTGGATCAGCCGGAAGAAGCTCTTGGATATTACGAAGAGGCTGCCACAATGAGAGACAACAATTTCACTACTCCTAAATTTCTTATGAAAGCTGCAGTTACAGCGATCAAACTAGGAGATGGTGCAACTGCAGAAAAATATCTTGAGAGAATACAAAATGAGTATCCCGAATCTGTTGAAGCAAACAGAGTAGCGGTTTACCTGGGACAGGCACAGGCAATGCAAGAGTAAAAAATACTATGGCAACAGAAGGAAAAAATCTTTCAAACTACGATAAGAACAAAATCCCAAACGCGAAGGAATTCAGGTTTGGGATTGTTGTTTCTGAATGGAATGAAAACATCACAGAGAACATGTGCCAGGGCGCTATAAATGTGCTTCTGGAAAATGACGTGTTGGAGAGAAAAATTGTTCGCTGGAATGTTCCCGGTAGTTTTGAATTGATCTACGGGTGTAAAAAAATGCAGGAATCCTACGACATGCTCGATGCTATTATCGCAATTGGTAGTGTGATCGAGGGGGAAACCAAACATTTTGATTTTGTTTGTGAAGCTGTATCCCAGGGGATCAAAGATCTCAATGTGCAAAGCGACATTCCTGTGATCTTTTGTGTATTGACAGATCATAATATGCAACAGGCTATTGACCGCTCGGGAGGGAAGCACGGGAATAAAGGTGCTGAGGCGGCTGTAGCGGCTATTAAAATGGCCCAACTTCGCAAAGATTCCCGGTTATAATCCTTCTTTTATCAAGGCACTGTTTTTGTGTTGTTGAGTTTGCTCGCCTAATCTTCGGAAATTTTGAGCATTTTGAGTAAATTTGATGTTTCCGGGAAATAAAGAACAGTAATGCTTAAACTCAACATTTTTTCAGCTCGAAAGAAAAACAATCGGTATAACTATACGCCGCGTTACTATAAAGGTAAGGACACCGGAAATGTTTTTAATTTTGATTCCAAATTCAATAAGTACAGAGAAGCTACCAATGCCATAGATTTTGGCAGCCAATGGAAGCAGGCTCGTGAAAATAGCCGTCACCGTGGAAACAGGGAGATCAATAAGACGGTACTTGTAATTATTGCCATCCTGGTTCTTATTTTCCTGTGGTTCATAGACTTTGATTTATCAATATTTAGCAATCCTTATTAAATGACAGATGTTATTCATCTCCTGCCCGACCATGTCGCCAATCAAATAGCAGCAGGTGAAGTGGTACAGAGGCCGGCTTCCGTAATTAAGGAGCTACTCGAAAACTCCATCGATGCCGGTGGCACCAACATTAAAATTTTAGTTAAGGAAGCAGGGAAGACGCTCATCCAGGTTACCGATAATGGGAATGGAATGAGTGTTACCGATGCCCGACTCTGTTTTGAGCGACATGCAACTTCCAAAATAAATACAGCCGAAGATCTTTTTAGTCTTAAAACCAAAGGCTTTCGAGGGGAAGCCCTTGCGTCTATTGCGGCGATTGCCCATGTGGAGCTTAAATCGCGACAGGGAGATGATGAAGTAGGAACCTGTATAAAAATAGAGGGTAGTGAGGTCGTGTCGCAGGAAGTTTGCGTAACTCCCGTAGGAACCACAATTTGTGTAAAGAACCTTTTTTACAATATTCCTGCCCGCAGAAACTTTCTTAAAAGTGATACTGTAGAGTTGCGACATGTTATTGATGAATTTCAAAGAGTGGCCCTGGCGCATCCATCAATCCAGTTTTCTCTTTTTCATAATGGAAGTGAATTATTCCAGCTGCCCGAAGCCAATTACCGGCAACGCATAGTCAATATTTTTGGCGGGAAGACCAATGAAAAATTGGTGCCTGTAGAAGAGGATACCGCAATAGTGAAAATCCACGGATATGTGGGTAAACCTGAATTTGCCAAAAAGGGCAGGGGGGAGCAATTCTTTTTTGTAAATGAAAGGTTTATAAAAAGTCCTTACCTCAATCATGCCGTAACCGCGGCGTTTGAAGGACTTTTAAAAGATAGAGCTTATCCCAGTTACTTCCTGTACCTGGATGTAGATCCCAAGAGTATTGACATCAATATTCATCCCACAAAGACCGAAATCAAATTTGATGACGAGCATGCGCTTTATACTATTTTACGCAGTTCTATAAAACATAGTCTGGGGCAATTTAATGTTGCACCTGTACTGGACTTTGACAGGGATTCCAGCCTGGATACCCCATATGAGTTTTCTCAAAAAGGAATAACCCCTCCTAAGGTAGAGGTGGATCCAAATTTTAACCCTTTTCAAACAGAAAGATCGGGAGGTGGATATAACTCCCCAAATTACCGAAGAGAAAAAGCTTCAGGTAACTGGCAAAGCCTTTATAATGGTTTACAGGGGGAAGGGACCGAAACTGCTTCAGGAATTACCCAGGTGGAATTTGAAAGTGATGAAGTCACGGGTAATCTATTTGGATTGGGAGATGCAGGAGAAACCGGGAGTACTACATTTCAGCTAAACAAAAAATATATAGTCACCACCTTAAAAAGCGGAATTCTGGTAATCGATCAACAACGGGCACACACCAGGATCCTTTATGAGGAATTACTTAAAAATATTACGGTTACTTCGGCAGTTAGCCAACAGTTGTTGTTTCCGTTAAAAATTCAGTTTTCTACCAATGAAATGGAGCTTCTCAAGGAGATCACGGATTCCCTGGAGCAAACGGGATTTATATTTTCAGAAGTAAAAAAGGATTCAGTAGAAATTAGTGGGATCCCTACTTTAATTTCAGAAAGTGAGGTGGAGATCTTGTTGGAACAGCTGCTTTTGGACCTGGAAAATGAAGTGCCGGGATCGGGTTTTTCACAGGTAGACACGCTCTCAAAATCCCTGGCGAGGGGAATGGCAGTAAAATCGGGTACGGTGTTAAACAGCGCAGAACAACAAAATATTGTAAATAGCCTTTTCGCCTGTAAAGAATCTACTTTATCGCCGTTTAATAAACCTGTATTTATTACTTTAACTGTAGACGAATTAGATAAAAAGTTCATGTAAATGGGAAGAATGACCGAAACCGTAAAGGTTCTTTTAATTATTAATGTCATAGTTTATATAGGGAGCCAGGTTTTGGGAGATAAAGCCTATGAGCTGTTTTCCCTATGGTTCATTGAAAATGATAATTTCCATTTTTGGCAGGTGATCACGCATATGTTTATGCATGACCCCAGCAGCATATTTCATATCTTATTCAATATGTATGCACTATGGGCATTTGGAAGTCCCATTGAACAGGTGCTGGGAAAGAACAGGTTCCTGTTTTTCTATTTTTCGGCAGGAATAGGGGCGGCCATTATTCATACTTTGGTAAATTATTATCATTTCCAGGCGGGATACAGTGCCCTGCTGGATGCTGGACTTGGTGCCGGAGAGGTAGAGCAGTATTTGCGTGAATCTTATGCTTCAATAGTCAGTAACGGCCAGTTTAGTATTCCCGAAGGTGTGGACCAGAATGTTTTGAGGACCATGTTTCAAACTTATATTACCCCGGCAGTAGGAGCATCGGGCGCAATATATGGTATACTGGTAGCGTTTGGGATGATGTTTCCTAATGTAGAGCTGTTTCTGCTGTTTGTACCGGTGCCTATTAAGGCAAAGTTTTTTATTCCGGCATTAATTGCGCTTGACCTCTTTTCCGGGTTGACTGGATATTCTATATTTGGAGGAGGGATCGCTCACTTTGCACACATTGGAGGTGCCCTGTTTGGATTTATAATGATGTGGTACTGGAAAAAGAACCAGTTTAACCAAAACCGTTGGGATTGATGAGGAGAAGTAATAATATAAGAGCAAAGATCGAGATGGCTACAGTGAGCGAAAAGCTCATTGCTGTCAATGTTCTTGCTTTTGTGCTGTTTTTCTTTTTTAGAACCCTGGCTTTTCTGTTCAATTTTGAAACAGACTCTATTTTAGAGTGGCTTGTTTTTCCTAAAGAACCGGGAGAATTCCTTTTTAAGCCCTGGTCGATCATAACTTACGCTTTTCTTCACAGTGGGATATGGCATTTGCTGTCAAACATGTTGATCCTGTACTTTTCGGGTATGTATTTTCTCAATTACTTCTCTCCAAAAAAGCTACTGAATTTCTACTTTTTGGGAGGTATATTTGGTGCCCTGGTTTACATGGCGAGTTACAATTTGTTTCCTGCTTTCCAGGGAACCGGAAGATCTTATCTTATAGGCGCCTCTGCAGCTGTAATGGCCATTCTTGTGGGTATTGCAACCCATATTCCTCACATGAGGGTTAGGCTTATTTTACTTGGTAGTATTAAGCTTTGGTGGATAGCTGCTTTTCTAGTGGTTCTGGATGTTATTCAAATCCCTATCTCTAATCCCGGAGGCCACCTGGCTCACCTGGGAGGAGCAGGTTTTGGTTATCTCTATGCCAAACAACTAGGAAAAGGTAATAATATCGCTGCAGGATTTGAAAAGTTTCTTGACTGGGTAGGTTCTCTTTTTTCTTCTAACAGTGCTCAAAAGAATAAGAGCAATCTTAAGACTGTACACAAAAAACAAACTACAGGGAATACTTCAACCGGTTATAGTACTCGCGCCCGAAACAAAAGAGAGGAACAGGAAAAAATAGATGCCATCTTAGACAAGATTAGTAAAAGTGGTTATGACAGCCTTACCAAGCAGGAAAAGGACTATTTATTCAACGCAGGAAAAGACAATTGATGAAAGGTCTTAACTGGTTTGACAGGTTTTTGTTCTTGCTTAACATACTTTTCGCAGTAGCACTTTTGTTTGCTTATTTGCTGCCTTACATTCCTCCCAGTAGCTTTGCGCTGCTTTCGGTCTTTAGCCTGGGTGTACCACTCTTGATCATTATCAATATTATTTGCCTGCTGTTCTGGTTGTTTAGATTAAAGCCTCAGGCGCTTCTTTCTTTTCTGGTCCTGTTGATTGGTTTTAACCATGTTACTTCGGTATATGAAATTTCTTCAGATGAAGATGGCCTGGTAGATGACAATGTGCTGAAGATCCTTACCTACAATGTGCGGCAGTTCAATCAATATGGCTGGGCAGAAGATGTTGATATTCCGCAGAAGATTGCGGCCTTTATTAAAAAGGAGGATGCAGATGTGGTGGCAATGCAGGAGTACTATAAAGGAGAATTGGATATTGCTAACAGCTTCCCTCACAAGTATATAAAACTAAAAGAAAAAAATGCCGAGTTTGGTCTGGCAATATTTTCAAAATTTCCTATTATAAATTCCGGTTCGCTCGACTTTCCCACTAAGAGTAATAATAATGCTGCTTTTGCCGATATTGTTAAGAACGGGGATACTATTAGAGTGGTGAATGTGCATTTCCAGTCCTTCGGAATTAAGCCCGACCTTGGAACTATCGAGAAGGAGCATTCCAAAAAAGTCTTTCTTGGTATGGGGCAAACCTTCGTGAGACAGCAGCGACAAATGAGACTTGTTAAAGATGTTGTGCTCTCCAGCCCATATCCCACAATAATACTTGGAGATTTTAATAATACGGCTTATTCTTACATTTACCAGGAGCTTAGGGATATTGGGCATAATGATGCCTATAAAGAAGCGGGAAATGGCTTCGGAAAGACCTTTGAGCTATACGGGATATTTCCGCTGCGCATCGATTTTATTCTGCCAGAGGAGTCATTGGAGATCCTCACCTTTAGAAATTATGAGGTGCCATATTCAGATCATTTTCCAATCACTGCGACTCTTAGGCTAGGGGAATGAAATTTCCTGCCGCTGTAGATAATTCAGCGCGTTAGGACCTTCATTAAAGATGAGGTCCACGATACTCAAATCATTCAGATAACCATATTTCTCCTGAAATACCTGGTTATACGGTTCGAAGGATTGGGTTTGCTTTTTTTTGGCTTCTATAAGAAAACGTGCATCCTTTATTTCTAAAGGATGTTTTAAAATATTCCCGGGTTTTTTGATAGGATAGTTCCATTTGCAAACACTCCATTGCAAGATGAAGGCTGTGGTAATTAAAATCCATTAAAAAGTCGAACTTTTTATGGTATAGCGGGTAGAATTCATCTTCATAGAATTCAAAGAACGGGGAGGTGCGGTAAACGGTTTCTATTGATTTCCAATGCTGTTTTTGCCATGGAAAATCATTTTCAATTTTTAAATCCCGGTACTTTTGATGCCCAGATTTATCACCGGTATGTTTAATAGGTATATTAAGCAGTAATTTGCCGTTTGCGCCATAGATGTACATGCGGTTACGGTAGGTCTGTTTCTGATAATTATCTTCGTTCTCAAAAACAATTTCTTCTGCATTGACCATTGCCACAAATTGAGAAACAGGTCCAAAGTAGGAGGGATGTAACAGGAGCTTCTGCATCAAAAATGTTATTTTTTGGTCTTCTTTTTTCTGAAGAAACTATATCCAAATAATCCAACTAACACTACCAGGAAGTAAGGCAAATAAGAAACAGGTTCTCCCTGTCCGCCTACTGTTGTGAACATTCTATCCCATCTAATCTTACTAAGACCTGAAGCATTGGGGTCAAGACTTAACCAAATAAAAACCGGTTTTCCTACTATGTGGTTTTCGGGAACATATCCCCAATAACGGCTGTCTTCACTATTATGGCGGTTGTCACCCATCATGAAATAATAATCCTGCTCAAAGGTATAGGAATCCATAACTTCGCCATTGAGAAGAACCTGGTCTCCACTAAATGTGAGCTTTCTTTGTCTATCCATTTCCAGCCCTTCATAGGTTTCGATAATTTGTCTGTAAAAACCTACCGTTTCAGGAGTGATCTTTACAGTAGCTCCTTTTTTAGGAATATATATTGGACCTAAATTATCCTGGTTCCAGTTGAACCTTTTGTTATTTGGGAAGATACCTGCATCTTTCTGTCCCGAAGGATTAACGATCCTTTCGATCGATGCTACATTTGGGTGGTTCTTTAGTCTTTCGTAAGTTTCTTCGGTTAGAGCTTGTATGTAAAATTGATTGGTGTTTGGATCGTGGTAAAAAGCATCTGTAATATCGTACATCTTGTACAGGGTATAGGGATCAAATCCCTGGCCTTTTGTAGTCCCTGTGTATGAATATTGCGGTTTAGCGCGGTCTGGCAATTCCAGGGGTTGATTATCTATATGGATCCTGCCATCAATGATCTCCAGGGAATCTCCCGGAAGACCAACTGCTCTTTTTACATAATTGGATTTTTTGTCCACCGGTTTATCGTATCGCTCTCCGGAAGTGTCCCTAAACTGGCGTACTGTATCCACCGGCCAGTTGAAAACAACAATGTCGTTGCGATCTATATCCTGAAACCCCGGTATCCTAAAATAGGGAATATGAGGCCTGTTCCAATATGATTTTATCCCAAGAACAGGAATGGTGTCGTGGACCATAGGGAACGCAACCGAAGTAATTGGGGTGCGGGCTCCGTAATGGAATTTACTCACAAACAGGTAATCTCCCACGAGTAAAGTTTTTTCAAGGGAGGAGGTGGGAATTGTAAAAGGCTGCATCACATAAGTGTGAACTATGGTTGCAGCGACAATGGCAAACAGGATCGAACTTATCCATTCACCTGCAGCACTACCGGGGTGCAGGCTTCGGTTCTCACGATATTTAACATCACTTACATAATTAAGGTAATAGATGTAAAAGCCGCAGGTGATCACCGCCAGTACCGTGTCTGTAGTTGAAGTGCGGCCAAAGCTGCGCACTGTCTCCACCCAAATAACAGGAAACATGATAAGATTCACAATTGGGATGAATAGCAGGAGAACCCACCACCATGGCCGGTTAATGATCTTCATCAAAATAACGGCATTATATACGGGTATAGCTGCTTCCCAGGCTTTGCGTCCTGCTTTTTTGTAGAGTCTCCAGGTTCCTGCAAAATGAATTAGCTGAATTAAAGCGACAAACAGGATCCAGTTTGTAAAAGTCATGAGCGTAGTTTATTTATTGGTATACCGTATGGCTATTCTGTTACATTAAACAGCACATCTTTCATGCTGTAAACCCCTTTTTTATCCTGAAGCCACTCGGCAGCTATAATAGCACCCAGTGCAAAACCATCACGGGAGTGGGCTATATGTTCAATTTTGATCGTGTCAACTTCAGAATTATAAGAAATCGTGTGGGTGCCGGGAACATTTTCAATTCTTTTAGCGGTAACAGGAATTTCATTGTCCGCCGCTTTATCCAGCTGCCATCCGGTTTTTTCTGAATTTTCCATGATCTGTTCTGCTAAAGTAATGGCGGTACCACTTGGAGCATCCAGTTTTTGAGTGTGGTGGATCTCTTCAATAGCAACTTTATATTCAGGAAATTTGTTCATTAGCTTCGCCAGATTCCTGTTCAATTCAAAAAACAGGTTTACACCCAGGCTGAAGTTGGAGGCGTAAATAAAAGCAGCCTCATTTTCATTGCAAATTTCCACGGCCTTATCATACTGTTTTAACCATCCTGTAGTTCCCGAAACTACCGGAACCTGTTTTTCAAAGCAGGTCGTAATGTTCTTAAAAGCAGCATCGGGCACACTAAAATCAATGGCGACATCTGCTTTTTGAAGATCTGCTTTTTCAATGTCGTCACTTATCTTAAGAACAATCTCATGACCGCGTTCTACAGCCAATCTTTCAATGGTCTTACCCATTTTTCCGTAGCCTAAAAGAGCTATTTTCATTAAAAATTAAAATTTAAAGTAAGGCCATAACCTGTGGTACCGGTAAATTGATCGTAATCCAGGTTTGGCCGGAGTGAAAGATCTTCACTCACATTGAATTGTTGCAGGTGGGCGTCCACATTTGCATCAATTATATTAAGTGCATAAAGCCCCAGGGTCACCATTACAGAAACCTCTTTATTTCGTTGGTAAAAACGTTGGGCTTCAATAAGGGCGTCTGTCGAAACCCTTTGTTGCCCATTTTCATCATAAAACTCATCATCGGTGTTTCCTGCCAGCCTGCTTTTATAAGCGCTGCGATACCGGTCATATTGCCGGTCATTTTCCAGGTAGAAATATACTCCCACTCCTAAAGCAGTATAAACAATAGGGATTTTCCAGTATTTCCCGTTGTAGGCCTGACCTAATCCCGGAAGTACTGCCGAATAAAATGCGGCGCGGGCAGGGGAGAGTGGATCGTAAGGTTTATACGCGGGTTCTTCAATGACCAGCTGCGGGTCTATGAGCAGGGAATCCTCCTGTGCAGAAAGCTTCAGGAAAAACAGGGAAAATAGAATGGGTAGTATGAGATTTTTAATCTTCACCCTGTATGATCTTTTTAATACGATTTAGGTCTTCTTCAGAAGTAAAGGGAATAATTAGCTTTCCATTTCCCTTTTTTGACACCTTTACATCCACCTTTGCACCAAGTTTTTCTGAAAACTCTTTGATGCTTTTCTTGACATCCCTGGAAACTACGGGAGTGGAGGCTGTTGTTTTCGCTTCAGGTTTTCCCTCCTGAAGGTTTCTTACCAGTTTTTCGGTCTCTCTAACAGAAAGGGAGTTAGCGAGAATTTTTTCATAAACCTCCAACTGGACCTGTGGATCTTCAATATTGATGAGTGCCCTTCCATGTCCCATGCTAAGAAAGCCGTCGCGCATTCCCGTCTGCACAATGGGATCAAGTTTTAGCAACCTCAGGTAATTGGCAATAGTGGATCTATTTTTTCCAATTCGGTCACTTAATTGCTCCTGAGTAAGATTAATTTCATCAATGAGCCTTTGGTATGAAAGTGAAATTTCAATGGGATCAAGATCCTGTCTCTGGATATTCTCAACAAGAGCCATTTCCAGGGATTCCTGGTCATTGGCAATCCTGATATACGCGGGAATCGTTTCCAGTCCAACCAGTTTGGAAGCTCTAAAACGTCTTTCTCCCGATACCAGCTGGTACTTGTTGTAATCCAGCTTTCTTACCGTGATAGGCTGAATAACTCCCAATTCCCTAATGGAAGATGCCAGCTCGCGCAAAGACTCTTCATTAAAACTCGTTCGGGGTTGAAAAGGGTTTACCTCAATGGCATCGAGCTCCAATTCCACAATATGCCCCACCAGCTTATCGGCATTCTTATCTTCAGCCGATTTAATATCATTTTGAGGATCCTTCAGCAATGCTGAAAGTCCCCGTCCCAAAGCCTGTTTCTTTGTCGCCTTCGCCATCTTCTCCTATGAGTTTTTCTTTATGATCTCGTGTGCCAGGCTAAGGTAATTACTCGCACCCTTACTGCCGGCATCATAATTTATAATACTTTCCCCATAACTGGGGGCTTCACTTAAACGTACATTTCGCTGAATGATTGTCTTAAAAACCATCTCGTCAAAATGCTTCTGCACTTCCTCCACTACCTGGTTGGACAGTCTTAAACGCGAATCATACATTGTTAATAATAAGCCTTCAATATCCAACTTGGCATTGTGGATTTTTTGAACACTTTTGATCGTATTAAGCAGCTTTCCCAGACCTTCCAGAGCAAAATACTCACACTGGATTGGTATAATAACAGAATCGGCTGCCGTAAGGGCATTTAGAGTTAAAAGCCCCAGGGAAGGCGCACAATCAATAATAACATAATCATATTTCTCCCGAAGGTGCCCAATGGCTTTTTTAAGCATGTATTCCCGCTCTTCCTGGTCAACCAGTTCAATTTCGATTGCTACAAGGTCGATATGCGCCGGAATGATATCAAGATTGGGAGATTCTGTTTTCATGATGGCCTCTTCGGCCTTGCAGGAATGCTCCAGTAACTGGTAAGTACCAAGCTCGACTGTCTCCACATCTATTCCCAATCCCGAAGTGGCATTCGCCTGAGGATCGGCATCGATGAGCAAAACTTTTTTTTCCAACACCCCTAAGGATGCAGCCAGGTTTACCGAAGTTGTAGTTTTCCCTACACCTCCTTTTTGATTTGCAACGGCAATAATCTTACCCATTCAATTATTTTGAATTTAAAGGGTAAAAATACAATTTATTGCAGGTATATAAAATTCTTTTGTTAACAGGTTATAAAAGAAAAAACCGGCAGTAACTTTGAAAAGCTGATGCCGGTTTAAAACCTTAGAATAGAATATGTTTAGGCTATAAATCTATTGTTCATTTTCCGCCACTTCGGGCATTAATATTCCCAGCAAGTAATCCTCATTCAAATATTCCTGTGCTACCTCTTGAATGTCTTTAGAGGAAAGTGCTTTTAATTTTTCTTCGAACTCCAGAATTTCGGCAATATCTCTGTTTTCACGCTCTGCAGTTTCTAACTGTTGTAACCAGTAACGGTTTTGTTTAACCTGTTCCTTATGCTTTACAGTGTATGTTTCTTTCAGTTTTGCCATGTCTTTATCCGTTGGTCCTTCTTCCCTGATTTTTTTCACCTCTGCTAAAGCTGCTTCCGTTAATTTATCAACGTTTTCCGGCCCACAGGGAAAGGAGATACTAAAGCTATAAGAACCGTATGGTATTTTGCTGAGATTTCCTCGCGCTCCTACACCGTATACTCCCGCTTCTTCTTCTCGTAGTTGTTCTACCAGTTTAATC
Source organism: uncultured Flavobacteriaceae bacterium (assembly GCA_963709775.1). Classification (GTDB taxonomy): domain Bacteria; phylum Bacteroidota; class Bacteroidia; order Flavobacteriales; family Flavobacteriaceae; genus Salinimicrobium. The sequence continues at coordinate 84,097 of CAVPXS010000001.1, read as the reverse complement.
GTAAGAATCTCTCCCAATGCTCCAATGGCAAAATCTTCTGACGATTCGTAAGAGGTTTCACCACTCCACATGATGTTTACCAGGCTTTTTGGATCTGTACCTTTATGAACTATAGCTTTTTGAAAAGAATTATCAGGACGAAAATCCGGGGCCCTGTACTCTTCTTTAGCTCCTGAAGATGGCAGGCTTGCCAGATATGTTTTGGAAAAGTCTTTTAATTTTTCCTCATCTATGTTTCCTACGAAGTAGAAGGTAAAATCTGCTGCGTTGGCAAATCTTTCCTGATAATTTTCATATGCGAGGTCATAATTTTGCTCATCATATTTTTCAGCAGTTGGGAATCCCATGTAACGTGGATTTCCTTCGTTCCTTATTTTCCCTAATTCGTTCTGAAAGTAAAAGTTTGGATTCGACATTAAATTTCCAAGGAAACCTTTCTGTTTAGATACGAAAGAATTGTAGGCTTCTTCATCTTTATTGAGGTCTGTAAAATATAAATGTACCAGTTGAAATAAGGTCTCCATATCCTTAGGAGTTGAAGAACCACTTAAATTTTCGGAATAGCTGGAGATGGAAGGTCGAACGGAAACGATCTTACCACTAAGCATCTTGCTCATGTCATTTAAAGACAGGTCGGCAATTCCTGCTTCAGGTAACCCGCTGTTAGCTAGTGCAGTGGAAAGGTAGGTTTCATCGGACATTAGAGATGAACCTCCCGGACTGTACGCAGAAAAAAGCACTTCGTCATTCTTAAAATCTGTTTTCTTATAAACTACTGTAGCGCCATTGCTGAGTTGTAATTTTTTAAAGCCAACTTTTTCATTTTCTATTTCTTTTACAATGCTTCCCGGTTGAGGTGCTTCTGTGATCAAATTTTCACGGAGTTTTTCTTCTTCGTATTTTTCAAGATCAGCGGTCTGCACTTCATTCAGTAAAGCCAATACCTGCTCCTCTTTTACTTGCTCGAGACCTTCTTTCTTAGGTCCGGTTAAGATTACTACCCGATTATCGTCATGAAGAAAACTAGAAATTAATCCGTTAACATCCTGAAGGTCAATTTCAGGAAGATTTTCTTGAGTAAACTCATACTGCCATTCTATTCCCGGAATTGGAGTGTTATCCAGGAAATGTCTTACATATTGATTTACCAATCTGTCGCTTTCCTCCTTTTCTCTGTTTTCATATTGTCGCTCCAAACGCGCCTCATATTCTTTTTTAGCACGATCTAATTCACTTTGGTTAAAACCATATCGCTTTACCCTTTCATTTTCTTCCAACAAAGCTCTTAATGCCTCAAGTTGCTTACCTTCACCCGTCATAGCAGTAGACTGGTACGCATCTTTTGTTCGGGCAAATGTTCCGCCATGATATGAAAAGCCATAGGTGAAAGGTGGATTTGGACTATTACGAAGTTCATTGAGACGGTTGTTAATCATTGTAGAAAAAAGGCTTTTTACCATTTGAGCTTTATAATCTGCAATTGTAACTATATCTTTAGCTTCCTGTAAATCTTTATAATAAACCTGCACACGACTGAACGGAGCTTCCTCATCAGAAGCTATAGAAATAAAAGTTTCTTCGTGATTTGGTAAATCAAATACCTTTCTTTCCCTGGGATTTTTCACCGGTTTCAGCCTGGAAAAATGTTCTTTAATTTTAGCTTCAATTGTGTTTATGTCGAGGTCACCTACTGCTACCACTGCCATAAGATCTGGTCTGTACCAGTCTCTGTAATAGTTTCTCACAGTTTCGTAATCTGCTCCCTCGATTACTTCTTTTTTACCAATAGGAAGTCTGTTTGCATATCGCGAATTGTACATGAGTTTGGGCAGGTATTCCTGCATCATCCTCTTGTCTGGGCCCAACCCTAAGACGGTATTCTTCCAGAACTACTCCTCGCTCCCCATCAATTGCTTCTTCGGTGAGCGTTGCATTATGAGCCCAGTCTTCAAGTACTTGAAAACCTTTCTCGAGAGTTTCAGGATTGTCGCTTGGAATAGGTAAGATATATACTGTTTCGTCAAAACTTGTGTAGGCATTTAAATCTGCACCAAACTTTACTCCAATGCTCTGGAGATAATCTACCAGCTCATTTTTTTTGAAATTTGTGGTTCCATTGAAGTTCATGTGCTCAATGAAATGAGCAAGGCCCTGTTGATTGTCATCTTCTAGGAGAGAACCGGAATTGATCGCCAACCTCAGTTCAAGCTTATCCTCAGGTTTACCATTATTTTTAATGTAATAAGTAAGACCATTTTCCAAAACTCCGGTTTTAACAGATGGATCTGTGGGAATTTTGGTGGATTGTAATGGGGTTTCCTGAGCGGTTAAATTTCCATAAGGAATAAATAAGAAGGCTACTATCCCTCCTAAAATGAGTTTTTTCATTACTGGTTATTTGTTAAAAGATTATTAAAGCTTTCAATATAGTAATTAAAATGGTTCAATAGTTTAAAAGATTTTTTCAGTATCGAATATTATGGCGATAATATCCAAAAAAGGTTCCCAAAAATTTATTTTCTGGGAACCTTTAGAGCAATTCAGGAATTGATTATTAATTACTTTTTTTAGCCTTTATCATTTGTTCCAGCATATCCCACATTTCCTCCGGAATTGCTTCAAGAAGATTGAACTGTCCTGCGCCTTTAAGCCATTCACCACCGTCAATTGTGATCACTTCTCCATTTACATAAGCTGAAAAATCTGACACAAGATAAGCAGCAAGATTCGCCAGTTCTTGATGTTCCCCAACCCGTTTGAGAGGAACCTTCTTTGCGAGGTCAAACTTCTCCTTCAGGTCACCCGGAAGTAACCTGTCCCAGGCACCTTTAGTTGGAAAAGGCCCGGGAGCAATAGCATTCATTCTTATGCCGTATTTTGCCCATTCCACAGCCAGAGACCTGGTCATTGCCAGCACCCCGGCTTTAGCGGTGGCACTTGGCACTACATAAGCAGAGCCTGTCCAGGCGTAAGTAGTGACAATATTTAAAACTGTTTTGTTTTTTTCTCCTTTGTCGATCCAATGCTTTCCAAAAGCTAAAGTGCAGTTCTTACTGCCTTTTAAAACTATATCAATAATGGTATCAAAGGCATTGGCACTTAACCGTTCTGTGGGAGAAATGAAATTTCCGGCAGCGTTGTTCAGTAAAATATCTACAGAACCAAATTTTTCGACGGTTTGCTGCAGCATATTTTCAACCTGATCATAATGTCTAACGTCGCACTGGAGGGGCAGGCATTCCCCTTTTGTTTCTTCTTCAAGTTCCTTAGCGGTGTTCTTAAGTTTTTCCAGGTTTCTTGAGGTAATGGCAACTTTGGCGCCCAATTCCAAAAAATATCTGGTCATGGCCTTGCCAAGTCCGCTGCCACCACCGGTTACAACTATGTTTTTTCCTTTGAGAGCATCGTCCCTAAGCATTTTTTCTGTGTAGTTCATATTATTATTTTAAAAAATTTAAGAATAATTCTTAATGTTTGGTTAATATTTTTACAAGCAAACAAAAAAGCCTAAACTTTAGGTAAACTTTTTACGAAATCTAAGATAAATCGTTTAATTCTTATAACATATGCAAATCTTCAACTCTTTTAAAAAAGTCTTCAGTTTTTTTTCTTTTTCTGTTCTCCTAATTTCCCTTTCCTCATGTGAATTCAGAGCAGAAGAGAAAGTACGAAAACCTTCCGAAGAAATAAAAGTTTCACAAACCATGGAGGCCGAATTGACGCCACCTCCCCTGGTTCCCAAACCTACCGCTGAAAGAGCTGCCAAGAAACTGGTGGTGGAAATGGAGGTTATTGAAAAGGAAATGCAGATGACCGACGGAGTTTCTTATGTTTACTGGACCTTTGACGGTTCTGTTCCCGGTAGTTTTATAAGAACGAAAGTAGGAGATGAAATAGAATTCCATCTTAAAAATCATCCCGATAGTAAGTTGCCGCACAATATCGACTTACATGCGGTTAACGGTCCTGGCGGGGGAGCAGAATCTTCCTTTGTAGCGCCCGGCCATGAAGTTGTCTTTAACTTTAAAGTATTAAATCCTGGATTGTATGTTTATCACTGTGCTACCGCTCCTGTAGGCATGCATATCGCAAACGGGATGTATGGGTTGATCCTGGTGGAGCCCGAAGAAGGTCTGCCACCGGTCGATAAGGAATATTATGTAATGCAGGGAGATTTTTATACCGAGGGAGATTTTGGAGAACCCGGGCTTCAGCCTTTCGACATGAAAAAAGCTATTGAAGAAGACGCCGATTATGTGGTGTTCAATGGCCACGTTGGCGCATTAACCGGAGAAGGGAAACTTCATGCCGAAGTAGGAGAGACCGTAAGACTTTATGTAGGTAATGGAGGTCCAAACCTGGTTTCTTCGTTTCATGTGATTGGGGAGATCTTTGACAAAGTTTATTTAGAAGGTGGGGCTGAAATAAATGAAAACGTACAGACCACTTTAATTCCTGCCGGTGGTGCCGCTATCGTAGAATTTGAGGTTGAGGTGCCGGGGGAATATATTCTAGTGGATCATTCAATTTTCAGGGCTTTTAATAAAGGAGCTCTTGGGGTGCTTGAAGCTACAGGGCCCGAAAATGAGGTGGTGTTTGCAGGGAAAACCCAGGAAGGGATCTACCTGCCCGAAGGAGGGGAAATTCAGAGTATGCCAATTTCCGAAGAAGAACGAGCTGCTTCCCGACCACCTGAAAATCTTTCAAAACAGGAAAAAATAGAAATGGGTAAAAATGTTTATGGAAGAACCTGTGTGGCCTGTCATCAGGCTAACGGACAGGGAATTCCCAATGCATTTCCACCTTTGGCAGATTCAGACTATTTAAACGAAGATGTGGATAGGTCTATTGATGTTGTGCTTCACGGCTTGACGGGAGAGATCGAAGTTAATGGGGAAACTTATAACAGTGTGATGACCGCCCAAAACATTTCGGATAGAGAAGCTGCTGCTGTTCTAACCTATATTTACAATAACTGGGATAACAATGGTACAGAAGTGACCGAAGAAATGGTGAAATCCCAGAGAAGATCGAAATAACAGTGATCAATCAACAACTGATTATTTAACAGTAATCAGTTAAAATTTATTGAAAAAAGAGCAATCGCCCAAAACCGGTGGTTGCTCTTTTTTTTAATAGAAAGGCTTGTTTTGGGTTACTCATTTATTTTGCAGATTTTTAAACCTTAAACCTTAAACCTTAAACCTTTAATTAGTCAATAAGAATTTCCAATAGTTGAATGGCTGCCTCGCTTATTTTTGTGCCCGGGCCAAATACAGCAACTGCACCGGCATCGAAAAGGTATTGATAATCCTGCGACGGGATCACTCCGCCCACGATCACCATGATATCTTCACGTCCATATTTCTTTAGTTCGGCGATCACCTGCGGCACTAAAGTCTTGTGACCTGCAGCCAGGGAAGAAACCCCCAGGATGTGTACGTCATTTTCTACAGCTTGTTTTGCAGCCTCGGCAGGAGTTTGAAACAGCGGACCTATATCCACATCAAAACCTACATCGGCATAACCTGTGGCTACAACTTTTGCGCCGCGATCGTGACCATCCTGACCCATTTTGGCGATCATGATCCGTGGTCGGCGGCCTTCCTGCTCCGCAAATTGATTAGCCATTTCTCTTGCTTTTTTAAAAGCAGAGTCGTCTTTTATCTCTTTTGAATACACGCCGCTAAATGATTTTATTTGTGCTTTATATCTGCCGAAAGCTTCTTCAAGGGCATCACTTATCTCTCCAAGAGTGGCTCTCTTTCTGGCAGCATCTACAGCCAGTGCCAATAAATTTTCTTCGCCAGATTTGGCTGCAGAAGTTAATTTTTCCAAGGCCGAACTGACTTCTTCCTGGTTCCTCTCTTCCCTTAACTGTTTTAAGCGCTCTACTTGTTGCCTGCGTACCGTTTGGTTATCTACTTCCAGAGTTACGATAGGATCTTCTTTTTCCCTGCGGAATTTGTTGACCCCCACAATGATGTCCTGTGAACTGTCGATCCGGGCCTGTTTAATTGCCGCTGCTTCTTCTATCCTTAGCTTTGGGATACCTTCTTCAATGGCTTTGGTCATTCCGCCCAGACTTTCTACTTCTTCAATAAGTTCCCAGGCTTTATGAGCAATTTTGTCTGTTAAAGCTTCTACATAATAACTTCCTGCCCATGGATCAACAGTTTTTGTGATCTGGGTTTCCTGTTGCAGGTGTAACTGCGTATTTCTTGCGATCCTGGCAGAGAAATCTGTCGGTAAAGCAATGGCTTCATCTAATGCGTTCGTGTGTAAACTTTGAGTACCTCCAAAAGCTGCGGCTGCGGCTTCAATTGAGGTGCGGGCAACGTTGTTGAAAGGATCCTGCTCGGTAAGGCTCCAACCACTTGTTTGGCAGTGGGTCCTTAATGCAAGAGATTTTTCATTCTTGGGATTAAACTGCTTTACCAGTTTTGCCCAAAGCGCTCTTGCAGCCCGCATTTTTGCGATCTCAGCGAAATGATCCAGGCCTATTCCCCAGAAAAAAGAAAGTCTTGGTGCAAAGCTGTCAATGTCCATCCCGGCTTTAAGGCCTTTACGAATATATTCCAGGCCGTCTGCAAGGGTATATGCCAGTTCGATCTCACTAGTGGCCCCGGCTTCCTGCATGTGATATCCCGAAATACTTATGCTGTTGAAGCGAGGCATGTTCTTGGAAGTGTATTCAAAAATGTCCGAAATGATCTTCATGGACGGAGTAGGAGGGTAGATGTAAGTATTTCTTACCATAAACTCCTTCAAAATGTCATTTTGAATAGTTCCTGAAAGTTGTTCGGGTTTTACGCCCTGTTCTTCGGCTGCAACAATATAAAAAGCCAGGATTGGCAGTACGGCACCGTTCATGGTCATGGAAACCGACATCTTGTCCAGCGGGATCTGGTCGAACAGGATCTTCATGTCTTCCACCGAATCTATTGCAACTCCTGCTTTTCCCACGTCTCCAACTACACGTTCATGATCACTGTCGTACCCGCGGTGAGTGGGAAGATCAAATGCAACAGAAAGTCCTTTTTGACCGGCAGCAAGATTCCTGCGGTAGAAGGCGTTGCTTTCTTCGGCAGTTGAGAATCCGGCGTACTGCCGAATTGTCCAGGGACGGGTCACATACATTGTACTGTATGGCCCCCGTAAATAAGGCGGAATACCCGCAGCAAATTTTAAATGAGGCAGATCTTGAAAGGCATAAGAATTTTCAGGTTTAACTGCGTTTTCTACCTTAGTTTTTAGCTTTAAATGCTGAAGATCCTTTCTGCTCATATTCTATTTTTCGCTGTTAATACTTTCCTCTTCCTTAAGTCTTTCCTGTTCGGTTTTTTCTGATAAACGTTTTTCAATTACAGGCTGTAGTAAAGTCTTTCGCGGCTTTTGCTTTACGAAAGGATACAGCTCCAGCTCCTCCTTCATCTTATCCTGTGGATTGGGATATTTGTTGGTGCCAACCAGCACCAGCTTCCCTGCATCAAACTCTTCCTGTTCCCTGGCAGCACTTTCAGAAATCTTCTTCTGAATGATCCCTTCCTTTAACTGAGTAACAAATCCTCCACCATTTTCAATATTCTTGAAAATGTCTAAAGCCTTGTCGGCCATTTCGTGGGTAAGGGTTTCGATATAATAACTGCCCTCTGCCGGATTTGCCACTTTTTCAAAATAACTTTCATGCTTAAGTACCAGTAGCTGGTTACGGGCAATTCGGCTTCCAAAGTCGTTGTTCTTATGGTAAATGGCATCGTAAGCCATATTGCAAACGCTGTTTGCGCCGCCAAGAACCGCACTCATACATTCGGTAGTGGTGCGCAGCAGGTTGACATTATAATCGTATAAGGTTTTGTTACGACGGGAAGGCTGTGCAAGTATGTCACAGTCGGTTTCAAAGTCGTACTCGCTGCTTAGCGTTGAAAACAGGAGCCTAAGGGCTCGAAGCTTGGCGATCTCGAAAAAGTAATTTGGCCCCACCGAAACAACGAACTGAAATTTTGCCCTTTTTGACACTTCAGGTTTTTCGGCAATGTGATTGAGGTATTCATTTACATGTGCCAATGCGTATGCCAGTTGCTGCGGAATGGTCGCGCCGGCATTTTGATAAAGTGCCATGTCAACTGAAAGAAATGACTTCAGATTTTGACATTTTTGGAGCAGTGTATCGAGCACCCTATGATCTTCTTTCAGATCTTTATACCAGTTGCCGCTGCGGGCAAGGTTTCCTACAATATCAAACTGAAGGAAAACCCGGGAATCCGGTGTTAACTGCTCATCCAGTCGAAGAAAAAATTCTTCCGAAGCAAATTCAGGCTTCAGGTAGACAGGAAACCTGGAAAGATCAAGGTTCGAAAAAAGGTCTTTTACATCAACATCTTCCGACGGAAGAATAAACCAGATGCTTTCGGCTCCTTTCTTGAGAGCTTCAAGTGCTTTTTTATTTGCTTTTTCAGCAGAAGTAACATAGATCTGCTCGGTGATATTCCATTTAAGCGGTGTACTTAACTGTACGGGTTCGGGAGATTCATCGGGATGGTAAAAAGGCTTTACGTTGATCCCGTCAAGCGATTTCCAAACCAGGGTTTCATTATAATCGGCACCTTTTAGGTCATATTGTATCTTCTGTTTCCACTGTTTGGCCGATACTTCTTCAAATTCTTTGAATAAATTCTCTGTCATTTTCATAAAATTAAAAGGCCCTCAAAATCGAATTTTTAGAAACTATTCTTCTGCCTCCTTGTACTCAATGATAAAGATCTCTTCATTATCCCTCTTCATAAAGTACTCGCGCCGGGCAAATTTCTCAAGTTCAAGGGAGTCGTTGAGATTTTCCATAATGGCCTGGTCACCCGAGATTTCGTTGAGGTAATATTCCCTGTTCTTTTCCAGGTCATCGATCTCAAGATCGAGTTCACGGTGAATAAGCCAGGAGTTGCTGTCCAGGAAGAGCATCCAAAAACTAAAGGCCAGCAGCACCAGCGTATATTTGTTGGCGAAGATGCGTACCCATCTATTATTGCGGATGTCTTTCCACTTCATAACCCGAAATATACAAAATTAGAGTAAACGCTGGCGAATGATCGTTTGAACAATATCAACAGCCACTGTATTGTAGCGATTTGTAGGAATAATGATATCGGCAAACTCCTTTGTAGGTTCGATGAACTGTTGGTGCATGGGCTTTAAGGTAGTTTGGTAGCGGTTTAGAACCTCTTCCAGATCCCGACCTCTTTCGGCGATGTCGCGTTTGAGACGACGAATGAGCCGCTCATCACTATCGGCATGCACGTAGATCTTGATGTCAAACATTTCCCTAATATCGGGATGGGTAAGGATAAGAATTCCTTCCACTATGATCACCTTGCGCGGCTCGATGGTAATAGTTTCGGAAGTGCGGTTGTGCTGCTTAAAGGAGTAAACCGGCTGCTGAATATTCTTTCCCGCCTTTAGATCTTTTAGGTGGGATACAAGAAGATCAAAATCTATTGATTTAGGGTGGTCAAAGTTAATTTTTGTACGCTGCTCATAGCTAAGATGGCTGGTGTCCTGGTAGTAAGAATCCTGGGATATGACGTCTACTTCTTCGTTCTTCAGCTCTTCGATGATCTGATTAACTACAGTTGTTTTTCCGCTACCGGTGCCACCGGCGATTCCAATGATCAACATATTCTAAATTTTCGGCAAAGGTAATTATTTACCGTTGTAAAAAGTATGTTTTATTTTGTTATGGCAGTCACTTCCTCTTCTGTCACAGGCTCTCTCAAGCTGTTGCCCCAGGCATTGTTGATGTAGTTCATTACATCGGCAACTTCACGATCGCTAAGCCCCAGTTGAGGCATGAGGTTGTCATATTCCTCCCCGTTAACTTCAATTGGGCCGCGAAGACCATATTTGACGGCATGGATGGATTCTTTTCGCTTTTCTGCCAGCCAGTCGGAGTTCTGCAGGGGTGGAAATACCCCTTTAATTCCCTCGCCACTTGAAAGATGGCAGGAGGCGCAAAAGTTGTTATAGAGTTGTGCTCCCCTGGAAATACTCTCTTTCATTTCGGGTGTAAATTCCTGCTGTGAGATCGCTGTTGTTTTCTCTTCGGAATTATTCTTGCAACCAAGGATCAATACGAGCAGGAAAGCCAATAAAAGTTTCTTCATTACGACTGCTTCGGAAGTATTCTAACAATACCTTTACCTTCAACTGAAACATAGATGTCTCCGTCAGGCGACTGAATAATATCACGTACGCGGCCGATTTGTTCCAGAATTTTTTCCCGTGCAATTACAGTTTTTCCGTCAAGCTTTAAATGTTCAACGTACTGGAATTTAAGCGAGCCTACCAAAAGGTCTCCCTGCAGCTCGGGATATTTATTTGATGTTACATGCACAAAACCACTTGGAGCAATAGAAGGAACCCAATAATAAAGCGGATCTTCAAAATCTGGTCCTGAAGTTTCATCTGTAAAGGAAGTTCCATCGTAGTTTATTCCGTAGCTTACCAGTGGCCAGCCATAGTTAGCTCCTTTTTTTATAGCATTGATCTCGTCACCTCCCTGTGGGCCGTGCTCATGCACCCATACCTCGCCAGTCTCTTCATTGTAGATCATTCCCTGCGGATTCCTGTGTCCGTACGAATAAACTGCTTCTACTGCATTTTCCCTTCCCACAAAAGGATTATCCTGCGGGATGCTGCCGTCAAGATTGAGTCTGTAAACTTTTCCGCCGTCGCGGGTGAGGTCCTGTGGATTCACATCGCGGTCCCCACGGTCCCCAATACTAAAGAATAAATGCCCCTGCCCGTCAAAAGAAATCCGGGAACCAAAATGTTGTCCGCGGGTGGTGTTGGGAGTGGCTTTATAAAGAACTTCTTTATTAGTAAGTTGATTGTTCTCAAGTTTTGCACGCATTAATGCAGTGTTTCCGCCTTCGCCTTCACCTTCTTCAGAGGAGTAAGTGAAATAGATCCAGCCGTCGCTCTCATAATTAGGGCCTACGGCTACATCAAGAAATCCTCCCTGGCCGCGGTTGTAAACCTGAGGAGCTCCTTTTACCTGTTGCTTTTGACCGTTGTGAAAGTGTATAAGATCTCCGTTTTTCTCTGAAATAAGCATGCTGCCATCGGGCAGGAAGTCCATCCCCCAGGCGATCTCAAGATCGGGAACTACCACTTCATATTCATATTCTTCTGTGGTCAATTCCTCTTCGGGAATGGTAACAGGAGAATTTTGTACTACAGTATCGTTTTCTGTAACCTGTTCGGTATTTTCGGCTTGTTTGCCATTTTCTCCGCAGGCGACAAGGCTAAGGCCAAGACTAAGTATAAAAAGCTTTTTCATCTTAAAAATGTTATCATGGATTGACACCCTCGCAAAAGGGGAAATTCAAAGATAATAAGAATTTAATGAAGATTCTTAATTCTCAAAGTCCGGGGGAAAAACCGGGTTCGTTTTGCTAATAGAACGGGGTGCCGACTCCAAAACCCAATATCAGGCTCTTTTCCGGCCACAGCTTCGGAGTTTGGGAGCACTCTAAAAAGATTTGTGAGCAACTAAAAAAACCTCTGGTTGTATTGGTTTAAAAGTGCAGAGGACTTTTAAAAATCATTTGAGAAGCTTATCCTGCAATAAGTGGAAGAGATAAGCAGGTTAAAAGGCTTCAGGAATAATATATATCTTTATGATCTAAATTTTTCGCTTTCCATGTTCGATTTTCTGCAGCAAAAATTCAATGAAACTATCTCTATTAGTGAAGAGGAATTTGAATATGCCAAAACGCTGTTCCTTCCGAAGAAACTGCGAAAAAGACGATTTTTATTTGAGGAGGGGGAACCTTGTATTTATACCACTTTCGTCGAAAAAGGGCTTTTAAGAAGTTACACAATTGATGAAAAGGGGAATGAGCACATTTTGCAGTTTGCCATGCAGGGCTGGTGGAGTGGGGATCTCTACAGTTTTTTAACCGGAGAACCTTCAGAATATAATATTGAAGCTTTGGAGGATAGTGAATTGCTGCTCATCACCAAAGAGTCCTGGGATCAACTGCTGAAAGAAGTTCCTGCCTTTGAACGTTACTTCCGAATCCTCATTCAGAATAACCTTATCGCCACACAACGCCGATTGATGGGCACTTTTAGTACTACGGCCGAGGAGCGCTATCAAAAAATGCTGAAGGAATTCCCCGATGTTATTCAGCGGGTGCCGCTTCATATGATCGCTTCCTATCTTGGCGTAACACGGGAAACTCTTAGCCGTATTCGCAGCCAGATCACTTCAGGTTCGTAAATACCTCTCTAAAATGTCATTTTTGACACCTCTTCTTCCGAAGAAATTCCAAACTATTGTATATCAGTAATTTTTATTGAAACTGTGACATAGATCACATTCATTTATTATCATAGGTCATTGGCCACGGGAAACTGTGCTTGTAAATTTGTGCTGTAATTAATCATTAACATATAAAACAAAGAATATGGCAAGTACAAAATGGAATATTGATCCAACACACAGTGAAGTAACTTTTAAAGTAAAGCACCTAATGATCTCAACCGTTACCGGGAAATTCAAGGTTTTTGAAGGATCGGGCGAGAGTGAAGGAGAGGAATTTAAAAAGGTTAATGACATCGAGTTTAAGGCAGATGTAAAATCTATTGATACCAGCAATGATCAAAGAGATGAGCACCTAAGATCTGGTGATTTCTTTGAGGTGGAAAACCACCCTTACCTCGTTTTTAAAGCTGATAGTTTTAACGTAAATGAAGATAAGGTGGAAGGACAACTTACTATTAAGGACGTGACAAAAGCTGTGACTTTAGATGTTGAATATGGAGGCGAAGTTGTAGATCCTTATGGTCAAACCAAAGCCGGACTTACTGTATCGGGGAAAATTAGCCGAAAAGAATTCGGTTTGACCTATCATGCAGTTACCGAAGCAGGAAACGTGGTTTTGGGAGACCAGATCAAAATAAACGTGGAGGTACAGTTCGTAAAAGTAGCATAAGCTCACATCGCAGAGGGAGAAAACTTATTTCTGAAAGAAATCGATAGGATGAGGAAGAAGACAGTGGCAATTATTGGGGAAAGCAAGGAATTTTGTCCGGCTTTGGCAATAGCAGCTGTGCAGCAGGACTTGCGCCTGCTGTTCATCTCCCGCGATGAAACGAAGAAATCAATTTTAAAGACACGGCTGAGGGATCTGGACGTATCGGCCGAAATTGAATTCACAACCTGTGAAAAAGATGGTTGTTGGGAGGCCGATGCTATCGCTTTTATCCAACCCGGGGAGATCGAACCTAAGCTACTGGATAGGATTAAGCAGGTTTCCACTCAAAAAATTGTTCTGGTAATTTCTCATTACGGGAAGTTGGGAAATGCAAAAAATTTTGTTTTCAGGACTTGCTGCCATATTCCAGGGTGGTGGAGTTGGAAATAATAGATTCAAATTTTCATATTTTTGGGAGGAATAAAGAAGCAAAAGAAACCGTGCAGAACTTTTTGGAAGCTGCAGGTTATCATCAAAAAAAGTAGTTATGGAAGTAAAAATTTGGTCGGACGTTAGATGTCCTTTCTGTTACATTGGCAAAAGAAAATTTGAAGCTGCGCTGGAGCAATTTCCGGAAAAAGATAAGGTAAAGATCACCTGGAAAAGCTTTCAGTTAGACCCTACGCTGGAAACGCGTGCAGACATGAATTCTATCGATTATTTCGTCGAAGCAAAAGGTGTTTCCAAAGAGCAGGCAACGCAAATGTTTAGCGGCGCTACCCAAATGGCTAAGGAAGTGGGGCTGGATTTTAACCTTGAAGATTCTGTGCTGGCAAATTCTTTTAGAGCGCATAAGTTGATCCAGATGGCAAAATCCAAAGAGCTGGGCGATGAGATTGAAGAAGCTTTGTTTAAAGCACATTTTGAAGCTGCAAAAAACATTGACAATCCCGAAGTTCTGGTTGAAATAGCTGCTTCTATAGGAATGAATGCCGCTGAAGTGAAACAGATGCTTGAATCTGATGATTTTGATTATGAGGTTAAGCAGGATGAAATGGAGGCGAGAAATATTGGTGTAACAGGCGTTCCCTTCTTTGTCTTTGATGATCGCTATGCCGTTTCGGGAGCACAACCCACAGAAGCTTTTTTGCAGACCCTGGAAAAGGCAATGAATGACAAACAATGATCTATTAACAATTAAAACAAACAAGATGAAACAAATATTATCTTTTCTATTTATCGCTTTTTTAAGCACAGCTATTTCTGCTCAAACCACCTGGAAAGCCGATAAGGCTCATTCTCAGGTTTCTTTCGGGATCACTCACCTTGGAATTTCGGAAGTGGAAGGCCGTTTCAACGAATTTGATGCTACTATAGAAACTTCAAAAGAAGATCTTAGTGATGCAAAATATACGGTAGAAATTCAGGTGCCTTCTATTGACACAGGAGTTGAAAAAAGAGACAGTCACCTAAAGAGTGCCGACTTTTTTGATGCTGAAAAGTATCCAAAAATGACATTTGTGAGTACTTCTTCAGAAAAAGTGGGAGAAGGGAAATATAAAGTGTCCGGGGATCTAACTTTCCACGGAATCACAAAACCTGTTACTCTTGATGTTTGGCATCGGGGCACCATTACAAATCAAAATGGGGAATTAGTTTCCGGGTTTGAGATTACTGGAGATGTAAGTAGATCGGATTTCAATCTGGGACCAAAATTCCCTGAAGCTATGTTGAGCGACAAGGTAGTCATCGACGTTGACGCTGAATTCAAGAAGCAATAACGATCAGAAAATAGTGTGTCAGAAATGACATTTTTGAAGCCCCGCAGTTGCGGGGTTTTTTGATTGGAGAAGAATTTTTTGGGTAAACTAATTGTTCGTTTTGGTGTATAATCATCCAGACGAAAAAAGTTTGAAAAGAAATTTCAATTAGTGAGTTTAAACCTAAAGTTCTTTCTTATATTTGCAGCCGCTTACAGGTTAATGTAAGTTATCAGCGTTAGTTGATCTCGGGGTGTAGCGTAGCCCGGTTATCGCGCCTGCTTTGGGAGCAGGAGGCCGCAGGTTCGAATCCTGCCACCCCGACGAACCTCCATATATGGAGTATTAAAAACCCTGTAAATCCTTGATTTACAGGGTTTTTCATTTTTAACAATATCATATAATATCATTAAATATGATAAGTTTGGTGAATGATTCGGTGAACGATTTGTTAGGCCAAATTCTCTATCTTTCTAAGGCATAAAGTTGAAATTTTAGCTCGTCTGCAATTAATCTATTGTTCAACTAAAGACGTTCA
This sequence comes from uncultured Flavobacteriaceae bacterium, assembly GCA_963709775.1. Classification (GTDB taxonomy): domain Bacteria; phylum Bacteroidota; class Bacteroidia; order Flavobacteriales; family Flavobacteriaceae; genus Salinimicrobium. The sequence goes on along the minus strand of CAVPXS010000001.1, from coordinate 68,822 downwards.
AAATGCCTGATTTTACTACATTCTCCGTTCTTTTCTTCGTTAGAAAAACTAGCGCAGACACTTCAAAATTTTTAATTTATGCACGAATCACTGTTGATGGAAAACGTGCAGAAATCAGTCTAAAAAGATCCATCCCGGTGAATAAATGGGACCCAAAAAAGGGAAGAGGAAGAGGATCTGCACAAGATGTAAGAGTATTGAACCAGTACTTAGACCAGGTTTATACCAGGTTACTGGAATGCCATAAGCAGCTCTGTTCTGAAAATAAGAAGATATCTGCCTTAAATATTAAAGCACGCTACCTGGGCAATGATAAAGAGCATAAGAGCCTCCTGGAGCTTCTCAAATACCATGATACTCACATGAAGACTATTCTTAAGAAGGGAACGCTAAAAAATTATGGAACAACAGAAATCTATCTTAAAGAATTTCTGGCAAAAAGAAAAAAAGACAAATGATCTCCATCTAAACGAGATCAACTACCGGTTCATTACTGATTTCGAAAATTTCCTGAGAACCTATTCAGCCAAGATCAGCCGGAAAACTTGTGGAAACAATGGAACCATGAAGCATTTGGAGCGGCTAAAGAAAATGCTCAACCTGGCAGTTAAGATCGGGTGGATGACAAAGAATCCTTTTGACAGCTTTAAATTTCGATTTGAGAAATATGAGAGGCAGTATTTGTCTAAAAGAGAACTGGAAATTTTAGAGACTACAACTTTTACTCGCTCTTCTTTAGAAAAGGTAAAAGATATTTTTGTTTTTTCCTGTTACTCCGGTCTTTCCTATGTTGATATTAAAGAATTAGTACCTGACCAGATAGTAAAAGGAATAGATGGTATTAACTGGATCTATACCAAACGGCAAAAAACAAATGAAACGGTAAAAGTTCCACTTTTACCCAAAGCCCAGGAAATTCTTTCTTTGTATTTAAATAAAGATGAGTCTCTCAGAATCAGAACCTATCTTTCCTGTTTTTTCTAACCAGAAGGTGAACAAGTATTTGAAAGAGATTATGGAGCAGTTAAATATAAGGAAGACCATCACCTTTCATTCTGCCCGTCACACTTTTGCCACAACCATTACTTTGTCAAATGGAGTTCCCATAGAAACGGTCTCTAAACTTCTTGGCCACACTAAACTTTCAACTACACAAATCTACGCGCGAGTCCTGGAGACTAAAGTTAGTTCAGATATGCTGCTGTTGAAAGAAAAAATGGATAAAGCGAACGAAGCGCAGCGAAGTGCTGCAAGCCCAAATCTACCGAACTAATACTATGTTGTGAGGCAGGTTTAAAAGAAGGATTTCTATTAGGATCTTTGTGAGATTCGGCAAAAACTTTTTGCCATAAACATCTCTTTTTTATTGCGACCACCGGGAGCAATCATTTTTGTGCCCACAGGCACACATCTTGAATTAAAAGTTTAAAAAGGAGAAAACCTGTCGAAACTTTTACAGCTTGCCAATCAAAAAATATCTCAATCTTTGTTTATATCGATGAAGCTATCAAATTTTTAAAACATTATTTGAGTGTAATAAACGAAAGTGGTTATAAAAGAATGAATACTTTCGATGGATTAGAACCAGGTCTTTATTGTAAAATAGACTTCTGAGTTTCAAAACAGAAAATAGTCCTTGTAATTTTATTTATTATCTTTAAAACGCAAAAAGGAGCAAATATTATTTTCCCTTTAAGTTCTTAGAAATTGGTGAATGATTCGGTGAATGAATCAAAGATATACAGGGCGAGGTGCTATTGATAAAGGGATTGTTACTAAAAAGAATATCCTGCCACCCCGAAAAACAAAACCCTGCACGAAAGTGCAGGGTTTTTTTGTTTGGACTGAAAGCCAAGCTGGCTTGAGCTTGAGGGAAAAACAAAAAAACGGCAGACGCAAGCCTGCAGGGTTTTGTTTTAGTCACACCCCTTCAGGATCACCGACCGCAGAGAGGTAATCCTGAAGGCAGAAGTGGGGATTCAGAAGAACGGTGAAAATTTAGAATTTTTTTCTGCTCCTCTTTTTGGACGAGCTTGCTCACTGGCCGAAAGGACCACAAAAAAAACCGTGCAGGCGCTAGCCTGAGTCCATTACTATCTCCTTATTCCATAATAAATTTCACCCCGCCAGAGAATAAATGTGCAGTGAGACCGGTATTTCGTTCATAATAATTGTACTTTAATTCGGCATTTTTGAGACCAAACTGCCAGATGTGAAATCCGGTAAAAATATCGGTATAGAGAATTCCAAAGCCGTATTGGTTGGCATTGAATTTAGAAAGATCGTAATCTGATGTGTAGAACTCTTCTGTTGACAAATGTTCTTCATAAGGGGCAAAATAATCGGCCGCAGTTTGGTCGTAGTATCTGTAAGAAGGATAAACAGTAAATTTTTGGGAGATCTTTATTGGCAGTTCAACCTTCGCAGTATTTGAATTAATGCCCCAGTCGTCGGTATAAAAGCGGTAATAAGTCCTTAAGACGAACATGGCATTTAGAAAGTAATTTAAACGGCCTCCCACGGCGACCTTTGAGCGGGAATCTGGCAGCCGCTCCACATCGTCTGCCAGCTGAAAGTTTTCAATATAGAAATCAGCTTTATCTGCAAAATAGACCCGTTGGAAAGGTGTAGAAAGCAGTCCTTCCTGCTGTACAAGATCAAGAGACAAACTAGCCTGTAGATTCTTCGTTAGGATCTGGGAAAAACTTAACCCGGCAGAATAGGAATTACGGGTTTCGGTATCAAATTCTGAAAATGAGGGATCGTAAATGCCGTTGCCGGTTATATTTCTGAAAAATTCGTTGTTGAGCCCCTGACCATTACTGCCAAAAAATCTCAATTCATAAGGATAGATCGTATTCCATGTATCGAGATAAACATTGGCGTTGATCCCTACTTCGGTGTTCTTGTCATTGAACAGCCAGGCATAACTTCCGCCAAAACCAATCGAGAAATAATCATACTCTGTAGAAACTGAAACTTTTGCAGTCCAGATGCGGTTTCGGTCATCAGAACTATGGCTGTAAGAGCCTAGTATATTGGCATAAATGTCACTTGAAGATGCTCCTGAAGAAGCTGTAAAAGGATCAGCAGCATCATTGCCGTCCCAGGGATCGACATTACTCGACGAGGCCGAAGTATAAGCCGAAATTCCTCCATCTATGGTCAAAACATCGTCATCATTCAGTGGGATTGATACCACGATAGTTGGCGCCAGGTCGGTAAGGTCTTCAGTACCAATCCCGCCGCTAACCGCTGCATTATCTCCATCCTGGGTGTATAGGCTTGTGAGAAACTCTACTTCGGTGCTCTCGAGAACCCTGGTTTTAAAACTTTCTTCCTCAGGAATTTCCTGCCCAAACCCTACACCAACGTAGAAACAGAGTAGAAGGAATGTGAGATTTCTCATTTTAAAAATGTTTAGTTACAGCCGCATCCACCGCCGGTTTTACCTCCGTTAGCTCCTGCTGCCGCTTCCCTGTAGGCTTGAAAGCTGGTTTCAAACCTGTCTATGCTTTTCAGCGATAACTCCATATCGGGATCATTTATATTCACCTTTTCGTATTCTTTTACAGCCGAGCAGGATTGCAGGCTAACTAAAAAAACACATGCTAAAATCAACTTTTTCATGGGTTATTAATTTGGATGTTTTTAGTGGCTGCTATAGCCCCCGCATCGTCAATGATGATGCATTCTACCTGTGGCAGCTGTTCAATTAGGTTTAAGCCAACCTCTTTGCCAAGCACGAAAACAGAAGTGGCAAGGGCGTCGGCCAGTTCGGCTTTTGGTGCAAAAACCGAAACACTAATCATCCCGGTCGCAGGATAGCCCGTTCTGGGATTGATAATATGGCTATAACGAATGCCATTGAAGTTGACATATTTCTCATAGTCTCCCGAGGTCACTACGGCGCCCTGCCTGAGAGGTAGTAAGGCAAAAGTTTTATCCTTGTTCATTGGATTAGTAATGGCTACCGTCCATTCCCGACCATCGGGTTGTCTACCCCAGGTGTTCATATCTCCCGATGCATTAATTATACCTCCGGAAACCCCATTTTTGATCAGTAATTCTTTGGCTTTATCGGCGGCGTAACCTTTTCCTATGGCTCCAAAACCTATTTTCATTCCGGGTTCCTTTAGAAACACTGTGGAATTTTCTTTGTTCAGAATTATCTTTTGATATCCCACTTTTGACACCGAAGCTTTGATCTCTTCTTTTGAAGGCATCTCTTTCATACTGCCGTCATATTTCCAAATCCTGTCCATGGAAGCATATGAAATATCAAAAGCGCCATCGGTGATCTCCGATATTTTTATGGCTCTTTCAATGAGACCAAAGAGCTCTTTTTCTACTTTAATTGGTTTTATTCCCGCATTTCGGTTTACTTGTGAAGTCTGGGAGTCCCGGTCCCAGGAGGAAATAAGCTTTTCAATTCTCTGGATCTCACTTACCGCAAGATCAATATTCTGTTCTGCTTCGGCTTCATCATTTGCCACTACTGTGAGTTCGAACCTGCTGCCCATCAGTTTTAGAGTGCGTTTAAAGATGTTTTGGGCCGATACGCTAAGGCTCAGGAAGAAGATAAGGCCAAATAGAAGCAGCTTTTTCAAAATCAGCTTTTAAAGGAGTTCAGTAATTCTATGTATTCTTTTGGAGAGACCTTTTTATAACCGGTTTTTCCCAGCACATTACCTTTTTCGTCCAGAAGGATTACCAGTGGAAAATATCCTTCCTTGTTATATTTCTCGGCCAGAGCATTGTTCTTTTTCTGTTGGGCATGCTCCAGCTGATTTTTGGCCTTTCTTGGAAAATCGGCTTTTAACATAACATAATGTTCCTTTGCATAATTCTTAAATTCTGAAGAGGTCCAGATCTCCCGATCGAGTTTTATGCAGGGTGCACACCAGTCTGAGCCCTGGAACACCAGTAGAATATCCTTATTTTCGTTATGTGCCGTGGTCCTGGCTTCTTCAAGATCGGTTTGCCAGGTCTGGGCTCCTGCAAAATTCATGACGAGCAGGAAAATTCCTAAAAGAATACGGTGTTTCATAGTGAAGGGTTCTAATTATATAACGTTCCAGTTATTGTTCTATTGCTGCTGCTGCTGCTGAAAAAAGCGACTTTTCTATATAAATTTAGAACAACTATTTAAATTTTATCGTAAAAACCTGAAGTATAATACCGGCTTTATTTGGATATGCCATTCTTTTCCTCGTACACCTTTTTATCTGTCAGGTCCAGGATCATTGGGGTAATACTTGTTCTACCCTGCTTTACCGCCCACCGGTCTGTTCCCTCTTCTACATCTTCAATAGGGAAAACTGTGAACCAGTAATGTTCGCGGCCCATGGGGTCTTCCTGCTGAATTACTTTACCATCATAATGGCGAACAGACTGGCAGGTCCAGGTTATTTCCCCACTGGGATTTCTGGGGAAATTGATATTGAGTAGTTCCATGCCCGATTCATGCATTACTTCTTTTAAAGAATCTACAACGAAAGGTTCCAGGGCATTAAAATCGGGCTCATTTTCTCCAATTGAAACGCTAAGTGCAATCCCCCGGATTCCAAAAAGTACAGCCTGTCTTGCGGCCGAGAGGGTTCCCGAATGCCAGGCTGAATTTCCAAGGTTGGATCCTATATTAATTCCTGAAAGCACTATGTCTATATCATCAAATAAATGGGTTCCAAGCGCTACACAATCGGCAGGTGTCCCGCTTACCCTATATGCTTCCATTCCTTCAAAATGAATGGGCGATTTTTTATAAGTGATGGGTTTGGCCGAAGTTATGGCCTGTCCCATGGAAGATTGTTCAACATCGGGTGCCATTACAATTACTTCCCCATACTTTGAGGCGCATTTTGCGAGGCAGGAAAGTCCGGGACTATATATTCCGTCGTCGTTGGTTACAAGAATTTTCATGTCAAAAGTTTTGTTTCAGGTTATAAGTTTAAAATACGAAACTTTGAGATAAGATAAAACGCTACAATTATAAGTCTGTGTTAAGGAGTTCGTTAAACTACCTTCTGCATCTTATATTTGAAGAAACCACTGTTATGAAACAAGCTGTTCTCATTCATAATCCTACAGCAGGATCTGGTGAACATTCCAAAGAGAGGCTGGTCGAAGTAATTGAGTCGGCGGGATATGAGGTAAAGTATTTTTCCACAGATATTCCGGGTTGGGAACGTTTCACCAAGCATGAAGCTGAAGTCATTTTTCTGGCCGGAGGTGATGGTACCGTACAAAAGCTTGCTGCAGAATTGCTCAAAGCAGGAGACCCTGTTCAGAAGGTTCCTGTTCAAATATTGCCAATGGGAACTGCCAATAATATTGCCACAACCCTTGATTTAAATATTTCCGTAGAAAAACTTGTTGACCTTAAGAAGTTGGAGAATTTTGATGCGGGAGAGGTGGAAGGGACCGGGGAATCTAATTTTTTCATTGAAGGTATTGGCTTCGGAATTTTTCCGAGGCTGGTGAAGGTTATGAAAGAGAGGAAAGAAAAGCAAGGCGAACCCGAAGATCCCGAAGTCGAACTTAAACAATCCCTGCAGGAACTCCTAAAAATTGTAAGGAACTACGAGGCTCGTGAAGCAATAATTATCGCTGATGGAGAAGAAATTACCGGGAAATTTCTTCTTATAGAATTGATGAACATAAGATTTATTGGACCTAATTTCGATCTTGCACCTACTTCCAAAATCAACGATGGAAACTTTGAATTGGTGGCGATTCCCGAAGAAGCCCGGGAAAACCTGGAGGAATATATTCAGGACCTGTTGAACGATAATAGAAAAGCTTCACTGGAAGATTTCACCTTGTTAAGAAAGATCAGGAGGGCGCGTTTTAAATGGTTTGGAGGGGATATGCATGTTGATGATGAAAGAATCGAAAATTACCAGGGGAAAGAAGTGAAAGTTAAGATGAATGAGGCCGCGTTCAATTTTAGAATTAGAAGTTGATCTGGGGAATTTCCCCCAATTTTTGCCAGATTAACTTTCTTATTTATAACGAGTTACTTTTTTGATGACATTTGTTAATTCAAAACAATTCTCATTATGAAAAGAACTAATTCTAATCAAACTTACCTCCGGCTTTTGATGGGAATAGCCGGTTGGTTCCTGCCCGGGCTTTTGGCGTTATTGTCTTTATTTCTTCTCGGCTGTCAGGATAAGAACTATGCTAAGGTTCCTGAAGAACCGGTTTTAGCTGAAGTGACCCAGGATCAAAAAGTGAAAAGAGGAAAGTATCTTGTGACAACCATTGGTTGCGCAGATTGTCATTCTCCAAAGAAGTTTGGGGAAAGAGGGCCCGAAGAAATTGAAGGACTACAACTCTCAGGGTTTCAGCAGGGACAGGAGCTTCCAAAAATTGATATGGCAAAACTTCCACCCGGTTACATGGTCGTGAATGAAGATATTACAGCAGCTGTTGGTCCCTGGGGTACTTCTTTTGCTGCCAATATTACTTCCGACGAAACCGGAATTGGCAATTGGAGCCTTGACCAGTTCAAAACGGCAATGCGCAAAGGAAAATTTAAGGGACTTGAAAATGGAAGAGATCTTCTACCTCCTATGCCCTGGTTCAATTTTGCTCACATGACAGATGAGGATCTGGAGTCCATGTTTGCTTACCTGCAAAGTACAAAACCGGTAGAAAATGTTGTTCCGGCACCAATTCCGCCCAAAGGACTGGCAGGAAAATAGAGCTGCGAAAGAGCTCAGAAAAAAAAGGCCCCTGCAATTTGCAAGGGCCCGACCGTCTCCGGCCAACCTAAACTTAAACAAAAATCAACCGGACCTATTTCCAGTATTGCGGTTTGGTATCTTCGGTAAGCTGGTTCCAGTATCCCGGCGTTACCTTATGACCATCAAAGGTTTTTAGTTTTCTTTCATATACAGCAACTACAGGATTAAAAGTAATATCTGTAACTCCAACAGTAAACAATTGCGGGTCTTCGGGAGTTTTCCTCTTTTCTTCCTCGATTATAACCTGAAATCCGTTGTGCTCGAGAAGTCGGGTGAGAAATTCCTTGCGGTCTTCTTCAATTTTCTTTTCGATGAAGCTCACTCTTGTTTCTCCAATGCTTCCGAAGCTATGTTTTCCTTCTAATGCCATAAGCTGTTAATTTAAACCTGCACTTAACTGATATATGTAATCGTACAACGGACTGTATAATCCAAGGGCAAGGATACCTATCACTGTGATCAAAAGACCGAGTCGCATGTATAATTTGTTTTCAAAAAATGGGATTGGTGCTTCCCCTTTGCGAACGAACATCGCTCTTATTACCAGCAGGTAATAGTACAGAGAAATAGTAACGTTCACCACAGCCAGGAAGACCAGCAGGTAATATCCTTCACTGGCTGCTGCCGTGAAAAGGAAGAACTTTCCGAAGAAACCTGCAACCGGGGGAATTCCCGCCAAAGAAAATAGTGCCAGCATCATCACCAGACTCAGCTTCGGATTTGTACGGTACAATCCTTCATAATCCTTCATGTTCTCCTTTCCGGTTTGGGTGGAAATAGCCTGCACAACTCCAAAGGCAGCAAGATTCGAGAAGATGTAAATGGTAACAAAATACACTACTGTAGCTGTTCCTAACTGACTGCCGGTCATTAGACCCAGCAAAATAAAACCTGCCTGGGCTATTGAGGAGTAGGCGAGGAAACGTTTCATGTTCTCCTGACGGAGCGCAAATATGTTCCCAATGAACATGGTGGCCACTGCCAGCACATAAAGCATCGGCTCCCATATGTACATCAAGGGTTTGAGGACAGTGAATAGCAGGATCATCAGGATGAATGCTGCAGCACCTTTGGAAATTACTGATAGATATGAGGCGATGCCAATTGGAGCTCCCTGGTAAACATCGGCAGTCCAAAAGTGGAAAGGCACGAGGGAAATCTTAAATGCGAGTCCGGCAAAGAACAGTATAAATCCGAGGATCGTTAGATTTTCTGCGGTTAAGGTGGTTAATATATCTTCAAAATAAATTGAACCGTTTGTAGCAAACAGCATCGTGATCCCGAAAAGCGAAACTCCCGAAGCCAAAGCTGCCGAAAGAATAAATTTGATTCCGGCTTCGCCCGATTCTCTTTTGATGATCTCAAAGGCCGCAAGTGCAGCGACCGGTAGCGTAGAAAGTTCCATTCCAATAAAGAACATGAGAAAATCGCCTGCAGAGATCATAAAGTACATACCGAGCAGGGAAGCAAACAGGAGAATGAAAAATTCAGTTCCTCTTTCCTCATTTATCATATTCTTTTCCAGCCATTCCGCCGACTGAAGTAAAAGGGTGAAAACGCCGATATTCAGAACTCCTTTGAAAAAGTGGATCATGTCATTGCTTCTGAACATGCCTCCAAACAGAAAACTTTCCGCCAGGGGAAGAAACCCTACTGCGGTGTGAATTCCGAAGAAAACCAGGGCCAGGTGCAGAATACTGCTCTTCTTATTATCGGGAATGGCGATCTCGGCAATGATGAGCAACAGGATGATCGCCAGCAGGGAGATCTCGTGTCGCATTAGTAAAAAATTACTCAGTTCCATTTTCTAATCTTTTAATTTATAGCACTCCCTGGATGAAGGGCTGAAGGCTTTCCATAATTAAATTGCTTATCCACAATGGAGCTACACCAATTCCTATTATAGGGATCAACAATAGCATAATTCCTGTTTTTTCATACCAGGTGGTACCCTCCAACTGGTTATAAGCATCATTTTTTACCGGTCCCATGAGCATGATTCCTACCACCCGAAGCACATATACCGCAGTTACGACTATTGCTGAAATAGAAACAATGGTGGCGATCCTGTAGAACATGCTGTCCTGCTGAAATGCACCCATAAAAATGTTCATTTCGGCGACGAAGCCGCTGAAGCCGGGTAGTCCTAATAAAGCCATTCCGGCAATTACATACACTACCGAGATAAAGGGGATAACCTTAAGCAGGCCACCGAGTTTTGTAATATCCCGGGTGTGTGTCCTGCCGTAGATCATTCCGATAAGAGCAAAGAAAAGTGCAGTCATGAATCCGTGGGACAGGGATTGTAAAATGGCACCATTCCATGCAGTTTTGTTCAGCATGAGCAGGGCAAAGGTTACCATCCCGAGGTGACTCACAGATGCGTAGGCGTTAATGTATTTCAGATCGGTTTGACGCAGGGCAGCAAAGGCGCCATAGATCACTCCGGTAGCCGAAAGTATGATAAAGAACCAGCTCCACTCCAATGCTCCGGCAGGAAGCAGGAACATAGCCACTCTAAAAATTCCGTAGCCTCCCAGCTTCATCAAAACTCCCGCGTGTAGCATGGAAACTGCAGTAGGCGCAGAGGCATGTCCATCAGGTGACCACGTGTGGAAGGGGAATAAAGCTCCTAAAATGGCAAATCCGATGAATGTTAGGGGGAAGAACAGCTTCTGAGCTTCAAAAGGAATATTCACCTTGGCGATCTCAAGGATATTAAAAGTTAACGCTCCTCCATCGGCATTTGAATTGAAATAGATCCCAAGGATTCCTACCATCAGAACTGCGGAAGCTCCCATCAACATCAGGGTAAGCTTCATGGCAGAATATTCCTTGTTGCCCGAACCCCAGATTCCGATAAGGAGATACATTGGGATCACAGCGATCTCATAGAAAACGAACATGGTGAAGAGGTCGATGGAGATGAAGAATCCGTAGACTCCCGTGGAAAGTATAATCAGATGAAATAAAGAATTCCTTAGGCAGCTCTTCCATTTTCCAGGAGATGAATACTCCGGCAAGAACGATGATGGAGGTAAGCAGGATCAGGGAAACTGAAATTCCGTCTACTCCGATGTTGTAGTGTATGTTGAACTGCTCAAACCATACGAGGTCCCTTGTGAAAAGCATTATAGCATCATTGACTTCCCTTTCCCTGAAGTAGGCGAATAAGAGGTTTATTGCCATACCCAGCTGAATGAATCCACCAGTCATGGCTATAATTCTTGCCTGCCTGAGATCTTTGGTGAAAACCAGCGCCAGGATCACCAGTACCGGAACAACGACAAATAATGATAGAATATCCATAACTCGTTAATTAGAAAATATGTAAATGAAAACCAGGACAAGAACCACCACGCCTCCCATGAAGCCAAAGGCGTAATCCTGAACTTTGCCCGATTGCCAGCCTTTGATCTTACGCGAGATCACTACCGTCTGGTTACCTATACCCTCCATGGTGGCGTCAACGATCTTTTTATCGAATTTGGCGATTGGGGCAGCAACATTTTTGAAAAAGATCGTACGAGCTACAAAGAGGTAGATCTCATCAAAATAGAATTTATGAGATGCCCATTTGTAAAGGGATCCAAATGCCGTTGCAAATCGCAAAGCCAGATCGTTCTCCTTTTTGTAGAAGATCCAGGCAAGGAAAATTCCCAACGCACCCACCGCTACAGCAATAGCTGCAAGAGGTAAATTTAAATGAGCTTCAAATCCCGCTTTATCTGCAGTTACTAATTCACTAAAGGGCACGAAGCCTGCTGTAATTGTAAGCACTGCCAGCACTACAAGCGGAATGGTCATGGAAGCAGGAGATTCATGCGGAGTATGAGCATATTTTGTGTCCTTACCCCAAAATATTCCGAAGTAAAGCCTGAACATATAGAAAGCGGTTAAACCTGCTACAAAGACTCCCACTGCCATAGATGAACTGGCTGTTGCTGATAAGCTGCAACCAGGATCTCATCCTTACTCCAGAACCCGGCCAGTGGCGGAACCCCGGCAATAGCCAAAGCTGCAATAAGGAACGTGATGTTGGTTACCGGCATATATTTTCGCAATCCGCCCATATCCTGCAGCAGATTGCTATGTACGGCGTGGATCACAGATCCTGCGCCAAGGAATAGTAAGGCTTTGAACATGGCGTGGGTAAAGAGGTGGAACATGGAAGCCATGTACCCCACACCTTCGTGGCCGTCAAACCCGGAAACACCCAGCGCCATCATCATGTAACCTAACTGGGACATGGTGGAAAAGGCGAGGACTCTTTTAATATCAGTTTGGGTAATGGCTATGATAGCAGCGAACAGGGCTGAAAATGCTCCTACATAGGTGACGATCTGCAGCGCAAATCCATCTTCCACCATATAGAACATAGGGAAGAGACGTGCAACCAGATACACACCGGCAACAACCATGGTAGCGGCATGAATAAGGGCAGAAACCGGCGTTGGGCCTTCCATAGCGTCAGGAAGCCAGATGTGCAGGGGAAACATAGCCGACTTACCGGCACCACCCATGAATATTAATATTAATGCCCAGGTGATCACCGAAAGCCCCATAAAGGACGAGGACGCCCAGGTAAGGATCGCAGGACCCTGCGGATCGTTCAGCAGTTGAAAGTCGAAAGTATTGGTATAGAAACCTATGATAAAGATCCCGATCAAAAATCCGAAGTCGGCAAAGCGGGTAACGATAAAGGCCTTTTTAGCAGCTGCAATTGCCGAAGTTTTTGTGTAGTAGTAGCCAATGAGCAGGAAGGAAGATACCCCCACCAATTCCCAGAATATATAGATCTGGAAAAGATTTGTCGCAAGGACTAATCCATACATTGAAAAAGTGAACAGAGACAGATAGGCGAAGAATCGCGTATAGCCGTCATCACCTTTCATGTAGCCTCTACTGTAGATATGTACCATCAGGGATACAGTTGAAACTACAATTAGCATCATTACCGAGATGGGATCAACAAGCACGCCCATGTCGATGTGGAGCGTATCGGTAAAATTGATCCAGACCGTTTTTTCTACAAAAGTTTGATAGGCGCCATCCATTTTTCCGGCGACAAAAAAGTATTGCCAGGCAGTGTAATAGGAGAGGAGGGTGGAGGTGGCAAGACCTGCTACCCCAATAACGCCCGATACGGCAGGTTTTATTTTATGGCTGAAGATCCCCAGGACCAGGAAAACGGCGAAGGGAATTGCAGGAATTAAAAGAAGGTTGATGAGGTTCATTTCTTTTACAGATTAATACTTCATGGTTTCAGTTTCGCTCACTTCTACAGAGCCTGTGCGCCGGTAAATATTGATGATAATCGCCACCGCCAGTGCAGTTTCGGCTGCGGCTACGGCTATGATGAAGATCGAATACACCATTCCCTGCAAAAGCTCGGGATAGAGGTACTTGTTGATCACCACAAAATTTATGACCGAAGAATTCAGGATCAATTCTACCGAAATAAGGATCGAGATGAGGTTTTTCCTGGTGATAAACCCATACACTCCAATAAAGAACAGGATGGAAGTGAGGGTGAGGATTTCGTTTATGCTTACGCCCGGGATCATAGTGTTTCTATTTTATCGGCAACTGCCGGATGTGTTGAAAATATTCAGGGTCAAAAATGTCATTTTAGACACCTATTTCTTCTTTAGGAACTTTTTCTTCTTTGACTTCTTTTGAGATCTTCTGAAGGATCTTTTCCGGATTTATTCTTTCAAGATGTGGTCGTTTTATCTGTTTTCCTCCTTTGGCGATCACTATAGCTCCTATCATTGCTGAAAGCAGTAGTACACTTATTACCTCAAATGGAAGAATAAAACCCTGTTTTTCGAAGCTGAGTAAGGCGCGGCCAATATCTGCAGTGGTAGTGGTTGTGGCCACTCCTGCTGCTTCAAAAGGATGCGCATAGATCGTTGCCAAAAAAACACTTAATCCAACCAAACAAACCAGGGCAGAGATCGCCTGCCGTGACTTTTTTGCCACCTCCAGTTCCATTTCAATATGCTGAATGAGCAGGACCGAAAAAATGATAAGTACCACTATCCCTCCTGCATAAACAGTAAGCTGAATAGCGGCCAGAAAGTTGTAGTCCATCTGGAAGTAAAGTCCGGCGGCTCCTATCAGTACAAACAGGAGATACACCACAGACCGCAGCATTTTTCGGCTACTCACCGCGGCAATGGCCGAGGCTACCATTATTATTGCAAGGATGTAAAAAATTACTTTTTCCATGACTTATTCTTCTACTCCGGCTCTAACCTTGGATCCGGGTTTGTTTAATATTCTCGTAAGCTTTGTCCTGTCGTAAACAGAATTTTCGAAATTCTGTCCCCATTTTATAGCATCCGAAGGGCAGGCATCCACGCAGAGTCCGCACTGGGTGCACATCCCAAAGTGGTAAATGTGCTGATCTATAGCTTTTTTCTTTTTTCCGGTTTCAGGATCTATAATCCGGTCCCAGATGATCTCTATACTTCCGTTAGGGCAGGCGAGTTCACATTTTTGACAACCGGTACAGCTGTGTTCATTGTTCTCATCATGCGGCATTACCACCTCTCCGCGGAAGCGTTCGAACATTTGAAGCGTATCGCGATTGTCGGGGTACTGCTGAGTAATAGCGCCTTTACGGGCATTGATGAAATACTTTCCGGTCACCTTCATTCCTGTAAGGAGGGTGCGAATGGCGTGATATATATTTGAGAAGTAGCCCATGTCAATTAGATTTGGATGGTAATGTTAAGCCATACGACCACCGCCATTAGCACCAGGTTTACCAGGTTGATTGGCAGCAGGTATTTCCACTCGAGCGTTAACAGCTGATCTACCCTTAGCCGCGGAAATGTCCATCTAAACCACATCATTAGAAATACGAGGACAAATGTTTTAGCGAGGAACCAGAAGAGCCCCATCCATGGCAGGGAATCGGTGATTCCGAAGGGAGATAACCAGCCTCCGAAAAAGATCGTTGTGGCGATGGCTGCAATGATGAACATATTGATAAACTCTGCCAGGAAGAAGTACGCGAACTTCATTCCGGAATATTCGGTATGATATCCTGCCCCAAGTTCAGATTCGGCTTCCACCATATCGAAAGGGGCACGGTTGGTTTCGGCGGTACCTGCGATCATGTAAATCATGAAAGCGATGATAGCAGGGATATGTCCCTGTACGATCAACCAGCCACTTTTTTGTACCTCAATAATTTCAGAAAGCTGAAGACTGCCGGTAAGGATCACCATTGTGAGTAATGAAAGTCCAACAGAAAGTTCGTAGCTTATAGTTTGCACTCCGCTGCGCATAGCACCAATAAGGGCGAACTTATTATTACTGCTCCAGCCTCCCAAAAGAATTCCGATCACTCCAATAGAGGAAATGGCGATTAGAAAGAAGATCCCGATGTTGATATCAAAAGCCTGCAGATCTTTGGTAAAGGGAAAGACTGCAAGAGCCATCAGGGAGGTGACGATAACGAAGTAAGGCGCGAGGTTGTAAAGGAATTTATCGGCTTTTACAGTGCCGGTAAGTTCTTTGGATACCAGTTTTAAAGCATCGGCAATGGTTTGGAATAAGCCCAGGTAACCTACGCGGTTCGGGCCGATTCGCAATTGAAACCAGGCAGCTACTTTTCTTTCAAGCAGCACCAGGAATAATCCCAGAACTGCAAAGACAGTAAGATAGATCAGGGCGATCATGGCCATGTTCAAAACCCCTGTATTTACAAACCCTTCAATTATGTTAGAAATGCTGTTCATTTTTTTTAGGTTAACGGTCAATATCGGGTACTACAATATCTATAGTAGCCATCGTAGCAACCAAATCTCCAATTTTACCACCCACTGCAATATGATTTAGAAGGGAGAGGTTTGAAAGTCCCGGAGAACGGAATTTCACCCTGTAGGGATTCTTGGTTCCGGTACTCACGATATACACTCCAAACTCTCCTCTGGCGGTTTCCACTTTCTGGTAGAAATCTCCCTTCGGAAGTTTTATCACTGCGTTGGTCGCGACTTTGTGATCCCCTTCGGGAATGTTGTCTATTAGCTGTTCAATAATGGCAAGGGATTCCCACATTTCGGCAATTCTTACCTTATATCTTGCAAATGAATCTCCGGCGGTATCAAGAGCTTCATTGAAAGTTACCTTATCAAGGGCGCTGTAAGGGTGATGTTTTCGAACATCACAGGAGTACCCCGATGCTCTTGCCACAGGTCCCGAAGCGCCAAAGTTGATCGCATCTTCTTTAGATAAAATACCTACTCCTTTTGTCCTTTTCTGGAAGATGATATTTCCGGTAAGGAGTTGGTCGTACTCAGGAAGTTTTGACCTGAAGTGAGGTATGAATTCCTTAACCCTTTTTACAAAATTGGGATGTATGTCCTGCATAAGTCCTCCGGGAACGTTGTAGTTCATGGTCAAACGTGCGCCGCAGGTCTCCTCGAAAATGTCATTGATCATTTCCCTGTCCCTGAAGCCGTAGAAATAGGTAGTAAGCGCACCTACGTCCATTCCCATAACGCCCCACCACAAGGTGTGGGAGGCAATTCGGGTGAGTTCTCCCAGGATGGTTCGTATTACTTTTACTCTATCCGGTATCTCAAGTTCCAGTGCATTTTCCACGCAGAGACAAACTGCTTCATTGTTTATATGAGAAGACAAATAATCTAGTCGGTCCGTAAGATGGACGATCTGCTGATAACTGTCTTTTTCGCACATCTTCTCGATGGAACGGTGGATGTAACCCAGGTCGGGATCTACCTTTTTTATGATCTCCCCATCAATAGTAAGCAGCAGTCGCAGTACACCGTGGGTCGCAGGGTGCTGCGGCCCCATGTTGATGAAATATTCTTCAGACTTGAAGTTCGATTTTACTGTGGCCGGTTCTTTTATAGCTGTTTCCATAATTCCTATTTTACAACCATATTCATTTCATCCACGTAATCCTTCCGCAGTGGGAATCCTTCCCAGTCTTCAGTGAGAAATAATCGCTTTAAATTTGGATGGTTCTTAAATTTTATTCCGAAGAAATCATAGACCTCCCGCTCGTGGTAATTGGCAGTTGCCCAGATGTCCTGTACGGATTCAAAAAGGGGATTTTCGCGATCGCCTGTCTGAACTTTCACCACAAGAATATGTCGGTGAACAGTAGATTCCAGGTGATAAACCACGCCCAGTTCTTTTCCGTAATCCACTCCGGTGAGACAGAACAGATAGTCGAAATGAGTTTCGGGATTATTTTTTAGCAACTGCATGAGTTCGTGCAGCTGTTCGGGTTCAATATTAACTGTAAGGTATTGAGAGCCTTCTTCAGAGAATTGCGGCTGAGTGAATTCGGGATCGGGAAACCAGCTTAAAATGGTTTGTTGCAGTGCTTCGTTGGTCATGGCCTTTACATTTTAATTTCCTTCATCAAAACCGTCAATTGGATTCGGTTTTTCCAGTCTTTTCTCCTTCAGGATCTTTTGCTGAAGCATGATCATTCCGTCAAGAAGCGCTTCGGGTCTCGGCGGACAGCCGGGAACATAAACATCTACCGGGATCACATGATCTGCACCTTTTACTACCGAGTAGGAGTTGTAAAAGAAGGGTCCCCCGCTAATTGCACAGGCGCCCATGGCTATTACATACTTGGGTTCGGCCATCTGGTCATATAATCGTCGCAGGACCGGAGCCATCTTTGTGGTGATAGTTCCCGCAATAATAATAAGGTCGGCTTGCCTGGGGGACGGGCGGGCGACTTCAAAACCAAAGCGGGAGTAATCATGACGTGCAGCACCTGTCTGCATCATTTCTATAGCACAACAACTTGTTCCGAAGTAAAGGGACCAGAGCGAATTGGCTCGTCCCCAGTTAATTACTTTATCAAGAGAGGTGACAAGGATGTTTCCACCGTTTCCCGCGGGAATGACATCTCCCGGAAAATCTGCCGGAATACCACCTTTTTTGGCAGCCTCTTCTTTATTGTTGTTTATTCCCATTTCAATGCTCCTTTTTTCCATGCATATGCTAATCCCAAGCCCAGAATGAAGAGGAAGATGAGGATCTCTACCAGGGCTATACTTCCCATTTCTCCAAAAACTACCGCCCATGGCACCAAAAAGGCCACTTCCACATCAAAAATGAGGAAGAGGATAGCGAAGAGATAGTAACCTACTTTAAATTGAACCCAGGTAGGACCAATGGTGGTCATTCCACTTTCATAAGGTTCTCTCTTGGCAGGGTTGTCAGATTTTGGAGAGATGAGGTTGGAGAGAAAATTAGCGCCGGCGACCAATACGATCCCTGCGATAAGAAAGACTATGATTGCTTCTGAACCCATTTTAGTACAGGCTTAATTTGTTAATAAATTTAACTTTTAAGTAGCAACTGAGAACTGATATATATCAGTTCCCGGCTACTTTACTTCATAAGTTTCTCCCGAAAAGAACAGATCATCTGTTTTCTTGAAATCAGATTTTGCTTTGATCTGCGCAGTAAGCGCATCTTCTCTTTCTTCAAGGGTTACATCATCATAACTTCTAATGATTCCGGTGACCAGCGGATACTCCAGTCTTACCAACATTTGGTGCATGGTAGGATCTTGTTCCTTGGCATCATGTACCAAAATATCTGCTTCAGTAATACCATTTTCCCCAATGGTTACAACTTCCAGCTTAAGTCTGTTAAGCACCAGACCTTTATTGCGCTCTTTTCCGAAGATCATGGGCTTCCCATGTTCCACGAAGAGCTGCTTATCTTCTCTTACCGACTTGTCGGTATATTTTACATAGCAGCCGTCGTTAAAGATCACGCAGTTTTGCAGCACCTCTACTAAAGAAGTGCCTTTAAATTTTTCAGCTTCAATAAAAATATCGGTCATCTCTTTTGGAGCATTTCCGCCTATGCGGGCGAAAAACCGCGCCTGGGAACCTATGGCCAATTCTCCGGGAGAGAAAGGCGGTTGGGTATTACCAAACGGAGAGGACTTCGTCTTTTGTCCAACGAGGGAGGTAGGGGAGAACTGACCTTTTGTTAATCCGTAGATCTCGTTGTTGAAAAGGATGATATTGAGATTGATGTTTCGACGCAGGACGTGGATGAAATGATTTCCACCAATGGCCATGCTATCCCCGTCGCCGGTGATAACCCAAACGCTGAGGTTGGGATTTGCTAGTTTTACTCCCGAAGCAATTGCCGGAGCCCTTCCATGAATCCCGTGCATCCCGTAGGTTCCCATGTAATAAGGGAAACGGGAGGAGCAACCAATCCCCGAAATGAAAACCACGTCTTCTTTCTTTACTCCCATTTCGGGTAAAGCTTTCTGCACAGACCTTAGAATAACATAGTCGTCACAGCCGGGACACCATCTTACCTCCTGGTCATTCGCAAAATCCTTATAAGTGTACTTATTTGCAGTTACTGTTTCCATGTTATTCTACAATTTGTTTGAATTTTTCTACGAGCTCATTGTTTGCAAAAGGCAATCCCTGAATCTTGTTGTATTGCAGGAATTCTCTGTTAAAGTGCATCCTCAGGATATTGATGAACTGCCCGTTGTTCAACTCGCAGACAATGATTTTACTAAATCGTTTAAGTACTTCTTCAGTGTTTTTTGGAAGCGGATTGATATAATTGAAATGGGCAAAACCAATATTTTTATGTCCCTGTTCATTCAGTTGTTTTACGGCAGTGCGAAGGGAACCGTAAGTTCCTCCCCAGCCAACAACCAGAAGTTCTCCTTCTGTGGCAAATTCGGGAAGCAGATCAGGAATAAAGCTCTGCACTCGTTTCACCTTTTCGGCTCTTACCTGGGTCATGGTTTCATGGTTCTCGGGCACGTGCGAAACATTTCCGGTTTTAGCATCTTTTTCAAGTCCGCCAACACGATGTTCCAATCCGGGAGTTCCCGGTACGGCCCAATCTCTTGCAAGTGTGAGCTCATCCCGGTTGTAAGGATGCCAGTCTTCTTTAACCTGGGTTACCTTCCTGGTCTTGATCTCGGGCAGGTCTTCTACTTTTCTTATTCTCCATGGAGCAGATCCATTGGCGATATATCCGTCGGTTAAAAGGACCACCGGCGTCATATGTTCGATAGCCAGTTTGGCCGCCTGGTAGGCATAGGTGAAGCAGTTTGCAGGGGTGCTTGCTGCGATCACGATCACAGGGCTTTCGCCGTTGCGCCCATACATCGCTTGCATTAGGTCAGATTGTTCAGTCTTTGTGGGTAAGCCTGTTGAAGGGCCTCCACGCTGTACGTTCACTACCACAAGGGGTAATTCGATCATCATGGCAAGACCTAAAGCTTCTCCTTTAAGAGCAAGTCCGGGGCCTGAGGTAGTGGTGATAGCGAGATCTCCGGCAAAAGATGCACCGATTGCCGAGGTGATCCCGGCGATCTCATCTTCGGCCTGGAAGGCTTTTACACCGAAATGTTTATGCTTAACCAGCTCGTGAAGAATATCGGTTGCCGGAGTAATTGGATAGGATCCTAAAAATAGCTCCAGCCCCGATTTTTCAGCTGCTGCAAGAAAGCCCCACGCAGTGGCAGTATTTCCCATGATGATCCTGTAAGTGCCGTTCTGCATTTTGGCAGGGGAAACACTATAGGAGTTGGGGATCAATTCAATGGTTTCAGCATAAAAATAGCCGGCGTTTAATACTTTCGTATTTGCTTCAATGAGATGCGGCTTATTCTTAAACTTCTTATTAAAGAAGTCAATGGTATGTTCAGGAGAGCGGCTGTAGAGCCAATAGACCATTCCCAGAGCGAACATATTCTTACTGCGGGTGATCATCTTCTGGTCCAGACCTTCAACATTCTTCAAAGCCTCTTTTGTGAGGGAAGACATAGGCACCTGTATTACCCTGTAATTGGAGAGACTGTCGTCTTCCAAAGGATTGTCGACATACTGTGCCTTCTCAAGATTTTTTTTGCTGAAGGAGTCTACATCTACAATAATTGTTTGTCCCGGTTTTACAGCATAGAGATTTGTTTTAAGTCCTGCCGGGTTCATAGCCACCAGCAGGTCTACGTTATCTCCCGGAGTGCTGATCTCTACACTTCCAATATGCACCTGAAATCCTGAAACTCCGTATAAACTTCCCTGTGGCGCCCTTATTTCTGAAGGATAATTTGGAAAAGTGGCCACATCATTTCCAAACATGGCCGAGGTGTCCGAAAACTGCGTTCCGGTAAGTTGCATACCGTCACCGGAATCTCCAACAAACCTTATCACTACAGCATCGATTGCTTCGGCCGGTAGTTTTGTTTTTTCTGCGATCATAGGATATGATTTTTAGAACTGTTCTAATTCGTCAACAGTTCTACCAAATTTATATTTCTTCAGCAGCAGTAAATATGATGCAGGTCATATTGTTTTTAAAATGAGCTTATTAAGAATAATTCTTAGTTAAATAAAATATGACGATCGTCATGTTTGAGCAGGTAAAGCCACAATACTTTTATTGGGAAAATCAAGTAATAATTTAAAACCTATAGTTATGGCTCTTTTTATAACAGATGAATGTATCAACTGCGACGCATGTATTTCGGAATGTCCAAATACTGCTATTTATGAACCAGATCAGGAATGGTCATTGTCCGATGAAACTGCACTGGATGGGATCGTCACCACTCCCCGGGGTGAAGAAATGGATGCCAATGAACAGCAAGAGGCTCTGTCTGATGAGTTTTATTTCATTGTGGCCGATAAATGTACCGAGTGTAAAGGTTTCCATGATAATCCTCAATGCGTTTCTGTATGTCCTGTAGATTGTATTCACCCAAGAGAAGATATGGAAGAGAGTGAAGAGCAATTGTTAGAGAAGAAAGAGTGGCTTCATGGAGCTTAATAAATGAACCAACAACCGAAAATATCATGGTGAAAAACTTTCCAAAGCTCATTTGTGATGCCAACGAGGCCGTGGCCCGTGTAGCGCATAAAACGAATGAAGTATGTGCCATTTATCCTATCACCCCGGCTTCTCCCATGGGAGAGCATGTGGATGTGTATAGTTCAAAAGGCAAAAAGAACATTTGGAACAACGTTCCAAAGATCGTGGAAATGCAAAGTGAAGGCGGGGCTGCAGGTGCTGTCCATGGTTCACTTCAAGCCGGAGCACTTACTACAACGTTTACGGCATCGCAGGGATTACTTCTTATGATCCCTAACATGTACAAAATAGCAGGGGAGTTGCTTCCCAACGTTATTCATGTTGCGGCACGTACCATTGCCACTCATGCGCTTTCCATTTTTGGAGATCATTCAGATGTTATGGCAGCCCGGCAAACGGGCTTTTCTATGCTCTTTGGCGGCTCTGTTCAGGAAGCTCAGGATTTCGCACTTATTTCACAGGTGGCAACGCTGAGGTCAAGAGTGCCTTTTCTGAATATTTTTGACGGGTTCAGAACCTCTCATGAGATCTCAAAGATTGACGGAATTCCGGATGATATCATAAAGGCAATGATGCCCGAAGATAAGATCATGGAGCACAAAAAACGTTCTCTTGATCCCGATAGCCCGGTAATTCGTGGTACTTCTCAAAACCCCGATGTTTTCTTCCAGGCACGGGAAGCTGCCAACCTTTATTATCAAAGGGTGCCGGAGATCGTGCAGGAGATCATGGATGAGTTTTACATGCACACCGGCCGCAGGTATAATCTTTTCGATTATGAAGGTCATCCTGAAGCTGAAAAAGTAGTGGTTATCATGGGATCGGGAGAAGGTGCCGTGAGAGAAACCGTTGATACACTTCTGAATTCAGATGAAAAAGTAGGAGTTTTGATCGTTCGTCTTTACAGGCCATTCTCGATCAAAGACTTTATTGCAAAGGTGCCAAAAACGGTAAAAAAGATCGCTGTTCTTGACAGGACCAAAGAACCCGGAAGTACCGGAGATCCGTTATACCTTGATGTAGTCACAGCCTTTGCTGAAACCGGTGGAAATATTCCGCAGATCGTAGCAGGCCGTTATGGACTTTCTTCCAAGGAATTCAATCCTGCCATGGTAAAAGGAATTTTTGATGAGCTTCAGAAGCCTCAGCCAAAAAACCATTTTACGATAGGTATTAATGATGACGTTTCCTTTAGCAGCTTGCTTTACAATCCGGTTTTCAAGACTAAGAAGAATACCTTTAACTGTATGTTCTATGGTTTGGGATCTGATGGTACTGTAGGTGCTAATAAAAACTCCATCAAGATCATTGGGGAGACTACAGATAATTATGTTCAGGGATATTTTGTTTACGACTCTAAAAAGGCAGGTTCACAAACTGTTTCCCACCTGCGCTTTGGTCCGCAGCCAATTTTCTCCAGTTATCTGATCAATACAGCCGACTTTATTGCCTGTCATCAGTTCAATTTCGTTGAGAAATATGACCTGCTGAAAAAGATAAAAAAAGGCGGAACTTTTCTTCTGAATTCCCCATTCTCCAACGAAGAGGTTTGGGATATGCTTCCGAAGAAAATGCAGGAAGACATTGTAGAGAAGGAACTGAAATTCTATGTGGTAGATGCTACAAAAGTAGCTTTTGAAGCCAAGCTTGGAAAACGTACCAACACCGTTCTGCAAACCTGTTTCTTCGCGATATCCGGGGTTCTTCCTGAAGATGAAGCTATTCAGAAGATCAAGGATGCGATCGTGAAATCTTACTCTCACAAAGGAGAAAAGATCGTACAAATGAACTTTAATGCGGTTGATAAATCTTTAGAATACCTGCAAAAAGTTGATTATCCGAAGCAAATTACCAGCAACAAGTATCTTAAGCCAATGATGACCGGCGAAGCCGATCCTTTTGTGAAAGATGTGCTTGGGAAGATCCTGGCAGGGCAGGGAGATGAACTTCCTGTGAGCGCATTCCCTGTTGATGGTACTTTCCCTACAGGTACTACTCAATATGAAAAACGCGGAATTGCCGATTTTGTGCCGGTATGGGATGGAGCAGATCTTTGTACCCAGTGTAATAAATGTGTGGCTATATGTCCGCACGCTGCAATTCGTGCAAAAGTAGTTCCTACTGCAGACCTTGCAGGAGCTCCTGCAAGTCTTACTGCAGTGCCTGCGAAAGGAAGACCTTTCTACATCAGCATCAGATTCTTATATCCTTCAGGTCTCCCCTGAAGATTGTACAGGTTGTGACCTTTGTGTGGCGGTTTGTCCTGCAGAAAGTAAAGAAGTGGAGAACTTTAAGGCTATTAATATGCGCAGCAAACTTGATGTTGCTGAAGCCGAGAACAAGAACTGGGATTACTTTACCAGCCTTCCTTACTACGATCGTACCGAGTTACAGATCACGAATGTGAAAGGATCACAGTTCCTTGAGCCGTTATTCGAATTTTCGGGCGCATGTTCGGGATGTGGGGAAACTCCTTATATCAAGATGTTGACCCAATTATACGGTGACAGCATTATGATCGCAAATGCTACCGGATGTTCCTCTATTTACGGCGGAAACCTTCCTACCACTCCGTATAAGAAGAATGAATTCGGAAGAGGTCCGGCGTGGGCTAACTCTTTGTTCGAAGACAACGCTGAATTCGGACTGGGAATGCGACTGGCCCTTACTAAAGAAGCAGGAGATCGCAGTTGATCTTCTGAAGGAACTTGAGCCGGTAATTGGTTCTGAACTTGTAAAAGCTATCCTGGATAATCCTGAAGGTAATGAGGTTCAGAAAAAGCAAAAACACGCCGACATTGCAGAATTAAAGAATGTTCTTTCGACTGTAGGTACTCCTGAAGCTCTTAAGCTAAACCAGCTAACCGAATACCTGCGTAAAAAGGCAGTGTGGATCCTTGGTGGTGACGGCTGGGCTTATGATATAGGTTACGGCGGAGTCGATCATGTGCTGGCATCGGGAGAAGACATCAATATCCTCGTTATGGATACTGAAGTCTATTCCAATACCGGTGGACAAATGTCTAAGGCCACCCCTCTGGGAGCCAGTGCCAAGTTCGCGGTTTCGGGCAAAAAGAACTTCCAAAAAGAGCCTTGCGCTACAGGCAGTTTCTTACCAGAACGTCTATGTCGCCCAGGTAGCCATTGGAGCTAAGGATATGCAAACCCTTAAGGCTATTGAAGAAGCAACGGCTTATCCCGGGCCTTCGATCATCATTGCATACTCACATTGTGGGGAACATGGTTATGATCTTAAGCATGGGCCACGGCAGCAGGAAAAAGCTGTGGAGACCGGTTACTGGCCGCTCTTTAGGTTTGATCCTTCCAAAGACAAAGGCAAGCGTTTTAAACTTGATTCGAAACCTCCGCAGGCTCCCCTTAAAGAGTTCATGTATAACGAAACCCGCTTTACACGCGTGGCTAAAGAAAATGCCGAAATAGGTGCAAGCCTCTTGAAGCAAGCCCAGGAAGAAGTGGAATCCAAGTGGGAAAGACTGGAACTCTACAGGGATATGTAACTTTAAAAAATGGCTTTTTCGGCAGGTAGTACTCCTGTCGAAAAAGCTTTAATACAATTAAAATAGAGAATTATGGAAAGCAAAGCACCCGGTCTCTTTAATGAAGCTGTTAAGAAGCTTCGGGAAGCCAATGAAGAACTTTGCAAGCCCGAGGAGGATGTTGTATCCTACCTGGTTTGCAAGAACTCCCAGTACGCCATTGAAAATTTTATGATAGGATATCTGCTGAGTAATAACCTTGAACTTACGGGGAATGAAAACATTAACACGCTGTATAAAAAATGTGTTGCGATAGATGAAAAGTTCCGGGAAATCGACCTAAAGGATTTTTCCTGCAAAGGGTATAGACCCGATGCCCGTTCTTGCAGTGATACTGTAAAAGTGAGCAAGTGTTTTGAAATTGCCGATAAAATGGACGCTTTCCTGCGTCGGGAAAATGTACTTTTTTAAATAATCCAGAATAAGAAATCCAGCCCGGTTAATTACCGGGTTTTTTTGCCGATTTTTTCTCCTACTCCTTGAGGAGCCTGGCATCAAAATAAGCTCCTAAATATTGATATTTAAAAATGTAATTTTAAAGAAGATTGACTTTAAGTCAAGTCTTAGAAAAACTGCTCCTCAAAAAAACAAAATGAATTAGAAGAAGTAATATTAGAGGTTTGATGAAGGTGCTTCAGTAAAAAGTTGAAAATAGATTTAAAATTCAAACCCTGTCTGTACGGCAGGGTTTTTCGTTTTCATTTTTTTATAACAGCAATAAAAATGATAATCAATTTGGAGAGGGTATTCCTTCAATTTTAACAAGTATGAGTTAAATCATATTTTTTTATTCATGGAAGAGGTTTTTTTGTACCCGAAAACTATTTTTAGATGAAAACAATTTACCTTCTCTTCGCTCTTCTTTTTACCTCAACCTTATTTGCTCAAACTTTTGAAGCCGATCTCCAGGTGCGGCCAAGATTTGAATTCAGGAATGGTTATAAAACACTTTTACCCGAAAATGCAGATCCTGCTTCTCAAACTTCTCAACGTACCCGTCTTATTCTTGGTTACGGCGATGAATCTCTGAAAGTGAAATTTTCCGGTCAAAGTATTACTGTTTGGGGAGATTCTCCAACCATGCGATTGGAAGATAACAATGCTTTTTCCCTTTTTGAGGCTTATGGCCAGTATCAAACCAATCCAAATTTCCTGTTTCGCGTGGGGAGACAGGTACTTTCTTACGACAACCAGAGAATCCTGGGAGAAGTAGGCTGGGCCCAGCAGGGGCAAAGTCATGATGCGGCTCTTATATCCTGGAAACCTGCTGCAAACCACAGGCTTGATGTTGCTGCGGCTTATAACGCCGAAGCAGAGACTCTAATTGAGGCACCATACCTGGTAAATTCCTATCAAAATTTGCAAATGGCCTGGTACCACATGGATGTTAATAATGTTGGATTCAGCTTTTTATTAATGAATACAGGTTATGAATTTGATACGGCTTTACAGGACAGGGAAGTTGATTATATCCAAACCTTTGGTGCTTTTCACAACTTTGTCTCCGGCGATTTTTCCGGAAATGTGGGAGCTTACGGGCAGGCCGGTAGCCGAAATAACCGTGATGTTTCTGCCTGGTACACCGGTCTAAATCTAAACTACAAGCTTTCTTCAACCTGGAGTAGCAGGATTGGGAGCTGAATATTTTTCAGGAACAGATATGGATGATACCTCGGGAGAGATTAAATCCTTTACTCCACTTTTTGGAACAAATCACGGCTTTAATGGGCATATGGATTACTTCTATGTGGGCAACCACCAAAACTCTGTTGGACTCTTAGATATCTATGGTAAATTCTCTTATACCACCTCAAAATTTGAATTTTCTGTAATGCCGCACGTGTTCTCATCTTCGGCGAATATTGTTGATGCTGCAGGAATTGAACAGGATAACTATCTGGGAACAGAAATAGACCTGGCGGCCGGTTACAAATTCCGGAAGGATCTTCAGGTCAATTGTTGGCTATTCGCAGATGTTCGGAAGTGAATCTCTTGAGATCCTGAAAGGAGGAGATAAAGACTCAACTCAAAATTGGGCCTGGGTGATGGTGAATTTCAGTCCGAAGCTGTTTAGCTATACCAAACCTGAGGTCACTGCACTATAATACTGGCATTAGAAGTTTGCTACACTGAATATTCTTGAGCAGTGGATAAAATTTGGATGGGAGAAGTTGACGGGCATTTATAAAATTTAAATTTGTCTATCTTGCGGCTCCAGATGACTTCTGGTTAATCTTCATTAGCACAGACTATTATCTGATAATTGTAAAGCTGCAAAAGAATTAATGTTCAAGAGTATTCAAAGCCTTCGCTTTATTTTCTTCCTACTTCTTTTTCTTATCTCAGGTTTATCAAAGACCTGGGGGCAGGAGGAAGCTCTATTGAAGGAACTGGAAGCTTTTATTGAAAAGGCGCCTAAATATGATGCTCAAAAATGGCAAAAAATTGGCAGCTTCCGCAGGCAATTGGATTCGGCACCACAGGAGGATCTAAGGCTTAGACACCATCTTAATCAGGAATTGCTGAATGAATACCGGGTCTTTAAACAGGACTCGGCTTTTTATTATGGTTTAAGGACCCGGGAACTTGCGGAAAAGCTTCAGGATAACGAATTGATTGCCGCAGCTGTGATCAATCTTGCCGATATAAGTGTTTCAGCAGGAATGTACAAAGAAGCACTGGAATATCTTTCCCTAATAGAACCTGAAGGGCTTCCGGAGAATCTTAGATCCCTATATTACGGTTTAATGGGACGCTGTTATAGCGAAATGGCCGAATACAGTAATCTAAAGCAATTTTCAGAAAAGTATAATCAGCTTGCCAGAGAGTATAGAGAAAAAGCACTTGCGCTCACAGACGAGGGAACTTTTTTCAATGATTTTCTTAAGGGTTATATGCAGTTCAGGGAAGGTAACCTCGAGCGTGCCCGAAATGATTTTTTAAAGTTACTGGAACGGGAGCTAAATTCCCGGGAACTGGCACTAACAAGTTTTATTCTGGGGGAGATCTATGTGGAGATGGGCGAAAAACAAAAAGCCATACCCCACCTGGCAGTGGCCGCAATGGCCGATATTGAAACTTCTGCAAAGGAGAACCTGGCCGTGATAAGACTTTCCGAAATCATGTTTGAAAAAGGAAATACCAGGCTGGCTTCTGTTTATATCCATAAGGCCAATGAAGATGCTTCCTTCTATGGTGCCCAACAAAGAAAGATTAGGGTAGGAGCAATTCTTCCTCTCATTGAAGAACAAATAATCGACCGTATTGAAAGGCAGAGATCCAGGCTGCTTACCCAGAATGTGGTCATGGGTTTTCTGCTCATATTTGTAATAGCACTCGCGGTAGTGATCCTTTTCCAGGTAAGGAAACTTAAAAGGGCAAGGAAGGTGATTGAAGAAGCTCATGAAAATTTAAAGATCATAAACCGTGAGCTTACCGCCGTCAATGATAAAATAAACTTGAATAACCTCGAATTGAACAGGGTGAATCATTTACTCCTGGAGGCAAATAAGATCAAGGAAGAATATATTGGATTTTTCTTTACACAGGATGCAGATATTTTTGAAAAATTCAGGGAGTTCAAATCCAGGGTAGAGGTCACTGCCGAAGAGGGGAAACTCGACAAAGTGAAATATTTATTAAGTACATATGATCTTAAAAAGGAGAAGGAAAAACTGCTTCGTAATTTTGATGAAGCCTTTATTAAGCTCTTCCCTAATTTTATTGAAGAATTCAATTCGCTCCTGAGGCCAGAGGAACAGATCCATATAAAAAAGGGTAAAATTCTGAATAAAGAACTCAGGATTTTTGCTCTTATAAGGTTGGGAATCACCCACAATGAGATCATTGCCCAGATCCTGGGATACTCTGTAAATTCCATTTATGCCTACAAGACCAAATTGAGAAATAAATCCTGGCTCGATAAGAAGGATTTTGACCAGAAATTATTCGAAAACACTACTCTAAAGTTATAAAATAGTCAATATTTCTTTAATATTTTCTATATAAAACAACGTCTTCTTTTTTGTGTAAGTGTTGTGTTTACAGGTGTTTGGCTAAAATTATATCATCTTTATTTCTATATGCTTTTTAAAAAAGGTCATAGGAGTCTTTTTATTTAGGAAGTTTGAAGTGTTCATTAATCCACCCGGTTTCCGGTTGGCAATGTTTGTTTATCAAAAAAAATATAAATGCAGAACAAGACGCTATTAAATTCTGGTAAAAAAATGAAGGAGGGCCTCATGCTGCTTTTCTTCTTTATCGGTATTATGTTAACAGCTCAGGAAGTTAATGCCCAGGTTAAAGTACAGGGGCAGGTTCTTGATGACACAGGCCTTCCGCTTCCCGGAGCAACCATCATCGAAACAGGGACTACCAATGGAGTGGTCACAGATTTTGATGGAAATTTTACAATAGAGGTTCCCTCTATTTCTTCTACGCTCACGATAAGTTATATGGGCTATGAAACGAAAACGATTGAAGCAGCGGCAGATTTTATGACGGTCACACTAAATACCGATGCAGCTGCTCTTGATGAGGTGGTGGTTATAGGATACGGTCAATCGCGACAGAGAGATCTTACCGGGTCTGTATCCGCAATCGATTTAGATGATATTGAATCCCAACCCGCCTCCAATATTGGAGAAGCTCTACAGGGGCGTGCTGCCGGGGTTCAGGTTATCACTTCGGGACAACCGGGTAACAATCCTACGATAAGAATTCGGGGAATTGGTACTATTGGTAATAATGATCCACTTATTGTTGTAGACGGAGTACCTCTTAATGGTGGGCTTAATCAGGTAAACATGCAGGATGTGGCTTCCATGCAGATCTTAAAAGATGCATCGGCTACTGCTATCTATGGTTCACGCGGAGCTAACGGAGTAGTGATCGTTACTACTAAAAGAGGAAAAGCCGGAGTAGGGCAATTAACCCTGGATATATTTTCCGGAATACAGGAGCCAACAGACATGATCGATGTTCTAAATGCACAACAATTTGCACTACTTAGTAACGAGATGCTCGCAGCAGGTGGATTTACAACAAATCCCGCTTTTGCCGATCCTATTGCTCTTGGAGCAGGGACAGATTGGCTTGATGCCCTTTTTACCACAGGCCTTCAAAACAACGTGACTCTCGCATATAGTAATGGGAATGAAGACTCGAATGTATATACTTCCCTTAACTTTTTTGATCAGTCGGGAGTGATTATCAACAATAATTATCGCAGGTATATCTTTCAGTTGAACAGTGATACAGATGTTAATGATCGACTTCGCTTTGGAAACTCTTTGAAGGTGAACCACGACATCAAGGAGCAGGGAGAAATGAACATTAACGGAGCCATTCTTTCTCTTCCAACCCAACCTATCTATCGTGAAAACGGAGACTTTTCCGGGCCAATTGGTCAGCCTATCTATTCAGGAGACGTTGAAAACCCTATTGGTAAGGCGACTATAGTTGACCAAACTACTAAAGGTTATAACCTGCAAGGGAATGTTTTTGGGGAACTGGATCTTTTCAGAAATTTTACTTTCAAATCCCTTTTTGGAGCCGAAGCGAATTTCTGGTATGAAAGAACGTGGAGCCCCGCTTACAGCTGGGATACAGATATTGCACCAAACGCATATTTATTTGAGTCATCAAATCGAAGCGTAACCATTCTTTGGGATAACACCTTAACCTACAACAAGGAATTTGACAATGGTTCTTCGGTTACAGCGGTGGTGGGAACCAGTGCCCAGGAGAATGAGTTCAAATACCTTAGTGGCTCTGTTCAAAATTTCCCAAGTGAATCTACTCAGCAGATCAATAACGGAATTGAATTGCCAACGGTTAACGGAAGCGGATCTGAATGGGCGATCTTTTCATACTTCGCCAGGGTGCAGCTCGATTACCTCGATAAGTATTACCTAACCGGAACCGTTAGACGAGACGGCTCTTCAAGATTTGGTGCCGGTAATAAGTACGGAACCTTCCCTTCAGCTTCGGCTGCATGGAGAATTTCAGATGAGGATTTCCTTAGAGAATCAAATACCATTAATGAGCTAAAACTTAGGCTTGGATATGGGGTGACAGGAAACCAGGAGATTGGGAACTACGCCTTTGCTTCTGCTTACAACACCAATGTTTATAACTTCAATGGTAATTTTGTAACTGCTGCCGTTCCAACCACTTTGCCTAATACAAATGTGCAGTGGGAATCGCAGAAACAGTACAATATTGGTCTTGATGCCACTCTTTTTGACAGGGCTGTAGATTTTAAGATCGACCTGTATCGTAAGGATACCGAAGATATGTTGGTACCTCAATCTGTGCCAGTGACTTCAGGTTACTCTGATATCTATGTGCCTTACATTAATGCAGGAGCAATTAGAAACCAGGGTGTTGAAGCAATAGTTACTACCTACAACTTTGCCAGAGAGGATTTTAGCTGGAGTACAGATTACGTATTCACCTACAATGATAACGAGGTGATCAATATCAATAGTGATACCCCTCTTACTACAGGTGGAATTGGACTGAATTATAACCTGGCACGTATTCAGCCGGGATATCCAATCAATGTTTTCTACGGATTTGTTCAGGAGGGAATTTTCCAGACTCAGGCCGAAGTTGATAATGCGGCAGTACAATCTCCGGGAACGAATCCCGCGACCAGTACAGCGCCGGGAGATATCAGGTTTAAGGATCTCAACAACGACGGAAGAATCACAGATGATGACCGTACTTTTATTGGTAATCCAAACCCCGATTTCACTTTCTCCCTTAACAACACCTTGAGGTATAAGAATTTTGACCTGAGTATCTTCTTCCAGGGAGTTTATGGAAATGATATTTTCAACGCCAACAGGCTTTATACCGAAAGTATGTCGGTTACCACAAACCAATCAGTAGCTGTACTTGACAGATGGAGAGGTCCCGGAACCAGCAATGATATGCCACGGGCAGTTTTTGGAGATCCAAACAACAATACCCGTCCATCTACACGTTACATTGAAGATGGCTCTTACCTGAGACTCAGGAATGTGAACCTTGGTTATAATTTACCTGTAGAGAAATTTGGAGATAATGTTTTTAGCTCTGCAAAAGTTTATCTCGCCGGACAAAACCTGTTCACCATCACCGATTATTCAGGATTTGATCCTGAAGTAGGACCAGATGGAATCGATAACAATATATATCCTGTGACCCGCAACTTCACAGTAGGAATTAATCTAGGATTTTAAAAAATAACGATGAGACACTTTAGAATATACATCATGTCCCTGGTTGCCCTGCTCCTTATGAGCTGTAGCGACGACTTTCTTGACAGGCAACCACTGGACACTATAAACACTGAGAATTATCCCACTACCGCCGAAGAGTTGGTGACTGTGGTGAATGGAGCTTACCAGCCATTACAATGGCCAAAGCTTTACAATTTGAGAATGTGGAGTACAGATATCATGGCCGGAAACAGTATTGTTGGTGCCGGAGGAGGATCTGACGGGATCGAGACCCAGGATATGGCAAACTTTGTAACCAATACAGATAACGCCGGAGTACTGGATCTATGGAGAGGGCCGTGGCCGGGGATCCTTATGTCAAACATCGTTCTCGATGCAGCCCCACAAATGGAAATTGATGAAGACATCAGGAAAAGAAGCATGGGAGAAGCTCATTTTCTAAGAGCCCATTACTATTTCATTCTTGCAAGATTCTTTGGGGATGTGCCGTTGATCACCGAGCCGCAAAGTTCAGACAGTGATCTATTCCCTCCACGTGATCCTGTGGCTCAGGTTTATGAGTTAATCATCAGTGACCTTAATGCTGCTGCGGAACTTTTACCTCCTAAATCTTCCTACGGTTCAGAAAATAAAGGAAGAGTATCAAAAGGAGCTGCCTATGGTTTGCTGGCGAAGGTGCATCTTACTTTAGGAAATTATCAGGAAGTAGTGCAGTACGCTACCGAAGTTGAGAGTCTGGGATATGCCCTAAACGAAAATTACGCCGATAATTTCTCCATTACAAATGAAAATTCTGTAGAATCCCTGTTTGAAGTGCAGTACGCATCAAATGGCGGATATGATTTCTGGAGCAATGAAAATCAGGCTTCATGGGCAAGTCCTTTTATGGGGCCCAGAGGTGCCAATTTTGTTGCCGGTGGATTTGGTTGGAATCAACCAACAGAAGAATTCGTCAATGCCTATGAAGAAGGAGATGAGCGAAAGGATGCCACAGTACTTTATGAAGGAGGACCGGAATTTGACGGAAAAGAATATGAAAGCCGTTTCTCTTTTACAGGTTATAACACCAGAAAGTTTTTAGTGCCCTTAAGCCAGGTTTCTGCTTATGACAACAGCCCAATGAACTTTCCAATTCTAAGATTTGCAGATGTGCTGCTTATGAAAGCTGAAGCTTTAAATGAATTGGGACAAACAGAACTTGCCGAAGATTACCTGAACATGGTACGCAACCGTGCAGGGCTTGATGATATTGAAAATCTTAGCCAGGCCGATTTTAGAAATGCAGTTTTGCATGAGCGTAGAATTGAACTCGCTTTTGAAGGCCAAAGATGGTTTGACCTCATTCGCGTTAATGATGGCGAATATGGTCTTAACTTCCTTAGATCCATTGGGAGGAACAATGCTTCACAAAAGCACTTGTTATTTCCTATCCCTCAAATAGAATTAGACAGGAATCCTAACCTGGTTCAAAACCCCGGTTACTAAAAAATGAGAAATATGAATTCAATTTTAAACCTGAAGCGATTTTACGTAATCACGCTCGCCCTTGTCCTGGGAGTGATGAGCGGTTCCTGTGAAACTGATGAGCTGGAAGATCCTTCCATTGAAAATGTTAATAATGAATTGGCTCTAACAGTTTCTGAAGAAAACCTGGAACTGGAAGAACGTTTTATGGGAAATGAACTTGGTTTTACCTGGTCTACAGGAACAAACCGGGGCACCGGGGCTGCCATTATGTATACCCTTGAAATAGATCTTGCAGGAAGCGATTTTTCAGATCCTTTAATTACCCTTGTGGAAGGTGAAAAGAATAGATTTCTGGCTTCTATAGATCATGGAACCCTCAATCACAGATTGCTTAACAGCGGACTTGATGCCGGAACGGTTTACGATCTGGAAGCAAGATTAACGGCTGAAGTTGCAGATCCTGCTGTGGAAGATCAGGTGTCAAAAAAGGCATTTTCGGTAGCTACTTATAAACCTGTTTCAAGCAAGTTGTTTATTGTAGGGGATGCAAGTCCAAATGGATGGGATATCTCTAATGCGACTAAACTGACTGCAGCTAATCAACGTGGGGTTTTTATATATGAAGGAAAGCTTACTGAAGGAAATTTCAAATTTGCAGTAAGTCAGGATGATTGTTTCTGCCAGGATTTTTACACGAAAGATGCCGATGATGATAATAAGATAGTGTACAATGAAGGTGGTAGCGGAGAAGATATCCAGTGGACAGTTACAGAAGAAGGTAATTACAGGCTGAGAGTTGATCTGCTAAACAAAACAATTGACATAAATCCTATAGAAGACTCACCTTTCGACCGACTTTGGATCGTAGGGGATGCTACTAAAAGCGGATGGGATATCAACAATCCTGCAGCCTTTGAGAGAAGTGAGGAGGATCCTTTCGTATTCACTTATGAAGGAAATTTCAATCCGGGGAGCTTTAAGATCCTTGCAGGAGAAACAGGAGATTTCTGCGGAGAGTGGTACAGACCATTAGAAAACGGGCAGGCACCTGTTGACGGTTCCGTAGAGCAAAGAGCAGGCTGTGAGCCCGACTACAACTGGACGGTGACCGAAGAAACTGCGGGTAGATACAGGGTTAGCCTGAACACCGGAAACAACACGATCAAATTCACCCCTGTGGATCTTTATATCGTGGGAGACGGTAGCCCTAGCGATTGGGATATCAATACACCAATGGCGCTTACATACGATAATGGCGATTTTGTCTTTAACGGGGAATTGGGAGCTATCAATCCAACCGGAGAATTCAAGTTTTCCAAATCTGTGGGAGACTGGTGTAACGGCGAATGGATCGTAAGTGCCGAAAATGGTCAGGCGGTAACCAATCCGGAGCATATCACTGCGATAGGTTGTGTAGGCCCGGACAATAAATGGAAACTGCAGGAAGGCGACGCCGGTACTTATGAGATCAGGATCAATCTGGATACAGATAACATGACTATCACTAAACTCTAAGCCTTAAAAAAGAGATTTTTAACACCTCCTGTTTTCGGGCAGGAGGTTCAAAAATAAAAACATGAAAAAAAGTAAATTTTTGCTCCTCGCGCCTATGGCATTGTTCATGGCGTTAGTGAGTTGTAATAACGACGATGACGCCCTGTTAAGCCCCATTGATGAAGGGGTGAACATGAGCTACAGCGAAGTCCTCAATTTTAAAAAGGACAAAGCAAAATACAATCCGGGTGAGGAAGTGAACTTCAGTGTGAACGGGACTCACCAGAACACTACAGTACGATACAAATACCTGGGCGAAGTGATAGAAGAGGCGCCACTTACCGGCACTTCCTGGACCTGGGAACCTCCTTCCGAAGACTTTAGAGGCTACATGGTTGAGCTTGTAAAAGAAACCGACGGAGAGGAAACAGTAATTGGAACAGTGGCTGTTGATGTCTCTTCAGACTGGACCAAATTTCCCCGCTATGGTTTTCTTTCGCAGTTTGGTAATATTTCAGCTTCTCAAAGGGCAGACGTTCTTAATAACCTGAAGGATTACCACATAAACGGGCTACAGTATTATGACTGGCATTTTGAGCACCAAAGACCTCTGCCTCTTGATGAAAATGGCGAGCCGGCAGAGACCTGGAGCGACCTTTTTAACCGGGAGATCTACCTGGGAACTGTAGAAGGATTTATTGAACAGGCGCAGGAGCGTAATATGGCTTCCATGTTCTATAATCTACTTTTTGGAGCCTGGAAAAAAGATGAAGTACAGCCCGTACCTGTAGAGTGGTTAATGTATAACGACCGCAATCACAACGATATTAATCGTCATATACTTTCAGGGTTTGGAGACATTCAGTTAACAGATCCTGCTAATGATGAATGGCAGGAGCACATTTTTGGAGAGACAGCTACTGTCTATGAAAATCTGGAATTTGATGGCTGGCACCTTGATCAACTAGGAAACCGCGGTACGGTTTACAACTACGAAGGTTATAAGATTGACCTGGGAGAGGCATATAAGGATTTCCTTATTTCTTTAGAGAATCGTTTCCCAAATAAGAAGCTGGTTCTTAATGCCGTTGACCAGTACGAGCAGGAAGAGATCCTTGAAGCCCCGGTAGATTTTGCCTATTCAGAAATTTGGAGCAGGTATCAATATCAGGATCTCGCCAGGGTGATCCTGGAGAACTATGAGTATTCCAATGGGGAGCTCAACACGGTACTGGCAGCATATATGAACTACAATGCCCAGGATGGAAATTTCAACACTCCGTCGGTCCTGATGACCGATGCTGTGATCTTCACCTTTGGAGGTGCACATCTTGAACTGGGTGAACACATGTTGTCCAGTGAATATTTCCCTAATGATAAATTAGATATGAGCATGGATTTGCGTAATAACGTTAGAGAGTATTACGATTTCCACACCGCTTATCAGAACCTTTTACGTGACGGCGGAAGCTTCAATTTCCCTGCAGTACAATCTCAGGATGTAGATGTGAAACTGAACAGCTGGCCTCCGGTTGTTGGGCAGGCTGCTGTGGTTGGAAAACAATTGGAGAACAGTCAGGTGATTCATTTGTTGAACTATGACGGCGTTTCTACCCTGCAATGGCGGGATGACAGCAAAATTCAGAGAGAACCTTTGGTTAAGGATAATTTTAGTATCACTGCAGAGGCAGGAAGAAATGTTTCTAAAGTGTGGTTTGCCTCTCCCGATATTAACGGAGGTGCTTCACAGGAACTCGAATTTACTCAGAGTGGTAACCAGATCACTCTTGAAGTACCTTACTTAAAATTCTGGAGCATGCTTGTGCTCGAATACTAACCAGGACAAACGAACATCATGAAAAATATCAAAGTTATATCGACTCTTTTCCTTTTCGTCCTCGGGCTTACGGCCTGTAGTTCTGATGATGATATCACGGAAGTTACCCCCGAACCAACAGCCGATTTCACTTCTGAAGCGGTTCCCGATAATCCCCAGCTCATCAGTTTTACAAACCTGGGCACCGATGCCGAGGAATTCTTTTGGGATTTTGGAGATGAATCTGAAGGTTCTACTCAAAAGCACCCTACTCACCTGTATGAAAATGCAGGAACTTACACTGTTAGTCTGACTGCTACCACCGGAGAAGTTGAAAATACAGTTTCCCGGGACATAACTGTTGTGGGCACCCCTACGGCCGACTTCAGTTATGCAGCAGCTCAGGATAACAGCTTAACTATTAGCTTTACTAACCTAAGCCAGAATGTGGACAGCTATGAATGGAATTTTGGAGATGGAACCGGTGTTTCTTCCGAAGAAAACCCGACCTATACCTATACCGAAGCCGGAACATATCCTGTAACTCTTACGGTAACGGGTGCAGGAGGAACTGTAGAAACAACTCAACAGGTCGAGGTAAAAGATGCGCAGCCTGCTTTTGAGGAACTCTATATTGTTGGTGATGCTTCAGAAAGTGGCTGGAACATTGGTGCTCCTGTAGCTTTTGAACAAAGCGAAACAAATCCTTTCATCTTCACCTACAATGGAGTTCTTAACACCGGAAATCTCAAGTTTTCCACCTTTACCGGTGATTGGTGTGACGGTCAATGGTTGAATGCTCCCGAAGCTGGAATTGCAACCACCGGAACTACTGGTTTTATAGTTACCAACGGCTGCGACGGACCGGATAATCAATGGACGGTGACAGATGAAACCAGGGGTCGTTATAATATTACTATTGACCTTGAGCAGGAGACAGTAAAATTTGAAAAGCTCAATGCACCATATTCTGAACTTTATGCAATAGGTGACGCCGCTCCTAACGGGTGGGCTCCTCAAAACCCTTCTGAGGCATTTAGTCAGGATGCAGTCGATCCTTTCATTTTTACTTATGAAGCCTATTTGAGCCCCGGAGAGCTGAAATTTTCAACCTTTAAGGGGGAATGGTGTGATGGCGTCTGGATCAACGCGCCACAAGCTGATGCAGATATTGTTAATGCTTCTGAATATTATGTGAGGAATAGTTGTGATGATCCCGACAATAAGTGGAGGGTGACTTCAGAAACCGAAGGTGATTATCTGATTACAGTGGACTTTTACAATGAAACTATACTTTTCGAAGCCAAAGAATAATTAATTAAAAAATATAATTAGCTGTGGGCATTCCAGTTAAAAAAATGGGATGCCCGGCTAATAATTACCTAAACAATGCCTATAAAAACATTCAACTAAAGGTTTTGATAGCTTCTGCTGGACTTTTCAAATAGGATTTTGCTATTGGACCTTTTCATATAACTAACCACCAACACCACACATTATGAAGGAAAAACTACTCAAGATCTTATTTGTAATTCTTTGCATAAGCAGTATTACTAGCCTGCAAGCTCAGTCATACGACTACCTTGCTTTGGTTGGAGATGCGACTTCTGCCGGATTCACTCCGCAGGGGACTATTGATACAAGAATGGAGGAGTCCTCTCCGGGTATTTGGAAATGGGAAGGCACCCTTAAAGCTTCCGGGGACATTCAAAATACATACCGTGGAAGGAGACTGGTGTGATGGTGAATGGTTAGGTCCTGTAAATCCTGGGGATGTTCTGCCTGCCTCTCCAGACAACTATACTAGTTGGTCAGGATGTGACAAAGATCTTAAATGGAATGTACCTGCAGATGGATTCTATTCTATTACCGTAGACACCAATGCCGGTACGATAGTAAGTGAGGAGCTATCTTATTATCCTCATTTATATATAATTGGTTCTGCCACAGTGAGTGACTGGAGTGCAGATCTTGCAAGGCAAATGACACAGGATCCTTCAAATCCTGCCATCTTCACCTGGGAAGGTAACCTGGACCAGGATTACGACGGCAGTTTCAAGAATGGTGATTTCAAGATTCTAAGCGTACGCACTTTTGATTCCGGCTATGATGAAATCAGAGCCACTTCGGCCAATGCAGATCCTTTAAGTTCCAATGTTTTTGTAGTGGAAGAAGGAGGAACCGGCAATGATTATAAGTGGCAGATCAACGAATCCAACCGCGGCAGTTACAGCATTTCTTTGAATCTGGATTCCCAGACGATAAACTTCGAAAGACTTGGTTATTATCCAAATCTGTATTTAGTAGGAGATGCTACAACAAAGGGGTGGAATCCGTGGTCTGAAGACCTGAAATTTGCTCAGGATGAAACAAATCCTGATTTGTTTAGCTATAGAGGGAACTTTGTTCCGGGCAGCTTTAAGATCCACACCTACGTGGGGGATTGGAGTTGGGGAGACTATATTGTCCCAACAGTGGCAGACCAGGATATTTCAGCCACCGATTATGGTATAAACCGACAGGGACAGGGGAATGATTTTAACTGGACAATTCCTGAAGCGGGATTATACACCATTACTTTAGACCAGGCTGCCAATACTATAAACATCATCCTGGACACAGACGGTGATGGCACAAAAGACAGTGAAGATGCTTTTCCTGAAGATCCTAATGAAGATACCGATACTGACAATGACGGTACCGGCAATAATGCAGATACAGATGATGACGGTGACGCGCAATCCGATGAACACGAGACTACCTGTGGATCCGATCCCTTAGATGCTTCCTCCGTTTCAACTGATACAGATTCTGATAATACTCCAGATTGTGTAGACACAGATGATGATGCAGATGGCGTGAACGATGAAGAAGATGCATTTCCTCTTGATAAAAATGAAACAATTGATACAGATGGAGATGGAACAGGTAACAATGCCGATACAGATGATGACAACGACGGACAATCAGACGAAGATGAGACCACTTGTGGTTCAGACCCTTTAGACGCTTCTTCCGTTTCAATTGACACTGATTCAGATGATATCCCGGATTGTGTGGACCCGGATGATGATGGGGACGAAGTAAATGATGATGAGGACGCCTTTCCTCTTGATAAGAACGAAACAACCGATACAGATGGAGATGGAACAGGTGACAATGCCGATACCGATGATGATAATGACGGTCAGATCGATGAACATGAAACTTCATGTGGTTCAGATCCCTTAGATGCATCTTCAGTTTCTACTGATACTGACTCTGACGGAATACCCGATTGTGTAGATTCTAATGATGATACCGATTCAGACTTCGATGGAATCCCTGATGTGACGGATGCCGATGACGATAACGACGGACAATCAGACGAACATGAGACCGCCTGTGGTTCAGATCCTTTAGACGCTTCTTCCGTTTCAACTGACACTGATTCTGATAATATTCCGGATTGTGTGGACCCGGATGACGATGGGGACGGAGTGAATGACGAAGAAGATGCATTTCCTCTGGATCCTTCCGAAGATACAGACACCGATAATGATGGAATAGGTAACAACGCAGATACAGATGATGATGGCGACGGGCAGTCAGATGAAGATGAGATCGCCTGTGGTTCGGATCCTTTAGACGCTTCTTCCGTTTCAATTGATACCGATTCATGATAATATTCCAGATTGTGTTGACACAGATGATGATGGGGATGGAGTGAATGATGAAGAAGATGCATTTCCTCTTGATGCAACCGAAGATAACGATACAGATAATGATGGGATTGGTGACAACACCGATACAGATGATGATGGCGATGGGCAATCAGATGAAGATGAACTTG
The DNA here is from genome assembly GCA_963709775.1 of uncultured Flavobacteriaceae bacterium. Lineage (GTDB taxonomy): Bacteria > Bacteroidota > Bacteroidia > Flavobacteriales > Flavobacteriaceae > Salinimicrobium. Next base: position 27,804 of record CAVPXS010000001.1, on the reverse strand, counting down.
CCTGCGAGTCCGATCCTTTAGATGCTTCCTCTGTTGCAATTGATACCGATAATGACGGAATCCCTGACTGTGTGGATTCCAGTGATGATACTGATACAGATTCTGATGGAATTCCCGATGTGACTGATGCAGATGATGATAACGACGGACAAACAGATGAAGATGAGAACTTCCTGTGGTTCTGATCCTTTGGATTCAGCCTCAACCTCCATTGACACAGATTCTGATAATATCCCAAATTGTGTGGATACAGATGATGATGGGGATGGAGTAAACGATGAAAAGATGATTTTCCGCTTGATGAGAACGGAAAATACCGATACAGATAATGATGGAGTAGGAAACAATGAAGATAAAGATGATGACGGCGATGGGCAATCTGATGAAGATGAGCTTGCCTGTGGTTCAGATCCTTTGGATTCAGCCTCAATTTCTACGGATACAGATTCTGATAATATCCCAAATTGTGTGGACACAGATGATGATGGAGATGGAGTGAACGATGGAGAAGATGCATTTCCTCTTGATGCAACCGAAGATACAGATACAGATAATGATGGAGTAGGAAACAATGCAGATACAGATGATGACGGGGACGGGCAATCTGATGAAGATGAGCTTGCGTGTGGATCAGATCCTTTAGATGCTTCATCAATGGCTACTGATACAGATGGCGACAGCACACCAGACTGTAAGGAAGAAACTCCCATTCAATATCTTGCTTTGGTTGGAGACGCGACTTCAACAGGCTGGAACCCTTATGGAACCATAGACAGCAGAATGGAAGAGGCCTCTTCCGGAGTTTGGAAATGGGAAGGCTCCCTTAAAGGATCCGAAGTATTTAAGATTCATACTGTACAGGGAGACTGGTGTGATGGTCAATGGCTGGTTCCTGAAAATGACGGGGATGTTCTATCTACTACTCCAATACCATATGATGTCTCGTTTGGATGTGCACCCAATGATTACAAATGGGCTGTTCCTGCAGATGGAGTTTATGCTATTACCGTTGACACCAATAGCCGGAACAATCGTAAGTAAGGAAATTTCTCATTATCCAAATCTATATATAATTGGTTCCGCCACAGTGAGTGACTGGAGTGCAGATCTTGCCAGGGAAATGACACAAGACCCATCAAATCCCGCCATCTTCACCTGGGAAGGAAACCTGGACCAGGATTTCGAGGAGGAATATAAGGATGCCGAGTTCAAGATCCTTAGTGTTCGAACTTTTGAAAAAGGTTGGGATGAGATCAGGGCTACTTCTGCCAATGCAGATCCTCTTAGTTCGAATTCTTTTGTAGTGGAAGAAGGCGGAACAGGGAATGATTATAAGTGGCAGATTACCGATGCTAATCGTGGAAGCTACAGGATCACACTAAATTTGGAAACTCATTCCATAGACTTTGAAAGACTTGGTTACTATCCAAATCTTTACGTAGTTGGAGATGCTACAACTAAAGGCTGGAATCCGTGGTCTGAAAATCTGCAATTTACTCAGGACGAGACAAATCCTGAACTATTTAGCTTTAGAGGTGAATTTATTCCGGGCAGCTTTAAGATCCACACCTACGTTGGGGATTGGAATTGGGGAGATTACATTGTGCCAACCGAAGCAGACCAGGATATTTCAGCCACCGATTATGAAATAAACAGACAGGGCCAGGGCAATGACTATAAATGGACAATTTCTGAAGAGGGGATGTATACTATCACTTTAGACCAGGCTGCCAATACCATAAACATCATTCTGGATACAGATGCTGATGGCACTGAAGACAGCGAGGATGCTTTTCCTGAAGATCCTAATGAAGATACTGATACAGATGGAGATGGAATAGGTAATAATGCCGATCCTGATGATGACGAAGACGGTCAAACAGATGAACATGAGCTCACATGTGGCTCAGATCCATTGGATGCTTCTTCAATGGCTCCTGACGTTGATGGCGATAAGATACCTGATTGTGTAGATTCAAATGATGATACAGATACAGATGAGGATGGATCCCCAGATGTTATTGATTCGGATGATGACGGTGACGGACAGTCAGATAAAGACGAGCTTGCTTGTGGATCAGATCCTTTAGATACTACTTCATTGTCTGTTGATACAGACGGGGATGCTATTCCTGATTGTGTGGACACAGATGATGATGGAGATGGAGTGAACGACGGGGAAGATGCCTTTCCTCTTGATGCAACCGAAGACACAGATACAGATGGGGATGGAATAGGTAACAATGTCGATCCCGATGATGACGGGGACGGGCAAACAGATGAAGATGAGTTGGCTTGCGGTTCAGATCCTTTAGATGCTTCATCAATGGCTACCGATACTGATGGCGACAGCACACCAGATTGTAAAGAAGAATCTGCTTACGAGTATCTTTCTCTTGTGGGAGATGCGACGTCTGCACGCTGGACTCCTCAGGGGAAACCGGACACCAGAATGGAAATGATCTCTTCGGGAGTATGGCAGTGGGAGGGAACCCTTAAAGGTTCCGGAGTATTTAAGATACATACTTTCGAAGGTGAATGGTGTGATGGCCAATGGTTAGTTCCTGTAAATGACGGGGATGTTATGCCAACCACTTCATATTCCTATGATGTTACCTTTGGTTGTGAGCCTAATGATTATAAATGGAATGTACCGGCAGATGGATTTTATTCCATAACCGTAAATACCAATACAGGTACGATCATAAGTGAGGAATTATCTTATCACCCGAATTTATACATTATAGGTTCTGCCACAGTGAGTGACTGGAGTGCCGATCTTGCAAGGGAAATGACGCAGGATCCTCAAAACCCGGCCATCTTCACCTGGGAAGGAATTCTGGATCAGGATTATGATGGCGGTTTCAATGATGCCGAATTCAAGATTCTTAGCGTACGTACTTTTGAGGCCGGTTGGGATGAGATCAGAGCTACTTCTGCCAATGCAGATCCTCTAAGCTCCAATTCTTTTGTAGTGGAAGAAGGCGGAACAGGGAATGATTATAAGTGGCAGATCACCGATGCTAATCGTGGAAGCTACAGGATCACTCTTAATCTGGAAACTCAGTCCATAGACTTTGAAAGACTTGATTACTATCCAAATCTGTATGTAGTTGGTGATGCTACAACTAAAGGTTGGAACCCGTGGTCTGAAGACCTGAAATTCACTCAGGACGAGACAAATCCTGAACTATTTAGCTTTAGAGGGAACTTTGTTCCGGGAAGCTTTAAGATCCACACCTACGTTGGGGATTGGAATTGGGGAGATTACATTGTGCCAACCGAAGCAGATCAGGATATTTCAGCCACCGATTATGAGATAAACCGACAGGGCCAGGGCAATGACTATAAATGGATAATTTCTGAAGAGGGAATGTATACCATCACTTTAGATCAGGCTTCAAACACAATCAATATTATTCTTGATACAGATGGAGATGGGACTCAAAGACAATGAAGATGCTTTTCCTGAAGATCCGGAAGAAGATACCGATACAGATGGTGACGGCACTAGGTAATAATGCTGATACCGATGATGACGGCGACGGGCAATCAGATGAAGATGAAACTGCCTGTGGTTCAGATCCCCTTGACGCGGCTTCAACCGCTGCAGATACAGATGGAGATCATACTCCCAACTGTGTGGATCCCGATGATAGTACAGATACAGATTCAGATGGTATCCCAGATGTGACCGATCCTGACGATGATAATGATGGAGTTCCGGATGCCGAAGATGCATTCCCTCTGGATGAAAATGAGGATACTGACACAGATAATGACGGAATAGGAAATAACGCAGATCTCAGATGATGATAACGACGGAGTTTCAGATGAAGAAGATGCATTTCCTCTTGATGAGACTGAAACGGTCGATACAGATGAGGACGGGATAGGTGACAACGCAGATACAGACGATGACGGAGACGGGCAATCAGATGAACACGAGAATGCATGTGGTTCAGATCCTCTTGATGCAGCTTCAACCGCACCCGATACAGATGCTGATAATATTCCAAACTGTGTAGACCTTGATGATGATGGAGATGGTGTGACAGATGATCAGGATGCATTTCCTCTGGATCCTTCCGAAGATACAGATACCGACAATGACGGTGCCGGAAATAATGCCGATACCGATGATGACGGCGACGGGCAAACAGATGAACATGAAAATGCCTGCGGTTCAGATCCCCTGGATTCAGCCTCCACCTCTTCAGATTTTGATGGAGATAAGATTCCTGATTGTGTGGATGTGGATGATGATGGCGACGGAGTGGAGGATTCTGAGGACGACTGTCCTAATTCAGATCCTGATAAGCCGGTAAACTTAGATGGTTGCAGTATTTTCTCTTTACCTGCCGATAATTTTACTGTTGAATCGACAAATACAAGTTGTTATGGTGTGACAAATGGAAAAATTCGTGTCAGTGTGGCCGCACCGGGATACAACTACATGGTAAGCATTCCAGATCACGATCCTGTAGCGTTGCCCGAAGGTTATTCTCTTGATTATACTTTTACCGGACTAGCTCCCGGCTTATATCCGGTTTGCTTTACCATTGAAGGACAGGAGGACTACGAACAGTGTTTCGAAGTGAAAATTGATGAACCTGAAGCAGTCATGGCATCTACACAGATGAACTATAGCAAATCAAGTTTGAAAATTAATTTAGATGGTCCCGATAAGTTCTATGTCTCTATCAATAATCAGGTACAGGTATTAACTGCCGGTACACATGACATAGCTCTGGAAAGCCGGAATGAACGAGATAAGCATAAAAGGAGAGCAGGAATGCCAGGGAGAGTATTTCGAAAGGATCTTTGTTTCAGAAGATGTGAGACTGTACCCTAATCCTACTTCAGGGCCCGTTCAAATGTACATCCCGGGAGTCGACACCAGTGTTCAAATCAGTGTATTAAGTTTTCACGGGGCACAGGTCTGGGCAGATAAAATATCTGTTAATAATTCAAGAGTGGCAGAAATAAACCTTGCAAATCTTGAAGCCGGAACTTACATACTAAAGATTACAGGAGAAAAAACTAATGAGACACTAAAAGTTATTATAAAATGAAAAACTTAAAAAATATTCTTGGTGTTCTATTCCTTATTGCAATTACAGCATGTGATAAGGAGGATGATAACATAATTGAAGAAGAAGCAAAGGTTCCGGGAGAAGTTCTCCTGATTGCACCACTGCAGAATCAAACCTGCGAGGAAGGTGTAGATGTTTCTGATGAGGTGAGTAAAATCACCTTTGAATGGAATACCGCTGAAAATTCGGAAAGGTATGATCTAATTATTACAGATCCTCAGAGTGGTGCTGAAGTAGCCTATTTTAAGAATCTCAATGCTACCTCCAGGAGCGTGGATCTTGTTAAAGACAGATCCTACACCTGGGAGGTGATTTCAAAAAATTCCGAAACTACTGAAACAGGTGCCAGCGAGTCCTGGAATTTTTACCTGGTTGGCGATCCCCAAAGTAATTACGCCCCTTTTCCTGCTGAAATAATAAAGCCCGCACAATCTTCTTCTGTTGAATTATCAGATGCCAAGGTGGTGCTGGAATGGCAGGGTGCAGATCCCGACGGGGATGAGTTGACCTACACCATCTTTTTAGATAAAGTCGATGGAAAACAAGAGCCAACAGAAGATTTGCAAAACATTTCCGGTACGTCTGTTGAGGTCGAACTGGATGCGAATGAAACCTACTTCTGGAGAGTTAAATCATTTGACGGGCAGAATAGTAGTTACAGCCCTGTACATTATTTTAAGACGTAAAAAATGCTGAAACAATTTAAAACTTTTATCCTCTTCTATACTGAGTATCTTTATTTTCATTGAATTTAGTTGCTCAGGATCTGTCTGCACTTACCTGTAGCTCCTTTGAAAAAACAGGTGCCAAAAAAGTCATTTTTGGATGTGAAGGCGGGGAGAAGCTTATCCCTGGAATTCCTCGATTCTAAGAATATTAAATTCTGGTATGCTCCCAACGGAGAGTTTACCCGAAACAACGAATCTTTTGCGGTTATAAATGAAGATTTCGATCCGAATTTCAACATTAACGTAGAAGAAAATGCTTCAAATTTTGAAATCTTCACAGGAGATCTCCGGGTGATGGTCCATAAGAAGCCGTTCAAAATTCAAATTTTTGACAGGTATCAACGACTTGTGCTCGGAGATCTTGATGGCGAAGCCTATGTTACTGAAGGAACACGGACTGAAACACGAAAAGTCCTGCGGGAAGAAGAGCAGTTTTTCGGTCTGGGAGAGAAAACAGGTCCGCTAAACCGCCGGGGACGATCTTTTACCATGTGGAACAGTGATAAGCCTTGTTATTCAGATACCGAGGATCCGTTGTACAAGAGTATTCCCTTCTTTTTAAGCACCTATAACTACGGAATCTTCTTCGACAACACCTATAAAACCGAATTTGACTTCGGAAAAAAATCTGATGAATATTTCTCATTTTCGGCACCCGATGGCGCGTTCATCTATTACTTTATGTACGGCAAAGACCTGAAAGAAGTGATCAAAAGCTACGCAAGATTGACCGGAAAGCCAATTATGCCACCAAACTGGGCTCTGGGCTGGTCCCAAAGCCGCGGAATGCTCGTTAATGAAGAGCTTACAAGAGAAATTGCATCAGAGTATCGAAAAAGGGAAATTCCAATAGACATTATTTACCAGGATATTGGTTGGGTAGAAGGTCTGCAGAACTTCGAGTGGAGAAAGGACAGGTATGACAATCCAAAAAAGATGCTTTCAGATCTTGCTGAAGACGGATTTAAAGTAATAATCTCTCAGGATCCCGTGATTTCTCAGGCTGTTGAAGACCAGTGGCAGGAGGCGGCAAAAAAGGGATTTTTGGCAACCGATGTCCGCACCGGAAAGCCTTATGATATGCCCTGGCCATGGGGTGGAAACGCCGGAGTTGTGGATTTCACCAGATCCGGAAGTAGCCGACTGGTGGGGAGAACTTCAGCAAAAGCCCCTTGATGACGGGGTGAAAGGGTTCTGGACAGATATGGGCGAACCGGCCTGGAGCAACGAAGAAAGCACCGACAGGCTTTACATGAAGCATCATAAAGGTATGCATGCCGAGATCCATAACGTCTACGGACTGGAATGGGACCGCGTGGTAACCGAGCAGTTTGAAAAGAGAAATCCAAATCAGCGGGTCTTCCAGATGACCAGAGCGGCCTATGCAGGAATGCAGCGCTACACTTTTGGCTGGAGTGGCGATAGCGGAAATGGGAGAGATGTAACCGACGGCTGGGAAAACCTTGCCGATCAGGTGCCAATGGGAATGTCTGCAGGCCTGGGACTTATTCCTTTCTGGACCACGGATATCTCCGGCTATTGCGGAGAGATCACAGATTATGAAGAGTTTTCAGAATTATATGTCCGTTGGCTGCAGTTTGGAGTTTTTAATCCGTTGAGTCGGGCACACCACGAAGGTAACAATGCTGTTGAACCCTGGTTGTTTGGAGAGGAAGCCGAAAAAATTGCAAAGGAAGCTATTGAACTTAAGTATCAGCTACATCCTTATATCTACACCTATGCGAGGGAAGCTTATGATACAGGCTTGCCAATAATGCGGCCATTGTTGCTGGAATATCCTTCCGATGAAGAAACCTATGAAATTAATAATCAATTCTTGTTTGGAGAGGAGTTGCTTATAGCTCCTGTGGTAGAGGAAGGAGTAACCTACCGACAGGTTTATCTACCGAAGGGAAACTGGAGGGATTATAATAATCCGAAAAGGTGTTATGAAGGCAAACAATCCATTGACTATGACACCCCTCTTGGAGGTTATTCCCGATGTTCGTAAAGGAAGGTGCGATAATTCCGAAGATGCCGGTGATGCCTTACATAGGAGCCATGGAAAATACGCCGTTGATCCTGGAGATCTTTCCGGGCGCAAAACCTTCAGAATTTACTCTTTATGAAGATGAGGGTACTACAAATGATTACCGAAATGACCATTTTGTAAAGACGAAAATTGAAAGTAAGACTACTTCTTCCGAAGTAATAATTACTATAAACGAGCCGCAGGGGAATGACTTCAGCAATGATGAAAAGAGAAATTTTTGGCTCGATATTTTCCTGGAGGAGAAACCAGTAGGAGTGAAGTTGAACGGGAATGAGCTAACGGAGACGCCTGCAGAGGAGCTTAAGAAAAAATGGAGTACTATCTTTGAGGTTTCGGGATATCATTATGACGCCGAAAACAATCGACTTTTTATAAGGCTTCCTGACAATAAAAAGAAACAATTAATTACCCTTAATAAATAAATACCTGATGAAAAAATTGAAGATGAAGCAGTTACTAATGATCTCTTGCCTCTGGTTAAGTTTTACCACGGTGGCAGTAGCTCAAAAAGTTACTTCCCCAAATGGGGAGGTGCAATTGCAGTTCGAGTTGCTGGAAGACGGCACGCCAGCCTATAGCCTTTCCTATAAAGGCCAGCCTGTAATAGAAACCAGTACACTTGGATTAAAATTGAAGAATGATGAGCACTCGCTGCTCAATAACTTTGAAGTGATAGAACGGGAAGAATCTGAATTTGACGAAACCTGGGAACCGGTTTGGGGAGAAGAAAGCGAGATCCTGAATAAATACAACGAACTGGCGGTAGTGCTAAACCAAAAGCCAACAGATCGTCAAATGATCATAAGGTTCAGAGTTTTTAATGACGGACTCGGATTTAGATATGAATTTCCACAGCAGCAAAACCTGGGACACTTCATTGTAGAAGATGAAAAAACCCAGTTTGCCATGACAGGGGATCACACCGCTTTCTGGATCCCGGGAGATTACGATACACAGGAATACGATTACATTGAATCAAAACTTTCTGAAATTAGAGGAGAAATGGAAGGTTCTATTACAGATAACCTTTCCCAAACCTCATTTTCGGATACCGGGGTGCAAACCTCACTTTTGATGAAAACAGATGAAGGGCTTTATATTAACCTGCACGAGGCGGCTTTGCTTGATTATTCTGCAATGCACCTGGAGCTGGATGATGAGAACATGATCTTCGAATCATGGCTTACTCCCGATGTTACCGGTAATAAAGCGTACATGATCGCACCGGGGAAGACTCCCTGGAGAACAATTATCGTTAGTGATGATGCCAAAGATATCCTGGCCTCAAGGATGACTTACAATCTAAACGATCCTGTGGCTATTGATGATACTTCATGGATCAAGCCTATGAAATACGTAGGAGTTTGGTGGGAAATGATCACAGGTAAAAGCAGCTGGCACTACACTAATGATTTTGCCGCAGTTAAACTTGGAGAAACAGATTTTGAAAATGCCACGCCAAATGAAACTCATGGTGCCACTACAGAAAATGTTAAGCGGTATATAGATTTCGCAGCCGAGCACGGTTTTGACGGAGTTCTTGTAGAAGGCTGGAACATTGGCTGGGAAGACTGGTTTGGAAATTCCAAAGATTACGTTTTTGACTTTATGACTCCTTATCCAGATTTTGACCTGGAAGAAATTAGAGACTATGCAAAGAGCAAGGGTGTGGAAATGGTAATGCATCACGAAACTTCATCTTCGGTAAGAAATTATGAGCGCCACCTGGATTCAGCTTATCAATTCATGAAAGATCATGGTTACAATGCTGTAAAAAGTGGATATGTTGGAGATATTCTACCAAGAGGAGAGAACCACTACAGCCAGTGGCTTGTAGATCACTACCAGTACGCTATTGAAAAAGCTGCCGATTATGAGATCATGGTGAATGCTCACGAAGCCGTTAGGCCTACAGGAGTTGCCCGTACATGGCCAAACCTTATTGCCAATGAATCTGCAAGAGGAACAGAATACCAGGCTTTTGGAGGTTCCAAGCCTAATCACGTGACGGTACTTCCATTCACGAGACTTTTAGGAGGACCAATGGATTATACTCCGGGGATCTTTGAAATGGATATTAGCAAGGTAAATCCTGAAAATGATTCGTGGGTAAATAGTACCATTGCAAATCAGCTGGCATTATATGTCACTATGTACAGTCCGCTACAAATGGCTGCTGATCTTCCTGAGAACTACGAAAGGTTTATGGATGCATTCCAGTTTATAAAAGATGTGGGAATGGATTGGGAAGAGAGTGTTTATCTTGAAGCTGAACCGGGAGATTACATTACTATTGCCCGTAAAGAAAAAGGTACTGAAAAATGGTTTGTTGGAAATGTAAACGGGGAAACCCCGAGAACTTCAAAAATATCTTTTGATTTCCTTGAACCCGGACAAAAGTATATTGCTACCATTTATTCCGATGCTAAAGATGCGCATTACAAAAAGAATCCGCAGGCTTATAAGATCAGGAAGGTAGTTGTGACCAGCAAGAGTGATCTAAAGCAGTGGAGCGCTCCGGGAGGAGGATATGCCATTAGCATAGTTCCCGCTGAGAAGAAGGAAACAAGAGGCTTGAAAAAGCTTTAAGCTGAAGAACGTTTTTATTATTAACCGCCCGGAAATAGCATTTTTGGGCGGTTTTTTTATGTGTATTTCTGAAAATTCAAATCCCGGGTCAGCTAAAAATTCTATCTGGAGTATTCTAAAACCTTTGTTAGGATTTAGATGAATTCCCTTGATTCTTCTGAAGTTTTTGTACTTTAAATCGAAACTTAAAAAATAAATTATGAAAACCGCTTCTTTATTAAAGAACTTAGAATATAATGACACCAAACCTGCCGTCCATGTTTTAATGGATACCGATAGCAGTAAAGAGATACGAATAGCTATGAAGAAAGGACAGGTTATGAAAGAACATAAAACCCCTTATCCTATTGTTGTAGAATTATTTGAGGGAATAATATCATTTGGAGTCAATGGAGAGGTACACAAAATTGAAAAAGGGGATATGTTATCTCTTGCAGGAAATATACCTCATGATCTCACAGCTGAAGAAGACAGTATAATTCGTTTGTCCCTGTCAAAATCAGATTCTGCCGAAAGGGTGAAAGGAGTAGCTGATCAGGCATAATAATCCCCGTCAGTTCGAGTGAATCTGGACCTGCGGTAGCAGGGATGGATTCGTATCGAGAACCGGGTGAATTGAGACTGCGGTAGCAGGATCAATTAGTATCGAGAACGACGGATTGGTTAACACCTCTGTTCTCGATACAATTTCTTTCTCCGCTGTCGCTCAAAAAGAAATCACTCGAACTGACGGTAGGACTCCTAGCAGCATCCGGAATCCGGGGTGCAACATGCTCCCTGGTCCTGTAAATCAGACATAATAAGTTTAGGTTTATCTTTCTTTACGCCGGGTTTTTCCGCATAAACAGTGATACTAAAAATTCCCGTTTCTCCTTTTTTAAATCATCTATTTCTTGTTCTGAAAGGTACTTCTCAAGAATATCATCCGGAATGGTGATGGTTTTTTCCTTCTGAAGAATAAGGTTTTGAAAGCCTGCATCTTTTATATGCTGCAAGTATTCCTCTTTTTGAATAGCTCCTGCCACACATCCTGCATACATTTCTGCGTCTTCGCGTAAAGCTTCAGGCAATTCCCCCACCAGGACAATGTCAGAAATACTGAAGTGTCCTCCGGGTTTAAGTACCCTGAAGATCTCATTGATCACTTTTTGCTTATTGGGGACAAGGTTGAGTACACAGTTGCTCACAATGACATCTGCACTATTGTCATTTACAGGCATCTCATCAATATCTCCTTCCCGGAATTCCACATTGTTGAACCCGAGCTTTTCAGCATTTGTCCGCGCTTTATTGATCATTGTAGGGGTAAAATCAATTCCTATCACTTTACCTTCCGCACCGGTTTCATGGCGGGCTACAAAGCAATCGTTACCTGCACCAGATCCCAGATCTATAACGGTGTCACCTTTTTTTATTCCTGCATATTGAGTAGGGAGACCACAACCCAGGCCAAGGTCGGCATCTTCCAGATAACCATCTGTGCCGGTGTAATCGTCCATCATAATATTATACACCTTGTTGGAAGGCGTAGTGGCACCACAGCAGGAAGCAGCATTTTCTACCTTGCCCTGCTCTGCAATCTTTGAATATCGCTCTTTAACCGAATCTTTAAGTTCTTGTTCTGTTTTCATCTTTTAAAGTTTGTGTAAAACAAATAACATCTTTAATCATTGTAATATTACGATAATAAAATTACAGTAAAAAATGTCCGGGTGTTTTTCATTTATTAAATTTTTATTCTGATCAAAGTAACCTCCTGAAATGGTTTTTAACAGAGTATTTTCTTAAATTTATTAGTGCTAAACTTCTGACGGTTCGTCTTCTAAAAAAAATAGTTATGAAGTTACTTCTTAGCCTTGCGTTAATTTTGACTTTCCAAGATTGTTTTTCCCAAGCCCCAATTTCCAAAAACAGCTCAGGGTCTTTTCTTAAGGATACCCTCATTTCAATTGAAGCCGATCCCGCCTCAGGTTTTTCACATGAATATTTACTGATGATCCCGAAAGGAACGACAAAAGCCGAAACACTCTTCCTGGTTGTCGAACCGAATAATTCAGGTTTCACATCAGATTCCATTGAATTACATCGGGAAGGGGCAATTTTTGTGGCTACAAAAAGATCTATAGGGAATATCGTTGCCACCGAACTTCACCTGCCGTTACTTGTGCCCGTTTTTCCAAGGACAAGAAAGGAAAACCTCGTTTACACCCACGCTCTTGACAGGGATGCTATGCTCTCTCAAAATGAGGAGATCAAACGCCTGGATTTGCAGTTGCTGGCGATGATTAGCGATGCCAGACTAAGGTTGCAGGATCTGGGAATTCCGGTAGAGAAAAAAGTAGTGATGACGGGCTTCTCGGCATCCGGAAGTTTTGTCAACCGCTTTACATTTTTGCATCCCGAGAAACTTCAGGCGGTAGTTTCCGGAGGCTTGAATGGTATCCTCATGTTGCCAAAAAAGGAAATGAATGATCATACTCTTAATTATCCTCTTGGGGATTAACGACCTGCAGGAGATCTCGGGTAGCGAAATAGATCTTGAAGTTTATAAAAAGGTTCCGCAGTTCATTTTTATGGGAGAACTTGATGACAATGATGCGGTGCTGTATGACGATGCCTATAACGAGGAAGAGCGCACGGTTGTATATGCGACTGTTGGGGAACAAATGCAACCAAAGCGTTGGGAGACCTGTCAAAATATTTACAAAAAGGAAGGCGTAAATGCAGAATTCCATACCTATGAAAAAGTAGGGCATTGGTCTACCCCGGAGATCAACGGTGAGGTGATTAAATTTGTCAAAGAACAGATTACTGAAGAAGGGAAGGAGTAATATTATTCAGCAGATCCAAATCCCGGGGGTTTAAATTAATTAGTTTTAAAAATGACATTTTCAGCACCTATTTTAGGTTCGGTTTTCTGCACATTTCTTTTTCCTAAATAAAAGTTAATTATTACATTTGGCCCGCTTCCCTAAGGCAACTACATCAAAACCTAAACATCCAGAGTAATGGAAAAAGTTATTGTTGCTGTCGTTACCGCTATTTTATGTTCCATTTTTGGTTCAAAAGCCCAGGAGAGCGATCTTAGATGCGGAGCCAAAGGAGAAGCTCACTCCGCTACCCCTTGGGATCGTGTTGAAATGGAAAGTCGTCCCGGAATAAACTACCAGTACAAAACAAGCTTTTTTGTAGTAGGCTTTGCCAGCATTTCTTTTTCAGGAAAGTTTTAATTTCAACCTGAACTTGAATTCTCCAGGTAGAGACTGGGGTAGATAACCGGCTATACTTTTGTGTACCGGGTATTTATTAGAACCGTTACAAACCTATTCAAATGCGGTAGTTTGCTGTTTACAGGTCCCTTTTCTTCAGTTCGGCTTTGGATATACCTTTTTCCAGGGCTTCTTCGCGGCTAAGATCGTGATCGGCATAGAATTCCGAAGCGTACTGCAGCGCCCGGGATCTTATATCATCATCAAGGCTGTTAAGCCGCTTCTTATATTTTTCAAAATCTTTATAATTTTCCATAACGCATTTTTTAGTTGTACGAATAATAAAAGCTTCTTTAGGCAAACTTAATTCGAGGTGGGGGAGTATTCTTTTTAAGAACGGGAGAGATTAAAAATTAAGCAATTTTCGGGATGTAGCCAAAGATTGCAGCCTAGTTAACAGCTTTTAAAATTAATCTATTGCATGCAAGGTGCAAAAACGGTATTTAGATTTTGAGGTACCACCAGCTAGTACGTCAAAGATAGATTTTTTAAAACGCTTTCAGCCTATCTGAAGAAATTAGGAAAGCAGGAATAAATTTTTATGGTACACCATTCTTCCTTTAAGCTAATTATTGATCACAATTTGACCACTACTAATATCCTGCCGCAGCGTCATCTCCCCGGGGATCGGCGCCTCCTTCCAGTTTTCCACTGGGAAGGACCAGAATTGCGTTAACTTTTCCTAATATGGTGGATTCTCCCACAGAGACCTCATAGCCTTTTAACTGGAGGGAATCAAGGGTAGCTTCAGCAAAAGAATCGGGTTCAAAAAGTACTTCGTCGGGTAACCATTGATGGTGAAATCTGGGTGCGCTCACAGCCTGTTGCATTCCCATTCTGTATTCGGCAACATTTAGAATAGTTTGCATTACTGAGGTGATTATAGTGGATCCACCCGGGGAACCCAGAACCATCCAAAGCTCTCCTTCCTTTTCTACAATTGAAGGAGTCATTGAACTCAGCATTCTTTTTCCGGGCTCAATAGCATTGGCTTCGCCTCCTATGAGTCCGAACATGTTGGGTACTCCGGGTTTGGCACTAAAGTCATCCATTTCGTTGTTCAGGAAAAAACCCAATTCCTCCACATAAAGTTTGGATCCATAAGCTCCATTAAGTGTGGTAGTCACCGAGACCGCATTTCCTTCGGAATCCACAATAGAGTAGTGGGTGGTTTCCATACTTTCATAGCCGGGAATGCTGCCGTGACTAATGGCAGAGGAGGGAGTGGCGCTGTCAAAGCTGAAGTTGTGCATACGATCCTCCAGATATTCATCGCTGAGTAATTTTTGCGTCGGAATTTCCACAAAATCGGGGTCACCGAGGTAGTGGCCGCGATCGGCATAGGCTCTTCTTTCGGCCTCGGTGATCACCTGGATCGACTTTACCGAATTATGGCCATATTCGTCCAGGGGATAGGTTTCGATCATTTTCATTATTTGGCCCATTACAATTCCGCCGCTCGATGGCGGAGACATTGAGATGATCCTCAAGTCGTCGTAAGTGAAAGAAATAGGATCCCGCCATTGCGCCTCGTAAGCAGCCAGGTCTTCCATTGAAATAATTCCTCCATTATCCTGAATGAAACTCACCATTTTTTCTGCAGTCTCTCCGGAATAAAATTCGTTCCTGCCCCTGGTTGCAAGCTTTACGAGAGTCGCTGCTAAAGCATGGTTTTTAAGGGTATCCCCGGGTTTATGAGCTTCTGCAAATAAGACTTCCTCTCCGTTGGCTTTAATAATCGCACTTCTGTGATTTTTAAGTGAGGCTGCCTGATTTTTGGTGACTACAAATCCTTGCTGGGCCAGAGCAATAACTGGAGCCAGGATCTTCTCCATGGACATACTTCCAAATTTTTCATGGACAGCAAAAATACCGGCTACAGTGCCCGGAACTCCCACTGCCAGGCCTCCAAACCTGCTTTTTTCAGGATCTGCATTTCCCAAACTGTCGAGGTACATGTCACGATGCGCCCCAAGCGGTGCCTTCTCCCGGTAATCAAGAGCGCCGGTTTCGCCCGTGTTAAGCCTGTAGACCATGAATCCTCCTCCCCCCAGATTGCCGGCATAGGGATAAACCACGGCCAGGGCCATCTCTGTACCTACCATTGCATCAAATGCATTGCCTCCATTTTTAAGGATCTCTAACCCAATTTTTGAAGCTTCTTTTCTTGCCGACACCACCATGGCATGTTCTGCTACCAGCCCGCGTTCGGAAAGAGAGGGGTAGATTTTTGGTTCAGTAGGAATTTTGCAGGATTGCTGAAGAAGAATTAGAAAGAAAAAAATAAAATATTTCTTCATTTTTGGTTGGCTGTTTTTAATGCAGAGGCTAAACTAAGGCAAAAAATGGATAGCTTTTCAAAAAACTATCTTAAACCCATATTGATTTTATTAAAACTATGGCATTAGCGTTTTTATTAAAATTCCTTTAGACCTCTGATTTCCTGTTATTTTGCGACAGACACAAATTAGGAAAAAGAGAAAGGCCGGAAAAAGCTATATTTCCCTTTGAAAATTAGAAATAAGCTGCTTAATTTGCACTCTCATTTCGGGATGTGGCGCAGTCCGGTAGCGTATACGTCTGGGGGGCGTAGGGTCGCAGGTTCAAATCCTGTCATCCCGACAAGCACAAAAGCGATGCGAGAGCATCGCTTTTCTTGTTTTAAGCAGGTGCGCAAAGCTTGCTTTGCAGTACAGGCTTAAAACAAGAAAAGCTGACGGCGAGAGCCGGCAGAGCTTTTGTATTTCCAGCGATGGATGTAATTAGGATTCTTTAAATCCTGTACCCATCGGGTAAAATCCAATCTTCAAGCACCAAATTCCAATAGGGGAAAAACAAGAAAAGCTGACGGCGGAGCCGGCAGAGCTTTTGTATTTCCAGCGATGGATGTAATTGGGATTCTTTAAATCCTGTACCCATCGGGTAAAATTCAAATTACAAGCACCAAATTCCAATTTGAAGCAAAGTAATTCCTGCTGGCAGGTTTTTTTAAGTCCTGGTTCTTGGCTCTAGAAGTGGAGCGGTCTATATTCTTTTCCCGGACAACAATGTTTTCAAGCACCAAATTCCAATATGAAGCAAAGTGATTCCTGCCGGCAGAGCTTTTATTTTCAGCATTGCGATTCTTGTACTTAAGAACTTCTTTAGAAAACATACACATTCCAAAGTAAAACTTTTAGCAACAGGTTTGCTAAATGAGATACTGCAAGTTGCTGATAATAAAAGTCATAAAAGTTTTCTTCTCTTTTTAATTTAAAACCTGATCCCGAAATTCATTACTAATAAAGGTTTCGGGTTTTAAGGAAATTAGTTAAATTTATTAATTGTTCTGATCAACCCAGAGTTCTATTTTTTCTTAAGAATTCTAGATACTTATAGAAGCGAGAACCAAATATTTCCCAATGAAATTCTTCAGAAATATTCGAAAAAGATTCTTCTACAAGAATAAATTCAGCAAGTATCTCGGGTATGCTTTTGGGGAAATCACTCTGGTTGTTATTGGAATATTAATTGCCCTCGCTATTAATAACAGAAACCAGGATCGAATAAATGAAAAAATTGAACAAATATATTTGACGGGGCTAAGGGAAGAATTCCAAACAAGTAAACTGAAGTTGACAGAATTGATCGCAGTCAATCAAGCCAACTACATTGGAGCCAAGGAAATTCTTGGACATGTGACCGCGAATGAATTGCCTACTGAAATAGTATTTTCTACACTGTTGTACAATACATTTTCTTCAGATATTGCTTTTAATCCAAACAATTCCCTCTTGTTTGAAATGATCAACTCCGGTAATTTGAAAAATCTTTCAAATACTGAATTGCGAAAACAGCTAACAAACTGGATCGCGACTATGGAAGATATTTCCAGACAGGAAGAGGAATTAGCAATCCAGAGAGAAAAGGTGCTTGACATGTTTCGAACTAATAGAAATAGCCTGAGAACAATCTTTCAACAAGCTGGAGTGTATGACGACCTCGAACTTTCAGAATCTGAAAATGAAGTAAGTAACTTAGCACTATTAAAGTCAATTGAATTTGAAAATAATGTCCTGATGTTTATCCTCACCAGTTATGCAACAGAAAAAGCACATTACTATCCCTTAATGCAGGATATAGATGGAATTTTAGAACTAATCAAAAAGGAAAGAAAGTAATAAAGGCTATAATTGATGTAGTTAAAAGTCTTTTCATTTGCCTCTTAAAAACTGAATCATTTACACAATTGTAAAAATATACAGGGTTACACAAGATTAGACCTTTAGCCAAAAAGTACAGGTCCATTCCTCTGGTAAGCAAACTGATTTTGCTTCCTGAGAATATTCTTTAGTATTGTGAAATACCTCCTTTTAATTGTCCCTATAAATTTTTAATGATGAAGCTCTTTAGAAAAATTCGCAAAAAACTACTCACAGAAAACAAGTTCATTAAGTATTTACTTTATGCTATTGGAGAAATTATACTAGTGGTTATTGGAATTTTAATTGCGTTAAGTATAAATAATTCGAATGAATTAAAAAAAACCCGAAATGCTGAAAAAGTCTATCTAAAAGAAATAAAGAGTGATTTAATTCAAGATACATTATTGTTGTCGCAAGTAATTAAAGATCACAAATGGCGAATTGCTCAATTAATGTCTCAAGACACAACTATTGACTTTATATTCGGGGAAATTATTGGTGAGCTTCCTAAAGTGGAAGGAGTATCTGAATTAGAATATATTTTCTTTACAGACAGAAAATTTCGACCAAAAATTGGAACTTATAATTCAATGATTTCTGAAGGAAAATCAAACATTATAAGCAATCGTGAGCTATTCAACAATATTCAAAATATCTATGAATTGGAAGTCCAAAATAACATAACTATTGGAGAGGATGTATTGAATCGTTCTACTGAATTAACAAATAAATATGCGTATGAAATAAAATATGGTGATTTTGGCTCACCTATAAAAATTACTGATAAACGAATATTAGCTGATATTTATATTTCATCTAGACAACTTAATTATTATACAAGGCAATCAGTTTCATTAAAAAAAAGTATTGCAGAGTTAATCGAACTCATAGATAATGAATACCATTCAATAGAATAACGAAAGATTAATTTAGATATATATAATTCTTTGCTTGGTACTAGCTTCCTTGGAAATTCCTTCAGAATATCCACTGGTTCTTTTTCTTTTACTAGTTTATTTACTAGCCAGCACATCTCAATATTAAATGACAGGAAGAAAAGTTCACTTCATGAAATAATTGAAATCGAAAAAATGACTAAAGGATTAAAGATAGTATTGACAATAGGGTTCATGGTTTTTCTTCAGCAATTTGTAAAAGCTCAGATAGATCAGAATCAAGTTTCTTACAGAAAGTAGGTGTTTCGGATAGTCTCTATTCCGAATTACTGAAAGAGTCAAGAAATATTTATATTCAACTGCCTGCCGGTTACACCCCTGAGAAAAATCAAAAATATCCTGTAGCCTTTATTTTAGACGGAGAAATGTTTCTCCCTACGGTAAACGAGGTACAAAACTATTATAGCGGTGGTTTTACACCAGAAATGGTACTGGTTGGTATCTCTAATGAAAAAAATAGACTTAGAGACCTAACCACTTCATCCATAACTACTAAATATGGGATGCCTTTCAATGAAAAAAACGGGGAGGCAGACAATTTTTTGAAATTTATCGAGACAGAACTTATTCCTTTTATTGAAAATAAATATCCTGTGACGGGTTACAGAACACTCATCGGCCATTCTTATGGAGGATTATTCACTATCTACACTTTAATTCATCAACCCGAATTATTTGACAATTATTTAGCCATTGACCCAAGCCTGGACTGGGATGACCAAAGATTATTAAAAGAGGCGAAAGAAACCATTGCTACCCGGGACTATGAAAACAAAGCCTTGTTTATGTCGTTGAGCGGCCAATTGCACATGCAGAACTCGCAAATTACCATAGACAACGTGATGCAGGATACAACAGATTATACCCTGTTCTCCCGTTCAAATATTGCTTTTTCAAACCTGGTGAAGCAAAATGCCCAAAACGGATTGTCTTTTGAATGGAAATTTTATCCCGAAGACATTCATGGCACAGTTCCCTTTCCCTCTATCATGGACGGCCTAATTTCCCTTTTTGAATGGTATCAAATGGAATATACAGATAAAATCAACTCATTTGACACATCAAAAGAAGAGCTATTGAGCATCATCACAAACAGAGAACAGAAACTCAAAAGGCATTTTGGATATTCAGAGCCACCTTATCCTGAAGAACTTTTAAACATGTCAGGTTATATGAACCTGGAAATGCAGCAACCGGAAAAGGCCAAAATGTACTTTGAACTGGCTATTGAATATTATCCTGAGAGTGCAAATGCCTACGATTCGATGGCTGATTATTATGAAGCTCAAAATGACATTCCTAATGCACTAAGGTTAGTGCAAAAAGCTTCTGAATTAAGTGAAGATGCGTACTATAAAGACAGAATTCAATCCCTAAAGCAAAAATAAGAGAAGGTAATCACGGAAGACAATCCAAAAATGCCATTTTTAAGCATACCGCAAGTGACGGGTTTTACTGAAAAAAGGTGATTTAAAAGCAAAAGGTTAATTTGACCACGCCACGTCCCCTTCTCCGGCAACTTTTCTCTACCCGTACCCGACGGCAATAATTTGTCAGAATTTTTATCTTAAAATAAAACTGCGTAGAACACTATTTAATCAAAGTGTCAAATACCTCCCAAAAATGACACTTTGGACGTATCTCAAATCTAGACTGACAAATTAAAATGGACAAGCCGCAACTTGCGTTAAGCGAGGACGAAGCCTGTGCATAAATCGAAAAAATTCAACGACTTTTTAAAAATTGCCGGTATCTGAAATTGCTGTTGCTAGTGAGAAAAGAATTTTAAAGTATAGTAAAAATTTCAAAACTCTGACCTGGATTATTAAATATTTGAATATTAGACAATTACTTGCAGTTTTAAACCGAATGGAAGTCTTAAATTTACTGTAACCAGTTATTTATTGATAATGAAGGTTTTTAGGAAAATTCGCCAAAAATTACTTGCCGAAAGTAAATTCAGCAAATATTTAGTGTATGCGATTGGTGAAATAGTACTTGTTGTCATCGGGATCTTAATTGCATTACAAATAAACAATTGGAACCAGACCAGGAAAGATGATCTGGCCCTGAAAGAGTATTTAGGAAAAGTAAAGGTTCACACCCTGCAAGATCTTCGCACTCTGGACACGTTAATAAAGTATAGAACGCAAGTAGCCACACAATGTAAAAAGGCCCGGGTACGCATATTAGACAAAACAGAAGACGAGGACCTTTTCCTGTTTATGTCTTGCGGTGTCGCCTTTGCAGATTTCTATTTTAAACCCAATTCAGGTGGATACGAAGCCTTAAAAAATTCAGCCTATTTCGGAAAGATCAACAATACTCCTCTGGACTCTCTCTTGACCAGCTACCACAGCATAGTAGAGGACATTGCAGAAAATGAGAAGAGCTATAACGAATATGTAGTAAATCAGGAGACCTATCTTTCTACCCAATTCGATACATCTTTAATTCTCGCCTCAGCCTTTTTGCCACAGGATTCCCTCAAAATAAGAGCCACACCCCAATCTGAGTATTACCAGGTCTTTGCAGAATATACAGCATCTGCTCCATACCGAAATGTCATTAGTTTAGCCGCCTTTCAATTAGATGCTATGGTTTATCAATATGGTCAACTAAAAGATGTTGGGCAGGGAGTTATTAAAGAAATAGATGCGTTAGCCCATGATTAGCGTTCTTTTTCCATTCTACAATACTTTAACTATAAAAGGAATACACTCTAAAATAATTGTGAGACGTCATGGCTAAGAAAAAAGTAAAACGAGTTGCAAGAATATTATTCATTCTGGCGAGCATTGGCTCTTTATTCTTCGTACCATGGATTTTGGTCTGGGCCTGGATATTGCCACTGCCTGCCACGGTTCAGGAACAATTAAATGAAGGAATTGATCATGGATTTGATGGAATGATTGTTTACGTAGACCAGGCGGGGAAGCCACCGGAGTTTTATGCCGCTGGTTGGCATGACCGGGAAAACAAAATACCTGCCTATCCACAAGCCTTATTCAAAATTGCCAGTATCACCAAGCTCTACATCGCTGTTGCTACGACCAAACTAGTAAAAGAGGGGCGCCTTTCTTTGGATAAAACACTCGCTGAATACTTTCCGGAACTTGCTGACAGAATTGAATATTCAGACAAAATTACATTAAGAATGATGGTGCAGCATCGCAGCGGCATTCCCAACTTTGTAGACCATCCTGATTTCTGGGTAAATCCTCCAAAAAGCAGGCAAGAAACACTTGATTATGCTCTGGATTTGCCAGCTGACTTTGAACCAGGTGAAGATTATGGTTATTCGAATACGAATTATATGTTGATTGAGGACCTCATCGATAAAACCTTGGGTTATCCCCACCAGCAATATATCAAAGAGGAAATTTTGGACCCTCTTGGGCTCAAAAACACTTTCGGCTCGCTTAGTGAAGTAGATATTGAAGATGTCATGAGTGGCTATTATGTGGGCACAGATGAAGATTTTAAATATGAAGACACAGGCTTAATGCTGGCTACAGCAGAGGATGTGGGTATATTTCTGAGGGCGTTAAACGATGGTTCTGTTTTTAATGATGGGGAACAGGAAATCTACTCTTCCCTCTACGAATATGAACATACAGGTCTACTTCCTGGCTATCAAAGTATTGCCAAATATCACAAAAGCATGGATACTGTTATTGTTCAATTTAACAATACAGCCAACTTTAACGGATATGACTGGAATTTAGCGGAAATTGTATATAGCAGGATTGTAAAGATAGTAAGGAACAAGGAAGACTCTTAGCTGACGTAAAGAACTAGGAGGTTACCGACTAATAGCTCACCTGATTATATCACTCCTTCTTCCTCAAGCGAAGCTCTTAGCTGGTTATGTCCTTTCCAGAATCGTTCCTCGATCTTCTGCATGGTCTTGTCGAAGTCCGGATGACTTTTAAGAGGAGCAAGGATGGGGTCCTTTTCCATAAATAACACAATCCAGTACTGGATGTCATCCTGGGTTGCAAAGATTTTTAATTGCTCCATTGCCTGGTCATTTTTCCCTTCATGCACATATTTCACAGCCATACTGGCACTTTTGTAAATGGATTGATCTTCTTCGCAATAATCACTAAAGGCTTTGAAAAAGTCTTTAGCCTCTTCCTCCATCCCCATCTTATGATAGACCATTCCAATTTTTGCATTTTCATGCGGATAGATATCCAAACCATATTTTTGCTTTCCTTTGACAAACTTGTCGTAGTAAAAAAAGGCAGTTTTATAATCTTCCTGGAAATAATATAATTTCGCCACTTCCTGCAGGATGTCCAGGCGAGTCGTATCCTTCTGCCACTCCCTCACCAAAAGCTTCTTAGTCCGCTCAATGTTGCGATCCTTTGCGTATAAGATGTATGCTTTGAGGTAAGGGGAATATTCATTCTGCGGATTGAAAGCTATAGATTTGTTGATATATTTTAGCGATTCATCCACAAATCCCGTCTGTGCCAGTGCATTGCTAAGGTGAAGATAAGTATAACTTTTTTCTATAGAATCATTGGCGGCAATATCAAGCCGAATTCCTTTGAGAGCATACTCCAGGTACTTGGAGGTGTTCGGGATGTACTGGGCGTAAAGATCAGCAAGCGTCTGAACCACTGCAGATGAGTTGGGATTATACTCAAGTGCTTTCTCAAGGTGCGGAAGAGCCAGCCGGTACTCATTTGTATGCATATAATAAAACCCCTTGGCAAGGAGGCTTTCCGGCAACCTGGAATCGTAAAGCAGCGCTTTATCTGCGTAGTTATTGATCTGGTCGGTATATTGCTTTTCTGCCTGGAATATATCGAGAAAGTAATAAGCTATTGCGATGTTGGCGTAAGCCAGGGCAAAATTGGGATCTTCTTCGATCGCCTTTTCAAATAAAGGAATGGACTTTTCCAAACCTTCTTTAGTCCTGTAATAAAAATGATCTAGTGCCTGAAGATAGTAATCATACGCCAACAAATTTTGAGTTGGTTTTTTCTGAATTTGCCTTAGTTCGGCGGGAGTGACTATCGGTTCTACAGAGTTTACAATTTTAGTAGCCACCTCATTTTGAATTGCAAAAATATCCACGACTTTACGATTGTACTGTTCTGACCAAAGATGCCGGTCACCAGAAGCATCTATCAGCTGGATGTTTAACATAACCTGGTCTCCTACTTTCTGGCCGCTGCCTTCGACGAGGTAGGTCACATTAAGTTCTTCGGCTATTTCCGGAATTGTCTTGGTGGTGTTTCGATATTTTTCTACCGATGACCGACTAATCACCCGCAGGTCTTTGATCTTCTGCAGGTTATTTAGAGTAGATTCCATAAGACCATTGACGAAGTACAGATTTAAAGAATCACTGCTCTCGTTTTTGAAGGGTAGAACTGCTATAGATTTTTCCGGCTCAATATCATCCACATTCGGTGAAGGCTGCTCATAAAAAAAAAGAAAAGACATAACCAGAATTGCCAGAACGGGAATAGTAAACAGCAGAACCCGGATAGGTGACTTTCGGGTTGGCTCCTCATCGGAAATCTCCGGGGTCTCCGGCTCTTGTTTTTTAGGCTCCGTATTTTCCACTTCCTGGCTACCAACTTCTCCGGGGGAATATCCATACTGCTCCCTAAAACATTTGATGAAATAGGAGGAACTGCCAAAACCCACTTTATAGGAAATCTCTGAAACACTTAGAGAAGTTTCCTTCAGCATGTCCATTGCGATTTCCAGTCTTACCTGCCGGATGAACTGACTTGCTGAAAGACCGGTGGCCTTCTTAATTTTTCTCAGCAGGTTGGAACGGCTCATATTCAATTCTTCCGCCAGTTCAGAAACTCCGAATTGATCGTTTGAAGCATTTTCCACAATTACTGCGGTTGCCTTATTGAGAAAATCTCCCCTGTCTGATTTACTATCTAACATTGCCTTCTTTGATCTGATGAAAGTAGGGAAAATTCCTTAAAAATCTTCCTGGTATTAGGCTATATAAAAGCTTGTTAAGGATGATGTTGCATCATAATTTATATTCCTGCGTCATAATTTTTATGCCTGATCGAAACTTTATGGTTTTAGCAACGTGGCTTGTATGTCCTGTATTCTTCCTTAATTCATCTTTGTATCAAGCAAAATTAATAACTAAAAAAAGCTAAAATTTAAAATTATGAAAACACTTAAAACTAATTCTCTAAGAGTACTTATGAGCCTGGTAATGGTTGCCGTTTTGTTTCCTGCCTGCAGCCAGAACAGTAAAAAAGTCCAATGATCAGGCTGTGATTGAGAAACCTGAAATGGACATTCACACTGCTGTGATGTCTAATAATCTTGAGGTTGTGAAGCAACATATTGATGCCGGAACTGATATCAATACAAAAGACCAGTTTAGCGGTTCCACACCTTTGAATTCCGCAGCGGCATTCGGTAAAACTAAAATTGCCAAAGCATTGATCGATGCAGGGGCAGATCATTCTGTTAAAAACAATGATGGATCTACTCCTCTGCACACTGCCGCTTTCTTTGGCCGAATAGAGATTGTACAAATGCTAATAGATGCCAAAGCCGATAAGACTATTCGAAACAACTTTGGGGCGACACCAAGAGAAACTGTTATGGGACCATTTTCAGAGGTCAAGCCGATTTACGAAATGCTACAGCAGCAGCTGGAGCCATTCGGATTGCAACTGGATATGGAAGAGCTTAAAAAGAATCGTCCTGTCATTGCAATGATGTTGCAGTAAAAATTATTAATCCGGAATAACGATGAGAACAGAAAGAAGATACGATATTGACTGGCTGCGGGTGATCGCAATAGGATTGCTTCTAATTTATCACATTGCCATTGTCTTCCAACCATGGGCCATGTTTATTGGTTTTATAAGAAGTAATGAAGCAATGGAAGGTTTGTGGAAACCAATGAGCATGCTTAATGTATGGCGCATTCCTTTGCTGTTCTACGTTTCGGGAATGGGCGTTTATTTCGCCATTCAAAAACGCGGTTGGAAGGAACTGCTGCTTGAGCGCAGTAAACGGATACTGCTGCCGTTCCTCTTCGGGATCATCGCTATAACCCCCTTACATTTTCTCATTTTTCAGGAGTATTATAACCTTCCGTTAGGATATTATGCGCATCAGGGACATTTATGGTTCTTAGGCAACATTTTCGCGTATGTTTTGATATTGTTGCCTCTATTCATTTACCTGAAGGGAATTAGGGAAAGCAGATTTGCAAAAGGCTTATCCATCTTCATGGGAAATCCTTTCGGTCCCCTGGCAATTTCTGTCTTCTTTGTGCTTGAAACTGTTATAGTTAAGCCACAGATCTTTGAATTGTACGCGGAAACATGGCACGGCTTTTTTCTTGGATTACTCGCCTTCTTTTTTGGATTTATTTTCGTGTATAGTGGGAAAACCTTCTGGAAAACGGTTTTAAAATGGAGATGGCTATATATTGCCCTGGCAGCTATTCTGTATACCTTCCGCTTAATGGAAATACCATCCATTGGTTTTCTTGTGGCAATAGAGTCTAACTGTTGGATTTTCGGACTTTTTGGAATGGGATATAAATATTTGAACAGACCGAGCATGATTTTGTCTTATCTTAGTAAGGCTGCCTATCCTGTATATATCATTCACATGTTTGTGCTATACGCAGGAGCCATGATGATCTTGCCTCTGGAGATACCGGTGTTGTTGAAGTTTGTAGCCATAGTTTTATTTACAGGAACAGGATGTTATCTTATTTATGAGTTCATGATCAGGAGGATAGGATTCTTAGGACCGTTATTTGGACTCAAATGGAGTTTCAGTAAAAAAAGGGAAAACAAAGGAAGTATAAAGCCTGCTGAGAGCTCATCGTGATTGCCCCATTTTCTTAATACTTCTCGTGTTTACAAAAATTGAGAATTTATTAAGAATAAAAAAATGAAAGCAATGGTAGCTATGGGATATGGTTCCCCCGATGTGCTCCAGGTTAAAGAGGTGGAAATTCCAAAACCCGGAGCTAACGAGGTATTAGTAAAGGTAAAAACATCTTCGGCTACAAGGGCCGATACGATGATGCGTACCGGAAAACCT
Source organism: uncultured Flavobacteriaceae bacterium (assembly GCA_963709775.1). Taxonomy (GTDB): domain Bacteria; phylum Bacteroidota; class Bacteroidia; order Flavobacteriales; family Flavobacteriaceae; genus Salinimicrobium. The sequence continues at coordinate 856 of CAVPXS010000001.1, read as the reverse complement.
TATATAGGTCGGCTGTTTCTGGGTTTTAAGAAACCTAAACATCCTATTCCGGGTACAGGATTTGCCGGAATAGTGGAGGAGGTGGGAACGAATGTCAGCAAACTGAAGGAGGGGGATAGGGTCTTTGGAGAAACCACCTTGGGTTTTAGCGCAAATGCAGAATTCCTGACGTTAGCTGAGGATGGAGTTGTTTTGCCAATGCCCGAAAATATGGATTTCACTGCAGCTGCCAGTTTTGGTGATGGTCATCTTACTTCTTACAATTTCCTTAAAGATGTAGCCAATGTTCAACACGGTGAGAGGGTGCTAATCAATGGAGCTTCCGGGGCATTAGGTACTTCGGCAGTGCAAATCGCTAAGTACCTGGGCTGTCACGTGACAGCAGTATGCAGTGCAGGAAATTTTGAGTTAGTAAAATCTCTGGGGGCAGACGACGTAATAAACTATCGAAAAGAAGACTTTACAAAGTACGGACAGAAATTCGACTATGTCTATGATACGGTAGGGAAAAGCTCCTTTAAAAAATGCAGGAAGATACTTTCCAAAAAAGGGATTTATTTATCTCCTGTTCTAAAGATGTCCCTTTTGATTGATATGCTGAAAACTTCCTTATCTAAGAAGAAAAAAGCCATTTTTCAAGCCACAGGAACCAAAGGTGACGAAAAGCTTAGGGAACTTCTCATTGAAGTTATAGAAATTTACAAGGCTGGTCAACTCAAGACCATTGTTGATAAGCAATTCCGACTAAGCGAGCTTGCGGCGGCACATCGCTACATAGAGACAGGACATAAAAAGGGCAACGTGGTTATTCTTAACAGTTGATCTTCAACATTGCATGTATTCGGTCGCCCTGAAT